>NZ_CP047146.1:4017500-5502500 GCF_009834125.1 Streptomyces sp. GS7
GGAACACGGGCAGGGCGGCGGCGATCCCGTACAGCACGCCTTTGAGGTTGACGTCGATCATCTGCTCCCAGTCCTCGACGCGGAGTTCGTCCAGGGGGGAGATCAGGCCGACCCCGGCATTGCCGACGAGTACGTCGATCTTGCCGAACCGGTCGCGGGCCAGCTCGACGAGAGCGGACAGGTCCGCGCGCCGCGTCACGTCGGTGCGGACCCAGGCGGCCTCGCCGCCGGCTTTCTCGATCCGGGCGGTCAGGGCCTCCAGACGGTCGGTGCGGCGTGCCCCGAGGACGACTTTCGCGCCGCGCTCGGCGAGCAGCAACGCCGTTGCCTCACCGATTCCGCTGCCGGCGCCGGTGATCGCCACGACCTTGCCTTCGATTCCCTGCATGATCGACAGTCCTTCCGGGAGGAGGGTGAGGGCAGGCCGGGGCATGCCCTAGAGTGAAGTGGAGGCGCCGCCACTTCATCCACGCTAAGCGGCGATGCCTCCACTTGGCAATGGTGATGAGGGGAGAGCCGCTGATGGCGCCGTCCGCAGAACGTCCACTGAGGGCTGATGCACAGCGCAACCGGGACAAGATCCTGGCCGCGGCGGTGCGCGTGTTCACCGAGGAGGGGCTGGACGCGCACTTCGAGCGCATCGCCAAGGAAGCGGGCGTGGGAAGCGGCACCCTGTACCGGAATTTCCCGACCCGAGAGGCACTGATCGAAGCGGCCTACCGCAATGAGGTGGCCCGGCTGTGCGACGCCGTCCCCGGCCTCCTGGCGACCATGCCGCCGGGCGAGGCCCTGCGCGCGTGGACGCGTCGCTTCATCGACTACGCCACCGCCAAACTCGGCATGGCCGACGCCCTGCGTGCCGTCGTCGCCTCGGGGGCCAACCCGTACGCCGACAGCCGCGAGATGATTCAGGCCGCCCTGTCCTCCCTGATGGACGCCGGAGTGGCCGCCGGCGTGATCCGGTCCGACATCCTGCCGACCGACATGTTCGCCGCCCTCGCCGGCATCGCCCTCACCTCGGCGAGGCCCGAGCAGCGGGAGCAGGCCGAACGCCTCCTCGACCTCGCCCTGGACGGACTGCGGCCCATACCGGTGCCGCCGGGCACGGACGGCTGACGGCCCGACCCCGTTCACCCCTTTGCCCCTGCGGGAGAGCTGGCGCCCGGCCGCTCCAGCATCATCGATCTGGGCACCCGCCCCGTATTCCTACGTATGAAGGAGCATCTGCAATGGGGATGAAGGACGAAATGCAGGGCAAGGCGCAGCAGGCCCGGGAAAAGGCACAGCAGGCCAGGCAGCAGGCGCAGCAGCGGGGCCAGCAGGCGCAGGACAAGTCGCGCCAGCAGCAGGGCAGGCAGCAGTCCATCGATGACATCCAGGACGACCTCGACGAGCAGTGAGTTAGCGTCAGTCGGGCACGGCGACGAGCGTCTCTGCGCGCCGCCGAGCCGCGAAGGCTGAAACGATTCGAGCGCGGCATCCGGCGCAACCCGCCATGTGCCGCGCTCAGTCACGATCCGATCCGGGTGCGGCCCTCGGGTCCGCTCCCGTAGTCGGTGCCGAGCAGGGCACACAGGGCGCGCGCAGGGTGAGCAGGACGCCATCGAAGCGGCGGCGGCAACTCGCCGCGTCCGGTTGCGATGTGGCGCGTCACGCCCTGGAAACGGGCGGGTCACGCCCTGACGCCGGCTCTCAACTGCCGCCCATCAGGCGGTACATGCCGACCGAGCCGTGCGCGGCGGTGTCGGCGAAGCCGAACTTCTCGTAGAGGAAGCGCGCGGGGCCGTCCGCGATGGGCGAGACGTAGGCGGTGGCGGGCGCTCGGTCCTCCAACTCCTGGGTCAGCTCGGCCATGATGCGCTTGCCGAGACCTCGCCCCTGGTGTGCGGGGTGCACGCAGAGTGGGGCAGGCGGTTCTGCGGTGGGGCGGCCCGGCGGTGTCTCACCGGGCCTCCGGGTCATCCGGGTCAACGGACTTGAGATTGTCAGTAGTGGCTGTTCATGGCGGCACGCACCTCGGCGAGAGTGGCATCGGCCGCCGCTCTGGCGCGCTCGTTGCCCTCGCGCAGTGTCCGGCGGAGGAAGGTGCGGTCCTGCGCGTACTCGGTTCGGCGGGCTCGGATCGGAGCCAGGTACTCGTTGACCGCCTCGGTCACGGTCCTCTTGAGCGCGGCGGCTCCCGCAGAGCCGATGTCGGCGGCCACCTGCTGGGGGGTGCGGTCCAGGCAGAGGGCCGCGAGCAGGAGCAGGGAGGACACCTCGGGGCGAGTGGCCGGGTCGTAGGTGATGTGCCGTTCCGAGTCGGTCCTGGCCCCCTTGACCAGGCGGGCGGTCTCGTCGGCACCGGCGGCCAGGGGGATGGCGTTGCCTCGGCTCTTGCTCATCTTGGTGCCGTCCGTGCCGAGCAGCAGTGGTGCGTTCGACAGCAGGGCATCGGGCTGCCGGAAGACGGCACTGCCGTTGCCGTAACGGTCGTTGAAGCGGCGGGCGATGGTGCGGGTGAGTTCGAGGTGGGGGAGCTGGTCCTGGCCGACCGGGACCAGGTTGGCCTTGCAGAAGAGGATGTCCGCGGCCTGGTGGACGGGGTAGGTGAACATCAGGCCGCTGACGGCGGACTGGCGCGAGTGGGCGATTTCGTCCTTGACCGTGGGGTTGCGGTTGAGTTCGGCGACGGAGACGAGGCTGAGGAAGGGCAGCATCAGCTGGTTGAGGGCCGGGACGGCGCTGTGCGTGAAGATCGTGCTGCGCGCCGGGTCCACGCCGATGGCGAGGTGGTCCAGTACCAGTTCCTCGACGTGCCCGGTCAGGTCGTCCGCTACATCGCGGTCGGTCAGGACCTGGTAGTCCGCGATGATCACGAACAACTCCACTCCGAGGTCCTGCAGACGTACCCGGTTGTGCAGGGTGCCGAAGTAGTGCCCCAGGTGCAGACGGCCGGTGGGGCGGTCGCCGGTCAGCACACGGAACTGGCCGGGGTCCTTGAGGATCAGCTCTTCCAACACCGCATTGCGGGCCTGCGCGGCAGACGTCCCGAGTGTGTCGGTGGAGGGATCCGAGGCAGCGGCGTCGGGGCCGGGGGGCTGGTGGGTGGTGTTCACAAGGTCTCCTGGTGGGTCGGTCGTGCCGTCAGGACGGCACGAGCCCTGGTCCCAGGGAACACAAAAGGGCCGTCCATCCGAACGGCCCGGTCATGCATGAGAGATGGCCGCTCCTACAAGGAGCGCCACCAGCTCAGACAGGACGAAGTATGCATGCGCTCATCATAGTCGCATGCGTCGGCGAGGTGACGCGTCCCGGACTTGAGCGGTCGCCCAGGGGCATGGTCACGGCCCTGGCCAGGCGGTGGTACGCGCAGTGGTGGACTGGGCCGCCGTCGCCCCTTCGGTGCGGATCGCGTCGGCGACGGCGGTCGCTCGTGCACGGGTCTCCCCGGTCAGCGCCGTCCTGAGCGCGTCTGATGGGAACTCGGTGGTCGGAGCCGGAACCGTCGTGTGCTGCGTCGGTACCCACGTCGGCCACCCGGCAGAACAGGGCCTGCCGGTTGACCCCGCCGACGACGAAGCAGTCGTCCGGAAGGCGCATTCGAGTACACCGGGTGGGGAACCGATGGACCGATACGGCCCGGCCATCCCCGATCGGGCCGGACGCTGCGATCACGAGGAGTACCGCCATGCCCGAGATCCTGCTCATCGCCGGCGACGCCACCGAGGACCTGGAGTTCTTCTACCCGTACCAGCGGCTGCTGGAGGAGGGCTACGAGCCGCGGATCGCCGCCCCCTCTCGCAAGAAGCTGCAGTTCGTCGTGCACGACTTCGTCGACGACTTCGACACCTACGTCGAGCGCCAGGGCCACTCCTGGCCGGCCGATCTCGCGCTGTCCGAGGTCGACCCGGCGGCGTACGCGGCCCTTGTCCTCCCCGGTGGCCGGGCGCCCGAATACCTTCGGCAGGATCCCGACTTCCGGCGCGTCGTCACGCACTTCTTCGACGCGGACAAGCCGGTGGCGCACATCTGCCACGCGGCCATCGCGCTGGCCCCGCTCGGTGTGCTGAAGGGCCGCCGCACCTCCGCCTACCCCGCCTGTGCGCCGGAGGTGCAACTGGGCGGCGGTGTCTTCGTGGACGGCCCGGCGGTGGTGGACGGCAAGGTCGTCTCGGCCCGCGCCTGGAACGACCAGCCGGAGTGGATGCGGGCGTTCGTGGAGATCCTGCGGGAGTACGCACCGGCGGGGAAGCCCGCACAGGGCTGAGCGCTGCGCGGTGTGGCCGCCGAGCACGTCGGCGGTCGGAGCGCCGCCGGGCGGCCGGGGCGGGGCCGACCACGTTCCAGGACGGCTCCGCCGCCGCAGGCGCCCACGGCTCGGCTCGGCTCCGCTCGGCTCATGGCGCGGTGCCCCGTAGCGTGGCCGGGCCAACCGGGCGGGGCGAACTCGTTCGTCCGGGCTCGGCGCGACCGGGCGACAGAGGAGGCCATGTGGACAGGGACGGACAGGGACAAGGGCGGGGCCAGGGCAGGGACGTGGACTTCTCGGCGGGGGAGGAGCAGTGGCGGGCTCGTCTGGGGACGTTGCGGCAGGTCGTGCGCCAGGAGGTGGTGTCGCGGCAGCTGGTGGCCCACCTGCCGGACCTGCCACCCCGACGGGTGCTGGATGTGGGTTGCGGTCAGGGCACACAGGCTCTGGGCTTGGCCCGACGAGGACACCGGGTCACCGGACTGGACGCATCGCCCCGGCTGCTCGACGACTTTCGCGCCGCGGTGGCCGCGGAGCCGGTGGAGGTCCGCGACCGGGTGCGGCTGCTCCAAGGCGACGCCGAACAGCTGGCGGGGATGTTCGCGCCGTCGAGTTTTGAAGTGGTGTTGTGTCAGGGCCTGTTGATGTATCTTCCGCACCCCGGTCCACTACTGGACGCCGTCGGGCAGGTGCTGGCGCCCGGCGGAATCCTCTCCCTGCTCGTACGGAACGGCGATGCCCTTGCGATGCGCCCTGGGCTGCTGGGCGACTGGGAGAACGTCGAGAGGGCTTTCGAGGGGGACTCCTATCTCAACCGGATCGGTGTGCATGCCCGCGCCGATCGTCTGGAGGACCTTACGGCGGCGTTGGCCCGGCGTGAGATGCGCGTGCGCCAGTGGTACGGGGTTCGGGTGTTCACCGACACCGTCGCGTCGGATGCGCCGCTGCCGGACGCGGAGACGCTCGGTGCCATTCTCCGCGCCGAGGAACGTGCCGGGCGCACCGACCCCTATCGGCGGGTGGCGGCCCTGCTTCATTTGATCGCTGAGCGCCGGTAGGAGAGGCTAACTCCGTGTCGAGGCGGGAGCGTTGGTCGAGGAGCGGGGCAATGCTTCGCCGCGGTCGGCGCCTTGGTCCCGGCCTCCGCCTTCAGCGCGCCGCCCTGCTGGTCCTTGGCTCCCGGGCATCATCGACCCTGGATTTCCAGCCGCGTTGGCCATCGCTTTCCGACCCGGGAACCTCTCCGTGCCGAAGTCGCGTTAGTCATAAGGGGATTGAACCGTCGGGGATTTGCCGCTTGGTGTCGGAGCTGTCTAGCATCTGCGCCGCCATCATTGATGACAGCGCAGATGTCAGGAAGCGGTCGGGAAGCGGTCGGGAAGATGTCGGAAGGGCTATGGGCCAGGTGAGGAGACGGCCGATGCGCCTGTCGCCGGAGGCGATCGTCGACGCGGCGGTGCGGGTCGCGGCGCGCGCGGAGGAGGACGGGCTGACCGGACGGGCGCTGGGAGAGGAGTTGGGCGTGGACCGCTCGGCGGTGTGGCGGCACTTCGCCGACCGCGATGCGCTGCTGCTCGCGGTGGGCGACCGACTGCTGCGGATGGCGGTCGCGCAGGTCCCGGACGGACTGGCGGCGCGTGAGCGGTTGCAGTCACTGGCTCGCAGCGTGGTGGAGGTCTACGTCGCGCATCCCTTTGTGGGCGCCGCCGTCGCCTGCCGGACCACGCGGGGCCCGGGGGAGTTCGCCGCGGTCGAGATGATGCTCGTCGGACTGCAGGAAATCGGTCTGCGGGCGGAGGCCGTCGCCCGCTTCCAGCGGATGCTCGCCGACACGGTCCTCGCCCACGCCGGCATGCGTGCCGGGTACGCCGTACTGCCGCAGCACGTCAAGGACGGCGACGAGCAGGCATGGGCCGCCGCCTGCGCCACCCTCTCGCCCGAGCGGTACCCGGCCCTCACCGCCCACGTGCCGTACCTCGCCAAGCAGGACGATGACAGAGTCCTCGACGCACTGCTGGAAGCCTTCTGGCTCGCGGTCGAGGCCACCGCAGACCCCACGCGCCCGAACTCCGGGCGCTGAATCGCGGGCACCTCGCATGCGGACCCGCCCGATTCCGGGCCCGCCGCGCTGAGTTCGCCATGCCCGACTTCACCCACTCCGCGGGCCCTGACGGCCTGCGGTGAAGACCACCGGGACGGCCGGCTACGGCGTCCACACCAGTCCGCCCGCCCGGGTCACCCACCCAGTACGAGACGAGAGCGAGACCCCGCATGGCCTCCGTCCAGCATCTACAGGACCCTCCAGGGGACCGTGTTCCGCCCGCGGACGACCCCCCGGCCTCGACGCCCGAGACCGGCCGCCGCGCCTCGGCGAATCGGCTGATCGGCGTCGACCTGGCCCGCGGACTCGCGGTCTTCGGCATGTACGCCGCCCATGTCGGACCCTCCCCGGACCAGGGCGGGGTGACCGGCTTCCTGATGGAACTGACCCATGGCAGGGCCTCGGCGCTCTTCGCCTTCCTGGCGGGCTTCGCCGTCGTCCTGATAACCGGGCGCAGCACGCCGAAGACCGGGCTCGCCGGCCGCCAGGCCGTCGCCAAGGTGGTGATCCGGGCAGTGATGCTGCTGGCGATGGGCACGGCACTGACCTCGACCGGCACCCCGGTCGAGGTCATCCTGGCCTTCTACGGTGTCTACTTCCTGCTCGTGCTGCCGCTCTACCGCCTCCGCGCCAGGTCGCTTGCGGTGATCGCGGTGGGGACAGCCGTCGTCCTCCCCCAGCTGCTGTACATCGGGATGCAGGTGATCGGCGACGGTACGTACGATGACGGGAACCGCGGCCACGGTGGCGTCGACGGCATCATCTCCCTTCTCTTCTCCGGCAGTTACCCGGCCATCACATGGGTCCCCTTCGTCATCGCCGGCATGGCCGTCGCCCGCCTCGACCTGGCCTCCGCAGCGGTCCGCATACGGCTCGCGGTCTCCGGTGCCGCTCTCGCCGTCGCGGGCTACGGATGTTCCTGGCTGGCGCTGCACCTCGTCCCCGGTGCTCTCGACGCCCTCGTCCAGGTGGCCGGACCGGACGTGGCGAGCGCGTGGTGGTCCGACAGCGCCGGCTACCCGACGTACGACACCCCGGCCTGGATGCTGGTGGCTTCGCCGCACAGCGAGACCACCCTGTCCATCGTGGCCAACACCGGTGTGGCAATAGCCGTCCTGGCCACCTGCCTCATCGCCGTGGACGCCGTCCCGCGCCTGCGTTCCCTGGCCCGCCCGGTCATAGCGGTCGGGTCCATGTCGCTGACGGCGTATGTCCTCCACATCGCCGGCATCTGGCTCCTGGGCATCGAGGAACTGCCTGGACCGCCCCTGCCCGTCCTGTTCGGCTTCATCGGCGCCGTCATGGTGTTCGCCACCGTCTGGTCGCGGTTCTTCCGCCGCGGACCGCTCGAACAGCTGATGGCCAAGGCAACCGGCATCGCCCGGCACGTCCGGTAGCTCTGCGCACAGCACGGACGGGCATCGCGATCGCCGCCCACTCACGACGGCAGGCGTCATCTGCGGTACTTCCTAAGCTGGTTGTCCCCTGTGCGACCCCGGGCGAAGGGGAGACGGCAGGGAGGCAGGGCTGTGTCCAATGTGCCGTCGCCGAGACCGCTTCGGCGGTCTTCCGGCCCGAGCGTACGAGGCCCGACCCCAACAGGCTCCGCAGGCCCCGACGGCTTGCGGCGAGAAGCCCTGGGACGGGCGGCTACGGCGCCCACACCAGTCCGCCCGCCCGGCCCCGGCCGGGGTCACCCATCCCCACGGACTCGCCTGGGACAAGGTGGTTGTCGGCGGACCGGGCCTGGTCTGCGGCTCCGCGGCGACCAGCACCGGCGTTCGCCATGCCCTCGTCCGGGTGAGGGTGCCGCTGGCGGTGGCGGGTGACGGGTAAGGGTGTCGCCGAGAGAGCACTGACAAGGGAGGCGGACATGCCCGCAGGCCGGTGGACGGACGGACGACTCGACGCGTTGCGGCACACGGGAGACCCGTTGGCCGACGCCGCGATCAGCGAGACCTACGCACTGGGGCGGCAGGATCAGGTGCGCGCGTTGTTGCTCGGGTTCGGTCGCAACAGCGACGCGATCCCTGATGGCCTGCCGCCGCAGTTGCAGCGGTACTTCGAGGAGACCGCCGTGCTCCCCGACTGGGCGGATGCGGCGTTGCTGGACCGCAGCCATGTACTGCTGGGCCGCTACCAGTCGCAGATCGTGGCCACGCTGCTGTGCGGTTCGCTCCCGCTGTGCTACGGGTGTGGGAACGGGGCACAGGTGCTGGCGCGTTCGCAGCGGTTGACCTCCGGGGTGTACCGACGACTGATGGAGACCGCGCAGTTCGTGGTCGACGTACTCGACAAGGGTGGCCTGGGCCCGAACGGCCGGGGCCTGCGCTCGGCGCAGAAGATCCGCCTGCTCCATGCCACCATGCGCTATCACGTCGGCCAGTTGGGCGACTGGGATGCCGGCGCATGGGGCCTTCCGGTCAACCAGGAGGACCTCGCCGGAACGCTGATGAGCTTCTCGGTGGAGATCCCGCGCGGCCTGGCACGGCTGGGCGTCGAGCTGCTGCCCGAGGACCGGGAGGCCCTCTTCCACACCTGGCGGGTGATCGGTCACGTTCTGGGCGTCACGGAGGAAGTCAACCCCGCGGCCTTCGACGACGGCGCTCGGATGTTCGACACCATCCTGGCGCGGCAGCAGTGTCCGACCGAGGCGGGGGCCGCGCTGACCAAGGCGGTACTGGACTTCATCCGCGAGCTGCTGCCCGGACCGGCCTTCGCCGGTGTCGGCCCGACGCTGATCCGCCGTCTGATCGGCGACGAGGCCGCCGACCTCGTTCGGGTCCCGGCAGCCGACGTCACCAAGGCGCTGTTCCAGGCACAGTCCGCGTTGAACCTCGGCTACAGCAAGGGGAGTGACGCGGTGCCGGTAGCGGCGGACGCCGCCGGCGAGCTGGGGACGGTGATGTTCAAGTCGGGCCTCCGGCTGACCAACAAGGGCCGGCGCCACGAGTGGCAGGTGCCCACCGGACTCACCGCCTCGACCTGACCGGGAGCGGAGCACAGGGCGACCGGGCACTTGCCACCCACCGGCCACCTGACGGCACCAGCAGCCGACGGGCTGGTATCGGTCACCGGTATCGGTCAGTAGACATCGCGGACGTAGCGTTTGTCCGCGGAGAGGCGCCTGACGTAGGCGGTGGCCTCGTCGGTGGCCATGCCGCCGTGGGTGGCGGCGATCTCCTTGAGTGCCTGGTCGACGTCCTGAGCCATACGTCCGGCGTCGCCGCAGACGTAGAAGTGGGCGCCGTCCTGGAGCCACTGCCACAGACGGGCCCCCTTTTCACGCATCCGGTCCTGGACGTAGATCTTGTTGCGCTGGTCGCGGGAGAAGGCGAGGTCGAGGCGGTCGAGGTGGCCGGATGCCTGGTACGTCTCCAGGTCCTCGCGGTAGTAGAAGTCGGTGGCCTGGCGCTGTTCGCCGAAGAAGAGCCAGTTGGGGCCGGTGTGGCCGCGGGCCCGGCGGTCTTCGAGGAAGCCGACGAAGGGGGCCACGCCCGTGCCGGGGCCGACCATGATCAAGGGTGTGGCGGGGTCGGCGGGCGGGCGGAAATGCGGTGAGCGCTGCACGAAGACCCGTACCGGGCCGTCGTCCGCACAGTCGGCCAGGTAGGTCGAGCAGGTGCCCTTGCGGTCGCGGCCGCGGTCGTTGGTGTAGCGGACGACGGAGACGGTGAGGCGGACCTCGCTGGGGTGCGCGAGTGGGCTGGAGGAGATGGAGTACAGGCGGGGCTGGAGGCGCTTGAGTACGGAGGTCCATTCCGCGGCGGACGCGCGGACCGGGAACTCGGCGACGACGTCGGCGGCCTGGCGGCCCCAACTCCACTTCGCCAGCGCGTCCTTGTTGTCGGGCCGCAGCAGTCGCTTCAGGTCCTGGCTGCCGGTGCGGTCCGCCACGAATCTGAGCAGGTCGGTGGTGATGCGGGTGATGTCCAGTCGGGTGCGCAGGGCGTCTTCGAAGGGGATGGGTGCGCCGTCGCCGATGTCGACGGGTTCGTCAGGGGCCAGTCCGGTGAGGGCGAGCCATTCGGCCACGAGACCGGCGCCGTTGACCGGCCAGACGCCGAGGGCGTCACCGGCGTCGTAGGCGAGTTCGCCGTCGCGGGTGTCGAAGGCGAACTGCCGTACCTCCTTCTCGGAACCCGGCAGGCTCAGCAGCCGGTTGCCGACGAGAAGGGTGGCGAACGGTGATGCCTTGGTGTGGCCGGCCGGTGCGGCAGCCGGTGGCGGGGAGGCGGTGGTGGGTGTGGCCGCGACGGCTGAGGCGGCGGCGGGTTCGGTGGCGGTCGTCGCGATCCCGCCCGTGGCCGGGGGTTGACCGTCTTCGGGGGTGGCCAGGGCGGTGACCACTTGGCCGAGCCACTGCTCGGCGGTCTCCTCGAAGTCGGGCTCGCAGTCGGTGCGGGCGACGAGCCGGGTGGCTCCGAGCGCGTCCAACCGTTCGTCGAGCCGGCGGCCGTGGCCGCAGAAGTCGTCGTAGTGGGAGTCGCCGAAGGCGAGGACCGCGTACCGGATTCCCTCCAGCGGCCCGGTGTCCGGGGCGGACAGCGCCTGCCAGAAGTCGGCGCCGTTGTCCGGGGCGTCGCCGTCGCCGAAGGTGCTGGTGACGATCAGCAGGTCGATGCCGGTGGCGAGTTGGGCGGGCACGACGTCGGTCATGGGCAGCAGTTCGGGGGTGCGACCCGCCTCGGTGAGGTGTGCGGCGGCCGTCGTGGCGAAATCCTCGGCGTTGCCGGTCTGCGACGCCCACAGGACGACCAGGCGACGGGCCGGTACCGCTGCGTCGGCTTCCGGCCCGGTGGTCTGCGCGGGCATGTGGGCGGGTGCGGTGATTGTGGGCGCCGCGGTGCGCGAGAACATGCCGGCGAGGACACCGTCCACCCACAGTGCCCGTTCGGGGGCGATGGGCGCGTCGGGAGGCAGTACGGGGACACGTCCGTCGGGCGGGGCCAGGGCGAGACCGGAGAGATAGCCGGAGAGGTAGCGGCGCTCCGGCTCCGCCAGTGGAGCGGGGGCGAGGTCGCCGATGCCGAACAGTGCGGCGAGCGCGGGGACGGCGGAGTCCGACCGGGCGGCTGCGCCGGCCGCGGCCGGTACGGGGGTCATGGGCTCTCCCCGGTGTGCGGTGTCCGCCGGGGCGGGCTCGGGCCGGGTGTCCGGGCGGGCCTCGGGGACGGGGGCGGTCGTCTTGGTGAGGGTGACGGCGCAGACCTTGAACTCGGGCTGGAAGGAGATCGGATCTACTGCGTCGTTGGTGACGGCGTTGATGCTGAGGTATTCGCCGAACAGGTCGTTCCAGTGGAAGGGGGCGAAGCACGTGCCGGGCCGGACCCGGTCGGTGACCACGGCGGGAAGTACGGCTCGCCCGCGGCGGGAGGCGATCTCCACGTGGTCGCCCTCCGCGATCCCCAGTGCGTCGGCGTCCTCGGGATGGACTTCCACGAAAGGGCCGGGGTTGAGTCTGGCGAGTTTGGCGACCTTGCCGGTCTTGGTCATCGTGTGCCACTGGTGCTGCAGGCGGCCCGTGTCGAGCACGAACGGGTAGTCGTCGTCGGGGAGTTCGGCCGGCGGCAGGTGCGGACGTGCGTAGAACCGGGCGCGTCCGCTCGGGGTCGGGAAGGCCAGGCGGGGGCGTGTGCCGTCCTCGCGTTCCAGCAGTGCCTGGCTGACGCCGTCGTTGAGGTAGCGGATCGGGTTGCGGTCCGGGCCGCCGGCGTCCGGTGCCGGCCACTGGACCGGGGTGGCGCGCAGCCGCTCGTAGCTCACCCCGCGCAGATCCCAGCCGGTCCGGGGATTCCACGCCTGCTTGAGCTCCTCGAACACCTCCTCCGCGGAGGCGTAGCCGAACGCGTCCGCGAAGCCCATCTCGCAGGCCACCCTGGCGATCAACTGCCAGTCGGGCAGCGCCTGTCCGGGCGGGTCGACGACCCCTTGTACGAGGGTGAGGTTGCGCTCGGAGTTGACCATGACGCCGTCGGACTCCGCCCACAGCGTCGCGGGCAGCACGACATCGGCGTACGCATTGGTCTCGGTGTCGGCGAAGACGTCCTGCGTGATGACGAGTTCGGCGGCCTCCAGACCGGCGATGACGGTCTTGCGGTTGGCGACCGAGGCGACCGGGTTGGTACAGATGATCCAGCAGGCCTTGATGTCGCCGGCGGCCAGTCGCTCGAACATCTCGACGGTTCCGCGCCCGACTTCGGTACGCAGGGAGCCTTCGGGTATCCGCCACAGTCGCTCGACGAAGGCCCGCTCGGCGTCGACGAGCACGGAGCGCTGTCCGGGCAGCCCCGGTCCCATGTACCCCATCTCCCGGCCGCCCATGGCGTTGGGCTGGCCGGTCAGCGAGAACGGACCGGACCCCGGACGGCAGATGGCGCCGGTCGCGAGGTGCAGGTTGACCAGGGCGTTGGTGTTCCAGGTGCCGTGAGTGGACTGGTTCAGGCCCATGGTCCAGCAGCTCGTCCAGTCACCGGCCTCGCCGATCCACCGCGCGGCCTGCCGGATGTCGGCCTCGGCGAGCCCGGTGATCTCCGCGACCCGGTCGGGCGGGTAGTCCGCGAGGAAGCCGGGTATCTCCTCCCAGCCCTCGGTGAACTCGGCGATGAACTCCTCGTCGGTGTGGCCGTTCGCGACCAGCAGATGCAGCAGGCCGTTCAGCAGGGCGAGGTCGGTGCCGGGCCTGATCTGCAGGAAGAGGTCGGCCTTGTCGGCGGTGGCGTTGCGGCGCGGGTCGACGACGATCAGTTTGGCGCCGGTCTTGACCCGGTCCAGCATCCGCAGGAAGAGGATCGGGTGGCAGTCGGCCATGTTGGCGCCGATCACGAAGAACACGTCCGCGCTGTCGAAGTCCTGGTACGAGCCGGGCGGGCCGTCCGCACCCAGCGACAGCTTGTAACCGGATCCGGCGGAGGCCATGCACAGTCGTGAGTTGGACTCGATCTGGTGGGTGCGCACGAAGCCCTTGGCCAGCTTGTTCGCCAGGTACTGCGCCTCCAGGGACATCTGCCCGGACACGTAGAAGGACAACGCGTCCGGCCCGTGCGCGTCCAGGATCGCCCGCAGCCGCCCGGCGACCGCTGTGATGGCCTCGTCCACCTCCGTCTCGACCGTCTCGGCGCCACGCTCGGCACGTACCAGTGCCTTCTCCGCACGGCCGGGCGCGGCCATCATGTCCGCGCTGGTCGCCCCCTTCGTGCACAGGCGGCCGAAGTTGGTGGGGTGTGCCTTGTCCCCGGACGCCTTCGTCGCGCGGCGGCGGCCGTCAGCGGGGTCCCGCGTCACGTCCAGGACGATCCCGCAGCCCACCCCGCAGTACGAGCAGACCGTGCGGACACCGCCGCCCTTCGAGCCAGATGCCACCGAAACCCCACCCCGCGGTGCGTGTGCCTTCCCGAACCGGGACCGCCCCGCAGGTGGCGGGCAGCCCTGTGACCAGCACCGTAGAAAGAGCGAATTTCCGGCCCGTCACACGACAGGAGCGTCCGGGGTTACGCCTCACGCACACGTCGCACCGGTGCCATGTGAGGCCAGCGCGTCCCTATGCCGCGGCGGCCCGCACCGGCGCACGACCAGGGACGACGCGAGGACGGCTACGGCCGCGCCTGCGCCCGCGACCACGCCCTGCCACGACCGGAATCGCTCAGCAGTCGGGCGAGTCGGTGTCGCCGGGGCGCCGATGGCATCTGCCCGCCGGGTGCCGGAACCGGCACATCAGGCGAGGTCGAGGAGCTGCTCGTAGAACCCGCCGAAGCCCCGTTCCCGGTCGACCAGATGGAGTTCGAGGATCCAGTGGCAGGTCCGGCCCGCGCGGTCGGTGCGGCGCAACGGGGTGTTGTTCTCCGGGGTGATGTAGGAATCGGCCTTGGCGCCGTCGTTCGTCTCGTGCGGGAACTCGCCGACCAGGTGGCCGGCATGCCAGATGCCGATGGCCCAACCGGCCGCCGTGGCAAGGCGCTCGACCTCGGCGTACAGCTGACGGCCGGTGATGTCCGGCTGCGCGGTGAAGAAGGCACGGCCGGCGTCGAAGATGCGCGGCAGGTCCCGGCGGAGGCGGTGCTTGTGCGGATCGTCCCCGAAGACATACGTGCGGCCGAAGTCCGCCTCGTACTCCTCGAAGATCGGCCCGAAGTCGGCGAAGGCGATGTCGCCGGGCCCGATGACCCGGTCCGGCGGATTGTCCCGGTACGGCAGGAGGGTGTTGGGCCCGGAGCGGATGATCCGCTTGTGCCAGTGCCTGGTGGTGCCGAACATCTCGTTGGCCAGGTCGCGGATCAGGTCGCTGACCTCGCGTTCACCCCGGCCGGGGGCCACCAACCCACGCCTCTCCACCTCGTGGAACAGCGCGACGGCCTTCTCCTGAGCCGCAATCAGCCCCTCGACCCGCCGGGCCTCCTGCACATCCGCTGTCTCGTCGGTCACGAGGACTCCTGGGCGTTGTCGGGTGTTGCCGGGTGTTGCGCCAGTCTCGATCGATCATCGTATCGGCGCGTCCGCCGAGGCAAGAGGATTCCTGCCGGATGCACAGCCATGCCGTGAGCATCCGGCACCTCTCAGGGCTGATCCTCCTCGAACAGGGGCCCTCACTCGGCGAGTTCGCCGATCACCACACACCCTCGCGAAGGACATCCGGGCGATGGCGACGATGCACGGGTGGGGGAGCGGCAGACGGCCGACAGGGTTCCAGGAAGTCGCCGCCGATGCGGATCCGCTGGGGAGGCCGCCCGTTGCCGGCCGCAGTCGACGGGCCGGTGCCTCCCCAGCGGCTGCCTGGGCCGTACCGGGATGGGATGAGCGGAAGTCTGCGGAACTCCGTCGCCGATCAGTCGCCTGCGCCGCCTGTGGCGGTCATGACGAGCACCAGCTTGCCCGCCGTCCGATTCGTCTCGCCGAGCTCGTGCGCCTTCGCGGCCTGCGCCATCGGGAACGTACCCGCGACCTCCGCGCGGAGCGCGCCCACCTCCGCAAGCTCGGCGATCGCCTTCATCCCCGCGTGATCGGCCTCGACGAGCAGCAGCTCCGTACGCACCCCGAGCCGGTCCGCCTCTTCGGCCAGCCCCTGCGCCGCGAAGGGCAGGATCGAGACCAGCAGGCCGCCACGGCGCAGCGTGCGCAGTGAACGCAGCTGGTACTCGCCGCCGATGGTGTCCAGGACGACGTCGACATCGTGGACGGCTTCGGCGAAGTCGGACTGCCGGTAGTCGATCACCTCGTCGGCACCGAGGCCGCGCACGAACGCGTGCTTGGCCGCGCTGGCCGTAGCGATCACATACGCGCCGCGCGCCTTGGCGATCTGTACGGCGAGGTGGCCCACGCCCCCGGCCGCGGCGTGGATCAGCACACGGTCCCCGGTCCGTATCGCGGCCGTGTCGGCAAGTGCCTGCCAGGCGGTCAGGGCGGCGAGCGGGAGTGCCCCGGCCTGGACGTGGTCGATCCCCGTGGGCTTGTGGGCGAAGGCGCGGGCGGGCCCGGTGACGTACTCGGCGTGGGAGCCCACACCGTGCGGATAGGGCAGCATCCCGAAGACCTCGTCGCCCGGCTTGAACAGGGTGACTCCGACTCCGACCGCCTCCACCACTCCGGAGACGTCCCACCCCAGTACGAACGGCGGCTCACCGAGGAAGATTTCGCGTGACCGGTGCTTCCAGTCGGTGGGGTTGACTCCTGCCGCGTGGACTCTGACGAGCACCTCGCTCAGACCGGGTTCCGGGCGCGCCACCTCCACTTCCTTCAGTACCTCGGGCCCGCCGAGGACGTCCTGGCTCATCGCCCGCATCGTGCCGTGCCCGGTCGTGACGTGCTCGGCGGTGGTCTTTTCCATGGTCTCTGCACTCATGCGGTCCACACTGCCGCCCGGTGGCGGCACGGGCAATGGCATGATGGTCACTATTCGATAGGATCCTGCCAGCCAACCAAGAGGCGGGGAGGACCGATGGGAAGGACCGGTCGTGTCATGGGCCAGACAGCGCAGCCGGAATCGACGCACCGCATCGCCGTCCTGGCGCTCGACGGGGTGTACCCGTTCGAACTCGGCATCCCCAACCGGGTCTTCGGCAGTGTGCACGGCCGCTACGAGCTGCTCACCTGCACCGCCGACGGCCGTCCGGTGCGCACCGACGCCGACTTCGAGATCGCCGTCGAGCACGGTCCCGAGGTGCTGCGCACCGCCGACACCGTGGTGATCCCGCCGTTCGACCTGGCACTGGCCACCGCCGAACTCCCTGAACCCGTTGCCCGGGCCCTCGCCATGATCCGCCCCGGCGCCCGGCTCATCTCCATCTGTACCGGTGCCTTCGTCCTCGCGGCAGCCGGACTGCTCGACGGCCGCCCCGCCACCACGCACTGGGCGCTCGCCGAGAGCTTCCGGCAGCGGTTCCCACAGGTTCGGCTCAACCCCGAGGTGCTCTTCATCGACGACGGCGACATCCTCACCTCGGCAGGCGCGGCCTCGGGCGTCGATGTGTGCCTGCACGTGGTGCGCACCGACCACGGAAGCCAGGTGGCCAACCATGTCGCCCGACTGTGCGTGGTGCCGCCGTGGCGGGAGGGCGGCCAGGCGCAGTACATCGAACACCCCGTCCCCGAACCCACCGCCGCCACAACGGCCGCCACCAGGCAGTGGGCGCTGGAGCACCTGCACCTGCCACTGACCCTGACCGAACTCGCAGGCCACGCGCAGATGAGCGTACGGACCTTCGCGCGACGCTTCCAGGACGAGGTCGGGACCAGTCCGGGACGGTGGCTCATCCAGCAGCGCGTCTCCCAGGCACGCCAACTCCTCGAAACCAGCGACCTGTCCGTGGACCGGATCGCCGGCCAGGTCGGCTTCGCGACGGCCACTTCCCTCCGCCAGCACCTCCACGCCGCCATCGGCGTACCCCCACTCACCTACCGGCGCACCTTCCATGCCACCCGCAAGGCCGAACCCGCCACCCGGTGAACGTCCGCGGTCTTTCTGACGGGGCCGCAGGGGTGGCTTCGTCGGCGTATGCGGTGGTGTTCCTGGAAGGGCTCGTGTGAGGAGGCCCTGGATCCAGATCACTGCGGCACTCTGGTGCCGCCCGGAGGGGGCATGCTCCCGGCTGTCGTGCCGGAGCGGGAGAGTAGGTTCGTGTTCATGCAAGCGGTTGTGATCGACGGCAGGGGCGCGTTCCGGCTTGAACGGCGCGCTGATCCGGTGGCTGGGCCCGGCCTGGTGGCAGTGCGGGTCCGCGCCGCAGGGCTCAACGCGGCCGACCTCCAGCAGGCCCGGGGTGACTACCCGGCGCCGCCAGGCTGGCCGGCCGACATCCCCGGGCTGGAAATCGCCGGTGAGGTCGAGCAGGTCGGGGCGGGGGTCACGGGAGTGAGCGTCGGTGACCGGGTAATGGCCCTCGTGGGTGGCGGTGGCCATGCCGAGAGGATCGTGGTGCCCGCCGACTTGCTGCTTCCGATACCCGCGGGGTTGTCCTGGCGGGAGGCAGCAGGTTTCCCGGAGGCGTTCAGTACTGCTTGGGACGCACTGGTCGTCCAAGCCGGGGTTCGCGCAGGAGATCGGGTTCTGGTCACTGGAGCCGCGGGCGGGGTCGGTACGGCCATGGTGCAGGTGGCCGCCGTTTCCGGCGCCCATGTCGTGGCAACCGTGCGCCGGACCGAACTGCACGACCGAATGAAGGAACTCGCCCCCGTCGGCGGCAGCGTAGAGGTGGTGGTCCCTGGTGAGGAGAGCGGACGGGCGCCGTACGACGTCGTCGTCGAGCTGGTCGGCGGGGAGGACTGCCTGCGGCGGGTTGAACTGCTGCGTACTCGGGGGAGGATTCTCGTTGTGGGGGTCCAGGGCGGGTCGGTGGCCCCCTTGCGCATGTTCGACCTGATGCTTGCGCGCGCCCAGCTGATCGGCACCACCATTCGGGGCCGCTCCCACGCAGAGAAATCGCTCCTCGCGGCCACGGTGCGCACAAGTGTCGTCCCGCTGCTGGCCGACGGCAGGCTGCGGGTACCTGTCGACGCGGCCTTCCCACTGGACCGTCACGCCGACGCCTACGCCCGGTTGGCCGGCCCGGGGAAGTTCGGCAAGGTCGTCATGCTGCCCTGACGGCACCACACCCCGGGCCCCACGAAGCGGTGCCCGGGGTGGTGGCTGCCGGTGCGGACGGCACCGGCGGCCACGGCCGTCCCATCAGTGGAGCTGGCCGACCTGGTAGTCGCCGGCGGGCTGTTGGGTGATGACGTTCCCGCGGTTGAAGGCGTTGATGATGGCGATCTGGGCGACCAGGGCGGCGAGTTGGTCCTCGTCGTAGTGCTTGGCCGCGTTCGCCCACACCTCCTCCGGTACGCCTCCGGCCGCGTCCGCGATGCGGGTGCCCTGCTCCGCCAGCTCCAGCGCGGCGCGCTCGGCGTCGGTGAAGACCGTCGCCTCGCGCCAGGCTACGACCAGGTTGAGGCGCACCGAGGTCTCCCCGGCCGCGGCGGCTTCCTTGGTGTGCATGTCGATGCATCCGGCGCAGCCGTTGATCTGGCTGGCGCGGAGCATCACCAGTTCGCGCGTCGCGGCCGGCAGTGTCGAGTCCGCGAGCGCCTTGTGCGCCGCGATGATGTGCTTCATGGCCTTGGCGGCGGCCGGGCTGGTCATGAGGTTCAGTCGAGCTTCCATGGTGCGCTCCTGCGTCGTTGTCGGTGGTGACATCGTCTTGGACGAAACAGCTCCCGCACGTTGTGACACGAACCAATGTGACCTGCGTCTCGCCACCGCGTACCGCGGCAGGGGCCAACCGCGAGGTCGTTCAGATCCGCTGTCGAGGGGTGGTGCCCGGCGCCGGGCGTCCCCAGTCACTCCGTGTTCGTGGCGTGAGTCGGGGCGGCGGACGCGAAGCCGGCTCCGTTGTTGACGGCCATTCGGCAATGAGGCCGTTCCGACACTCTTCCTTCACCACATCTCCCCGGGCATTTGCCGGTCGTTTTACCAGGTCAGGGGCACACTGGTCCGAATGATGTTGCTGAACTGGGTCATCCAGCAACGCAACGGGCAATACCGGTACTTTCACTATCGCAGTGGGTGACTTGTGGCTGAACTGACTCTGTTCCTCCGGGAGTACGCGAGGACGCGTCAGGACGTGGGGGCGATCGCCCCGAGCAGCGCCCGGCTCGGCAGAGCCCTCACCCGATACGTGATCCCCAGCCCTGGTCGCCCCCGCGCGGTACTTGAGGTGGGGCCCGGCACCGGAGCGGTGACCCGGCACATCGCCGGTTCGCTCGGCCGACTGGACACCCTGGACCTGATCGAGGCCAATCCGCGCTTCGCCGACCTGCTGCGCCAGACATATGCCGGTGATCCCAGGCTCCGGATCCGCACGGGCCTGGTGCAGGAACACGAACTCGGCTCCTACGACACGATCGTGTGCGGCCTGCCGTTCGCCAACTTCGAGGCCCGGACCACGCAGGAGATCTTCGACCGGCTGCTCGGGGCCCTGCGGCCCGGCGGCACGCTGTCGTTCTTCGGCTATGTGGGAGGCGAGACGATGCGCCGGACGTTCGCCGACGCGGCGGACCGCGAGCGGACCTTCGCCGGTCTGGGCGTACTGCGCCGCATCCTGCGCCGGCACACCTTCCGTACGGAGACGGTGCTGGGGAACCTGCCGCCGGCCCGGGTCCATCATCTGGTGCCGGTGAGCCCACCGGTTCACCCCGAACGCGAACGGTCCTGTGACTGCCGAGAGGCGTCCTCCTGACTGGTCCGACGTAGCGCGACCATCCACCACCGAGACCTGCTCGGGCCGGGCGTGTCCGGTGGGTGGTCGCGTGTTTCGGTGGAAACGCCGTCCAGTAGGCCGGTGAGATCTCGCCTTGTCTGTTGGGTCCGTCTTCGCAGGTCGGCCCGGCGGGGGCCGTAACGCCACCGCCGGGCGCATCGTAGCCCCAGCCTATGCCGCGTTGACGACGTCGACGAATTGCGCGATGACGGGGTCGAGTTGATGAATCGTCATGCGGGCCTCCGGCGACTGTGACGCGACGGGGGCTGTGGTTCCTCCCCGAGCCATGGGTCGACAGAACCGACAGAACCCCTCAATGGCGCGGATACGCCCAACGGTCGCCGCGTGCCCCAAGCTCAACTTCACGTGTCCGGTCGGCGCACGCCTCCGTAGTACCGACCAGGCGACCCTGAAGGGGTCTCATCGGCCTTCTACGCAGCCACTCGTAGCAGTAGCTTGCCGGTGGTGGTCCGGCTACCCAGGAGCCGGTGCGCCTCGGCGGCTTCGGTGAGAGGGAATTCGGCGGTGACGGGGAGTTCCACGGTGCCGTCGGAGACCGTACGGAAGGCTCGTTCGGCCAGTTCCCGCAGCGCCCCCGGGGCGGTGTGCGCCAGGGAGAGGATGGAGAAGCCCGCGACGGAGTGGCCTGTCGGGTAGAGCTCGGACTGGCCCACCTGCCAGGGTTCGGCCGAGGAGGCGTTACCGAAGGAGACCAGTCGGCCGAAGACGGCCAGCGAGGCCAGGCTGCGGCGGAAGGTGTCGCCGCCGACCGGGTCGAGGACGAGGTCGACGCCCCGGCCTGCCGTGGCACGGCGCACCTCGTCGGGGAAGTCGTCTGAGCCGAAGACCTCGTCGTAGCCGTACTTGAGGGCATGACCGGCTTTCGAGGGCCGGGAGACGACCCCGTACACCGCGCCCGCTCCGGCTGCCTTTGCCAACTGCCCGACGACCGTGCCGATTCCCCCGGCCGCTCCCTGGACGAGCACGCTCTCCCGCTCGCGCAGCCGTCCCACCTCGTGAAGCAGTGCATGGGCCGTCGGCAGCACGGTGGGCAGAGTGGCAGCGGTGCGCAGGTCCAGGCCGTCCTGTACGGGGAACACGGTCGCGGTGTCGGCGACCACGACTTCCGCGTACGCCCCGTGCGGCGTCAGAGCGGCCACCTCCTGGCCGGGATGGAACGCCGCCACCCCCTCGCCCACCGCACGGATGCGGCCGGACACCTCCAGGCCCGGCACGAACGGCAGCGTGGGCACACGGTAGCCCTCGGCCCGCGCCTTGAGATCGGCGAAGTTCACCCCGGCGAAGGCGACATCGATACTCACCTGCCCCGGGCCGGGCTCGGGTACCTCGACTTCCACCGCCGAAAGGACCTCCGGGCCGCCATACCGCTCAAACCGCACCACACGCATACGGACACACCTCACCGAGCCGAGTGTTCAACGGACATCGAACACCCGGAGTGTATGATGCTCATCGAACACCAGGCAAGGGGGGAATGACATGGCAGACCGAACAACCCGAACCGCCGGCCGCCGGGCCGCCCCCGCGCACACCCACCCCGACGACGTCCCGTTGCAGACCGCACTGGCCGCGCTGGCCGACCCGGTGCGACTCCGACTGGTCCGTGAACTTGCCGGCAGCGACGACTGGACCCGTGCATGCGGCAGCTTCGACGTACCGGTACAGAAGGCCGCACTGAGTCACCACTTCTCCGTGCTGCGCCAGGCGGGCATCGTCGAGCAGCGCGACATGGGCCCGAAGCGGGTCAACCGGCTGCGCCGTGAGGAGTTCGACGCCCGCTTCCCCGGGCTCCTCGCCCTGGTCCTGCGCCCGGACCCGCTCGACCGCTGAGCCCTCCGAGCGAACGGTGAGCTGTCCGCCCGGCCGGTGGACCACCGGAGGGACTCCGCCGGACCCCGTCCCGTCGGGGATGACTGTGCTGACTGCCGCCTCGCGCGTCTCCTCGTGGGTGGCGGCTTCACCCTGGGCTGCCTGACCAACTCGGTGAACCTATGCCGCCGCGGCACCAGCAGTCGGCGGAGACAAAGTGCCGGACGTGTGCTTCTGGTGCCGGATGGAGCCTCAACGCCGGGCGTGGCGGATCTCCAATCGCCCGAATCCCATGGCGCCGGAGATTCGGATCTTCGGCCCGCCGGGGCCGGTACGCCGCGGGGTCTTGTAGCGCAGGTCCTTCCACTCAGTGTGCAAACCTTCGACGTCAACGACCGCGTCGCGCGGCACCGTGATTTTGGCCCCGCCGGTTCCGAGTTGCAGCTCGATGTCGACGACCGGATGCTCGATGATCGCCCGGGACAGATCCAGACGCACCCTTCCGTAGGCGGACTCGACCTTGAGGATCCGAGGTACCCGCCATGCGCCGCGCCGCTGGATCCGTCCGCCGGCGGCGGCGATCGTCGACGTGGTGCCCGGGTGCTCCTCCGGGAGTGAGGCCAGGGCCGACACGAGCTCGCTGTGCGCCTTGGCGGTGAGCACCTGATCGAGGCGTTCGTCCAACTCCTCGTGCGAGACGAGCCCTTCGGTGTACGCCTCCTGCAGACGCTGCACGGCCGAGTCGCGGTCGTCTTCGCCGATCAGTGGCGGCGAGTCCTCCGGTAAGGGATTCACCGTTCCACCCTACTGCCGTACCGGCGAAGCGAACGCGTCAAGGTCCGTAGTGGGTAAGGCATCTGGTGGGGGCGGTCGACCACACAGGAGTCCTTCCATGAGGTCGATCTTGCTGGTGCGGCAGTAATCGGTGATGGTGGCGTCCAGGCGCCCGGTCTCGAAGTGCTTGTTGGCGGCCTGGCCGCCACGGCAGTAGGCGAAGTGGTCGCAGGTGGCGCGGCATGCGGTGATGCCCTGCAGGGCTTCTTGCACCCACGGTATGGATGGCGCACGGGCCAGGATGGTGTCCGGCGAGGCGGTGAGGATGTTGCCGGCGGTGAAGGGGCCGTGGCGAGGTGAGGAGAAGCCGGCCAGGTCCGGGTGAGTGGTACGACTTCTCCGTCCCACGTGATCAGTGGTAGCGGGCTGAACGGCCGGATAGCGGGTTCACCGGTGCGTCCGGCGAGTTCGGCCCACAGGCAGCCGAGAGCGTGGTCGAAGTCGCTTATGGGCAGGCCAGATTCGGCATGCCAGGCTGCTACCAATGCTGCCCCAGAAATCGGCGGTTCCGATACCAGGTTGACCTGGCTGGTGGACTCCTTTTCGTTCGGCGAGGTTCACGCCGAGAGCGCTGGCCCCCAGCTCGCGGGCGAAGGCGTACAGCCGGCATGCGGTGGCTGGTACGGGGTCGCGGACGACAGCGATAATGCCGAAAGGTATGCCGTGGTGCTGCAGGCGGCGGATGCCCTCCAAGGTGCGGCGGGTGGTGGGGCGCCCGGCGCTGTCGGCGCGCAGTGCGTTGTCCTGGCTCGGGCCGTCGATGCTGATCGTGACCTCCACCGAGCGCGCCGCGAGTAGTTCGCACCACTCGTCGTCCATGAGGGGGCGGTTGTCTGCACGGCGTGCCGCAGGGGATGGTCCGTCCAGGCGGCATCCGCGCAGACCTCGGCCGATTCCTGCCAGTCGGCGTTCAGTTCGCGCAGGTCGGCTGCCAGGCCAGCCGGTCGTACAACTCCCGGTCCGCCTCAGGCATCGCCGGGTTCGGGAGCTTCGCCGGCCTCCGGGAGCTGTTCGGGTGCGGTCCCGCGACGCCCGTCCGCGCAGGTGCGACCGCCGCCTGGCCGGGCTGGGGCGGAGCCGCTCGCTCACGGCGTCACCGGCTGAGGCGGAAGGTCTTCCCCTGGTGGCTCTTCGCGGAGCAGGACGCCTGCTCCTGCGCGGTCATCTTGCGGCTCTTGACGACCACGGCGTTGCTCACACCGTCCGTGGCGTTGGGCGCGGGGCCGGTGACGGTGTCCGGGACGTACCAGTAGTAGTGGCCCCACTTGGGGCTGTCGTAGTGCGTCTGCCAGGTGCCCGAGACGGTCTGCATCACCTGGGCGCGGGAGATCCAGCCGACCTCGCCCGGCTGCACCGTCATGTTCAGGGAGCTGGACTCGGAGTGGGAACTCGACCAGGTGTGGCTGTAGTTCGCCGTCACGCTGAGGTCGATGATGTCCGCGATCTTGCCGCCCACGGTGATGGACACGCCGACGGAGTCCGTGGAGCCCACGGTGTCGGACCAGGTCATCGACTGGGTCGCGGGCGAGGTACTGCAGTTGTAGAGCGAGTCGGAGACCTGGCGGAAGTCGCCGAGGTATGCCTTGCCGAGCACCGGGTCGTTGAAGCTGCACTTACCCAGGCCGGAGGCGCAGTCGGCTATGAGCTCCTTGCGGGTGGGGCCGCTGTCGGCCGCGGCGGGCAGGGCCATCGCCGCCACCATGCCCACCGCCGTCGCGGTCAGGGCTACCGCCCGGCCGCCGTGGCGCAGCGCTCTGTTCGTCGCCATGTCCGTTCCTCTCGATCCATGCGTGGGGGAGGGGCGATTGATGCCAATGTGCTTGGAATCGCCGCCCGTTGAGGAAGAGACTGATGTAAACCCATGCTCAAATATACCAAGAATGGGTAAAGTTGTAGTTGATCGTTCAGTCACCCCCGCTGTGATCTGCAAGCAAAGGGTTTGCTGTCTCGCAACCCGGTTGCGGACCTGCCTGTCCCTCAAGCGATTGACGCGCACTCAGCCGCCAGGGGACGCACCCGGCCGGCTTCTCCTCGCCCCGGCTGCGGCGATGACCACCGCCGCCTTCGAGGAGTTGCACCATGGATGCCACCCGCGCCGACCGCTCAGCCGGAACGCGGCAGCCGACGGCGCGGTCATCCCGCTGCGCATGACCGCGCGCAAGCCCTGCGCCTCAGCGGCACACCGCAGTGACGGGAGCGACTGGCATGACGACAGTGGTGCGGGCTCGGATCTGTCGCCGATCCGGGTCCGTCGCGTCTCCGCGGGGACGGCGCACGCGTCGGTTCAACGATGCGCCGCCAGACGCAATTCGGCCTGCTGTCCGGCCGGCGCGGCGCGGTGGTGCCTATATGCGGATGGTCGGCAGCGGCTCGGCGGTTGACCGGGCGGGGCGTGAGGGGGCAATCCGGAATACACCTGGAACGTGCCGTAGGGCAGCCGTTGCGTGAAGTCGGGTTCCGGGCACGCCACGAAGACGGCGTCGAGGTCCGAGGGCAGCGTGGGCGGGAAGGAGACCAATGTCTACAACCAGTTCATGAGAGACGAACTTCCCAAGTTCAGGCGAAGCACCCGGAGATGAGCTGCAAAGGCGCGTTCGAAGGGGTGGCAGGGATGTGGAAGTCCTCGCCGGCCAACCCGAACAAGGCGTGAACGAGCCTCGGAGTTCGCGTCGGTCGTCGGTCACCCCGGACGGGGTCGTGTTGCTTCGTCACTTCACTGACGGGCTCCGACGGGAGAATGTGACGGTTGGACGAAGAACCCCTGCTGGCCGACGGCTTGAGGAGCACGTGGACCCGCAGCGGGCCAGCCGCGTCGCGTTCAGCGGCACAGGGCGCGCTCCGCGGCGTCGGTGAGGATCGCGATGGCTTGATCGGGTTGCCGTTCCCGGCCGGTGCAGAGCAGATCGAAGCTGTCGAAGCTGGTCAGCAGCCACAGGACGTCGGACGCCTGCTCGGCGGTGAGGCCGTCGCGGAGCACGCCCTGCTCGGACAGGCGAGTGGCGAGGCCCTTCATGCCCTCGGCGCGTCCGCGTTCCAGGCGCTGGACCGCGCCGCCGACCGCTTCGGCGTCCAGCTGGGCCATCGAGTACAGCGCGCGGAGCACGTCCCGGTGCGCCGCGTACATCAGCACGGTGCCGCTGATGCCGCCGCGCAGGCCCTCCCGGGCGTCCGGGTGGTGCGCCGCGCGCACCATGGCGGTGAAGCCGCCGCGTTGGAGCAGGTCCATGCCGAGCGCGTCGAACAGGCCCGCGCGTGAGCCGAAGGCGGTGTAGATGGTGGAGCGCGACACCTCCGCGAGCCGGGCGACCTTGTCCACGCTGACCGGTTCGGCCGGCGCGTCGGCCAAGCGCTGGTACACGGCGTCGAGGATGCGGCGCCGTGTCTCCTCCGCAGCCCGAGCGCGCAGTCGCTGCTCGTACTTCCGAGTCGGGGGCATGCTCCGCATCCTAGCATTCGCTTGACAGGCTGACTTCTGAAATACAAGCTGTCCGATGAAATGAGGTCGGCCTCGGCCGACGCATGGAATCAGGGGGCGGTATGCAGGTGATGGTCCGGTACACGTTCAGGCCGGAGCGAGTGGACGAGAGTGTGGCTCTGCTGCACGCTGTCCACGCAGACCTTGAGCGGGCCCGTCCGCGCGGCCAGCGGTATGAGACCTGCCGGCTCGACGGCAGCGGGAGCTTTCCGGCTCTGATCACCTCCGACGGCGACCCGGTGGCAGCCCCGCACCACCAGTTGGCCTCGTTCCACCGCTACCTCGCCGCTCTGAGTGAGGTGTGCTCCGAACAGCCAGTGGCGACCTGCGTGGACGAGGTCGGCTCCTATCGGCCATGGGAGACCTGGGCGTGACGAAGATCCTTGTGACCGGTGCGACCGGCAATGTCGGCCGGCAGGTTGTCGCCCAACTCCTGACTGAGGGCATGGGAGCGCGGGCGCTCCTGCGTGGCACCGGGGCGGCCGGGCTCCCGGCGGGAGTGGAGGTCGCGCGCGGAGACCTGTCCGAACCGGGCACGCTGGACGCGGCTCTTGCGGGGATCGACCGGGTGTTCCTGATCTGGCCCTTCCTCACGACCGACGGCGCCCCCGCCGTGCTGAAGGCGATCGAAAGTCATGCCCGCCACGTCGTCTACCTCTCCTCGTCGGGTGTCCGCGAGGACGCCGAGCGGCAGAGCGACCCGATCAACCAACTCCACGCCGACATGGAGCGCCTGATCGAGCGCTCCGGACTGGGGCGAACCATCCTGCGATCGAGCACGATCGCCTCCAATGCCTTGGGCTGGGCCGGGCAGATCCGCAGTGGGGAGGTCGTGCGTGGTCCTGACATCGCACCCGCCGCGGTGATCCACGAGGGCGATGTCGCGGCCGTCGCGGTGCGCGCACTGGCCGACGATGGCGGCCAGGCGGACGCGCGGCACGTCCTGACTGGGCCTCAGATACTGAGTCGGGCCGAGCAGGTGTGGGCGATCGGGGAGGCTATCGGCCGCCCGTTGCGCTTCGACGGGATTCCCGCCCATGCCGCACGACGGCAGATGCTTGCGGACGGGCGGCCACCGGCGCTGGTGGAGGCCCTGCTGGCCAGTGCCGAAACGCGGACCGCAGCGAACCTGATCTCGTCTGCCGTGGAAGAGGTCACGGGAGCGCCCGCGCGCACGTTCCGTCAATGGGCCTCCGACCACGCCGTCGACTTCCGTTGAGGCGTTCTGGTCACCGCATGACGACGATCGGCTTGCCTCGGACGTGGCTGTCGCTCAGATCCGCGTACACCCTGGGCGCGTCCGCCAGACGTAACGGCGGGAGGGGACGGCGGCGGCCACTGAGAGGTGGGCTGCGAAGCCGGCCAGGTCGCCGGGCAGCGCCTGCACCGTTCGTCTTCCGGCGCTGCGGTGGCGATGGCAAGGACCCGCGCGCCGGCCAGAAGCGGGACCAGGGCGCTGCCCACCCCTCCGGCCGCGCCAATCACCAGGACCGGGCCATCGGGCTTGAACTCCCCGGCCCGCACCACGGAGTGCGATACCTGACCGCACGGTCCGTTGTGGTACGAGGGCGACATGATCCGAGCCGATGCCGTACGAAACCGGCGCCTGCGGCTCGGCTCCGCCGCGGCGGAGCCCGCCGAGCACGGTATGGACGTCTCGATCGCGCGGATCGCCACCCGCGCCGGGATCGGCAAGGGGACCGTGTTCCGTCACTCCGCCGGCAAGGAGCAGCTGGTGGCCGCCATCTTCACATGCCGGCGACCGCTCCGTCTGCCAGGTCACCGCCGCGATCTCGGTCAGCGAACCGAGCGTCAGATCCGCGAGCGAGCGCCTTGCGGGAGTGGCCGAGTGGCTCACCGCCAGGGCGCGGCGAGCCGGTGCCGTGCGCGAGGACGTGACGGGACACGACATCGTGCTGCTGCTCGGCGCTGCCTTTCAGGCGGCGCGGCCGGTGTGCGACGCGGTGCCGGGGCTGTGGCGGCGCCACCTCGACCTGATCCTCGACGGGCTGCGCCCGGAGGCCGCCCGTCCCCTGCCCGATCGGGCATGTCGAGTCGGCACTGACAGGCCGGGCGGAGGCACCCCGACAGCCCGACGAGGGAGCCCCCGACGCCTGGCTCGTCTTCGGCGTCCAGTACGTCCCCGCCCTGGACGGCCTCACCCCGGGCACCGACGCACTGCTGCTCACCTGGCTCGACCGCGCCGACCGCGACACGCTCTCGGTCCACCCGCGCGGCAACGCTGCCCTTCCGATCACCGGCGTCTTCGCCACCCGCTCGCCCGACCGCCCCAACCCGATCGGCCTGCACACCATCCGCATCCTGTCCGCCGCCGGCCCGCGCATCCACGTCCGCAACCTCGAAGCCCTCGACGGGACCCCGATCCTGGACGTCAAGCCCATCCTCACGCCCCACCGCTGACCGGACACTTCCGACCCTGTGGTGATGAGTTCTCCGTCACTGCCCTCACATCGGCGGCCTCTGGAGGCTCATCCGGGTGAGCCTTGACGAGGGGATGGAGTGACAGGTGAACGAGAACGAGCGGTTGGCCGAGCACTTCGAGCGGGAGCGCCCGCGGCTGCGTGCGGTGGCCCATCGGATGCCGGGTTCTGTGGCGGAGGCCGACGACGCGGTACAGGACGCCTGGCTTCGGCTGAGCCGGTCCGACGAGACCGCGGCGGTGCCTTCCTGGAGCTGAAGCGAGCAAGGAAGGTCGCTCCGAACCACACGCGATTCCACCCGTCCGTACGCGAAACCCTCGGATCGCTGCTGCGTATGGATGCACATCCGTCCTTCGAGCTCTGCGCGTTCGGCGCCTGGGCAGGCGCCACGTAGCACAACCCGGCTATGCAGACGGTGAGTTGGCTCGAATTGGGTACGGACAGTTTGTCCGCGCACACTTTGCCCCCGGGCCTGATCGGCGGCGGCCAAGCCGTCGACCTTCCAGATGGCCACCCCGAGAGTCATGCCTGCACGTTGTTGTAGCCGTGGTCCATCGCCTTCTCGATCACGGTGCCGGACGCGGTGAAGGACGGTGCACCGACCAGCCGGTCCTGGTCGTCGGAGGGGGTGAGGGTGAGGCTGACGCCGGCCATCGACTCGGCCATGGTGTGCCCGGCCAGCCGGTGGGCGGCGGCCTCGTGGGAGGTTTTCGACGTGCCGTCCAGGCAGTCCAGCAGGGAAGCCCCCACCATCCCGTGGCGAGTTCGTCGCGCAGGGCGTCCTGCGGACGACCGTCAGGCAACTGGCTTGAAACCGATGTGCGGAGGGAACAGGCCGCCGCGAAGCCGCTGATCGTCCCGGAGACGGTGGTCAGCGATCGCGGAAGGGTGTTCCTCTCGTACCAGCGGGCTCCGGCGTCACGTCACGGGCCCGGCGCGGTAACTCCCCGCCTCGGAAAGGACCTTGCGCCCCCCGGCAGTCCTGGCCAGAGCCGTCCCGTTGCTCCTACGATGCCAGGGAACAGGAGGGGGATTCGACGTGGTACAGCGTGTGGGACGGGTGGAGTTCGGCGTCGCCTGGGTGATCAGAAACCTGGACGGGCTCGTCGCCGTGGGGCTCGGCCTGACCATCGGCCTGTTGCACATCTTGAGCGACGTCATCAGCGACAAGGTGTCGTCGGGCGCGACGCTGCTGGTGCTTGGCACGCTCGCGGTCGGCTCGTTGACGGAGAGGGTGCGCCGCAAGTCCGACATCGAGGAGGCATCCGCGGACACCCGCCGCGCCCTGGAGGACCTCGCCATGGTCCGTTCCCTCTCGGGGCACCAGGTCGGCGACGCGCTGGAACGGGCCCGCGCACAGACCAACCGGTGGTACTTCAAAGGCGGCACGGGCACCTACCTGCGCGCTGTCACGCTGCCCCGCTGCGTCGAGACCGCCACCCGCCAGCGCGCTCAGCTCAGCATCAAGATCGACATCATCAACCCGGCGGACGAGCATGCCTGCGCCGCCTACGCCCGCTTCCGCCAGACCTTCGCCCGCCGCCGCAACGACGACACGGCACACGCCTGGACCGCGGACCGCACGCGCAAGGAGGCGTACGCCACGGTCCTGGCCGCCTGCTGGTTCCGTCAGCGGCTCGACACCCTGGAGATCAGCGTCCATCTCTCCTCGGGTGTCCCCACCCTCCGCTTCGACCTCTCCGAGTCCTGCCTGATCATCACCCAGGACGACCCGAACCGCGTCAACCTCCTGGTCGCCCGCGACCAGCCGCTCTACGACTACTACGTCACCGAGCTGCACCAGAGCCGCGAACAGGCCGTTCGCCTCGACCTGCGCGGCGTTGCGCCCCTGGGCGACGAGCCGACCGTCGACGAGGTCCGCGCGGCCTTCGACGACGTCGACCTCCCCCTTCCCTCGGTGCTCAGCGACGCCGACGTCGCGGAGATCATCGAGAAAGCCCTGCACGCTGAGGATCCCTACCGGAGGTGAGACGCCTCCGGCGCGGCTCATGGACTACGACACGCTCGACCGACTGCTCCGGCCCGGCGCCCCGGGGGAGGCACCCCGCGCCGGCGTCGCCGACGCCCTGGAGGACATCGCCTGCGGCAAAAGGGAGTTACGCGCGGTCCGGCACCCGCTCGGCTTCCTGTGCCTGCCGCTCGTCCGCGACGGCGTCCGCGGCGTCTGCGTCCACCTCTTCGGCACCGGCATCCACGCCGACCCCACCGCCGCCCCCATGCACGCCCATAGCTGGGAGCTGCGCAGCTACGTCCTCTACGGCCGGGTCGGCAACCTCCCGGTCGCCGTGACGGAGGAGGCGCGCAGCCCCACCCACCGGATCTTCGAGGTCTTCAGCGCTCCCTCGGGCGTCGACGAACTGCGGCCCACCTCCCGCCTGGTGCACTGCGAACCGGGCCCCGCCGTCTCCAGTGGCAGCGGCGAGACGTACAGCCTGCCGGCCGGGGAGTTCCACGCCACCGTCGTCGCGCGCGGGCAGCCCGCCGCCACCTTGGTGCTCGGCCGGTCGCTGCCCGGCTATACCGACCTCTCCCTGGGCCCGCTGCACGGCCGCGGCCACCGTACGGTGCGCCGGCGGTGCGGCGCGGAACACACCGAACGGACCGTCCGCACAGCACTCAGGAGGATCCATGCCGAGCAGCGCGACTGACCGGGACGTCGCACCGTACGCGAGCGAGACGCGGGTGGCCGTCGCCGCGGCGGAGGAGGCGGGGGCCCTGCTGCGCAGCCGCTTCGGCGCGGCGCGCGCGGTGGGCGTCAAGGATGCCGGGGGCGACGTCGTCACCGACCTCGACCTGGCCGCGGAGAAACTCATCCTCGCCCGCCTCCAGACGCACTTCCCGCGCGACCGGATCCTGTCCGAGGAGGCGGGCCTCCTCGACGCCGTCGGCCGCCGCACCTGGCTGGTGGATCCGCTCGACGGCAGCAACAACGTCGCGATCGGCCTGACCGCGTACGCCGTCGGCATCGGGCTGTGCGTGGACGACGCGCCGGTCGTCGGCGTGGTGCACGAACCGGTCACCGGCTTCACCTGGCGGGCCGTCCGCGGACAGGGCGCGTCCTGCGGCCTCGACCGGCTGCTGGGCCCGTCCGGCGCGGTGCCGCGCAGCGGGCCGGTGGTGGCCTGGACCCAGGGCCACGCGGTGGGCCGGACCGACCCGGTGGCCACAGGGCTGCGGAGCCAACTGGAGAGCAGTGCCCGGCGGGTGCTCCAGTTGTGGGCACCGCTGCTGGGCTGGAGCATGCTGGCGCGCGGTGCGATCGACGGCTTCGTCGGCTACCGCGCGGAGGGCATCGACTTCCCCGCGGGCGCCCTGCTGGCCGCCGAGACGGGCGTGGAGTTCCGCACCCTGGCCGGCGGCCCCTTCACGGTGGGCTCGGGCGGCCCGGACACCGACCGCAGCTTCGTCGCCGCCCGCGGCGACACCCTGACGTTCCTGCTTGAGATGGTCGCACGCGCGCGGGTCGCCTGAGCGTGGGCCGGGGGCGGCCGTTCACCCCACCGCCAGCGCCACCGTCGCCGCCAGCGTCGCCGTCACGGCCAGGACGAACCCCGTCCCCATGAAGCGCCGCAGCGGGATGACCGTGCCCTGGCCGCGGCACCGCTCGAACCACAGCAGCGTCGCCAGCGACGCCCACGGCGTGACCAGCGGGCCGACGTTGGTCCCTATGAGCAGCGCCAGCAGCTGGTGGTAGTTGCCGACCGGCACCGCCGCCTCGCCCGCCATGTAGACCGGCAGGTTGTTGAGGGCGTTGGACAGACCCGCGCCCACGCCCGCCGAGCGGAGCATGCCGCCGAGGCCGCCGTCCGGCCCGACCGCCGCCGTCAGCAGCGTGTGCAGCCCGTGCGCGTTCACCGTCTCGACGACCAGGAACATCCCCGGCACCAGCACCAGCAGCCGCCACGGCACCAGCGACAACCGCAGCTCGGCGGGGCGCCGTACCGCGAACGCGACGACCACGATCAGCATCGTGGTCAGCGACGCCGACCACAGCGGCACGTCCACGACGAGGATCGCCAGCAGGAAGCCGGCACACGCCAGCGCGCACACCCGGAACAGCACCGGATCGGCCGGCGCCCGCCGCTCGGGCGGTACGTACCCGTCGTGGCCCCGCCGTCCGCGCCGCCAGTAGAAGCCCCACAGGCACGCCATCGTCACGGCGACCGCGGCCAGTTGGGGCGGGCCCATCGTGGCGGCCATCGCGGTGGGGGAGAGCCCGACCCGGTTCGACGCCAGCAGGTTCGTCAGGTTCGACACCGGCAGCAACAGGCTCGCGGTGTTGGCCAGCCAGACCGTCGTCATCGCCAGCGGCACCGGCGCGATGCCCACCCGCCCGGCCAGCGCCAGCATCACCGGCGTCAGCAGCACCGCCGTGGTATCCAGGTTCAGCGCCATGGTGGTGACCGACGCGAAGAGCACACACAGCCCGAACAGCCGTGGATAGCTGCCCTTTCCGGTCCGCGCCACCCAGGACGCCACCGCGTCGAACACCTCCGCCCGGCCGGTCAGTTCGGCCATCACGATGACCGTCGACAGGAAGACCAGCAGCGGCCCGATACGCGCCATCGCTTCCCCGGCGGGCGCGGCAGGCAGCAGCCCCGTGGCCAAACACACCAGGCCGCAGGCGAGCAGCCCGGCGGCGAGCCAGTCCAGGGGATGCACACGCTTGAGGAATCGCACGCCCGCAAGCGTCGCACACGCGGCCGGACGGGGAGGGGGAGAGCGGGGCCAGGGGTTCGACTCCCGGCCGTCGCGGAAGGTCGCACGGCCCGCGCCGGACGTGCCCCAGCTGCCCATTCGCACCCCAACACCCGTATCGCTCATACTCTTTGACAGATACCTCGCCTGATCCTTTCAATCGCCCTGCCCTGCCCTCCCCCGACCTCTTACGATGGGGACATGGTGACTGACGGGGAACTGCTCGGCCGGACACGTGACTTGGACTTCTTCATCAGCTACTCGCCCGCCGACGAACAATGGGCGTCCTGGATCGCGTGGACCCTGGAGGAAGCCGGGTACCGCACCGTCATCCAGGCGTGGGACTTCGTCGCCGGCACCAACTTCATCGACTTCATGGACCGCGGTGTCAGCGAATCCGTCGCCGTCATCGCCGTCCTCTCCGGCCACTACGGCCGCTCCACCTACGGCCGCATGGAATGGCAGGCCGCGCTCCGCGCCGAACCGGAGCAGCCCGAACGCAAGCTGCTCACCGTCCGCGTCGAGGACGTCCCCATCGAGGGCCTCCTCGCCACCATCACCTACGTCGACCTGGTCGGCGTCCCCGACGCCGCGACCGCCCGCAGCATGCTGCTCACCCGTGTCGGCCAGGCCGTCGAGGGCCGCGCCCGCCCCGGCCGCCGCCCCGGCTACCCCGGCTCCGCCACCGCCAGCGGCTCCTTGCAACTGCCCGGGCCCGCCACCGCCGCCGACGACCGGCAACGGCCGCTCGGCCGTACCGGCTGGTCCGGCCGCCGCCGCCCCGCCCGGGCGCCCCGCTACCCGCAGGCTCCCGGTGCGGCTCGCGACCAGGGCGCCCTGACGGTCCTGCACCTCGCCGGCCCCGACTTCGGCCGCGGCCGCGAACCCGACGCGCTGCGCCGGGAGATCCGCGGCGATCTCGTCGAGCTGAAGGACGCCGGCGCCCCGGCGCCCGACCTCCTCGTCGTCACCGGTGACCTCACCGCCTCCGGCAGCCCCCGCGAATGCGACCAGGCCCTCAGCTTCCTCACCGGGCTGCGCTCCCAGCTCGACCTGCCGCCGCAGCGGGTCATCGTCGTCCCCGGAAACCAGGACGTCAGTCAGGCTGCCTGCCGCGGATACTTCCACACCTGCGAGGCCGACGAGATCCCGCCGCAGCCCCCGTACTGGCCCAAGTGGCGCCACTACACCCGCCTTTTCCGAGGCCTCTACGAGGGCCTCGACACCGTCTTCGACAGCGACCAGCCCTGGACCCTCTTCCCGGTGCCCGAACTCCACACCGTCGTGGCCGGGTTCAACTCCTCCATCGCCGCCAGCCACCGCCCCGACGACCAGTACGGCTTCCTCGGCCGCGACCAGGCCGCCTGGTTCGCCGAGGCACTGCGCGGCTATGAGGAGGAGGGCTGGCTGCGCATCGGCGCGCTCCGCCACCCGCTCACCGGCCGCCGCCGCCCCCAGGACGCCCCCGGCGGCCCCGGCACGCTCCGCGACGTCGACACGTTCACCCGCCTCGCCGCGCCCCGCCTCCACTTCGTCCTGCACGGCCCCAGCGGCGGCCCCCGCACCACCGGCGGCGAGCCTGCCCACGACCACCTGCCGCTCCAGAACGGCACCCTGCCGCTGTACGGTTCGGTCGCCCCCGCCCGGTTCGAGCTGCTGCGCGTCACCGCCGACGGCGTCACCCGCTGGACCGGCGACGGTGGCACCGAACCGGCTGTCTTCCCCGTCGCCTGGCACGGCGCCGGACGGATCTTCACCCGGCCCGGTGACCCCGCGGCCTCGCCCGCCGCCGTCCCGCCCTCCGACAACCGCGCCGTCGACGAGCCCGCCGACTCCCTCGCCGAACGCGTCAAGGAGGTCTGCCGCGCTCGCCAGGAAGGCGTCCGCCTCCGCGACGTTCCCCGCGCGGCCCCTGACGACCTCGCCCAGATCATGGTCACCTGGAGCGATGAGGGCGTCGTACGCCAGCACCGCATCGCCGTCCACCCCGGCACCCCCACCGACGCCGAACTCGACCGCTTTCTCGCCCAGGCCCACGCCACCGACACCGGTTCCGAGGCCGAGCTGGTCCACGACGGCCCGCCGCCCGAGCAGTCCCTGCGCGAACGCGCCGGGCGCCGCGGCGTCCGCGTCCGCAGCTTCCTGGAGTTCCAGGGCCTCCTCGACCTGCGCACCTACGTCACCGCCCAGACCGCCCAGCTGAGCAACGACGACCGCTACGCCCCCGACCTCTACCTCCCGCAGCGCTACCGCGACGCCGAACGCCCCGACGCCGACGAGCGAGACAACCTCGTCGAAGCCATGCTGCAGCTGCTGGAGACCGACCACGGCCGCTTTCTGCTGCTCCTCGGCGACTTCGGACACGGCAAGACCTTCGCCCTGCGCGAGCTGGCCCGCCGCATACCCGAACGCCTCCCGCACCTCACCCCGCTGCTCATCCCGCTGCACACCCTCGACCGCGCCCACAGCCTCGAAGGGCTCGTCGCCGCGCACCTCGCCGGCCACGACGTCGACACCATCGACCTGCGCGCCCTGCGCTACATGCTCGGCCAGGGCCGCGTCGTCCTCCTCTTCGACGGCTTCGACGAACTCGTCAACCGCGTCAGCTACGACCGCGCCGCCGACCACCTCCAAGTCCTCCTCAACGCCGCCGTCGACAGCGCCAAGATCGTGGTCAGCAGCCGCACCCAGCACTTCAAGTCGCACGACCAGATCCTCACCGCTCTCGGCGAACGCGTCGGCCTGCTCCCGCAGCGCCGCATCCTCGCCGTCGAGGGCTTCGTCCCCGAACAGGTCCGCGCCTACCTCGTCAACCGCTACGGCGACGAGGAGACCGCCGACCGCCGCTTCGAACTCCTCGGCAACATCCCCGACCTGCTCGCCCTGTGCGCCAACCCCCGGCTGCTCAGTTTCGTCGCCGACCTCGACCCCGACCAGCTGCGCGCCGTGGCGGGCGCGGGGCGCGCCCTGAGCCCCGCCCGGCTCTACGAGGACGTGTTCACCGCCTGGCTCGCCCACGAGGAACGCCGCGGTCAGGGCGGCCCCGGCGCCGCCCCCGGCCTCACCCTCGACCACCTCTGGGCCGCCGTCACCGCCCTCGCCCGCCGCCTGTGGGAGACCGGCCGCAACGCCCTGCACCTCGACGAGCTGACCGACACCGTCGCCACCGCCCTCGCAGGACTCGCCGGCACCACCCTCACCACCCAGGAGAGCGCCCAGGCCGTCGGCGCCGGAAGCCTGCTGATCCGCACCGACGACGGCCTGTTCCAGTTCATTCACGGCTCCGTCGTCGAATGGCTGATCGCCCGCGAGGCCGCCGACCGCCTCGCCGAAGGCGACAGCACCCTGCTCGCCGCCCGCCCGCTGAGCGCCCTCGCCGTCGAGTTCTTCTGCGACCTCGCCGACCACGACCTCAGTACCGCCTGGGTCCGCACCGTCCTCAACGCCCCCGGGCCCGGCGTCAGTGACGCGGCCCGCGCCAACGCCGTCCGCGTCATCGACCGGCTCCGCGTCCCCGCCGGCGCCGACCTGCGTGCCGCCCGTCTCTCCGGCGAGGACCTCTCCGGCCGCGACCTCTCCGGCGTCGATCTCACCGGCGCCGACCTCACCGACACCCGCCTCATCGGCGCCAACCTCTCCGGCGCCGTGCTGCGCGACACCCGCCTCAACGGCGCCCGCCTCGACCACGCCGACCTCTCCGGCGCCGACCTCTCCGGCGCCGACCTGCGCGGCGCCCGTCTCACCCGCGCCGACCTGCGCGGCGCCCGCCTGACCCGCAGCCGCTGGCACCGTGCCGCGCTCATCGACCCGCTCACCGACCCGCAAGTCCGCGCCGCCCCCGAACTGCGTACCGCCGCCCTCGCCCCCGGCATGCCCGTCGAGGTCGGCTTCCGCCCCGCCGCCGTCGGCGTCCCGTACGGCTTCGACATGCGCACCAGCCGGCTGCCCGAACCCGTCTCATACAGCCCCGGGGGCGAACTCCTCGCCGTGGGCACCGAGGACGGCGGCGTGCTCGTCTGCGCCGCCGACACCGGCCGCGCGCTGCGCACTCTGCACGGCCACGAAGGCCGCGTCTACGCCGTGAAGTTCCGCTCCCGGGTCCTCGCCACCGGCAGCTCCGACGGCACCGTACGCCTGTGGGACCCGGTCTCCGGACGCCAGCTGCACCGCCTGGACGTCCACCCCGGCGGCGTCTGGCCGGTCTCCCTCGACGACGCCGGGACCCTCGTCGCCACCGGCGACGCCGACGGCCTGGTCACCCTCTGGGACACCGCCACCGGCGAACCGCTGCACCGGCTCCCCGGCCACACCGCCCCCGTCTACACCGCGGTGTTCAGCGCCGACGGGCACACCCTCGTCACCGGCGACGCCGCCGCCAACCTCCGCATCTGGGACACCCGCACAGGAGAGTGCACCGGCAGCCTCGACGGCCACGAAGGCGCCGTGTTCCGCGCCCGGTTCAGCCCCGACGGCACCCTCCTGGCCACCGGCGACCACGGCGCCGACGGCCACGGCACGGTCCGCGTATGGCACCTCGCCGACCGCCGCCTGCTCCACACCTTCACGGGCCACACCGGCCGCGTCTACACCCTCGACTTCCACCCCGAGGGCGTCCTCCTGGTGAGCGGCGACACCGACGGCCAGGTCCGGCTGTGGGACCCGGTCGTCGGCGCCCCCGCCGGAGCCCTGGAGCGGTGCACCGGCGCCGTCTACCAGGTGATGTTCGGCAACGGCGGACGACTCCTCGCCGCCTGCGACAGCGACGGCACCGTCCGCCTGTGGCGCGTCGCACTCTCCGGCGGCCACCGCGCCATCAGCCTGCTGCGCCAGCAGCCCGTCGAACACCGCGGCTCCGCCTGGGCCTGCCGCTTCCGCCCGCAGGACAGCCAGCTCGTCACCGTCGGCAACGACGGCGGCGCCCAGATCTGGAACGCCGACACCGGCCAGGGCCAGCGCATCCTGCGCGGCCACGGCCGCCGGGTCAACACCGTCGCCTTCAGCGCCGACGGCACCCGCCTCGCCACCAGCGGCAACGACGGAATCGTCCGTCTCTGGGACGCCCACACCGGCCGCCGTACCGTTGAACTCACCGGCCACGGCGACCGGTTGGTCTCCGCGGTCTTCAGCCCCGCCGGACCGCTACTCGGCACCGCCAGCAACGACGGCGACGTCTACCTGTGGAACGCCGTGACCGGCGAGTACCTCCGCGAGATCGACGTCGAAACCGACCACACCTGGGCCGAGGCGTTCAGTGTCGACGGCACGCTGCTCGCCACCGCCAACGACGACGACTCCGTGCGCCTGTGGTGGCGCGCCACCGGCGCCCATGTCGTCACCCTCGCCGACCACCGGGGCCGGGTGCGGTCCATCGCCTTCCGCGGCGACGGCACCGCCCTCGCCACCGGGTGCGACGACGGCCGGGTCCGCCTCTGGCACCAGGAGAGCGGCCGCCTGGAGGCCGAACTCGACGGCCACGACGACCGCGTATACGCCGTCGCCTTCGGCTCCGACAGCGACTGGTTGGCCAGCGCCTCCTGGGACGGCACCGCCGTCATCTGGCGCGACGGCGCCCCCCGCCATGTCCTGGCCGGACACCACGGACGGCTCTGGACGGCCGTCGCCCACCCCCGGCTGCCGCTGCTCGCCACCGCCGGCGACGACCGCGTCATCTGCCTCTGGGACGCCCGCACCGGCACCCGCACCGCCCGCCTCACCGGCCACACCGGGCGTGTCTTCTCCCTCGCCTTCAGCCCTGACGGCACCCGCCTGGCCAGCGGCAGCGAGGACGGCACGGTCCGCCTGTGGAACGTCCCCGCACCGGACGGCCAGCCCGCCCTGCACGCCACGCTCATCGGCGTCCCCGGCGGCTGGGCGGCGCTGACCCCCGAGGGCGGCTACAAGTACGAGGGCGAGGTGACCGGCGAGTTCTGGCACGTCGTCGGCATGGCCCGCTTCACCCCCGGCGAACTGGACGAGTATGTTCCCGGCGTCCACCGCCTCCCGCTCGACGCGGAGTTGTGAGACACGTCGGCCTCCTCCGGGACCAGCTGCCCCTTGTTCTCGCCCTTGCGGACCCAGCCGTCGGCGATGCGGCCCTGGGCAAGTCCGTTCTGCGCGGCGGAGAGATGCTGGCGGGCGAGGCGGCGGGCGGTGTCCTCGGAGGACTTGAGCGCCATTACGCACATCATGCGGGCCAAGTGGCGATCGCTGTCGTTGACGAGGTTCATGCGGCCGCCAGTGGTGCCTGTGACGGGACGCTTGACGTATTTCGACGATGTCGATGAGGTCTTCGAGGTCCCGCGGCTGGCGGACGAGGCGGTCGAGGTCGTAGAAGATGACGCCGTCGATAACGCCGTGTGCGAGGTCGGCGAGGAGCAGTCGGAACTCGGGTCGCAGGACGATCCAGTCGATGGCGCCGTCGGGCTTGACGACTGATCCGGTCGATGGCGCCGTCGGGCTTGACGACATCGCGCTTTTTGAACGCTGAGGTGTCGTTCTCCCGGTAGATCTTCGCGGAGGGGCCCCAGCGTAGGCGGGTTCGGCTGTCTTCGGCGTCTTCGAGCTGGCGGTCGACGCCTGCTTCGAAGCCGAAGCGGTCGGAGGAGATGCGGAGCTAGGCGCCTGGGCGTTTCGGGGCGTACGCGGCCAGGTGGTCGTGGAGGTCGAGGGTGACCTGGCCTCCCCGGGCGTGTGCGGGAACGTCGAAGTCGTCCCAGACGGCTGGGGCTGTGGTCGGGGCGGTGGACACGGTGTCGGCTCCTGGTGCTCGTCGGCTCCGATACCGGGCACTGTCCGTCGCACTCAGGGGTTTGGGGGTGCCGTGGATCCGCTGTAGGACCCGCGCCCGCCCGGGTGGATACTGACCACCACCATGCGCATCGACTTTGATCCCGCTGACATGTCCCGCAACGAGTTCTACAGGCTGCTGACCGCGACGGTGGTGCCACGGCCGATCGCCTGGGTGTCGACCTACGATCCATACAGTGATTCAGCGAACCTTGCCCCTGCGAGGTTCTGAGGAAAGTGGTACCGGCCTGGGTGACGTTGGCCCGGGTGAGAGAGCTCGGCAATGACCGGCAGTGAGCCGCACTGCCTCGGTGAGTGGCTCGCCAGCAGGTTCTTGGTCTGTTGGTGGTACGCGACCTCCCCCTACTCCGACCTGCCGCAACGGGTGGAAATGCCCGATGTGAAGCCGAGTTGGTCCGCACCTGGCCCGGATCTTGGTACGTGGTGCCGGCGGGGGGAGCTTCCCGCGGTACTCCATGGCAATGTTGCGGCCGCCGTCCAGCCACCCGGGTCAGCCCGACTTCGGCGGCTTCTGCGCGTCGAAAGCGAACAGTGTGTTCTTGGCCGCGGCCACGATCACCGCACGCCCCGCAAGAGTCACCCGCGGGCTTGCGCCCGACCCGCCCGTCAAACCATCGGCCTGCGGATCTGTTGTCCACAGGGGTTTGCCATCGTGCGGCGACAGCGCGACCACCCGGCCGGTGGCCGAGCTGAAATACAGTGTGTCGGCTCCCGCAACAGGACCCGACGCGCCCTCCACGCCAGTCTGCCGCGACCACTTCTGCCGGCCGGTCGCGGGGTCGAGTGCTGTGACGAGACCGGTCTGCCCGCTCACGTAGACGGTGTTGTCCGCCATCCCGGGCGTCCCTGCGTATGTCTTGGCCAGTCGGGAGTACGTGACCTTCCGCGAGGCCGGGTCGACCTGTGCCACCCCGTTGTAGCCGGCCGGATCCGTTCCCTCCATGTGTATCTGCAGGAGTACGAGCCTGCCGTAGGCGACGCCCATCGGCACGGCGGGGCCGTTGACCGCGATGGGCCTGCCCAGTGTCCCCGAGGCGCGGTCGACCGGGTACAGGGTGGGGTGGCGCACCGCAAAAGCATTCACTTCCGCATTCGTCGCGCACATCGCGACGAGCTGTGCGCCCATCGGCACGGGAGCGCACTGCGTACCCGCAGGGAATGGCGACGTCCATGTGACCTGACCGCTGTGCGCGTTGCGGGCCTCGAAGCGGGAGTTGGAAGCGTCGACCGTCACGACGTCGGAGCCGATCACAATGGCGTCCTGAGTCCGATTCGTGACGGCCGTCGACTGGGCGCCGGACGGTACGGACCACAGCTCGCGGCCGTTGTTCGCGTCGAGGGCCACCACCTCGCTGTGAGGGTCCTTCGGGGCGTCCTGGGCGGCGAAGCGGTAGCCGAGCACCGTGTCGTCGGTGGCGCCCACCAGGTGAATGCCGTCGACGGGGACGCCGGGGCTCTTCGCCGTCCACACCCGCGAGCCGTCCTTGGCCCTGATACGGGTCGCGACAACACCGCCGCCCCCGCAGAACAGCGCGTCGCCGTGCGCGACGCAACGCAGTTCGTCGGGGATGTCTGGGCGACCGCCCGGCACGGTCTCGTGCCACGGCTTGAAGCCGTCCGGAAGTGCGGCACCTGACGCCGCAAGGCTGTTGCCCTTGTCGCCGCCGCTGTTCCCCCCGAAGCCGCCCGCCGTGAGTGCGGCGACTCCTCCACCGATCGCTGCCACCGTGACCGCGACCGCGGCCGCGAGCATGGGGCGCCATCGGCGACGCAGTCGGGCGCCGACGGGGGTGTCGGCGCTCCCCGTATCGGGATCGGCCGGGGTGGTGGTCGGGGTTGCAGGTGTCGGGGTGGCTGGCGTCGGGGTTGCAGGTGTCGGGGTGGCTGGCGTCGCGACGTGATGCTGGGTGATCATGTCGCGGGTGCGGCCCGTGCCAACGCCGCTCGCGTCGGTCTGGCCGAGGTCGGCCGGCAGGTCCCGTAGCAGCACGAGGAGTTCGTCCGCCGAGGGGCGCCCGTTGGGCTCCTTGGTCAGGCACGACTCGACGACCGTGCGCAAGGCCACCGGCACGTCATCGAGCGACGGCTCCTCGTGCACCACCTGATACGCAGCTATGTACGGGCTGTCCGCGTCGAAGGGCCCGTGGCCCGTCGCTGCGTACGCCAGCAGCGTCCCCAGCGAGAAGACATCGGACTGCGGCCCCACACCGCGCGGCGCCTGCAACTGCTCCGGCGACATGAAGGGCGGCGTACCGATGACCCGCCCTGTATTCGTCAGTGTCTGCTGGTCCACGGCGCGCGAAATGCCGAAGTCGATGACGCGTGGGCCCTCGGGCGAGAGCACGACGTTCGAGGGCTTCAGGTCACGGTGGACGACCCCCACCCGGTGGATGTCCCGCAGCGCCTCCGCCAGCCCGATGGCGAGCCTCCTCAGCTCCGCTCCGCTCAGCGGGCCCTTCGTGGCGATGCGCCGGGCGAGCGTGTGCCCCTGGATATAGGTCGTCGCCATCCACGGCTGCTCGGCCTCAGGGGCGGCGTCGACCACGGCGGCAGTGAACGCGCCGCTCACCCGCCTCGCCGCCGTTACCTCCCGCTGGAAGCGGATGCGGAACTCGTCGTCCGCCGCGAACTGAGGGTGGATCAGTTTGATGGCGACAGGTCGCCCCGAACTCGTACGGGCGAGAAAGACCGTGCCCATGCCGCCCGAGCCGAGCCGCGCCTCAAGCGGATAACCGCCGATCTCGGCTGGATCACCTGCGCGCAGCGACACTCTTCCCGACCTCCCGTCCCCCGTGCACCTCTGCCACCACGGGCCTGCGTACCTGTCCTGTACACAAACTAGCCGCAGGGCAGTACAGCAGAGCAAAGCGGGTGACGAACAGGGACCCCGGGGCTGCTCCCGTGCCGCACACGACGGAGCCCCGCCAAGAGGAGTGCGGATTCCGGAGGTTGGTGCACACCGTGGTCGGTTGATCAGGCCGCGAGGGTGGATTCCAGGGGTTGTTGCCACACGTGGTTGGTTGATCAGGCCGTGAGCAGTGGACCGCTCCGGGATCGGTGGAGGCTCTATACGTTGACTCCAGCTGCCGGTCGGGGCTGGTGTTGAGCGTGGTGGTTGGTCTCGTACTCATGGGGCGGGATGTCGCTGGTCGCGCTGTGGAGGCGCTGGTTGTTGTACCAGTCGACCCATTCCGCGGTGCCGAGCTCGACGTCGGCGAGGCCGTGGCAGGGCCTGCGGGGTTTGATCAGCTCCGTTTTGTAGAGGCCGATCTGGGACTCCATGAGCGCGTTGTCCAGGGCGTCGCCGGCGGTGCCGATCGAGGCGTCGATGCTGGCCTCGATCAGGTGCGCGGTGAACGCGAAAGACGTGTACTGCCCGCATCCGAATGATGAACCAGCCCTGGTCCAGCGGGAGTTCCGTGGCCCGCTTGCTGGTCGCCGCGGACCAGCCGACGATCGCCCGGGAGAACACGTCCACGACGAATGCGACGTAGACGATCCCGGACCAGGTGGCGAGGTAGGTGAAGTCCGCGACCCGTCGTTCGTTCGGCCTGGAGGCGGTGAAGTTGCGTTGCAGCAGGTCAGTCGCCCGTTCATGCCCATCGTCGCGCAGGGTGGTTCGGATCTTCTTGTCACGACGGGCGCCTTCCAGGCCGAGCTCGCGCATCAGCCGGGCGACCGTGCAGCGGGCCGCGACCATGCCCTCGCGATGCAGCTGCCGCCAGACCTTCCGGACTCCGTAGACGCCGTAGTTGTCGGCATGCACCCGACTGATGTGCGCGTTTGGCTCCGTGTCCCGCATCGCGCGGGCGCTGGGAGCGTGGTTCTTGGTGGCGTAGTAGGTGCTCGTTGCGATCTTCAGTCCGTGGCCGGAGAGCACACGGCAGATCGGCTCGACCCCGAACACCTTCTTGAATTCGTCGATGAACGCTACGAGCGCTTTGACGGCCGGTCGAGCTCGGCCGCGAAGAAAGCCGACGCCGCCTTCAAGATCTCGTTCGCCCGCCGCAGTTCGGTGTTCTCCGCCTGCAGACGCTTGATCTCCGCGGTTTCCTCGGACGTGGTGCCGGGCCGCTGGCCCGCGTCCACCTCGGCCTTGCGGACCCAGGTCCGCACCGTCTCGGCCGCACCGATGCCCAGCTTCGCCGCGACCGCCTTCATCGCGGCCCACTCGGTCGGGTAGTTCGGACGGATCTCCGCGACCATGCGCACCGCACGCTCGCGAAGCTCGGCAGGGTAAGGGGACGGACGTGCGATGACTCGATCCTCTCAGGGAATCGAGCCTCCATCAGACCCGGAGCGGTTCACTTTGGCGGCGTCGGCGTCGCCAGGTTTCTAGGCCGTGGCGGTGCGGTAGAACTCGGCTGCCGTGACGGTGGCGGGGACATGGAGTTCGGCGGCGACCTCGGTGATCGCGCTGTCGCCGACCGCGAGGTCGGCTTGGCCGTCGGTGGTGAAGTATGGCGCGATGAACGTCTCGTAGTGGGCTCGGACTTCGTCCTCGGTCTGTCCGCCGAGGAACGTCCGCATGTGCCGCACGGTGGTGTCGGGGTCGTCGTGGATCACCTGCAGGGCGCGCCGGTGGGCTCGTACGACGGCCTGGACCGCTGGGTCGTCCGGGTCGATGTAGGTGGGGTCGACGGCCACGCCCACGGTGGGGATCTGGAAGTGGTCGCCGACCCAGGCCGGCACTTGCCAGCCGTGCTCGGCGGCGACCGCCTCGGGCGCCATGGTGCTGCCGACGTAGGCGGCGTCGATCGTGCCCTCGCGCAGCCGGCGCAGGTCCATGCCGTAGTCGCCGGGCGAGCGGACGACGGTGTCGACGTCGCGGTCGGGGTCGAGGCCGGCCTTGCGCAGCACGATCCGGGCGAAGCACCCGGGTGGGGTGTGGGGGGCGTGTACCGCCAGTCGTTGGCCGGCCAGGTCGGTCAGGGAGGTCAGGCCGTGGCGGGCCAGGAACCAGAACAGCGGGTGGTGGGTGTTGACGTCAAGGGCGACCCACGGGATGCCGTCGGTCAGGCGGGAGAGCAGCGCCCGGCCGAGCCCGATGGTGGCGCAGCGGCGCAGCCGTTCGATGTCCCAGGTGCAGCCGTCGCGCAGTGCGACGTGGACGCCCTCGTCGGCGTAGTAGTCCTGCTGGTCGGCGATGTAGGCGGCCAGTTCCTCGTGCAGGCCCCGCCCGACGTAGGCGAGATCGATCCTGTACATGAAGCTGTTCCTTTGGTGCTGAGGTGATGGTCCGGCGGATACCGGTCGGGTTGTCAGTCCATCGACATTCCGCCGTTGACCGCGGCCGTGGTGCCGGTCATGAAGCAGTTGTCCTCACTGGCGTAGAAGGCGACCGCTTGGGCGACGTCGGCTGGGCGTGCCAGGCGGCCCATGGGGGTGAGGGCCACCTGCCGTTGCTTGATCTTCTCGTCGAGCGCAGACCCCATGCGAGTGTCCTCCACCGGGCCGGCTGCGACGATGTTGACCGTGATGCCCTGCGGGCCCAGTTCCTGGGCGAGGTAGCGGGCGAACTGCTCCAGGGCGGCCTTGGCCGCGCCCAGTGCGATCATGCCCGTCCGGGGCCGGCGGCTGAGGCCGGTGCTGATGTAGACGATGCGTCCCCAGCCCTGTTCGCTCATGGCGGGCAGGACGGCCTTGGTGACCGCGAACGCCGCGTGCATCTCGGCGTCGATCTTGCCGCCCAGCTCCTCCCACGTCATGTCCTGGAACGACTTGACCGCATACGGGATCAGCGCGTTGTGCACGAGCACGTCGATGCCGCCCCACGCCGCCTGGACCTGCTCGACCATGCTCTCGACGGCCGCTGCCTCGCGCACGTCGGCCTGCACGGCCATGGCCTGCCCGTCTGCGGCCTCGATGTCGGCCACGACCTCGTCGGCCGCCTTGGTGCTGCGCAGATAGTTGACCACCACGCGCATCCCTCGCGCGGCAAGGAGACCCGCGGTGGCCGCACCGATTCCCCTGCTGGCTCCTGTCACCAATGCCACCCGGCCGTCTGCCCCAGTCACGAGCCCACCTCCTGATCATCATCGCGGGTCGTCGGAAAGACCGCCCGGAGTCCTGCGCCGTCGGTGCCGGGGTCTGCTGAGCGGATCGCCCCGTAGAGCACGGTGTCGACGGTCGCCCGCGGCAGATCTGCCGCAGCCCAGTCCAGTTCGCGCGGCAACTGCGAGTTGAGTAGCCGCTCCAACGCGCCGCGAGTGATCTCACCGAGCAGCTCAGGCGGCGCCGACGGCAGTCCCCGACGGTGCCCGTCCCGGAGCAGCTCGTCGAGCCGCCCGTAGACCACCGCGTCCACACGCAGCTCCAGCGGGTACTTCCTCGGGGCAGGCATCGTCTGGGCTCCTCTCACGAAACCCATCTGACCCTCTGTCAACACCTTCCGCATCTCGGGGGGAAGCTCACCAAAGCGGGCGGGACGTCGACCAGAACCAGTCCGCGCCCTCACATCAGGACTGATCCCTTACCTGACTCCGCCCCCGGACTGCGGCTGACGAGCCGACCGGGCACGTACGCATCGGCTACGCCCGCGCATTCACCGTCCGCCAGTCCCTCGACACCCAACTCGACTCCCTCACCGACGCCGGCGTCACCCGGATCTTCCCCGAGAAGATCTCCACCCGCGCCACCAGACGGCCGGAACTGGAGAGGGCGGTCACCTTCGCCCGCGAGGTCCGCGGCTCCGGGTTGCGCGTCACTCTCGTCGTCCACGAGCGCAAGCGGCTCGGCCGTGGCATCGACCTGGCCACCCTCGCCTGGTCTGGAGTTCGACCCCGGGGGACAACGGAACAGCGGTTGGCGCTAAAGCGGCACCTTCAAGGGCGAGCTGATCGATCGAGGCTAGTGCCCAGGGACTTTTCAGGGACTTTCCGCCGCGTGAGTAGGGAAGGCCCTGACAGCGCTTAAAGAAGCGAAATCGCTAGTCAGGGCCGGTTTCCTCAATACTCGATGATGTTCACCGCCAGCCCGCCCCGCGCCGTCTCCTTGTACTTGACGCGCATGTGGCCCTCATGCCCGCAGCAGGTTTAGCCTGAGCGGGCTCAAATGGTGTATGCGCAAGGCGCCGCTGTCGCTCCCGTGAGCCGTCCGTCTGTCGATGCCAAGGCTCGGCATGCCCGTCCATTAGGTTCGGCCGGGATCTGTGGTTAACCTTCAGCCGGCAATGGCAAGGAGGGAACGATGGACCGTCGATACGTGGGTATCAACGACGCTGCGCAGTACCTCGACACGACGCCCCGCTGGATGTACCGAAGAGTCTCGCCGGCACGGGATTCCGCGGTACTAATTCGGTGGCAAGCGGAAGTTCCGGATCGAAGATCTGGACCGGTGGGCGGAACAGCAAAGGGTCACCTGAAGGGGGCCGAGCATCAGCTCGGCCCCCTTCAGGCGTGTTAAAGGCCCTCGTTGAGAACCTTGGCGGCCCGGCCGATGGAGGCAGGCATGAGGTGTCGATAGATGCGGAACGTCATGCCGATGTTCTTGTGGCCCATCCATTCGGCCACGTCCGTGATGGGGATGCCCTTGGAGAGGCAGTTGGACGCGAAGTAGTGGCGGAGAGAATACGGGTTGAGCTTCCGGGTGATGCCGGCCCTCTTCCTTGCTGCGTCCCATGTCGCGAGCCCTACGTCCCCCTCCTCCATCGACATGATGAAGTCCTCGACAACGGTCGAGGTGAAGGTGTTGATTCGACGTGACTCCAATGCCGGGAGGATCTGGCCCTGAAGCAATGTATTGACGGTCCGGGTGCTTCCCGCCGTGTAGTGGCGCTGTCGGGCCAGCCATGCCGACGCGTACTCACCGAAGCGTTGCTTTCCGAGCTCCCGTTTCAGCTCGGCCTGCTGCCGGGGAGTGTTGCGCTTTTCGTTGTAGATCTCTGTGAGGCGATCCAGGGCGCCCTGCTGTGTGGAATAGCCCGTCTCTTCACGCTGCCGGCCGGAAGCATCGCGGTAGCGGATGGCGTACGGGTGCGCGCATCGGCCTTGCCTGGTGCAGGAGCAGGTCTTGAAAGAGCTGCTCCCATTGGCCACATCCTCCCGCCACGCCCGCTCCCTTCTGCCGTCGCGCGCCACTGTGACGTCCTGGCCTACGGTCTGGTTCCTGGCCGTTCCTACTCAGATGACGTGGGGTGTGTTCAGTGGGTGCCGGAACTCACCGCCACCGCCCGGTCGGCGAACCACTGCTTCCCGCCGACCCGTTGCTCAGGGCTGCGGCCTGCGCGGCCCTGGATGTACCCGAGTTCAACGGCCACTGGATGGACGGCCACTTCACCTCGGCGACGCGGTACACCTGGGCGCGGCCATGTCCCTGCGCGGCGGGTTTGCGGCCCCGTCCTGCAGGTTGCCGACCCTCCCGAACTCCCGCATCCGATGGGCCTGTCTGAAAGATCTGGTCTCCGCGCTCGTACGGGCAGACCGTGTGGCTCCGAGGTGTCCGGACGTACCCTCACGACCGCCAACCCGCCCGACGGGAGCCGTCCCTAGCGTGATCTACCCGCCGTAAGGGGTCCTGGTGGACTTCGGGGCGGCGGTCGTCGAACAGCCGCGGGCGGTCGACGGCCTGCTCGGCGTGCGACCCGTGGTCACTGCCACTCTGTCGGCGGGCCAACGGACAACCGGACCACTGACCGTGCCGTCAGGGCCCGCTCTCTCGCCGGTCGACCGCCCTTTGCGAAACCTGGAGGAGCTGTGAAGCGTGCCGAAGCACTGGAGATGGTGAAGGAATCGCAGGCCGAGATCGACCCGGACGCCGACTTCACGAAGCTGGGGCCTGGCGACACGCTCCGGGATGCTCTGGAACTCCACTCGCTCGACTTCCTCAGCTTCATCGAGATCCTAGGCAAACGTGGCGCGGTCAGGACCGATGACGAGGACACCCCACACCTCAGTAAACTGGTGGACAGCGGCGCCCCCCTCGTGGCCCGCGCGGAGCATAGGCCATGGTCGAACGTGTCGGGACGCCTTCGCTCATCGTGCTCGTGGGGTACGCGACAGCACGTTCCACCAGGGAGATCGTGGCCGAAACCGAAAGGAGCCGGCCGATGAACGTCTCAAAGTTGATGAGCGCTCCGGCGGTGGCCGTTCCGGTCGGGACGGACCTACGGGAGGTGGCCCGCCAGATGGAGGAGTACGGGGTCGGTTGCCTGGTGGTCACGGACGGCGGGAGGCTGCAAGGCATCGTCACCGACCGCGACCTCGCGGTGCGCATGCTGGCCAGGGGACTGGACGCGGGGGAGCGGGTGGATGCGGTGATGACCCTGCCCGTGATCACGGTGGACGTGAACGACGACGTTTACGACGCATACCGCGCGTTCCGCAACTCCGGGGTTCGCCGCCTGCCCGTACTGGATGGGCACCGGCCCGTGGGCATGCTGACCGTGGACGACCTGCTCATGGACGTCTTCCAGCGGGTGGGTGATCTGCTGGGCCCGGTTGCCTGGAGCATGGTGGAGGGATCGTCCGGGTCGTGCACCACGGATCAGAGCTGAGTGCCCGCCTGCGGCGTGTCCGCGCACGATGGTCACGGTAAGTCCGTCCACAGCGCCGGCCATTTCCGGTGACCGTGCGGAGCAGTTTGGGGGCACCGGGCTGTGTCGCCCAAGCCGAGCGAGCAGCCGCCGATGGGACGGGACGTACCTCCGGACGGGTGTGACCGCACGGGTGTCGTCACCGGGGTTGGTCGCCTCGATATGACGGGCGTCGGTCGCCGGATGCGGCGTCCTGTGGCCGCCGTGACGATGAGGGCATGGTTCCCGTCCCTGCCGCCGACCGTTTCGGCGCCTTCCGGGCTCTCGCCGACCGGCGGGGGAGGCCCGGAGGCCGGTTGATGGGATTCCTGGCCCGGACCAGGCCAGGCACGACGGACAGCTCTGGTACTTGGGCGCCGGCCGTCGCGGTCGGTGTCGGCCTGCCGGCCGTCGCCGCGCGCGAGCCGGCCGGGCACCACGCAGACCTGGCCACCCCGCACTGCCGCCGCCATGTACGGGTGTGCGTCGCCACGGCTTGCTGCGCCGCGAGGGTGGCCGGCACTTCGCGGAGGCGGAGCGCGAGCTGGGCGTCGACGACGGAAGCGCCGCCGCCGGCGGGTCGGTCTCGCTCCAGGCAGTCCGCTGCCTTGGGCACTGCTATACCGGGCCCGCCGCCCTTGACGGTGAGACGCCGTGGCCCTGCCCGGACGCCGACCGGCCGGGCGAGGCCAAGCTGTACACGGGACGGTTCGCCACCGCGGACGGGCGCGCACACCTCGCGTCCTGCCCCTATCTGCCCCCGGGTGAGCAGGCCGCCGACGACTACCCGCTGATCACGGTTACACGGCGGCGGCCGGCCCACTCCAACTCCGGCAGCATGACCCGGCGTACGACCAACCTCCTGCTGGAATCCGCCGACTGGCTGGACCTCCACCCCGATGACGCGGACCGCTACGGCCTGCGCGACGGTGATCCGGTCAAGGTCGAAAGCCGCCACGGCGAGGCCAGGCTCCTCGCGCGGGTCAGCGGTGAGGTGAACCCGGGTCAGGTCTTCAGCGCGTTCCACTTCCCGGCGAACGGAGTGAACCGGCTGACCTCCAGCCACGCGGACCCAGTGCGGGCCCTTCGGTGGCGTGCTCAGCGTGGCCATGATCTCCCAGGTCGTCACGTTGACGCCGCACAACGCGCATACCGAACCGTGACGTCATGCCTCCAGCGAAGGCTGGTGTCTTCCGCCGGCGCCATGTTGGCTCCGTCCGCGGCCCTCTCCGAGCGGTCCGGGACGTGCGCCGCCGCCGTGGGCGCCGCGGGTGACGAGCGTGTCGTCATGCCTCTCAACCACTACGTGAAGTCCTGCGACGAGATCACGCCCGTCCCTCGACCGGACAAGGAGCGGAAGGATCTCTACGCATCTGTCCTGGACCAGACGGCTCTGCGCGCGGTGTACGAGCTCTTCAGCGCCGATACCGAGCACGTCGTGCGATCCATTGCGTTGAACGGGCGTGTAGCCACGATCGACCGGGCCACCGGACGGGAGGTGCCCCCGTGCCTCGTCAGCCTCCAGACAGTTCGGGACGAGTTCGAACAGCTTGTGCTCACACAGGTGGATCCGCGTGCCTGCCTGAAGCGGCCGCGCTCACTGGTCTCGCTGAACCCGTAGAAGCCGGAGCCCGGTTGTCCGTTCGTCACTTTCGATCTGAGCGGGTTCCGGCTCATGGACAGCATGGACGCGGTGGCTGGACTCGACCGTCGCCGGGCGCTGATGGACCTGACGCCAACGGAGTTCGAGCAACCGGTGAGGCAGCTCTTCCGGTCGAGGCCGCGAACGGCAGTACTTTGCGGATGTCTGGTCCGCTGTGCTGCATGGCGGGCCGACCGCTGTCCATGGGCCACCGCCGAGGCCGCGAGGTCGGATCGTTGTCGGGGATCCAGCGGCAGCGGTCCAGGCGGTCAGGCATCGTAGGACGGGGAACCGTTGTTACTCGGCGGGTGTGCAGAAGCCCATGACCCGCTCGACGCCGGCCCGGTTGTACCAGCTGCGGTCGAACAGCACGATCTCGCCGGTTGCGGGAAGGTGTTGGGTGTAGCGCTGGAAGTACCACTGGGGGCGTTCGCGCTCGGTGGGTGGGGGCAGCGCGACGATGTGGGGCACCCGGGGGTTGAGGTATGCGGTCACTCGCTTGATGGTGCTGCCCTTCCCGGCTGCGTCCCGCCCTTCGAAGACGACGACGAGCCGGGCGCCCTTGGCGCGGACCCACTCCTGGAGCTTCACCCGCTCCGTCTGCAGGCGGTACAGCTGGTGTTCGTACCGTGCCTTCGACAGCTTCCGCGTTCCGCGGCTCCTGCCTTCCTGGCCGTCCGCCATGTACCGACGGTCGGAGCGCTGGGCCGGTGCGGGCGGGCAGTGTGGCCAAAGCGGGTCCGCCGGAGCTGCGGCGTAGGGCAGGGGAAAGGGCCGGACGGCCCTGTGCGGACGAGTTGGTGCGTCGCAGGCTGAGGAGTGATGTCGGACCGGGAGCACCCGCACGGCAACCGTGTGCCGCGGAGCTGGTCCCGAGGAGGCGCCACCATGCCGAACACTCCGCACGGGGTCAGCGATGTCATGACGCAGCCTGTGGCAGCCGTGGACCGTGAAGCCGGCTTCAAGACGATCGTCGAGACCATGCAGCGGTGGCGGGTGAGCGCCCTGCCGGTGCTCTCGGCGGAGCGGCGGGTGGTCGGCGTGGTGTCCGAGGCCGATCTGCTGCCCAAAGAAGGGTTCCGGGAGGCGGACGCGGACCGGCTTGAACGTCTGCGGCTGTCCGACGACGTACGCCGGGCGGAAGCCCTGACGGCGGGCGAGCTGATGACCAGCCCCGCGGTGACGGTGCACGGCGATGCGGCCCTGGCCCAGGCGGCGCGGACGATGGCCACGGCCTCGGTCAAACGTCTGCCGGTCGTGGACGGCAACGGCCTGCTGGTGGGCATTGTCAGCCGTGCCGACCTGCTGAAGGTGTTCCTGCGGTCCGATGAGGACCTTGCGGAGGAGGTGCGGCGGGTGCTCGTGACGTTCTTCGCCGCGCCGACGAAGGGTCTGCACGTCGAGGTTGGGGACGGCGTGGTCACGCTGAGCGGGCGGATGCGGGACCGGTCGCTGGTGCCTGTGGTGGCGCGTCTGGTGCGCGGTATCGAGGGGGTGGTGGACGTGGAGTACGACGTAACGGGTGTCGCGCCGGTACGGGTCGGTCCGTCAACGGAGGGCTCGTCGCTGTGACGGCTCGCCGAGAGGCGCGTGGTGCCTGCGCGAGTGCTCAGCCGTGCGGGACGACGGCGACCGGGGCGAGGCAGTGGTGCAGGACGGCGTGGGCGATGTGCCCGATGTGAGACGGAGCCGGCCGTGCCGTGCGGCGGTGACGCCCGATGACGACGAGTGCCGCGTGGGTGGCGGCATCGAGCAGGTGGTGGGCCGGCTCGCCGATGACAGCCTGCGCCGCCAACTCCACGCCCGGGTATCTTTCCTGCCACGGTCGCAGCGCCTGGCGCACGGAGTCCCGCTCGCCGGCCGAGAGGTCGGAGCCGAACCTCAGCGCCGCACCGAGGCCGTAGAGGTGATACGGCGGTGGGTTCCAGCCGTGCACCACCACCAAGGGCGCGGCGCGCACGGCCGCGGTCTCGAAGGCGAAACCGATCACCTCGTTGCAGGGGCGGCTGAGATCCAGGCCGAGGACTACCGGAAGGGGCGGTCCTGGTTCTGCACCGGGAGGTGGTTGTTCCACTGAGCGCCCGGCCCGGACGAGGACGACGGGCGCTTCCGCGTGGGCGACGGTGGCCATACTCACCGAGCCGAGCAGGAAGCCGGTGAGTCTCCCTGCACCGACTGTGCCGATCACCAGCATCTCGGCGTCCTTCGCGGCCTGGCACAGCACATCCCGTGGTGGGCCGACGACGAAGTCCGCCGTGATGTCGAGGTCCGGGTGGAGCTGCCGCAGTCGATCGGTCAGCTCCTGGGGACCCCCCTGCGACCAGCGGCGGGCGGCCTCCGGCCCGGCGGGTGGGGCGTGGGAGTGGGGTTGCCGCTCCCAGGCGTGGAGCAGCCGCAACGGCAGGTCCCTGAGCACCGCCTCGCGGGCGCCCCAGTCCGCGGCGGCCAGGCTCGCGGGCGAGCCGTCCACACCGACGGCAACGGGGCGCGACATGCCCCACCTCCCAGACGATGGATGAGCGCGTCGTCGCTCCCAGACTGCGCGGTGTGCTCGCCTCGCGGGAGGGGCCGCTGGGCCCGAGGGAGGTCTGGTCGGCCCCCGCGCGGGGCCGGAGCTGCGACGCGTGCGCCGGTCGGTCGGCGGAGGTAGGGCCGTACGGCCCCTGCCGGAGGCGGACGGCCAACCGCACGCTGAAGGTGTGTCGCAGCCCGGTAGAGCGGTCGCAGGAGGAGGCGGCGTCATGGCGCACACCCCGCACACGGTCAGCGACGTGATGACCCGGACGGTGGTCGCCGTCGGTCAGGAGGCCCGCTTCAAGGAGATCGTCGAGACCATGGAGCAGTGGCAGGTGAGCGCCCTGCCGGTGCTCGCGGGGGAGGGGCGAGTGATCGGCGTGGTCTCCGAGGCCGACCTGCTGCCCAAGGAGGAGTTCCGGGACGCGGCACCGGACCGGATGGAGCAGCGGCAACGTCTGGCGGACCTGCGCAAGGCCGGCGGTCTCACGGCGGGCGAGTTGATGAGCACCCCGGCGCTGACGGTGCGCGCGGACGAGACCATCGCCCAGGCGGCACGCACGATGGCGCGCAAGTCGGTCAAGCGGCTGCCCGTCGTCGACAGCCACGGCATGCTGCAGGGCGTCGTCAGCCGCGCGGACCTGCTGAAGGTCTTCCTGCGCTCCGACGAGGACCTGGCGGCGGAAGTACGGACGGAGATCGTCGACCGGCTGTTCACCGGGACTGCGCAGAAGGTCGAAGTGAGCGTCGAGGAGGGCGTGGTGACGTTGCGCGGACCGATCCGCGACACTGCGCTGCTGCCAGTCCTGTCCCGCCTGGTGCGGGCGGTCGAGGGCGTGGTGGACGTGACGTTCGACGTCCGCACGGCTCCGACGACGGAGAAGCGCACGGTGGCCGGCTGAGGGAAGGCGTCGGTGCGCGGAATGCATGGCAGGCGGCGGGACGCACGGGAACGACCGTCGCGGAGGCGCGGCCAGGCCCGGGGAAGGACGAGGTGCGATGACGGAAACGGCGTCCGTGGTCCGCGCGGTGCGCGCTGCTCGCCGACGGGAGTACGGTCCGGCTGCGTCCCGCGTGCCCGGAGGACCGCGCGCAGGTGCTGCGCTTCTACGGCGAGATGTCGGCGGACAGCCTGCGCCGCCGGTTCTTCGTGGTGAGCCGCCGCTCCGGTGAACGGGCGGCCGACCGGCTCTGCGTGCCCGACACCCCCGGACACCGCACTTTGGCCGCCTTCCAGGGCGACCGGCTGGTCGGTGTCGCCGAGTACGAGACCGGCGACGCTCCGACCACCGCCGATATCGCCCTGGCGGTCGCCGACGACTGCCACCGCCGCGGCGTGGGCACCCTGCTGCTGGAGCACCTCGTGCACACCGCCCGCGAGAACGGCGTCACCGCCTTCACCGCCGACCTGCTCGCGGACAACCACCCCATCCACCGCGTCCTGGCCGATCTCGGGCTGCGCGTCACCCGGCGGTACGAGGGCACCACAGTGCACGGTGTCATCCGCCTCGAACCCGACGAGAGGTATCTGTCCGCCGTGGATCTGCGGGGGCGCACCGCCGACACCGCGAGCCTGCGCCCGTTGCTGCGGCCCCGCTCGGTCGCGGTCGTCGGAGCCGGGACCCGACCCGGGTCGGTGGGGCGGGCGGTCCTGCGCAACCTGCGCGGCGGCCACTTCCGCGGGCTCCTCCACGCGGTCAACCCGCATGCCCACGCGGTCCTGCACGTCCCCGCGTTCTCGTCCGTCGGCGACCTGCCGGCGCCGCCCGACCTCGCCGTCATCGCCGTACCGGCGGCGGACGTCCCCGGCGTCGCGGCGCAGTGCGGCCGGGCCGGGGTGAAGGCGCTGGTGGTGGTGACCGCCGGCCTGGACGCGGACCGGACCGCGGAGTTGACGGCGGCCTGCCGCCGCTGGGGCATGCGGATGGTCGGACCCAACTGCCTGGGCATCGCCAACACGGAACCGGGCGTCCGGCTCGACGCGACCTTCGCCGTCGGCCGGCCGCTGTCCGGCACCGCCGGTGTCGCCGTGCAGTCCGGGGGTGTCGGCATCGCGCTCCTCGACGGGCTCTCCCGCCTCGGCATCGGCGTCTCCAGCTTCGTCTCGCTCGGTGACAAGCGCGATGTCAGCGGCAACGACCTCCTCCAGTGGTGGGAGTGCGACGAGCGCACCGAACTGGCCCTGCTGCATCTGGAGTCGTTCGGGAACCCCCGGGCCTTCTCCCGTACGGCCCGGCGCGTCACCCGGCGCATGCCGGTGCTCACCGTCGACGCCGGACGGTCGGCGGCCGGCCGCCGGGCCGCCGCCTCGTACACCGCCGCCGCGCCCACGCCCACCATGACCCGTAGGGCGCTGTTCACCCAGGCCGGTATCACCGCCGCCCACACCCTCGGGGAACTCCTGGACACCGCGGCGCTGCTGCACTCCCAGCCGCTGCCCGCGGGCGAGCGGGTCGCCGTGATCTCCAACGCCGGTGGGGCCGGCGTCCTGGCTGCCGACGCCTGCGCCGACGCGGGGCTGGCCGTACCGGAACTTCCCACGGGGCTCGCTCAGGAACTGCTCGCCATGCTTCCAGCAGGCGCCGGTACCGGAAACCCCCCGGTCATCGCGCGGCCCGACGGCAGCACCGTCGTGGACGCCCGGGTGCGACTGTTGCCGCGCCGGGCGACCGACCCCTATCTGCGCCGGCTCCCGTGAGGCCGGCGGCGGACGGCGGGACGCGCGCAGGAGGGAACCGAGATGAAGCGGCGACGGGTCGGGGTGGTCATGACCGGCGACGTCGTCTGCGCGCACGGCGGGACGTAGGCCGCTGAACTGGCGCGGTTGACGGCTGAGTTCGGCATCAGCGGCGTGCCGGTGGTCCACCGCGACGACAAGGTGCTCGGGGTCGCCTCGGCCACGGACCTGGAACGTGCGCGCCGGACGGGCGACGGCTCTCCAGACCGCTCCGCGCAGATCTGATGTCCAGCCCCGCCCACACCATCCGCGTCGGCGACTCGGTCGTCAGAGCCGCCCGTCTGATGTCCTCGTACCGCATCGAGCGACTCCCGGTCGTGGAGGAGGAGGCCCGCCTCGTCGGCATGCTCACCCGGCGCGATGTTCTCAGGGTCTTTGCCCGCTCCGACGAGGAGATCCGTGACGAGGCCATCGACGAGATCGTGGTGCGGACGATGTGGCTGAACACGGCTGGCGTCTGCGTCTCCGTCCGGGACGGTGTGGTGATTGTCGGAAGGGTCCCTGGAAAGCAGTGGCCAGGTGGCTGCCCTGGTCCGGATGATGCGGCAGATCGACGGCGTGACCGCGGTGGTCGACCGGCTCAACCACCGGCGGGCGGGGCCCTGGCGGGGGCCGGAGCGGGATCCGGAGGGCGATGCGCCACCGCCACTACCGTCGTTCCTTCGCCGTACCGCGGGCCGTTCGGCCCGGGGCCCAGCGCCCATCGGCTCATTGGCCGACAAGGAGCCGGGGAGCAGGCTCGACGGCAAGGGGCAGGGTTCCACCGCCCTGGGGCCATCTTGACTGAGGAGCAACGATGGGCAACGTACTGCAACGGCACCCGGCACGCACCCTCTCGATGCAGGACGTGTTCGACCGGCTGGAAGGCGGGATCCTCGGAGGGCCGTGGCACTTCGGCACACACGAGATCCGCATCGAAGAACACCTGGCAGAGGACGCGTACCAGGTCAAGGCGGAGCTGCCGGGCATCGACCCGGAGAAGAACCTGGAGATCGACGTCACGGGTGACTTCCTGACCATCCGCGCCGAGCGCGAGGAGCGCACGGAGACCAAGGAGAGCTCGGAGTTCCACTACGGCTCGTTCGCACGCGCGGTGCGGCTGCCCGCCGGGGCCCGCGGCGACAGGGCGACCGCCGACTACTCCGACGGCATCCTCACCGTCCGGGTACCGCTGGAGGCGGCGAAGGGCGAGACCACCAAGATCCCCGTCACCCGGACCCGGCCCAGCTGAGTCGCAAGGCGACGGAACAGGAAAAGAAGGCCAGGGCCGAGGCGCGATCCCAGAGCGATCACCACCGGCCCTGCGTCACGTGGTCACCTTCGTCGAGCGCCGCAGCGACTCCCGTACGCCCTCCAGGTCGTCGGACGCGGTGCGCGCCAGTTGTCCGGCCAGGTCGCTCATCGCGCGGCTGGCGGCCAGTTCGTCACCGATCTCGGGGACGTTCGGGTCCTGCGGATTGCACCGGGCGGTGCCGTGCCCGGTGAGCATGGTGGCCCCGGTGTCGAGAACCACATGGGCCTTCGTGGTGCTCCCCTCCTCGAAGAGGTGCAGCCGTACCTTCCACTCGACGGTCCTGGCCATGACATACCTCCTGTGGCGACCTCCAGGATCGGCCCGCGCCACGGGAGCGCGACAGGGCTGAAGCGCCTTCTCCCATGAGCCGGCCGGCCCTTCGTCCTCTCGCCTCGCGACGGCGGGACGGACGCTGACCTCAGCCTTCGCCATCCGCCGCTCCACCGCAGTGCACGAGGTCGTGCTCGATCCGTGCGACCAGCGGGGGAACGGCGGCGGCGACCGACGGCGACAGGGTGGTGCCCGGCCCGGTGTCCGCGGCTTCCACCGCGTAGACAAGCAGTTCCCCCGGCAGCCGACCTAGTACACGAGCCAGCTCCACGGCATCGCCCAGGGTGAAACCATGCGAACTGGTCTCGCTCCAGGGGCTGCGGGAGAGCGCGTCGTGAATGCGGAACCGGTGGACGTGGCCTGGCCGGGACGGACGGGAACGGGCCGCGTCCACGACGATCGCCCGGTCCGCACCCTCCCAGGCACTGATGAGCCGGGCGGGTTCCCCATCGGTGCGGAACAGAGCGACGCCGCGGGGGAGCCGGCGCCGCGCGAGTTCGGCCACCACCGCCCACCCCACGCCGTCATCGCGACGGTGGTCGTTGCCGATGCCGATCACGGCGATCCGTGTGGGGGAGCCGGAGGAACGATCCATGCCGTCCGTCCTTCCCCGCCCCGGCCGCCGCGGAGCCGTCCGAAGGCGCCCCCGGGGGCCGTCCGAGGTACAGGCAGCGCTGTATGGAGCACACCTCCGATCTGTCGGCCCCTGCAGAGATGGTGACCGGCCACATACTGACCGCGTTGGAGTGATCTGCACCGGAAGGCGGCCGATGACGGGCGAGGCACCCACCGCGGTGATCGGGACCGACGGGATGGCAGCACTGATCCGGATCCTCGCCGCGCGAGGCCGTACCGTCATCGGCCCTACCGCGCGCGACGGAGCGATCGTGCTGGCCGAACTCACCGACGGCGACGAACTGCCCTACGGCTGGGGCGTGGAGTTGGAGGCCGGGCACTACCGTGTGCGGCCCCGCGAGGACGGAGCGGCGTTCGCGCACAGCGCCGGACCTCAGTCGTGGAAGACCTACCTGCACCCGCAGCGCGAGCGGCAGTGGAGCGCCGACCGCGGATCCGACGGCGCCTGGGTCGTGACCGACGACGACACCCCGCCGCCGTCGTACGCCTTCCTCGGCGTCCGGCCCTGCGACCTGCGGGCGATCGCCGTGCAGGACCGGGTACTGGCCGGCGGGCCGCACACGGACAGCCGGTACCGAGCCCGTCGCGAACGGGCCTTCCTGGTCGCCGTGGAGTGCACCGAACCAGGTGCCACCTGCTTCTGTACCTCGATGGGCGCCGGCCCAGCCGCCGACGGCGGCTACGACTTGGCGCTGACCGAGGTCGTCGACGACAGCGGCCACCGCTTCTGGGCGCGGGCCGGTAGCGACGAGGGCGCATCGGTACTGGCCGAACTGCCGCAGCTGCCGGCCGACGCGTCGCTCGCCACCGTGGCACGGGAGAAGGTCGCTGCGGCGGCCGACCGGATGGGCCGCACCATGCCCGAGGTGGACCTTCAGGTGCTGATGCGCGAGACCCTGGACGCCGACCGCTGGAACGACGTCGCCGCACGTTGCCTGAGCTGCGGCAACTGCACCATGGCCTGTCCGACCTGCTTCTGTACCTCGGCTGAGGACGTGACCGACCTGACGGGCGACCACGCCGAGCGGTGGCGGCGCTGGGAATCCTGTTTCGACCTGGAGTTCACCCATCTCCCGGGCGGGCCGGTCCGCGCCTCCGGCCGCAGCCGCTACCGGCAGTGGGCCACCCACAAACTCGGCACGTGGTTCGACCAGTTCGGCAGCTCGGGATGCGTGGGCTGCGGGCGGTGCATCGTCTGGTGCCCGGTCGGCATCGACATCACCGAGGAAGCCCACGCGCTGAACGCGGAGCGCGCGGCGGGCGGCGGGCCAAGGGAGGACACTTCGTGACCACTGACCGACCCGGCTTTTTCGGTGCACTGCCGCCCGTACACCGTGACCGGCTGCTCGCCTTCGCCCGCGAGGTCTCCTTCCCGGCGGGATTGCGGATCTTCGACGAAGGCGGTGTGGCCGACCGGTTCTGGGTCATCCGCTCCGGGACCGTGGCCCTCGACGTGTACGAGCCGGGCCGCGGCACGGCTGTCGTCGAAACCCTCGGTGAAGGTGAACTCCTCGGCTGGTCCTGGCTGTTCGCGCCCTACCACTGGCATCTCGGCGCGCAGACCCGCGCCCCGGTATCGGCGTACGAGTTCGATGCCCGGGAGGTCCGGGACGCGATCGACGCGGACCCGGCCTTCGGGCTGGCGGTCACCCGGTGCGTCGCCGCGGTGGCGATCGGCCGGCGGCTGCGTGCCTGCCGTACCCGCCTGCTGGACCTGTACGGCCCGCCCGGCGACGTGCGGCAGGCCGGGGCCGGGGAAGTGGCGCCGTGACCGCGGCCCGCCCCGACGCGGTGCCGGTCGTGTACCGGGTGGCCGGGCGCACCGACGAGACCTCCGACACCGCGGAGATCGTCCTCGATCCGGTGGCCGCGCCGCTGCCGCCGTTCGTCCCGGGCCAGTTCGCCATGGTGTACGCCTTCGGCATCGGTGACATCCCGCTCTCGGCGAGTGGTGTGGACGGCCACCGGCTGACCCACACCGTCCGCGCGGTCGGCGCGGTCTCGCGTGCCCTGCAGGGCCTGCCGCCCGGCGCGACGGTCGGGGTCCGCGGGCCGTTCGGCATCGGATGGGAGCTGTTCGCCGCCCAAGGACGCGACGTGTTGGTCGTCGCCGGGGGACTGGGCCTGGCACCCCTGCGCCCGCTGGTCCGCGCCGTGCTCGCCGCACGCCGGCAGTACGGGCGGCTGACCGTCCTCATTGGCGCCCGTACCCCCGGTGACCTGCTCTGCACCCGGGACCTCGATGACTGGCGGGCCGCCGGTGCGCGGGTCGAGGTGACCGTCGATCGGCCCGATGACAGCTGGCAGGGGGACGTAGGAGTCGTCACGGGCCTGCTGGACCGGTCGGAGTTCGACCCCGCGAACACGGCGGCCTTCGTCTGCGGACCGGAGGTGATGATGCGGGCCACCGCCCGTGACCTCGTCCACCGCGGACTCGCCCCGCACCGGGTCCGGATCTCCTTGGAACGCACCATGCACTGCGGCACCGGCCACTGCGGGCACTGCCAGCTCGGTCCGCTGTTGCTGTGCCGCGACGGCCCGGTCGTCCCCTGGGATATCGCCGAACCCCTGCTCTCGGTAAGGGAGTTGTGAGATGACGGTCACCCCCGATCCGGCCAACCCCGATCCGGCCGTGCCCGTTCGACGCCCGGAGCTGGCGGTGTGGAAGTTCGCCTCGTGCGACGGCTGCCAGCTCACGCTGCTCGACTGCGAGGACGAACTCCTCGGCATCGCCGAACAGGTCCGGATCACCCATTTCCTGGAGGCGTCCAGCGCCCCCGGACCGGGCCCCTACGACCTGTCCCTGGTCGAGGGATCGGTCACCACACCGCAGGACGCCGAACGGATCCGCCGCATCCGCGCCGCCTCCCGCCGCCTCGTCACCATCGGCGCCTGCGCCACCGCCGGCGGCGTCCAGGCGCTGCGCAACTACGCCGATGTCGCCGAGTTCCGGGCCGCGGTCTACGCCCGGCCCGACTACATCGAAACCCTCGCGACCTCCACCCCCATCAGCGCCCACGTCCCCGTCGACTTCGAACTGCGCGGCTGCCCCATCGACCGCGGCCAGCTCGTCGAGGTCATCACCGCCCACCTCGCCGGACGCACCCCCGACGTCCCCGCCCACAGCGTGTGCTTCGAATGCAAGCGCCGCGGCACGGTCTGCGTCACCGTCGCCCACGGCACCCCCTGCCTGGGACCGGTCACCCACGCCGGATGCGGTGCGCTCTGCCCCGCGTACGACCGGGGCTGCTACGGCTGCTTCGGCCCGTCGGACTCCGTCAACTTCCCCTCGTTCATCCCACTGCTCCGCCGCGACGGCATGGACACCCTCGATGTGGTGCGGGTGCTGCGCACCTTCAACACCGCCGCACCGGAATTCGACGCGGAGTCGCGGAAGGAGGCCCGGCAGTGACGCACCGGGAGACCAAGGTGCTGCGCGTGGACTCGCTCGCCCGTGTGGAGGGCGAGGGCGCGCTGCACCTGCGCCTCGACGGCGGCCGGGTCACCGAGGCGCACCTGAAGATCTACGAACCACCCCGGTTCTTCGAGGCGTTCCTGCGCGGTCGCTCCCACATGGAGCCGCCCGACATCACCTCCCGGGTCTGCGGAATCTGCCCGGTCGCCTACCAGATGAGCGCCTGCCGCGCCATCGAGGACGCCTGCGGCGTCACCGTGGAGGGACAGCTCGCCGCCCTGCGCCGGCTGCTCTACTGCGGCGAGTGGATCGAGAGCCAGACCCTCCACATCTACCTGCTGCACGCTCCCGACTTCCTCGGCCACGACAGCGTCATCGACCTCGCCCGCACCCATCCCGCCCACGTCGAACGCGGGTTGGCCCTCAAGCAGACCGGCAACGCCGTCATGGAACTGCTCGGCGGGCGCGCCATCCACCCCGTCAACGTCCGCCTCGGCGGCTTCCACCGCGTACCGGCCAAAGGGGAACTACGGCCACTGGCGGAACGGTTGCGGCGGGCCCGCGACGCCGCGGAGGCCACCGTGCGCTGGGTGGCCGGCTTCGACTTCCCCGACGCTGGCTGCGACCACGACTTCCTCGCACTGGCCGAACCCGGCACCTACGCGATCGGGGCCGGCACCCCCACCGCGATGCCGGCCCCGGGCAGCGCGGGCCTGCCGCCGGACAGTGACCGCGCGCTGTCCCTGCGCACCTTCCCGGTCCGCGACTTTCCCGAGCACGTGATCGAGACCCAGGTCCCGCACTCCACCGCCCTGCACTCACGGCTCGACGGGGGCCGCCACCTGACCGGCACGCTCGCCCGCTACGCCATCAGCGGCCGGTGGCTGCCGCCCGACGTGCTCCGCACCGCCCGCGAGGCCGGGCTCGGCGACCCCCGCGAGGGGACGGTGTGCCGCAACCCCTTCCGCAGCATCATCGTCCGCGCCGTCGAGGTGCTCTACGCCGTCGGCGAGGCGCTGCGCCTCATCGACGCCTACGAGCCGCCGCCCCGCCCGTACATCGACGTCCCTCCGCGGGCGGCCACCGGCCACGGCGCGACCGAGGCACCCCGCGGCCTCCTCTACCACCGCTACACCCTCGACGCCGGCGGGACCGTCACCGATGCCGCCCTGGTCCCGCCGACCGCCCAGAACCAGGCCGCGATCGAACACGAACTGCGCCGCGCCGTGCAGCACCGCCTGGACTCCGGCGGTCACCCCACCGACGCCGAGCTGACCGCGCTGTGCGAACGGGTCATCCGCAACCACGATCCGTGCATCTCCTGCTCCACCCACTTCCTCGACCTGACAGTCGAGCGGGAGTGACCGCCGGAAGATCCCAGGCTGGGGCGAAGGGGGGCCTCCAGACCTCGTGGGGGCCCACCCGGCCCTGGCGGAGCCGGTACCCGCGCGCCAGGCTTGGAAGCACAGGGTTCCGGTCGGGCCCCCTCCGGCGGCCCGTCTCCGGAAGGAGATGAAGCATGAGCAGCTACGACGCGCGCAACCCCGTGATGGTCGGAGTCTCCCACTCGCCGACGGCCGCGACTGCGGTGGCATGGGCGGCGGACGCGGCGGCTCGGCGTGGCCGGGAGCTGTGCCTGGTGCACGCCCAGGAATGGCCCGCCGGAGCCGCGCCGAAGGATCGGCATGATGCACCGGATCAGGCTTGGGCCTCGCATTTCCGGGCCTCGGGACGGGACCTGTTGCAGCACTGCAAGGACGCCGCGGCCGAGCAGGTTCCCGGTCTGCGGATCACGACGCGTCTGGAGGACGGCCACCCGGCGGCTGTGCTGCGGGAGGCCGCGGAGGACGCCGCCCTGCTGGTGGTCGGCACCCACCAAGTGTCCGGTCCAGGGGAGGCGGTCACCTTCACCACGGTCGGCCGGTCCCTCGTCGGGCACCCTCCGTGCCCGGTGGCGCTGGTCGTCGGTGACACCTCGTGCTACGACCCCCTCGGGCCGGTGATGGTCGGGGTGGACGGTTCTCCGGCATCGGCTCCGGCGGTGGCCTTCGCCTTCGAGGAAGCCGCGTTGAGCGAGGCGGACCTGCTCGCGGTGCAGGTGCGACGGCCGCGCCGTGGCGACTGGCCGGACGCCGTCCAGGAGTCCTTCATCGACGTGTCGGAGGCACTTGCCGGGTGGCGCGAGAAGTACCCGCAGGTCGTGGTGCGGGAAAAGGTGGTGATGGGCCAGCCCGCGGTGCAGCTGGCCGAGGAGGCTGCCGCGGCACGCTGCCTGGTGGTGGGCTCCCGTGGGCTGGGCGGTTTCCGCGGGATGGTGCTGGGCTCCACCAGCCGCACGCTGGCACACTTCGCGCCGGGGCCGCTGGCGGTGGTGCCCCAGGCGGCCCGTACGGACTGAGGAGCGGGCCGGGGCTACCACGCAGCGGTTGCCGGGCGCTGGGAGTCAGCCCCGGGGGTCCGCCAGGCAATCCCACCGAAGACCAGCGCCGTCGTCGTCGCGATCAGCGGTGTCCGCAAGCCTTTCCGAAGCCTGGGGCTGGCACCGTCCGCTCTGCGCAGCCAGGGGTGCGTGCGGGCGCGGTGCTGGTCTCGGCATGCCCCGTCGGTGTGTTCGGGGGAGGCGCCGGCGGGGGCTGCCGTCCCGCGGGCGTTGTCGGCCGCCCGGTGGGGACCTGGTGGACGAACTCCGGTTGTGTCGTGGGGTCGGCTGGTCCAGCCGGCGATCTTCTTGGCTGCGAGGAGGCCCGACCGGTAGGCGCCGTGGACGGTGGCGTGGTCCTTGCGGTCCGTCGCCTCGCCGGCGAAGTGCACACGGCCGTCCACACTGGCCGCGAGCTGGTCACGCATGTCGGACGTGGCGCCGAGCTTGGTGAACGAGTACGAGCCATGTGCGTACGGGTCGGAGGCACAGCGGGTGATCTGGTAGCCCGTCGGCGCGGGGATGCCGCTGCCGTAGATGGTCTTCAGGGTGCTCATGGCACTGTCGACGATCTCGGTGGCGCTCCAACTCCCGATGGTGCGGCCGAAGTCGGCGGCATTGAAGCCGAGCAGCGCCGGCTGGCCGGTGAGGCGGGCGACGTTGACCCACTGTGCCCACCGTCCGTACTCGTCGACGTCCGGCACGTACTCCAGCCAGCCGGTGTCCGCCCAGAACACCTTGGGGAAGCGAAGGTAGCACTTGTTGAGCACGCCCATGCCGAGCTTGCTGACAGCGGTGGTCTTGGGCTGGGGCAGACCGGGGCCGAACGTGACCGCTCCGCTTTGCAGCACACCCAGCGGCAGCGTCACCACCACGTGGTCGGCTTGGAAGGCGCCTTTGTGGGTAGTGACCGTCACACTGTTCGAAAGGTCGGACCAGCCCAGCGCGTTCTGGACGACGCTACGGATTGAGGCATCCTCGTCGTCCTCCTTCTGGAATGAGGACAGCGCCTTGGCGGTGGCCTCCTGCCAGCGTTGGAGCGCCTGGGCCTGCGCGCCCTCGATCTCCCGGCCGTCGGCTAGGTAGTCGGTAGCGCTGTCGAGGTCGGTCACCACTGTCTTCGCGCCGGCCTTCTTGGCCAGATCGGTGATCGGGTTCTCGTCGATGCCGTGGATCCAGGACGCGCCGAGATCGAGCGGCACACCGGACCACTGTTGACTGGTCCAGATGCGCCCGCCGATCCGGTCCCGCGCTTCGAGCACCGACACGTCGTGGCCCTTGTCGGCCAGGTAGCGGGCGGCGCCCAGACCGCTGATCCCGGCGCCGACGACATCTCCTTCTTGCGCCCGGACGGGCCCGGCGTGCCGTTCTCGTCCCCGTCGTCCCCGTTGCCGTCGCAGGCGGACAGGGAGGCGAGAAGGGCGAGACTGGGCAGGCCCAGGTCCACGCTCTGCGAGAAATGTCGCCCGGCCAGGACTCGGGACTGCTACGCAAGGACATGCCGGCCGCCTGGCTGACCTCGACGTTCTGCGGCCTGGCCGAAACCGCATGGGAGCTGACACTCGAAGGCCACATGGGCTCCCGTCAGGCCCCGGACTTCATCACCTCGATCCTGCTGCACGGCGGGGTGCCTGACCACGCCTCAGGCGATCGAGGGCGGACACGGGACGCTCGCACCGGTCGACCCTCGCGCGTGAGGCCGCGTTGCCGGCCTGTGGCCGTGAACGTGCGCACCCTCGGCCCGCTGTTCCTGAATCCAATCCAACAGGCGGCCTGTAGCTGCGCCTTCACCCGCAGCACCCGTACCGCGACGAACCGGCGGGCGGCTTCATGGCGGCGACCGCTTCGGACGAACGACAAGAACTCGACAGCCAACTCGCCCCATCGCCTACGAAGCAGCCTCCGGAACAACGTCGCGCAGGCCCGCCTTGGCGGTTCACTACGGAGCAAGTCCGTTGCGTACTCCGGCGGTTCGAGACCAACGACGTCGGAGAGTTCACCCGCCGACAGGCACCATTCGGTGCCTGAAAGGACGGAGGTGACGACCCGTTCCCGGTGGCCGTAGCGGCCGTGGGGTTCGTCGGCCCGCGTCGCTTTGGCCTGTCCTTCGGGAAGGCCAACCGGGAATCCGCGCCCAAGGTGGTCGTGTACGCGGCCACGCTGCTGGCCGACTTGACGCGACATGGACTGATCGACGCCGGCACGGTCCGGCCCGTTGAACGGTCCGGGGCCGTGGACTTCTTCCAGGGCCTATGTGAAGCCCTGATCAACGAGGCAGCTGCCTTCACTCTGACCGATCGGACAGGACTTGGAGCGGCAGGCATTGGCACGCGCCTGCCGCTCACCGGCCTCCGGTTTCGGGTGTGCTCGTGGTGGAGAAGTTGTTGTGCCAGGCGGCCCGCGCTCCCGAATCCCCGATGCGATAGGTCTGCACGACCGCACCGGCCCCCAGCACCAGCGACACCACTACCGCAGCCGCCTTCAGGGCACCCCGTGCGCGTGTACCTGGCTGTTCTCCCTCGGCCACTGCGGCCGGGGAGCCGGTGCCGGCCAGGGGAGCGGCCCCGGTGCGGCGCTGCATCCACCACAGAGCCACCGCCAGCGCGAACAGGCCCACCGTCCATGGCAAGAGGCCATCCCCCAGCTCGGCATGCTGGCGTACCAGAGGGTCGCGGGGGACGTGGTGTTTGAGCCACTCTCCCGCGTGGGTGGTGACCGGCACGCTGACCAGCGTCACCACGGCCAGCGCCGGAAGGGCGAGTCCGAACCGCTGGGTCAGGCGGGGCCACGCGGCGCATGACACCAGTGCAAGCGCGGTAAGTGGCACGAGGATGACCACGACGTGAACGAAGAGCGCATGCGCGGGTATCCCGTTGATCATCGTAGGGCCCATGGCCTCTCCCTGCTTCTGAAGTAGCTGGCGGGCCGCAATCTACTACAGACGTGTAGACGCTTATAGCCGGTCCACGGCATCCAGATCCCCTCGAACTGCCCCCGCAGACACCCCTGTTAGGGGGGCGAACTCCTCGACCGGAAACGAGCGTGAAGCGGCCCAGACCGCCTGTACCGCTGGCCTACTGAATGAGGTCGTCGAGCAGCCCCTTCCCCTGGTAGGTCTTCTTGTGCGTGAGCAGGACATCGAGGTGTTCCATCAGCTCGCTGCGCGCTGCCAGGGCCTGGTCCGGGGCGCCGACGAACAGCAGATGGAGACGGGATTCGAAGAAGTCCCAGCAGAGGGGGGAGGTGGCGCAGGGCCTCGAAACGCGGGCCAGGTGAAGGGAAGTCGGGATGCTGGCGGTCAGTGGAGATTCGTGGATCGCTCAGCGGTCGCCGGGCGGCTTCGTAGCCGGTCACGGGCCAGACTTCACGCCCGTCGCAGAGCCGCACCCGGGACAACGGTCCCTGGGCGGCGAGGGGAAGTAGCTACCAGGCGGCTCGTACGGGCACGTGCGGTTCTGCGGGAAGGCGAGCACACCCGGGTCCGGCACGATCAGCCTCTCAAGCGGCGAAGGGGATCTCGCGTGCAGGCCGAGGCTAGCCACCACCCTGCGGCAAACCCCGGGCACATCACGAGGTCCCGATCCAGCCGGCCGCCAGCTCCGCAGCGTTCCAGACCACGGAACCAAGGCCGTTCCCGCACGCCGGGCCGACACACGCGCCCCTGGCAGAACCGGCTGCTGCCGCCTTCGACTGCAAGAGTTTCCCCGGGGGCGATCTCGGTGGCAGCTGGGAGCAGGTCGGCCCAGTGGGCGAGCCCTCGTAGACCGGGTCCTCGTCCCGGATCGTGAGGGCAGCTTCCTCGGCGGCCCAGCCCTCCGCGCGCCGCCTGGGCCGTCGATGCCAACGACCAGTGGCGTACTCATACAGTTCACCGCCTCACCAAGTGCACGGGCCAGTGGGCCGTGATGCGCTGCGGTGCTCGACCGTGGCACCCACCGTCCCGTCCTCGTCCGCTCGCGGCACCTCGCACGGAGATCGAACGGCCGTGCAGGGCCATGCGGCCCTGGTGCCATCGACGGCCGGCCCATGCGCCGTGCCACCCGCGCACGAGACGCTGAGGGCGAGGCGGCAGGGCGGGTCGCTGCCGCCGGAAAGCCAGGAGGCGGAGGTCCCATGAGCGGAGAGTCGAGGGAGCGGGGCCGCATCGTCGTGGGCGTCGACGGCTCGGAATCCTCGGAGGAGGCCCTGCGCTGGGCAGTGCGCCAAGCAGAGCTGACCGACAGCACCGTCGACGCGGTGACGGCATGGGAGTATCCGCCGCTGTACGGATCGATCGGCTGGATCGACGCACCGCAGGAACTGGCCAGCGATATGAAAGCCGCGGCGAGCCAAGCCCTCGACCATGCCGTCAAGGAGGCCGTGGCGCCGGAGCAACAGGCCCGGATCCACAGCGTCCTGGCGTACGGCACGCCTGCCGCGGTGCTGCTCGACCAGGCAAGGGGCGCCGATCTGCTGGTGGTCGGCAGCCGCGGTCACGGAGGCTTCGCCGGCGCTCTTCTGGGTTCCGTCGGTCAGCACTGCACCCAGCACGCACCGTGCCCGGTTGTCGTCGTTCGGCGTCAGTAGCCGTCTTTCCGTGGCTGCGGTACGGCGATGACGGGACATTGTGCGTAGCGCAGCACGCCCTGGCTCACCGAGCCGAGCAGCAAGCCGGTGAAGCCGCCGTGCCCGCGGGTTCCCACCACCAGGCACAGGGCGTGGGCCGACGCCTTGGCGAGTTCTTCCACCGGGTGGCCGAGGACGACCTCGTGGTGCAGTTCCACTTCGGGGTAGGTCGCGGTGCGGCCTGCCACGGTCTCGGACAGGAGGCTGCGGCATTCGCTTTCCACGGTGTGCGCGTCCCGCCCACGGAACCGCTCCGGGCTCTGTACGTACACGGCTCTCAGGACGGCGCCATGCAGGGCGGCGTGCTGGAAGGCGACGTCCACGGCAGCTGCGGAGTGCGCGCTGCCGTCGACCCCGACGACGACGTACGACGGGTCCTGGGTGATGTGTTCCGGTTCGGGTACCACGACAACCGGGCAGGAGGCATGAGCCATGACGGGTAGCGCGATGGACGCCGAAGTGAAGACTTCCTCCACCCGGCCCAGGTGACGGGAACCCAGTACCACCTCGGCGGCCTCACGGGCCTGTTCCCGCAGGACCCATGCCGGTGTGCCCTCGGCCAGCAGAGCCGAGAGCGGCACCTGCGGTTGCCGGTCCTCGACGAACGCCACCGCGCCCTGGAGCACGCGCTCGCCGGCTTCGTGCAGTGCCCGGTTCCACTCCTCCCATGACGGGTGTACTTCAGTCTTCCGGTAGCCACCGGTGGGTACTCCCTCGGCGTGGACCAGGCACAGCGGTGTCCGGCGGCGGGCCGCCTCGTCCGCTGCCCAGGCCAGAGCCATCCGCAGGGAAGGGTCCGGGTCCACGCCGACCACGATCGGCCGGCGAACCTGGTGAACTGCTGCTGAGGCCATTGCCATCTCCCTGGCTGCATTGTTTCGTCGTCCACTTCCGGAATCGCGCCGTCGACGGGGTACGGCACGACAGCCGGACGTGAGCGCGGGAATACACGGAAGAGCCGGGCCAGGCGCCCCCGCTTCCGACTGGTGACCGTCCTGTCCCCGCGCGGGGCTGGTGGGACAGGCGCCTTGCCATGTTTCCGCCTTCCTTGATGGTCGCGGCCGTCACTGCGCGTGGGCCACGAGAAACCTGGTGCTGTCCCCAAGCGTGGTGAGGTGCGCGGTGTCCTCGTCATCGATCCGAATGCCGGTGCGCTCTGTGAGGAGCTCGACGAAGCGCAGGAAGTCGAGCGAGTCGATTCCCAACGCATCCCGGAACGTGTCGTTGGGGCCCAGGGTGGTGATGTCGGCATCCGGTACGACATCGGCCAACGACTCCTTCACGATGTCCAGTGCTTCGTCGTGTTTCATAGCTCCTCCGGGTTCTGCAAGAGGCGGTCGACGGTGGTGAGATAGCGGGCCCCGACGGCACCGTCGGTTGCCCGGTGGTCGGCCGCGAGGGTGGCCGTGGCCACCGGCCGTACGCCGAGCAGGCCGTTGACCGCCCACGGTCGTTCGACGACCCGGCCGAAGCCCACCAAGGCCACTTGCGGTGGGTAGATCACCCCCAGGACCACCTCCACCCCTTGGTCACCGAGGTTGGTGACCGTGATGGTGGGGTCCGACACTTCGGAGCCGCGTAGCCGGCCGTTTCGGGCGCGGTCGACCAGGTCCTTCAGTTCAGCCATCAGCTCCGGGAGTTCGAGAGCGTCGGCGTTCCGCAGAACAGGGGCGATGAGCCCGCCGCCGCGCAGGGACACCGCCACGCCCAGGCGCACCTCGTCACCGGCGGTGAAGTGGCCGTCGATCCAATAGCCGTTCAACTCGGGTACCTCTCGGGCCGCCCGGGCCGCGGCTTTGAGCAACAGGGCTGCGGGGAGAAGGCGTTCGCCTACGGGGCAGTGGTGGTTGTGCTCGTGCGTCCAGTGCATCGCGGTGGTCATGTCGATGCTCGTGGACAGGTAGTAGTGGGGGATCTCCCGGTTGGCACGGGCCATCAGACCCGCGATGGCCTCGCGCATCCCTGTCTCCCTCCGGACCGCGGAGGGACGGGCAGGTGCGCTGCCGTCGGACTCGGGCTCGGCGGGTACCGTCGGGCCGGGAGCCGCCGCGCGGACGTCCGAGGCGCGGACGGTGCCGTCCGCGCCGGCGCCTGTCAGTCCGTGGAGATCGATGCCCAGTTCGCGGGCCAGTCTCCGCGCGTAGGGAGTGACCCGGGCGGGCGACCGCGCTGCCGCAGCGGTGCGCTGGACATCGGCACGGGTGACACGCCTGCCACGACCCGTCCCGTGGACGGTGTCCAGGTCAATGCCCGCCCGCTCGGCGAGGTGCCGGACGAGGGGGCCTTCGTCACCGTGGCCGTGGGGGTGGTCGGCGCGGTGGCGGTCGGTGAGAGCGGCCGTCGCCGCTGGCGCCGGTTGGGGCGTTGATTTCCGCCGTGGGGATTTCCGTGCCGTCGGTCCTGCCCCCTCTGGCGTCGGCAGGCGGGGGGATCGCGTGGGTTTCGCGGGCGCTTCCGGTTTCGTGGGTGTGCCGGCCTCCGCCCTCGGCTCGATCTGTGCGAGCGGCGTGCCCACCGGCACCGTCGTACCCGGGGGCACGAGCAGCTGCCCGATCCTGCCCGTCTCGAAGCACTCCACCTCGATCGTGGACTTCGCGGTCTCGACGACCGCGACCGGATCGCCTTTGCTAACGGGGTCACCGGCCTGCACCAACCACTCCTGCAACGTCCCCTCGTCCATGTCGGCGCCCAGTGACGGCATCGTGAACTCGGCCATCGTCAGTCCACCGCCCGATGCGCGGCCGCGACGATGTCGGCGGTCTGTGGGAGGGCGGCCTGTTCAAGCAGCCGTGCGTACGGGATGGGGACTTCCGCGCTGCACACCCGCTCGACCGGCGCGTCCAGTTCGTAGAGCGAGTCCTCGGCGATCCTCGCGGACACCTCCGCGGCGAGGCTGCCGCTGCGCCATGCCTCGTCGATGACCACCGCGCGGTGCGTCCGCGCCACGGAAGCGGCGATGGCCGCGTCGTCGAGGGGCCGCAGGGTGCGCAGGTCGACGACTTCGGCGTCGATGCCGTCGGCTGCCAGTGCGTCCGCCGCGGTGAGCGCTTTCGGGAGGGAACCGCCGTAGGTGATCAGGGAGACGGCGGTGCCCGGTCTGCGTATCGCGGCGTGGTCCAGGTCCACGGGGGTGGTGCGCGGGGCCAGTTCACCGGTGGCGTTGTAGAGGCTGCCGTGTTCGAAGATCAGCACGGGGTCGGGGTCATTCAGTGCCGGGGCGAGCATGTGGCGTGCGTCCTCGATTGTCGCCGGGGCGAGCACCCGGATCCCCGGGATGTGCGCGTACCACCCTTCGAGGCTGTGCGAGTGCTGGGCCGCGAGCTGCCGGCCGGCGCCCGTCGTCATGCGGATCACGAGCGGGACGGGCAGCTGACCGCCCGACATGTGCAACAGGGTCGCGGCGTTGTTGAGGATCTGGTCGAGGGCGAGCAGGCTGAAGTTGACGGTCATGATCTCGACGATCGGCCGCATCCCGTTCAGCGCCGCGCCGATGCCCGCCCCCACGAACGCGGACTCCGACAGCGGAGTATCACGGATCCGCTCGGGCCCGAACTCCTCCAGCAGGCCGAGGCTCACGCCGAAGCAGCCGCCGTACCGGCCCACGTCCTCGCCCATGAGGAAGACCCGGTCGTCGGCGCGCAGTGCCTCGCGCAGGGCCTCACGCATCGCCTCGCGGTATGTCGTCTTCCGCTCGTCCGGCCGGTCGGTGACCATGGTCACCTCACCTCCGAGGGAGCACTGGTGACATACCGCAACAGGTTGCCGACCGGCTCCTCCGGCGCCCGCTCGGCCGCGTCGACGGCGGCGTCGATCTCTTCGGTGATCCGGCGTTCGATCTCGGCGAGCTTCGCCTCGACCGGCTCGGCGTCCTCACGCATGCGGTCCGTGAGCCGGGCAATCGGGTCGCGCGTCTTCCACTGCTCGATCTCCGCCTTGTCGCGGTAGCGGTCCGGGTCGTACATGGAGTGGGCGCGGAAGCGGTAGGTGCGTATTTCGAGGAAGCGCGGTCCGCCGCCGCCCCGGATGCTTTCGGTGGCCCGGCGGGCGGCCCGCTCGACGGCTTCGACGTCCATGCCGTCCACCGCCCACGCCGCCATGCCGTAGGAGGCGGCACGCAGGGCCAGGTCGGTCTGCGCCTCGTGCCGTTGCAGGGCCGTGCCCATGGCGTACAGGTTGTTCTCGCACACGAACAGCAGCGGCAGACCCCACAGGGCGGCCAGGTTCGCCGTCTCGTGGAACTCGCCCTCGGCGTAGGCGCCGTCGCCGAAGAAGCAGCAGGTGACACGGAAATGCCCGCGCATGCGGTCGGCCAGCGCGAGCCCCGCGGCCAGCGGGAGTCCGCCGGCGACGATCGCGTTGCCGCCGTAGAAGCGGCGGCCGGTGTCGAAGAGGTGCATGGACCCGCCGCGGCCCCCGCTGCACCCGGTGGCCTTGCCGTACATCTCGGCCATGACGGCCTCGGCCGGGAGACCGCGGGCCAGCGCGTGGCCGTGCTCGCGGTAGGTGGAGACCACCGCGTCCTCGGCGGTCAGGGCTTCGTTGACGCCGACGGCGACGGCCTCTTCACCGATGTAGAGGTGGACGAAGCCGCGGATCTTGGCGGCGCTGTACAGCTCGACGCAGCGCTCCTCGAAGCGCCGGATACGCAGCATGGCGTGCAGCAGTTCGCCGCGGTGTTCGGCCCGGGCCGCCTCGGTCGCACCGATCGTGGCCTTGCGCTTGCGGGTGCCGCGGACGGGGGTCATACGGATCCCTCCAGCGTGGACAGGTCGCCAGTGGGCAGCCCGAGTTCGCGGGCGCGCAGCAGTCGGCGCATCACCTTGCCGCTTCGGGTCTTGGGCAGGTTCTGGTCGAAGGCGATCTCCCGGGGAGCGACGGCGGAGCCCAGCCGCCGGCGGCCGAAGGCCAGCAGCTCACGCTTGAGTGCGGCCGTCGGCTCGGTGCCGGGCCGCAACGAGACGAATGCCTTGACGATGTTCCCGGCCATGGGGTCCGGCCGCCCGATCACCCCGACCTCGGCGACGGCCGGATGTTCCATCAGTGCGCTCTCCACCTCGAAGGGGCCGATCAGGTGTCCCGCCGACTTGATGACGTCGTCGGCCCGGCCGACGAACCAGTACCAGCCGTCCTCGTCCCGCCTGGTCAGGTCTCCGGTGAGGTACCAGCCGCCGGCGAACGCCGCCTCGTAGCGCTCCTTGTCGTGCAGATATCCGCGGAACATGGAGGGCCAGCTGGGACGCAGTGCCAACTCGCCCGCCACGTTCGGGGTTTGGACCTCCTTCACCCTGCCATCGGTGATGAGCGCGCGGCCGTCCTCGCCACGCTCCAGCACCGTGGCCTGGACGCCCGGCAGTGGTCGGCCCATCGAGCCGGGCCGGATCTCGGAGGCGGCGAAGTTGGCGATCATGATGCAACCGGTCTCGGTCTGCCACCAGTTGTCGTGGACGGGCAGGCCCAGTGCTGACTGGCCCCAGACCACGGCTTCGGGGTTGAGGGGCTCGCCGACGGATGCGACGAAGCGCAGGTCCGGCAGGTCGTGTACGACGTGCGGGTCGCGGGATTGCTGCCGCGGAGCGGTGCGCATGAGCATGCGCAGTGCCGTGGGCGCGGTGTACCAGACGCTGACCCGCTGCTCGCCGAGGATGCGGTACCAGCGCAGGGCGTCGTAGTCCCCCTCGTCGACCACCACCGTCACGCCGTGGGCGAGCGGAGCGATGATGCCGTACGACATGCCGGTGACCCAGCCCGGGTCGGCGGTGCACCAGTACACGTCCTCGGGGTGCAGGTCCAGCGCGTAGGCGGCCGTGGCGTGGTGGGCGACGACGGCATCGTGGACGTGGATCGCGCCCTTCGGGGTGCCGGTGGTTCCGCTCGTGAAGTGCAGCAGCGCCATGTCCTCGGGCGAGGTCGGCGGGATGGCGAACTGCTCGGGTGCAGCGGCCATGAGCGCGTCGAACGAGACCGTACCGGGCAGCTCCTCGGCACCAGGCCCGACGATGAGAACGTACGCGAGCCCGGGGAGCTCCGGCCTGCGGTCCGCGACCTTGTGCCGGTACAGGGCGGCCGTGGTGACCAGCACCCGGGCGTCACCGAGCCGTAGGCGCTGTTCGACCGGGTCGGGCCCGAACGCGGAGAAGAGCGGACAGAGCACACTGGTGTTCTTCAGGGTGCCGAGCACGGATGTGTACAGCTCTGGACACCTGCCGAGCAAGGTGAACACCCTGTCACCGCGGCAGACTCCGAGGGACCGCAGGACGTTGGCGAAACGCGCCGTGCGGCGGGCCAACTCGGCGTACGTGACGGTGCTGACGGTGTCATCACGCGCGATGCACCGCAGCGCGACCTTGCCGCCACGTACCGGTCCCGCATGGCGATCGACGGCCTCGTACGCCATGTTCAGCCCGCGACCGCAGGGCAGACCGTCCAGGCTCGTCCGCGCCCGGGACCAGGTGAACTCCGAGCGTTCCCGTGCGTAGTCGGCGAGATTCGGCGCCACCTCCGGCGTGGCGTCCTTACGAATTGTCTCCCACGTCATCGCGGTTCCCTCCGGCGCCTCGCGCCATCTCCAGGATCACGGAACCCGCCGCTGCGCGCATGGGGCCGAAGGGCCTGGGGCAGGGGCCGGCCAGACCGCCAGTGGGATGTGCCCTCAGGGCGCTGTGCCCACCGGCTCTGACGGATGTCGTACCCGTCACGGGACGTCGGCCAGCGACGCCGTGCCCCGTTCGTTGCCGCTGTGTGGGTGCCCTTTCAAGAGCCGACCGGTCACCAGCTCGGGGGCGATCCGGATGAAGGCGTCCTCCGCCACGGCCACCCACGAGCGGAGCCCGACCGCACGCAGCCGTTCCTGCTCCCTCCGGTCAGCGACCAGCGTGGCTCGCCCGATCACGATGACGCTCCAGCCCGACTGCGCGGCCTCGTCGAACCAGTCCGCTTCGAAAGCCACGACGGCACCGTCGACGGCGTGTGCCATACGTGACATGGCCGACGTCCGGAGTACCACTGCGTGATCTTGATCCAGAGAGAAGTTGACCGGCAGGACGGCGGGCAGCGCCTCGTGCGTGTACACGATGCGCCCGATGGGCACCAGCGTCAGAAAGCGCAGGCACTCCTGCTGGTCCAATTGCCGAAGGCCGTCCTCCCACTGCATGCCCTCATCGTGTGCGCACCGTGCTGGCGCGGCGTTGGGCCGATGGTCCTCGCCTTTAGGGCAGGTCGGGCCGTCCCCGCGGGGCCGTACGCCGCACGCCTGGCCTTGTCCACGTCGGCCGGCACCTCAAGCGGTGATCCTCTACACGGCGACCGGCTGCGTCTTGGCACTCGCCTTTCGCCAGCTTGTCCACTGCCCGTTCGCCGTTGCTCCCCGCTCCTTTGGGCCAAGGGGCCCTGTCGCCGGCCGAACGGCGACAGCACGCTGGAAGGGAGGGAACGTGCTCGTTTCCCGCTCCGACTCGCGGCACGAGGGAGGCAACCGTATGCACCGCGTCGTCACTGTGGGCCTCGACGGTTCGGTCGAGAGCCTGGCGGCAGCACGCTGGGCCGCCGAGGAAGCCGCCCGTCGCCGGCTCACGCTGCGCCTGCTGCACGCCTGGCCCATGCTCGCGCCGGAGGCCGTGGAGATGCCTCCCGAAGCGGATCAGAACTACTGGGCGAAGCTGATCGTGCACGACGCCCACGCGGAAATCCGCGAGCACTACCCGGATCTCCCCGTCGTCGACGACCTGGTCGCATCGGACGCCGAGACCGCCCTGCTCAGCGCGTCGGCGCAGTCCCAGCTGCTGGTGCTCGGATCACGCGGACTTTCCGCCGCCGCAGGCTTCTTCCTGGGCGACACCGCTATGGAGATCGTGGCCCGGGCGGAACGGCCGGTGGCCCTGGTGCGCGCCGGCATGCGCCCGGTCCCGGATTCCGCTCGCCGTGCCGGCGGAGTGGTGGTGGTAGGGGTCAGCCTGCATGGGCGGTGCGACGACTTGTTGGAGTTCGCCTTCGAGTCCGCTGCCGTGCGCGATGTGCCCCTGCACGCCGTTCACGGAAGAAGCCTGCCGGTGGAGACGTATGCGCCGTGGGCCATGAATCCCGACGTCATCGAAGAGATCACGGAGGAAGCCCGGCGACGCCTGGACGAGGCACTCCGCTCGTGGTGCGAAAAGTTCCCCGGTGTGCGGGTGGTCGACAGCGTACTGCTGCAGAGTCCCGCCCGGGCCGTCGCACAAGCGGCCACGGCCGCCGATCTGCTGGTGCTCGGACGACGCAGGCAACGGCCCACCCTGGCACCACGGCTGGGCAATGTCGCGCACGCCGCGGCACACCACGCGTCGTGCCCCGTCGTCATCGTTCCCCACGACTGAAGAACCCGGGACCGGTCCAGTCGCGATGGCCTGTGGTCGTCCCGCCATGCGCGCTCCGACGACCCCTGGCGGTCAGTGGTCAGCGTGCCTCGCCCGGCCGTTGGGTCTCGGGGCCGGTGGCCCACGCGAGGGCGTCGTCGAGTTCGTCGTATGCGAAGCGTCGCACGTCGGCGTGGACGAAGTGGTTCGCCAACTGGGGCACCAACGCGGCGACCTTGCCGTCCGCCGCCAGCGCGATCCTTTCGACCTTCCGGCGGTGATCGCGGATGAACCGTGCATGGCGGATCAGGCTGCCGATGTTCTCCCAGCCGGGAAACTCGCGCGTATGGATGACGACGCCGGCCAACGCGTCGTGGGTCCGCAGCCAGTTGTCCGCGGTCGCGGCCAACGCATCGAAGTCCTGGGTACGCAGCGGGTGTTGGACTTCGACGACCAGCACACGGGAGTCGGTCAGGAGCCGGTGGGCGATGCCGGGGCTCTCGGGAAGCGAGACCAGCCACTGCAGGGCCTCGTCGCGTTCCCGGGTGCTGAAGACGTGCACGGGGCAGGGCATCACGAAGCGCGTCAATCGGGTCGTCCCACGGATCCAGCGCGCATCGCTGACCACGGCGCAGCCCTCGCACAGCCGCATCGCACTGGGGGCGATCTTGAGGTCTTCCCAGCCGGCGGCCGGCGTGAACGACCGGAACTCCGGCCCGATCTCGCACAGGACCCGAAGGCGGCGCCCCTCCCTGCGCGCGTCTTCGACGAGTGGCTCGACCACGGTCTCGTAGTCGCTCTTCGACACGGTCCCGATCGCTTTCACCACGTCGATGCCTGCCGGCGTTTCCCTGGTTCTCTGCAACATGAGGTTCCTCCCTCCGTACGAGAGCGACGGGACTCGCGCGGGCGTGGAACGTCGTACGGCGCCGCTCATTCGGAGCTTCGCCCTGTGTTCCAGTATTCCGCTTTCGTGGGCTCGCGCAGCCAGTCGAAGTCGAAGGGCGCGAGCCCCTTCTCCCGCGCCCGAGCCGGTCGGGCGGGGCCGGAATCCGGTCAGATCGACCCCGGGCCCAGGGCCGGAGGGCCCAAGCGTCAACGAACCGAAGCCCGGCACTGTGGAGCACGAGCCTCACGGAGGTGGGCGCCATGGCGAATCTCGGTGTCGCGATCGTGCGCCAGTACCAGCGCGGAGTGGTGTTCCGCTTCGGGAAACTGCGCGACGTCCGCGAGCCGGGCATTCGTTTCATGATCCCCTTGGCGGACCGGATGTGGCAGGTCACGCTGCGGACGGTGACCATGCCGATCCCGTCGCAGCAGGTCATCACCCGGGACAACGTCTCCATCGGCGTCGCGGCCGTCGCCTACTTCCGTCGTGTCGACCCCGTGAAGTCCATCGTGGAAATCGAAGACGTGTCGGCCGCCATCGGCCAGATCGCCCAGACCACCGTGCGCAACGTCGTGGGCCGGTCCCTCCTCGACCAGGTCCTCACCGACACCGAGACGCTGAACACCCGGATCAAGGACATCCTCGACGGCCTGACCCAGCGCTGGGGCATCTACGTCCTGCTGGTGGAGCTCAAGGACATCGAGCTGCCGCCCACGATGCAAAGAGCCATGGCACGCCATGCCGAGGCCGAGCGGGAGAAGCGCGCCAAGATCATTGCTGCCGAGGGAGAAGCACTGAGCGCGGACCGTCTCGCCGAGGCCGCCGTCGTCATCAGCGCCCACCCCGTCGCCCTGCAGCTGCGGAACCTGCAGATTCTCTCCGAGATCGCCGCGGAGAAGAACTCCACCATCGTCTTCCCCGCGTAGTTCCTGGAGAGCGCCCGCGCCTTGGCCCGATTCGTCGAGGACGAAACACAGCGCACCACCGCACCGCTGCCGGCACGACCTCCAGGAAACGAGCCGGTGTCCATGGCGGGAGCCACGGTGGCATGAGCGGGCCGGAGCGGGAGACGCGTTCGCTTGCCCGCCGCGGAAGGGCGCAGCGACCGACGCTCGGTGTAGCCGGCCGAAATCCTCATCTCGTCCTCCAGCGAAGCGGGCTGTGCGGGGGCAGGCCCGACGCTGGTCCAACGCCGGCGTCTCACGCAAGGGAGTGGCCATGACTGAACCGGTCGTCGTCGGGGTCGATGGTTCCGGGCGGAGTTTGCGGGCCCTGATTTGGGCGGCCCAGGAGGCCGCATCACGAGGCCGTGCTCTGCACATCGTTCACGTTCTGCCCCCGGCACATGAATACGCCACCACCCCGGCAGGGCATGCCTGGGAACTGGGCCAACGCGACAAGGGTGTGGTAGCCGAGGCCACCACGATTGCCAAGGAGGCGCATCCGGGCCTGGAAGTGACATCCGCGCTGCCCTCCGGTGCCCCGGCTGCCGTGCTGCTGTCCGAGTCGGAGCACGCACCCGCGCTTGTGGTCGGCGCCAAGGGCATGGGCGGATTCGGGAGCCTGCTGCTGGGCTCGGTGGCGTTGCAGGTCGTCGGGCACGCGGCGTGCCCCGTGGTCGTCGTCAACCACCTCAGCACCGGCCACCACCGCATTGTGGTGGGCACGGACGGCTCGGCTCACTCACACGCCGCCCTGGCGTACGCCTTCGAGCAGGCGTCCCTGCGCCGTGTCCCCTTGGTGGCCGTGCATGCTTGGACCCGCCCGGGGCTGCACGGTCTCGCAGTCGGCGACGCCCTGGACGAAGAAGTACTGGAGTGTGCGGTCGACGTCCGCCCCGGGCACTGTCCGGTGCTGCCGAGAGCGTCGGCGAGCCGGCCGACGGCGGCGGTGCCTGGGCGACTGTGTTCACCGGCGTGGCACGTCCCAGGAAGGGACGTCAACCGGACTGGGGTGTGCGGTGTGGGCGGACGACCGCCAAGGGGCATCCGGTGCCCGTGGACGCCGCCGTCGACGTGACCACCGGAACCACACCGACCCTCCGGCGCGCCGGCCACATCCTGGGCTCGACGTGGGCGCACCTGACCCTGGAGGACGGACCCACCCTCGCGGTGAGCGGCGATCTCGGACGCCCCGGACATCCCCTGCTACGCCCGGCGGAGCCGTTCTCCGGCGCGGACGTGTTGCTGGTGGAGTCGACGTACGGCGACCGCCGGCACGACGACGAAGCCGGTCGGGCACGGTTCTCCCACGTGCTGGCCCGCACGCTGCCACGCGGCGGAACCGTGGTCATTCCGGCCTTCGCCCTGGACCGCACGGAAATCGTCCTCAACGAGCCGGCCGCCCTGCGTATCCAGGGCACGCTGCCCAAGAAGGTCCCGGTGTACGTCGACAGCCCCATGGCTCTGAAGGCCCTGGACGTGTACCGGGACGCCATCGGCTCCCGTGCCGCCGAGCTGCTGCCGGACATCACGTTCGTGGGGGTGGCCGCGCTGAGTCCCGAACCGTTCACCGCCGCCCGCTCCGTCCAGGAGTCGATCGACATCAACCACACACACGGCCCGGCGGTCATCGTGTCGTCGGCGGGCATGGCGACCGGTGGACGCGTTCTGCACCACCTGCGGCGGCTGCCCGATCCGCGCAATGCCGTGGTGATCGTGGGGTTCGCGGCCGTGGGCACCCGCGCCCGCGACCTGGTGGACGGGGCCACCGCGCTCAAGACGTTCGGTGAGTACATCCCCGTACGAGCCGAGGTGGCGAACGTTCCGCGCTTCTCGGCCCACGCGGACGCGGCGCAGATCGTGGACTGGCTGCGCGCCGCCCCGCCACCCCACGTACCTGGTGCACGGCGAGCCGGACGCCTCCACGGCGCTGCGAGACCGTATCGCCCGGGAACTGGGCTGGCTCGCGGTCGTGCCACGGTCAGGAGAGAACGTCCTGGTCCGCTGAGCGCCGGACGGACCTCCCACGCGCTCACCCAACCCGGCCCGAGTCGCCGAGCGACTTCCGAGCGTGCGGCATGGAACGCATCCGAACGCAGTCGACCGCTGTCACGACGGCGTTCTGTTGTTGCCTGCCGTGGCGGCATCGCCATCAGCGGTTCGCTGGTGCTGTCGCAGTACTTCCAGGACGACGGAACCGGCGACGGTTTCGTGGGTGATGAGCCGCTCCGCCAGGGCGTCCAGTGCCGTGCGGTTTTCGCGCAGCAGGGCCACCGCGCGTTTCTCGGCTTGCCGGACCAGGCGGGTGGTCTCCTCGTCGACGATCCGCTGGGTCTGCTCCGAGTACGGCCGCTGCAGGGCTGCTTCGGGAGGCTCTCCGCCGAGGCGCTGAGGGGTCCCCGAGGCGTAGCCGACCGGGCCGAGGGCGGGGGACAGGCCGAAATCGCGGACCATGCGGCCGGCGATCTGGGTGGCGCCGGCCAGGTCGTCGGCGGCGCCGGTCGAGCCCTCACCGAAGGCGACGAGTTCGGCGGCCCGGCCGCCGAGCCGGACGGTCAGCAGATCGTTGAGGTAGCCCTCACTGTAGAGATGGCGTTCGGCTTCGGGGAGCTGCTCGGTGGCGCCGAGGGTCGGCCCGGAGGGCAGGATGGTCACCTTCGCGACCGGGTCCGCGTGCTCGCAGAGAGCCGCGACGAGGGCGTGGCCGGACTCATGGACCGCGACCGCGTGGCGTTCCTCGGGGAGCAGGGCGTTGGAGTTCTCCCGCCGGCCGAGCAGAACCCGGTCGCGGGCGGTGTCCAGATCCTGGGCGGAGATAATGGCACCGCCCGCGCGGACCGCGTTGATGGCTGCCTCGTTGACGAGGTTCGCGAGGTCGGCTCCGGAGAAGCCGGGCGTGGCTCGCGCGATCACGTTCCAGTCGACGTCGGGCGCAAGAGTCTTGCCCTGGGCGTGGACGGTCAGGATTGCCGCGCGCTCGACCTGGTTGGGCAACGGGACGGTCACATGCCGGTCGAAGCGGCCGGGCCGCAGCAGAGCCGGGTCGAGCGCCTCGGGTCGGTTGGTCGCGGCGAGCACCACGATGCCGCTGCTCTGGTCGAAGCCGTCCATCTCGGCCAGAAGCTGGTTGAGGGTCTGCTCGCGTTCGTCGTTACCGCCCAGGCGCACCCCGCCGCGCCGGCTGCCGACGGCGTCGATCTCGTCGATGAAGATGATCGAGGGGGCACGTTTGCGTGCGTCGGCGAAGAGGTCGCGTACCCGAGAGGCGCCGACCCCGACGAACATCTCCACGAATGCTGATCCGGTCACCGGCAGGAAGGGGACCTCGGCCTCGCCGGCGACGGCGCGTGCGAGCAGTGTCTTGCCGGTGCCGGGTGGCCCGACCATGAGCACTCCGCGTGGTCCCTTGGCTCCGGCCACCGCGTACCGCTCCGGGTGGCGTAGGAAGTCGACGACCTCGCTGATCTCCTGCTTGACACCCTCGTATCCGGCGACGTCGGCGAAGCGGGTGGTCGGACGCTCGGCCTCGATGATCTTCGCCCGGGACCGTCCGATACCGCTCAGTCCCCCGGACAGCGTGCGTGCCGCCTGCCGTCCGGTCCACAGGAACAGCGCACCGAGCAGTACCACTGGCAGGACGAATGCCAGCAGTGTCCCCACCCAGCTGCCGCCGCTGGTGGAGGCGGTGATGTCCACCTTCTCGGACCGCAACTGTTGCTCCAGGCTGCTGTTGTTCAGTGCGGTGGGGATCTGGGTGGTGAACTTCCGTCCATCTTTGAGGGTTCCGGCAACGGTTCCCTTGTCGTTGATGTCGACCGTCTTGACCTGGCCAGTGTTCACCTTGCCGAGGAAGTGGCTGTACGAGAGTGACGTTCCGAGCGAGGACTGGGAGCGCATCAGGAGGATGAGGAAGAGGATCACCAGGACGATGGGAAGCAGCCACGGCCGCCAGGCAGGAGTTGGTGGCGAGGCCGGTGGCTTGGGCGGTTCTCGTGGCGGCCCTGGTCTGGCCGACCTCGTGGGGTGTCGGCCTGGCAGGCGGACGGCTGTGATCACTGATGGCTCCCTCGATGCAGGCCATCCTTCGGCCAGGCTGTTTCCGCGATACGGAACGCTCTGGGCCGCTGCTGGCGCCTCTCTTTCACGGTCAACGCTATTCCCGTGTCGTGCAGCATGAAATGCGAAATGCGACAGCACGGGCCTTGCACCGCTCACACCGTGGCGCCGAGGCCGGCTGCCCGGCAGCAGGGACCCTCGGCCTTCCACTCACCGTTGGCCGGAGACCAGTCTGGAAGATGCTGATGTGGTTCAGTCCCGGGGCACGACCACAGTCAGGCCACTCCTGCCCCGGTCGGTGTTCAGCGGAGGCGCAGGGCGGGTCGGCCGGGAAGGCGGCGAGTACCGATGGAGATCAAAGACCTCATGAGCATGCCACCGGCCGGCATTCCCCTGGACGCGCCCCTCGAAGACGCGGCCCGGCACATGGCTGATGCCGGCGTGGGGGCTCTGCCCGTGGTCGAGGACGATCACGTGGTGGGCGTGATCACGGACCGGGATCTGGTGGTACGGGCAATGGCCCGCGGACTGTCGCCGCAGGTGCGGGTCGAGGCCCTGATGTCGACCGACCCGGTCACGGTGGAGGCGGACACACCGGTCCCGGCCGCGATGCACGCCATGGGCACGATCGACGCCCGCCACCTGCCTGTGGTGGACAGGGGCGGCTTGTCGGAGTGGTTTCCTTCGACGACCTGTTCTGGTTCGCCACCAGCCAGTTGAACGCACTGGCGGCCGTGGTCAACGCCACCCGCAAAGTGCCCGAACCGCTCCCTCGGTCACACGACCGGACAGCCGCTCGTGACGTTCCCGCCGATCCGCAGGGTCCTGCGCCGGACGCACACGGACTCTGAGTCGGGGCGGCGAGATCCCCCAGGATGCCCCATGGGGCCACGTGCGAGTACGAGTTGACGGCTGGCGCCGGTGCGCGGCCGCTGATCGACATGTCGGGATCGGTCACTGGCCGTGGTAGAGCCTGTCGACGTCGATCAGGAGGACCTCTCCTCTGGCTTCCGCGGCCCGCAGTTCCGGGCTGAACCCGATCCCGCCGTAACACGCAGGCGTGGCCCCGTTGACGTCCTCGCCGGAGGCTCCGAGGACGGACAGAAGGTGGCGCAGCGATTCAAGGTGGTGGATGTCCATGGTCTCGTTCCAGCGGGCGAGACCGACCGAGAGCAGGACACCGGGTCGGCCCTCGACGTTCCCTCGTACCGCCACGTCGACATCGAGACGGTTGTGCCCGGAAGGGTCGGGGACTGTGCCGCGGACGGCCGTTGTGGGTTCCCCTCCGAAGGTGTCGGGGGCGGCGTATTCGGTGCTCCAGCTCCGGCACAGCTGGGCGAAGTGCGGCGTGGCGACCGCGGAGTCGAAAGTGGGGCGGACGCGTTGCCACACACTGGCGGCGTCCTCCTGCTCTATCCGGGCGCGATGGGGCCATGCGACGGCGTGCTCGAAAGCCAGTAGCGGCTCGGCGATGCGGTAGCGCGTCAGCGAGGGCCGGAACGCGTCGGGCTCTGCGTGCAGCAGACCACTGTTCCGCAGCACGGCCAGGACGTGGGACACGTCAGGCAGCTGGGCTCCGATGCGTTCGGCGATCCCGCCGGGTGTGGAGCGGCCGGCGGCGATCGCCACCAGCACGGAGTGGGACAGCGCCCGGTCCGCGTGATTCGCCTCTTCCTCCAGCAGATTGCGCGCCTCCCAGAACAGGGGGACGCGTGGGTTGAGGACGGTTCTGCACACCCATGCGTCGAAGTCATGCGGGCCGGCAGGAGCGTCGTCACACACAAGATCGCGTCGATAGGCGGGAGTTCCGCCCACGACGGCATGCACCTGTACGGCCAGCCGTGGGGATCGCATGCCCCAGAACCGCGCCGCCTGGCGGAAGCCGAAGGGCTGCACCAGGAGTTCCAGCGAGGCGAGCCGGTGCAATGAGGACGGGCCGGAGAAGAGCCTCCGCATCAGGGAGGGGGTCCCTCCGCCGAGGATGAGGCGGGCCCGGTTGTGCTGCTGCACCTCGTGCAGACGGCGGTATGCACCGTGAATGACGGAGGGCAGTGCCGGGCTCGGGCCCACAAGGTCCGGGAAGTTGTCGATGACCACGGGAGCCGGCCGCTGGTCGCCCAGCGCCAGCAGTGCGTCCACGGCATCCTCCCAGCGCTGCCAGCGTGGTGGTTGCGTCGCCCGGGTGTGCTCCCCGAACCGCTCCGCCAAGCGGTGCAGCGTCTCGGCCTCTGCTGCCGCCTGCCCGTCGAAATAGAAGCCTTCGGCAGCCTTGGCGACGGCTTGCAGCAGGAAGGTCTTGCCCTGCCGGTGCTGTCCCGATACCAGGCCGAGCGTGGCTCCGGGACGCGGATCGCACACGAAGTCAGCCAGCTCGGCCCACTCGGCCTCCCGATCGAATACCCGATCGGGCTTCGCTGGGCGGGCGGCAGCATCCGATGGCGACACGGACCGCTCCCTCGTTCGGCGACCGACGGTGTCGTGATAGGTCCAGTACAGCTCCGGTGCCCGGACCGCGCCTTGCCGGCTGGCCTGTCCGGGGTACCCGAGGGGCTGCCGGTACGGTCACCGGGGCATGGCGATATCGGTGGTAGGGCGACAAGTCAGCCACCGATCCGGCGCTGATCGACTCCAGCCCCTCAGCGAGGCCGTGGCGTTGTGTATGCGGATCGTTCGGCCGGCAGCCATGTCCGAAAATGAGCGGGAGATACGGCGCCTAGGGCGGTTGGTCCTTCGTTGGCCCCATCGCTGTCGGGGGTACAGGCCCGTCATCTGCCGCTGCTCGTGCCCGGTGGTAGGAACAGGTGACCAGTGGCCCCGTCGTTGGGCCGAAGGGCCCTGGCTCGTCGTCGCGCCTGCAGACGGACACTGCAAGCAGGCGAGAACCCGCCGACGGAGGCGGTGAGAGCAGTGATGTACTGGGACGGCGGCTGGGCCTGGATGGCCTTCTTGCCTCTTGTATGGATCGTGTTGATCGGCCTGGTTGTCTGGGCGGTCATCCACCTGGTTCACGGACGTTCCAATGGAGGCACCGGCACGGGAACACGTGAGGGTCAGCGGCGGGAATCGCCACAGGAGATCTTGGACCGTCGCTTCGCCTCGGGGGAGATCGATGCGGACGCATACTCGGAGGCGAAGAAGCGGCTCGCCGAGCGTCAGCCCGGGGCACCGTAGGCGCCCATTCCCATCTGCGCGCGGTTGTGGGCACTGATCATGATGGCGGCGGCGAGCGCGAAGCCCTTGACCGAGCGCGCGGGCCGGCAGCGCGGACGGCGTCCGGCGCGGGCCAGGGCGGCGCACCGGGCGCACGAGTGGTCGAGCCTGGTCAGGCCGGCAGGTGGGGGCGGCGTTGCGGTCGCTGTCGGCGCCCGGTCCAGCCACGCCTGCCGATGACGACGAGAGCTGCACGGGTTGGCGGCGTCCGACAAGTGCTGTGCGGGCTCGCCGAGGACGGCCTGTTCCACGACGTTCAAGGCCGGATGCGCAGCACGCCGCGGCCGCAGCGTCCGGAGCACGGATCCGGCCGTGCGTGGTGCGGACGGCTGGGAGATGGCGCCCCGTCGGCGGGAGGAGGCATACCCAGGGCCGCAATCGGCCACGGACCAGGGCGCCCTCCGGCCGTGACCGCCGGGCCCGGGACCGTCACGGGCGGTGGTGCCGCCCTGGCGCGTCCAGCTCCGCCCACTCCTTCTCCCATTGGGCGTGGCGCAGGTGGTCCAGCAGGCGGACACCGGCCCGGTCCACGGCGAAGAGCAGCAGACCGGTGGTGGATGCCGCCACGGTGCCGGCCGCGATGCTCATGGCCACGGTGTTCACCGGGTCGCCGGGGTCCCGCACCAGCGCGCCGCGCCGGTCCAGCCACACCGTGGTCCGAGCCCCGACGCGTACACCGGGCGGCAGGAGCGTCTCACCGGTCCGCACCCTGCGGTCCGGGGCCGTCCATCGCACCGTCGCATAGACCCCTGCACCCGTCCCGCCACCTTTGTCGGCGCCGATGCGTGCCGAGGGCTCCTCGGTCACCACGGCGGTGACACGGTGCCACTCGGCGCGCTGCCGCTGGGACGCCGCGTCCACCGCCTGGCCGGCCGTTACCCCGGCCGCCGGCACCGCCACGGCCATCAGCAACCCGGTGGCCAGGGCCATCCAGGACTGGGCCACGTCCGTGCCCCGACGGAGCGGGCCACGTCGCCATGGGGGGCGAAACTTCACCAGAGGCATCCGACACCCCTCTTCACCTGCTGTTCCGAGCGTGGCACCCCGGGCGCACGCCGGGAGAGGGCCGAACGGTCCCGCACGGGGGCCCGGTGTGCGCCTGGAACGGCGGGCCGGGGACCGTTCGGCTTCGCTGCACCACGCCTGGTGCCACGATCGACCGGTGGAACAGAGGCCGTCTGCCCGGCCGGAGGGCGCCAGGAGCGAGACGGACGTGCTCGGCGTAGAGACCGGCCTGGCCCCACGCATCCAGGCTCACCCCCGCGACTCTGTCTTCGGGGGCGCGGGCGCTCGGTGGTATCCCGGAAGCGGTGCCCACCAGATCAGACGGGTGCCGCCGTCCGGCCGCGCCTCGACGGACATTTCGCCGCCGGCGCTCTTCGCCCGATCGGCCAGGTTGAGCCGATGACCGCGGGCTACGAGGGAGACACCCGCCGCGCTCGCGTGCGCGTGCCGGGCGACATTGAAGCAGTCACGGTCAGCCTCCGGTGCCGGCTCCGCCGCGCCGCGCCGCCCACCGCCGCCGGACGGCGTCCTCGTGCTCCGACTGCTCCAGAGCCAGCTCGACGGCCGCCAGGTTCTGTTGGAGGCGGGGGATCCGGTGCCGGCGCAGCGCCCTGACCCGCACCAGCGTGGTGCGCATCCGGACCTCGACGAGACGGGACGCGGTCGCCGCGGCTCCGTATCGCGCGGCCGCGGCGACCGCCGCACCGTAGGCGGTACGGGCATGCACCAGTGCGGTGTTGCCGGGAGCGGCGTCGGATGTGGCTGCGGTGCCCGGGGACACGGTGCTCCGGCCCGGGTGCCGTACGCCCAGAGTGTCCTCCCACTTGACGGTGATGTCCGCGGCCGAGACGCGTGAGGCGGTCCGCAGGGCGTTCTCCCCGCTGAGCAGCAGCCCGCGCAGCAGCCATGTCCGGGCCTCCCGAAGCCGTACCTCCCACTCGTCACGGGCCGCTGCCTCGGCGCGCCGCAGGTCCGCCAGTTCGGCGCGCAGGAGGTGGAGTTGCCGGTCGAGCAGGTCCGCGCCGCGGGTGGCGATCTGAAGGCTGCGGCGCAGCCGCAGGCGGGCGGCCCGGCCGACGGGGGGAGGAGCGGCTGTCGTCATGGCACGGCTCCGGGAGTGCCGTCGCCGGTCCGTGCGTTCAGCAACGCCGCCGGGAGCATGCCCAGTTCGCTGGGCGGCAGTGTCAGCAGGACCTGCCAGGCACGCTCCAGTGACTCGTCCAGTGCCAGTTTCGTGTCGCGTCCCTGGTGCAGGAAGTCGTGGAGATAGACGGGGTACATGGCGAGGTAGCGCCGGTCGGCCGGGCTCAGGGCCGATTCCCCGGCGAGTTCGGCGAGTTCGCCGGCCTGCCGGGCGCGGGCGAGTGCGGCGATCAGCTGGGCTGCCACGTCCAGGTGGTCGGGGCGGGTCCGGCCGGGGCCCGCGCCCTTGCGCATCAGGCGGGAGAGTGAGGCCAGGGCGTCCACGGGCGGGTAGACCCCCGCGGCGTGGATCTGCGGGGAGAGCACGATCTGCCCTTCGGTGATGTACCCGGTGAGATCGGGCACCGGGTGGGTGATGTCCCCGGCCGGCATGGTCAGGACGGGCAGCACGGTGACCGAACCGGGTCGGCCGATGATGCGCCCGCACCGCTCGTACAACGAGGCCAGGTCGCTGTAGAGGTAGCCCGGGTAGGCCCGGCGGGCCGGCACCTCACCGCGGGCCGCGGAGACCTCGCGCAGCGCCTCGGCGTAGGACGTCATGTCCGTCATGATCACCAGTACGTGCCGGCCGCCGCCGAAGGCGAGGTGTTCGGCGACGGTGAGCGCCAGCCGTGGGGTGAGGATGCGCTCGATGACCGGATCGTCGGCGGTGTTGAGCAGCAGGCACAGTTCACCGGCGGCGGCGCGCTCTTCCAGCGCCTCCCGGACGAAGAACGCGTCCGCATGGGTCAGGCCCATGCCCGCGAAGACCACGCTGAACCGTTCGCCCGCCGTGGTGGCCTGGGCGGCGATCTGCACCGCGAGTTCGAGGTGCGGCAGCCCGGCGGTGGAGAAGACGGGCAGCTTCTGCCCGCGCACCAGCGTGGTGAGCGCGTCCACCGCGGCGATGCCGGTGAGCACCGGCTCGCCGGGCGGCTGCCGGCGCACGGGGTTGATCGCCACTCCCTCCACCGGTGCGGAGACCGGGCCGAAGACGGGCGGCCCGCCGTCGCGCGGAGCCCCCTTGCCGTCGCACGTCCGGCCCAGCCAGCCCTCCCCGACGGGCACCGTCAGCGGGGAGCCGCTGAACGTCACCCGCAGCCCGGTCGGATCCAGCCCGCCGGTGCCCTCCAGCACCTGGACGACCGCGAGATCGTCCCGCACCTCCAGGACGACACCGTGCCGCCGCTCGCCGGAAGCAAGCGTGATCGTCCCGAACTCGTCCCAGCCGACCCCGCCGACCCCCGCCACCACGACGAGCGGTCCGCGCAGCTCCCGGATCGAGGTGTACCCGACCGGCACCGGGCCGGCGCTCACCGGTGCTCTCCCAGGGCGTGGAGCACGGCATCACGAGCGGCCCGGACGGTGGCGGTGTCGTCCGGCCCGGCCTCCTCACGAGCCCGCAACAGGGCGGTGAAATCGGCCTGTTCGACCTCTTCCGGCGGCGTACCGGATGCCACCAGGGACCGGCACCGCTCGACGACGGCGAGCACCGCGTCGGCGAGCGCGGCCGTCTTGGCCGGGGTGCAGTGCGCGTCGTTGGGGGAGAGGGCGCTCTGCTGCAGCAGGCCCTCCCGGACCAGGCGTCCGGCCAGGACACTGACCCGCTCGGGCGCGGGCAGTGCGCCGATACCCACCAGATCCACCAGGTCCGCCAGGCGGTCGGCCTCCGCCAACAGCCCCGCGACCGCGGCCCGGTGCTCCGCGGTCTCCCGTCCGGCCCGGCTCGGGGCGAGGGCGGAGGCGTCCCGGGAGAACGAGTGCGACCACGACAGCGCGGGGTAGTGGCGGGCGTAGGCCAACTCCCGGTCCAGGGTCCACCGACAGCGCACACAGCGTTCGGTGTGCGCGGTGACCGGCTCGGCCAGGTCGCCGCCCGGCGGGGAGACGGCCCCGATGACGGTCACCGAGCCGGGACCAGCTCCCAGCGTCGTCACCGCCCCGGCCCGTTCGTAGAAGGCCGCGAGTGCGGACGCCAGACCGGCCGGGTAGCCCTCCTCCGCGGGCAGTTCGCCGGTCCGCGAGCCGAACTCCCGCAGGGCCTCCGCCCAGCGGGAGGTGGAGTCGGCGATGACCACCACGTCGTACCCCATGTCGCGGAAGTACTCGGCGACGGTGACACCGGTGTGGATGCTGGCCTCGCGGGCCATCATCGGCATGTTGGACGTATTGGCGACGATCACGGTGCGGTCGGCGAGGCGCCCGCCCGTGCGCGGGTCGGAGAGTTCGGAGAACTCGGCGATGACATCGGCCATTTCGTTGCCGCGCTCGCCGCAGCCGACGTAGACGATGACATCGGCGTCGCACCACTTGGCGATCTGCTGGAGCAGTACGGTCTTGCCCGTGCCGAAGCCCCCGGGGACCGCGACGGTGCTGCCCCGCGCAACGGGGAAGAGCAGGTCGATCACCCGCTGTCCCGTGGTCAGCGGAGCAACGGCCGGGACCCGCTCGCGGACCGGGCGGGGCCGACGCACCGGCCAGCTGGTCACCGACCGGATCTCGGTGCCGCCGACCACGGCGAGCACCGCCTCTTCTGGATGCTCCGCTTCGGCGGCCACGTACGTGGCCTCGCCCCCGCAGCCGGGCGGTACGAGGATCCGGGGCCGCGGACCGCCGGTGCCGCCGACCTCCCCGATGACGGCTCCCTCGGGCACCTTCTGACCAGTGACGACGGCCGGAGTGAACCGCCCGCCTCCCGGGGCCGGATCCGGGGCGACGCCCGGTGTGAGCCGGTCCCCGGCGGCGGACAGCGGGCGGAGCAGCCCGTCGAACACGCCACCCAGCAGGCTCGGGGAGAGCCGCGCGGAGACCGGGACGCCCAGCGGGCGGCCGGTGTGCCCCGGTGCCAGACCGCCCGTGTACTCGTACGCCTGGACCGTGACCCGGGACGTGGTGATCGCGACCACCTCCGCCGGCAGCTGTGCCGCGCCGAGCAGCACCAGGTCGTTCATGGCGACCCGGCCCGTGTTCTCCAGCTCGACGAGCGGCCCGGCCACCCGCAGGATGCGGGCGGTCGCAGACTTGCGGAGGCCGGGCGCCGCCGTCAGGTCTGCCACAGGGTCTCGATTCCGGCGCCGCAGCGCTCCAGGACACGTCCGGCCACGGCATCCAGGCTCAGATCCGCGCTCCGGCCGTCGGCCGTCCCGATCACGCCGCCGTGCGGGTGCTCGGTGACGGTGGCCTCCGGGCCCAGGACACGGCGGGCCTGCCCGGCCAGCCGGTCGCGCACGGTGGGATACGCCGCTTCCCGCCGGCAACGCCGCACCTGGGCGAACACCGTCCGGCACAGCTCGTCGTACGCTTCCGCCCGGGCCTTCAGCAGGCCGGCCCGGGCCGAGCGGTGAGCCTGGGCCACGGCGGCGGCAGCGGCGCGGGCTCCCTCCCGCTGCCCCCGGTGGCGCGCCTCGCGGAGCAGGGCCGCCGACCGGGACCGGGCGGCGGCGACGGTCGCCTCGGCATCGCGTCGCGCCGCGGCCACCAGCCGCTCGGCCTCCTCGTCGGCGGCGCGCACCAGCGCCGCCCGGACAGGGGCGAGCGGGTCGGCAGCGGCAGCCGGGGCGGAGGTCATGGCGGCATCACCACTGCCAGCGGCTCGGGCACGTCCAGTGCGTCAGGGCCCAGCGCCGCGGCGGCGGCAGGAGTAAGGATCACCAGGGCCACATCCGAGGGCAGCTCCCGCCACAGTGCGCGGACCCGGTCGGGCGCCTCGGCGGACCGGACCTCCATACCGGCCAGCGCGAACCCCGCGGTCCGCGCCCGCTCCCCGATGGCGATGACCGTGCCCATGGCCTCATGCCCTGCCGATCAGCAGCACGGCGACCACCAGACCGTAGATGGCGATGCCCTCGGCCAGGCCGACGATCACCATCGCCCGGCCGAACAGCTCCGGACGCTCGCTCAGTGCGGCCAAGGCCGCGGCACCGGTGTACGCCACGGCGATCGCCGCGCCGATCGAGGCCCCGGCGACGGCGATGGCGGCGCCGATCAGCGCCGCGGAACTTGCGCCCGACGAACCGGCCGGAGCCGTCGCCGCGGCCTGCGCCGCACCTCCGCTCAGCGCAACCACCAGCAGCGCCAGCGCACCGGCCAGCAGCACCAGATTCGCCCCGACGGCACACCGCAGTACGGTCCTGCCGCCGCACCGGCGGGAGAGCACGCGCACCGCCCACCAGATCACGACGATGACGGGCAGCGTGACGAGCCAAGCGAACACGACGCCACCTCCGAACGACAGACAGGAAGGTGCCAGGGGCGGAACGGGCGGCCCTGGCCCTCGAAGACCCGGGAGAAGAGCTCGAAGTACTCCAGACGCAGCGCCTGCACACCCGCCACCAGCGCCTCCAGCGCGAAGACGAGCGCATTGCCCACGACGAACAGGGCGACCGCACCCGCCACCCCTGCCGGTCCGTGCCCGGCGAGTCCCGTGGTGCCCGCCCAGACGACCTGGCCGAGTGCCGCGTGGGTGAGGCCGAAGGCCGCCAGCCGCGCGAAGGAGATGAGGTTCGACAGGATGCGGACGACGCCGTCGAAGAGCTGTACACCGGTTTGCACCAGGCCGGAGACGCCGCGGGCGGTGCCGGCGTAGAGGCCGGCTGCGGCGAGGACGGCCCCGGCCGCCGCCACCGCGGCTCCCGCTGCCGCCAACCACGCCAGGTGCCCTGCGGCCCCCGCCGCCACTCCCATCAGCCCCACGAAGATGGCGCCGCCGGCGATACCGGACAGCGAGTACAGGGCCCCGGAGAAGCCTCGTTCGCGCCACCGGTTCACGGCACCGGCCACGTAGGCCAGAAAGAGCAGGACGGCGCCCACCGCCACCGCCGACAGCAGCAGCTGCCCCGGCCTGTGCAGCGGTTCCAGCCAGAGCACGGGCAGCACCCCGGTCGGCCCGAAGAACTCCCCGTAGGCCAGTCCCGCCACGATGCTCAGTGCCCCGGTGGCAGCCAACAGCGGCCAGGCGCCCTGCCACGCCGCCAGCCGGCGGGGACGCCGCACGGCCAGGAAGAGTGCGCCGAGCAGCAGCAGCGCACCGTGCCCCACGTCGCCGAACATCATCCCGAACATCACGGCGTACAGGGCCGCGGCTGCCCAGGAGGGGTCGAGGTCAGCGTAGGGAGGGGTGCCGTACGTCGTCACCAGGGACGTACATGCGCTGTGGACCGGGCCGGTGCGGCGCAGCGCGGTCGGCGGATCGACACCCCGCGGTGCCGCGGTTGGCACGAGCGCGCCACCGAGCCGGGCCAGCCGAGTGCTCAGCGGTGCCACCTCCTCGCGCGGACACCAGCCCGCGAGCGCAGCCACGCTCCCGCGGCGGACCGCGTCGTCGAGCCGCACCGCCAACTGCTCCTCCCCGGCCATCAGGTCCGTGCGCCCGGCTTCCTCCAGTGCACGAAGGTCGGGAGCGGTGGCGGCCAGCGCCGGTGGAACCGTGCCCGCACGGGGGCCCTGGCGCGATGTACCCACACGGTGTCCGGGACCGCCGGTCCGGTCGAGATCCACGCAGCCGGCATCGGCGAGGCACACCAGCGCGTCCCGCTCTGCAACCTGCGGAACGACGATCGCCACGCGCTGCATGGCCACCGGGGAGAAGGACTCAGACCAGGACATCGAAGCCCTCCTGGAAGGATGCGCCGTTCGCGGCCAGTTCCAGCGCGCCGCGGGTGCGCCACGCATCGGCCGACAGAACCGCGACCGCGCCAACGACGGGATCCATGCCGTACCGGGTACGGCGCGCCATCGTCAGCCCGTCCTGCTCAATATCCCGCCACCACCGCCCCTCCGCCTGCCAGAGAGCGGCCGGTTCGTCGATGCCGCGCAGCGCCCACCGGGCCGGCGCCGGAAGCCGGCGCAGGTACTCCCGGAAGTCGGGGGCACGGTGGGCGGAGCCGAGGAGCTGAGCGGCCGGACCAATGGCCGAGGCAGGCAGCGCCCGACCGTGCACGAACCGCTCCCGTGCGACGAGCAGGGCGGCCCGGCCCGCCGACCAGCGCGCAGCGCAGGGCACCCGTACCGCGGTCCTGGCGGCCGAGGTCAGCCGCAGCCCCACCGCCAGCTCGGCCGCCGTCCCGCCGGGGTCGCGCCACGGTGACGTGCTGAGCGCGGTCCGCAGCTCCTTCGGCCGTGCGGCGCGGGCGACCCTGTTCCAGGCGGTGGCGAGAGCCCCCAGCTCATACGGGGACGGCTCCGCCACGCCGCTGCTGAGCAGCCGGTAGCGGGCCTCGATGTTAACGATCTCGAAGCCGGCCGCCAGCAGACGCAGACAGTCCACCCCGCGCCTTGGCAGCCAGCCGGCGAGCACCCGCAGATGCCAGAGCAGGGTGCCCGTGACCGCCCGCTGCGCTGCCGGCAACGACATGTCCGTGGTCAGGCGTCCTCGATAGGGCGTGGTGGCCAAGTGGCGCAGCGCCGCGTCCAGTGATCCGGCGTCCGCGATCCGACGGGCACCGGGCTCACCCGGGCACCGGGTGAGCAGGCCGCGTGCCCGTGTCACCCCGGCCACCCATGCGGCACTCACGGGCCGCCGCCCCGCTCCTCGGAACCCGAAGGGCGCCCGGCCCGCAGGCCGGGCAGGCCGAGTTGGCGGCGTACCTCATCGGTCAGCCGGTCCGCCACGAACGGGATCCGCGCCGCGGCCCGGCTCCTCAGAGCCGCCTCGGCGCGCGCTCCCTCCGCACGGACCGCGTCGGCCTCGCGGCGGCCGAGTTCCTGCCGCCGCTCGGCGGCCCGGGAACGCACACGTTCGAACAGGTCGTCCGCACGCGCGGTGATGGCGTCCGCGTCCCGGGCGGCGTCTCGGCGGATACGGTCGGCCTCGCTACGCCCGGCGAGGCCGATGGCCTCGGCCTCGACGGCCGTGCGGTCCAGCTGGGACAGCGTCGGCGTCAGCTCCGCGGCCAGCTCGGCGGTGCGGTCGGCGGGCACACCTGCGATCGCCGGGCCCGGGGTGCTGACCGGACGGAAACGCATCAGAAGATCGCGCAACCCGGCCATCGCCGTTCCTCCCTCCGTCGGCCGTGACGCCGATGCGGCCGTACCTTCAGTTTCTCCATGGTGCGGTGAATGGCGCTCGGCAGGGCGCCTCGGGTCACAGGCGTGGCACGACTGCCACCGGGCAGCGGGAGTGGTGCAGCAGGGCGAGTACGGCCGGGCCGAGGGGCATGGGAGCGCGTTGCGGCCGGCGTCCGACGACCAGCAGTCCGGCCCGTGAGCAGGCTCCCAGCAGCACGGGCAGGGCCCTGCCGTCGGTGACTTCCTCGATCACCCGCACGTCGGGGAACTTCTCCCGCCACAGGGCCAGGCTCGCGGAGAGCAATTCCTCGTCGCCGCTCGCCGTGGGGGCCGTCGCGTCCGGCGAGGTGGCGGGGGCGCCGCGGGGGGTGTCGGGCGGCCGGGCCCGTACGGCTCGCAGGGCCGTGTGATGGGCCGCGGCGGTGGTGAACGCGTAGTCCAGCACGGCGTCGCCTTCGGCGCCCAACTCCTGTACGCCGACGACGATTTCGGGGCCGGGGCCGATGGACTGTTCCTCCTCGCGGACCGTGACCACGGGGCACTGCGCGCGCCCGAGCACCCGCAGGCTCACCGAGCCCAGGAGGAATCCGGAGATCGTGTCGTGCCCGCGCGATCCGAGCACCAGGAGTGTCGCCGCCTCGCTGCGTTCGGCCAAGGCGTCCGCCGCATCCTCGGAGACCTGCTCGGCCGTCACCGCGATTCCCGGATGCACCTGGCGGACCAGGGATTCGGCCCGGCTGAGCACCGCGGCTCCGTACCGGTGCTTCTCGGCTTCGCCCCAGGTGGGGGAGGCCGGCCAGGGCTGGGAGACCCAGGAGTGCAGGAGGTGGAGGGGGAGGTTCCGTACCGCCGCCTCCTCGGCGCCCCAGCGCACCGCGGGCACACTGTTCCCGGTTCCGTCCAGTCCTACGAGGACCGAGCCGCCCATGTCACACCTCCGCGGAGTCGCTGCGCGAGGACGGGCATCAGGTGCCACCGCCCGTTCCCCGCTCGGTGAAGCCGTGCTCCGAGGCGGCCTCCGAAGGGCCTTCGAGGTGCCGGACGTGGGTGTCGGGACCGGGGAAGAAGATCGTGATCTGGTCGCTGTCCGACCAGCGGACGTCATAGGGCGGGGTGCCGTCCTCGTGGTGGAGTCCGACGATTTCCCCGTCCCGGCGGGTGGCGCCCGTGGTCGGGCTCTCGACCACGAGCTGATCGCCGACATGTGCCTTCACTGCCGTCACCGCCTCTGCGCGCGCACCACGATGTCCTGTGCCGAACGTGCCACAGGCGCCCTGTCTGCGTTATGGGGCGAGTTGCCCCGAGAAAAGGCCGTCCGGCCCATGGGATGGGACCGGACGGAACTCGTGCGCGGCGCCTCCGTGCGGTTCACTGAAAGTGACAGGGAGGACGGCAGACGCGGAGGAGCGGAGCGAGACCGCGCACCGCGCAATCAGGGCCCGCGAGAAGTGGGCGGTTCTCCTTGCCGTCGGATGCCGGCTCGCCTGCGCGGGCCGGCCCGTTCATGACCCGCAGACAGGGCGAACGGACGCCGCAACCGGATGACTTGGGCCGCGGCGCTCCTGACGCGGCACGGTCGGCAACCAGGAGAGCCGCCATGACCACCACCCCGTTGCTGCAACATCTCCCGCCCAACGGAAGGGAACGGCTGCTGGCGTTCGCCCACGAGGTGTCCTTTGCGGAAGGCACCCGCATCTTCGAGGAAGGTGGCGCCGCGGACCGGTTCTGGATCATCCGCACCGGCTCGGTCAATCTCGACCTCCGGATGCCGACCCGACGGCCGGCGGTCGTCGACGTCCTCGGCCCGGGCGACCTGCTGGGCTGGTCGTGGCTGGTGCCGCCGTACCGCTGGCGGATGGGGGCGGAGGCGTTCACCCTCGTGCGGGCCCACGAATTCAACGCGACCCGGGTACGCGCGCTGTGCGAGGCGGACCCGGTCCTGGGGCTGGTGGTGACCCGCCGGGTCCTCGACGTCGTCGCCCGCCGGCTCCTGGCCACCCGGCGCCGTCTGGTCGACCTCGGCGCCACGAGCGCGAGCACCCCGCCCACACCGCTGTAAACGATTCCCACGGCAACTGCGTACGGCCTCAACCGGACACGTGGTCCGAACGCCCTACAGGGGTTGTGCCGAACACCGCACGTTCGATCCGCTGCCGGACGCGCACGGTCAGCGCAGCGAGCGGCTTCGAGACGGTGGCGCGTACCGGTACCGGCGACCGGATTTCCCGGGCCGCAGCCGGGAGCTGTGCCACCTCCGCGGTGAGCTGACGCCGGACCTCCTCCAGCGGAGGCAGATACGTACACCGCGCCCCGCCGCGCATCATCGTCTCCAGCAGCGGCACACTGCCGACCGGGGGCGTCTCGTCGGCCAGGCCGATCACGTCGGCGCAGCCGCGGCGCCGGAAGACCTGCTTGCGGCCGGGAGCCGTCACCTTGGCCGACGACAGCTTCATCATCGGACGTCCGTCGTACTCGACGAGCTTGTAGGCGGAGTCCAGGTACGGGGCGTCGGCACTGACTCCCACCCGGGTCCCGACGGCGAAGACATCGATGGGTGCCCCTGCCGACAAGAGGTCGTGCACGGCGAATTCGTCCAGGCCGCCGCTGGCGATGATGCGTACCTGCGTCAGCCCGGCGGCGTCGAGGACGGCCCGCGCACGGAAGGACAGCTCCTTGAGGTCACCGCTGTCCAGGCGGATGGCAGAGCCGTCGGCGCGGCCCAGGGCGCGCAGGACGCGGGCCGCAACGGCCACACCGGACTCGGTGTCGTAGGTGTCCACCAGGAGCGTGACCGGGCCGGGATGGCACCGGGCGAAGGCGGTGAAGGCCGCCTCCTCGTTCTCGAAGGCTTCGACGTACGAGTGCGCCATGGTGCCGACCGCGGGGAAGTTCAGGGCACGGGCCGTGGCGACATTGCTGGTGCCCGCGTAACCGGTCAGGGCGGCCAGCCGGGCCGCCTGGAGGCCGGCGGCCGTCCCGTGGGTGCGGCGCAGCGAGAAGTCCACGACCGCATGCCCTTGGGCGGCGATGACACACCGGATGCACTTGGAGGCCACCATGGTCTGGTGGCTGAGGTGGTTGAGCACGCACGTCTCGACGAGCTGTGCCTGCGGCAGCGGTGCGGTGACCTCCATCAGCGGCTCTCCGGCCAGCACGACGCGACCCTCGGGCACCGCGCGCACCGTACCGGTGAACCGCGTACCGACCAGCGGCATCAGATCGTGGAGCGGACGTCCCAGCGCCTCCGCGAACGCCTTGGCGTCGTCGAGACCGACGCGGTACCGGGACAGATAGCTCAGGGCGGACTCGGCGCCGGCGCATACCAAGAAGCCCCGGTCGGGGGGTAGTTGGCGGACGAAGCAGCTGAAGGTGGCCGGCTCCGTCATCCGCTCGCGCAGATAGGAGAGCGCCATCGTCACTTCGTACAGATCGGTGGTTGTGGTCTCGGACATGGGGGGCCGTTCCTTCCACGCCGCTGCCGTCACCGCGCCGGTGTCGTCGCGCCGACGGGACGCCCGCGTGCGCGCAGCGGAACCGACTTCCAGCACAGCAGACCGGTGCGCCCGGGGACAGAACCGGACGGCCCGGTCCGGCGGTCCGAAAGGCCGTTGCGCCGTCGGCCGTTTCGGCTCGTGGTGGCCGTCTGCGGATCGCTGCCCGTGGGGCCCTTCGGCGGCGGGCGGGGACGACCGGCCCACAGCCCCGCCGGCGCTGGCGCGCGACAGTGGGTTGGACCCTGTGAGGAGGCACGTGATGCGGGTCCGCGACGTGATGCGTGTGCCGGTGGTCACGGTTGCTCCCGATGCCACCTTGCGGGACACCGCGCGGTTGATGCAGCAGCGCACCGTCGGGTGCGTGGTCGTGGTGTCCGGCGAGGTGGTCCTCGGCATGGTCACCGACCGGGACCTGGCCGTGCGCGGTCTGGGCGAGGAGCGGAGCGCGACCGCGCCGGTCCGCGACGTGATGACGGTGCCGGTCCATGCCGTCCTTCCGGGCGACGACGTGGATGCCGCGTACCGCACCATGTGCCGCTCGGCCGTCCGCCGGCTCCCTGTCCTGGACAGGGGGCGGCTCGTGGGTGTGGTGGCATTGGACGACCTGCTGATGGACGTCTCCCGGCGGCTGTCCGAACTGCTCGGCGCGGTCTCGTGGTGCGTCCTGGCGGAACCGCCCATCGGGTAGCTTCCGCGGGCCTGTCGACGTGCCGCGGCTCGCGCCGGGGCGGTCTCCGCACGGCGCGCCCGGCCGGTTCACGCGTCCGCTTCGGTGCTCCCGGTCGGGGGTGTCGGCGCCCCGGGAACGCGGATGCGGCGCCCGCTGAGGCGGGTCGGCCGGATGGCGATCCACTGGTACCGGCCGCCGCCTACCCAGGGGGCCGAGTACGCCTGCTCTTCGAACCTGCGGGACTCGTAGAAGCCGGTGACGACTTCGGCGGGCCCGACGGCCAGGACGCTCCATCCCTGGCTGAAGGCGTCGTCGATGTGGTCCACCTCCAGCGCGGCCTCGTGGCCGGCTGCTGTGGCCGGGCCGGAGTCCGCGTGGGTGCGGTAGGCGATCACGTCGTCGACGACGGTGTAGTTGACGGGGAAGACGGCGGGGGTGTCGCCGATGGTGACGGCCACTCTGCCGATGCCGTGCGTGGAGAGCAGTTCGCGGCATTCGGCGGGGCCGAGCACCAGCACCTCGGGGTGCGCCGCGGCCTTGCCGAGGCCCTCCGGGAGGTCGGCGGTTCCGCCTGTGAGGTCTGCGACGGTGGTGTCGAGGGCGTGGGCGAGGCGCAGCAGGAACCCGATGTCCGGTTCGGCGGTGTGCTCCTCGACGTACTGCACATACCCCGGTGAGGCGGCGGCCCGGGTCGCGACCTCCTCGCGGGTCAGCCCCAGTTGCTGCCGGCGCAGTGCGGCGCGCCGGCCCAGATCGCTGCCGGGCCGACCCGGCGCGGCGCCGGATCCGGGTGCCTGTTCGGTCGTCATCGCGCACACATCCTTTCTTCCAGCGGGTGCGGCCCCGTCCGTGCGGACAGGGTTGTTACTCGTGCGGCACGATCGCGACGGGGCAGGGGGCGTGGTGGACGGCCGCATGGACGACGTGGCCGATGCGGGGGACCGCGTGGCCGATGTGCCGGCGGCCGACGATCAGCAGCTGCGCAGCCGCGGCGCCGTGCAGGAGGGCCGGCGCCGGACTCTCCATCACCACCTGCTCCTCGACCCGCACGTCCCGGAACTTCTCCTGCCACGGGCGCAGCGCCTCGAACAGTTCCTCGCGTGCGATCCGGGCAGCTTCTTCCGCGGCGGCCCGTTCCACGGCACCGCCCCGGTCGTAGGCGAACGGCGGCAGGTTCCTGCCGTGCACGGCGCGGAGCGGGACGGCTCGTCGGGCCGCGGTCTCGAAGGCGAAGGCCAGCAGCCCCTCGCTGGGGGCGTGCAGGCTGACACCGACCGCGACGCTGTTGCCGCCCTCGGTCGCCGGGCCGTCCTGGCGGGCCCGCACCAGGACGACCGGAACCGCGACCCGTGGCACCAGGTCGAGTCCGGTCTCCCCCAGCGCGAAGCGCGCCGCCGGTCCCAGCCCCCGCGACCCCAGGACCAGCAGATCCGCTTGCCCGGCGGCTTCGACCAGGGCTTCCAGCGGCTCTTCGCGCACCAGAGCCACGTCCACGGGGAGCCCGGGCTGCGCCGACTCGACCGCGGACCTGGCCTCCTCGATGATCGGGTCCGGCCAATGCGGCACTTCCGGCGCCCAGGGTGCGCCCCGCGGCCTCGCCGTGAGGGGTTGCCAGGCGGTCAGGAGCCGCAGGCGGGACTGCCGCAACTGCGCCTCGTGCGCCGCCCACCGCGCGGCCGCCAGGGCCTGGGGCGTACCGTCCACACCGACGGTGATGACGTTCTTCATGAGGACGACCGGCTTTCTGCTGCTCGTCCTTCGTCTGTCCCGCCAGACGGGCCGCCGCCGGCCGGCTCCGGCTTCAGGTCCTCGGATACCGACACCACGCCGTCAAGGCTCGCGCACATCCGCACCAGCACGGGAACGAGCAGCAGGTCGGTGACCGTGCCGTGCAGGGCGACCTGTCCCCGATTGACCTCGGCGGTCATGCCCGCGGCACCCAGGCGTGCAGTGCGTCCGATGACCTCGCGGGTGATCTCCTCGCGGATCGCGTCGTCCTTGCGCAGGAAGACGCGCAGCAGGTCGCCGCGGCTGACGATGCCCAGCAGGATGTCCGTCTCGTCGACCACGGGCAGCCGCTTGACCTGCTGTACCTCCATCAGTCGCGCCGCCTCCACCACCGTCCAGTCGGGATGGGCGCACACCGCCGGGGCCGACATCAGCTCACCGGCGGTGCGGCCCTCCGCCCGCGCCCGCTCCCAGGCCTCCAGGTGCGGCAGCGGGGTCCTGCCGGACAGATCGGACCGGTCGGCGGCCTTGCGCAGCAGATCGGCCTCCGAGACGACGCCGGCCGGCCTGCCGAGGCTGTCGAGCACCGGTACGGCACTCACCGCGTTGTCGGCGAGGGTCTGCGCGATCTCCTTGAACGGAGTGTCGAGGCGCACGCTCACGACCTTGCGGGTCATCAGCTCACCTATCGTGCGGTGCTCCATCTCCGGCTCCTTCCGCCGCGGCGGCCGGTGGTGCGGCCACACCTCAAGCGTGGCCGGGGCGGTGCACGTTCCGGCATGAGCCGGTCGGCCCCACCCCCCCAGCCGGCCGTCCCTGGAAAGCCGACCGGTCCCCGTCCAGGGCTCTATGGCCCCTGATGCCACCGACGGCGCACCGCGACGCTGGAAGGGCAACTGCCGGTTCCCCGTCCGTGGCGTGTCCGGCCGCGGTCCCGATCCGCCCGGGAGGTCCCCGGTGCTCACCCACCCCACCCTCGACGACACTGCCGTAGCGTCGCTGGTGGCCGACGCCACCGCCGCGCCTTCGATGCACAACGCCCAGCCGTGGCACTTCGACTACTCCCGGGCGTCGCGCACCATGCTTCTCACCGCCGACCTGGATCGCGCGATGCCGCAGGCCGACCCCAGCACCCGGGGGCTGCACCTGGGCTGCGGCGCGGCCCTGCTGAACCTGCGCGTCGCCGCCGCGCATGCCGGCCACCGCACGGCAACCACTTTGCTGCCGGCTCCCCAGACTCCTGGGCTCCTTGCGGCCGTGCGCTTCGACGTACCGCACGAGCCCCTGGACACAGCCCTCTCCGACCTCTGTTCCGCCATCCCCGACCGGCACACCAGCCGGTACCCCTTCACCGAACGGCGGATCCCGGAAAGCCTCCGCACTGCCCTCGTCGAGGCCGCGTCCCAGGAAGGGGCCCAGCTGGCGTTCCTGACCACCCCGCACCGCGAGGCGGTGCTCGACCTCGTCCTGCACGCCGAGGGGTACGACCGCATGGACGACGGCCGGGAAGTCGAACAGCGTCGATGGACCCACGACGCCTCCGCTGAATCGCCTGTGGAGGGCATCCCCGAATACGCCTTCGGTCCTGCCAAACGTGGTGGTGCGGCCCCCGTACGGGACTTCGCCGGCCGGCGCGCGGTTCCCGGCCGTGCCTACGCGGACTTCGAGAAACGGCCGCAACTGGCCTCCCTCAGCACCACCCGCGACGGCCCCGCCGACTGGCTCCGCGCCGGCCAGGCACTGGAACGGGTCCTGCTCCTCGCCACCTGCCAGGGGCTCGTGAGTTCCTTTGCCACGCAGCCGCTGGAGTGGCCCGACCTGCGCTGGCTGCTGCGCGAGCCGGTCTCCGGCACCGGCTACGTCCAGATGATCCTCCGCCTGGGATACGGCCCCCAGGGGCCGCACACCCCGCGCCGGCCGGTGGAGGAGGTCCTGACGATCACGTCGTGAGGGCCGGTGGTTGGGGGATTCGGCCAGTCGGCTGTAGGGCCCCGCGGGCGTCAGGAGGAGAGCGAGAAGTAGCTCTCCTCCTCCTGGCTGAAATGGAGACGCAGCACGGTGTGAAGCCCGTACAACGACGCCCGGAGATCGTCGAGTTGCTCCGGCAGCAGGTCACCCGTCGCGTCGGCGAGCGCGAGATGCGTGGCGATGCGCTGGGCGAGGCGTGCGATCTCGGTGTGAGCGCGGCTCATGGTCTCCGTGGCGTCCGGGCCGCCGAACTGCGCGTTGAGCGCGGGGTAGAGCTGGTGCTCCTCGGCGTACTCGTGCGGGAGCAGCCGCTCGGTGAGCAGCCGGTCGACCTGGTGGACGGCCGCCAGGGCACGCGGACCGGGGTCGGTGGAGAGCAGGCCGGCCGCCTCACGGATCGCGTCCAAGGTGCCGCGCAGGGACTCGTGTTCGGCGGCGAAGCGATGGATGAGGCGCTCGGCCGCGGGTTCGAGGGGCGGGCCGCCGGTGCCGCGGGCCGGCAGCACGACGCGGAGCGCGTTGAGGATGACGGCCACGTCGATGGCCTCCTGGAGGAGCGCACCGGCGGCCGGTGGCAGCAGTCCCAGCAGCGCCGCGACCATCGCCGCCAGCGACATCACCATGCCGCCGGCCGCGCTCTGCACCGCGATCCGACGGGTGCGCACGGCGATGTCCATCGCGTCGGCGAGCCGGGCGACCCGGTCGGTGGTGAGCACGATGTCGGCGGCCTCTGATGCCGAGGTCGCGCCGCGTGCCCCCATGGCGACACCGACGTCCGCGGCGGCCAGGGCCGGAGCGTCGTTGACACCGTCGCCGACCATCACGGTGACGGCGCGCCCACACTCCTCCCTCACGGCCCGGACCTTGTCGGCGGGCAGTTGCCCGGCACGGACGTCGTCCAGCCCCAGGACCGTCCCCACCTGGCGGGCCGGTTCGGGCCGGTCCCCGGTGAGCAGCAGCAGCCTGGCCAGCCCGGCCGCCCGCAGCCGCCGGACGGTGCGTGGCGCGTCCCGGCGCAGCGGGTCGTGCAGCAGGACGGCACCGGTGAGCGTGCCGTCGACCGTGACCCAGGCGACCGTGGCCCCGTCGAGGAGAGCGCGGTTGTCCACGGTCCGGGCCCAGCGGGGAAGCTCCGCCGATGCCAGATCGGTCTTCCCGACGGCGATCCGGCAGCCGTCGACCGTGCCGGTGACACCGCGCCCCGGCTCCTCGGTGACATCGGTGGGCGGGGACAGGACCAGGCCGCGGTCGCGTGCCTCCCGGGTGATCGCCTCGGCCAGGATGTGCACCGAGACCTGGTCGACCGAGGCGGCCAGCCGCAGGACGTCGGTAGGGGAGGGGCCGCCGAACGCCGTGGCCACTTCCAGGACCCGGGGCCGTCCCGCGGTGAGCGTGCCGGTCTTGTCGATCACCAGGGTGCGAGCCCGGCCCAGCGATTCCAGTGCCCGGCCGTCCCGCACGATCACACCCCGCCGGGCCGCTCGCGACATGCCGGAGACGACGGCCACCGGCACCGCCAGCAGCAGCGGGCAGGGCGTTGCCACGACCAGCACGGCCACCGCCCGGACGGCCTCACCGCCCACCCCCCAGGCCACGCCCGCCAAGCTCAGCGAGAGCGGCAGAAACCAGGCGGCGTACCGTTCCGCGAGACGCACCGCAGGCGCCTTCTCCGCACCCGCCTGCCCGGCCAGCCGCACGATCTCCGCGTAGGTGCTGTCCCGCGCGGTCGCGATGGCCGTCACCTCGAAGACCCCGCCGGCGTTGACCACGCCACTGCGTACACCGTCGCCGGTCCGCCGCTCCACCTGCGCCGACTCACCGGTGAGCACCGACTCGTCCAGGGTCGCGGCGCCGGTCACGACTGTTCCGTCGACCGGAACCACCTCACCCGTGCCGACCACGATCACATCGCCGACGGCGACCTCGTCCAGGGCCACGGTGGCGATCTCCCGGCCGCGTCGGCGCCGTGCCGAGCGCGGGGCGTGCTCCAGCAGGGCACGCAGATCGCGGGAGGCCCGACGGGTAGCCGTGGCCTCCAGCGTCCGTCCGGTCGCCAGCATCACGGCGACCAGCGCACCGGCCAAGTATTCGCCCACTGCCAGAGTTCCGGCCAGTGCCAGCACCGCGATCAGATCGACGCCCGCCCGCCCCTGCCGCAGCGCGCGAACGACCCAGACCACGGAGGGGACGACGGCCAGCACCGTTCCGGCCGCCCAGCACGCATCGGCAACGTCCGGCCGGCCGGCCGACCACGCGACGCTGCCGCAGACCAGTGCGGCCGTCGTCGCGATCAGCAACACCGTTGCGAGCGGACGCCGATCCTCTGCGGTCCGTGCTGCCTGGTCTCGTCCCCGGCCTCCGACGTACCGCACGGCAGCCCTCCGGTTCTCCGGGGATCTTGACGGTGCCCCGGGTGCCGAGCTCGTGGACCGGTACCCGGCTCGTATGCCATCCACGTCACCACGGCGCCCGGTACCGCGCCAGTGCCGGACGGTCCCTCACCAGGCTGCCCCGGAACTCCGGCTCTGCTGCCAAGCAGGACCGCGCCCGTCTCCTCAGGGCCAGCGGGTTCTCTCGGCCGCTTCGATCGGTCCGTGGAACTGGGGTGGGCCGTCCCAGGAGACGCCCGCCCCAGCAGCGGAGGACCATTCCGCGTACATGCCATCTTCGGCGACGCGGACCATCGCGCCAAGGTCCGGACGGGGACACGAGGAGAGGGCCGTCCGGTCCCTCCCGGCACAGGGCACGGCGGGCGACAGCCGACGCACGCCAGTCGCGCAGTGCCCGAGTCATCCGCTTGGTCTGTGGGTGCACCACACCGCGATATGCGGGTAGCAGGACGGCCCGCGCTCTCACCCGCCGCTCGGCTGTACGGGGACGATCGCGATGGTGCACGGCGCCTGGCGGAGCATCGCATGGTTGACGGGCCCGAGTTGGGGGCCGAGCGGGTCCCGACGTCGGCGGGCGCCGAGCACCAGCAGTTCCGCGTTCGCCGCGGCCCGGAGAAGCGCCGGATGCGCCCGACCTTCGACGATGATGCGGCGTACCGGCACGCCTGGGTGTCCCGCGACGGACCGTGCCAGGACGTCGTCCAGCCACTGTTCGGCTCGCTGACCACCCTGAGCCCGGTGATCGGCGGAGAGACCGACGCGCGGTGCGGCGTGTTCCCCGTCGTGGCGCATACGGGCGTGCAGCACGGTGACCCCGCAGCCGCGCAGTGCCGCTTCCATGAACGCGAAATCCGCCGCCTCCGGTGTCCGCTCCGGCGCTCCGAGTCCGAGCAGTACCCACCTTCCTCTCGTGGGGACTTCACCAGCGCCATCTCGCACTACGACCACCGGGCAGTGGGCACGGGCCGCGACGGTCACACTCACCGACCCCAGCAGGACCCCGGAGAGGCCGTGCCCCCGGCTGCCGACCACGACCATGGCGGCGCGGTCGCTCTCGTCGACCAGCGCGTAGACCGGGTCCTCGTCCCGGACCACGGCGGACACGGCTACCTCCGGCTGCCGCAACCGGGCCCGCTCCTCGGCGGAGGCCGCCACGCTCCTGGCCGCGGCATGTCGCCGCGCCTCCGGATACCGTCCGACGGACGGCGCGGAATCCTCGTACTGCACCCACAACGACGCATGCAGAAGGTGGAGTGGGCAGCCGCGGAGGGCTGCCTCGTCGGCGGCCCAGTCCACCGCGCGCAGCGCGTCGTCCGAACCGTCGGTGCCGACGACCAGTGGTGCATCCATCCGCCTCACCGCCTCATCGGGGTCAACCGGGATCGAGTCCTTTCGAGGCTGCGCGGATCCCGGATACGGCACCCAACGCCTATCGTCGGGCGGCTGCCACGTCCGGTACAGAGGCCGAACGGCTCCGCGGGGGCCGACCGGCTCCGCTGCCGTAGGCCGATGGCCCTATGCGTCGTGGTCACCACGAACCGGACGCTGGGGCAAGAACGCAGAGGCGGTCAGGAGCGGACAAACGAGGGAGAAGGGCCGGATCGCCGTCGGCGTCGACGGTTCGGCATCCGCGAGGGCGCCCCCGCGATGGGCGGTACGCCAAGCCGAGCTGACCGACAGCACCGTACGCGCGGTGAGCGCAGGGGAGTCCCCGCCGTCGTACGGGGCGATCGGCGGGCTTGACGCACCGCAGCGACTCGGCGGCCGCATGAAGGGGGCGGCGAGCCAGGCCCTCGACCAGCCCGCCAGCGAAGTCGTGCGGCCGGAGCAGGCTGTGAGGGTGCACCCCGCCCTGGCGTACGGCGCGCCCGTCGCGGGATCGGGAGCCACCTTGTACGACCGTGTGTGACATGCCTCGCTCTTCGCATGCGGGTCTCTCCCCGCCTCCGGCTCAGGGTTCCCGGAGACGGCGAGAAAGACCGCATCGGAGAAGAAAATGCGTAAGCCGGCATTGCTGCGTGTCTTGTGCTTGGCAACTCGTGAGCCGGCGTTGGGATGCCGGGACGGCCAGGATGCCGCGTCCGTCGCGGAAGCGACCGGCGCCGCACGCTGAGGAGGCTGTGACGCCGCTCCCCGTGTGGGGGAGGCTCATTGCGAAGGCCCCTTCGAGGCAGGGGCGTTAGCGGGCGCGGACCGGCTGCCGGATGGCGGAGGGCGGGCGTCAGGCGACAGTGGCGGCTGGTCGCTGCTGAGGTGCGGCGGCTGCACGGGCCGGGAGCTGTCGGTGGCCTGAGCACGGTGCGGCATCATCGACAACCTCGGTCCCGAGGCCCATTGCCGCGGGCAGCCCGGATATCGGTATCGAGGGCGCGGGCGGAAGCGAAGGGCGCCTCCCGGCGCCGGCCCCACTGCGGCGGAGCGGTTCGCCATCCGACCGAGGAAGTTGTGTTCGGGGGCGGGTGGGGTGTGGCGATTGAGGTGGTATGTCGCGGCGGACGTGACGTCGTACTGCGCGGCGCGCGGGGATCGGACGGCTTGTTCCTCGGCGGGTTGAGTCGTGGTGCGGCTCGGCGGGGGCTTGGAGGTTGTTGCCGGCCAGTCGTTCGAAGCCCACCCGCCGCAGGATGTGGTCGGCGACGCGGTTGTCGTGCGAAGCCGCTGCCACGACGCCGTAGCGATCGTGGTGGCTGACGGGAAACGTGTAGTGCCCGCACGGGCCAAGCGGTTTGGGGCGATTCCGCGTCTCGCAGGAGACGGATGTCGTCGACCTGAGCCGGGTAGGGCATCCACCGCGGCTGGCTGGTGCCGGGCGGCCGGCGGACAGGATGAGCGGTGCCGGCTCCCCTGTGGCTGCGATGTCTGCCCCGGGGCGGCGGCCTCCGATATCGTCTTCCGATATCGAGAGCCGCAGGACGGTTGCTGAGGGAGCTGGGCATGAGCAAGCCATTGCTCCCCGCAGGGAAACGGGACGAGCTGCAGCGGCGGCTCGGGCTCTCCGATGCGGTGGCGATCGGTCTGGGTTCGATGATCGGTGCGGGTATCTTCGCCGCCCTTTCGCCGGCCGCCCGCTCAGCCGGTTCCGGGTTGCTGCTGGGCCTGGCCTTGGCCGCCGTGGTCGCCTACTGCAATGCCACCTCCTCCGCCCGGCTCGCTGCCTGTTACCCGGCCTCGGGCGGTGCTTACGTCTACGGCCGCGAGCGGCTGGGTGACTTCTGGGGATACCTGGCCGGGTGGGCCTTTGTGGTCGGCAAGACCGCTTCCTGCGGGGCGATGGCCTTGACGGTCGGCTCGTACGTATGGCCGGGGCAGGCTCATGCGGTCGCGGTGGCGGCGGTGGTGGTGCTGACGGCGGTGAACTACGCAGGCGTGCAGAAGTCCGCCTGGCTCACCCGGGTGATCGTGGCCGTTGTGCTGGCCGTACTGACTGCCGTGGTGATCGCCGCGCTGACCTCCGGCTCCCCGGACACCTGGCGCTTGGACGTCGGCGGCGACGCGTCCTTCGGAGGGGTGCTCCAGGCTGCGGGCCTGCTCTTCTTCGCCTTCGCCGGGTATGCGCGCATCGCCACCCTCGGAGAGGAAGTCCGGGACCCGGCGAGGACCATTCCCCGTGCCGTCCCGATCGCGCTTGGCATCGCCCTGGCCGTCTACGCCATCGTCGCCATCGCCGTGCTCACCGTGCTCGGCCCGCGGCAGCTGGCCGAGGCCGCCGCTCCGCTGTCGGACGCCGTGCGGGCCGCGGGCGTCGGCTGGTTGGCGCCGGTGGTGCGGGTCGGCGCCGCCGTGGCGGCGCTGGGCTCCCTGCTCGCGCTGATCCTGGGTGTCTCGCGCACCACGTTGGCGATGGCACGGGACCGGCATCTGCCGCACGTATTGGCCGCCGTCCACCCGAAGTTCAAGGTGCCGCACCGCGCTGAGCTGGCGGTCGGCGCGGTGGTGGCGGTGCTGGCGGCGACGGTGGATGTGCGCGGGGCGATCGGGTTCTCCTCCTTCGGAGTGCTGGTCTACTACTCCGTGGCCAATGCCTCCGCCTGGACCCTCACACCAGAGGAGGGGCGTCCGGCTCGCGTCATTCCGATCGCCGGGCTGGTCGGTTGTCTGGTCCTGGCCTTTGCCCTGCCGGCGTCCTCGGTGATCTTGGGCGCGGTGGTTCTGGCCGTCGGCGTCGCTGCACATGGGGTGCGGGCGGTCCTCGCCTCGCGTCGTTCGCCATAGCCCTGGTGGGTTACGCCGGGTGGGCGCAACGCCGTACGTCGGCGGATGGGGCGCGGGATGATATCGGTGTCCGATATGTCACCGAGGTGAAGGGGCCCACGAGCATGAGCCAGCTCAGTACCTGGGTGGCGAAGCTGATCGGGACCACCGCGCCACGATCGGTGGTGCTCATCCGCCTGTATGTGGGGGCGGTCTTTCTCGTCGAGGGCATCTTGAAGTTCCTGCGCGAGCATGCGCTGGGCACGGGCCGCTTCGACAAGGCCAACATCCCCGCCCCGGACTTCCTCGCCGCCCTGGACGGGGTCTTCGAGATCCTCTGCGGGCTGCTGATCCTCGCCGGGTTGCTCACCCGGCTTGCGGCGGTGCCGATGGTGGTGGACATGCTCGGCGCGCTGCTGATCACCAAGCTGGGGATCCTGTGGGGCGGCTCCGGGCTGTTCCACGGCGAGTCCGGCTGGTGGGACTTCGCCCACGAGGCCCGTCTGGACTTCGCCCAGCTGTGCGGCAGCCTCTTCCTGCTCATCGTCGGTGCGGGCGCCTGGTCCCTCGACGCACGCCTGAGTCCCGGCCGCGGCCGTCCTGCCGATCCTGCGCGCGGGTGAAGCGCCATCGCCCTGCCGGACACACGTCCGAGGGACGATCGGGACCGGGGTTGGACCCGCAATCAGAGGGTGACTTGCCCGCCGCGGGCGTGGGCGGGAACCTCGAAGTGTGGTGCGGAAGTTGCGGCCGTCGGGGGAGCGGTGGAGTCTTCAGAAGGGTCGGATGTCGCCGCGTCGGCGCCGACGGCCGCGGTGGAGGTATAGCGGTCCCCGCTGCGTGTGAGGAGGCCGCCTTCGACGGCTTCAGCCAGGAGCGTCGCGAGCCGTGCTTCCTGCATGTGCGGGTGACGTCGGGCTGCCTCCGCGGCCACGGCTGCATGGTCCATTCCTGCGGATGCGGCGGCGACGAGTGTGGCGATCTTCCGTGCCGCTGGAGAGACTCGGGCTCGACTGTCCATGAGTGTTCCTTCCTACGTCGCCGCGCCGGGCGGCTGGCTGGCCGACGTGGGGGATGCGGGACACCCGTCCAGTTGGTTGGACCACGGGCTGCGCTGTCGGTGGGAGAATTTTGGTGTGACGTGACTAACCGGAACGACGGCGCGTCCGTGCACGGTGTGCACGTCTCCTGCGCACGACTCTTCTCGAAGGCGCCGGGAAGCAGCGCAGATCCCGACGGGGCGGCGAAGCCGCTGACGTGTTCGCCATCGGGTGGAGGAAGTGGTCTGCCCGGTCGAGCTGTGGCTCTGTCAGGTGGCGACGCGCCCAGTCGTCTTCGAGGGACGGTGTCTCAAGGCTTGAGGCAGTCCGGGCCACCTGGTCCGTTCTCCGCCGAGACCACGGCCGTACCATCGGTGTTGGATTGCACTCCCCACACGACACCCCCTGACCAGGGCCCTCACCCCCGGCCCCCGTGCAGCCCCACCGGACCATCGCAGCGATGAGGCGTATCACTGCAGACCACCGGCGGCGATTCCGGAGTTCACCATACTGTGGTGTGGCGCACATGCGGAGGTCTTCTGAACAAGCCGTTCCGCCACTTTGGGCGCGCTCCCTGGCGCTGCACACCCCCACCCCGGGCTCCGCAGAAGCCGGCCCCGGAGTGGGACCATGCTCTACTGTCCGATCCCTCCCTGACCGGCATGTCCCGGCAGCAACTGAGCGATCTCACAGACACTTTGGCCGTCGATGGCGACGTCAAGCGCGGACGCCGGCCCCGACTCACCTTCCCCGACCAGGTCCTGGCGACCCTCCTTCACCTGCGGGTCGCCCTGGCCGCGGAACCCCTCGCCGTGCTGTTCGGCAGCAGTCGCACCGCCATGCACCGCACCCTGCTGAAGATCAGGACACTGCTCAAGGCGCACAGCATCGTTATCTCGCCGGCAGCCACCCCACCCTCCGCCCTCACAGCCCTCCAGGCTCGGGTGCGAGCCCTGAGTGGCGACCCCAGCAGCATGATCAAGACAACGTGTTAATGATCTGCAAGCCCTTAGCGCTTGGCGCCGATGCCGGTCAGTGCTCGTACCTCCATCTCCGCCTGCTTGTCGGGATCCGCCGGTTGCTTGCTGAGTACCGTGCCCAGGAATCCGCAGAGGAAGGAGAGCGGAATCGACACGATGCCCGGGTTGGTGAGCGGGAACCAGTGGAAGTCGACACCCTTGACGATGGACGTGGGTGTGCCCGACATCGCAGGTGAGAAGGCGATCAGCAGCAGTCCGGACACCAGCCCGCCATAGATGCTCCACAGCGTCCCCGTGGTGTTGAACCGCTTCCAGTAAAGGGAGTAGAGCATGGTGGACAGGTTCGCGGACGCGGCGAGCGCCAGGGCCAGCGATACCAGGAAGGCGACGTTCTGCCCGTTGGCCACGATGCCGCCGATGATGGCCAGGAAACCGATCACTATCGCCGTCAGGCGGGCGACCCGTACTTCGGACCGCGGGTCCGCCTTGCCGTGCCGGAGTACGTTGGCGTAGACGTCGTGCGCGAACGACGCGGAAGCGGCGAGCGTCAGACCGGCGACCACCGCCAGGATGGTGGCGAAGGCCACCGCGGAAACCACGCCGAGCAGCACCGCGCCGCCGATCCGGAAGGCGAGCAGCGGTGCCGCGGAGTTCTCCCCGCCCGGGGCGGCCAAGATCTTGTCCGAGCCCACCAGTGCGGTGGCGGCGTATCCGACGATGAGGATCCCCAGGTAGAACGCGAACATCGACCAGGAGCACCACACCACCGACCTGCGTGCCTCCTTGGCGTCCGGCACGGTGTAGAAGCGCATCAGCACGTGCGGAAGGCTGGAGATGCCGAGGACCAGCGACAGGGCCAGCGAGACGAAGTCGAGCTTGCCCATCGCGTTCTGGCCGTACCAGCCGCCTGGTTCCAGCAAGCGCTCGCCCAAGGGGCTTTTCTGCGCCGCATGCTCCAGCAGTCCGGACAAGCTGAAGCCGAACTTGCCGAGGATGAAGACGCTGATGAAGGCCACGCAGAGCAGCAGCAGGGTGGCCTTGATGATCTGCACCCAGGTCGTGCCCTTCATGCCGCCGACCAGGACGTAGAAGACCATGACAATGCCGACGGCCGTGATGACCAGGGCCTGCCCGCCCTTGCTGTGCACATTGAGCAGCAGGGCGATCAGACCGCCGGCGCCGGCCATCTGGGCCAGCATGTAGAAGAACGTGATGACCAAGGTGGCGTTGGCCGCCGCCGCCCGTACCGGGCGCTGTTTCATCCGGAAGGCCATCACATCGCCCACGGTGAACCGGCCGGTATTACGCAGCCGTTCGCCGATGAGCAGCAGAGCAACCAGCCAGGCGACCAACCATCCGACGGAGTAGAGGAACCCGTCGTAGCCGTGGACGGCGATTGCTCCCGAAATCCCGAGAAAGGAGGCCGCGGAGAGGAAGTCGCCGGACAGCGCGATGCCGTTCTGCATCCCGCTGAAACCGCTGCCTGCCGCGTAGTAGTCGGAGGCGGTGGGGCTGCTGCCGCTGGCCCGGTAGACCACGTACAAGGTGATGCAGACGAAGGCGACGAATACGGTCACGTTGAGCGTCGGACTGCCGGTCGTGCCGACCGCGATCGACACCATCACTTTCTGCCACCCTCCGCGTCGGCCCGCACCTGCTCGCGAATCCGGTCGACCTGGGGGTCGAGCCGCCTCTTGGCGAAGCGCGCATAGGTCACGACGATCATGATCGTGGACAGGAATTGCAGCAGGCCGAAGAGGGTCCCCACATTGATCTCGCCGACCGCTTTGCGCCGCATGAATTCATGACCATAGGCGGACAGCAGGGCGAAGGTGAGGTACCAGCAAAAGAAAAGCGCGCTCATCGGAAAGACGAACAGCCGCAGCCGTCGGCGAAGCCGGGTGAACTCCGGGCTGGCCTGGATCGCCGCAAAGTCGGGCTCGCCTGCCGGGTCGCACAAGGGCTGGTCGCCGGCTTTAGTGAAAGGGGCCGATAATCCGTGGCCGGTGGTCGGCGCCGATGGGGGTGGAGCGGGAGGCCGCATGTCTCTCGTCATGATTCTCTCCAGGTTTCGGCGCGTTGACCGGTCCGCCTACCGCCGTTGAGACAGGGAGTGTAGCGGTCCACTCTGCGCAGTCAAAGGCGTTGGATCGGCGACGAGTTGGCCCGCTACCGGACAGTAGCAGCCGTTCCGCTTGTGGCGCACCAGGGGGAGCCGACCTCTCTCCGGGGCCCGGGCCGTTCGACCCGTTTACCCATTGCCTGGGCGAATCACGCTGCTTTCTGACGAACCATCGTCAGCAGTTCTCCGGCAATCGTCGCCGGTGGTCCGACATCGCCCGAAAGTACCGCTCTACGCGCGGAGCGTTCCCCTCCAGTAAACGTCGCCACACTCGACAGCAGACAGGTCAAACCATTGGCAGGGGCGATCAGTTGCCCTACACTCGCCACCGCTTGACCGCTGGACATGCATCCAGGCAATTCGCCTTTCAATTACTTCTGCCCAGGCCCGGGAGGTAGACCACCGGTGCGACTCCTTGAGCATTCCCGCATCATCGCGCGACCAGGATGGAGTCGTTGGCTGGTGCCCCCGGCTGCGCTGGCGATCCACCTGTCGATAGGTCAGGTGTATGCCTGGAGCGTTTTCAAATTACCCCTGGAGAGCGCGCTGCATATCTCGGGGGCGGCCAGCGCATTACCGTTCCAGGTCGGCATTCTCGTACTGGGGCTCTCCGCGGCCTTCGGCGGCACCCTCGTCGAGAGCAGGGGTCCGCGATGGGCCATGTTCGTCTCGTTGGTGGCCTTCTCCACCGGGTTCCTGATCGCCGCACTCGGCGTCGCCACCCGCTCCTACTGGCTGGTGGTCTTCGGCTATGGCTTCGTCGGCGGGATAGGCCTGGGCATCGGCTACATCTCGCCGGTGTCCACCCTGATGAAGTGGTTCCCCGACCGGCCGGGCATGGCCACCGGCACCGCGATCATGGGCTTCGGCGGTGGCGCACTGATCGCCTCTCCCTGGTCGACGCAGATGCTCTCCGCCTTCGGCAGCGACACGGGTGGGATCGCGAAGACCTTCCTCGTGCACGGCGTGACCTACGCCGCCCTCATGACGCTTGGCGTGCTGCTCGTGCGCGTGCCGCCCTCGGGTTGGCGGCCGGCCGGCTGGCGGCCCGCCGAGGACGCCGGGAAGCGGCTCGTGACGACCGCGAACGTATCCGCGAGGAATGCGGTGCGCACGCCGCAGTTCTGGTTGCTGTGGGTCGTGCTGTGCATGAACGTTACGGCCGGGATCGGAATCCTTCAGAAGGCCGCGCCGATGATCCAGGACTTCTTCCGGGACACGCCAAGCCCGGTCAGCGCGACAGCCGCCGCCGGCTTCGTCGCGCTGTTGTCCCTGGCCAACATGACCGGCCGGATCCTGTGGTCGTCGGTCTCCGACGTGATCGGCCGCAAGAACGTCTATCGGCTGTACCTGGGCATCGGCGCTCTGCTGTACCTGACGCTGCTGCTCGGCAAGAACAGCAGCGTGACGCTGTTCATCGGCGCCGCCATGGTGATCCTGTCCTTCTACGGCGGTGGATTCGCCACCGTCCCCGCCTACTTGAAGGACCTGTTCGGCGGCTACCAGGTCGGCGCGATCCACGGCCGGCTGCTGACCGCCTGGTCCGTCGCCGGAGTCGCGGGGCCGGCCATCGTGGACGCCATCGCGGACATGAGACAGCAGGCCGGGCACACCGGGCCGAGCATGTACGCCTTCTCGTTCTCCATCATGATCGCGCTGCTCGGCGTCGGATTCGTGGCCAACGAGCTGGTGCGCGCGGTGAATCCGAAGTTCCACGAACCCGAGACGGCGGTCCGCAGTCAACCCGACCCCGTCCCGGCCGAGAACGCATAGGGACGCGGTGAAGGTGATGACTGAACCAGGATCGAACGAAGGCGCGTAGCGGCGGTACAGGTACGGATCAGCCCTGATGGAACGTCAGTTGTTCGAGAACTGAAGTGGGGATGCAAAAAAGTGCGTGGTGGGCTCGGTCCTGCGGACCTCGTCGAGACGAAGGGAAGGGACGAAGCTTCCCTTCCAGGACACGTCCGCATCCTGGAACCACCTCGTGAACGGTCGGGGCGAGGCCACCAGTTCAGGGGCGGGGGACGCCTCTCGTGACCCCGGCAAGGCATGCGTATCCGCGGGTGCGCCGGGTGCCGAGGTGGTCCGCTGTCGTGCAGTGGCGGAACTGGCGGCTGCCCGTCAAGCTGGCCGCCGTCCTGACGGTGCCGGCACTGCTCGGCGTCGCCTCGTCAGTGGTGCAGATCCAGCACGAGGTCGCAAGCGCGGAGGAATACGCGGACATCCAGCAGCTGGTCGAACTGCGAGGTGATCTGACGACGTTGATCGGAGGGCTGCGGGAGGAGCGGACCCTGTCCGCCGAGAACCTGGGCGACCGCACGCCCCTCGACCGGGCCGCGCTCCGGCGGCAGGCCCTGGACGTCGATCACGCCGGAGCGACCGTCAGGCGCACGGCCGGCAAGTACTGCCACCTCGACCAGGTCTCCAAGACCCGGTACGACGAGGCAGGCACGTTCCTGCGACGGTTGCCTGCGCTGCGCGGCCAGGTGAACTCGGGAAGGGTCGCAGTCTGGAGCGCCACGGAGCAGTACAACGCGGTCATCAAGAGTGCACTGGATCTGGACCAGGCCCTGGTCAACCAGTTCGGCGACCCCCAGCTCTCCCGGCCGGCCACCGCGTCGTACGACCTGGAGGTGGCCCAGGAGCAGATCAGCCTCCAGCACGTCCTCCTCCTGGAGGCGGCCAGGCGCGGCAGCATGGAGGACCGGGAGCTCAGCCGGGCGCTACAGGACTCCGACACCAGGATGCGGGACAAGCTCGCCGACTTCCGGGCCTTGGCCACCCCCGCGGAGGAGAAGTCCTACGAGGAAACCGTGACCGGTGCGGACGTCAAGCGGCGCGCCCAACTGGTGAAAGCCGCACTGTCCGAGCCGGAGGCGTCCGACGGCCCGGGGCGGGGCACTTCGTGGCAGATCCCGGTCAAGGACTGGAAGGTCAGCTCCGAGCGAACCGGCGAGCTGATGAACAAGGCGCAGCTCCAGCTCGCCCACGACCTGCGTACGGTCTCCGCCAGGTTGCAGGACCAAACCAGCGACCGGGCGGGGGCGGCGTCCGTGATCCTGCTGGCGGTGCTGCTGCTCGCGGTGGGTATCGGTGTGCTGATCGGCCGCTACCTGCTGCGGTCGCTGGTCCTACTCCGCTCGACCGCCTTGGATGTGGCCGAGCACCGGCTGCCGGCCGCGGTCGCGAACATCCGCGAGGGCCGTACACCGAACGCGGTGGTCGAGTCGGTGCCGGTGCACACGACCGAGGAGTTCGGGGAGCTCGCGCGGGCATTCGAGGCGGTACACGGCCAGGCCGTGCGGCTGGCGGTGGAGCAGGCCACGCTGCGCAGCGATCTCCGGAACACCCTGGTCAACCTTTCCCGGCGCAGCCAGAGCCTGGTGGAGCGTCAGTTGCGGCTGATGGAGCAGCTGGAACGGCATGAGGAGGACCCCGATCAGCTGGCCAACCTGTTCAAGCTCGACCACCTCGCGACCCGGATGCGCCGCAACAACGAGAACCTGATGGTGCTCTCCGGCAGCGAGCTGGCCCGCCGCTTCGATCAGCTCGTACCGCTGGGCAACGTGCTGCGGGCCGCGGTTTCCGAGATCGAGCACTATCAGCGCGTCGTGGTGCAACTACCGGCGCCCCTGGAGGTGATCGGGTACGCGGCCGGTGACCTGGCGCGGCTGGTCGCCGAGCTGATGGACAACGCCACCAGCTTCTCCCCGCCGGACACCCAGGTGGTCATCGGCAGCAGCCGGCGGCGCGACGGTTCGGCGCTGATCGACATCCTGGACCAGGGCATCGGGATGAACGACGCCGAACTGGCCGAGGCCAACCGGCGGGTGGCAGTGGGCTCTTCTGCGGACGTGCCCACCTCGCGGCAGATGGGCCTGTTCGTGGTCGGCCGGCTGGCGACTCGGCACGGCATCGGCGTGAAGCTGACGATGGACCAGAAGGGCAGCGGTCTACGGGCCTTGGTGCTCGTACCGGCCGGACTGATGAAGGATGAGGCCTCAAGCACCGTGGGCCAAGCGGGAACCCCGCTGAGCACGCCGGACACCAAGTCCGCCTCGCGGGTGGCGGCACTCCGGGCGACCGATACGGTCACCGCACCCCCGTTGCCGCGCCGGGGCGATGGCCGGGTGACCGCCACAGCCCGCGTCGACGACTCCGCCCCGACCTCCGGGTCCAATCCCGACGCCGCCGAGCCGGACCGCCTGGCCGACACCGGTTCGTTCGCGACCCTGTCCGCGCCATGCCCGCCCACACCACCCGTCACCGAGGACGTGGCGGACGTCACCCAGGACGCGCCCGACGTCACCGACAGCGGCCCCGCGAACGGGACACCGGTGAACTGCCACACCCTCCAGGACGCCATGCACCGGCCGGTGCCTCCGACGCCGTCCGGAACCGCAGACCCACGCGACGCCGCCACCTCCTGGTTCCGGCCGGCCACGCCGGAGCGGCCCGGGGCCGGCCCTCAGGACATCGCACGCGCACCCGCACAGCCCGCCGCGAACGCGGGCGGCCCGGCAGCGTCACAAGACACCGACGGATTCTCCTGGTTCGCGGCCGGGTCGGCCCGCCCGCCCGCGGCACAGCCCCTGGACCCCCCGCAACCACAGCCCACCGCAGGCCCCTCCAAACCCGCCGCGCCGCGCCGATCGCCCGCGGCCGAGCCGACGGGCGCCGCGGAGGCAGCCGACCACACGCGGGTCGGACTGCCCAAGCGGGTGCCGCGCGCGAACCTGGCACCGGGGCTGGCCGCACCGCGCGCCGGTGGCGTCGGCGACGTACCTGTGAGCGATGACGTGCGCGTAAGTCAGGACGCCGGCCAGACCCGCGGATTCCTCAACAGCTACCAGGCAGGAATCCGTCAGGCTCGCCCCGATGAGACGTGACACCAGCACCCCGACGAGTCCGGCAGGAGAACGATCCCATGACCGCACCCCAGCTCCGGCAGGTGAGCCAGTTCGGATGGCTGGTCACCAACTTCACCGAGCGCGTGCCCAACGTGGCACACGCCGTGGTGGTCTCGGTCGACGGGTTGATGCTGACCGCGTCGAACCGGATGCCGGACGCCCATGCCCAGCAGCTCGCCGCGATCGCCGCAGGCGCCGTCAGCCTGATCCAGGGCGCTGCCAGCTGTTTCGAGACCGGTGACGTACGTCGGACCGTCGTCCAGATGAAAAACGGGATCATGCTCCTCATGTTGATCAAAGACGGCTCGTGCCTCGCGGTGCTGGCGGCGCCGGACTGCGAGATCGGCCAGATTGCCTACGAGATGACCGTACTCGTCGACCAGGTGGGCGAGATCCTGACCCCGGAACTACGCGCCGAGTTGTACGAACTGAACCAGGCCGCCGCTCAGCAGCCTGGATAGGGCGACCATGAGCACTGGTGGAGGCCCCTTCGGAACCCCTGGGGAGGATCAGGGGCCGGAGGACGACCAGACGTTCGCCGACGTGCTCAACGCGTTCAGCTGGGACAACGCGCGACGCAGGCGGAAACGCTCCGAGCCCGGCGACCGACCCGAGGCCGCACCTACCCAGGAGACGGACCGCCTGCCGACGCATCCGTCGCCGGGCTCCCCGGAGGCCGCCCCGCCCGCCGACCCGCTCAGCGCCTGGACGCCCGAGTACCAGCACCAGGACACCGACCAGTACGCGGCCTCGATCGTCCGCGCCTACACCTGGACGGGCGGCCGGACCAGGTCGAACCACCACTTCGAGATCGAGACCCTGGTGACGGCCACCGAGCTGGGTTACCGCTCCACCGCCATCGCGCAGACCGAGTACCGCGCGGTGATCGGGCTGTGCGGACAGCCGGTGTCGGTGGCCGAGGTGGCCGCGCTGCTCACGATCCCCCTCGGGGTGGCCAAAGTACTGCTCGGTGACATGGCGGAGTGCGGACTGATCACCGTGCACCAGACCGCCACCACCAACGGCACCCCCACCCCGGATTGCGTGCTGATGGAGCGGGTGCTCAGCGGACTGCGTCGGCTCTAGGTAGAAGTCCTAACAGAAGTGGTTGATCATGCGACTGCTGGCTTATCCGCTCGTTGGTCTGGTCGTGGGGAAGCGTCAGTCGCGGCCGTGGGTGGTGTCGGATGAACTGTGGGCGTTGGTCGAGCCGTTGCTGCCCAAGCCGGGGCCGAAGCTGGTTGAGGGACGGCCGAGGGTGCCAGACCGGCGGGCATTGTGCGGGATCCTGTTCGTGCTGCACACCGGTATCCAGTGGGAGTACCTGCCGCAGGAGCTGGACTTCGGTTCGGTCATGACCTGCTGGCGGCGGCTGGCTGCCTGGAACGCGGCCGGGGTGCGGGACCAACTGCATCTGCTGCTGCTGAAGAAGCTGCGGTCGGCGAAGAAGCTGGACTGGTCCCGGGCGGTGATCGACTCTTCCCATGTGCGGGCGGCTCGCAGGGGCCCCAAAGCGGTCCCAGTCCGGTCGGTCGCGCACGGCCGGGCAGTAAGCACCACGTCGTCACCGACGCCCGGGGCATCCCGCTCGCGGTGTCGCTGACCGGCGGCAACCGTAACGATGTCACCCAGCTTCTGCCTCTGCTCGACAAGATCCCCGCCGTCGCGGGGGTTGTCGGCCGGCCCCGGCGACGGACCGACGCACTGCTCGCCGACCGTGGCTACGACCACGACAAGTACCGGCGTCTGCTGTGGCAGCGCGGCATCCGTCCCGTGATCGTGCGGCGAGGCGAGCCACACGGCTCCGGCCTGGGCATCTTCCGATATGTCGTCGAACGAACGATCGCCTGGCTGCACGGCTTCCGTCGCCTGCGTATCCGGTGGGAGCGACGGGACGACATCCATGAAGCCTTCCTCGGGCTCGCTACATGTCTCATCACCTACAGACACGTCCAACGCCTTTGTTCGGACCTCTTGAAGCCCCGGCCGTTCAGCTGGTTGCCGAGAACGCGTCGACGCCGGTGAGTTCGGCCGAGAGCCTCCACAGGCGTGCGGCTTGTTCCCGGCCGGTCGCGTAGTCCCGCACGCCACTGGTCAGTACGGCGTCGCTCGGTGCGGGTTCGGCGATGTCGCAGTCCTCGCAGTACAGGCCGTCCATGCGGGGGATGTGACGTGCCAGTGCAGTGGCGATGACGCCGGGATGGAGCGAGAACGCCCGCACCCCCAGGTCCCGGATCAAACGGGCACGCCACCTGCATCCCAGATAGGCCACGTGAGTCGGGCACGCTGGCCGGGGTCGGGTCCGCCGTTCTATCTCCAACCTGTGTTGTTCCTAGAATGGCCGGGTGGAGGACATCGACGCGATCGCGGCGTTGCAGGATCCGGTGCGGCGTCGCCTGTACGAGTACGTGGCGGCGCAGGGACGCGAGGTCGGGCGCAACGAGGCCGCCGAGGCGGCCGGGGTTGCGCGCACGCTGGCTGCGCACCATCTGGACAGGCTGGCCGAGGTCGGGCTGCTGGAGATCGGCAGCCGCCGTCTGTCGGGCCGCTCGGGGCCGGGGGCGGGCCGTCCTGCCAAGGTGTACACGCGGGCGCAGGCGGAGCTGTCGGTGTCGCTGCCCGCCCGCGACTACCGCACTGCCGCCGAGCTGCTCGCCGAGGCGGCCGAGCAGGCCGGGCTGGATGCCGGGCTGTGTGCGGCGGCGCGCCGCCGGGGTGAGGTCCTGCGTGGCTCGGCGGCGCCCTGCGGTGGTCTTGAAGAGGCCATGGAGATGCTGGCCGCTCGCGGCTACGAACCACACCTGGAAGGCGCCGAAGACGCCAAAGGGGTGTCGGGGGCGGCCGCAAGTGTCGTTCGTATGCGCAACTGCCCCTTCCATGCCGTCGCTGAACGCTTCCCGCCACTGGTCTGCGGCATGAATCTCGCGCTGCTGGAGGGGATGTTCGGCACGGACGGCCCCGTCCGCGCCCGCATGGACCCCCGGCCGGGGGAGTGCTGCGTGGTGGTCGAGAATTCTAAAAACAACATTGATTGACATAGAAATGGGGGCCGTGCTGGGATGAGGTCATGACCGCATCCGTGCATGCCGCCCACCTCGCCCACCTCAACGTCGCCAAGCTCCGACACCCCCTTGACGATCCGCGCACGGCGCCGTTCGTCGAGATGCTCGACCCGGTCAACGCCTCCGCCGACGCCGCGCCCGGCTTCGTGTGGCGGCTCGTGGAGGAGGGGGCGGCCGACGCCACCGGCCTGCGCCCGGCGGGCGACGACGTCATCGTCACCCTGTCGGTGTGGGAGACGCAGGAAGCCCTGTGGGACTTCACCTACCGCAGCGGGCACCTGGAGGCCATGCAGCGGCGCCGCGAATGGTTTGAACGGCCCGTCGAGGCGCACCTGGTGCTCTGGTGGGTCCCGGTCGGCCACCTCCCGACCGTCGACGAGGCCCTGGAGCGGCTGGCGGACCTGCGGGCCCACGGACCGTCCCCCCGCGCGTTCACCTTCGCCTCCTCCTACACCGCAGCCGAGGCCGTCCAGCACCTTCAGGCCGCGCCGCCAACGCAAGCTGAAGCGATCAACTGATCCACAGGTCTTGACGATTACTCTGGTCAAAAAAACCAACGGCGGGCACAACCTGGCCTTCTGCATCCCCCCCGGCTGATGCTCATGACCCTGTGCGAAACAGGCACCCGCGGCCTGATCGCAGCTATCTTCGGCCCCGCCTCCAAGGGCGAGACTGATTACGCCCGGGACCTGGTCGGCCACCTGACCTCGGACACGCTCCTTCTGGCGGACCGCGCCTTCGACAGCAACGAACTGCTCGCAGACATCGCGGCTCAGGGGGCGCAATTTCTGATTCGCGCCACCGGCGTCCGACGCCCGCAGGTGCTGGCGCTGCTGCCCGACGGCTCCTACCTGACCCGGATCGGGGGCCTCCCGCTGCGGGTGATCGAGGCCGAGGTCCACTCCCGCACCGCCGACGGCGCCGACTTCGGCGGGACCTACCGCCTGCTGACCACGCTCAGCGACCACCGCACCGATCCCGCGGACCACCTGGTGCGCCTCTACCACGAACGCTGGGAGATCGAGATCACCTACCTGGCGCTACGTCACACCCTGCTCAAAGGCCGAGTTCTACGCTCGAAGGACCCGATGGGTCTCAACCAGGAGATGTGGTGACTGCTCACCCTCTACCAGGCCCTGCGCTCGATGATGGTGACCGCGGTGGAGACAATGCCCGGCTGCGATCCCGACCGGGCTGGCTTCACCGTCGCTCTGGAGGGCGCCCTTGACACGGTCGTCAGCCTCGTCGGAGCGACCACAGCCTCAGAGCCGAGTAGCTGCTCCGACCTGGTGGGACACATCGGCGCCCGCGTCCTGCGCGCGCTGCTTCCCGGGCGCCGGATGCGGCTGCCCGCCCGCATCGTCAAGTGCGGAACCTCCCGCTACAACATATGGAACCGCGACGGGCGTCCACGCGACTGCGCCCCGATCACCGTCATCGAGATCACCGTGCACCCACCGGCCCTGCCCGGCGCGCAGGACCCGAGCCGGGTCCTCTCCGGCCGCTGGAGCCAGGTCTGCCGGATCATGGCCGCGAACTCCAACCATGCCATGCACACCCGCGACATCGCACAGCACCTCGGCCTCGCCACCACGGGGCGCCCCCTCAGCAGCCTCACCGCACAACTCTGCTACTGGGCCCGCAACGGCCGGCTCACCCGCACGGCACCGACCACCTACGAGATCACACTCCCCGACGCCTTGACACCGCCAACGAGCCGTTACTGACTTCGGCGTTTCGGGGTCTGGTTCTGAGTCGGGACCGGTGCTTCTGCCCGCACCGGCTACCCACCGAGCACGTCGGCGAGTTGGGTGCGGGAGCTGATGCCGAGCTTGGGGAACGCCCGGTAGAGGTGGTGCCCCACCGTGCGCGGGCTCAGGAGCAGCTGGGTGGCGATCTCCCGGTTGGTCGCGCCGGTCGCGGCGAGCCACGCCACCTCGCGCTCCTGTGGACTCAGCCGCGCGATCGGCGAGTTCGGGGCGAGCGTCGGGTCGTGGTGTCCGCCAGCTGCCCGCAGCTCGGTCCGGGCCCGCCGCACCCACGGCTGCGCGCCCACTCGGTCGAAGCGCTCCAGTGCGGCGCGCAGCCGGTCGCGCGCGTCGAGCTTGCGGCGCTGGCGGCGCAGCCACTCGCCGTAGAGCAGCTCGGTGCGGGCCCGTTCGAAGCTGTCGTCGATCGGGTGCAGGTCGAGAGCGGCGAGGTAGTGCTCCTCGGCCCGGGAATCCGGTCCGATCAGGGCCCGGCAGCGGCGGGACTGCGCGCCGACCGCGGGCTGCCGGAGGGCGTCCGCGCAGGCCGCGAGGGCCTTCGCGGGTGCCTTCGCCCGCTCCGGGCGGCCGGCCCGCACGGCAGCCTCGACCAGGTCGGGCAGCAGGTGGCGAGCCATCAGCGGGTGACCGGCCGCATCCTGCGCCGCCTCCAGCCGGTCCAGTGCCCGCTGGCCCTGCCCGGAGCCGAGGTCGAGCAGGCCCAGCGCCCACAGTGCGTCGGCGGTGCCCCGGCCGACGCCCCGCGGGCGGGTGTATTCCAGGGCCCGGTGGGCGAGTTCACGGGTGCGGTCCTCCTCTCCGCGGGCAGCGGCCAGCACGGCGAGCAGGGCGCGCAGGTGGGCAACCCGGTGGTCGAGGTCGTAGTAGTCGGCGAGTCGGAGCGCCTCGGCGGCGTGCGAGTGGGCGTCATCGCGCCGGCCGAGCGCGAGCTCTACCTGGGCGAGCAGGTGCAGCGTGGTGGGCAGCCAGCCGCCGACGCCGCGGTCGCGGCAGTGCGCCACGGCGGCGGAGGCGACCCGGTGCGCGGTCGCGTGGTCGGCGAGCAGGTGGCAGTAGTGCCCGGTCATCAGCCGGTCCATCAGGCTGACTTCGGCGCGGTCGCAGGCGGTCACCAGCTCGGCGAGCGGCTGCCGCGCGCCGCGGAGAGCGGGGGCAGCAGGGGCAGCAGGGACGCCGTCCGCGGCCGCATCCCCGTCATTGCGCCGGGTGGCCGCCGCGTCGGCGAAGACGTGCACCGGCACCGCGAGGACCGGCAGACCGGGCGCGCGGGCCGCGATCTGGGCGATCAGCGCCGCGTTCCCCGCGGCGAACGCCGCGTGCAGCGCGTCCGTCAGCAGCACGGGGAGCTTGTCGGGGCGCTCCGCGGCGGTCGCGTCCGCGCCCTCGGCGAGGATCCGGGCGGCCCGCGCCGGGCTGCCGAAGCCGAGCTCGACCACGGCCCGCACCCGGGCGAAGTCCGCCGCCATGCCGGGGTCCTGCAGCGGCTGCGGCACCTGGTCGGCGAGGGCGCCGCAGCGCTCGTCCTGTCCGGCCTCGCTGGCCCGCTGCGCCGCGCCGATCAGAAGCCTCGCCCGCAGCGCCGGGTCCGCGGTGAGCTGTGCGGCCCGCTCGTAGGCGGCGGAGGCCGACGCCATCGCCTGCCGGCTGCCCGCCCACTCGGCGACCCGCTCCAGCTCCGCTGCCACCTGCTCATCCGGTCCGGTGGCCGCCGCGGCAAGGTGCCAGGCCCGGCGGTGCGCGTGCCCGGCGCCGTCCAGTGTCTCCGCCAATGCCCGGTGCGCCGCGATGCGCTCCGCGAGCGGGACGTGCCGGTAGGCGGCGAACCGGACCAGCGGATGTCCAAAACGCAGCCCCGCGCCGGAGACGGCCAGCAGTCCGGCCTGCTCGGCGGGCGTCAGATCGTCGACCGACCCCCCGCACCGGGCCGCCGCCGCCAGCACCACGGTCAGGTCCCCGGTGTCGTCGGCGGCGGTCACCGTGAGGATCCGACGGGTGGCTTCGGGCAGCCGGCGGACCCGCTCAGTGAGCGCCTCCTGCAGCCGACTCGGCAGCGCCGACGGTGCCTCCGGCAGCACCAGCGGCCCCAGTTGACCGGACCGCTGCGCCGGGGTGAGCGCTGCGGACAGCTCCCGCAGCGCCAGCGGATTGCCTTGCGCCTGGTCGATGATCTGCTCGGCGACGTGCGGCGCGAGCCCGGGCAGCAACGCCGCGGCCGTGGTCCGGTCGATGCCGGTGACGTGCAACGTGGGCAGCGCCCGCGCCGTGCTGCCCGGCGAGTCGCCGCGGGCGGCGAAGAGCATCGCGACGCCCTCGGCGCTCAGCCTGCGCGCGGCGAACGCCAGCACGTCCACGGACGGCTGGTCCAGCCACTGCAGGTCGTCGACGAGGCACAGCAGGGGCGTGTCGGCGGCGGCCTCGGCGAGGACGGACAGCGTGGCGAGGGCGACCGTCAGCCGGTCCCGCACCGGCGCGTCGACGAGACCGAAGACCGAGCGCAGCGCCCGGGCCTGCGGGGCGGGCAGCCGGTCGAGTACCTGAAGGATCGGCAGGACGAGTTGGTGCAGTCCGCTGAAGCCCAGCTCCATCTCGGACTCGATGCCCTCGACGCGCAGCACCCGCAGGCCCTGCGCGCGGGCGGCGGCGTGTTCGAGGAGCGCGGTCTTGCCGATGCCGGCCTCGCCGTGCAGCAGCAGGGCGCCGCTCTGGCCGTGCAGGGCGTCGGCGAGCATCAGCTCGATCCGCCGCAGCTCCTCGTCGCGTCCCTGCATCCGTGCCCCCGGATCCGCCAACCCGGCCACCGTCGGGCCTCGTTGATCGTCACTGTACGCGGACCGGGCGGGACGGACCGGTGACGCACCCCGGGGCGGCGACCGCTGCGGCTACGGCGCTCGCTCCTGATCGGCCACCGGCGCCGACCAGATCATCCGGATCTCCGTGGTCCGGTAGCCGGCCCGGGCGAAGGCCGCCGCCATCGGTGCGTTCCCGGTGTCGGTGGTGGCGGTGATCAGCTCGGCGCCCGCCTCCGCATGGCTCCGGGTGACCTCGGCGAGCAGGTCGTCCACATAGCCGCGGCCGCGGAACTCGGGCAGCACGCCGAGGAATCCGACGTTACGGGCGTAAGGCGTCGCGGAGGGGATCGCCAGTCCGGCGAGCCCCCCGTCGGGGCCGTACGCCAGCCGCCACCAGTCCCGCTCGCCCGGGCAGCCGAGGTAGAACTCCAACTCCTCTCGGGCGGCCGCCTCGACGCCCATCGCGGCGACCTTCCGGCGGGTCTCGTCGTCCAGGCTGCCGATCGCGATCCGCCGGAACATCCCGAGGAACTCCTCGTCGGAGGCCGGGGCGAAGGTGAGCCGGCCCTCGCCTCCCGGCAGCGGATCGCCGCTGGTCCACTGCAGCTGCAGTCGCTCCACCTCGTGGCTGAGGCCGGTGGCCCGCGCGGCGGTCCGGCGCCAGGCCACCGCGTCCGCAGCCGCCGGGTCGTCGTGCCAACCGACCGGCAGCCTCAGGATGTACAGCGGCGGCTTCGGCGCGCCCGCGGCGGCGAACGCCTGCAGCCCGGCGGTGAGCAGCCGGGCCGCCACCCGGGCCCGGTCGCCCGCCCCGGGGTCGACGTGCAGGCAGTCCAGAGCAACCGGGTGGGCGCTGTCCGCCCGGCCCCACCACAGGGCGCGGGCCAGCAGCCGGCCGTCGCCGTCCTCGGCGACCCAGGTCCACTCCGGTCGGTACATTCCCTGTCCGAGCTCATCCCGGTAACGGTCGGCGTCGATCCAGCCGACGGGTGCGGGGACCGTCACCGCGGCGACGCGGTCGACCTCGGCCGCGGTCGTGGGTCGAAACAGCATCGATGCTCCTAGCGTCGGACGTAGCTGGTCAAGGTGGCGCCGGTGAGGAAGACCCGGGAGTCGCGGAGCAGCCAGTCGGCGGGGGCGAAGGGGGCGCGGAACAGCGGGATGCCGCTGCCGAACACCACCGGGTAGCGCTTCACCACCAGTTCGTCGATCTCGCCCAGCAGTTGCCCGGCCAGGCTCGCCCCGCCGCACAGCCAGATGCCCGCGCCCGGCTGCCGCTTGAGGTCGCGGACGAGCTCCACCGGGTCCCCCGACACCACCTCCACCTCGGGGTCGGTCCGGGGCAGGGTGGAGGAGAAGACGTACTGCCGCAGGTGCGGATAGGGGCTGGTGACGCCGATCCGCAGGGCGGGATCGTAGGTGGCGCGTCCCATCAGGATCGTGTCGAAGACCTTGTTGGGCACGTCGGCCAGACCCAGTGCCTCACGGGCGTGGCCGGGAATCGTCTCGGGGTACTCGGTGAGGATCGCGTCCTTCAGGTCGCCTTCGAAGCCGGAGGAGTCGGTCTCCCCGTCCGGTCCGGCGATGAAGCCGTCGAGGCTGCAGCCGATGTAGTAGGTGAGCCGGCGCATGGGCCGCCTTTCGGTTGTCGCTGGTTGGCCGTCGGGGCGCGGGCGGCGACCGACGAGGACAGTCCGAACCTAGGCCCCGGTCACCGCCCCGGGCATCGGTCACGACGACCCAATGTGCCGGTCCGACCTACCGACCCTGCCGACTGCCGTCGTCAGCCGTCGACCTGGACGGCTCCCGGATCGCGGCGGCGCTCCGGACGATCCGCCGGTGCTGTGACCACATAGGTCGCCGAGCTCGGAGCAACCGTGCGCCGTGTGGGCGGTCCGGGTCTGACAGTCGCCGGCAACGGCACCGAGGGCAGAGCGCGCCCGGACTGAGTCGTGTGAACGCTGCTCATTGATCTTCCACAGCTACGACACCGCATAGCCGTCATCCAGTCACCTCATTCGATGCCGGCGTTTGCTGACTTCGGCCTATTAGGGTCCTCCTCGTCCATCGAGAGTGAGCCCCGTCCCGGCGAGGAATCCGCCGAGGACGCCATGTCGGTACTGCAGCGCCTTGAGCCGACTGCGGAGCAGAGTCTCCAACTCGCTCAGGGTGCGGGCAGCTAGGTTGGCCAGGCTCCGCTTGATGTGCGCCCACAGGCCCTCCACCGGGTTGAGGTCGGGCGCATACCCGGGCAGCAGGACCACTGTCAGCCAGTCCCGTTCGGCAACGAGTGCCTGCATCGTCTTGGAGATGTGCGTGCTCAGCCGGTCCCACACCACGATTAGCGGGGCCTTCAGTAGTTGGTGGGCGCCGTCCAGCAGGCGAATGTAGTCCGTCTCGCCCAGCGAGCGACGCTCGCCCTTGCGGCCGGTATGCCGACGCAGCCGGTAGCACAGACGGGCGGGCAGGCCCGGCCGGTAGCACAGCAGCCCGGCCACCGAGAGCCGTCCCCGGCTGCGGGCGGAGACCTTGACTCTCGGGGTGATGCCGCGTCGCCCCCAGGTGCGGCCCTTGGGCGCGTGCGTACCCTTGCAGCGGTCCACACCTGGTCGTCCATCCAGCCGTGCGCGGCCGGCCCCTCGTCGAGCCATGCCGCGAGCCTGGCCTGCAGGTGGGGACCGAGCCGGCAGCCGTGGCCGGCGGGACCTCTGGAACGCAGCGCCTCGCGTCCGTCCGCCCTCCAGGTACGGCGCCACTGGTAGACCGACTTCTCGCTCACCCGTAACTCCCAAGCGATGAACGGGACTTCCACGCCTTCCTCGAAGAGGTCAACGGCTCGCATCCGTACCTCTTCGCGGCGCCTGCGCTGCTCGGAGGTCAGCCCGCCCCCGTCCGGATACCGCATGCCTCCGGCGTACCAGCCCGGACGCGGCGCGTCACCGGTCCCGACACAGATCCAGACCCCGAAACGCCGAAGTCGGTAACTTCGTGGCATTGGTCCAGCATCTGGCGATGGCAGTAGCCCTCGGGCTGTCCGCCCCGCCCCTGGAGCCAGGCCGGAACCCGAAGCAACGGCCGGACGGCCGCCCACTCCGCGTCCGTCATGTCCGACGGATACCGGCGTACCCGATCGGTATGGTCGGCCGCGTTGCCGTACACATGCGCGAGGCAATCACACGATGGGGCAGCCGAGTTGAACTGGACGGGCTCGGACGCGTACAACAACGACACCAGGGCCTCCCGGCATTGCTCGGTCAGATTCGCATCCCCGAGCTACCGAGGGGCCCTGCCCTCATGCACGCGCAACGGGAAGATCACCCCGGCGGGAAACCTGTTCGACCTGCGCGTTCCATGAACGGTTGAGATACGGCTTCTCAACCCAGCCCTCACCGCGTCCTCTCGTACACCGTCACCCGGCGTCCCCCGGCCTCGCCGGAGGTGATGAGGGTGAAGTGCTGGGCGAGTGTGGTGAGTTTGGCCAGGTCGCGAGGCGTTGACGCCTCCGGGGAGGAACTGCTGTCGCTGACCACGACGATGCGCTTGTGGGTCAGCATGGCGGCCCGTATGCGTTCGGGTGCGGCCTCTACGCCATACAGGGTTCCGGAAGCGACCGGGCCCTTGGCCAGCGCGAGATCGTCGAGCCCGCTGAACGAGGACGGTGTGACGAGTGCGGCGTCACGCCGCTGGTCGGGTATGAACACGACGCCATCACCTGTGCCGGCCAGCGCCGCGACCTTGTCGGCGGCAACCCGCACATCGTCCGTCCTGCTCTTCGGTGCCCGAAGGCCCAACTCCAAGGGCAGCAGCGCCAGGAACACGACCGCCACGACCCCGGCGAGCAGCGTCTCGCCACGCACCCGTCCCCAGCGACGGCCGCGGGCCCGGCCGTACGACAGCGCCGCCTGCACCGCCCGGGCGACGGCGGGACCGACGAGCAGCGACAGCCCGATGTATGCGAAGAGTACGTAGCGGTCGACATAGAGCGGCTTGACGAGCCAGGAGGCCAGCAGCAGCCCGAGTTGCGGGACGGCGAGCAGTGACAGCCCCACCGAGACCGGCGACGGAACGGTACGCACGCCGCGCGGCACTCGGGCGCATACCAGGGCGACGACCAGCATCGCGGTCACCCCCAGCAAGCTGGCGGCCGAGACCGACGGTATCCATGCCACCTGCTTCGCCTGCAGACGGCTGGCGAGTGCGAGTGGCAGCGTTCCCGCCACGATCACGGCGGCTGTCACCAACCACCCTGTCAGCAAGGCACGTTGGCTGCCGCGCCTGCAGATCAGGACGGTCGCGCCGTGAGCCGCCAACGCGAAGAGCGAAAACCAGTTGAGCAGTGCGGTAGCGAGCATGACCGCCGTATAGGCACCCCAGCGCCACGCCCATGCGGTTTTGCGCCCACGCCCGTCGCGCGGGGCGGTGTTCCCGGCAGGGCCCGCCGGGAACACCGCCCCGACCAGCAGCCAGGTTGCCACCGCCACTCCGGCAGCCACCAGCGCGAAGGAGCGCCCCTCCTGCGCGTACCGCTGCATCACCGGCAGCAAGGCCAGCACCAGACCTGCCGAGAGGCCGCCCATGGGGCCGGCGAGCCTGCGGCCGATTGCCGCGGTGGTCGCCGCAGCGATGAGCGCACCCAGCACCGAGGGCAGCCGCAGCCCCGCCAGGTTCGCTCCGAAGACCTCGAACACGGTGTGTATCAGCAGGTAGTAGAGGCCGTGGACGATATCCACCTGCCCGGTCATGTGCCAGATCTCGGGTATAGACCGCTGGGCCACCTCCCATGTCGCGGCCTCGTCCCGCCATATGGCGCCCTGGCGGGGTAACCCCCACAAGCCGAGTGCGAGTGCCAGCAGAGCGGGCGCCCCGGAAACCAGCCAGGTCGTCCACCGGTGCGCTCCGGCGGGGGCCGGGGTGGCTCTTCGCTCGGCGAAGGCGAGCGCTGTGGAGTCAAGATCAAGGGACATGTCGCGAATATACATTCGATGTATACGCTCAATTTGCAGGTCCCGCGTGGCTGGGAGCTGTTGCGAAAGTGGATCTCGGTGAACGTCGCCTCCACAGTCTGCCGGGCCTACCCGCCCCCGCCGGGGTGGGCTGGCGGCCGAGATTCATCTCGGCGTCGTGCAGCGGCACAAGCGTCTGCCTATCGTGGGGCACTGCCGGCCAGCGGTGTGACTCTCCGCAGTTCAACCGGTGTTGGAAGCGATCAGGTGTGCCGACCGGGAGTCGGGCGGCCTCGCAAGCGCCCGCGCCGCGTACAGGCCGACAAGGCTTGCGCCTCCCGGCGCAACCGTCCCTACCTGCCCAGGTGCGGGATCAACCACCTCAAGCGCCCGCGGCCATAGCCGCCGAATACGACGAACTCTCCGATCGTTACGAGGCGACCGTGCCGGTCACTGTCATCAACATCTGCACCCTGGCTACCATCGCCGACGCGGCTACGGCACCGCCATCACCCTCGCCGCACTCCACTTGGCTCGCGAACGACACCACCACATCGCCGTACTGCAGGCGTCCACCGAGGGCAAGCCCGTCTACCGCCGCCTGGGTTTCCACCCCTGCGGTCAATTCACCGAACACACCATCGCCCCCTGAACTCCCAGTGCTCACCCCACTCCGGGGCGGTAAGGTCGGCCGATCTGGAGCCAGCCGATCCCTAGGTCCGGCACAAGGCAGGGGGTGAAATAGCCATCGAATGCGGCGCGTTAGACCCCGCATCCCTCCCTCACCCCGAGCGAATCGCCCCGGGTTTGATGGAGATCATCAAGACCCGGAAGGATGCCGATCATGGCTGCTCCCCGTAAGTACCCCGACGAACTGCGCGAGCGTGCGACGCGTCTGGCGGTCGAGGCCCGTAAGGACCCGGTCGGCCGGGCCGGTGCGATCAAGCGGATCGCCGATCAGCTGGACGTGCATCCCGAGGCTTTGCGGGGGTGGGTAAAGCGGGCCGAGATCGACGATGGTGTCGTGCCGGGGACGACCAGTGGGGAGGCCGCGCGGATCGCGGAGTTGGAGCGGGAGGTGAAGGAACTGCGGCGGGCGAACGCGATATTGAAGTCCGCCTCGGCTTTCTTCGCCGCGGAGCTGGACCGTCCACTGCGATGAAGGTCACCTGCATCGACCAGTACAAGGAGACGTTCGGCGTCCAGCAGATCTGCGACGTCCTGTCCGAGACGGACGCGCCGATCGCGTCGAGCACCTACTACGCCGCCCACAGCCGTCCGCGCTCGGCCCGCAGCCTGCGCGACGAGCACCTCACCGAGGAGATACGCCGGATCCACGCTGACAACTACGGTGTCTACGGGGCCCGCAAGGTCCATGCCACCCTGGTCCGCGAGTACTTCACGGTGGCCCGCTGCACGGTCGAACGGCTCATGCGTCAGGCCGGACTTCGCGGGGTGATCCGGGCCAAGAGTCCGCGCACCACCCGGCCCGCGCCCGAGACCAGCCGTCCCGCCGACCTGGTCGAGCGCCAGTTCACCGCAACTGCCCCGAACCAGCTGTGGGTTGCTGACATCACCTATATCAGGACCTTCTCCGGCTGGGTCTACGCGGCCTTCGTCATCGACGTGTTCTCGCGCATGGTCGTCGGCTGGCAGGTCGCCACCAGTCTCTACACCGACCTCGCGCTGGACGCGCTGGAGATGGCGATCTGGCGTCGCCGGCACACCGGCGTCGACCTGGCCGGTCTCACGGATCACTCGGACCGCGGCGTTCAATACCGTGCTATTCGCTACACCGAACGCCTCGAACAGGAGGCGGCCGTGGCCTCGGTCGGCTCCAAGGGCGACTCGTATGACAACGCCCTCGCCGAGGCGTTCAACAGCCTGTTCAAGGCCGAGTTGATCCGCCACAAGGGCCCCTGGGCGTCCATCAACGACGTCGAGATCGCCGTCGCCGAGTACGTCGACTGGTTCAACCAGAGACGCCTGCATGGCGAGCCCGGCCACGACACTCCTGCCGAACACGAGGCCGCCTACTACGCGGCCGAACCCCCTGCGTCACTCCAGAAAACCAGCTAACTCCCTCTCCACGAAACCCGGGGCTTGACAGGCTGAGGTGTCGTTCTCCTTGTAGATCTTGGCGAACGGGCCCCAGTGCAGCCGTGAGCGGGTGTCCTGGGCGTCTTCCATCTGGCGGTCGACGCCGGCTTCCAGGCGGAAGCGGTCGGAGGAGATGCGGAGGTAGGCGCCGGGGCGCTTGGGTGCGTAGGAGGCAAGGTGGTCGTAGAGGTTGAGGGTGACTTGCCCGCCGCGGGCGTGGGCGGGGACTCGAAGTCCTCCCAGACGGTGGTGAGGGCGGTGGTTGGTGGCACGGTGTCGGCTCCTGGTGCTCGGTGTTCCGATACCGGGCACTTTCTGTCGAACTTCGCAGTTTGGCGGTGCCGTGGATCCTCCGTAGAATCCGCCGCTCCGCGGGTGGATACTGATCGCCATGCGCATCGACTTTGACCCTGCTGAGCTGTCCCGTAACGAGTTCTACAAGCTGTTGACCGCGGTGGTGGTCCCGCGGCCCATCGCCTGGGTGTCAACCATCGACCCGTATGGCGTTTCTGCGAATCTTGCCCCGCACTCCTTCTTCAGCATCGCCAGTGTTTCGCCGCCCGTTGTTCAGTTCAGTTCTGTGGGGCGTAAGGACACCCTGCGGAATGTCGAGGCCACCGGTGAGTTCGTGGTGAACTTCACGCCGCAGGGGCTTTTTGCGCAGGTCAATGACACGGGTACGGATTTTCCGCATGGCGTGAGCGAGTTCGAGGCGGCGGGAATCGAATCCGAGCCCAGTCTTCGGGTCAAGCCGCCGCGGGTTGCCGCTTCGCCGGTGGCATTGGAGTGCGAGCTGCACAGTACGGTCCGGATCGGTGACGGGACCGTGGTGTTCGGACGGGTGGTGCATGCCGCGGTGTCGCAGGATGTGCTGGTCGACGGACATCCCGAGGTCACCAAGCTGCAGCCTTTGTCGCGGCTTGGGAAGGACGAGTGGGGGACGCTGGGTGACGTACGGGAGATCGCTCGGATTCGGCATGCGGAATGGCAGGGACCGGCGGCTGGCCGATAGGCCGACGGGGGAGGGGGACGAGGAAGGGGCAAGGGGAAGGGGGAGCTGGAGTGGTTGGGAGGAAGAGGGGGAGTGTGTCCGTGGCGTGGAGGTCATCGGAGTGGATTGATCCGAGTGAGGGTTTCGCGGTAGTTCATGTGCGAGGAGCTTTCCGGTAGTTGATGATTCCTTCCGGGTTCGAGACGCTGCGTGGTGATGGTTGTCGGGATGACAGGAGTCGCTGTGAACGGTCTCGCTCCTTTGGTGACGGAATTCGGCGCGGAGCCGTGTCCTGACGGCCGCTGTCCTTGCTTCACCGATTCGGGTTCCTGTACGGCCTCCTCGACCGGTTCCGGCGCACCCGGTGAGGGGGGAGAGGGAGAAGGGGCTGGTGAAGGGGCTTTCGCGCGGCCCTTGAGTCGGCGTTTCGCGATGCGTGCCGTGGCCGGCACGGCAGTCGCGGGGCCTGTGGCGGCGTACGGAAGTGAGGCCGCGTACGCCGTCGGTCGCGGACGCGGGCTGCGGGTGATGACCTTCAATCTGCGGTACGCGTCGGATTCCCGTCCACATTCCTGGGCCGAGCGCCGACCCGTGATGCGGAGCCTCTTGCGCCGGGAGGCTCCGCAACTCCTGGGGACGCAGGAGGGGCTGTACGGGCAGCTGCGTGATATCGCGGAGGATCTCGGGCCGCATTACGAATGGGTGGGTACGGGCCGGGGTGGCGGGAGCCGGGATGAGTTCGCGGCGATCTTCTACGACGTACGGCGACTCGCGCCGGTGGAGTACGACCATTTCTGGCTGTCGGACACGCCCTATCTGATCGGGTCGACGACGTGGGGAAACAAGGTTATTCGGATGGCGACCTGGGTGCGCTTCCGGGATCTTCGGAGAGGTGGCAGCGGCGGCGGGGAATTCTATGCGCTCAATACGCACCTTGATCATGCGGTGCAGTATTCGCGGGAGCGGTCGGCTGCTCTGATCAAAGAACGGCTGGGGGTGCTGGACCCCTCGCTGCCCCGCATCGTGACCGGGGATTTCAACGTTGCGGCGCACAAGAATCCCGTATACGAGGCGATGCTCGGCGGTGGCTCGCTCCTGGACAGCTGGGATACGGCCGATGAACGGAGCGCACAGTACGGCACTTTTCACGGCTACCGGCCGCTGGTGCCCGGCGGCGACCGAGTCGATTGGATTCTCACCTCGCCGACGGTGCGTACGCGGCGGGCCGCGATCAACACGTTCTCCGTGCAGGGGCAGTTTGCGAGCGATCATCTGCCGGTGCAGGCGTGGGTGGAGTGGTGAAGGGGGAGTGGTGAATGGGGAGTGGGTGCCGGCGGTGGCCGTTGAACTTTGCGGCCCGTGCTTGAAATTCTGTCGGCGCTACTGAACTTGATTGGGTGATGTCGGATTCGTTCGCCGGACAGCGGTGGGCCGGTTCCGGTAGCCCTGGACTGTGAGGTACGCGCAGGGCGGCGGGTTGACCGAGGCCGAGAGGGCCGCACGGGAGCGGGTGTGGCTGCTGACGGTGGAACGCTTTGAGAGCGGGAAGAAAACCGGGAGATCGCTGTCGCGCTGCGGGTGAGCGAGCGGTCGGTGGTGCGGTGGCGCCGGGCCTGGCGCGAGCGCGGAACTGTGGAAGAGGGATGTGTGGTCGCGGGTAAGAGCGCCGCGGCGGCGTGCAACGGCTGGATCGTCTTCGAGGACGAAGCTGGGCAGTCGATGACGCCGCCGCGTGCCGGAACCTGGGGCGGGATCGGCCAGACCCCGGTTGTCCGTGTGCGCGGACGAGGTTCGGGCCGGGTGTCGATGGCAGGCATGACCTGCGAAAAAACCGGGCGGGCGGTCCCGGCTGATCTACTCCGTCCGTGAGTACAACGGCCGCAAGGGCCAGCCGAAGGGCTTCGGCTGGCGTGACTTTCGCGACCTGTTGGTGCGCGCCCGCATCCGGCTCGGTGGTCCGATCGTGCTGGTATGGGACAACGTGCGCCTGGCACCTGACCAAGTCGCTGCGGGAGTTCGTCGAGGCGAACTCTGGCTGGCTCACCGTGTTCCAGCTGCCCACCTACGCCCCGGACCTGAACCCGCAGGAGGGCGTCTGGTTCCTGGTCAAGCGCGACATCGGCGACCTCGCCGCAGCATGCCTCGACCAGATCACCTGGGCCGTGAAGCACCGGCTCAAACAGATCCAGTGCCGTCCGGACCTGGTTGACGGCTGCCTCGCCGCCACCGGCCTGATCATGGACGGCTGACTGGCACCACCGGATCAAGCTCAGCAGTACACGAAGCGGAGGGCTGTCACCGCTGGGCACGGGCAGCCTGCCGATGGCGCAGGGTCGTGATCGTGTTGCGGCACCAGTCGCGGTTGCCCCGTTCGAAGGCGAGGCCGCGCAGGCAGGTCAGGTACGGGCCGATGCGGTCGCCGTCGCGCAGGAACTCCTCCTCCGTGCGCTCGCCGCGCATGGTTTGCAGCATCTGCTCGAACAGGTCGATCTTGGCCTGGGCGAAGGTGGCCCGTTCGTCGAGCTGGGCGATCAGCACCACCGGGTCGACGTGGTCGGCGGCCTGGACCTTGACCAGCAGGTCGTCGCGGACGAAGGACGGCTTGGCGGAGGCTTCGGCGAAGTCGTCGAGTTCGGCGAGGCCGGCGTCCGTGACGCGGAAGACTCGCTTGTTGGGGCGGTTGTCCTGGACGATCTCCCGCCCGGTGATCAGCCCGTCCTTCTCCAGCCGGGTCAGCTCGGCGTACAGCTGCTGCGGCTGGGCGTACCAGAAGTTCGCCACGCCGAGGCCGAAGGTCTTGGCCAGCTCGTAGCCGTTGGTCTCGCCGTCGAGCAGGGCGGCCAGAACGGCGTGCCGTAGCGCCATCGGTCGAACTCCTTCACTCACCCCTGTTTGCCGGACACACCTCCCTATGATACTCCTGAAAATGACTAGTCAGATTCATGACTAGTCTCCATGAGTCAGGAGGGTGCATCATGGCCACCGCCGACCGCTTCCGCGCCGCCGTCGACGCCCGTGACCTCGCCGCGCTGGACGACCTGTTCACCGACGACGTCCGCTTCTACAGCCCCGTGAAGTTCACGCCCTTCGAGGGCAAGCCGATGGTGCTGGGCCTGTTCGGGGTCCTGCTGCGGACCTTCCAGGACTTCCGCTACGTCGGCGACTACACCGGCACCGCGCAGACCAGCGCCAACACCCCCGCCGACGCACCCTCGGCCGTCCTGCTCTTCCGCGCCACAGCGGGCGGCAGGCAGATCCACGGCATCGACCTGCTGCACTTCGCCGACGACGGCCGGATCAAGGAGTTCACGGTCATGGTCCGCCCGCAGTCCGCCGTCCACGCCCTCGGCGAGGCGGTCCACGCCGGACTCGTCGCCGACGGACTCGCACCAGCGCCCGCCAATCACTGAGCCCCAGCCATCCCATCCCACCAAGGAACGCACCATGCCCGCTCGCCCCCCGTCGTCCGTGCTCCGCAGCCCACGCCTGTGGACAGGCTCCGGCCTCATCCTGGCCATCGTCGCCACCGCCTTCGCGCTGCTCTACGTCGGCGGCAACCTCAACCCGAGGGGGCATCTGCGCGACCTGCCCATCGCCCTGGTCAACAGCGACCAGGGCGCGGACGCCAGCGGCACGCACCTCAACCTCGGGGACCAGATTGCTACCGGGATCGAGCACTCCACCGGTAACCACGCCATCGCCTGGCAGCCGATGACCCGCCAGGAAGCCGATCAACTCATCGGCCAGGGCAAGGTGTTCGGGGCACTCGTCGTCCCGCCGGACTTCACCTCCACCCTCACCGCCCTGACCGTCCCCGGCACCTCGCAGAGCCCCGCACGCCCGGTCCTCAGCGTGCTCACCAACCAGTCCGCCGGCAGCATCGGTTCATCCATGGCCAGCCAGGCTGCCCAGCAGGCCGCCCACGCCGCGTCCACCCGGATCGGCGCCCAACTCCTCGGCCAGGCAGGAAAGCAGGGCGCCACACTGCCGCCCGCCGCCGAACTCCTGCTCGCCGACCCGGTCACCGTTCAGGTCGCCGACGGCCACCCGCTGGGCACGCACAGCGGCCTGGGACTCTCCGCCTTCTACTACTCCCTCGTCCTGGTCGTCTGCGGGATGCTCGGCGCCAACGTCATCAACTCCCAGGTCGACACCGCCCTCGGCTACCTGCACAACGACATCGGACCGTTCCGCCAGCGCATGCCCGTCCAGCACACCAGCCGCACCCGCACGCTCGCGACGGGCATCGTGCTCATGGCAGGGCTCTCCGTCCTCATGGGTTCGCTGGTCGAGACCACCACCGTCGGCGTGCTCGGCATGGACGCCTCCCACCTCGGCCTGCTGTGGCTCTACTCGGTCGCGACGATCGCCGTCGTCGGCATCGGTGGCCTCTCACTCCTCGCCGCGTTCGGCACACCGGGCATGCTGCTGCTAACCCTCATCTTCATCGCCATGGCCGTCCCCACCTCCGGCGCGACCGTGCCGCTGCAGGCACTCCCCGGCTTCTTCCGCACGCTTGCGGAGTTCGAGCCGCTGCGGCAGATCGCCGGCGGCATGCGCTCGATCCTCTACTACGACGCCCGAGCCGACGCCGGTCTCGCCCGCGCGTGGTCCGCGATGGGCATCGCCCTGGTGGCGGCCGCCCTGTTCGGCTTCGCCGTCGCCCGCTTCTACGACCGACGAGGGCTGCACCGCATTCCCCTCCCGGCGGGCCCGGCGGCCACTGCCCAGCCCGCGGCGGCGCACTGACCAACGGCCGGCGGCACCGACGCGCACTCGTCGTCCCGCCGGACTTCCCCCACTCTCAACGCCCCGACCGTCCCCGGCACCTCACACAGTCCCGTCCACACACAGCTTGGAGTCAACCATGACCACCGTTCCCCATCTGCTGGGCGCCTTCGCCCCCGTCCAGGACGAACTGACCGTCACTGAACTGCAGGTCACCGGCGCGATCCCGCCCGAGCTGACCGGCTGGTACCTGCGCAACGGACCCAATCCCCACCAGGCCACCTCCGCACACTGGTGGCTGGGCGACGGAATGGTCCACGGCGTGCGCCTGGAGGCCGGCCGGGCCGCCTCCTACCGCAACCGCTGGGTTCAGACCGCCATCTTGACGCGCGGCGCCGAACTCCGTGACGCACAGGGCAAGCGCGACCTCCTCGCAGGCGTCGCCAACACCCACGTCGTCCGCCATGCCGGACGTACCCTCGCCCTGATCGAATCCTCCTTCCCCTACCAGCTGGACATGCGCAGGGGCAACGAGCTGGCCACCATCGGCGCCTACGACTTCCACGGCCGGCTCCACACCCCGATGACCGCCCATCCCAAGACCTGTGCCACCACCGGTGAGCTGCACTTCTTCGGCTACGGTGCGGGACCGGACGAGACCCCACTGACCTACCACCGTGCCGACGCACAGGGAGAGCTGACGGTCAGCCGGCCCGTGGACGTCGGCGCACCAACGCTGATGCACGATTTCCACCTCACCTCCCGCCACGTCGTCTTCATGGACCTGCCGATGGTCTTCGACCTGCCCAAGGCGGTGGCCGGCGACCGTGGCCTGCCCTACACCTGGACCCCCGACTACGGCGCGCGCCTGGGTGTCCTGAACCGAGAGGACCCCTACGGCCCGGTGCGCTGGTTCGACATCGCTCCTTGCTACGTCTTCCACACGCTCAACGCCCACGAGGACGCCGACGGACAGCGCCTGACCTTGTACGCCATCCGCTACGACCATGTGGGCGAGAACGTGGACGTCAACGGCCATGGATCCCTCTGGCGATGGACGATCGACCTGGCCACCGGAACCGTGCGCGAGGAGCAGCTCGACGATCGCCGAGCAGAATTCCCCCGCATCGACGACCGCCTCGCGGGCCTCCCCGCCCGCTACGGTTACGCCACTACCCTCAGATCTCCCGAAGGTTCCGACTGCCAGGGCGCGATCCACCGCTACGACCTGCACTCCGGCACGACAGTCAGCCACTCCTTCGCGGCAGGGCGCACCCCGGGCGAAGCCACTTTCGTCCCCGCGAACAGTGCTCCCGGAAGCTCGGGCTGGCTGATGACCTACGTCTACGACGCCGCCACCGACCGAAGCGACCTGGTCATACTCGACGCCGACGACCTGACCGCGCCACCCACCGCCACCATCCACCTGCCACGCCGTGTCCCCGTCGGCTTCCACGGCAACTGGCTCCCCGACCAGCGCTGACGTAGACAAGTCCGGGACGGGTGTGTGCCTGGGTGCACGGTGCTGAGGCACACACCCGCCCGATGGGTCGGCTGCGCAAGACCCCGCGGACTGTCCGGCCTCAGCCGGTAGAGGCGCCCGCACATATCGGGCGCACCCGTTTTCCAACTACCCTCACGGCCTGCCTCATCCAGGCCGGCCTGGACATGAACGACTGACCTTGTCGACACCGACATCACGCATTCAACTTCAGTAGTGGTGGGAGCTAGGTGTGTGGTGGGTTCGTGGTGCAACACCCTGCTGGACTGCTGGACGTCCGGGCGGGTGGACCGTGTGGTGGGGCCGGGCCGGGTCAGTCTTGGCTAGTGGGGGTCGTGCCGCGGACCTGGAGGCCGTTGAGGAGGTCGTGCGTCGCTGCGGCGATGGCGTCCACGGCGTGGTCGAATACCTCGCGGTTGTGGGCCGCCGGGGCGCGGAATCCGGAGACCTTGCGGACGTACTGCAAGGCGGCGGCGCGGATGTCCTCGTCGGTCACGGCGGGCGTGGTGGGTGGGCGGAGGGTCTTGATGCTGCGGCACATGCGTCCAGTCTGCCGCTTGAGGCCGGTGGACGGTGACCGGTGCCGGTGGCGATCAGCTGAGGCCGGTGACGCGCATGGTGATGTTGAGGCGACCCGAGTTCAGGCCGGTCGCCGGGTCGCCGGTGCCCGGATAGACCTTGGGAACGCCGTGGTATGCGAAGCGGGACGGTCCACCGAAGACGAACAGGTCGCCTGATGTCAGTTCGATGTCGGTGTACGGCTGCGTGCGCGTCTCGGTGTTGCCGAAGCGGAAGACGCAGGTGTCGCCGATACTGAGCGAGACGACCGGCGCGCTGGAGCGTTCCTCTTTGTCCTGGTGCATGCCGAGCTTCGCCTGGGCGTCGTAGAAGTTGATCAGCGCGGTGTCGGGGGCGTACGCGTCGCCGGCAGCGGCATCCTGATAGGCGTCGACGAGGGCGCGGCGGCCCAACACGACCATCCAGTCCGGGAATTCGGCGACCCGGGCGCCGTTCACGTCGTCCGCGGTGCGGGTGTATGCGTACGGCTGCCAGTGCCAGCCGATGCACACCGTCTGGACGGACATCACGCCGCCGCGCGGGAGTCTTGTGTGCCGGATGGGGGCCGGGCCGCGCGCCCAGCTGCGGCAGGCCGTGACCAGCTCGCGCTGCTCGGCGAGGGACAGCCAGCCGGGGAGGTGGACGGCACCGGGGGCGAGTTCTCGACGGGGGAATTCTTGGGCGGGGGTGAGGTGCTCGGCGCTTGCTGGTTGGTCGTTCGGTCGCCCCTCGGGTCGCGTGCGCGGATGTGACGGCGGTGCGTCAGGCCCCTTGAGCTGCCCGAAGTCCTCGAAGCCGGGGAGTGGGGTGCTCATGTGCTGCTGACCTGCCTCGGGGCGGATGGGGGGTGGGGACGCGTCTGGACCTGGATCAGGGCCTGGGCCTGGGGCAGGTGCCGTGGCGGGGCCATTCTGTTCTTTCAGGGTGCCATGGGATGGAGTGATGGGTGGTGGGGCGGGGTGGGGGGCTTCGTGTATCGGGGATTGCTTTGTGTACCGGGGGTGCTTCATATACCGGGGGGTGCTTCATGTACTGGGGGCGTTTCGTGTCGCGTCGTGGTGGTCACCCAGCCGCGGGCGATGGCCCAGGTGCCGCCGCCTGCCGTGGCGCCACGCATGCCCTCCCGCGTTGGGGGGCCGGCCAGGGCGGCGAGTCGGGAGTGGCCGAGAGACGCGAAGCCGAAGGTCCGGGCCGGTTCCCAGTCGGTGCTGTGGTGGAGTCGGCGGCTCATCTGGGCCCAGCCCAGTGGCGCCGCGGCAACCACCCAGGCGTCCGGCTGTCCGGCGGTGAAGCGATGGGCGGGGCGCAGCCAGGACGCGGCATGTTCCGGCCAGTCGACCACGGCGAGGACGGTGCGGCCCGTCTTACGCCATGCCTTGGCGAATGCTGCCGCAGCGGAATGTGATGCCGCGTCCCGGCTGTGTCCGACGGTGACGGTGGCCGGGGTGGGGGGCGTGCTGCGGTGAGGGGTGGCGGTGGAGGTGTGTGGGGTAGCTGTCAACAGGCCGAGTAGTGCGTCCAGTTCGGCATCGGTGTGCGGGGGTGGGGAGGGGAAGGGGCCGTACGTGGCCGCTTCGTGGGGTGGGAGGAGGGGGGAGGGGGCGGTGGGGTGGTGGGAGCGGTGGGAGCTGGCCGGCGAGGGGGCGTTCATGGGGGTGGGCATGGCGTCAGATGAGGGTGGGCGGGAGGGCGCCTTCGTGTGTGAGCAGGGCGGCCTTCCGCTCGACACCTGCCGCGTAGCCGCGCATGGTGCCGTCGGCGCCGATCACGCGATGGCAGGGGCGCAGCAGGAGCAAGGGGTTCGCCCCGATCGCGGTGGCCAGCGCGCGAACGTCCGCTTGCCGTACGCCGACGGTGCCGGCGAGCCGACCGTATGTGGTCGTGGTCCCGTACGGGATGTCCTCCAGCGCCTGCCAGATGCGTTCCTGGAAGGCGGTGCCGTTGGTGCGGTACTCCAGGTCGAAGCGGGTGAGCCCGCCGGCGAAGTAGGCGCGGAGCTGCCGGATGGCCTCGGCGAAAGGCCGGGGAGTGTGGTGCCACTGTGGTCGTACGGCGGCGGCGCCGCGCTGTCCGGGCATGGAGAGCGAGGTCAGGGCGATGCCGCCGGGGGCGGTGGGGGAGTCCACGCCGACGAGCAGCAGCTCACCGAGGGGGCTGTCCAGGGTGGTGTAGCGGGTGGTGGCGGGAGCAGCAGCGGCGGCGGTGGGCTTGGCCGTGGTGGCCGTGGTGGCCGTGGTGGCCGTGGTAGTGCTGTGGTGGGCGGTCATGTCGTGTCCTTGGTCGTGCGTCACCTGGGCTTTCTTCGAGTGTGCGGGCTTTCGGGCGCGCTGACTGGCGGGAATCGGACGTGGCGGTCGGTGGGTCGTGGGGCGGGGTGGGGCGGTGCTGCGGGTGCGGTCTCGTGACCTGTGGCGAGGAGAGTGCCATGGTCCCGAGTGTGCGGTGGGGGTGTGCGGGAGGCCGTTGAGGTGGCTAGGTCAGGCCCAGGCCCAGGCGGACCGCGCGCTCCACAGGGGAGTGGGTGCCGTCGCTGCGGTCCAGGTCGAGCGGGCCGGTCGGTATCAGTGGGGGCTGGGCCAGGAACCGCGGCGCCGTGCCGCGGTGGGGCTGGGCGGCGTGGATCAGGAACGGGTGGCAGAGGTAGACGTCACCGGCCTGTCCGGTGGCGAGCGCCAGCGGCCGATGCGGCGCGTCGAGTTGGCCCGCCTCGTCCATCGCCGTGCAGAGGGAGAAGAGATCCATACCTGACTCACCCGCGGGCTGCAGGAACGACGGGACGTCGAGATGGGAGCCGACCTTGATTCTGGTCGGGGCGGTCTCGTCGTCGACGTCGGAGAAGAGGAACAGCATCAGCAGGGCACGGCCGCGGGAGGTGAGGTTGAGCCAGTACCCCGACTCCCCTTCGGGGGTGTAGCTGCCGTCCATGTGCCATCCGGCGTCGCCAGGGTCGGCCGGGTGCGGGAAGCGGATGGGGAACGTGCCGAGCCCGACACGTGGTACCCAGCGGCCCGGGCCGACGAGTTGGTCGAAGGCGCCGTGCAGGCGCTCGGTGGTGGCCGCCCGCTGGAACGGCTCGTTCGCGTAGCCTTCGAGCCTGACCACGGGCTCGGTCCAGGACGCCGGGTCGTCCGGGTCGAGCCCGGTCTCGCGCCACAGGAACGCCCGGCACTCGTTCGCGAGTGAGCGCGGGAAGGCCTCCGGTAGCCGGACAAAGCCGTTCGTGACGAACTGTTCGATCTGATCTGCGGTCAGCACATCCCCCATGCCACCGATTCTCGGCGCGCTCGCGGGGATCGGCAACCGAGTTTCGCCGGAGCCCGGCGGACGCCCCCGGCGACGGCGAGCCGCTGCCGACCTCGCAGGCCAGGCCGCACCATGCCGGCGATCCGGTGGTCGGAACGAGCGCCCTCAGGCCGCCTCGACGACCTCCGAGACCTCAGCGCGCACCGCTACCGTCCAGATCTCCAACAGCACCGCATACTCCGCCATGTCCTGCGCCGTCCACGCCAGGTCACGCCGGGCGCGCACAAAACGCCGGATCGAGTCGTTGGCTTCGGAGGCAGGAACGGGCACACCCGTAGGAGCGGGAGGAGTTGGGGACATGTGAGACATGCTAGGGGCAGCCACCGACAACGCATCTCCCCGCGCGTCAGCCATATCCCCACCCAGCCCTCTCCGAAGATCGCCCCGACCCCACCTCAACTCGCTGACCAGCAACGACCGTCAGCGACTCGCGCTCCCCCTGTTGCCCGCGTGTGTCCAGTCCCACACGCTCCGCGGTCACCACTCTGTCCGGCCGCTCCCCAGGCGTCAACGGCCCCCCTCGTGATCCGGCCGCCGCCCACCTGGACCCGGTTGCACCAGACGACGCGCCGACCACGGCCCCCCGTCCGCCCGTGTGCTGCTGATCAGTGCGGGAGCCGTCAGCGGAGGAACAGGCAGAAGGGATGACCTGCCGGGTCGAGGAGCACCCGGACATCGTCCTGTGGCTGGAATTCCGCCCGTTTCGCTCCCGCGGCGACCGCGAACGCCTCGCCCTCGTCGAGGTCGTCGACCCGGATGTCGAGATGCAGCATCTTCTGCTGTTCGCCGCCCTGCTCGGGCCACACCGGCGGCCGATACCCGGCTTCGGACTGGAACGAGAGCCCGGTGCCTCCCCCCGGAGACGTGAGCAGCACCCAGTCCGTTTCGCTGAGTGTCACCTCCCAGCCCAGGAGCCGCCGATAGAAGTCCGCCAGTGTGTGGGCGTCGGCACAGTCCACGGCCACGGTCGCCAGTGAGAAGCGACGGTTCCCTGCCATGGCCCCTCCTTCTTCCTCTCCCGCTCTCGTTCGCATTCCCTCTCCCGATTCCTCGCCCCGCTCTTACGACGTCGGACCGGTCGTCGGAGGATGTGCCTGCCGAACGCCCGTGGTGCAAGCGGCGGTTGACCGGATTCCCGGAGGCGCGGTGCTGATCGCCCGCGACATTACCTCGAACGGGTGGCGTCGCCGGAAATCCGATCGGGGCTGAGGGTGCGCGGCCCGTTGCGCCCGCGCCGGGAGCCGTCGCCGCCCTGGCCGGGGTCTGCGCGACCGCCCTGCCCCGGCGGATTGTCGTACGCCTCGGGCTCGGGGTCCGGACCGTCGTATGGCGCAGGCTCGTTGTCAGTGGTCCCCCGTACGGTGGTCCCCGTATCTATCCGAGCTGCTGGCGCTTCTCGGACCCGCCCCGCTCCCGTGACAGCGCACGGGAGCGGGGCTTCACCGGTACTTCGGATGACGCAGGGGGAGAGGGCGGCGATAGCGGGGGGACGGCGATGGCGTGAAGTGCGTTGTGGGGGAGGGGAAGTGGGGCTCTCTGCGCGTCACTGCGTGGCGGGCGGCCGGGTGGGGTGCGGGGCGTTCGCGGGCTGTCAGCGGGCAGGTGGCGGCGTCAGGCGTTCGGTGCCGGAGCCGAAGGCCAGGAACGTCCTGCGGGTGGCGAGGAGCCAGGTGCCGTCGACCTTGCGGAAGGTGTCCTCGTAGTGGCCCACGTTGGTGGGGAGCCGCGACGGGACCATGCCTTCGACATGGCCGTCGACGCGGTAGGTCGTGAGGTAGGAGGTCGCGGTCGCCATCGTGGGGGACGTGACGGTGACCAGGATGTTGCTCATCAGGCGGCGGGACAGACGGTCCGCCGGGCGGGAGCCGAAGTACTCGCGCAGTGCTTCGCGCCCCGTGATGCGGCGGTCGCCGTACGGCCATTCCCAGAGGCCGTCGGCGGTGAACAGATCGGCCACCGAACTCGGTTCTCCGAGGTCGAGGCGGTGGACGAACTCGATGATCAGGCGTTCGCAGGCGCGCTCGGCGATCAGTCGGACCAGAGGGTCAGGCGCTTCGCCTGTCTCGGGGAGTGTGTGCGCTGCATCGGTCATGTGGGGCTCCCCGGGGAGTCGTCGAAGGTTGTCGCGGTCGACGTTCGCGTATCGCGGGTGAGGGGGCCAAGGGATTTTCGGCGCTCCGGTCGTTCGGGTTCGCCAGGCAACCGGTCGTGGATCCGGGCGCCGGGCACCCTGACCCGTGGCGCGTCTGGTTGAGCGGTCAAGGATGGGGGGCTGAGCGACGGCGGAGAGCCCGGCCGCGACAGCCAGGCGGGGGCTGGGCATGCCTGCCGGTCGGGACGGTGCGCAGGGGCTGCTGCGCTGCCCGTCCTGGCTCGGCGACCGGTTCTCCTCAGGCGCGGCACGCGGGCCTGAGCGACGATGGAAGGGCCGGGGCGCAGTGGCGCGCGGCAGCGGCGGCAGGAGGCGCGGCGCCCCGGGGAGTACCCGCAGAGCAGTATCGGGAGGCCCCGATGGATTACCCGGAACGCTATGAGCTGGTATTTCAGGCCCCCGCCGTCGAAGACGATGTGGTGATCGTCCGGCGTACCGACCAGGCGGGAGCGGGCGGGTATCCGGTCTACGAGGATGAGTCGGGGATCGTACGGGCGGAGATCAGCGACCGGGGTGAGGTTCGCATGCTGGCCAGCGGGGGGCATCAGGTTCCCCGTACGCCGCTGCTGGCGCGACCGCTGAGCCCGTGATCGGCCGGCCCCGGGTGGGGCGGGGCGGGGGTTGCTGTGCGTGGTGCCGATGCCTCGTTGTGTGGCGAACGTGCTGCCCCCTGCGCAGGCGGCACTGAGCGGGGTGGCGAGGCCGGCGCGTGTCATGAGCAGGGGGTGTCGGCGTCGGGGCTGCGGGTGGCGGCCCTCGCGCCGTCGGTCCTTCCGTCGGTGTGGGTGGTGCCTGTGGGGCCGGCGCTGAGCGGGGCTCGGGTCCAGAGGGTGAGGTCGCTGCTGGTGGCGACGGCGAGGGTGCGGCCGGAGGGGGAGAATCCGGCGGCACGCAGCTCAGAGTAGTTGGCGTCGAAGACATGCCACCAGCGTTCGCCGTGCGGCCCGTTGTGGGGCATGCCGCCGTCCGATGAGAGCAGGACGCGGTCGTGGGGCCATTCCGGGGCGACCACTTCCAGTTGCCAGCCACCGGCGGTTGTGGTGTGCAAGCCGCCTCCGAAGAGGCCGGCGATCGGGACGCGGATGCCGGCGAGCGGTCCGAATCCGGGGCACGAGAGATCGGGGGCCTCGTCCGGGGTGCTCGTCTCGGGGTCGGGGTCGCGGTCCCGGGCGATCTTGTCGCCGGTGAGGGCGTCGAAGAGGCCGTGGCCGGCGGTGGAGACCACCATGACCAGTTCCCGGCCGCTGCCGGGGGCCACGGCGAAACCGATGCCGAGCAGACCGCCGACCGGAATCAGCCCGTTCCCGACGGGCCGCCAGGGGGCCGGGGCGGCCGTGACTGGGGCGGAGAGGAACCGCCGGCGCAGCTGCTCTTGGTAGGGGGAGAGCAGTGCTGCTCCTCGGGTCGTGTGCTGCGGGTCCGGTAGGCCGGATCGGGTTGGGCGGTGCGGGGGCGTCCGACGTCACAGGCCCCGGAGGTGGGGGCGCCGGGGATGGGTGCCGTCCGGGGGGTCGGGGGGTTCGGGCCGGTCGGGGGATGTGTCGGGTGCGGCGGTCGCGTTGCCCGCGTCCGCCGGGGCGGGGGCAGGTGGGAGCTCGGGTTCCGCTTCCGAGGTGGGACCGGGGCCGGGATCGGTGTCGGGGGCGGGTTCGGTGGTGTCTCCACGGAGGACGGCCAGGGCGCGTTCGAGGGACTCTCCGGTGATCTGCATCCGGATCTTGGCCAGGCGTTCTAACTCGTTACGAGACACCACGTCAGAGTACCCGCGACAACTTCAAACCTGGAGTAAAGATAAATGTGGGTGAAATGGGGGGAGTTGACGGTGGCGAGTTGCGTAACTTCGAGGCGTTATAGGGGTGTACGGGGCGTCAGTGGGGCGGGGTGAGCGCCAGGGTCACGGCGGCCTCGGCGTGCAGCCGCGTCGTCGGGAAGATGGGGACCGGACTGTCCTCCGGCCTGATGAGCAGTTCGATTTCGGTGCAGCCGAGGATGATGCCTTCGGCGCCGGCGGTCACGAGGTCGTCGATGACCGAGGCGTAGGAGTCGCGGGACGCCTCGTTGACGATGCCGAGGCACAGCTCCTCGTAGATCACGCGGTGCACGGTCCGGCGTCCGGCCGCATCCGGGACCAGGACGTCGAGGCCGCGGCTCGCCAGGCGGCCGCGGTAGAAGTCCTGTTCCATGGTGAAGGCGGTCCCGAGCAGTCCGACGCGGCGTAGCCCCTTCGCGTGGACGGCGTCCGCCGTGGTGTCGGCGAGATGCAGGAGCGGGCGGCCGACCGCGGCGGACACCTGGTCGGCGATCTTGTGCATGGTGTTGGTGCACATCAGTAGCAGGTCCGCCCCCGCGGCTTCCAGTGCCTTGGCGGCCTCGGCCAGAATCGCGCCGGCCTCGTCCCAGCGCCCCTCGGTCTGCAGGCGCTCGATCTCCGCGAAGTCCACGGAATAGAGCACGCACTTGGACGAGTGCAGCCCGCCCAGCCGGTCGCGCGTCAGCTCGTTCAGCAGCCGGTAGTACTCGGCGGTGGACTCCCAGCTCATGCCGCCGATCAACCCGATGGTCTTCATCGGGCCACTTTCGCATGGGGGGTGCGGTCGGTGCCGGGGGGTGTCGCGTTGTCCTGCATTGGTATGGACATGCTCGGCAAAGCGCCCGTAGCCTCGCTTGGTCCAGACCGTTGGCGGTGTGTCACCGCTGCCCAACGTGCTGACCCCCCACGGCAGTTGGCTGACGAGAGGAAACGCCTCGATGCGATCGCGCGGAGCAGTGTTGCTGGGTGCCGCCACCATGGCCATGGGCATCGCCCTCGCCGTACCGGCAGCGCCGGCGGTGGCCACGACGACCATCAAGTCGGCCGGGGCGGTGGTCGGCTGCGCAGGTCCGTCCAGGGGCGCCATGCCCTCGACGGTGAACGGCTCCTGTGGCGCGCCGGCATCGGCCGCGTCGAGCGTGTCCCAGGGCCGGGCCGATGAGGCGGCCGACGGATTCGTCGTCAGCGAAGCGCAGTTCAACCAGATGTTCCCGAACCGGAATCCCTTCTACACGTACAGCGGGCTGGTTGCGGCCCTGAGCGCGTACCCGGAGTTCGCGAACACCGGGAGTGACACCGTCAAACGGCAGGAGGCCGCGGCCTTCTTGGCGAATGTCGGCCATGAGACCGGCGGGCTCGTGTACGTCGTGGAACAGGACACCGGCAACTATCCGCACTACTGCGACGCCACCCGGCCGTACGGCTGTCCGGCCGGGCAGGCCGCCTACTACGGGCGGGGCCCCCTCCAGCTGAGCTGGAACTTCAACTACAAGGCGGCGGGGGACGCACTCGGCATCGACCTGCTGAACAACCCCTATCTGGTCGAGCAGGACCCGGCGGTCGCCTGGAAGACCGCGCTCTGGTACTGGAACACGCAGACCGGGCCGGGGACCATGACGCCGCACCAGGCCATGGTCGGTGGCGCCGGATTCGGGGAGACCATCAGGTCCATCAACGGTTCGCTGGAGTGCAACGGCGGAAATCCGGGCCAGGTGCAGAACCGGATCGACAACTATCAGCGCTTCGTTCAGATCCTGGGGACCGTGCCCGGCGACCACTTGAGTTGCTGAGGCGGGAAGGCGGGAAGGCGGGAAGGCGGGAAGGCGGGAAGGCGGGAGAGGGAGGAGCGAGCGGCCGATGCTGCCTTCCGGTCCTTCCTTCCCTCTCCTTCTCTCCTCCTTCCCCGCCCTCCTCCCTCCGTGCCTCAGATGCCCCAGCGAACCGGCAGATGGTCCGTGCCCCGGATGATCAGGCCGGTGCGCCAGGTAAGGGCGTCCAGGTCGGTGTCCAGTGCGAGATCGGGGCAGCGTTCCAGGAGGGAGCGGATCGCGATCCGGCCCTCCAGACGGGCCAGCGGCGCGCCCAGGCAGAAGTGGATGCCATGGCCGAAGGCGGCGTGCCCGCGCGGATCGCGGGTGATGTCGAAGTCGTCGGGCGCGACGAAGCGTTCGGTGTCGCGGGAAGCGGAGGCGAGGGAGACCAGCACCGATTCGCCGGCGGGGATCAGCGTGCCGCCGATCTCGACCGGAGCCGTGGTGAAGCGCCAGGTGGCGGTCTGCACGGGACCGTCGTAGCGCAGCATCTCCTCCACCGCGTTGTCGATGAGCGAGAAGTCGGCGCGCAGGGCGGCCAGTTGGGCGGGATGCTGGAGCAGGGCGCGGACACCGTTGGAGATCAGGCTGAGGGCCGTCTCGTGCCCGGCGGCCATCAGCAGGAACACCGTGCCGATCAGCTCTTCACGGGAGAGCTGGTCGCCGTCCTCGTCGCTGGTGCGGATCAGGGCGCTGAGCAGACCGTCGGCCGGCTCCTTGCGCTGGGTCTCGATGAGGCCGACGAGATACTCGGACAGTTCGATGGTCGCCTGCTGCGCCTCCTCCGGACTGGTCGGCGCGATCAACCGGAACAGGGCGCGGTCCGCGGAGGGGACGCCCAGGAGTTCGCAGATGACGGTCATGGGCAGCGGGAAGGCGAGCGCCTCGACGAGGTCGGCACGGCCGTCCGGAGCGCTGAGCATCGCGTCGAGGAGTTCGTCGGTGATGTGCTGGACGCGCGGGCGCAGCGCCTCGACCCGGCGGGTCGTGAACTCCTTCGCCACCAGCTTGCGAAGGCGGGTGTGCTGCGGCGGATCGGCATCCAGCATGTTGGTGAACAGGGCGTTCTCGCCTCCGGTGCCGGCCTGCGACAGCTTGCTGCGCCAGTCCTTGCTGATGCCCGGGTCGCTGAGCGCCGCGCGCGCCGCTTCGTGACCGACGACCAACCAGGCGTCCTGGCCGAAAGGGGTGTGTACGCGGTGGACGGGCCCCTGGGACCGCAACTTGGCGTAGTAGGGGTACGGGTCGGCGATGAAGTCCTGGCCGTAGGCGCCCAGATCGACGATGTCGGATGCCCCGGCAGAAGCCGACACCGGCTCGGACATCGGGGATGCCTGAGGTATCCGGGAAGTCTGGGAGTCGTCTGCGTCGGGGGATGCCTGTGATGCCCGCGGATTCTCCGGCATGGCCGTTGCGCCTCTCTCGATGTGTCATGGGTGATACGCAGCATTGGTCCTGCTGCTCTCCTCACTGTAGGCAGGCGACGGGGCATGATCATCGTCCCAGCGGAGGACCCTGGGCGGGTGAAGTCCTCTGATGGCGGTGCTCTGTTGACGCCGGAGCGGTTGAAGGAGTGCGTGGGCGTGTGTGGCAGAGGTGGCAGCAGCGCCCGGGGCTCGGGAACCGAGCGGGGCGAGCGCCTGCGGTGGCCGTGCGCCGTGCCGGACGGCCGGCTGCGCCGGCGGCGGTGCGACACGCCGTGCCGTCAGATTCCTCCGCTCCGGCCGTCGGGAATCCGCTGGCGACCTCCTTCACCCCCCAGTCCACGCCGAGGACGCGGCCGGTCGGGGCGAGCGGTTCGGCCTGTGCGGCCGCGACGAAGGAGGCGTACCAGTGTCCGAGTGTGTCCTGGTACACGCGCACGCTCGACGGGGGCGCAGGAAGGGGGCGCGACCACACCACCGTCACCACGACGCTCCCGGCCAGATGCAGACGGCCATCCTCAAGGCGGAAGCCAGGCCGCGTGTAGTGCAGACTCGGTGCTGGGACTTGGCGACACACTCATTCCAGATCCACCGGCAGCGGTCTCACTCGGTGTCCCGTGCCCGCCGGGCCGTAGCCGACAGGCGCACACGAAAGGTGTGTCGGGCATGCCCGCAGCCCTCCGCCATCGCTGGCGTCGTCATGACCAGTAACCTACCCAGAAGGACTGACAGTTGAGGAATCTTGATCCTTGTGGGCCGGCTCGCCCTACCGGGTGGCGGACACCGGATCGCCCTGGCGGCGATCCGGCCATCCCTGCCCCGCTCCGCAGGAGTCCGATTCCTCCCCAGCCTGAAGGCCGGGGCATCCTCGGAGGAAGCCGGTGAACGGACCCGAAATCGATCTCACCTTCGCCCCTGAGCTGCATATTTTCGTCGGGGCGGAGCGCAGCGCCGGCCGTACGCCCCTGGTGACGGACGGGGCGTCGACGCTCGGGCATGTCGTCGAGTCGCTCGGCGTCCCGCTCACCGAGGTCGGGCGGCTGGTGGTGGACGGCGCGGAGGCTCCCGTCTCCCACATCCCGAGCGCGGGCGAGAGCGTCGAGGTCCAGGCCGTCGAGCGTCCGCAGCACATTCCGGGCGCGCCCCTGCGGTTCCTGCTCGATGTCCACCTCGGGACCCTCGCGCGGCGGCTGCGACTGCTCGGTGTCGACGCCGCGTACACGAACGAGGACCCTGGCGATGCCGCGCTGGCCGCGCTCTCCGCCAAGGAGCGCCGGGTACTGCTCTCCCGGGACCGGGGGCTGCTGCAACGCCGGGAGATCTGGGCCGGGGCGTATGTCTACAGCGACCGGCCGGACGACCAACTCCGGGACGTACTGGGCCGGTTCGCCCCCGTCCTCGCTCCCTGGACCCGCTGTACGGCGTGCAACGGCCGGCTGGCCGCCGCCGACAAGGACGCGGTCCAGGAGCAGCTTCAGCACGGCACGCAGCGCACGTACGACGTCTTCGCACAGTGCACCGCGTGCGGACGGGTCTACTGGCGCGGCGCGCACCACGCCCGCCTGGAGGCCATCGTCGAGGAGGCGCTGCGGGGGAGCGGCGGCTGACGGCGGTGACGGCGGTGACGGCGGTGACGGCGTCCGGGTCGGGGCCGGGCCTGCGGCGCCAGTCCGATTCCCCTGCCTCCGGTGGTTCCCGTGCCTATCCCCGGGGCGCCGCCCGGACGAATGCGGTGATGCGCGCGAGGGTGCTCGCCGTGTCCCTATGGACATGACCGGCCAGGCCCAGTGACCTGGCCGCACGAACATGCCCCTCGGTGTCGTCGATGAAGAGGGCCTGCGCGGGGGTGGCCGCGGCGGCCCGCTCCAGGGCGATCGCGTAGATCCGCGGATCGGGCTTGGCGCAGCCGGCGTCGCAGGACAGCACCACGTCGTGCACGGCGTCCAGTACCCCGCTGCCCGGCAGTCCGCCGCGCATCTCCGGCCAGGCATTGCTCACGATGACGGTCCGTGCCGCACCGCGGAGATCGCGCAGACCCGCCACCAGCTCGGCGTCCCAGCGTTGTCCGGCCGCCAGGTCCCGCCGGATCTCCGAGAGCAGCTCCCCACTGATCCGCAGCCGTCCCCGGATGGTGCGCCACCAGTCTTCCTGGCTCGTGCGGCCGATCAGGATCCACTCGTCGTTCCCGCCGAACAGCGCCCCCAGGAAGTCCTGTTGGGAGATCCCCAGCCGGCCGCTCCAGCGGGCGGCCGCGGCAGGCAGGTGATCGGGGGAGAGCACTCCGCCGATATCGATCAGGATCACCGGTGTGGTGTCGCGCGCGAGGACCGTCATCCGCCCGACCGCACCTCCCGCTCCGTCTGCTTCGCCGTCACCGCCGCGGTGACTCTATGCCGGTGATGCAGAGCTGACGCACTGTCAGTACAGTCACTTGTGTGGTGTCAGCTGCGCCCGCCTGGCGACGGGCGCCGGCGGCCTCTCCGGGGCCGTTCGGTGCTCCGCCCTTCGTGCGGGCAGCGGGGCCGTCGACGGTCCCCGACACCGTCCGCCACGGAGCGTGATCCATTTGCCCTCCCGTGCACCCTGGACCGACCTGGCTGCGCCCCCCCGGAGACCCCTCTAGCCCACCTTGATGACGACACGCCGCCGACACGCGCCGTCCAACGGGTGAATACGTGGTCCTTCGCCACTCGAAGAGCCGATGTTGTCCCTCGAATGCGGCGTTCTCCGGTGGTGCCGAGCCGGAATCCGACTGACGGTGATCACGTCGCTACTGCGATTCCGATGTGCCGACGAAGTGTCAGCCTTCGCAGTCGCGCCGAAAGGATTTGTCCCCATGCGCACTGCCCGCACCTTGTTTGCCTCAGCCGCCGTGACGGCGGTGCTCGCGATCACCGCGCCCGCCGCGAACGCCATGGCACTGGCTGAGAACATTGGATCGGCCGGCGGAACCTTCGCCAGCCACGACAACGACCACGGGAGAGGCGGCCGCGACAACGGCCACGGCCGCGACAAGGGCCGTGACAACGGCCGTGGCCGGGACAACGGTCGTGACAACGGCCGTGGCCGGGACAACGGTCGTGACAACGGCCGTGGCCGGGGCAACGGCCGGGACAACGGCCGTGGCCGGGACAACGGCCGTGACGGCGGCCATGGCCGGCACCACCGTGCGCCGCACGGCGGCGTGCACACCGGTGGCGGCGCCCTGGCGATGCCTGTAGCCGGGGATTGGGACCAGAACGCCGACTTCGGCGACGACCACGGGCGTGGCCGCGACCGGGACCGTGACCGCGACCGCGACCGCGACCGCGGTGACCGCGACCGGGGCGACCGCGACCGGGGCGACCGCGACCGCGGTGACCGTGACCGCGGTGACCGTGACCACGGCCGGTGGGGCGACCACGACCACGGCCGGTGGGGCGACCGTGACCACGGCCGGGGCGGTGACCGTGACCACGGCCGGGAAGGCGACCACTGGGGCCGTCGGCCGAGCGGTGGCGTGCACACCGGTGGCGGTGGAATGGCGCTGTCCGGTGGCGGCCTGGCTGCCGGTTCCGTCCTGATGCTCGGTGGTCTGGGTGCCGGTGCCTACATGCTGCGTCGCCGCAATTCATCGGGCGCCGCGGCCTGACAAGGCTGCTCCCCTCCGGAGGTCGATGTGCAGTCGCGGCCACCGTCCTCGTGGGACGGTGGCCGCGGCGATTGCGTTGCGGCCCCCCGGGCCCCGCGCCGTCCTCGGCACCGCGGGCCACCGCGGTGACCTGCGCCGCCTCCCCGGCATCCGGCGTCGTCCTCCGGCACGTCCCGTCGCCCCGGCGTCCCGGGCCGTGCCACCACGCCGCGTGTCCCCTTCCGCACCTCGCGCCGCCCGCTCACGAAAGGCACCCTTATGACCGCCCCGCAGACATCCCAGCCGAATCCGAACCCCGACCCCACCCCGGACGCCCCTCCGCCCCGCCCCATCGGCCGCGGTCTGCTCTGGTCCGCGGGAGCGTTTCTGCTGGGTGCGATCCTCGTTTACAACTCGGTGGACACCTCGGCGGACGCCAAGCCGCCGTCCCGCCCCGAGGTCGCCGGCCCCGCGGCGCAGCGGACCGGCTCCCCGCGGCCGGAACTCGTGCTGTCCCGTTCGGCGCCGAAGCGACTGACGATCCCGGAGATCGCCGTGGACGCCCCGTTCACCGAGCTGACGCTCAGCTCCACCGGGCAGCTCAATCCGCCGCCGGCGGGCAACCAGAACCTCGTCGGCTGGTACAAGGGCGGCGCGGCCCCGGGTGAGCGCGGCTCGGCGATCGTCGCGGGCCATGTCGACACCAAGACCGGACCGGCAGTGTTTCTGCAACTGGAAACCCTCAAGCCGGGCAGCACGGTCGAGATCACGCGAGAGGACGGCATCGTCGCGACGTTCGAGATCGACTCCGTGGAGACCTTCAGCAAGGCGAACTTCCCCAACGACCGGGTCTACGCGGACACCCAGGACGCACAGCTGCGGCTGATCACCTGCGGCGGCTCGTACGACCGCAAGGCCAAGGACTACGTCGCCAACGTGGTGGCGTTCGCCCACCTCGTCTCGTCGAAGCGGGCGTGAGGGGAAGCGCCGGTGAGATAGCGCGCCGGACAGTCGTACGGGGAAGCCCGGGCCGGTTGCCGCCCGCGCCGGCCCGGCCTCCCGCCGCGGCCGGGCGATACAGGGCCTCGGGTCGCGCGCTGTGCGGCGGTTACGCACGCGACACGCGGCAGCGATCGGTCGTCTCTCCGGCCGGAGGGTGACGCTGACGGAGCAGGCACGGAGACCGATCGCCCACAGCCGCGCCGGGCCGAGGCGGGACGGCGGTCCCGGGACGGCCGGATCCGGCTGCGCCGTCCCTGGGTGCGGCACCGAGCCGCACTCGTCCGCCCGCGGTGCCGACCGGCGCCGCGCACCCCCGTCCGCCCGGCGCGGCACCCGTCACGCCCGGATCAGCGTGCGGACGGTACGGTTCCGTCCCAGCGCCAGGACGTCCGCCGCGGGAGCCCGGGGAGTGCGGTGCGCCCGGTGGACCACAGGAGGGCGGGCCACGGCTCCGTCTCCGCCGGGGAGTCCGGGAACAGGCGGGCGAGGACCCGCGCACACACCTCGGCGGGCGGCGACCAGTCGAGCCCCAGCCCTTCGGCGAGGTCGTGGGTGTGCACCAGGGTCTCCACCGCCCCCATCGCGGCGAAGCCTTCGGGGTCCGACACACCGAAGGGGTGGTACGCGCGCACCTGCGGGGGCGTGGTGCGGACCATCGCGACCAGCAGTGCCCCGCTCGCCTCCAGGGTCTGCAGCAGTCCGGCCGGGCCCGCGGCGCGATCGGCGTGCACCGCGTTGGCCGGGCCGCCGGGCCGGCGGCGCTCCCACACGTAGGGTACGTTTCCGGTCAACGGCGGTGTCCTGGGCCCCAGTTGGACGGCGTAGGCGAAGAGGTCGTCACTCAGGTGCTCGACGGTCTCCCAGCAGTCCCACTCCAGCGAACCGGCCGGCGCCCCCTCCCAGGCCGTTGTGGGCGCCGTACGCAGCACAGCAACGGCGAGCCGTACGGCGAGGTCGAGGTCGTCCGCCGTGACGGGCGACGGCGAGGGGGTGGCCGGCGTGGGGGATGCTGTTGATCGGGACATGGCTGGGACGGTACCCCGGGCGCGGCGGCGGGCGGTGGGGGAGGCGGCGGGCGCCCGCCGCCCCCGACGCGCTGTCGGTAACTGTCCGCAACTGACGGTCTATCATCGGCGCCATGTCCGCCCCTGAACTGATCCGCATCGTGTCCCGTGATTCGCCGATGGCGCTGGCCCAGGTGGAGCGCGTCCGCGCCGAACTGCGCGCGCTGCACCCCGACACCGCCACCGAGGTCATCCCCGTCAAGACGACCGGTGGATGGGGGCGCTCTCCCAGGTGGAGGGCAAGGGGGCGTTCACCAAGGAGGTCGACGCGGCGCTGCTCGCCGGTCAGGCGGACCTCGCGGTGCACTGCGTCAAGGACATCCCGGGAGACCGGCCGCTCCCGGCCGGGACCACCTTCGCCGCCTTCCTCAAGCGGGACGACGTCCGGGACGCGCTGATCCACCCCGGCGGGCTCACCCTGGACGAACTCCCCGACCACACCCGTGTCGGCACCTCGTCCGTACGCCGGATCGCCCAGCTCGCCGCCTCCCACCCGCACTTGGAGTGCGTGCCCATGCGCGGCAACGCCAACCGCCGGATGGAGAAGCTGGCCGCCGGTGAGGCGGAAGCGCTGCTGCTGGCGGTCTCCGGGCTGGAGCGCATCGGCCGCACCGACGTGATCACCGAGATCCTGCCGGTGGACACCATGTGCCCGCCCATCGGGGCAGGCGTACTGGCGCTCCAGTGCCGCGAGGGCGACACCGACACGATCGACGCGGTCAGCGGGCTCGGCGACCCGCAGACGTACCGGGAGACCATGGCGGAACGGATGCTGCTGCATGTCCTCCAGGGCCACTGCAACAGCCCCATCGCCGGGTACGCCAGGACCGACCGGCGCGGTGAACTCTCCTTGCGGGCCTGCGTCTTCACCCCCGACGGCAAGACCGTCCTCAACGCCCATGAGTGGGCCGGACCGCTCACACCCGAGACGCTGGGCACGTCCGTGGCGGTCGCGCTGCTGCGCCAGGGCGCGCGCGAGCTGATCGACGCCATCGCGCACTGACCCGGCGCCCCGCCGGCGGACCGCGGGAGGAAGGAGCCCGGTCGGTGCGTCCGCGGATGCCCGCCGAGTGAGCCGAGTACGAGGCGTGCCTGATGGCCTGGCCGAGCCGCGAGGCGCTGTGGGGAGCGGCCTTCGCCGCCGCGGGAAGCACCACCCCTGGGACGCCGATGACCGGCCGGCCGCGCTGCTGCCGGACCGGCTCGGCGTCGAGCGGTTGCACTCCCCGGTGGTTCTCGAGGGCGACCCTGGCCTACGGCGGTGGCGGGGTGCGTTGCAGCACCCAGCAACTGCCCAGGCGGTGGCGAGCAGTAGGGCCGCCACCACGAACCCGGACAGCCGCTGGTCCGGCGTCTCCGGCGAGGCCACACCTGTGGCCGTGGTCACGCGCAGCGTGTTGCCGGCCACCGCCCGGGGCACACGGACCCTCGGCTCAGGACTGCGGCCGCTTGCCGTGGTTGGCCGCGTGCTTGCGACGTGACTTCTTCTTGCGGCGTCGCTTGGATGACATGCCGTTGTCCTCTCCTCGACTGGGTGGTGCTTTTCCTGGCATGTGTACCACCTTGGTCTGTTATCGCACCCAGGCGTGACCGGTGCCGCCGCGCGCCGCGTATCGCGGCCGGATGCCCGTTCGGCACCGGTGGTCGCCAGCAGCCCTTTCCAGCCGCTATGCTTGCTAGGTACAAGCAATGTATCCAGTGACCGACTGGGTCTCGCATCCATGCCTCCACGCATGCGACATCACCGCGAGGGATCACGACGATGAGTAACGGCACGGTCCATGCCTGCGAGAGCGCGGGGATCACGGAGATCACCGCCGAGTCGCGGCTGGACGAGGCCGCCGCCGGGCTGGGAACCGAGATCGTTCGCTTCACCCGGCTGATCGCGGCCTGGAAACAGCGCGCCAAGAACGACGCCGGGGCAGCCGACCGGGTGCTGCTCGCCAGGCTCGCGTGCGGCGGGGACCAGCGGGCGACCGACCTGGCCGCCGACGCGTTCCTGGACCTGTCGACGGTCAGCCGCCAGGTGCGCTCGCTGGTCGAGCGCGGGCTGGTCGCCCGCCGCCCCGACCCCGAGGACCGCCGCGGCTCGCTGCTGACCGCCACCGAAGCGGGGCGGGCCCGGTTCGAGCAGTACCGGCGTCAGCGCGACGCGGAACTGGCCGCGATCCTCGAACCCTGGTCGCCGCAGGACCGGGCCGACCTGATCCGGCTGATGGGCCGGCTCAACGAGGACATGGCAGAACGACAACACACACGGCCGGACCCCGCGGAAGACCAGGGCGCCGACGTGGAGCAGGGAGAGATACGTACATGAGCACAGCCACCTCTCCGCCGGGGGCGCAAGCCAAGGCGATACCGGGGGCGGGGGCGCTAAGCCACCGCCAGATCCTCACCATCCTCAGCGGTCTGATGCTGGGGATGTTCCTCGCCGCGCTCGACCAGACGATCGTCAGCACGTCCATCCGGACCATCGCGGACGATCTGCACGGCCTGAGCCAGCAGGCATGGGCGACCACCGCCTACCTGATCACCTCGACGATCGCCACGCCGCTGTACGGCAAGCTGTCCGACCTCCACGGTCGCAAGCCGTACTACCTGACGGCGATCAGCGTCTTCGTCATCGGCTCGGTGCTCTGCACCTTCTCCACCTCGATGACCGAACTGGCCGCGTTCCGCGCCATCCAGGGCCTCGGTGCCGGCGGTCTGATGTCGCTGGCGCTGGCGATCATCGGTGACATCGTCCCGCCCCGGGAGCGCGCCCGCTACCAGGGCTACATGCTCGGCACGTTCGCCACCTCCAGCGTCGCCGGTCCGCTGATCGGCGGCGCGCTCGCCGGCCAGGCCCACCTGCTCGGCATCACCGGCTGGCGCTGGGTCTTCCTGGTCAACGTGCCGATCGGCATCATCGCGCTGTTCGTCGTCGCCAAGGTCCTCAACCTCCCGCACACCCGCCGCAACCACCGCATCGACTGGTGGGGCGCGCTGACCATCACCATCGGTGTGGTCCCGCTGCTGCTCGTCGCCGAGCAGGGACGGGAGTGGGGCTGGACCTCGACCCGGTCGGTCTCCTGCTACGTCATCGGCGCCGTCGGCATCATCGCCTGGATCCTCGTCGAGCGGTGGATCGGCGACGACGCGCTGATCCCGATGCGGCTGTTCCGCAACGGCACCTTCAGCAAGACCAGCTTCCTGTCCGTGCTGATCGGTATGGGCATGTTCGGCGGGATGCTGATGATCCCGCAGTACCTCCAGATCGTGAAGGGCGCCAGCCCCACCAAGTCGGGTCTGGAGATGCTGCCGCTGATGGCGGGCATGATGATCGCCTCCATCGCCTCCGGCCAGATCACCGCCAAGACCGGCCGCTACAAGGTCTTCCCGATCATCGGCACCGCGCTGATGGCCGCGGCGATGCTGCTCTTCCACTACCGGGTCCAGTGGGACACCCCGCTGTGGGAGACCATGGCCTACATGTTCGTCTTCGGCCTCGGCCTGGGCGGCTGTATGCAGACCCTGGTGCTGGCCGTGCAGAACGCGGTGCCGCCGAAGGACATGGGCGTGGCGACCGCCTCGGCCACGTTCTTCCGGCAGATGGGCGCCACCGCGGGTACCGCCATCTTCCTGTCGGTGCTGTTCAGCACCGTCGGCGACAAGATCGGCTCGGCGTTCAGGACCGCCGCGTCCACCCAGCGCTTCCAGGACGCGCTCAAGGACCCCGCGGTGCTGCACGACCCGGCCAACAAGCCGGTGCTCGACATGCTGAAGCACCCCGGCAACGGCGGCTCCTCGGGTGTGCTGAGCGACTCCTCGTTCATCCAGCACCTCGACCCGCGGCTGGCCGAGCCGTTCAAGCGCGGCTTCGCCGACTCGATGCACACCGTCTTCCTGATGGGCGCGGTCGTCGTCGCGGTCGCCTTCCTGCTGATGTGGTTCATCAAGGAGGTGCCGCTGCGGCAGATCTCCGGCCTCCAGGCGCGGGCCCAGGCGGAGGCCGAGGCCAACGGCGAGGCCCCGCCGGTCGCGGAGTCGGCGCCGGCCGCCGAGCCGGCCGAGGAGGTGGTCCCGGCCGCCACCGCCGCCCTCGCTCCGGATCCCGCACCGGAGGCGTCCGGTCCGCTGATCCGCGGCACCGTACGGGACGGCGACGGCCGGCCCGTGCCGCAGGCCGCGGTCACCCTGATCAGCGTCGGCGGGCGGCAGCTCGGCCGTACCGCGACCGACGCCGACGGCGGCTACGCGCTGCCGACCACCGGTGCCGGGACGTACGTCCTGATCGGCTCCGCGGGCGCCCGCAAGCCGCAGGCGCTGACGGTCGTGGTGGGCGCCGAACCGGTGTCCTTCGACCTGACGCTGAGCGGTGCGGCCGGGCTGTCCGGTGAGGTCCGCGAGGAGAAGAACGACGACCCGGTGCCCGGCGCACTGGTCGTGGCCACCGACGTCCGCGGTGAGGTCGTGGCGTCCGGCGTCGTCGGCCAGGACGGCGGTTTCGCCTTCGACGAACTGACCCCGGGCAGCTACACGCTCGCGGTCAGCGCGGAGCGCCACCGCCCCGCCGCCCTCCAGGTGGAGGTCACCCCCGGCACCCGCAACTGGTACGAGATCCGGCTGACGCTCGGCGCCCAGGTCCGCGGCACCGTCCGCACCCTGCTCGGCGGCCCGGTGGACGACGCCCGGGTGACGCTGCTGGACCCCGCGGGCAACGTCGTGGGCACCGCCACCAGCGGCCAGGACGGCGAGTACGTCTTCACCGACCTGGACACCGGCGACTACACGCTGATCGCCAGCGGCTATCCGCCGGTCGCCACCCCGCTGCGGGTGGACGCCGCCGGACACACGGCGTGCGACATCGAGCTGAACCACGACGGGGCCGACGCACTGAGCCGCGACGCGGTGAACTGACGTCTGCCGCGCCGCGGAGGGCGGAACGGAACGGAGCAGGGCCCGGCGAAGCACGTTCGCCGGGCCCTTTCCCGTGCGCGGTGTCACGGCTTGGGCTGCATGAGTTCCTCGGCGGGATCCTCGGCGGGGGGTTCGTGCCGCGCCGTGAACGGGCATGTCCAGTCCTGCTCCGTGAACCGCCCCGCGAAGTGCCGGGCGGGCTGCTCGTACTCGTACTCGGTGAAACTCGGGTTGACGGAACCGTTGTTGGCGACCTCGCGCCGGCGGATCGCGTCCTGCATCGAGTAGAACTTCTCACCGAGCAGCATGAACTGCGTCAGGGAGTTGAACGCGATCGCCGGAACGGAGAAGCGCCGGCTCGCCCGGGACGCCCCGGGATGCATACCGACCAGGAAGAACGCGTGCCCGCCCACATGAAAGCCGAAGTTGGGCCGGGTCGGATCGGAGGTGGAGCTCTGGTCGAGCCCGTAGGTTTCCGCGTCGGTGTCGTGCATGAACTGGAGGTGCCGCCACAGCAGTTCTTCGTGGGCGCTCTCGTCGAGCCGCCCCGCGTCGTCGAACGTCGCGACGAACGTGCGGAAGCTCTGGGCGGAGAGCTGGGACGGCAGGGCGAGGGCGTACACCAGCACATCGCGGTAGTTGTCGCGCGCGGACTCCTCGTCGCCGAGTCTTCGGTAGTGGTGATGGGTGATGGTCTGCCGTCTGAGCGCGGCGCGGGCTCCCAGGCAGCTGAACTCGTGGGTCTGTATGAAGCGTTCCAGTTCGGCGCGGACGGCCGCGGGGGATGGGGTCATGGTGGGGCCTTGGCGGGGTGAGGGGCTGAGGGGAGTCGCTGATCACCTGAGGCGTGATCACCGGATGTCGGGATCGACACTGCGCGGCTGTGATCAGGAAGACAAGGAGGAAACCGGACAAAGGGTCATGCGTCCGCCCCGTAGAGCCCCGCGCAGGCGTCCAGCACCCGGTCGGTGGCCGGGTGCGGGTGGTCGGTACGCCAGACGGCGTCGATGGCGAGGGTGGCGCCGGGGGCGGTGAGCGGTACGAGGGCGATGTCGCGGGGGAGTTGGCGGGCGAGCGAGGCGACGACGAGGTTGACGCCCCGGCCGGCGGCGATGCCCGCCCAGGCGGTGGTGCCGGAGGCGGAACCGTCCAGGGCAGGGTCGAAGCCGGCTGCGCGGCAGGCTCCGACGACGGCGTCGTAGTAGCCGGGCGCCATGTCGCGCGGCCAGAGCTGGAAGGTCTCCCCGCTGAGCCGGGCGAGGTCCACGGCCCCGGCGCCGGCCAGGGGATGCCGGTCCCAGACCGCAGCCATCAGCGGCTCCCGGCGGACGGTGCGCCGGCTGATGCCCTCGGGCCAGTCCGTCGCGGGGGCGAGGGCGAGATCGCAGCGGTGGTCGCGCAGGGCGTGGCACACATCGCCCGCGAAGATCTCCCGGGTGTCCACCGTGAGGTGCGGGTACTCGCGGGCGAGCCGGCCGGTCAGCGCGGGGAGGGTCTCGTACGCGGCGGAGAGCGAGTACGCCAGGCGCAGCCGGCCCGCCGCCCCGGCCGCCACCGCCCGCACATGCTCGGTGGCGCGGGCCGAGGCGGCCAACAGCCGCTTGCAGTCGGCCAGATACGCCGCCCCGGCCGCGGTGAGGTCGACGCGCCGGGAGGACCGGTCCAGGAGCCGGACGCCGAGGATCTCCTCCAGGGCCTTGATCTGCTGGCTGAGTGCCTGCTGCGCGACGTACATGTCCTCGGCGGCGCGGGTGAAGCTGCGGCGCTCGGCCACCGCGACGAAGGAGCGCAGATGGCGCAGCTCGGGTTCCATGCGACGGGATCCTAGGGCGGCATGGTCGTACCCGGCGGCGACAAGCGCCGCTTGTGGGGCGACAACGCATCGCGCTTGTTGATCGACTCCGCCGCTCGTAGCGTTGACCGGGCCGGACTCCGGTCGGACGGCGACCGGTGCGCGGCACGAACACCACAACACAATCAGGGGACTTGATGATTCTCGTGACGCGTGCGACCGGCACCGTGGGCCGACCGCTGGTGCGTGCACTGCGGGACCGTGGGGTGCCGGTCCGGGCACTGGTGCGTGACGCGGGCCGGCTGCCTGCCGAATGGGACGAGGGCGTGGAAGCGGTGGTCGCCGACCTCGGCGACCCCGACTCACTGGCCCCGGCGGTGGCCGGCGTCGACGCGGTCTACCTGCTGACCCCGGTCCATCCGGAGGCCGACCGGCAGCAGCGCCATGTGATCGAGGCCGCCGCGAAGGAAGGCCGGCCCAGGGTCGTGCTGCACGCGGCGATCGGCCTGGGCCGCAGTGACGTCTCCCCGGTGCGCTTCTTCGCCGCGCACCGCGCCGGCCTCGACCAGCTCACCGCCAGCGGCCTCGACTGGACCGCGCTGGCCCCGAACGGCTTCTGGCAGAACTTCCTCGGCATGGCCGAAACCCTGCGCTCGGGCATGCTCGCCCTGCCGGCGGGCGAGGCTCCGGTCTCCTATGTGGACGCCCGTGACGTCGCCGAGGTCGCGGCCGCGGTCCTCACCACCGGCGGGCACGAGCGCACCATCCTGGACGTGACCGGGCCGGAGACGCTGACCCATGCCGAGATCGCCGCGCGGACCGGCGCCCTGCTCGGTCGGGAGGTCGCCTACCGCGCACTGACCGCCGCTCAGGCCCGCGAGGCGCTGCTCGCCATCGGCATGGGCGCCTGGCAGGCCGACGGCCTCATCGAGCTCTACGGCCTGTACGGAAACGGTGAGGCGGCGACCGTGGCGGACACGGTGCCGCGTCTGCTGGGCCGCCCGGCCCGCTCGCTGGACGATTTCCTCAACGACCACGCGTCGGTCTTCCGCGGTACGCCGACGACCTGAGGGGAGGGGACGCACGACCGCAGCCGTCCCGATCCGGCAGGGCCCAACCGAGGCTGCCGGACGGGGAGGTGAGGCCGGGCGGCCGGCGACCGCCCGGCCGGGCGGGTACGCCCGCCGGCCCGGCCACGCCGTACGTGCGCGGATCGCCGGGCCCTAGCCGTGCCCCCGGAAGTCGGCGATCAGCTCGTCGAGTCGCTGCCGGGCGCGGGCCGCCCGTACCGGATCGCCGTCCGTGAGCGTGCCGGGCGAGGGCAGCAGCGCGGACAGCGCCCAGCCGCGCCCGCGCGCCCAGGTCGCCTCGTCGACCGGCAGGACGGCACGGAACACCGCCCGTGCGTCGGCCGGGAGCAGGGTCCACGGCCCGATCAGGTCGCAGGCCGGATCGCCGACCGCCAGCGTGCCGAAGTCGATGACCGCGCCGAGCTGACCGTCGACGGCGAGGACGTTGCCGGGGGAGGGGTCGCCGTGGATCCAGACCGGCGGCCCCTCCCAGGCCGGCGCCGACACCGCGGCCTGCCACACCGCGGTCAGCGCACCGGTGTCGACCAGCCCCTCCAGCGCCGCGATCCGGGACCGCAGCCGCCGGGCCGCGACCGCCGAGTCGCGTGCGTCGTCCATCGCCACCCCGCGGAAGCCGTTGCTCCACTCCGGAGGCGGGCCGCCGGCCGTGTCGACCCGCCGCAGCGCGGCGAGGAACTGGGCCAGATCGGCCGCCGCCTGACGCGGGTCGGCCAGCCGCTCCGGGAGCGCGCGCTCGCCGTCCAGCCACCGGTGGACCGACCACGGGAAGGGGTACTCGCCGGTCGGCGTGCCCTCCGCGAGCGGTACGGGGACGCTGAGCGGCAGATGCGGCGCGAGGAGGGGCAGCCAGTGCTGCTCCCTGGCCACCTGGCCCACCCAGCGGGAGTGGCGGGGCAGCCGGACGGACATGGCATGGCCCAGTCGGTAGGTCGCGTTGTCCACCCCCTGCGTGGCGACCGGTGTGACGGGCAGGCCGGACCACTGCGGAAACTGCGACGCGATCAGCCGGCGCACCAGGGCCGTACTGATCGCGACATCGTCGGGCGGGGTGTCACCAGCGGACAACGCGAGGCTCCTTGAACCGTGGGGGGACCGCGAACCGGCGGACGCGGCGAGGGGGACGCCGACCGATCCCATCGGGCGCGGCGCCGCGCGTCCACCGAATTTCGCGGGGCCGCGGGCGCACGAGGACAGCCGGCGCCCCCCACCTGGACCGCCGCGCGCTGCGCCGCCGACCGCCCCGACCTAGGCTGCCGAGCATGAGTGAGCGCAGCGAGAGGGTCAGGGCAAGGTGCGCGTCTCGCGAGGGCGAGGGCGAGCGAAGTGAGCTCTCGGCATGAGCGCGCACTGTGACGTGGTGGTCCTGGGCGCGGGCCCCGGAGGGTATGTCGCCGCCATCCGGGCGGCCCAGCTCGGCCTGCGCACGGCGATCGTCGAGGCGCGGTACTGGGGCGGCGTCTGCCTCAACATCGGCTGCGTCCCGTCGAAGGCGCTGCTCCGCAACGCCGAGATCGCCCATATCGTCAACCGCGAGGCGAAGACCTTCGGGATGCGGGTGGACGGCCGGGTCAGCTTCGACTACCGGGAGGCGTTCCTGCGCAGCCGCAAGGTGGCCGAAGGGCGCGCCAAGGGCGTGCACTTCCTGATGAAGAAGAACGGGATCCAGCAGTACGAAGGGATCGGCGCCTTCATCGACCCGCACACCCTGCACGTCACCCTCGGCGACGGCCGCACGGAGGTGATCTCCTTCGACCACGCCGTCATCGCGACCGGCTCGGTCACCCGGCTGCTCCCCGGCACGTCGCTGAGCAGCCGGGTGGTCACGTACGAGGAGCAGATCCTCTCCGACGAGCTGCCGCGGAGCATGGTGATCGCCGGTGCGGGCGCCATCGGCGTCGAATTCGCCTATGTCCTCCACAACTACGGCGTCGAGGTCACCCTCGTGGAGTTCCTCGACCGCATCGTGCCCCTGGAGGACGAGGAGGTTTCCGCCGAACTCTCCCGCCGCTACCGCAAGTTGGGCATCAACGTGCTGCCCTCCACCCGCGTCGAGGGCATCGACGACTCGGGCGAAACGGTGCGGGTCACGGTCACCACCGGCGGCCAGCGGCAGACCCTGGAGACCGACAAGGTGCTCCAGGCCATCGGCTTCCAGCCGCGGATCACCGGCTTCGGCCTGGAGAACACCGGCGTACGGCTGACCGACCGCGGCGCCATCGACATCGACGGCCGGGGCCGTACGAGCGTCCCGCACATCTTCGCCATCGGCGATGTCACGGCGAAACTGATGCTCGCCCATGCGGCCGAGGCGATGGGAATCGTCGCGGCGGAGACCATCGCCGGTGCGGAGACCATGGAGCTGGACTACCTCATGATCCCGCGGGTGACCTTCTGCCAGCCGCAGATCGCCAGCTTCGGCTGGACCGAGGCGCAGGCCCGCGAGCAGGGCTTCGACGTGCGGGTGGCCAAGTTCCCGTTCACCGCCAACGCCAAGGCCCACGGCATCGGCGACACCTCCGGCTTCGCCAAGATCATCAGCGATGCCCGCCACGGCGAGATCATCGGCGCCCACCTCATCGGGCCCGAAGCCACCGAACTGCTACCGGAATTGACACTGGCCCAGAAATGGGACCTGACGGTCCACGAGGTGGCCCGCAACGTCCACGGGCACCCGACGCTGGGCGAGGCGATCCAGGAATCGGTGCACGGCCTGGCGGGCCACATGATCAATATGTGAGGCGGGATCACCATGTGAGGCGGGGGGCCGAGGAAGGGCGGGCGCCTGTTGGTGTACCGGCTAGGACCGGAACCGCGCGTAGAGATCGCGCTCGCCCCAGGAATCGGAAAAGGCGTCCAGCATCGCTTCATGGAGCCGGAAATGACTGACGTTGCGTCCGGGGGTGGAGAGCCTGTTCCTGATCGCCTGTTCAACCGCCGGCCACCGCAGCTCGTGCATGACGAAGGAGACCAGTTCGACGACGCCTTCCACGGGTGAGTCGAGCAGGGAGACGATCTCGTCCTCGAATCGCCCTCTCAGACCGGGGTGTTGTCGCAGTACGGCAAGAGCGCGCTCCAGACCGGGCTCAAGGACCTCGACCCCGCACCAGGCGTCGGCGGTGTCCAGGACGTCCTGGACGGCGCCCCGAAAGTCCGCGACGGGATCAGCAGTCGGGCCTTCCCCATGCGGCGACGTACTTTCCATCGGCTTTGAGCCCATTCCTGTTGAACGCCGAGACGGCTGCCCGCTCGGCATGGGACCCGTAGGGCCGGTAGTGGCCGGACTTGTTGTCGAGGGACACTACCTCACCCCCCTTGGTCTTGAATTCGCCGGCGGCCAGTACCGGACCGCCGCGGGCGAGATTGACATGGCCCGACGTCCGCTTGCCGATGACGAGTTCGCCGTCTTCCAGTACCGCGTAGAGGTAATTGCCCGACCGGGCCAGCGCGGTTGCGGGCGGAATCGGCTTGAACCAGTCGGGCTTGTCGCCGGGGATCAGGTTCGGGAAGGAACGCGGGTCGTCATCGCCGTTGTCGACGCGAACGGGGACGGGGACGGGGTCGGAAAGCCTGGCCGACGGTATGGCGTACGTCCGGCTGGTCCGGCCGCCTTGATCGCCTGTGGTGGAGCGGCTGGTGGCATCGGCCCACGTCCCCGACGGAGAGCCGACGTGCACCCGTTCCACCGGGCCGCCTGCGACGCCCTGCGCGGAGGCGGGAGTGGTGGCGTTCCCCCTGGTCGAGCACGGCCCTGGCCGGCGCTCCCGCTGCACCTGTTTGACGAGCTTCGCCACCTCGCCGGTGGCCAGGGCCGCGGCGTCGACCACGGGGCTGGCCACGTAGGGAAAACGGTAGGGGACGGGCCGCCCGCCGGAGGCCCGGGATTCGGCTTCGGCCTGGGCCTTGTATTTCTCGCGGACGGCGGCGAAGACCGCGCCGGCGCCGGGATCGGAGCAGGACAGCGAACCCGACACCGTGTCACCGGTGAGGGGGAAGGTGCCCTGCGGGCTGGTGCATCCGCCGGCGTCCCGGCCGTCGATGGTGACGGTCGCCCGCATGGTGGCGGTGACCGTGCCGCCGGTGAGTCGGGTCCTGGCGTCCGAGGTCAGCTCACCGGTGAAACTCTGGTCGACCGTGCAGCCACCGGAGCCGCAACTGACGTTCCCCTCCGTGGTGTTCAGCGTGAAGTCGATGCCGTGGTCCACCGCATCGGCGAGCTGCCGGGTATCGGCCTCCAGGGCGTTGTACGCGGCGTCGGCCCGGCTGCCGGACACCGGCGACAGGTCCATCCCCTGGGAGTCGCCCGCCTCCAGGGGGCCGGTGGTCACCCGGCGCATCGCGGAGGCTTCCGCGCCGCTGCGCAGCGCTGTGAGCCGGCCCGTGAGCCGCCCCGAGGGGCCGTAGGGTTCCAGGCGCAGCACGCGGTAGGGCTTGCTCTTGGTGACGAGCAGGCTCCCCGCCGATGTGTCGGCGCGCAGCGCCGGGACCCCGTGCACCTTCTCCGTCGGCACATGCGGGTCGTTCGGATCGGGCAGCGTCGTCAACTTGTCCACCGCGTCCCAGAGTTCGACCGCCAGCTCGGCCGGAGGCAGGAACCGGGACAGCACCGGGGCGAGCGTGTGCGAACTCCCGGGGTCGGCGGTGGTCCACGTGCCAGGAGCACGGGGATCCTGCTCTCCGTCCGGCTTCTCGTCGGGGCCGGCCTTCTTCCAGCGGGTGTAGGTGGTGCCGCCGATGCGGAGGACGTCCTGGCCCGGGTCCTGGCCACCGTCGCCGGTGGATCCGAAGAGGGTGCCGGACGGGGTGACGGTGACGTCTCGCCGGGTGATGCCGGCGGCGGCCGTGTCCTGGTAGCGCAGTACCCGGGCGGTCGCCAGGCCCGCCAGGGCCTGGTCGAACGGCGCCTGATTCCGCGCCCGCTGCGCGCCCGCCTCGTGCGCGGGCCCTGATCCACCGCGTGTGATCAGCAGCCCCGCGACGACGGCGATGACCGTGCAGAGGGCCACGAGCGCAGCGGTACGCCGCACTCCGGAGCGGGTGGGCGCGGCAGCGCGTGCCGCCGTGGGCCGGCTGGTTCGGCCCACGGGCGGCCGCCGGCCCGCGGAGGGCGGTGGAGGCGGGCCGACGGGGGGTGGCGGAGGCGGGCCTGCGGGACGGGGCGGCCGTCCGCCGGTCCACGTCGACGCGGCCGGTACGGCCGGTCCGGCCGGTCCGGGCGGACCGGACTGCGCGGAGGGCCCAGAGGGCCCAGAGGGCCCAGAGGGCACGGAGGACGGCTGTGTCGTCCGGGGGGGCGGTTCGCGCAGCGGGGGCGGCACGGCGCGGGGCGTCTGCCGCCAGATCGGCAGATTCGGCCGCTTCGATCCGGTCTTCCGGTGTTGGTCCCCCACGGTGACTCCCCCGAGTCGCTTCCGTACGTCCCCGCCCTTTGGGAAGATACGGCATCAGCGGGGGCGCTCCTAGGGGGCAAACCCCGTAACGTACAGGCTAGTTGGTGAGCGGAACGGAAACGGGGGAGACGAGTCCGTATGGCGGAGACCAGGGGTGTACTACTGCCGGCCTATGTGCTGGCCGACGAGTCCGGATCGATGGGGCCGTACCGGCAAGACCTGTCCAACGGGCTGATCTCGCTGTGCGAGGGGCTGCGGGCCGAGCCGATGATCGCGGCCAAGCTGCGGCTGGCCGTGCTGGGCTTCTCCGACGACGTGCAGGTGCGTCTCGCGGTGTCCGACATGCGTACCGAGACCAGCCTGCCACAGGTGGCCATCCGGGGCCTGACGAACTATCAGGCGGTGTTCGACGACCTGCTGTACCGGATCCCGGCCGACGTCCAGTGGCTGCGGGGCGAGGGGTACAAGGTCCACCGCCCGGTGGTGTTCTTCCTCAGCGACGGAGCGCCCACCGACGGCGGGAGCTGGCGCCAGCCGCACGCCGTGCTGACCAACCGGGCCCAGACACCGACCGCCCCGAACATCGTCGCCTGCGGAATCGGTGACGCCCAGGCCGCCACCATGGTGGAGGTGGCGACACGCCCAGAGTTCGCCTTCGTCGCCAAGCCCGGCACCGACATCGGCCAGGCGGTCGCCGAGTTCTTCCACGCGCTCACCGCGAGCCTGGTCGCCTCGGGGCAGGCACTGAACTCGGGCAGCCCGCAACTGGTGGTGAACCGGCCGGACCAGTTCAGTATGGCGATCGACGAGGTCGGTCAGTGAACTTTCCGCACCGCGACGGCTCCGCCCCGGTTCCGCTCGCGCCGGCCGCACCGGACCCCGTGCCCTGGCGTCGGATCGCGGTGGGGACCCCCGGCCCCGAGTTCGAGGCCCGACCGCCGGACCAGTACGCCTTCGACTTCCCCGACACCGAATGCGACGGGTGGTCGACTCCCGCTCTCACGCTGAGATGTGCCACCGTACGTGGCGCCAAGCACCGCTACTACCGGCAGCCGCGCCAGGACGCCGTACGCGCCGCGGCCCACGAGCCCACCGGCTCCATCGCCTTCGCCGTCGCCGACGGCGTCTCCAGCGCCACGGAGTCCGAGTTCGGATCGGTCGAGGCGTGCCGGGCCGCCCTGGAACGGATGCTCCACCTGATGCCCCAGAGCCAGGGGCGGATGGACTTCCCTGACGTGGCCCACCACGCCGCCGAACGGCTGCGGCAGCTGACCCAGTGGCGCCTGAGCGGGAAGGAGCCCGAGGCGGGCGAGGTGGCCGGCCTGTACGCGACCACGCTCGTGGCCGGCACGGTGCGCCCCGACCCCGCGGGGCCCGTCGTGGAAGTCTGCCGCATCGGGGACTCCGGCGCCTGGGTGCTGGACCTGTCCAACGGGCGGTACCGGCCGCTGTTCGGCACGAAGACCGGCTCGGACGCCCTGCTGGTGTCGAACGAGGTGACACCGCTGCCCCACGTGCCCGATCCGCTCGACCGCACCAGCGTCCGGCTGACCGACCATCAGGCACTGCTGGTCGGCACCGACGGCTTCGCGGACCCGCTCGGCGACGGCGACGGACAGGTCGGCGCCCTGTTCGCCCGCCAACTCGCCGTACCGCCCGCTCCGCCGTGGCTGGCACACCTGCTGGACTTCTCCCGGGAGACCTTCGACGACGACCGGTCCCTGCTGGTCGTCTGGCCACACGCCACGGCAGTGCCACGATGACGCCGCCGCGCACACCTCCCGTCCAGCACGGCACGCTCACCCTGGGACGCCAACTCGGCCAAGGCGGCCAGGGCACCGTGTACGAGGTGCCCCACAAGAAGATCAACGAGGCCGACGGCGGCGGCTGGGACGTGGTCTACAAGGAGTACGGCGCCGCCGTACTGCCGACCCTCGACGCCGCCGCGCTCGCGGCGCACGTCGCCCTGCTCGGCGAGCTGAGCGCCGACGAGGGCCGATGGCTGTGCGACAAGACCGCCTGGCCCGCGGCCGTGGTCGAACGGGGTGGCCACGCCTGCGGGTTCCTCATGCGCACCGTACCTGACCGCTTCCGCTTCACCTTCCGGAGCCTGACCGGCACGACCACCGGCACACCGCGCCTCGCGAACCTGGAGTACCTGCTCAACGACGACTCCTACGTCGCCGGCGTCGGCCTGGCCATCAGCGAACGCGACCGGCTCCTGATCCTGGCCGACCTGGCGGCCACGCTCGCCCGGCTCCACCGCATCGGCATCACGGTCGGCGACCTCTCCCCGAAGAACCTGCTGTTCACCACCGACCCGAAGCCCGAGTGCTTCCTCATCGACAGCGACGCGATGCGCCTCCGGGGCACCAGCGTGCTTCCTCAGGCCGAGACGCCCGACTGGCAGATACCCGCGGGCGAGGAGAAGGCGACCCGCGCCAGCGACGTCTACAAGCTCTCCCTGCTCGCCGTCCGGCTCTTCGCCCGCGACCAGACCGTGACCGATCCCAGCGCGCTGACCGCGCTGAGCCCGCCACTGGGCGACCTGGCCCGCGCCGGCCTCGACCCGGACCCCTCCCGGCGGCCGACGCCGGCCCTGTGGGCCGAACAGCTCACCGCCTCCAGCGCCACGGCCTCGACCACCCCCGCCACCGCGCCGACCCGCCGGCTCAAGGCCGTACGGACCCCCGCGGCGTCTCCCGGTCCCCGTACGGTGCGCCCACCAGGCAACCCCGCCCCGACAGGCGGATCGAGACCGGGCGCCAAGCCGCCCGGCAAGGCCGCCGGCATCGCCGCCGTGGCCGTCGCGGCAGTGGCCCTCATCGTGCTGGCGCTCGTCAACGACCACGACTCGTCCGACACCAACACCAACTCCTCTTCCTCGTACTCGAGTTCCGCCGGGGGCTATCCGACCGACCCGTATACGAGGCCCTACTCCTCTTCCCCCAACCCCTTCCCGACGACGTACAGCGTCGCTCCCGCTCCCACGACGTACAGCCCCAACCCCTTCCCGACGACCTACAGCCCACCCCCCGTTCCGACCACCTACCAACCCGCTCCACCGCCTCCACCACCGCCACCGAAGTACTACTACGGCGCCATAGCCGTGGCGAACGACGGCACCAATGGCAGGTCGTGGGACTACCCCTCCGCGAGCGCCGCCCAGCAAGCGGCCATGAACAACTGCAACCGCGCCGGCTGCAAGGTTCTCGTGGGCTTCGTCAACAGCTGCGGCGCCGTCGCCTACAACCCCAACACCCGTGTCTACTGGGGCGGTCGGGGCGCCACACAGGCCGAAGCCGAGCAGGACGCCATCTCCCGTGCGGGAGGCGGCCGTTGGATCGCCTATGTGTGCACCACGAGGCCGGGCTGACCGAGCGGAACGCAACGGTCCCGGGCATGGCGGAGCCACGATCTGCGGCTCCGCCATCGATCCCGACCGTCCCCCCGAACGGTCCCTACCCCTCGGGCCGGTGCAGATGCCGGGCGAAGAAGGACCGCAGGTGATGGCGCACCATGGGCACCGACCTGGCGGGGGCGATGGTGCCGACCAGCGCTCGCCGTGCCGCCGCCGTCATCAGGCCGGCGGCCTGCAACTGCGGCGCCAGGGCGGCGTAATCAGTGAAGACCCAGTGGGCCGCGTGGCAGATCTCGTGCCGGCGGACGCGCCCGCCGGGGTGGGCGAGCAGGGTCGACCAGGACCGCGTCAACTCCCTCTTCGCCTGCGCCCTGCCGATGAAGTCCCCGGTCCCCAGGAGAAGGAGGGGGCGATCCACCCCGTGGCGGGCGACCGGGTAGGGCTCTCCCTCCTGGCCCGGGCGGGCCGGCGCACGGTCCAGGTAGCCTTCCAGGTTGACCGCTGCGGCGACCCGGTGGCCCTCGTACAGCGCCTCGGCCACCGCGGTGCCGCCCGCCGAGTGGCCGTAGTAGCCCACCCGTCGCAGGTCCAGGGCCCGCCCGAGGTGCGCGGGCTGGGCGCGCCCCAGGGCGTCCGGGTTGAACCCGGCTGCCAGGGCCGTCAGTTGGCCAAGCACGAAGCGGAGATCCGCGATCCGGGCGTCGATCATGGTGCGGGCCAGCCGCGGATCCTTGCGGGGATCGTCCCGGAAGACGGTGGTACGAAAAGGAGAGCGGCGGTAGGAAGTCGTCCCGGGGAACTCGACCACGCAGGCGTCACCGGGATGGTCGACGCCCACCACGACGTAGCCATGGCTCGCCAACTCCTCGGCGAGCCCGGTGCCCAGGCTGCGCGGGTCGCCGCCGCCCGGACTGTAGAGCAGCACGGGACGCCGTACGGCCCGCGCGGGCGCGCCCGTGTGCGCATGGGTCATGGTGGCCGCCCACCGCACACCCGTGGCGGGAAGGCCGTGGAAGGGGGCGGCGAACGAGGGGAACAACTCCGCCGCGCCCGGGGTCATATGAGGCGCGAGGGGGGCGTCGCGGACGGTGCGGGCCGGGTAGAACACCGTGGCCATGACCTCCCGTACGGGGATCGCCGGGTCCCATGGGTCACGCCGGGAGCGGTCGACCAGATAGAGGCTCGTGGTCCCGATGCGGTGGGGACCGGTCGGGGCCGGCAGTCGTAGGGTGACACCGTCCGCGGACCGCGCCCGGGCCGGTGCCTGGGCGCGTGCGGTGCCGCTGCCGATGAGGAGCAGCCCGGCTGCCGCCAGGGCCGATGTCAGGACGGTGCGGCGGTCCGCCGCGGCGACGGGGCGAGGAAGCGAAGGAGACGACATGGGCGCATCGTGGTCTCCGGCGGCCGGGGCGGACGAGGGTTGAGGCTGGGGCCGAAAGCCTTGCGCGGGCCTGTGGGGAAGGGTAAGGGGGCGCTCCGCCGTGCGGGCTTCGGAGTGGCCCGGGTCCGGTGGGGCCGCCCCGGAACACCTGTGGGCAGCCGCACCGGACGGTTTCTCACGCCCTGTCGGGGGCCGCCGCCTCCAGTTCCCCGATGCTGCCGGACATGATCGTCCGCACGTGCCGGGTGATGTGCTCGGCGGGCCAGTCCCACCACGCCAGTGCCAGCAGGCGCGCGACGTCCGCGTCAGCAAAGCGACGGCGCAGCAGCTTGGCCGGATTGCCCCCGACGATCCCGTAATCGGGGACGTCGTCGACGACCACGGCGCCGGACGCGATGATCGCGCCGTGCCCGATCCGGACGCCCGGCATCACCATCGCGCGGTACCCGAACCAGACATCGTTGCCGACCACCGTGTCGCCCCGCCCGGGCAGCCCGCTGATCAGGTCGAAGTGGTCGCTCCAGGAGCCGCCCATGATGGGGAAGGGGAACGTCGACGGGCCGTCCATCCGGTGGTTGGCGCCGTTCATGAGGAACCGCACGCCCTCGCCCAGTGCGCAGTACTTGCCGATGACCAGCCGTTCCGGGCCGTAGTGGTAGAGCACATTGCGGGTCTCGAAGGCCGTCGGGTCGTCCGGATCGTCGTAGTAGGTGAACTCCCCGACGTCGATGAGAGGCGAGGTGACCAGGGGTTTCAGCAGTACCACCCGTGACTGGCCGGGCATCGGGTGCAGTACGGTCGGGTCGGCGGGGACGGCGCGGCCCGCGGGGTTCGTCGGCATGGGAATCGACTCCTTGTCCAGGGGGAACGGTCACTCCGTGATCGGTCGTTCCATGATCGTCATTGGGCGCCCCAACCCCACCCCGTTTTTGGCGAATTAGGTCCTGCGGACCGATCGCTCCCGCAACCGACGCCCGGGGCCGGTAGTCCTACCGGGCATGAAGCGACTACGGAAACTTCGCATACCCAGATCCGCCGCCGGCCGGAGAGCGGGCGCGGCGCTGGCCCTCACGTCACTGACCCTGCCGCTGACGGTGGCCTTCAGCTCCACCGCCGAGGCCGCCACCGCGTCCGCGTGCAACGCCTACCGCGGCCCCTACCAGCGGCAGGCCGAGAAGTTCCTCGGGCTGCGCGTCGACGGCCGGCAGTCGACGTCGGACTGCCGAGCGATTCGCGCCTTCCAGACCAGCCACGGCATCACCCCCGACTACGGATACGCGGGCCCCGTCACCTGGGGCGTGATGCAGCTCGTCGCGCAGCAGCGGACGGCCGGCCACCAGCCGAACCGCGCCCACAATTGCCCCACTAACAAAGGGCGGATCGCCTGCGTCGACCTGACCCGCCAGCTCAGCTGGATCCAGGACGGATCGCGGCTGGTCTTCGGCCCGGTGCCGGTCCGCACCGGGCGCAAGGGCGGTGCGACCCGCACCGGCCTCAAGCGGATCTACTGGCGGCATCTGCACCACGTGTCGACGATCTACCACACGCCCATGCCCTACAGCCAGTTCTTCGACGGCGGTGAGGCGTTCCACGCCATCAGCGGCAGCGTCTGGTCGGCGCCCGGCTCGCACGGCTGCGTCAACATGCGTCCCAACGACGCCAAGAAGTACTGGTCCCTGCTCCGCAACGGCGACGACGTCTACGTCTACGGCCGCAAGTCCGGCACCTGATCCGACCGCGGGCGTGCCGACCCCCGCCGGCACGCCCGCGAACCCCTCGCCTCCGGCCACCGTGGCCCGCCACCGCCGGCTGGCCTTGACGCCCGCGTCAACGTCTACGGTCGCAAGCACGCACCAGGCGGAAGGGACATCGATGCGGATCGGGGAACTGGCGGAACGCGCCGGCATGAGCACACGGGCCCTGCGGTATTACGAGTCGCTCGGGCTGCTGTCCGCGCGACGCACCGGGAACGGCTACCGCGACTACGGCGAGGACGACCTGGCGCAACTGCGGCAGATCCGCACGCTCCAGGAGTTCGGCTTCACGCTGGAGCAGACCCGCCCGTTCGTCGACTGCCTGCGCGCCGGCCACCCCGAGGGCGACAGCTGCCCCGCCTCCCTGGAGGTGTACCGCAGCAAGCTCGCCGAACTCGATGAGGTCATCGACCGGTTGCGGGAGATCCGCGAGCAGGTCGGCGCCCAGCTGGCCCGCGCCGAGGTCGCGGCCTCCGCGGCCACCCCGGCCGGCCCGCCGCCGCGCTGCGAACTGACCGCCGGCCAGCCGCCGGCTCGTGAACGGGACCGTGAGGAGAGGGAGAAGCGTCATGGCAGGCATCACAGGAGCAGCACCGGGACCGACGACGGTGACGGACGAGACGTTCGAGCGGGAGGTGTTGGCGTCCGCTCTCCCCGTCCTGGTCGAGTTCGGTGCTGACTGGTGCGGGCCCTGCCGGATGCTGGCGCCCGTGCTGGCCGGGATCGCCGAGGAGACGGCGGGAGCGCTGAAGATCGTGGCGCTCGATGTGGACACCAACCCTGCGACCCAGTCCGCCTACGCCGTCCTGTCCGTGCCCACCCTGATGGTCTTCCGGGGCGGGGAGCCGGTGAAGGCGGTGGTGGGAGCGCGCTCCAAGCACAGGCTCCTCCAGGAGATCGCCGAGGTGGTCCCGGTGACGCCGGGGACCGCGGGCTGAGGTGGTACGCCCTGGCGGGGCCCGGCGCCCGTCGGTGCCCCGCCGGGGCGTACCCGGCCGCGGTTCAGTGGCCCAGCAGGTCGTACAGCGCCATCGGCGTCACATAGCCGGGCCAGCGGCCGTCGACGAACAGATGCACCCCGGCGTCCTGGTAGCACTGGTCGACGAGCTGGGAGCAGATCATGTGCCGGGTGCTGGCGACATAGCGGCGCAGCCCCGGAACGGGCAGATGGAAGCGGTGTGTGGCGATCGCCGCGTAGTCGAGGAAGCTGTACGGCACGCCCACGTAGCGGGTGGCCGCCGTGCAGATGTGGGTGCGCTGCTGGTCGGTGAGCCGTTCCGGGCAGACGTAGAGGACCTGGGCGCCGTCGTACCCACTGAGCGGTCTGATGCGGGCGCCGCCCGGCTCGGCTTCCAGCAATCGGCCGTCGGGCAGTACCAGGAAGGCGTGTTCGTAGTTGGCGAAGCCGTCTCCGTTGATCCACTCACCAAAGCGGATCAACCGGCCGGTGGCGCCGGATATTTGGGTGAGTCCGATATCGCCGGGCTGAGGATGGGTGTGCTTCATGAGCAACTCCCGGGAAAGTGAATGCGGATTCCCAGGGGTGATACCCGCAGTTCGGGCGTCCGCACCGGGGGAGTGGCGGCTGCCGGACGGGAATTGCGGTTGCGGCGGGACTTCCGGGTGACCTGAGGGAAAGGAGGTGAACCAGTCATCTGGCGGGGTGAAAGTCACCGGGCCGGGAATGCCCGGTCCCCATCCAGCGGAAATGCCGGGACAGGCCCTGGGAGAAGACCTTGAAAACGTGCGGGGAAACTCCCCGGGATACGAGGCAACGGCCGAGCGGATTCTGGGGACTGGACCGCGACGGACGAGGACTACGGGAGCGTCATGGCCACCGGAGAGACCGAGCACACCGCGAAGACCGCGACGGCGGCCCAGGTCGTGGTGTCCGGCCCCGCGGACGGCTACCGTCACCCCGTGCCGCTGCGACTGCTGCTGACCTCCGACACCCACCTGCCCCGGCGCGCCAGGGCGCTGCCGCCCCAGCTGCTCGACGCGGTGGCGCGCGCCGACGTCGTGGTGCACGCCGGGGACTGGGTCGACACCGCCACCCTGGACCTCCTGGAGTCCCGCGCCCGGCGGCTGATCGGGGTCCACGGCAACAACGACGGCCCGGAACTGCGTGCCAGGCTGCCTGAGGTGGCATACGCCGAGCTGGACGGGCTGCGGCTCGGCGTGGTGCACGAGACCGGACCCGCGCAGGGGCGCGAGCGGCGCTGCGCCGAGCGGTTCCCGGGGCTCGACGTGCTGGTCTTCGGGCACAGCCATATTCCGTGGGACACCACCTCCGGCGGGGGGCTGCGCCTGCTGAACCCCGGTTCGCCGACCGACCGCCGGCGTCAGCCGTACTGCACGTACATGACGGCGGAGATCGCGGACGGCCGGCTCACGGACGTGCGGCTGCACCGGCTGCCCCGCCGGGAGTGAGGTCGTCCGGGGCCGTGCGCCGCGGGATCAGCGGCCGAGCAGCCCCCGTACGTACGCGGCCTGGCCGGCGTGCTGGAGGTCGTCCGCGATGACGCTGACCAGACGGATCCCCAGGGTGACCGGCGGTGTCCAACCGCGGTCGACGACGCGGTCGAAGTCCTTGGCGGTGAGCCCGGAGACATAGCGCACCGTGTGGTCGTGCACCGCTTCGTGATACTCCGTCAGCAGCTGGGCGCTCAGGCCCCGTACGGCGGCCACGTCCTTGCGCCTGTGGCCGTAGCCGGTGTCCTCCGGCGCGAACGGCAGCCCGAAGCCCTCGCACCAGCCGTCCGCGGTCCAGATCTGCTCGGTCCCGGCCGCACCGGCGACATGGTCGTCCTGGATCCTGGTGAGGTGCCAGACCAGCCAGCCGATGGAATTGGCCCGACCGTCGGGACGGGTGCTCAGCTCGTCGGCACCGAGGCCGTCGACCACCTCCACGACAGCTTCCCGGACGCGGCCGAAGGCATCGACGAGCAGATCCGTGCCGGCGGACATACGGGCTCCTTCGGGGTGGGTCGCGGTGCCGCGACGGGCCCGCCCATGGTCGCAAGCAGGGGCACGGGATGCGCCCACGCAGGGCCGGGCGACCGCCCGTTCGCCGCAACCGGGACCGCGGTCCGCTCCGCCGCGCGGGGGGAGTGGCCGGTGGTGCGCCACGGCCGCTGCTCAGGACCGGGTCGACCGCGTCGCGAGGGTGTCGAGCAGGGCCTGGACGGGTCGCAGCGACCGATCGCCGTGCGGGACGATCGCGAGGATCCCGGGCAGTGGTTCGACCACCCGGACCAGGCGGCCGGCCCGCAGGTAGGGGTTGGGATCGCGCAGCGCCGCCTCCAGCGCGGTCCGCGTCCAGTACGCGCGGGCGAGGCCGCGTGCCCAGCGGTGTTCGTCCTCGTAGGGCAGCCAGCGGCCGGCGGTGTAGGCGTCGGCGAGGTCGTGGGCCTGACAGGACATCGTCTGCCAGGCGAAGTCCTCGTCGATCAGCTGGGCGCGCCGTCGGCCGGGGCGGTCCTCCTGGCACGGCGCGCACAGCAGCGGCTGTCCGCTCACCGCGGGCGGCCCGGCGGTGGGACGTCGCCGGTGGCACAGGTCGCAATCGGCTGCGTTGGCTGTTAAACGGTGGCGAAATGAGGTCACGAAGGGCTCAACGACGCAAACGTGACCAGGTCGCTACCAAAACGTCACCGTCCGCTGTCGGCCGAAAGGTCTGCCGATGCGTCATATGTGCCTCTCCCGCGACGAGGTGAGTGGCGCCGGCGCTGCCAGGGGTGCGGGGGTCTGTTCCGGCCACGCCGGAGGGCCTGCCGATACGCGGCCGACGGCGCGTGAAAAACCTTACTCGGACCAGGAGTTGGCCAATGGTTGTTCATGCAACAGTCAGAAATGGGCATGTACACATCTTGTTCATCTCTGGCCTCTACTCGCATAGACTCCGTGGTGGTGGCATGGCGTCACGTGCCCGGCACCCGGCCGGGCCTGAACACCGGAGCCCCCCATGCGATCGATACACCGATTCGCCTCCGCGACCACCGCCCTTGCCCTCGCTTCCGCCGGACTCCTCCTCACCACCGGCAGCGCCCACGCCGCCGCCACCTGCTCCCAGTCCCGCCTCCCGCTGCCCGACGCCGGCTGCACGCCGGGCGCCTACAACCCCGACGTCACCCAGTCCACGATCAACTCGACCATCTGTGTGCCCGGCTGGACCAAGACCGTCCGCCCGCCGGCCTCGTACACCAACCAGCTGAAGATCAAGCAGATCGGCGAATACGGCTACAGCGACACCAACACCGCCGACTACGAAGAGGACCACCTCGTCCCCCTCGAACTCGGCGGCGCGCCGCGCGACCCGAAGAACCTGTGGCCCGAGCCCCGTTACGGCGACCAGCCGGCCGCCAGCAAGGACTCCGTTGAGAACAAGCTGAAGGTCGCCGTCTGCAACGGCCAGGTCCAGCTCGACGACGCCCGCAGCGCCATCGCCACCGACTGGACGACCGCGCTGTCCAAGGTCGGCATCGGCTGACCCGCACAACTCCCGTGACGCAGCGCCCTTGAGGGCCTGTAGACCTTCCTTGTGTGGGGAGGAGGGGCGTGGCCGCCGGGGCCGCCGGTGGGAACCGGGACTCCGGGATCTCCCGGGCCGGTCGGCGGACCGGCGGACACGCCCGCACCCTCACCCGCGCCGGGTCGCCACCACCAGCCGGCACCGCGGACTGCCGTCCGCCCGCCGCCCGAGCTCCGGCAGCGCCGTCAGCTCCACCCCGAACCCGGCCCCTGCCAGCTCGGCACGAACGTCGGCCAGCCGGAACGCCCGGTAGTACATGACGAAACTCGGCCGCCACAGCGCGTTGCGGACCCGCATCGCCGCGTCGAAGCCGAGCAGCATCCAGTAGAGGGGCGACCCGGGCCGGGCCGGCGCCACGATCGGGAAAACGAACCGGCCACCGGGGCGCAGCGCGGAGTGCACCTGCGCGAACAGTTCCGGGCGCTCCCCCGGCAGGAAGTGCCCGAACGCGCCGAAGCTGACGACCAGGTCGAAGGCCGGCCCGAACGGCAGCGACCGCGCATCCGCCCGCACCCACCCGATGCGCGGCCCGGTGGCGGCCTCCGTCCCCCAGGAGCGGGACCGGCCCACCGCGAGCATCCCGGCGCTGATGTCCACACCGGTGACCCGCTCCGCGCACACCTGCCGCAGTACGCCCATCCCCGCGCCCGTCCCGCAGCACAGGTCGAGTCCGCTGGCGAACGGGCCCAGCTCGCGCAGCGCCCGCGCCACAGGCTGCAGCACCGCATCCGGCGTCCGGAACGGCGTGTGGTCGAACTTCGGCGCGAGCAGGTCGTAGCCGCGCTCGACGGAGGACAGCGCCTGCACGGCGAGTTCCCGGATCGTGGGGCCCTGGGGTGCGAACATCGCGCCCAGCATAGGCCCGCTCCTGTCCTAGGAGTTGGTGATGTGCCGGTGGATGTCGGGGTCGCTGACCTTCGTGTAGACGCCGGGGCGGCCGGGGGCGGCGCAGCCCGAGCCCCAGGAGGCGATGCCGACCAGACGGCCGCCGACGACGAGGGGGCCGCCGCTGTCGCCCTGGCAGGCGTCCCTGCGGCCCGCCTCGTATCCGTAGCAGGTCATCCGGGGGGTGATGGAGCCGGCCCCGTACGCGCTCTTGCAGGAGGAGTCGCTGAGCTTGGGGACGTCGACACGGCGCAGCAGCTGGGGGAGGGGGCCGCCGTCCCGCGTCGAGCCCCAGCCGGTGACGGTCGCCGGAGTGCCCGAGGCGGGCTCCGCCCCCGTTTCCTGGAGGGGGATCGGCCGGACCGCGGAGCCGAGGACCAGCGGTGCGTCCAGGACCAGCACCGCGACGTCGTAGTCGATCGTGGCGGGGTTGTACTTCGGGTGCCGGGCGATACGGGAGACGTGGACGACCTGGCCGCCCGAGCCGCGGTTGCTGCTGCCGGCCCGGACGGTGAGGGAGGCGGGGAGCGCCCCGGTGGTGCAGTGCGCGGCGGTGACCACCTCGGTGGGCCGGACGATCGAGGCGCCGCAGACATGGCTCCCGTGGTTGCGGAGCGACACCTGCCACGGGGCGTCCTTCACATCCGCCTTCCTGCCGCCCACGATGCGCAGGTCCAGCATTCCCCTGACCGGTGCCGCCGTGGCCGGCGGCACCGAGGTGAGCACCGCACCGCACACCGCGACCGCTGCCGCCCCCCGTCGCAGCCATGACCGTGCCATTCCGCCTCCCGAATCCCGATCGGCCAGGACCCCTGCTCGTGCGGTGATCCTCAAGGACGGGGCGGGGGCCCCGGGGCGAAGTGCCCGCTCTTTCCATCGAATTGGTGGTATTCCGGCCCGCGGTGTTTGTGGAGCCGTCACGTCGTCAGGAGGTCATCAGAAGGCCGTCAAGAGCGGCGCGCGTCCCTTGAACCGGCAGGTGACGAGCGCGTTGGATGAGTGACGTGAACACCGCCCGGCTCCTTCTCGACCGTCCGCCGTCATGGCGAAGCCGTGCCATGTCACGGCCGGCGGACCCGCGTCGAGCGCCGCGCTGCCCGGAGACGTCCGCCACGCGCTGAGACGTCCTCCATCGCCCTCGCCCTCCCGTGAGTGGCCGAAGGTGCCGTGACCGAACACCGGTCCCGGTGCCGCCTCTTCGTATCCGTGCGTCTGCACGCCGGCGCCCCGCGGGGCCGGCCGGCGTGCCGCTCCTCCGCCTTCCCGGAATGGAACATGACCGACTCTGCTTCCGCCTCCCTGTCCTCCCGCACGGTCCTGGTGACCGGCGCCACCTCCGGCATCGGCTTCGCCACCGCACGGCAGCTCGCCGAACGCGGTGCCACCGTCCTCGTCCACGGCCGCACCGCCGGCGAGGCCCAGGCGGCCACGGACCGGCTGATCGCCACCGAAGGCATCGACGGCGCCCGGCTGTGCGGGTTCGCCGCGGACTTCACGTGTCTGGAGGAGGTCGAGGCGATGGCGCGGCGCGTGGTCGCCGAGCATCCCGAGCTGGACGTGCTGGTCAACAACGCCGGGATGGCCGCGCCGGAGCGCCACACCGTCACGGCCGACGGGAACGAGGTCGCCTTCCAGGTCAACTTCCTCGCCCACTACCTGCTGACCTGCCTCCTGGAGCCGGCGCTCGCCGGCGAGCGGGGCGGCCGGGTCGTCAACGTGTCGTCCTCGCTGCACCGCACCGCCTCCATCCAGTGGAGCGACCCCCAGCGGGCCCGGCGCTACTCGCGGCTCGCGGCCTACGCCCAGTCGCAGCTGGCGCTCACCGTCTTCGCCGCCGACCCGCGGGTGACCGCGGTGTCCGTCCACCCGGGCATCTGCGAGACGGACCTGCTGCCGCTGTACGCCACCGCGGGCGCGTCCGCGGAAGAGGGCGCGCGTCATGTCGTACGGCTCTGCGACCCGGCTGTGGAGGTCGTCAACGGCGCCTACTACGACTGTGATCAGTGCGTCGACCCGGCTCCCGCCGCCACCGACGCCCGCACCCTCAAGCGCCTCAACAAGCTCGCAGGCCAACTCGTCGGCTACGGCGCCTGAAGCACGACGCCACGACGTCCCGGCAACGGGACGTCCCATAACGAAAGGACCGCTCACCCATGTCCAAGCGCGCCCGTAAGAAGCGGGCCCGCCGCAAGAAGAGGGCCAACCACGGTGGTAAGGCCGGCCAGGGCTGAGCAGCCCCGGCCGGGGCGGCTCCCGGTGAGCCGCCCCGCCACCGTGACACGGAACGAGCGGAGGAGACACATGGTGCGGGAACTCGTGGGCGGAACCGGTGTGCTGCCGGAACACACGCCCTCTTTGGAGGGGTGGTTCGCCGGCGGTCCGCCCGGTGCGCTGGCGCTGGCCGAGCATGTGCGGACCTCCGGGATCGGCCAGTGGTGGACGGACCGTGCCACCGGCCCCCGCGCACTGGCCGTGGCCTGCGCCGACCACCTCGTGCTGCGCGGTGACCCGCAGGCCCTGGAGCCCGCCGTCCTCGACGGCCTCGCCGCCCGGTACGTACAGGCCCCCGCCCGCTTCCTGCCGGTGCTCGGCCGTGCCTTCGAGCTGGTCGTGCCGTGGGAGCGGATGGTGTACGTGCACCGTGTCCCCGTTGCGGCGCAGCGGACACCGCGCGGGGTGACGGTCCGCCGGCTGGTGCCCGGGGACGCCCCGGGGCTGGCCGCGCTGGATCCGGACACCGCGTGGATCCACGCCAGTTGGGGAGGACCAGCCGGACTCGCCGCGTCCGGAGCCGGCTGGGCGGCGTTCCGCAAGGGGCACCTCGGGCAGCCGGAACGGCTCCTCGCCGTCGCCTGCACCTACTTCCAGGGCACCGCCCACGAGGACATCGCCTGCGTCACCGTCCCCGACGCGCGCCGTCAGCGTCTCGCCCTCGCCTGCGTCACCGCGCTCTGCCGGGACATCGCCGCGCGCGGGCGCACCCCGACCTGGACCTGCTCCCGTGACAACCGACCCAGCAGGCTCCTCGCCTGGACGGCCGGCTTCCGTCTGGCGCAGGAGTATGTGCACTACGTGACGGGGCGAGCCGGGCGGACCTGACGGAGAGCAGGACGCCGCATCATCCGTCCCATCTGGAGACACGAGCCCCGGGAGGTGTCGAACGTCACGTCGAGGACTCCGGATGTGCGTACGCTAACCTGACCGCCGCAAAGATGGCTGGATCCGTTCGGCGTACGACAGGAGCACAAGATGGCCGCCTCTGCCCCTGCCGGACCTTCCTCCGGGGCCTCAGCACGACATCGGTTGCGCGCGTGGATGCTGGAGGGCCTGGCCGACATGGCCAAGCACCACGAGGAGCCGCAGGCCGCCGCGCCGGAACCGGCCCATGAGGGACAGCGCTGGTGGCGGGTGATGTGCCTGACCGGCGTGGACTATTTCTCGACACTGGGGTACCAACCGGGCATCGCCGCCCTGGCCGCGGGTCTGCTGTCGCCGATCGCCACCCTCGTCCTGGTGGCCGTGACACTCGCCGGGGCGCTGCCGGTCTACCACCGGGTGGCGAAGGAGAGCCCGCACGGCCAGGGCTCGATCGCGATGCTGGAGCGGCTGCTGTCCTTCTGGAAGGGCAAGCTGTTCGTCCTGACGCTGCTGGGCTTCGCCGCCACCGACTTCCTGATCACCATCACCCTGTCGGCGGCCGACGCAGCGACCCACCTGGTGGAGAACCCGCACCTCACCAACGCGCTGCACGGCCAGCAGATGGTCATCACGCTGATCCTGGTCGCCCTGCTGGGCGCGGTGTTCCTCAAGGGGTTCCTGGAGGCGATCGGGGTCGCGGTCGCGCTCGTGGGGCTCTACCTCGCGCTCAACGCGGTCGTGGTCGTCGTGGGGCTGATGCACCTGATCTCCGCGCAGCATGTCATCACCGACTGGTCGCAGGCGCTGACCGTCCAGCACGGCAACGTCGCGGCGATGATCGGGGTGTCACTGCTCGTCTTCCCCAAACTGGCGCTGGGCCTGTCCGGGTTCGAGACCGGTGTGGCGGTCATGCCGCACATCGAAGGGGAGGCGGGGGACACCGAAGAGCGTCCGGTGGGCCGCATCCGCGGTGCGAAGAAGTTGCTGACCACCGCCGCCGTCATCATGAGCGTCTTCCTCATCATCACGAGCTTCATCACCACGCTGCTGATCCCCGCGTCCGAGTTCAAACCCGGCGGGGCGGCCAACGGGCGCGCACTGGCCTACCTGGCCCACGAGTACCTGGGCTCCGCCTTCGGCACCGTCTACGACATCTCCACCATCGCCATCCTGTGGTTCGCCGGCGCCTCGGCGATGGCCGGGCTGCTGAACCTGATGCCCCAGTACCTGCCGCGCTACGGCATGGCGCCCCACTGGGCCCGCGCCGTACGACCCATGGTGCTGGTCTTCACCGCGGTCGCGTTCCTGGTGACCTGGCTCTTCGACGCCGACGTGGACGCCCAGGGCGGCGCGTACGCCACCGGTGTCCTGGTGCTGATCAGCTCCGCCGCGATCGCGGTGACCATCGCCGCGCGGCGCGCCCAGCAGCGCGGCTGGACGATCGGCTTCGCCGTGATCTCCGTGGTGTTCCTCTACACCACCGTCACCAACGTGATCGAGCGCCCCGACGGCGTCAAGATCGGTGCCTGCTTCATCGCCGGCATCATCCTGCTGTCGTTCCTCTCCCGGCTCGCCCGCGCCTTCGAGCTGCGGGTGACCAACGTGATCCTCGACGACACGGCCGCGCGGTTCGTCCGCGACATCGCCCAGCGCCGGATCCGGTTCATCGCCAAGGGAGCGGAGCAGCGCAGCCTGGCCGAGTACCGCGACAAGGCCCAGCAGATCCGCGCGGACAACGACATCCCGGCCGAGGACGACCTGGTCTTCGTCGAGGTCACCGTCGGCGATCCGTCCGAGTTCGAGAGCGAGTTGCGGGTCCGCGGCGAAGTGATGCACGGCCGCTACCGCGTCCTGTGCCTGGAGAGCTCCACCATCTCCAACGCGCTGGCCGCGCTGCTGCTCTACGTACGCGACACCACGGGGCGGCGACCGCACATCTACTTCGAGTGGACGGAGGGCAATCCGTTCGCCCAGTTCCTGCGGTTCTTCCTCTTCGGCCAGGGCGAGGTCGCGCCGGTCACCCGCGAGGTGCTGCGCGAGGCCGAACCGGACCGCAACCGGCGCCCGCGGGTGCACGTCGGCTGACGTGTCCCCACGGGCGCCCGCCGCGGTCAGCCCAGGCCCGGGATCTCGGAGATCACCAGATCGATGAGCTTGATGCCGATGAACGGAGCGATCAGGCCGCCGAGCCCGTAGAAGGCGAGATTGCGGCGCAGCAGGTCATGGGCGGACGAGGGCGTGTAGCGCACCCCGCGCAGCGCGAGGGGGATCAGCGCCACGATGATGAGCGCGTTGAAGATGATCGCGGAGGTGATCGCCGAGGTCGGGCTGTGCAGGCCCATCACGTTCAGGTCGGCCAGCCCGGGGTAGGCGCCGGCGAACATCGCCGGGATGATCGCGAAGTACTTGGCGACGTCGTTGGTGATCGAGAAGGTCGTCAGTGCGCCCCGGGTGATGAGGAGTTGCTTGCCGATCTCGACGATCTCGATGAGCTTGGTCGGGTTGGAGTCCAGGTCCACCATGTTCCCGGCCTCCTTGGCGGCCGAGGTGCCGGTGTTCATCGCCACGCCGACGTCCGCCTGCGCGAGCGCCGGGGCGTCGTTCGTCCCGTCGCCGGTCATCGCGACCAGCTTGCCGCCCTCCTGCTCCTGGGTGATCAGCGCGAGCTTGTCCTCCGGGGTGGCCTCGGCCAGGTAGTCGTCGACCCCCGCCTCCTGCGCGATGGCGCGCGCCGTCAGCGGATTGTCACCGGTGATCATCACCGTGCGGATGCCCATCCGGCGCAGCTCCGCGAAGCGTTCGCGGATGCCCTCCTTGACGACGTCCTTGAGGTGGATCACCCCCAGCACCCGCGGCCCGTACAAGTCGTGCACCGCCACCAGCAGCGGGGTACCCCCGGACGAGCTGATCGCGTCGCTGAACATCCGCGCCTCGGTGGGCACTTCGCCACCCCGCCGGCTGACCCACTCGATGACCTGCCCGGCCGCGCCCTTGCGGATGACACAGCGTGTCCCGTCCGCCCAGCGCAGATCGACACCGCTCATCCGCGTCTGCGCACTGAACGGGACGTACTCGGCGAACTCCAGCTCCCCTTCGGCCGGTTCCTGCAGCCCGTACTTGTTCTTGGCGAGGACGACGACGGAACGGCCCTCGGGCGTCTCGTCGGCCAGTGAGGACAGCTGCGCGGCGTCCGCGAGCGGGAGTTCGTCCAGGCCGGGCAGCGGTACGAACGCGACCGCCTCGCGATTGCCGAGGGTGATGGTTCCGGTCTTGTCGAGGAGCAGGGTGTTGATGTCGCCTGCGGCCTCGACCGCGCGGCCCGACATCGCCACCACATTGCGCTGGACGAGGCGGTCCATCCCGGCGATGCCGATCGCCGAGAGCAGCGCTCCGATCGTGGTCGGGATCAGTGTGACGAGCAGGGCGACCAGCACCGCCGTCTCCTGTTCCGCACCGGCGTAGGAGGCCATCGGCTGGAGGGTGACGACGACCAGGATGAAGACGATGGTGAGCGAGGCGAGCAGGATGTGCAGCGCGATCTCGTTCGGGGTCCGCTTCCGGGCCGCGCCCTCGACCAGCGCGATCATCCGGTCGAGGAAGGAGTGCCCGGCACGCGAGGTGATCCGGACGACGATCCGGTCCGACAGCACGGTGGTGCCGCCGGTCACGCCGGAACGGTCGCCGCCCGACTCCCGGATGACCGGCGCGGATTCCCCGGTGACCGCCGACTCGTCGACCGCGGCGACCCCCTCGACCACCTCCCCGTCCGCCGGGACCGTCTCGCCGGCCTCGACCAGCACGAAGTCGAAGGGCTGCAGCTCGAAGGCCGGCACGGTCTCGGTCTCGGCGTGGCCGACGTCGATGCCGACCCGCCAGTTGTTGCGCAGCCGCCGCGCCGTGATGTCCGTACGGGCCCGGCGCAGCGAGGCGGCCTGCGCCTTGCCGCGGCCCTCGGCGACCGCCTCGGCGAGATTGGCGAAGATCACCGTCAGCCAGAGCCAGCCGCTGATCACCCAGGTGAAGACGGACGGGTTGAGCAGCGCGGAGAGGGTGGTCAGGAGCGAGCCGCAGGCCACGACGAACAGCACCGGGTTGGCCGCCAGCGCCCGCGGATGCAGTTTGCGCAGCGCCTCCGGGAGGGACGTGAGCAGCACCCTCGCATCGAAGAGCCCGGCCGGCGCCCGTCGTCTGTGTCGTCGGCCTCTGGGGCTCGGAGCGCCCTGGGAGGGGATGCCGACCGTGCCGTCCGCCGAATCGGTCGGCGAGGCGGGGGCGTGGGGTGGGGCGGGAGCCATGCGGGGACTTTCTGGGAGGACGGTGGGGGGTGGCGCGATCCGGGTCCGGAGTCCGGGCTGCGGACCCGGGGGCGGGTAGGGCTGGGCACGGTGCCTGGTGGTCTGCCGGCGCCGGGTAGGCCCGTCGGCCGCGAGCGCTCGGCGGCAGCCTTGGTCGCGGTTGAACTTAGGCCGTCGCGGAGTGCAACGGGCCCTGTCGCGTACCGAATTTGCGGCTCCCTTACGGGCCCGGCAGGCGGGGCGCCGCGCTGTGCAGCAACGGGGCGGGGGAGGGCCGGGCGGCCCTTACGCGATCTTGACGCCGCTCGCCCGCCGCACCCCCCGGAGGTAGCCTGAATCCACTGCTCCTGCTCGTGGACCCAGCGCAGGGGAGGCCCCATGACGCCCACTGCGAGCCTCCGCCCCAGCAAGGCGGACGCGCCCCGCTACGTCCCCATCGCCGAGCACGGCCTGATCGGCGACATGCGTACCGCCGCCCTCGTCGGTACGAACGGCACCATCGACTGGTACTGCTGCACCCGTTTCGACGCGCCCAGCGTCTTCGCGGCGATCCTGGACGCCGACCGGGGCGGCGCGTTCGAGCTCTCGCCCGATGTGCCGGCCCGGACCAAGCAGTTCTACTTCCCCGACACCAACATCCTGATCACCCGGTTCTTCGCGGACCACGGCGTCGGCGAGGTCCAGGACTTCATGCCGATCGTGGACGACTCGCGCGAGGCGGACCGGCACCGGCTGATCCGGCGGGTGCTGTGCGTGCGCGGCTCGCTGCCGTTCAGCGTACGGGTGGCGCCCCGGTTCGACTACGGTCGGCGACCGCACCGGGTGCGCGTCGAGAGCGGCCTGACCGTGTTCGACTCCGAGGATCTCTCCCTCGCGCTGACGTCCAGCGTCCCGGTCGAGATCAACGGCCCGGACGCCCGCTCCTCGTTCACCCTGGCCGAGGGCGAGGTCGCGGTCTTCGCACTGGACCGGATCGGCAACGGTGTCGAACCGCGGTCCTGTGCGGTGCTGGAGGCCGAGCAGCTGTTCGGCGCCACTGTCCGGTACTGGCGTGCCTGGCTCTCGCACTCCCGCTACCGAGGGCGCTGGCGGGAGATGGTGCACCGCTCCGCGCTCACCCTCAAGCTCCTCACGTACGCGCCGACCGGCGCCATCGTGGCCGCGCCCACGACCAGCCTGCCCGAACAGATCGGCGGCGAGCGCAACTGGGACTACCGCTATGCCTGGGTCCGCGACGCCGCATTCTGCATCTACGCGTTGCTCCGGCTCGGCTTCACCGACGAAGCGGAGTCCTTCGTGCACTTCCTTTCGCACAAGATCTGCCTCAAGGACTGCGCCCAAGGACCGCTCCAGATCATGTACGGCATCGACGGCCGCCGCGAACTCCCCGAGGAAGAACTCCTCCACCTGGAAGGCCACTTGGGATCCGCCCCCGTACGGATCGGCAACAACGCCGTCGACCAGCTCCAGCTCGATATCTACGGTGCCCTCATCGACTCCCTCTACCTCTACGACAAATGGGGGCAACCGCTCTCCAGCGAACACTGGGACACCGTCAGCGAACTGGTCAACTGGGTCTGCGACAACTGGGATCAGCCCGACGAGGGGATCTGGGAGACCCGTGGCAAAATCCAGAACTTCCTGTACTCGCAGCTGATGTGCTGGGTGGCCATCGAACGGGCCATGCGGATCGCCAGGCACCGCGGACTGCCCGCGGACACGCTCCGCTGGGCCCGAGCCCGCGATGCGATCTACCGGCGCATCATGCAGCGCGGATGGTCCGTCGAGCGCAGGGCGTTCGTCCAGCACGAGGGCGACGATGTCCTCGACGCCGCCGTACTGATGATGCCGCTGGCCAAGTTCATCTCCCCGACCGATCCGAAATGGCTCTCCACACTGGACGTGTTGGGCGAGGAGCTGGTGTCCGACTCGCTGGTCTACCGCTACGACCCCAGGAGCAGCCCGGACGGACTGCGCGGCGAAGAGGGCACCTTCTCGATCTGCTCGTTCTGGTACGTCGAGGCGCTGTCCCGCGCCGGCCGCATCGACGAGGCCCGCCTGGCCTTCGAAAAGATGCTCACGTACGCCAACCACCTCGGCCTCTACGCCGAGGAAATCGGCCGCACCGGCGAACAGATCGGCAATTTCCCCCAGGCGTTCACGCACCTGGCACTGATCAGCGCGGCATTCAACCTCGACCGGGCCCTCGGGTGATCACGCGCTGGAGTCATGGGGCACGCCTTCTCAGGCCGCACGGGTCACCGGTCACGGGCGCACGGGAGCGGTTGCCCGCACGACGGGGGCGCGGGACGGGGAATGGGGTACGGGGGGGTGCTGCGTGAGGCGATCGGTTCGGACGGTATCGGCCGAGCGCGCGGCTTCCGTAGTCCCGACACACCGTCCCGGCACACGGTCCTGACGCATGGCCCCGACGCATGGCCTCGATGCACGGCCCATTCTGCGCAGCCCATGACCGCTCAGCCTGCGCAGACCAATCTGCACAGGCCAAACTGGACAGGTGGAACTGTGTAGATTGAACTGGACAGTCTGGACTGAAGGAATTATCGTCGAGGCATGGCAACAAGCCCCGAGGGGATCTCCGAGTCGGCCGTGCGTGCGGCCCGTGATCTGCGCGTGGTGTTCAGCCGCCTGCGCCGCCGACTCAGGGAGATCGCCGACACCCAGGACCTCACCCCCTCCCAGACCTCCGCACTCACCGTGCTCGGCAAGAGTGAGGACTCCTCCGCCAGCGCCCTGGCCGCAGCGGAGGGGGTCCGCCCCCAGTCGATGGCGGCCACCCTCGCGGCGCTCGCCCAGCACGGGCTGATCGAGCGCCACCCGGACCCCGCGGACGGCCGCCGGCAGCTGGTCACGCTGACCGCCGCCGGCCGCGAGCGCGTCGCGGACAACCGGCAGGCTCGCGAGGAGTGGCTGGCCCGCGCCCTCCAGGACCGCTTCACGGAGGGCGAGCGCCGCAGGGTCATCGAGGCGATGACCCTGCTGGAACGCCTCACTCAGCCGTGAGCGGCAGGCTCATACGCCGCGCCCGCGCCCCGCGCCGCCCTTCCGGTGGCTCGCCGCAGGACTTCGACCGCAAGCTGATCAGCCCGATGATCCTGGGGTCGGTGCTGAACCCGGTCAACTCCTCGATGATCGCGGTCGCCCTGGTGCCGATCGGGACCGCCTTCGGGGCACCCCCGTCGCAGACGGCATGGCTGGTCTCCGCGCTCTATCTGGCCACCGCCGTCGGCCAGCCCGTCATGGGGCGACTGGTCGACACGTACGGGCCGCGCCGCCTCTACCTCACCGGTACGGCACTGGTGGGCATCGCCGGACTTCTCGGCGCCCTCGCCCCCTCCCTCGACGCGCTGATCACCGCCCGGGTCCTCCTCGGTCTCGGCACCTCGGCCGCCTATCCCGCCTCCATGTACCTCACCCGCAGCGAGGCCAAGCGCACGGGCCACGACGGCCCCGCAGGAGTGCTGACCGCGCTTGCCGTCGCCACCCAGACCATCGCGGTCATCGGCCCCACCCTCGGTGGAGTGCTGATCGGCGTCGGCGGCTGGCGCACCGTCTTCACCGTCAACGTCCCGCTCGCCCTGGCCTGCCTCTTCCTGGGTGCCCGGCGCCTGCCGAGGTCTCCCGCTCCCGATCCGGCGGACGGTGCCCGGACCGCACGCCTGGGCCGTCGCGTGGACGTCTTGGGAATGGCGCTGTTCGCCGCACTGCTCACCTTCCTCATGCTCTTCCTGATGCGCCCTCAGGCAGCCGACGGCTACCTGCTGGTGCTCGCCGGGGCGGCGGCAACCGCCTTCGTGGCACGCGAACTCCGCGTCGCGGAACCCTTTGTCGACCTGAGACTCCTTGCCTGCAGCGCCCCGCTGCAGGCCACCTTCGCGCGTCAAGTCCTCAGTTACACCGCCTCCTATGCGTTCCTCTACGGCTTCACCCAATGGCTCGAACAAGCCCGCGGCCTGCACGCGTCCCAGGCCGGACTGGTCCTGCTGCCGCTCTCCTTGAGCGCATTGGTCGTCAGCGGCATCACCGGACGCCACCAGGCACTGCGCGCCAAACTCCTCATCGGCAGTACCGTCCAGATCGCCGCCTGCGGCACGCTCCTGCTCGTCCATCCCACCGGCGCGGCCTGGTTGCTCATCGCTGTCAGCACCCTCATGGGCATCCCTCAGGGCCTCATCGGCCTCGCCAACCAGAGCGCCCTCTACCACCAGGCCGACCCCGAACGGATGGGCTCCGCCTCCGGCCTGCTGCGCACCTTCACCTACCTCGGCGCGATGATCGCCTCCGCCGCCAACGCCGCCTTCTTCCCCCGCCGTGCCCAGACCACCGGCCTGCACCACCTCGCCCTCTTCATGCTCGGCGGCGCCGTGCTGCTCCTGATAGCCACCGCCGTGGACAGCTCACTGCGCCGCCCGAACCGCCTGAATCGCCCGGATGCGACCGCGCCGGACGGCACCGAGAGCGCGGACTGCACGGACGGAGCGGTGGATACGCGCGGCCCGGCGGAGGTGGAAGGCGTGGCGGGCACGGACGGAGCCGGTGGTCCGGCCGACGGGAAAGGAAGAGCCGATTAAGGGCCGCGCCGCCAACTCCCTTCCGTGGCAGGCGATTCCCACCAGGGCACCCCCGCCATGGAAGATGCCCGACCACGGGCACACCCCGCCCAGGGGCACTTCTCATCACGTCCCATCACCGCACATCCCCCATCAGGTCACGTTCATCACCTCTCAGAAAGACCCACACATCGCATGTCCCTCACCACTCTTGACGCACGTACCGCACTCGTCCTGATAGACCTGCAACGCGGCATCGTCGGCCTCCCGGCCGTCCCGCACAGCGGTGAAGAAGTCGTCTCCCGCGCGGCCCGACTCGCCGACGCCTTCCGCTCCCACGGCGCTCCGGTCGTCCTCGTACGGGTCACCGCCGCGGCCGACGGAGCGGACCGCGTTCCGGGGCGCACGGAGACCCGGCAGCGGAACGCCACCCCGCCCCCGGGCTGGGACACCATCGTCGACGAACTGTCCGGCCACCCCGAGGACATCCTCGTCACCAAGCGCAACTGGGGTGCCTTCCACGGCACCGACCTCGACCTTCAGCTGCGCCGCCGTGGCATCACCCAGATCGTCCTCGGCGGTGTCGCCACCAGCATCGGAGTGGAATCCACCGCCCGTGCCGCTCACGAGCACGGCTACCACGTCACGCTGGCCACCGACGCCATGAGCGACGTGGATCCCGAGGCTCACCGCAACAGCATCGAGCGCATCTTCCCCCGTCTCGGCGAGAGCGGGACGACTGCGGAGGTCATCGATCTCCTCGCCGCGACCCGCGGCTGACATCCCGCTGACGCGTACTCCGTGAATCCCCTCATGCCGGCTCCCCTCATGCCTGCCGTTCCCGGTCCGGATCGAGTACCGATTCCGGAGAACAGTGCATCATCCGGCGGGGCGCGCCCGCATCGGCCCTCGGGTCGGCATGCCTGCTCAACCCCTGGGGTGAAGGAACGGGGGATTCCCCGGTGGTCCGGCTGCCGGGTGCGCGGCGGGCACCCGGCGCTCCGCGCAGTCCGCGTCGTCGTACGTCGCCGCTATGCGTCCCCTGGCAGCAGGTGCTGGTTGACCTGGCGGAAGTGCCAGGCGCCCTTGGTATGGGTGAAGACCCAGACGAGGTCGAAGCGGTCCGGCCATTTGGCGGGGACGCCGGAGCCGGATGCGCCGAGAGCCTTGACGATACCGGGGATGCGGCTGTGCTCCCAGCAGATCAGTACCGGCTGGGTGGCGGCCACGGCCGCCTTGGCCAGGGCGGCTTCCTGGGACTCGGCATACGTCAGATCCAGCTTGATGCCCATCTTGTGGGCCAGCGGCGTGACCGTCTGCCGCATGCGATGGGCGCCCGCGTTGGGGCCCTGGTCGGTGGCGGCGTAGATCGTCCGCGGGTGCACGATGCCGGCCGGCAGGGGGTGACCTTGCGGCGGGTCGAAGAGCTTGGGCAGCGCGTTGGCCCGGTCCCAGCCGCGCTGGGTGAGGGACTTGTGGTCCTTGTGGCCGTGCTCGTCGATACCGGGGTGCTGGGAGTCCGGCTTCTCGCCATGCCTGATGATCATGATGACGGTGCCGTCGGACGCGGCGATTCCGGCGGCAGGTGCGCCGGAGGGCTCGGTCGCCGTCTTCTTGCCACCTCCCTTGTGGCCGCCGCAGCCGGCGAGCACCACCGGCGCGGCTGCCGCCAGGCCGGCCAGCACCCATCGCCGGCTGACCGCCGGTTGGTCGACGGCGGTCGGTGAGGGTGACGGCACAGGCGCAGATGTCCGGCTCTGCTTCATCTGGAATTCCTCCTCCGTGTAGTGGAAAGACTCGATGTTGCGGCAGTAGAGCACGCCTGTCTGAGAATGCCCGCCCAGTGGTGCCGGGAAGGTGCAGACGGCTTCCGTACGCCTGTTCAGGCGGGCAGGGCGTCGAGCGCCGCGCCACGGGTGCGGTGCGCGTCCGGGTCGCCTTGCTTCGGCGCGTGCGGGACGAACCCGCCGGTGCCGAGGAGCATGGTGACGCCGGTGGCCCGTAGCGTCGCGACGCTGTGGTGCGGTGGCTGTGGGAATTCCGGGCCTTGGTCGGATCGACGCATTCCCCGCCCGAGGCGTCGGGGTGCGGATCGGCTGCAACCGCTGCTTCCACGCGGGCTGTTCGGCCGTGCGCAAGGCCGTCCTCAGCGGCGAACACGGGGCCGCTGCCACACCTTCCGGTCCACCACCCCGGACCCGCGCTGCCGCCGGTGGAGAGGGTGACCGTCTGGGCGGCACCTTCCGCGACTGCGGCGTGCGCGACTTCGACATCGTCCGCTGGGTCACCGGCCGTGAGGCCACCGAAATGTACGCCGCCGGTGGCAGCCACGGGCAGTTCACCGCGGCAGCGATCCGGCTGGCCGACGCCGGCGGGCTGTCAGCGGCCTCCGTACGGCAGTCGGCTGGGGAACCGGGCACCGGACCCGCGTCGCTCTACCGCCAGGTGGTGGGCCGGGACGACCTGGTGGACCTCATGGTGGACGCCGCGACCGGCGAGATCGGCCTCACCGCGGAACCGACCGGGGCCCGGTGGCGGACCCGGTCGCGCCGGCCACCCGTACGCGGCGGGTCCAACTCCGGTACCCCTGGCTACTGGAGGGGCGCCGGAGCCGATGCGGACGGGCCCGCGCGGGCTGGACCACCTCGCATTCGCCCTCCGCGCGCTGGCTCCGGTGCACGGGGTGACCGGCCCCGCCGAGCTGGAGGCGGTCGCCGTACTGACCGCCCTGATCGCCATGCTCGTCCGAACCGAGCCGGAGAGCCACCGCTCGCCCGGCGCCCACCGGACGGCCCAGGCGGCGTATCTCACCGCGGCTGCCCGGCGCAGGACGCCGGCGATCGGTTCGATCGGGTCATCCGCAAGGCACTTGAGGGCCTTTTGGCCCCGCAGCCTGAGAGTGCGGGTGCGTCGGATGCTGCGGGGCACCGCTGACCGCGCCCTGCGGATCGGGGCGACCCGGGGCATCCGGATACCGGCAGTACGGGAGGTCCCGCAGCGGCCGATCCCGCAGGAAGCGGGTGACCAAGTCGGCGTACTCGGCGTCCCGTTCGAGATGGGCCATATGGTCCGCGTCGCGGATCAGGAGGAAGGCCGCGTCGGCGATGGTGGCCGCGACGGCGCGGTTCTCCTCCGGCGAGCTGGTGCAGTCGTGCTCACCGGTGAAGACGAGCGTGCGGACGGTGTCGATGCCGCCCGGCGGGTAGAGATCGACGTCCAGCAGGCGTTCGTGGCAGGCGGCGTGCCGCAGGGCGGCGCTGTAGGAGGTCCGCATGAGCTGCCGCTCCAGCATCCGGGCGACCGCCGGCCCCTGTGCGACCTCGTGCCGGGTGGCGCTGTTGACCAGCATGTCGACGACCTTGCGGGCGTAGTCCTGCCGGGCGGAGTCGTCGGCGGGCGCGCCGGTGCCGGTGCCGGCGTCGGCGCCGATGAGCTCAAGTCCCTGGCGGACGACGGCAGTCAGGCGCGGTCCGACGCGGGGTGTGGCGCCGGCGAGGATCAGGCGCGCCACGCGATCCGGGTGGGCCTGGGCCAGGCGGTAGGCGATGGGGGCGCCGTAGGAGGCGCCGAGCAGATTGACCCGGGGCACGGCGAGCTGGTCGATGGCGTGCAGCGCCGCGTCCGCCAGCACGTCGAAGCCGGCGGTCGAGGCCAGGTCGCCGGCGCTGCCGGTGCCGGGCAGGTCCATCAGCATCAGCGTGGTGTGCTCCGTGAGCCGCCGTTCCAGCCGAGGCCAGGAGTACATGTCCTGGAGCGCGCCGCCGATCAGCACCAGTGGTTCGGTGCCGCACGGGCGCCGGGCCGGGACGATGCGGCAGGCGTACGCCATGTCCCGCAGGGTCAGCGCAAGGAGGCGTTCGTCGGTGTCCACGGGTCAGTCCCGGACGGCGACGGCGGACGCGCGCCGCGCGATGAGGTCGGCGAGTTCGGCGACGGTCGCCGCTTTGGACAGCTCGTCCTCGTCGATGACCAGGCCCATGTTGTCTTCGAGCACCATGGACAGCACCGTGACGGCCATGGAGTCGACACCGGCCTGCGCCAGCGTCGCATCCGGAACGATGGGTTCTGCCGGCAACGCGGCGTGCCCGGTGAGGATCTTCTTCAGCTGGACGAACATGGTCACTTCCCTTACGGAGACGGCGGCGGATCCGTGGGGGAGACGACGGACGGATCCCTGACTGAGGCGCGGGGCGACGGCGCGGCGGTCATAGCTCGGCACAAACCCCCGCGGGCCACACGAGCGTGGTGGCGGCCCAGGCGAGTCCGCTGCCGAAGGCGACCACCAGCACCCGATGGCCGGGCTGCAGCGATCCCCTGGCCGCGGCGTGCGCCAGCAGCAAGGGGATCGAGGCGGCGGCGGTGTTCCCCACCTCGGCGATGTTGGACGGCACCCGCTCCGGAGGAATGCCCAGCGCCGCGGCGACGCCCGCGCTGATCCTGGCGTTGGCCTGATGGACGATCAACCGGTCGACGTCCGCCGGCTCCCATCCCGCGGCCGAGGCCGCCCGGGTGGCGGCGGCGACCATCCGGCGGATGGCATGCCGCAGGACCTCGTTGCCGTGCATCCGTACGGAGAAGTCGGCCTTCGGCGCCGAGTGCCGGCTGTCCCGGTTCCGCGATCCGCCGACCGGGATCACGATGGCGTCGCCGCGCTCGCCGTCGCTGCCCCACACCACCTCCCCCAGGGCACCGGCCTGGCCCGGGCGTCCGGCCTCCAGGACGACGGCGCCGGCACCGTCCCCGAAGATGGGCGCGGTCGACCGGTCCTCGGGGTCGATGATCGCCGACATGGTCTCGGCCCCCACGACGAGCACCCGCCCGGCCGTACCGGAGCGGATCAGCCCGGCCGCCACCGTCGAGGCGTAGACGAACCCCGAGCATCCCGCGGAGATGTCGAAGGCCGCCACGTTGCCGAGCCCCAACCGGGCGGCCACGTCCGGAGCGGTGGCCGGACACGGGTGGTCCGGTGTCGTGGTGGCCAGTACGACAGCGTCGACCGAGGAGATGCCGGCGGACCGCAGGGCGCGGGAGCCGGCCTCACATGCCAGGTCGCCGGTGGCCGTCTTCGGGTCGGCCCGGCGGCGTACCGCGATGCCGATGCGCTCGCGGATCCAGGTGTCGGAGGTGTCCAGATGGGAGCAGAGCTCGTCGTTGGTCACCTCGTGGGGCGGCAGCCAGGCCCCGAGCCCGGTCAGTACCGCGGTGGTGGCTGCCGCTGGGGTCTTCGACCTGTCCTCCGACTGATACATGGGGTAAATGTAATAGATAGGACATAAGGGAGGTGGTGGAGGGGCCGGGGCGCGTGGCATTGGGGTGCCCGGACGGCTCATGAGGGCGTCCCGCCCCGGCCGCCCTCGTCAGGCCGGCTACCCCACGGATGTCCGCGCGTAGTGCGCGGCGATCTCGTCGCTGGTCGTCAGCCACACCCCCGGGTGGCCGGCGATGTGCTCCAGCGCCTGGTCCAAGTACCGGTGCCGGAAAGGCTGGTTGATCACGAAGGGGTGCAGCACGAGCGACATCACCCGGCCGCTGTCCGCCGCATCGTCATACAGCTGCTCCAGCTGGTCCCTGACGATCTGTACGAAGTCCGGCCCGCTGAGACTCCTGCCGACGAACAGGCTGATGTCGTTGACCTCGATGGAGTAAGGGACGCTCAGCATCCCCGGCACGTTCAACCGGTACGGCTGGTCGTCGTTCGACCAGTCCAGCACGTAGTCCAGACCCAGCTCGGCGAGCAGCTCCGGGGTCCGGAAGGTCTCGGTGAGCGCCGGGCCCAGCCAGCCGCGCGGCCGGCGGCCGGTGGTCCGCTCGATCGTGCCGACCACCTCGGACAGATAGGCGCGCTCCTCGTCGGGAGTCATCCCGGCCTGGAAGACCGAGTTGTTCTTCCCGTGGGCGATCCAGGCCCAGTCGCGCTCCCGTCCCGCCCGGATGATCTGCGGATAGCGTTCGCCGACGTCGGAGTTGAGCATCACGCTCGCCCGGATGCGGTGCCGGTCGAGGCTGTCGACGAGCCGCCAGATGCCCACCCGCGGGCCGTAGTCGCGCCAGCCGTAGTTGAGCGGGTCCGGCGCGAGGTCCGCAGTGCCGGGGAAGATGCTCGTCGAGGGGCGGTCGACCTGGTAGTGCTCGACGTTGAGTCCCACGTAGAAGGCGATCCGGGCGCCGCCGGGCCAGTGGATCGGCGCCCGCTCCGTGATCGGGCTGTAGTCGTAGAGCTGGTTGTCCATCAACTCTCACCTCATGTCCGTCGTGCGTTGCTGCTTGCGTGCACTGCATGCTCGAACCTTCACACTGATGTGAGGGTCAAGCCGGTGAGAGGAGAGCCGGGTCACAGCGGACGCCGGCCCGGCGGACGCCGGTCACGGCCGGTAGATGCAGGCCGCCAGCGCCGCGTGCCGCTTCCAGCCGAGCGTCTCGTACAGGGCGCGCCCCTCGTCGGTCGCGCCCAGGACGCCGAGCGTCACACCGTCCGCCACTGCCCGGTCGGCAAGCGTGCGCATCACGAATGCGCCCAGGCCGCGCCGCCGGTGTGCCTCCTCGGTCACCACGCGGTCGACGACGCCGGCCTCCCCGAGGGCGGCCAGCTGGCCCTTGGCGGCGAACCGGCCCGCCGCGTCGAAGACCCGCACGTACGTGACGCCGTCGGCGGTCTCCACCAGCGCCCGATAGCCCTCCGGTGCCCGGGGGTTGCTGGTCCGCAGCCGCACGGCCATCAGGTGGCCCGACTCCGCCGCATCCACCACCCACCCCCGGGGAAGCCAGGGCGCCACCTCCTGCGGTTCCCTGGGCACCTTCAGCCAGGTGTACGGCACGCGCACCGAGGCGGCGGCCCGGCGCACGGCGGGCTCGTCGGCGTCGACCACCACATGGCGCCCCACCTGGTCGGGCCTGCCGACCTCGATGTAGAGCCCCCAAGGGTGCTCGTCGGGCCGCGGCTTCCGGCGCGAGACGGCCCAGCCGACTCCCCAGGCCCTGACGAGTTCCGCGTCCATCGGCATCCTCCCCGAGTAAGTGGCACTTGCCGGGAGTGGACATTACGTGACGGGGTCGGGTGCGGCACCCCATTTATCGAGATGGCCTCCGGAACCCCGTCCGTGGCAGTGGCCGCACCATGCCGGACCTGGCCGTCCAGCCACAGCTCTTGGAGGAAATCGGCAGCCGAGCGCGCCGGTGCCGGGGCGCGCCCCGGGTGCCCCTCCCAGGTCGCCCGCCGGCCGCAGCCGTCGAACAATGGCCGGGTACGGGCAAATCGACTACGGCAGGCAGCTCACCACCGTGGCGCCGCCCGCTGGACAGGTGGCCACCGTGACGACTTCCCCTTTCGGGTCCGGCGACCCGTTCGCCGATCTCTTCAGCCGCTTCTTCGGCATGAGTCCGGCGGCCTCCCCGCCGGCCGTGCAGCGTGTCCCCATCGGCCGGCTGCTCAGCGATTCCTCGCACGAACTGCTGGCCGCCGCCGGGAACCGGGCGGCTCAGGACGGATCCGACCTGGACACCGTGCACCTCCTCTGGGCCGCCACGCAGGTGCCCGCCGCCCGGCAGATCCTGGAGCAGGCGCACGCCGATCCGGACGCGCTCGCCGAGGACCTGGGCAACAGCCTGCCCGTCGGCACCGCCGAAGGGGAACCCGCGCTCACGCCGGCGGCCAAACGCGCCCTGCTCGCCGCCCATGCGCGCTCCCAGGCGGCCGGCGCCTCGTACATCGGCCCCGAGCACATCCTCGCCGCGCTACTGGAAGACCCCCGCTCCGGCCTGGCCCAGACGCTGGGCGCCGAGGGCGCACCGGCTGGGACGCTGGACGGCGGCGGCCGGCAGCATGCGGCGGGCGGCCATGGCGAGACCCCGACCCTGGACGAATACGGGCGGGACCTCACCGACGAGGCGCGCAGCGGGAAACTCGACCCGGTGGTCGGCCGCGCGGCCGAGATCCAGCAGACCGTCGAGGTGCTCTCCCGCCGTACGAAGAACAACCCGGTACTCATCGGCGACCCCGGAGTCGGCAAGACCGCGATCGTCGAAGGGCTGGCGCAGCGGATCGTCGCCGGGGAGGTGCCCAAGGCGCTGTGCGACCGCCGGGTGGTGGGTCTGGACCTCGCCGGGTTGGTCGCCGGGTCCAAGTACCGGGGCGAGTTCGAGGAGCGGCTGAAGAAGGTCATCGACGAGGTCGCCGGGGCCGAGAAGAAGATCGTTCTGTTCATCGACGAACTGCACACGGTCGTCGGCGCGGGCGGGGGCGGCGAAGGTTCCCTGGACGCCGGCAACATCCTCAAGCCCGCCCTCGCGCGCGGCGACCTGAGCGTCGTCGGCGCGACCACCATCGACGAGTACCGCAAGTACGTCGAGAAGGACGCCGCCCTCGAACGCCGCTTCCAACCGGTCATGGTGCCGGAACCCACCGTCGAGGAGACCATCGAGATCCTGCGCGGACTCCGCGACTCCTACGAGGCGCACCACCAGGTGCGCTTCACCGACGAGGCCCTGGACGCCGCGGCGAACCTCTCCGACCGCTACATCAGCGACCGCTTCCTGCCCGACAAGGCCATCGACCTCATGGACCAGGCCGGAGCCCGGGTGGGCCTGCGCGGAGTGCGAGGCCCGAGCGCGGCCGCCGAAGTGGAGGAACGCCTCACCAAACTCCGCAGGGAGAAGGACGAGGCCGTCAGCACCGAGGACTACGAACGCGCCGCCGCACTCAAGGAGCGCATCCGGGAGGCGGAGGAAGAGCTGGCCGGCATCGCCGAGGAGCGGGAGCAGGCCGCCGCCGTCACCGCCGAGGACATCGCCGAGGTGCTCTCCGCGCGCACCGGCATCCCGCTGTCCCAGCTCACCGAGACCGAACGCGACCGGCTGCTGAAGCTCGAAGAGGCCCTGCACGAGCGCGTGGTGGGCCAGGAGGAGGCGGTCACCGCCGTCGCCCAGGCCGTGCGTCGCGGCCGGGCGGGCATGGGCGACCCCGACCGGCCCAGCGGGAGCTTCCTCTTCCTGGGGCCCACCGGTGTCGGCAAGACGGAACTGGCCAAGGCGCTCGCGGAACGGCTCTTCGGCGACCCCGACCGGATGGTCCGCTTCGACATGAGCGAGTTCCAGGAGAGGCACACCGTCTCTCGCCTCATCGGCTCACCTCCGGGCTACATCGGCTATGAGGAGGCCGGACAGCTGACGGAGGCCGTCCGCCGCAAGCCGTACAGCGTCGTGCTCCTCGACGAGGTGGAGAAGGCCCACCCGGACGTCTTCAACCTGCTGCTCCAGGTCCTGGACGACGGGCGGCTCACCGACGCCCAGGGGCGCACCGTCGACTTCCGCAACACCGTGGTCATCATGACGAGCAACATCGCCTCCCAGCGCATCCTCGCCCACAAGGGGGAGGTCGACGAGATCAGGGACGACCTGATGGCCGAACTCCGTGCGCACTTCCGCCCCGAGTTCCTCAACCGCATCGACGAGGTCATCGTCTTCCACGCGCTGACCCGTAAGGACCTGGTGCAGATCGTCGACCTCCTGCTGGAGCGCAGCCGGCGCCGGCTGCACGCCCAGCAGATCCAGCTCCGGGTCACCGACGCGGCCAAGGAGTGGCTGGCCAACCGCGGTTACCAGCCGGAGTTCGGTGCCCGGCCGTTGCGCCGGACCATCCAGAACGAGCTGGACAACCGCCTGTCGAACATGTTGCTGGACGGCTCGCTCAACCCCGGTGACACCGTCGTCGCCGACATCGGCGACCGTCAACTCGAACTGACCCTGGAGGCCCGGCCGGACGGGGAAGGCAGCTCGCGCAAGGCCGCGTCAGGCGAAGCGGGCGCGGCGGCCGTCGGCGGCTCGTAGCACCGTCGCCCGGCCCTCCCGCCGACAGGCTCAAACCCGTTGCGCGGCCCCGGCGTTCAGCATGATCGGCAGGTGCTGCGGCCCGCGGAGGACGGGGCTGTGCCGGTAGGGGGGAGGGTCCTCGGCCAGCCGGGGATCGCCGAGGCGGTCGATCAGTGCGGTCAGCGCAACCTGGGTCTCGATGCGGGCGAGCGGTGCGCCGAAGCAGCTGTGGATGCCGCTGCCGAAGCCGAAGTGCTGGTTGTCCGCACGGGCCGGGTCGAAGTGGTCGGGGTTCTCGAACCGCAGCGGGTCCCGGTTGCCGGAGGCCAGCACCAGCAACAGCGGTGCGCCCTTGGGGATGTGGATGCCGCCGACCTCGATGTCCGTCAGCGGGGTGCGCTGCGGCAGCATTTGGACGGGCGGCTCGAACCGCAGGAGTTCCTCCACCGCCGACGGCATCAGCTCCGGTTCCCGGCGCAGCCGCTCCAGCGCGTCCGGATGGCGCAGCAGGGTGAGCATCCCGTTGGTGATCAGGTTGATGGTGGTCTCGTGGCCGGCGATCATCAGCAGCACCAGCGTCGTCGTCAACTCCGGCCTGGTGAGCCGCCCTTCGGGGCCGTCGTCGTGAACCAGCTCGGAGATCATGTCGTCCGACGGGTGCTCATCGCGCCGGGCGGCCAGCTCCCCCAGGTAGCGGCCCATCGCCGACCGGGCCTCCATGCCCACGCGCCGCCGCCGGGCCGCGTCGCCGGGGGAGCGGTCGAGGGGCTCGATGACGGTGTTCGTCCATGCGCGCAGCTGGGGCATGTCCTCCTGGGGCACGCCCAGCAGCCGGCAGATGACCGTGACCGGCAGCGGGTAGGCGAAGTCGTCGACGAGGTCGACGCGTTCCTTGCCGCGGAACCCGTCGATCAGCTCCCGGGCGATCTCCTCGATGTCGCCGTGCAGCGCGTCGATCCGGCCGGGGGAGTGCGGCGGACCGAACGGACGCATCGTCAGGCGCCGCAACCGGTCGTGCTCGGGGTCGTCCACGCCGATGAAGGCCGGCGGCAGATCGTCCGGGCGGGCCAGTGCCTCGTCCGGTTCGGCGCGGTTGCGGAGGTCCGAGCTGATCCGCGGGTCGTGGAGCAGCGCGGCGATCTCGTGGTAGGTGCCCACCAGGTAGCTGCCGTCGTTCTGCCGCGACACCCCGTTCTCGCGGAGCTCGGCGTAGAGCGGATAGGGGTCGGCGCGGTTCGCGTAGTCGTTGATCCGCTCCAGCAGGGTCTCCGTGGACATGCGCAGGGCTCCTCGTGGGGTCATCGGAAGCGGGCTGCGGCGGGGTCAGTCCCGCCACGCCAGGGTCAGCCGCCGGTCCGGCAGATGACCGGTGAGGACGACGGTCGGACCGTGGGAGAGCGCCCGCGGGTCCGGTACGTCGGAGGGAACCGGTACCAGGGACTCGGGCCGGTCGGCGGCGCCCGGCCCCGGGGGGAACGGCGCCGCGGTCTCGATCAGATGCTGGTAGTGCTCCAGCCACTTGGCGCGGTTGACGGTGACCGCCGCGGTGATCCGTCCGCGGTACCCGTAGACCGCGACCAGCCGCCCCTCGTCCACCGACCCCTGGGCGATGACCACTTGGTCGGAGAAGGTCGGGACGCCGACGGACTTGATGTTGAGGCCGAACTGGCTGGACCAGAAGGCCGGCACCGTCAGATGCGGGCGCCGCCGCGGTCCGGGGCTGACCATGTTGTGGGCCGCCACCTCCGCCTGCGCGACCGCGTTCCCCCAGTGCTCCAGGGACAGCATCTGGTACTCGTAGAGCGGATGCGGGAAGCGGGCCACATCACCGGCCACGAACACGTCGTCGGTGACGATCCCGTACATGGTGAAGGCTCGGCACCCGGCATCACAGGCCACGCCTCGGGGCCCCGCGGCGAGCCCGGTGCCGTCCAGCCACTCGGTGTTGCGGACGGCGCCCAGCGCGACCACTGCGACATCGGCGTCGATCCGGCTGCCGTCGGACAGTTCGGCGCCCGTCAGCCGCCCGTTGGCGCCGGTGAGCGAGGTGACCGTCACCCCGCAGCGCAGATCGACCCCGCGCGCCCGCTGCAACCGCGCCGCGAAGGCGCCCAGCGTCCCGCCGAGCGCCCCGACGAGCGGCGCCGGCCCCCGCTCGGCGACCGTCACCTCCAGACCGCGCTCCCGGCATGCGGACGCGATCTCCGAGCCGGTGAACCCGGCGCCGATCACCAGCACCCGGCGCGGCCCCGCGTCCAGCAACCCGGCCAGCCGGCCCGCGTCATCGCTCGTCCGCAGCGTCAACACCCCGTCCAGCGCGGCCTCTTCGGGCTGCGGCCAGGGCCGAGCCCGGGTGCCGGTGGTGATCAGCAGCCGGTCGAAGGGGAGCCGCTCGCCGTTGCTCAGCAGCACCTCCTTCTCGTTCGGGTCCAGCCCGCTGGCGCGCACCCCGAGCTTCCAGGTCGCGTCCACCTCCCGGCGGCGCGGCAGCCCGACGTCGGCCGCCGGCACCCGCCCCAGCAGCACCTGCTTGGACAGCGGCGGCCGGTCGTACGGCGGATGCGGTTCCTCCCCGACCATGGTCAGCGAACCGGCGAAGCCCTCGGCACGCAGCGTCTCGGCGGCCCGCAGCCCGGCCAGCGAGGCGCCGACGATGACGATCCGCCCGTTCAGGAGGTCACCGGACATCGGCGTCCACCGGCGTCTCGGCGCCCGCCTGCTCGCCCACGAGAATGGCCTGGACCGGGCAGGCCGCCGCCGCCAGGCGGACCCGGTTCCGCTGGCCTTCAGGAGGTGCCGGCATGTACATCAGCGCCTCCTCGCCGTGCAGCTCGAACACCTCCGGCGCGAGGAAGACGCACTGCGCATAGCCCTGGCATCGATTGAGGTCGACCACGATCTGCATCCCGCACCCATCCTCCGCGCGTTCCGTCGACTCCGTCCTACTAGCCATCGGCGGACGGCGCGGGCGGTGGTGGGCCGGAGGGGTGTGCACGCGGAGTGACGGGCGCGGCCCGGGCGGCGGGCCCCCGGACGGCCAGGGTCCTTCCGACCCTGACCTGTCGGACAGGCCCCAGGCCCCGACCCGTCGGACAGGCCCTAGGAGCGCGGCTGCCCGCGTAGCAGCTCCTCCAGCAGCTTCTCGTCCTCGGCCCGCAGCCCGGAGACGAACCGGGCCAGCACCGCCGCCCGGTCGTCGACCTGTTCCATCAGATCGCGCATGCCGGCCGCGGCATGGCCCGCCTCATCGCGCACCGGCGCATACACGTAGCCGCGCCCGGAGCGGTCGCGGGTCACCAGCCCCTTGTCGTGGAGCCGGGAGAGGATCGTCAGCACGGTGGTGTAGGCAGGCTCCCCGGAGACCTGCTCGCGCACCGTCCCGGCGCCCGCCGGCTCGCCGAGCGCCCACAGCGCCGCCAGTACCTCGCTCTCCAGCTCGCCCCGCGCGCGACGGCTCCCCGCCGGGTCCCCTTGCCCGCTCACGCTCCGCAGCCCTCCACCTTCGGTTCGCCGATGTCGCGGCGCCGCCGCACACCGCGCCGGACGCCCCAAACTACTACGGCGCGTAGCAGCGGACCTGGTGGTCCCGCAGCGGACCGACCTCCAGACCGCGCTCGCGGCAGGTGTCCAGCAGGCGGGGGAGCGCGCCCAGGGTGTTGCGCCAGGACCCGGTGGCGGAGGTGGCGTCGCTGTCGTGCAGCAGGATCGTGCCCCCGCTGCCGAGGTCCCGTACGACGGTGTCGTGGACGCTGCGCGGTGTCGCCCGCGCCCGCCAGTCCTCGCCCCAGGCGGTCCACAGCACCGGGCGCAGACCGAGTCGCCGGCAGGCCAGATACGTACCGCTCGTCATCACCCCGTACGGGGGCCGGAACAGCCGGGGCCGGCTGCCGGTGATGTCGGCCACCGCGTCATGGGCGCGCGCGAGATCGTCGTACGTGGAGCCCGGCCCCCGCAGGAGCAGCATCCGGTGGGACCAGCCGTGCACGGCGATCTCATGCCCGGCGGCGGCCATCTCCTGGACCAGTCCCGGTGAGCGGACGGCCATCGAGCCGGTCAGGAAGAAGGTCGCCCGGATGTCCCGGACGTCCAGCAGCCGCAGGAAGTGCGGGGTGGACAGCCGGTCCGGGCCGTCGTCGAAGGTCAGCGCCACGTGCCCGGGCCGGCCCTGCCCCGACAGCCGGGGCATCAACCGCTTCCGCAGCGGTCCGAAGGTGGAGATCACCGGGGCGCCGTGCAGCGCGGCGAGCACGGGCACCGCGGCCCCGGCGCGCAGCAGGGTGCGGGCGGCCGTCATATCCGGTCCTCCTCCAGGAAGTGGGTCAGTGCGGCGAAGCGGGTGGGGGAGTCGCGGTACGCCTCGGCGAGCGGGGCGCCGATGCCCAGGGTGATGGTGGCGACCGCCGCCGCCATGGCCGCGACACTGCGCCGGCCGAGCCGCAGACCCCTGCGCCGTACCGGCACACGCCCCCGTACGCGCCCGGTGGCGGCCCGGTCCGCGACCTCGGCGATCACCTGCACCGGGCCGCGCGCGGACCCGAACAGCGCCAGTCCCCGCTCCCGCTGCCGACGCCCGAGTCGGCCGTCCAGCAGTTCGGTCAGCACCGGCTCCAGCCGGTCCGCGTCCTTGATCCACACCGCCAGTCCGGCCGCGTCCAGCGCCGACGCGTTGGTCTGGCCGTGGCCGGGGATGCAGCGATAGCTCGCGACCGGCAGCCCGGCGGCGAACGCCTCCAGCGAGCTGAGCCCGCCCGCGTTCTGCACGAGGACGTCCGCGGCGGACATCAGCCCCGGCATGTCCGCCACCCAGCCGAACACATGGGCAACGCCGGCCGCGCGCAGCCGGTCGGCCAGCGCCTCGTTGTGCCCGCACACCACCACCGGCACCGCCGCACCGCTCGCGGCGATCTCGCCGACCACCTGCTCCACCGGGCCCACGCCCCACGACCCCGCGACCAGCAGCGCCAGCGGCACCTCCGCGGGCAGCCCGAAGCGCGCGCGAGCTGCCCGCCTGCCCTCCTCGGTGGCCGGGGTGAAGCGGCGGGCGGCCACCGGTCCGCCGACCGTCACGCCCGCGGCACCGAGGGCCCGGGCCTGCCCGGCCGGGATCGGGTGGACGGCGAGGTGGGCGTCGACGCCCCGCGCCACCCACAGCGCATGGACCGAGAAGTCGGTGAGATACGTGACGACGGGCACGGACAACCGGCCGCGCAGCCGCAGCGCGCCCAGCACCTGGCTGGCGCCCGGATAGGTGGAGACCACCGCGCAGGTGTCGGCGGCGACCGCGCGCAGGGTGCGCCGCTCGGCGCTGCGCAGGAGTGCCCGGATCGCGCCGCCCGGGCGCTTGTTGTGCTCGGTGGCCGCGTAGAGGCGCTGGTAGCCGGACGGGGCGCAGGCCAGCAGTCGGCGGTAGGAGCCGGACAGCAGCCTGCCCAGGCGGGCCGGGAGCAGATCGAGGAAGTCGACCCGGTCGACGCGGAACCCGTCCGCCTCGAGCCGCCGGGACAGCTCGTCGGCGGCGCCGTCGTGACCGGCGCCCACGCTCGCCGAGATGATCAGGACGCGCCGGGCGGCACGGCGCCGGTCGCGCTCCCAGGCACCAGCGCACTCGCCCGCAGAGTGGTCACGGTAGGGCACAGCGGCTCAGCTCCTTGAGGGCAGGGCGGGACACGCTCGTCGCGTCGGCCTCGCCCGCCAGAAGCTACTACATGATGTAGAACTTGGGGAGCGGCAGGTGGAACGCGCCGCTCCGTCCCCTTACAGCATGAGCGCTTGCCTCAGCGAGTGCAGGAAATCGGTGGTGGCATCCGCGGCCCCGATGGCCGGGAGCAGCGCCGAGGCGAGCACCGCTACGGCCAGCAGCCGGGCCTGCGGCAGCGGCTCGGCCTGGAGCGCCGCGATGCGCTGGGTGACCGCCAACTGGGAGAGGTGGAACGACCCGTACGGCGCGGGAGCACGGTGCGCGAGCAGCGCCGCCCGGGCCACCGCGCGCGCCGTGCTCGCGCGCCCCGCGCCCTCCGCGGCCGCCTCCTCGTCCGCCCACCGCTCCAACAGGAACGCGACCGTCTCGCGCAGCGGCACCAGCAGCGGATTGACCGCCGCGGCGAGGTCCGCCACCACCTGGAACCGTGCGTGCCGGTACCGGAGATGGGCCCGCTCGTGTGCGAGCAGCACCCGCCGCTCCGTCGCGTCCAGCCCCGCCAGCATCGCCGACGTCACCACGATCCGGCCGGGCGCACCCGTCGTACCGGGCAGTGCGAACGCCTGCGGCACCGCGGACGCCACCACGATCAGTTCGCCGTCCGTGGCATGCCCCGCCCGCAGCCTCCGCAGCATCCGCCCCGTGGCACGGTGCCTGCGGACGACGCCCGCGACCCGCCAGGCGCCGACCGCGATCGCCGCCAGCGCCAGCACCGCGATGACCGCCGGCACCGGATCGGGGATGTGCAGCCGGCGCTCCTGGGCCTCGGCCACCACCGGCGGGGCGTCGTCCAGCAGCGTGCCGCCCAGCAGGAGCAGCGCCCACGCCGAGGTCACCGCCGTCACGCCCACGGTGACGACCAGCGCCCGCGCCGCGTACGCGGGGGCGAGCAGCCGGCTCACCGCCGGGCCGGCCACCATCAGCAGCGCGGCGAGCACCAGCGGGACATAGACGTCGACCCTCATGCGTCCGAGCCTTCGCCGAGCAGATCCCGCAGCGCCCGCTCCTCGTCCGGGCCGAGCCCGGTGACGAAGTGCTGCAGTGCGGCGACGCGGTCGGGGCCGCGGTCCAGGGCCTGGTGCATCACCTCGGCCGTCAGCTGCGCCGCGTCCTTGGCGGGGCGGTACGCGCCGCGCCGCCCGTCGGCATCGCGGACGACCAGCCCCTTGTCGTAGAGCCGCTTGAGGATGGTGTGCACCGTGTTGTAGGCCAGCCCGCCGATCGTCGCATGGATCTCGGTGGGGGTCAGCGCCCGCTCGGTCGCCCACAGCGAGGCGAGGACCTCGCTCTCCAGCTCACCGGGGCTGCGGCGCCTGCCGTCACCGCGGAACCCGCCGTGGCGCAGGTGGCCGTCAGGGGGGTCGTGGGGGGAGTTGCTGCCACTCATGGCGCTCACCTTACGGCGTGTAGGGTCGGCGGACGGTGGGCGCGGTGCGACGCCGGTTCCCCTCCGTGTCTCGTTCGCCGACGCGGGTGCTGCGAAGTCGGCGCATCGACCCCCGCGCTCTCGGTCAAACTCCTTGAAAACGCGATGAGTTCTCGTGACGTGGATCACCCGTCCCGTGGAATCCCTCGTTCGTCCCCGCGTATATCCGTGGCTCATCTCCCGTTCATCCCTCGCGTATGGCGCGTGAAGTCACCGCAGCTCCAGGGCTCTTGGGCCGTCCGCTGCCGGCTCGTGGTCCGGATGGCGCAGCATAGAATTCCGAGAGTGCGGGAAGGTTGCGGTGGACGGAAGTGCAAGTAAAGTTCCGACGGCGTGCGACGGGACGGAAGTCGGGTCACTCGTATCCGTATTGACCGGAATTGACCCGCGCTATCCCCCATCGGGTGAAAGGTGATTTACGGGACACCTTGCACTGGCCATGCATCAAAGCTTTGCGATCATTTCAATCAAACTTGCCTTCCCTGTTTCATGAATGAGATGGGATGGGCCTAGTCGACGCACCTACCAACTGTGAGGAACCGCGGGATGCCCTTCGCTGTGCCTGGATCTTTGGCCCCACCAGAGAAGGGACAGCGACAACCAAGACTCTATGTCCTTGACGGACTGCGCCTTGTGGCGGCACTCATGGTCCTGGGTTATCACTACATCACCCTGCGTGATGGTTGGGGTAATGATCCGCATGCGTTCTCGCCGACTCTGTACCACGCCGCGGAGTTCGGGTGGCTGGGTGTGGAAGTCTTCTTCCTCATCAGCGGATTCGTCATCTGCATGAGCGCCTGGGGCCGTTCCCTCGGCGACTTCGTGAAATCCCGGGTCTCCCGCCTCTACCCCGCCTATTGGGTCGGAGTTCTGCTGACCGCGGCCGTCCTCATGATCTGGCCGCACGTCCGCCGCGCGGACAACCTGGAAACGGTCCTGACGAACCTCAGCATGCTCCAGCAGGGCGTGGGAGTTTCCGACATCGACGACGTCTACTGGTCGCTCTTCCTTGAGCTGAAGTTCTACCTGCTCTTCGCGATCGTCGTATACCGCGGTGTCACCTACCGCCGGTGTGTGCTGTTCTGCGGCCTGTGGACGGTCGCCGGAGTCGTCGCCCTCAAGGCCAACAGCAACTTCCTCTCCGTCTGGGCCATCGCCCCGTACTCGCCGTACTTCATCTCCGGCATCGCCTTCTATCTGATGTACCGCTACAAGCCCACCCTGCTGCTGTGGGCCATCGTCGCGGTCGAATTCCTGCTGGCCCAGCACTATGTACGCGGCCGGCTCATCATGAACGTCGGCGCCAAGGCGAGCATGGCGCACGGCTGGCCGGCGCGCCTCGGCGTGATACTGGCCTTCGCCATCATGGCCGCCATCGCCCTCGGGGTATTCGACAAGGTGCAGTGGCGCTGGCTCGTGACCGCCGGTTCGCTGACCTATCCGCTGTACCTGCTGCACATGTACATCGGCTTCACCCTCATCGACATCCTGCGCAACCACGTCCCCGCCCCCGTGCTGCTGCTCGGCCTTATCGCCTTCATGCTGCTGCTCTCCTGGGGGGTTCACCGACTGGTGGAACGTCCCCTCGGCAGGTGGCTGCGCAACGGCATCCAAAAGGGCCTGCAGGAAATGCGCCGCAACTCCAAGAGCCAAGACGCGTCCGAATGCGCGTCCCCCACGAGCCGTGCCACCGGCAACCACCTCGCCGACGGCGGCACACGTGCCTCCGAGGACCGTCGTGTGGGCTCGCAACGGCCCGCGCGCTGACGCCCGCGTCAGCTGATCCGTGACGGCGCCGGGCCCGTAGGGAATTCGCTCCCCACGGGCCCGGCGCCGCCGTTATGGCGCACACCACCGGCTCGGCGGGCGCAACCGCAGCACGCACCCTCAACTGCCGAGCTCCACACGCCCCGAACCGTCGATGAGGCAAAGCCCGGCAACACGGCTTCGGTGAGGCGGGAGACCATCTCCACATGGTTCCACCGTGGTGAGGTCCTGTCCGGAGGAACGGAACACCAAGGAATTCCGGACAACCCGCAGGGATTTCTCGGAGCGCTCCCCGGTGGACCGCTCGCCGACCGGCAGGCCGCGCCGGGCAGATGCCGGCGACGGGCGATCGGTGCGGGCAGGGTGTCGGCCGTCCCCTCGCGGCTCGACAAGCGTGCCCGCGATGCACCAGGCGACCGCGCACGGTGCGATCAGCGGCGTCAGCGCCGTCCGCAGCGAGGTGGCGTCGGCCAGGGCGCCGATGGCGGGGGAGGCCAGTCCCCCCACTGACGGGGGAGCGGGGGCGGCGGGGCAGCCGCGGAACAGGCGGCGGGCGGCGGCCCGGGCGAGCCGTTGTCGCCGTACGACGGTCGCTGATTGCGGGCGGCGTGCGGTGCGGGCACCCTTGCGTCATGTCGTACGTAAGACTCGAAGCCTGGGTCGGCGGAGAGTGGCTGGAAGTGAGCGCCGTGAGCGTCACCGTGGAGGAGTCCGCGCTGACCCTCTCCTTCGAGCACCAGCGGACCGAGTCCGGGTACTGGGGCCTCATCTGGGAGCCGCTGGAAGCCTTCCTCAGGGAGTACCGCGACGAGCCGGTCGTCGTGGTGCCGCTGGGCCGCAATCTGCCGGTGATGTTCGCTCCGGGGTCCGCGGGGCCCTTCCGGCTGGCGGAGGTGCCGGAGGACTGAGCCGGACGACCGAAGCGGGGGCTCGCCGGGACGCCGGAGCCGGGCGCGCCCATGCCGTGGGCGGGTGAGCGGCTGCGCTCCGACAGGGCGGCTATTGGCATGGCCGCGTCATTTCTCTCGGTCTCCCGACTCCGTGAGAGGCGCATGCGCCGCAAGAAACAAGATCTGACGCCCCTTCCGCTTCCGGCCGGTACCGGGGGAATCTCGTTCTCGTGACCGAGGAAGCCAAGAACGCCATGAGGAGGGGGCACTCCGTGGACGACACACACCGCACCGACCCCGCAGCCGCCGACTGGTACGTGGACGACCGCTGCAACAACTGCGATGTGGCCCGACAACTCGCCCCGGGGCTGATCGGAGAGGTCGGCGGGCGGTCCGAGGTCCTGCGCCAGCCGGTGGGGGAGGCGGAGGAACGGCAGCTGCACGCGGCGGCGTTCGCCTGCCATTCGCGGTCGATCCGCCGCCCGTCCCGTCGACTCGACGCGGACCGGGATCCCTTCCCCATGCCCCTCGAAGGCGCGGACGGAACCGGCACCCCGGACCCAGGCGCCTCCGCCACCGCGGTCCATCTCTGCGGGCACAACTCCCCGCACACCGCGGCGGCCAACTCCTACCTCCTGCGCCGGCCCTCCGGAACCCAGATGATGGTCGACACGCCTCGCTGGAGCGAGGAACTGGCCACCCGCTACGAACGGCTCGGGCCGGTCACCGACGTCCTCCTCACCCACCAGGACCACGCGGCGCACGGCCGCCGCTACGCCGACCGCTTCGGCGCCCGGCTGTGGGTCCACGAGGGCGACCTGGCGGCGGCACCCGACGCCGACCGTGTGCTGCGCGGCACCGAGCCCGTGGAGATCGCCGACGGGGTGCTCGCCCATCCGCTCCCCGGCCACACCAGGGGCAGCGTGCTGTACGTCGCGGATGACCGCTACTGCTTCAGCGGGGACAGCTTCTACTGGTCGCGGGCGACCGAGGACATCGAGGTGGCGGAGAGCGTCACCTGGTACTCGATCACCGAGCTGGCCGCGTCGCTGGCCCGTACCGTCGACCGGCTGCGCTTCGAGTGGCTGCTCGCCGGGCACGGCGGCCGCAAGCACCTGCCTGCCTCCCAAATGGCCGAGCGCATGCGCCGGTTGACGGCCCGGGTGCGCGAGATGAAGCCCCGGCCGGTCGACTTCACCGCGGTGCGCTGGTGAGCGGCGGCCGGGCGGGTCGGGAGACCGGGGAGGACGGGGAGAGCGGGCCCATAGGATCCCGCACCGCGCGCCGCGCCGTACGCTTCGGCGTGCGGTTCGCCGGACAACTCACCGGACGGACGCCGCCGGGGGGCGTTCGCGCACCGCGCCATAGGCGAGGAAGTAGGCCGGCAGGCGGTTCAACCACCGTGAGGTGGTGAGCAGTTCGGCCGCCCGCTTCGCCCGCCGGGGGTTGCCGAAAGGCGGATCCCCCGCCAACACGGGTTCGATGACCCGGGCATGGGCGAACCGCTGCAACCCCTGCGTCAGGACCGCGGTCGGCCACCGGCGGCACTGGACGCCGCGTACGTCGCGCAGGCCGACCGTGCCCGCGCGCAGCGGCCCGACGAGATGCCGGGCGGCGGCCACCGCGTCCTCGACCGCGAGATTGATGCCGATACCGAAGACCGGCGACATGGCGTGTGCCGCGTCGCCGATGCACAGCAGCCCCGGGCGGTGCCAGCGCCGCAGGCGGTCGAGCCGTACGTCGAGCAGTTTCACCTCGTCCCAGGAGGCCAGTGCGCGTACCCGGTCCGCGAGCCAGGGGGCGGCGACCGCGTAGTTGACCATGAACGGCTCCAGGCCGGCCGCGCGGCGCTCGGCGTCCGTTCCCTTGGGGATCAGCGCGGCGCACTGCCAGTAGTCACCGCGATCGATCATGGCGGCGAGAAGGCGGTCGCCGACGCCGCCCACCAGCCCGTGCGGGTCGCCGTCGCGCCGCGGCAGCCGGAACCACCAGGCGTCCATCGGGCAGGCGAAGCTGCGCAGTCCGAGTTCCGGCAGCGACCGGGCGAGCGAGCCCCGGCCGTCGCAGGCCACCGTGAGAGTGGCCCGCAGCTCGCCCGTCCGACCGTCGGACGTGCGGTAGCGCACCCCGGCCACCCGCCCGCGCTCGGTCAGGAACGACGTCGCCTCGGTGCTCATCCGCACGGAGAAGGACGGCTCCCGCCGCGCCTCGTCCACCAGCAGATCGAGCAGGTCCCACTGCGGCACCATCGCGATGTACCGGAACCTGCCCGGCAGCACCGACATGTCCCCGACCGTGACCAGCGAGCCGTCCGTGCCGAGCGGCAGCTGAACGGTCGTCACCCGCCGCTGCGGCAGCCGGCCGAACCGCTCGCTCAGCCCCAGCTCGTCCAGCAGCGCCAGGGTGGAGGGGTGCACGGTGTCACCGCGGAAGTCGCGCAGGAAGTCCCCGTGCTTCTCCAGCACCGTCACCGCCACACCCGCCCGCGCCAGCAGCAGCGCGAGCACCATTCCGGCGGGCCCGCCGCCCACCACACAGCATGTGGTCCGCTCCGTCACAACCGCTCCCTTCAGCGAGGTCCGGACATCCGCCGCACACCCGGGCAGCCGCGCACCCAGCCCCACTCGCAGCCCAGCACGTGTCGGCACGGATATCCGTATATCCCCCTCAGTGTCGCCGCCGTGCCGCCGCCGTGTCGCGGTCTGCCGCGGCCGCGCGACCGCCGTGTCGCCGACCCGGTGCGGTCGTACGGGCGGTGTCAGGGCCTCCCTTCGGTGCGTACGGTGCACAGGGCGTGGTCGACAAGGCCGGTGATGCCCCGGATCTGGCGGGTGGCGGTGCCCGGGTCCCCGGGGCGGCTGTGCACCGAGACGGTGACGGTGGCGCGCCCGTCGGGTGTGGTGGCGGGCCACACCAGGTAGCCGTATCCGTCTCCGCTGTGGCCCCAGTATCCGCCGCCGCAGGACAGCGGTGTCCATTCGAGGCCGAGCCCGTAGCGGGTGCCCGGGGGAGTGCCGTGGCCGTCCGGTTCCTCGACGGTGTGCTGCATGTCGGCGAGTTGGGCGGGCGCCAGCAACTCGCCGTGCAGCAGCGCCCGGAAGAACGTGTTGGTGTCCGCCGTCGTGCTGATCAGCGACCCGTCGGCGTCGCCGTCGAAGGGGAGGTAGGCGATCGTGGTGTCGGTCAGCGGGCCGTGCGGCGCGAACTGCTGGTAGTCGGAGGCGTGCGGGCCCGGCAGGAACGGCCGGTCGCCGGGCGCGCGGGTGTGGGTGAGCCGGAGCGGGCGCAGGATTCTGCCGCGGACCTCGTCCTCCCAGGAGCGACCGGTGACCGCCTTGATCACCATGCCGGCGAGGACGTAGTTGGTGTTGGAGTACTGCCAGCGCGCACCGGGCTCGAAGGCCGGCGGATGCTTCATGGCGAGCGCGACGCGCTGTGCGGAGGTGTGGGCCGTCCAGCGGTTCCGGCGGTACTCGGCGGCAGTGGGGTGCGGTGCGACCTCGCCGATGTAGTCGGGCAGTCCGCTGGTGTGCTGGAGGAGCCGGCGCAGGGTGATGCGGCGCCCGTCGTTGCCGTGCCCGCGGACCACGCCCGGCAGCCACCTGTCCACCGTGTCGTCGAGCGACAGCCGTCCCTCGCCCGCGAGTTGGAGCAGCACGGTCGCCACGAAGGTCTTGGTGGTGCTGCCGATCCGGACATAGCCGTTCCGGGGCACCGGGCGCCCGGTGCCGAGATCGCCGGTTCCGCTGCGGGCGGTGCGTACCCCGCGGGGGGTTTCCAGCCGGACGGAGACGCCGGTGACCCCGGCGCGGTGCAGCGCGTCGGCGTCCCGCTGGAGCCCGGCGGGCCGAAGGGCCGGCGTTGCCGCCTCCGGCCGTGCGGGGAAGAGCGCCGACAGCAGCGCGGCGGTGACGAGGACCACGGACGTGCGGCGGGCGATGCGCCACCGGGTGAGCGGCCGGCCCACGGCGGAGAATGTCGGCTTGGCTGTCGGCATGGCACAACCGTAGGAAGGGGCGGGCCGGTTGGGCCATGCTGCCAGCCGGAGGGCCGGGGGTCGGGTTGTCCCCCGCCGTGGCGCGGCGGCCGCCACGCAGGTGCTCCGGTCCTGCCGCACCTGCCGGGCCGTCCGGAGGAGGTCCCATACGGCGGTCAGTCCGTCCTCCTCGTCGGCGCCGGGCCGAGCGGCGGGCCCGTACCGGTCGAAGTCCGGCACCCCGGGAGGGAACGCACCTCGCGTTTTCACACTCTTCTCCTGTGACACGACCGGGATCCGCCCCGGCGCAACCCGCGAAGGGGCGCTTCGGGTCCGGGAGTCGTGCAGACCGCATCATCGACCAAACGGGAGGACAGCGATGACGCATCGCGTAACGGGACGAGTCGGAAGCCGCAGAATCGGGCGCCAGGGTGCGCGGTTCGCCGCGGTGGGCGCCATGGGCGTGGCCGCGGCCGTGCTGGCGGTCACGCCGGCGTTCGCCAAGGGGAGCGCGACGATCAGCGCGTCGCCGAGCACCGTGAAGCTCGGCCAGAGCGTGCACGTCAAGGGGCAGGGCGACAGCGACGCGGTGCTCTACGGGAAGTTCTGCGCCCAGGACCGCGTCGGGACGCACGGTGCATGGCACACCGTCAAGTGCGGTTCCATCGTGGAGATCGGCGCCGCCGAGGCCAAGGTCGACGCGAAGATCAAGACCACCCACCGCGGCGTGCTCCAGGTGCGCGGCGTTCTCTACGGCGTCGACGGCCCGCATGGCGGTCACCCGTACGCGGACATCACCACGGACGTCCGTACGGTCCACGTACGCTGACGCTCCATCACCCTGCCGCCGGTGCGCCCCGCTAGGCGAACGGCCGTCGGCAGAACCGAAGTCGGGGTGCCCATCCGGGAAACGGGGATGGGCACCCCACCGCATTACGGGACCGTTCCGACCGTGGAAGGTGACGATGTACGCGATATCCCTGGGGGACGACGGCGCGCAGCTGTGCCCGCTGGAGCCGTGGCAGGCCGAGGAGTTCCTGGCCCATATGGACCGTGGACGGGAGTTCATCGGGCAGTACGTCGGGCTCCCCGACGTCGTCACCGATCCGGCGTCGAGCCGGGCGTACCTCCAGGGGTACGCGGACAAGGCCGCGGCCGACACCGGGCGGATCTGCGGCATCCGGTGCGACGGTGAGCTGGTGGGCGCGGTCATCCTCCGGACGATGGACGTCGCACAGGGCACCGCCGAGGCGGGCTGCTGGCTGGAACCGTCGGCGGTGGGCAGGGGCCTGGTGACCCGCGCCGCGCGGGTCGTCATCGACTGGGCCGTCGAGGAGCGGGGCATCCACCGTGTGGAGTGGTGGGCCTCGGCGGCGAACGCGCCCAGCATCGCCGTGGCCCGACGGCTCGGGATGACGAGGGAAGGCGTGCTGCGGGAGAGCTTCCGGTACCGGCGCAAGCTGCACGACATGGAGATCTGGGCGGTGCTCGCGCCTGATTGGCGGGCGAACAGGCCGTCCACGTAAGGGGGACGCCGCCCGCCAGACACGTTTCGTGCGCTGAAGAGCGGGAGGCTCTTCAATTTGATTATCCTCAGTGTCCGTAGAGTGATCTGTATGGAGCTTCTCCGACTGTCAAAGGCCGCTAAACGCCTGGGTGTTCACCCTGTGACGCTTCGCCTTTGGGCTGACTCGGGGAAGATTCCTGTCACTTGGGTTGGCCGTGAGCGTCGGTTCTCCTCGGTTGACGTGGAGGCGATGAAGGTCGCCGGCAGCCTCGAACGTGTGCGTCTGGAGGGCTTGTACGTACGGGTGTCGGGCTCATCCGGGCAGGAGTCGTCGTTGGCTGCGCAGGAGGAAGAGCTGCGGTCCACTTCGACAGGCAAGGTCGTGAAGGTGTTTCGGGATCGGTCCTCCGGTCTGCGTGAGGACCGTCCGGGGCTCAACCGGCTGTTGCAGGTGATCGCTGACGGCTCGGTGACGGTGGTGCGTGTGACGCACGAGGACCGTCTCGCCCGGTTCGGTGTCCGCTGGCTCAAGCGGCTGTTCGCGTTGTACGGCGTCGAGTTGGAGGTGCTGCACCCGAAGAGGCTCGGCGGGCGGGAAGAGCTGCTGGAGGACTTCGTTTCCCTGGTCACCACCTTCGCCGGACGCCTGTACGGGATGCGGTCGGCCCAGAACAGGCGGCGTCTGCTGGCCGAGTCCGGCCAATACCCCACCGGCGAGGAGCGCGCCGCGTGAGTCGTAAGGTGCAGCTTGCCGAAGGCGAGACCTCCCGTACCGCCTGCGCCCGCACCCTGATCCGCGGTGGTGTTGACGAGAAGTGGGGCGAAGTCCTCACCAGGGCCGTAGTGGTGGAGCGTATCGGCTGGTGCGCTGACCTGGTGGCTGGCATGGCCGCCTCGCTGCTGGGCGAGCACTGGAACACACGCGACGTCGATGTACTGGCGGCCGGTGTGGACGTGGGTGGCAGGAAGCTTCCGTCAAATGCGTGGATGGCGCTGCGACGCCTGGGCTGGACCGTCGCCCCGAAGGGGGGCATCAAGGTCAATGACCGGATCGTACGCATGGCCCAGGAGCAGGTCGGCCGCACCCTGCGGTCGGCGAAGTGGCGAGCCGATGTGACTGCCGCAGTGCTGGCCACATGGCCGACTGATCCGGCCAAGCGCACGGCCGGTGAGTGGGACCAGGTCCGGGCTGCGGTTGCGGGCGGTGAGCATCTGCCGTCCAGCGTCTTCAAGGGTCGCACCCGGCAGATCGCCACGTTCACCCGCAACCACGGGCGGCTTCCGGCTGACGTGTTCGAGGCTGAGGGCGTGCCGCGGGTGGCGCGGATGCTGTTGCTCGCCGCGTGCGACGGGCAGCAGGCCACGATCGAACGAACCAAGGCAGAGCCGAAGAAGGCTCTGCTGCGGCTCCAGCTTCCCACCCGGCCGGATCCGCGCTCGTACGCCGACTGGACCTGGGTCTCCTGCCCGATCCCCCTGCCGCCCACAGTTCCAGCGAACGCAGTGCTGCACCTGCCTACCGTGCGTATCGAGGGCGGAAAGGTGCGGGCCGACCTCGCCTACACCCACCCCGTTCCCAAAGCCCAGCGCACCGGGCATATGGTCGCGCTGGGTGTGGACTGGGGGTTGAACACCCTCCTGTCCGCCGGAGCCGCCCGGCTGCATCAGGACGGCCGTATCACCGTGCTCGGTTGTGGGGCCCAGTTTCGTGCCGCCGGAGTGCTGGCCAAGCAGCACCGGCTTCGTCGTCAGTCGGAGCTGCTGCAGGCGAAGGTGGATCACCTGGCCCTGCTCCTTACCGGACACGATGACGAGCAGCTGGCCGCCAAGTACCACATCCTCGTTGACGAGATCCGGTACGTCTCCAAGCGGCGGTCGAACCTCAACGACGCGCTCGCCTGGTCTGCAGCCCGGTGGGCTGTCGACCAGGCGAGCGCGGCCGGCGCCACGGTCATCTACCTTGAGGATCTGCGGTCGATGGAAGCTAAAGGCATGGGCCGCACCCACAACACCCGCATGTCACAGACCGTGCGCGGTCAGATCACCGAGCGGATGCGGCACCTCGCCGCCGAGGTGGGTATCGCCGTGGTCGCCGTACCGCCGCGCAACACCTCCAAGCACTGCCCGCGCTGCTTGACCCCGCTCAGGCACCGCAAGGCCCCTGACCGGCCCACCGAGTCCGGTTGGAAGTGGGCCATCTGCCCTCACCGCGAGTGCGGGTGGCAGGGCGACCGGGACCAAGGCGCCTGGCGACGCATCGCAGCCCGCGGCCTCACTCACCAGACCACGACCACGGCGAGCCGCGCCGGCGGCGCCATGGTGATCCGTTCCGTGGTCGACAACCTCGAAACCAAGGCCGTCATCACGACGGCTCCCGACGAAAGCCGGAAGGATCGGTCAAAGACCGGACCCACCCGGCCCCACACCTCACGTCCCGCGCCCAGGCGACGCAGGGCACCCTCCCCCATCGCACCCTCGGGTTCGGCGGGCAAGCGTCCGGAGGGACACGCACCAACGGACCGGACCCGGCTGCCCCGCGCAGCCCACCGACACCAGGGCATGCACACGATCAGCAACACCACCACCAGCCGACACGGGCCACGAGGGGCAGCACTGGGCGCAGGATTCCACCTGCCCGCACATGCCACCCCACCACGGTGGTTCGAACCGAACCCGGACCTTAGGTCCGACTCAGGATCGCTTAGCTGATTAGAGACGCTTGACGCTCCACGGCCGCCTGCCGTCCGCCGGGCTGCGGGCGTGCCGCGACCGGAGCGGGCAGGCACGCGGCGTGCCGCGCCGGGAGGTCCGGCCGGCATCGATCGGCTATTGATCAGGGTTCGTGATGACTGGGTGTGCGGAATGCGTCTTGGTGCGTGCCGGGCGGGCGGCTTGACTGGGGGTCGTCGGGCGGAAGGGCCGCCCGGATCGACGGAGGGAACCTCATGAACAGCGCCGCAGCCAAGGACGTCGTCCGCCGTTACTTCGCCGCGCTGGCGGCCGGCGAGCAGGACGTGATCCGGGACTCCTGGGCGGAGGACGGCAGTTGCTGGTACGGCGGGGACCTGCCGATCTCCGGCATCTGGGAGGGACGGGACCAGGTCATCAACGGGTTCCTGGCGACCGCGTTCGCCCACCTCGACCCCGAACGGGAGGTCGGCGTGCGGGTCACCAACATCTTCGGGGAGGGGGAGCAGGTGCTGGTGGAGTGGGACTCCTGGGCGACCGGCAAGACCGGCAGGCCGTACCAGCAGAAGAACACCGGGATCTTCACCGTCCGCGACGGCAGGATCGTCACCATGCGCGAGTACGCGGACACCCAGCACTGGGAGCGGGCGCTGGTCACCGGCTGACCGCCGTGCCGGGCGGGCGGCGGGCGGGGCGGCGCGGGCCGGGTGCGCGAGCGGCCCGGGGTGCGCTCACGGCGGTGGTCATGACCGGGCCCCCGCCCCCGTGCCCGAGACGTCGACGAAGGACGGCACGGGGTGCCCTCTCGTAGGATCGCTCGGTGATCATCGAGAACTACGGGGAGAGTTGGCAGGAATGAACAGGACTTGGGGGGCTCTGGCGGGGGCCGTGGCGATCGGCCTGCTCGTCGCGGGATGCGGTTCCGACGGCAGCGACGGGAAGAAGGGCGCAGGGGAGGGTGGCGGAAAGGCCGCCGCGGGTGCGTCCCTGCCGACTACGGCGAAGCTCGCCGCGGATTCGGGGGCGCGCTATCGGCAGGTCAACGTCCCGTCGCTGGACGGCATGACGTGTGACAAGGGCGACGGGGGCTTTCAGTTCGGCAGCGACCGGGCCATGATCGTCCCGTCTGTCGACGGCCTTACGGTGACCAGGGGGGACACCGGGGACGACAAGGTCTCCTGCTTCGCGCCGCAGCGCATCGTTCTCAGCAAGGGCGCGATGCGTGTGACCGCGCCGAACCTCACCACCCGCACGAGTCTGTACGCGAAGGTCGCGGACCCCGCCGCCGCTTTGGACAAGGTCTTCGACCGTGCCATGGGGCTGGCGAAGGGCTACGGCAGGGTGCCGGTCGGTAAGCCCGAGAGCTTCACCACGGCCGGTCTGGTGCTCAAGTGCCAGCAGAACGTGTCCGACACGATCCCCATGACCACGTGCCTCTGGGCGAACTACGGCGCGATCGGCGTGGTCGATCTCTTCCCGCCGGCCGGCCGGCACCTACCGCTCGACGAAGCGGCGGCGCAGACCTACAAGTTCGCGCGGGGCGTGCTCGCGGTGAGCGGCGCCACCTCCTGAGACGGGGAGCGGCGGGACCGCTTGCGTGGGGCGACCGCGCGAGGGTCCCGCCGCTTGATCGGGGCGCGCATCCGCCCCCGCACGAGGCCGGATGCGCGCCCCTGGTGTACTCGGCGAACGACGGCCCGTCCGCCCGCCCGCGTCGCGAAATGTCAGCCCAATGCGTTACGGTGCGTGGTGTATTTGGCATAGCGGACAAAAAGGGGTGGGGTGTGCGGAAGAGCATCGGGCGGCGGGTCGGCGTCTCGCTGGCGGCCGTGGCCGTGCTGGCGGGCGTGACGAGCTGCCAGAAGGGTGCGGACAAGGCCGAGGGCGAGCAGGGTTCCGCCCGTACACCGACGCAGGCGCTCACGGCGGCCTACAAGAAGACCGCGGCGGCGAAGTCCGCGAAGGTCACGATGGCCCTGTCGATGCCGGCGTCGATGCCAGGCGGCGGCGAGACGAAGATGTCCGGTGTGATGGGCTGGGACCCGATGGCCATGGATATGACCATGGACCAGAGTCCGCTCGGCGCGCGGGCCGAGGGCGCCGAGAAGACGCACATGATCTGGCTCGACAACGTCGTCTACATGGACATGGGCAAGCGGAGCGAGGCGCTCGACGGCAAGCGGTGGGGCAAGATCGACCTGCGGGCCGCGGCCACGCTCGCCGGTGACGACAAGCTCACGAAGCAGCTGACCGCCGGTCTGGGCGACGGGAACCAGGACCCGGCGCAGCAGCTCGCGATGGTGCTCGGCTCGCCGAACGTCAAGCACCTGGGCGCCGGTGAGGTCAACGGACAGCACGCCGAGCACTACAAGGGCACGCTCACGGCCGACGAGGCGCTCGCGTCCCTCAAGACCGCGGAGGCTCTGCCGCCCGCGGAGCGCGAGAAGCTCATCGCGAACATCAAGAAGGCGGGTGTCAAGGGCTACGACTACGACGTCTGGGTCAACGGCCAGGACTACCCGGTGAAGATGGACGTGGGCGTGTCCACGCCGCAGGGCAGGATCGACACCACCACGACCTTCTCCGACTACGGGGCCAAGGCGGCGGTGCAGGCCCCGCCGGCCGACGACACCGTCGACCTGATGCAGGCCCTCAAGGAATTCATGGGCCGGGGCAAGTAGTTCGCCGTCCCCGGCGGCGCGGTCGTGCTCTGCGGAGCGCGGCCGGCCCGGCGTCCGACCGCTCCTGCGAGGGACCGGGCGGCATGGCCGATTGCCCCGGCGGCATCATCGCCAAGGGTGGTCCGTCCTCGACGTGAGGAACCGGACCGACCTGTGCACCACGGTCCGCGAGGCACCGGGCCTGCGCTGACCGGATGGGGGAGGGGCGGAGAGGCGCCCGGCAGCGCTCTCCCCTCCCGCTGTCGCACCTACGCCGGATCCCTGGTGCCCCTCTGCCCCGTCCTGTTCGTCTGGCCGGAAACCGCACCCGGCAGCGCCGCCATCCCGCCGGGGCCGGGGCCGGGGCCGGGGCCGGAGCCGGAGCCGGGGTCGGAGCCCGGCCCGGCGAGCGGGCCCGATTCGCGTAACCTCCGGTAATCTCAAGGGGTTTGGGCGATGCATCGCCGGTCGAGGATTCCCCCTGCCCCGTCCGTTCGGAACCGCTGCGGAGGTCCTCCCATGCGCCGCACAGCCGTGCCTCTACTCCCAGCTCTCTCGGCCCTGCTGTCCGCCGTGCTGACGGCCCCACCGGCCGCCGCCGCGCCAGGACGCACACCGCACGCCCCGGATCGTCCGGTGATCTTCGTGCACGGCCGGAACGCCGGCCCCGGCGTCTGGGACAGCATGATCCGCCGGCTCACCGCCGCCGGCAGACCGGCGGACCGTCTCTTCAGCTGGGACTACGACACCTCGCAGTCGGCGAACGAAACCCTCGCCCCGCAACTCCGGACCTACGTCGATCAGGTGCTGCGGCAAACCGGCGCCGCACAGGTGGACATCGTCGCCCACAGCCTGGGCAGCCTCACCACCCGCTGGTACGTCAAGTTCGGCGAGGGCGTGACCAAGGTGCGCCACTGGGTGTCCCTGGCCGGACCCAACCACGGCACCCAACTCGCCTGGCTGTGCGCCCCGTACGACCAGGGATGCCGGGACATGACCCCCGGCTCGTACGTCGTCACCCACCTCAACGAGGGCGGCGAGACACCGGGGCCGGTGCGCTACACCACCCTCTGGTCACGGTGCGACGAGCAGATCTCGCCGCCGACCAGCACGGCACTGGCCGGAGCCGACAACATCGAGACGCCGTGCCTGAAACACAACGACCTCCTGACCGACCCCACGGTGGCCGACGAGGTGCGCACGGCCCTCGACTCCGCCTGACCCAGGCCGTCCTGCACCCCGCACCACCGCGTGGTGGCACCGGCCGGTGCGGTCGGCCGCGGCCGAGGTCGAGCCCGCCGGAGCGCCCACCGTGAGACGGACGGCGACCCCAGTGGAACCTCCAGCCCCCTCCGTCCCTCTTTCCTCATCGAGCACACGCTCGCCATGGGAAGGGGTACGAATGAGCCGCCGGGCAGGGATCGGGACTCTCGCGTTGCTGACGCTGGCGGTGTCCGGCTGCGCCGCGGACCCGGACGCGGCCGACGAGGCTCCTCGGCGCACCCACGGCAGGAACGGCTCCGGCGGTTTCACCGTGCAGTACCGCACCGGCGGCAAGGACGCGCGCGCCACCACCTACCTCCGATCGCGGCAGGTGCTGGAGAAGGCGGTGGACCGGCTCAACGACACGGTCACCGTGCCCCGGCGCATCCCCCTGGTCGTCCGCTCCTGCGGGGCGGCCGAACCCGCCTACGACCCGGAGACCGGCAGTATCGACTTCTGCGTCGAGCATGTCGGCGAGGTGCGCGAGCACTTCGAGGACACCGGCAAGGACGTGGACGGGGACGAGCGTGCGGCCCGGGTGACGGGCGTCCTGACGGAGACGGCCTACCACGAAGGCGCCCACGCCCTCATCGACACCCTCGGTCTGCACTTCACCGGCCGCGAGGAGGACGTGGCCGACCAGTTCGCCGCCGTGATGCTCGTCCGGCAGGGCCGCTCCGGCGAGGACGGTGCGCTCGCCGCCGCCGCGGACTACGCACTGTCGGCCAAGGAGAACCCCGCGGACGATACCGATCTGCGGGATGAGCACAGCCTGGACGGTCAGCGGGCCGCGAACTACGCCTGCTACGTCTACGGCGCGCACCCCGCCCGGCACAGAGACCTGGTACGCGACGGCACCCTCACCGAGGACCGCGCCGACGGCTGCCCGGACGAATGGAAGCAGGCGAAGAAGGGCTGGGAGATGCTGCTCGGCTCGCACTTGAAGAAGCGTCTGTGACCCCGTGCCCGTACCCCCGGCGGCGGCCGGGGTACGGCGCCCACCCGGCTCGGCCGCTGCCGAAACCGGCTCCACTACAGCGGTTTCGTGACCTCGCCACGGATTTTCGACGCGGTGTCCGCGAATGCCTGGAGGTCGATCGACGACGGATTCTTCGCCAGGTCCGAGGCATCGGTCTCGGCGACGTTCCCGCTCGTACTGGAGTCGGCCCACACGCAGTACGGCACCGTGATCTTCTGCCCCATTTTCTCGCGCACATCCACCCCGCAGGTAAGCGAATCGCCACCGCCGGTCGGGGTGAACTTCTTGTCCGGTACCGCGACATGCGTATTCCCGTCGCGCGTCATTCCCTGGAGGGTGTGGTCGACGGCCTCCTGAGGATCGTCGATGGTGCCGTAAAGCCCCAGCATCACCAGTGACTTCGTCCCGCTGGTGTACTGCCCACCCGCCGAAGTCACCCCGTGCGCGTTCGTCCCGTCGTGCGGTACCGAGGTGTTGGCCTGCTGCGAGATGTCCTTGGCGAGGGTGAAGGTGCCGCCTGCCAGCGTCTTCGGCACCGTGATCCGGAACTTCGGCCCGGAAGAGCCGCCCGTCGAGCCGCTCCTGTGAATCATGGCGAACGCCGCACTGCCGAGGATGAGTACCCCCGCGATCGCGCCGACGACTCCCCATACTTTCCCGCTGTTTCCCTTGGGCGGGACCGGCGGCGGCATGCCGGGGCCCTGATATCCGAGCGGGGCCTGCTGCGGCGCACCGTACGGCGTCTGCGGAGCGTTTCCATAAGGGCCCGGCTGTCCCTGGGGGCCGAAGCCCGGCGGTATCGAAACTCCCGGAACCTGCTGCGGGTACCCGGCCGGCGGGCCGGGCTGGGGCATTCCGCCGGGTGCGCCGTATCCGGGCGCACCACCGAATCCATAAGGCGGCTGCTGCGGTGTACTCATTCGCTCACTTTACTCAATGCCGAACCCCTGAAATCATGCCGCCGGCGCTGCCACCCGCCGCGTACCACGCCTCACCGGCCGCCGGTCCGCACCAAGCGGACGGCATTGTCCTGGACACGGCCCAACAGGCTCCGCAACTGCTCGCGTTCGGTCGTCGTGAAACCGTCGTACAGGGCCTCCTCCACACGCTCCTGCACGGCCCAAAGAGACGCGACGGCCTGCCTGCCCTCGCCGGTGATGGTGAGGTGCGCGGGGTCGTCCGCGGCCGGCGCCACGTAGCCGCGGTCCCGCAGGGGCGCGACCGACGCCGCCAACTCTTCGGAGCCGACGCCGATGTCGCGCCGCAGCTGTTCCAGTGGGGTGCGCTGCTCGCAGGCGAGCACCATCAGCAGCACGGCCTGGGAGCTGTCCAGATCGCCGATCGCGCGCAACTCGGCGTCGAAGACCTGCCGGACGAGGTGCGCGCCCGCGGTCAGGTTGCGGCCGAGGGTGTCGGGGATACGGTCGGTCAGCATGGCCAGGATCATCCTCATCCGGAGTTCGTAGATGCTGATCCCGGTGGCCACACCGACGTTGAGGGACTCCACCGCGCCGGCCATCGGGATCTGTACGACCAGGTCGGCCGCGGCCTGTACGGCGTCGCTGACCCCCTCGGTCTCGTTGCCGACGACGAGCGCGACCCTGCGTCCGCGCAGCGGCGCCAGCGACTGGAGATGGGTGCCGCGCGGACTGGTCACCACGATCTGGAACCCCGCCGCGCGCAGCGCCGCCACCGCACCGGCGGGATCGGCGAACCGGCGGATGCGGCAGTCCAGTACGGTACCCCGGGACGCGTCGACCACCCGCCGGGACGACGGATCGGTCGTCTCGTCCGTGAGGACGACGTCGCGCACCCCGAGGGCCCGGGCGGTCCGCACGATGGTGCCCAGGTTCCCCGGATCGGCGACCCGTTCGCACACCACGGCGAAGTCTCCGTAGGCGTCGGCCTCCTGTGCCGGTCTTGGCAGCTGCGCGACCGCCAGCCAGTCGACCGGTTTCGTGCCGCCGGTGACCTTGCGCAGCAGGCCGTCGCGCACGCCGTGGACGGGCACCTGCGCATCGCGCAACTCCCCTTCCAGGGAGGCGTCGTGGACTCCCGCCGCCCGCAGCACATAGTCCAGCCGGGCGCCGGCCGCCCGAGCCTGGCGGATCAGGTCCGCCCCTTCGACCAGGCAGCGGCCCGCGGCGGCCCGGCCGGACCGGGTGGCCAGCGCGCGGGCCGCGGCGATCCGCGGATCCCTGATCGCGTCAACGGGGTTCATGAGCGGTCAGGCTAGCGGGCAACTCGCGGCGGAGCGCGGCGATTTCTCCGCGCCTGCCACCTCACTCAGGCATCGGACGCCGCCCGGCCGGTGATCAGTCCGGCCAACTGCCGTGCGGTCGCGGTGGGGTTGGCGGGGTGGAGCAGCTCGGTGCGGTGGACCAGGCGCGGTTCGGCGACCGGGACGGCGGCGACGCCGGGCAGCGCGGCGGCCACCGGCAGGGGGAGGGCGGCGAGGCCGTGGCCGGCGGCGGCCAGCGCGGCGAGGCCGTGCAGGTCGGTTCCGCGGTGGCGGATCCGGGGGCGGAACCCGTCGGCCCGGCAGACGGCGCGCAGCCGCTCCAAGGGGACGGCGGTGTCGGGCGCGTCGATCCACTGCGCCTGCGCCAGATCCGTCAAGCGCACCGTGCGGCGCCGTGCGAGGGGATGGCCGTCGGGGAAGAGCACGGTCAGGGGCTCCTCGGCTGCCGCGAGGGTGGTGGCGGGGCCGAGGTCCGGCATCGGCAGCGGATCGTTCGGGGCGGCGGCACCGTCGACGAGGCCGAGATCGGCGCGCCCGGTGAGCACGTCCGCGATCACCGCGTCCCGGCCCAGCACCCGTACCTCCAGGTCGAGGGCGTGCGTGGCGGAACGCAGACCGGCCAGGGCCCGGGCAACATCGGGGCCGAGGGCGGCGGGTGAGCTGACGAGGGCCAGCCGGGCGGGGTGCGCGTGGTGCAGGCGGGCGACATCGGCACGGGCCGCGTCCAGGCGCAGCAGCAGGGCGGGCGCGTGCTCCAGCAGCCGTGCCCCGGCGGGTGTGGGAGCCACCGGGCGGCGCTCGACCAGCCGCGTGCCCAGGTCGGTTTCGAGCGCGGCGATGTGCTGGGAGACGGCGGACTGGGTGTAGCCGAGCGCCGCGGCGGCTCCGGAGAAGGAGCGCTGATCGAGGACCGCGACGAAGGTACGCAGCAGATGCGGATCCATGCGCATCAGTATCGCTTATCCGCGATGCACGAATCATCGTTGGACCTGATGCCGAGGTGCGCAGCAGGATGGCTGCCATGAACGACATCGCACGTATCGCCCTGGTCGGCGATCGCTCCCCGGCAGTCCGCTCCCACACCCGCGTCCCCGCCCTCCTGGAGGCACTGCGCGTACGCGACGGACTGGACCTGGACGCCTATTGGATACCCACCGAGGACGCCGGCGCGGACCTGACCGGCTTCGACGCGATCTGGGTGCTGCCCGGCAGCCCCTATCGCAGCGAATCCGGCGCCCTGGCCGCGATCCGCTCGGCCCGCGAGGGCGGCATCCCCTTCCTCGGCACCTGCGCCGGCTTCCAGCACACGCTGCTGGAGTTCGCCCGCCATGTCTGCGGTCTGGCCCGGGCCGGCCACGCCGAGAACGACCCGCACGTCGCCGACGAGGACGCCGTGGTGATCCCGCTGGCCTGTTCCCTGGTCGGTCACGAGGGCACCGTCCGCGTCACCCCCGGCTCCCGGGCTGCCCGACTGCTGGGCGCCGAGCGCACACCGGCGCGCTACCACTGCAACTACGCCCCCAATCCCCGCCACTTGGACCTGCTGCGCGAGCACGGTCTGACTTTCAGCGGCACCGACGAGTCCGGCGAGGTCCGGATCGCCGAACTGCCCGACCACCCCTTCTTCCTGGCCACCCTCTACCAGCCCGAACTCGACGGCGACGGCACCCGGGCCCACCCGCTGATCGCCGGCCTGGCCACCGCCGCCGTCGAGCACGCACGCACCCGGATCACCGCAGTCCCCGCACCTGCCTGATCCGGCGGACCCGGGCGGGGACGCCACCGCGCGGCGGCCGGCGCGGAGCTGCAGGCCATCTGTCGGCGGGCGACGTCGCCCTGTCGGTGAGCTGTCGGTGGCCATCGGCAGAGTGAGGGAGCCGAGCGGCGCGCCGGCGCCGTCCACGGACACGGCCGACCGCCGGCCGCCGCCCCCGCCACACCGTGAGGAAGGTGCGTACGCATGTCATCCGTCGTCCGGCCCGGGCCGTGGGACGTCCACCGGCTCCCGCCCGCCGAGGGCAAGAACGTCCTGGTCACCGGCGGGAACGCGGGTATCGGGTACTTCGTCGCCGAGCAACTCGCCGCCGCCGGAGCCGCCGTCGTGCTCGGCAGCCGGGACGCGGCCAGGGCCGCTGCCGCCATGGCGGCGATCCGCTCCCGCGTCCCCGGCGCACGCGTACGTCACCTCCCCCTCGACCTCGCCGATCTCGCCTCGCTCAGGACCTGCGTCGACGCCCTGGAGCTGGACCGGCTCGACGCGGTGGTCCACAACGCCGGTGTCCTGCTCGACGAGCCGCGGCGCCGGGAAACCAAGGACGGCCACGAGCTGACGTTCGGCGTCAACCACCTCGGGCACTTCGCACTGACCGGCTGGCTCGCCCCCCTGCTCTCGGCCGCGCCCGCGGCCCGCGTCGTCACCACCGGAAGCTTCGTGGCCAAGTCCGCGCCACTCGACTTCGACGACCTCCACAGCACCCGCGACTACCGGCCCAAGCGCACCTACGCGCGGGCGAAACTGGCGCAGATGCTCTTCGGCTTCGAACTCGACCGCCGGCTGCGTGCCGCCGGCGACACCACCCTGAGCGTGGTGAACCACCCCGGCGGCGCGCTGGACTCCCTCACCCCCGCGCGCCCGCCCGTGCACCACCGCACCACCGGCGAACGACTGCGCGGCCTGCCCGCCGGCGTCGTGGTCCAGGGCAAGGACGCCGGTGCCTGGCCCGCCGTCCGGGCCGTCCTCGACCCCTCGGCGACCGGCGGGCAGCTGTGGGGGCCCCGGGTGCTGGGACTGCGCGGCGCACCCGCACCCGAACAGGTCCGCGGTCACTTGGCCGACCGTACCGCCGCGGCGCGACTGTGGGCGGTCAGCTGCGAACTGACCGGCGTCGACCCCGCATTCCGCCGCCCATGACGAGGAGGGAAGCGGAGGGACGGGGGACGAGGGGGAACGAGCCCGGCACGTGGCCCTGAGCCCGGTGCCCGGTCGTGTGCCTGGCCTGTCCGCCCCTACTGCTGGGGGTGGCTCAGACGGTACGAGCCCGCCAGATCCCGGACCTCCGCCGAGGTGACCACCTCGTAGGCATCCTGCCCGGGCAGGTGCTTGCCGAGCAGGGCCAGCACGCCGTCGGACAGCCGCGCCTTCAGCTCCTCGGACCGCCCCGGCAGCAGCCCCACGTCCACATGCACGAAGCCGACCTGCGCACCGTCCCGGTCGCCGACGCAGGTCTCGGCGACCGGACGGAAGAACGTCTTGCACGCACCGGCCGAGCCGGTTTCCTCCACCACCATCGGGTGCAGCTCCCGCACGAAGGCCTGCCGGTCGAAGACACCGGCCAACTGTGCGGAGTAGTCGACGGTGATATGCGGCATGAGGGACCTCTCGCGTGTGCGTTCGCTATGCACCTATCCTCGTCGATGCCTTCGCCCGGAGTTCACGGAGCCCCCCCGTAAACGGCAGCGCACACCCGTGGCCCTTCGGCCCCTGCCTCGCGGGCAACCGCTCTCCCGCAGCGTCGAGCAGGACGCGTGCCAGTTCCTGCGGCCGGCAGAACATCGGCGGTTCCCGGTGGGCCGCCACCTCGTCAACGACGTCCGGGCCACGGCGCGGCCGCCGGCGGGGCGAGCTTGGCGAGGGCCTCGTCGACGGCCTGGCCGAGTTCGTCGCGGAGCGGGGCACATTCGCGGACCGGGTCGGTCTTCGGGCAGGTCAGCAGGTGTTCCAGGATCCGCTGGGCGGCCTGTAGATGCTCGATGCGGCCCTTGATGGCCCCGATCGAGGTGGTCAGCACCTCGCGGCCGGGGGGCTGATCGGCGGCCGGGGTCTCGGTGATCAGCGTGGCGGTGTCGGCCAGGCTCACCAGGCCGCGATGGTGCAGACGCTGGATGAGCGCGAGCCGGAGCAGCTCGGCGTGGCCGTAGTGGCGCACGTTCCCGCGGCGTTCGGCTGCGGGGAGGAGGCCCAGGTCGTCGTAGTAACGCAAGGTGGATACCGGCACGTTGAAGCATCGGGCGGTCTGACTGATCGAGTAGCGCGCGTCTCCCATGGGTCGATGTTGCACTCAAGTCGGCTTGAGCGGGGAGGCTGGTCGCCGATCACCCGCAAACCGCGAAGGGAGCGTGCCGACGATGCGTACGGAGAAGGTGCCGGTGCTGGTGGTGGGGGCCGGTCCGGTCGGACTGTCGGCGGGGATGTTTCTCGCCCACTGGGGTGCCCGGCCCCTCGTCATCGACAAGCGGGACGCGGCATCGGCGCTCGCGGCGGTTCCGCGCGCGAACACGAGCCTGCGCACACTGGAGTTGCTCCGGGCGGTGGGCCTGCAGCCCGAGGTGGAGCAGTGCGGTTGGGAAGGCGGCCCGCCGATGTGCTCGGTGTTCAAGGACAGCGGGCTGGGCCGCACCCTGTATCGAGTGGGGCCACCGCCGCGGTACGCCCAACTCCTGGACACCTGCAGCCCGGTGCCTCCCCGCCGCCACCTGACGCACGATCAGGTGCAGCGCCTGGCGCTCGGGGAACTGCGCCGACGAGGCGGGGAAGCCCGGTTCGGCGTACGGCTGGTGGACCTCGTCCCGGAAGCCGACCAGGTGCGGGCCCAGGTCGTCGACGCCCGCACGGGCGAGGAGTGGGAGATCACCGCCCGCTATGTCATCGGCGCGGACGGGGCGAACAGCGCGGTCCGCGCGCGGCTGGGCATCCCCCTGTCCGACCGCGAGGTCATCGCCCGCCTCAACACCGCCTTCTTCCGCGCCGATCTCGGGCCGGTCGTCGAGGAGTGGGGCACGCACCTGTGCTTCGTCCGCAACGACGCGGTGTACGCCGCGCTGATATCGAAGAACGGGCGCGACCAGTGGTCCTCGCACCTCCTCGCGTACCCCGGCAAGCCCGAGGGCCTGGCCGAGCTGACCGAGGCCACGACCGTCGCACTGCTGCGGGCGGCGATCGGCGACCCGGCGATCCCGATCGAGCTGCACGCCGTCAACGCCTGGGAAGCCGCCGTCGCCATGGCGTCCTCCTTCCGCGAGGGCCGGGTCTTCCTGGCCGGAGACGCCGCCCATGTGCAGAGCTCGGCGGGCGGGCTCGGCATGAACACCGGGATCCAGGACGGCCACAACCTCGCCTGGAAGATCGCCGCCGTGCTGCGCGGGCAGTTCGCACCGGCGCTCCTGGACACCTACGAGCCCGAACGCCGCGCCGCCGCCGAGGCATCCCTGGCCCTCTCCCGCAAGATGCACCGGGGCTACCAATCCCTCGACGGCGACCCGAACGACCTGTACGAGAAGGTCGCCGTCGACTACCTGCGCGGGATGATGTTCTACGGCTACCCCGCGCCGGACAGCACCGGGGCCGCCGCCCCAGAGCACCACCTGCTGAACGACCCCGTCCGCCCCGGCCACCGCTTCCCGCACCGCTGGGTGAACACCGCCGAAACCGGCCGGGATTCCCACGAACCCGACCGCGTTTCCACCCTGGACCTGATCGGTTCGGACTGGACCCTGTTCGCCGGTTCGGACATCCCGCGCTGGCGGGCGACGGCCGCCGCCCTCGGCACGACCATGGACATGGACCTGCGCGTCCACGAACTCGGCACGGTGGACGGTGCGGTACTGGTCCGCCCCGACGGCTTCGTGGCCTGGTGCGGCACGTCCCACGCCGCCCTCCGGGCCGCACTCCGGGCGAGCGGCTGCACCGGCCGAGCCGACGCCCCACCCGTGGGGATCACGGTCTCCAGCCGGTGATCCTCAGCGACGGGTGAGCGCCGGGCACCTCAGCGGACCGTCACGGCGACCACACGGGAGACCGAGCGGACCTTGGCGTGCTGGTCCTGCGGAGTGCGCCCTTCGAGGAGCACCGCGCGGAGCTGCAGCTGGCCGCGGTGCCTGGCCGGCACGTTGACGTTGACGGCACCACCGGCACGGCGCACGGCCTTCGAACACTTCACGGTGTGCCAGGCGCCACCCGCCTGGCGCTCCTGGACGCAGACGCGGTTGAACGAGGAGTTGTCGTCGCTCGCCTTCCCCGCGGCACGGACGTGGCCACCGGCCTTGACGGAGCGAGGGCCGGCGCTGAAAGAGAGGGAGGATTTCGCCGAGGCCGGCGCTGCGGCCAGACCCAGCGCGGTCACCCCGACGACGGTGAGGACAACGGCACGCATCGGGCGGTGATCGCGGTGCGTCGTCATCCTTCTTCTCTCCTGGGTCATCCTTCTCTCCTCAACGAGACGATCTACGGTGGCCGGGGCGGCCCACGACCGACCACGGAGTGGCCGAGTGGCCGCACCGTCCGGGGCAATTCCTGGACCGGGCGCCGGTCGCCGCACGCTTGTGCGGCAAGTGGCAGTTCACTGACGTTACTCGGGACCGGCTCAAGGGGCCATCCCGGAGGCGAGCCAACCGTGCCGGACGGGGGGAGCGCGGCGCACCGGCGCCGTCAGCTCAGTGCCGTTCTCCGGGACCAATTCCCGTGGCGCCCGTGTCCCCGACATCCGCTTCATTTCCGTAAGACCCGCGGACAGCCGCTTTCCCGTGCCGCGGGTTTTCCGCTCTTTCCGCCCCGCGCGGTCCCCTCGCTCTCGCATCCGTATCGTACCCAGGGCGATTGCCAGGACGTTTCGATGACGACCAGTCCGTGGATTCCCGAGGTCCGGCTTTCCGAGGCGACAACCTGAACACCACCCGCCGCGTGAAAGGGGATTCAGGAGGCGGCGTGCACCAGGCGCATGTAGCGGTCCCAGTCCCACAAAGGGCCGGGGTCCGTGTGGTCGGTGCCGGGAACTTCCTCGTGCCCGATGATGTGCTCGCGGTCGAGGGGGATGTGATAGCGGCGGCATACCGCGGCGGTGAGGGCGGCTGATTTCTCGTAGAGGCTGTCGGTGAACCATCGGGGTTCGTCGACTTTCCCTTCGTGCTCCACGCCGATGCTGCGCCAGTTGTACGCGGTGTTGCCGGAGTGCCAGGCGACGTCGTGCTCCCGTACGCATTGGGCGAGGTAGCCGTCGTCGGACCGCAGTGTGTAATGCGCGGAGGCGTGATAGCCGGGGCGGGCGAAGAGCATCAGGGTGTCGGGAAACGTCTCCTGCGTGACGTGCACGATCACCATCTGCACCGGGTGCGCGGCCGGCCGGTTGGCGGGGGTGTAATTGGTGATGTTCGCGGGGACCCACTGCGCCTGGGGATAGCCGGAGGATGTCGGGGTCTCGGACGGCGGACCGGAACAGGCCGTGCCGGCGGCGAGTGCCGCCACACCGGTGAGCAGATGCCGTCTGCTGAGAGAGTGCCCGTCGCGCGTCATCGTGGCCCCGTCCTCTCCTCGGTCATTTCCCGGCCGGGCCGGGGAGCACCCGTTCCAGCGCTTCCCAACTGCTGTCCCGTTCCCGCTCGGCGGCTTCCGCGCGCCCGCCGCCGCGCAGGCCGAAGAGCCGTTTGGCGAAGAGGAGATACGCCACCACCGCCAGGTTGATGATCAGGGTGAGGACCTTGGTGACGGTGACCCGGGAGGCCAGTTCGTAGACCTCCGGGACCAGCAGCACCGTCGTGGCCACGAAGGTGAGGTATTCCGCCCAGCGTTTCCCGTACCAGAGGCCGACCGCTTCGACGCCCTCCAGCAGCGCGTACGCGGCGAGGACCAGCCCGATCACCCACAACGTCGACGAGCGCACCGTGAACGCCTTGGTGACTTCGCCCAGTAGCCCCTGCCGGGTGCCGCCGGCGCCGCCCAGGCCGTTCTGCAGAAGGTCCATGAACCGGTAGAACGGTGCTCGCAGACTTGCGCGTTTGTCGGCGAAGAGGAGCACGCCGACGGCGAGTGCGCCCAGCACCACGAAGTGCAGGAGCCGGTCGAGGGCGATCAGGCGCAGCACGTAGCGGTCGCGCAGCGGCTTGCCGCGCAGCGGGAGGGCGATCTCGTCGCGACCGGGCGGGAAGGTGCGGTCGGGACGCTCCGGCGGGGACTGCGGCACCCAGGCATCGCACCGCAGACAGCGGTGCCAGCGCAGCCCGCCTCCGCCGTCGCGCACGACCAGTCCGTCGCCGGGCCGCACGCGCGCCGCGTCCACGCCTTCGAGATGGTGACCGTGCAGGGCGCATCCGAGGAGCTCGTAACGCAACCGCCGCTTGTCCGCGCCCGTTCCGGGCACCGGCACCGGCTCGTGATCGTCCGCCATGGGTTCCTCTCGTCGCACCCGGGTCCGGGGGCCGTCGCCTGCCGGCGGCAGGCGCGCAGGTGCCCGCCGCCAGTGTGGGCGACGGGACCTGGCGAATCGGGGAACCCGGGGCGCGTCATGCGGCTGTGTTGCCTGGCGCCGTGTGCGTGGTCCGGGGGCCGGCCTGTGCGGTGCGGCCCGGCGGTTCCCGACGGGAGGGGAGCGGCGGCGGCCGGGGGGCGCCGTCAGGTCCGGGGGGCCGTGGTGAGCTGGGTGAGGGTGGTGTGGGTGAGGTGGCGGGCGTAGGCGGGGTCGAGGAGACCGGGGCGGAAGAGGATCCGGTACATCATCGGCGCCACGAGGTGGTCGAGGACGATGTCCAGTTCGGGTGCCGGCTCGCCTCGTTCGGCGGCGCGGCAAAGGAGCGTGGTGATCTGCTCCGCGGCGTAGGCGGAGCACCGGCCGGCGTTGGACCCCTCACGGTCGCCGGCGAGGGCGTCTTGGATGTACGCGCGCCCGGCGGCCGAGGACATCTCCTCCAGCCATTGCACCGCCCACGTTTCGAGGTCGTCGGGCAGGTTGCCGAGGTCGGCGGGTGGCCCCTCCGGCCGCAGCCGCTCCACCGCCACATCGGACAACAGCTGCTGCAGGTCGCCCCAGCGCCGGTAGATGGTCGAGGGAGTGACATCGGCGCGTGCGGCGATGAGGGGCACGGTGAGGGCCGCACGGCCCTGTTCGGCTTCGAGTTCGCGTACGGCTTGGTGCACGGACTGCTGAACGCGTGCGCTTCTGCCGCCCGGGCGGGCCTTCGGCTTGGCTCCCATCCCTCCACCTTAACGCTCATTTTTTGCTTCAAGGGAGGGGTCGGGGGGCCCGGAGGCGCCCGGGCGGAGCTGCGCGGGGCTTCAGATACCGGCGGGCTGTCGAGCCATGACCGGCAGGGTGGGGGCACAGGTGCGCTCGTAGGTGCTGGCCGCGTCCAGCAGCGCGGTCTCGCCGAAGGGGCGTCCGATGAGTTGCATACCGATGGGCAGCCCGTCGTGGTCGACGCCGACCGGCAGCGAGAGCGCGGGCAGGCCGGTGATGTTGGCGGGCGCGCAGAGGCGTACGTAGGCGTCGGCGACCGCTTCGGTCGTCCCGTCCGGCCAGGTGAAGGACTCCTGATCGCTGCGCGCGGCGGTGGCGGGGACGGTCGGTGCCGCGACGAGGTCCACCTCGCGCAGGAGTTGGGCCCATTGCCGGCGCATCAACGTGCGGGCCTGCTGTGCGCGGATGTGGTCGACGGCGGGGAGGAGCGCCCCGGCCTCCAACAGGACGCGGACGTCGGCTCCGTACCGTTCGGGGGCGGCGCGCAGGCGTGGGGCGTGGTAGGCGGTCGCTTCGGGGACCATCAGCGCCCAGTGGGTGGCCTGGACGGCGTCGGGCAGCGGAATCTGCACGTCCACGAGGTGGGCTCCGAGGCCCGCCATGTGGTCCAGGGCGGCGCGGACGGCGGCCTCTACTCCGGGGTCCACGCGGTCGAAGTAATAGGCGGTGGGGACACCTATACGGAGGCCGTCGAGCCGGTCGTGGTCCTGCGGGCGGTGACCGGTCGGCGGGCGGGATGCCGATCCGGGACCGCTGCCCGCTCCGTCCGCTGCGCGCGTGGCGATGGCGTCGAGGACGAGCCGGGCGTCGTGGACGGTGCGGGTGAGGGGGCCTACGTGGTCCAGCGACCAGGACAGCGGCGTGACCCCTTCCCGGGGAACCAGGTCGTAGGTGGGTTTGAGGCCGACGACGCCGGTCAGCGCGGCGGGGACACGGATGGAGCCGCCGGTGTCCGTACCCAGCGCGAAGGTGGCGGCTCCCGCGGCGACCGCGGCGGCCGAACCGCCGCTGGAGCCGCCCGCGGTCCGGTCCGGTGCCCAGGGATTACGGGTCTGCGGTGTGGTCAGGCCGTAGGCGAATTCGTGGGTGTGCGCCTTGCCGAGCAGTACCGCGCCCGCTTGCCCGAGGCGTGCGGCGACGATGGCGTCACGGTCGGGTATCCGGCCGGCGTCGACGGCCGAGCCGGAGGCGGTCTCCACACCGGCGGTGTCGATGAGGTCCTTGAGCGCCATGGGGATGCCGTGCAGGGGGCCGCGGCGCCGCCCGGCGGCGATCTCGCGCTCGGCCGCGGCGGCCTGGGCGCGCGCCGCATCCGCGGTGACGGTGGCGTACGCATGGTGCAGCGGTTCGGTGGCTTCGAGCCGGGCCAGGACGGAGTCGGTCAGCTCCACCGGTGACAGGCTTCCGGAGGCGATCGCGTCGGACGCCTCGGTGAGGGACATCTCGTAGGGCTGCATCGCCGTCACCGTCCGCTGTCGGCGCGGTAGGAGGGGGCGGGCGGGAGGTCGTCCAGGTCGAGGTCCCGGAGGCGACTGACGACGGCCAGGATGTGGTCCGCGGTGGCGGCGACGGGGGCATGGCGGTCGGCGTGCAGCGGGATTCCGGCCCGTTCGGCCGCCGCGGCGGCGCTCTGTGGAGTGTGCGGAGGTAGAGGCATGGCGTGTGCGTCCTTCTCGTCAGGGGCGGGACACGGGAGGGGCGGGGGCGGCGCTCGACTCGCCCACCGGGAGGTGTGACGGTAGATCACCCCACACCACTAAAGCAAACCAGTTGCGTTAATGCTCGCACTGGCGTACCGTTAACGCAACATCTGAGCTTTAGTGTCCGCCAGTCATCCCGCACCACCCACCAACCAAGGAGCGGCCCCGTGTCCACCCCCACCTGGACCATCGGCGACCTCGCCGTCCACCGCATCGACGAGATCGCCTTCCCGCCGGAGACCGGCTCCTGGCTGCTCCCCGCCGCCACCCCCGACACCGTCGCCGCCACCCCCTGGCTGCGCCCCGACCACGCCCATCCCGACCACCGCCTGCGCCTTTCCAGTCACACCTTCGCCATCCGCGCCGGCGAACTGCGCATCCTCGTCGACACCGGTATCGGCAACGACAAGGACCGCGCCAACCCCGCCTGGAACCATCTGCACACCACCTATCTCACCCGCCTCGAAGAGGCGGGATTCCCGCCCGACTCCATCGACCTGGTCGTGCTCACGCATCTGCACACCGACCACGTCGGCTGGAACACCCGCCTCCAGGACGGCGCGTGGATACCCACCTTCCCCCGCGCCCGGTATGTGACCGCGCGCGAGGAGTGGGACTACTGGTCAGGCGTCGAACTGGACGCCGCCCGCCGCCAGATGTTCCGTGACTCCGTCCATCCGGTCCGTGACCACGGCCTGCTCGACGTCGTCGCCGTGCCCGCGGTCGGGACCGAGGTCGCACCCGGCGTCACCCTCATCCCCACCCCGGGGCACACTCCAGGACACCTCGCCGTCCGGCTGACCGACGCCGGCCATACGGCGCTGATAACCGGCGACTGCATCCACCATCCCGTGCAGCTCGCCCACCCCGACCTGGACAGCTGCGTCGACATCGACCCGGCCCGCGCGGCGGCCACCCGACGCGCCCTGCTCGCCTCCCTCGCCGGGGCCGACACACTCCTGCTCGGCAGTCACTTCCCGCCGCCCACCGGGGGCTTCGTGCACGCCGACGGTTCCGCCTACCGGCTGGCCTCGAAGGCACCGGGCCATCGTTTTTAGGCGGCATCAGGTAGCCGGGGAGAATCTGGGGAGATCGTTTCAGAACCACCCGCGAACCACGCGTCCATGGCTGTCCGGCCGCGACCGTCAGCCTGCGGCATCATGTGCGCGTAGACCTTGAGCGTGATGCTCGGGTCTGAGTGGCCCAGCCACTTCGAGACCGCCACGATGGTCTCTCGGGCATCCAGCTGCACCGAGGCGCATGTGTGCCGAAGGGCATGGAAGCCATGCTCCCGCGACTCCTCGTACTGCTTCACCTTCTGCCCCTGCCTGCGGTCCTTCCTCGGCCTGATGTAGACCTCTGGTTCGGCGATGAGACCAGCCGCGGCCAACGCAGGCTTCCACTCGCGCGCGTTCCATGCCTCCCTGCGGATAGCGCCCCCCTGGAGGCTGTGACGGTCAAGGCGTGCGTCTGAGGAGCCCAGGCTTCACGTTCCTTCTTCGTAGACGGGGGCATAGGATTGATCCACGGCGGCGTCACCTCCCGCGCAGGATGCTGGTCAAGGTGAGCCTTCAAGCGGCTGGCGAGGTGCCGGGGCAAGGGCACATCCCGGGGTTTGCCGCCTTTGGGTGGGGCGAACGACAACTTGCTGCCGATCAAGCCAGCGCGAGGTCCAGCTGCGGGAACGCGCACTCGACCTCGCCACACAGGTCCACACCCACCCCCACTGGGACAACCTCACCGGCCCCGACCTCGTCAAAGCCCGCATGAAGCTGAAGCACGTTGGCGACCTCACCGAGGGATAGCGCACCTTGGCAGAAAGCCCCCGCCCAGGCTCCCCGGGCGGGGGCTTTCGCTGTCGCTGGCGATGCGAGAGAACACCGCATCACCGAGCTATAGGCCGCCGCGGTCGGACAGTTGGCCAGCGGCAGTGCCGCTATACGACTCGCGGGCCTGTACGCGCTCGGGTCCTACCAGGTTTGATCAACCAACGTTGAAGTCGAACCTGATGTCCAGATCAGTGTCCCAATCGATCTCGGCGCGAACAAAAACAACGTTATGCCCGGGACTAACGTTGTAAAGGTGCAGTGTCGCATCCCCTAAGACAGGAGTCCTACTCGCGTCGACCTCTGTCAAACTGCAAGATACCGCAGTGCCGGGGCCAATATCGGAGATGGTGAACGGCTGGTCGAAGAGGCGATGATGACTGGCGAAACCTCGCCGAATGTCCGACAGTCCCTCTGTCCCCTGGACTTTCTCTGTGCTGATCGGCTGACTCTTGCGGTGGGTTGCGACTTTCGTATGACGGCTCATCGATACCCCGCCCTTTCCATACGAGTTCCCTGAACGAACCCCCCATTACTTAAAGTGTCACTCCAGGTTGCTCCGCCCGCCACGCGGCCGGAGGGAGATTCCTACCTCGCTGGCTGCGTTCGGGTGTTCGTCGACCCCCGTGCGCTGTGGGTGCGCTCCGGGCGCTGCGGCACCACGCCTTACACGACCACCTGCGGGACGTCACCATCACCATCGACCCACCAGCACTAGGCGCGGCGCGCAGTAACGACCGCGGCGGGCCACGGAGTGAGGCCCACTTCATGGGCCCGAAGGGAGACCTGGATGAACCACCGACTCGCCCCCCCGCCGACACATAGCCGCCGTCCTGACCACCCTCGCCCTCAGCGCCACCGGGCTGGCCACCGCCGCCCCCGCCCACGCCAGCACCCTCTGCCCCGGACAGGTCGAAATCGCCTCCACCGCAGGGGACTTCTGCGTCACCCCACGCCCCGCTCCCGGCGCCACGGCCAGTGCTTCAGGTGTCACCACCATCACCAACAACACCCTGGCACCGGTGACAGTGACCAGCGATACCGGAACAACCACCACGGTCGCCCCCGAACAGATCGATGTGGGCATCAACGTCAAGGAAGAAGTCAGGGTCCGCCCAGGATTTGCGTGAGCGGGGGAGCGGCACCGCGGGCGTAGCCGGGGACCAACCCCCGCTGCGCCCGACCCACATCCAGGCCGACACCGGGGTCAGACCTCACCGCGTCCTCCCGCGGGAACACCGCCGTGCACCGCCGGCAGTACAACGACCGCTGCCACCGGGCCCGCGCATCCACCGCGGTCTGCGCCCGGTACGCGACAGACAGGCTGCGCTGACGAGGCCCCCGGGCCGATACCCCAGCACGCGATCGTTTCAACGCTCCACATGAGTACGCGCCCCGGCGCCATTGAGTAGCAGCACCGATGTGCCCTCCCCTACAAGGCATTTGGCTCTGTGACATGCTCCTTGCCAAAGCACCCCATTCAACAAAGAAGAACCGGCTGCCTGGCAACGCAGGCAGCCGGTTTTGATGTCGGTGAATGACTACGGTGCCATCACTTCGAGCGCATTCTTGGCTGCTTGGACAACCCCATCCCACAACGGAGAAGCCATGAAGGCACTGTCGGTGCTTTCAGAGCCGACCTCTTCGATGATTTGGAGGAGCCGGTCCGACAGGGCCTTCATGGCCTCAGCTTCCTGATCTGAAGCGAGCGTGTAGCCAATGACGTTGAAAGGATTGTCGAGGATGGCGGCGTCATCCAGAATGTTGACATTGAGAGTGAAGTCGTCGAAGAAGTCTGGGTTCGGGTAGATCTTGTCGATCCATACCCGCTTCTGGTACTCAGGGTCCGCAAGGGCGCGAACGGCCGAGAGGACCTCCCCCCTCATTTTCGGAAGACGGATCTGCTCTTCACTCACGGCCGGTTCCACTCCTTCCACTTCAGCCACTCGGTTACCGGGATATGCGCCTCATAGGCATTTTGCTTGATGGATCCAGCGAGGGGCTTGCCGTCCCGACCGAGGACTTTACCTCCCGAATTGATGACCACGTGATCTACCTGCTGGTATGTCTGAGAGTTGTTCAGGTTGCCCTTGTCGATCCGGATACCGTTCCCCTTGCCGTCATTCCACCGGTACCCGACCCCCTTGTTGGTGAAAGACTCGTACTTTCTAGGAGAATCCGGCACCGCCGGCTGCTCGGGACTCCACTTCTCGTCCAGTCGCGCCTGGACGAATTCCCGCAGCTCAGGGCAGCGGTCGATCCTCCGTGGCTTAGGCCGCGGCCGACGTGCTCGTGCCCGCCTGTGAGCCGCGAACGGGCGATAGTGGACCGGATGGTTCGGCCTGACATTCGGGTTGCCGTTGCGCCGGATCTCCCGGCTGATCGTCGACGGGCTGCGGTTCAACTCGCCAGCGATTGTCCGGATCGACTTCCTCTCTCGCCACAGATCGGCGATGCGGACTCGCTCCTCCTCGGACAAGTAGCGGGAGGAGACGGGGGCTGAGGGGCATTCCGTTCCCCTTCGCGGGGATGCGTTACGAAGTCGCGGGGATCACCGACGACAGGCTGGATCGCGGCCCGCACCGTCTTTCGTCCTGCCCTCGTGGTCTGTACGCGCGCACCGCGCCCGCTGATCCACTCCTGTCCCGTTCGACGGTTGATGCCGACGACGCGACCGGCCTCTCTTATGCTCACGCCTTCGTGTATCAGGTCGAGAAATCTCTGCTTGACCTCGGGGGGCACCCGTCTACCGTTCGGGCCCCCGGCTGTGCTTCTGCCCTTCATCGCCTACCCAGGAGGTCGGGTGTTGCGACGATCATTAGGACCCAAGTCGGAGGCGGGGCGTTCTTTGTTGTTCTCAGGCCCTGCCGACAACGCGGAGTTCTCTTTGCCGCTACGACTTGCGGCTAGCGCGGACCGCGTCGGTGTACTGCTCAGTGGTCAAGTCGCCTTCGTTGATGCCCATCTCGGTGAGGAGTGCACGGACGTCGTCCAAGGCGGCCTGCAAGTCGTCGTCCTTCGTGAGTGTTTCGACTTCGAGGAACGTGCCGTCGAGTTCCGGCACTCGCACCAGCGTGGCGACCATGCGCCGGCCCCGCGCCTCGAAGTGGTAGTTCCGGCATCGCTTCTCGAACGCGATGGCGGCCACGTAGCCGAGGCCGCGCAACGTGGCATGGACGGCGTCCGGGTCGTCCACGCGAGTCTCGTGCTCGGGCTTCGAACCGGACGCTTCATCGACCCGCGCCTCCTTGTACGTGAGGACGGTGCGGGTCTCCTCAGGCCCGTGGACGGTCCGGACACGCAATTCCCGATCGCTCTGCTCCAGGTCGCCGGCGCCGGTGTCGTAGTAGGTGTCTTGGTACACCTCGGCCAAGCCGGCAACGAGCCCTTCCAGGCGCCGCATGACGCCCTCGGGATCCCGCACCCGAGCCTTCAACTCTGCCTCGATCACCAGCTCTACCCCCTTGCTCAGACGGTACGAACGCCGTCATCAACGATCGCTTCAAACATGCGCCGGAAACCCCGGTACAGGGGGCCGTGCGGCGTCTCCATCACCTTGTACGTTGCCGACTCGTGCCCTTCCCAGCCGGCATCGAAGGCAGACACGAACAGCGTGGAGTCCAGGCGAATGATGCGCCACGTCGGCAGCATCCTGTACCGGTACACCCGAACGTCGCCACCGCCCGACAGTTCCCGCAGCCGGGCTTCAGTCAACCGCACCCCACTCGCGAGGGATTCCGCAGATTCCCCGATTTCGGCGGCGCGCACAGCCAAGGCGGGCGTCTCGGGATCGAGGAGCAGAACCCGGACTCGCGGAGGATCAGGACGGATCACCGCCCCCCTTAGCAAGGAGTCGTTCAACCCGATCAGGCCGAGACCCCGCACGGCCAGCACATCCAGCTCCACCGCGGTCCGGGCCTGCCGCCGAATCTCCTCGGCAGCCGACGCCTGCTCGGCGTAGACACGCACCACCTCGGGAAACGCCGCGAGGTCGAAGGCCCGCCCGCCGCTTTGCTTCTCTCGTCGCGCTGCCAGGCCGAGCAAGTGCCGGGCATCGTCGGGCATGTTGAGTCCGTCCGCGATGCGTTCGTACACGTCCAGCCGGGATACCTCGCGCCGCCCGTTGTTGATCTCGTTCACTCGGGCCTGAGTCATACCGGTCGCTGTGGCGATCCTGGCCTGGCTGGCGCCGGCGTACTGCTGCACGTGCCGGAAGACCGCGCCCACATCCCGTGCCCGCAGGGCCTGCCGGACCTCGGCCCGCTGCCATGCCCACTCCGGCAGCTCGATCGACATCAGCGCAGCCTTCACCCGTACCCCCGCACCAGTCGCGAAAGCTATCTCACCGTGAGATTACCGGCCGGGTATCGAGCTATCCCGCAGCTATCAGGATTCTGGGCGGGTGAACTCCCGAGCCGCCGAGGGCATCCCTGTTGACGTCGAGACGATGCGCCGCACCATCGACCGCGCCCTCGTCCTCCGCTCCAAGCCCCTCGTCCGCACGGAGCTGGAGGAACTGGAAGGGCTGCTGCGTGGACACATCGAAGTGATACTGCCCGACGCCGTACAGCGAACCGAGCGGCTGTGGCGCGGCAGCCGGGAGTGGTACCTCGACCGGTCCACGCTGGGAACCGTCGCCAACAACGTCCGCCTCGGGCTGGGGGACGAGCCGATGGGCAATTACGTCCACGTCACCAGGCTCGCCCGTGATTGCGGCTGGCTACTCAGCCGGCACGCCGAGCGCGCCAGCTCCTGACTCCCGCGGCCCGCGGTCAAGCGCGCAGGCCAGCTGGCGCGCAGTCGAGCGCCCTCGAACAGCCCGTCAAGCGTTTGTCATGGCAACGTCGTTGCCCCGTCTGCTGGATACCACCGCTGCCACACTCGGCGCACCATCCGAGCCTCTGCACTGGGGGGATCTTTGATCAGCACCATCACGCGCCCGGCCCGCCGAATCCGTAGCGTCCTCGCCGCCGCCACGCTCGCCGCAGCCGTCATCGCGCCGGTCACCATCAGCGCCGGCACCGCACAGGCCGTCACCGTCCACTGCGCTCGCCACACCACCGGCGTCTGCGGCACCCACATCAAGCACCCGCGCGGCGTCATGGCCAAGTGCAAGGACGGCACCTGGTCCTACAGCCGCCACTTCTCCGGCACCTGCTCCCACCACCGCGGCGTGAGGTACTGGTTCAAGTAGACCGACCCGAGAGATGTAGGTACCCCCTGTCGCTTTGTACACGAGTTGCTTGCGCAGTCATTCGTCGATGAGTGCGGGAGTCATCTCTACGACGGCCAGGTCGATGTTCGCGACTTCGGGGAGGCGCCCCGCCGCCTCTCCGATCCGACCGCTCTGTCGGCGCTCGCCGATGACGGCTGGTCCGGCACACGTAACTGCAACCACAGCGTGGCGTTGGACAGATCACAAAGAAGATGAACGTCTCATCGAACAGGGGCATCACAGTGATCACGAAGGTTCTGGCCGGCGCGGCTCTCACGATTGCCGCAACGATGGCCGTCGCTGTACCCGCATCGGCGACGGATTTCGGAGCCCGCGCGTCGACGGACTTCGGAACCCGCAACGGCAACACCGTCATCGCGGGCGAGGCAGGCGGCATTCTCAACACCTATGGCGCGCCGCTCATCAACGTCGACCTCCGCTGCGCGGCGCCGCTACCGGAGGGTGAGGGCATCGGGGGGCACGGGCTCGGCGGGCCCAAGGCCGCGTGCAACCTCGCGCCCGTCGACCAGTACCAGGCACCGCAGAAGCTGCTCTGACAGCAGCACCGCGAGGGATCGCTCCCGCACCGGCCCCGCGGATCAGCCAAGGCCGCGGAAGCGCCCTGGAACGGCGATCACCGTCCGCGTGACCTTCACTTCTGGTAGCCAGGCGACTCCGGATCGGCTAACTTCCTCACTAGTAGTCGTGGTTCCGAAGTCTCAATGCCCGCGGTTCGCACCGCGGGCGTCGTGCTGTGCAGTAGTGCCCGAGGACCAGGGCGATCACCTCATTCAGGGGCACTGACAAGCCAGTGCCCCCCGACCCTGGACAAGGGGACAGCATGGCAACCGGCTCCGTGAAGTGGTTCAACGCCGAAAAGGGCTTCGGATTCATCGCCCAGGACGGCGGCGGCCCCGACGTCTTCGTCCACTACTCCGCCATCAACGCCGGCGGTTTCCGGTCCCTGGAGGAGAACCAGCAGGTGACTTTCGATGTCACCCAGGGCCCGAAGGGTCCGCAGGCGGAGAACGTCACCCCGGCCTGATCGAATGGCTCGGCGCCCCAAACCCACACGGTTTGGGGCGCCTTGCCGTAGCCGTGCCGTAGGGAGCGGCGCGCCGAGATCAGTCGCGGGATGCCTCAACGCCTTGAGCAAGGATGAGTTCCTGCATCAGCGAGCGGCCTCAGGCCGGATCGTCCTCCCACGGGGTCCATGTGTGTCCGGCGGGGCAGACCAGCCGCGCGGGGTCCGTCCAGTGCCCAAATGCCGTCCATCCTCGGTCAGCGCCACAGTCCGGACAGTGGTGGGCTTCGACTCGAGGGCCTTCGACATAGGAACTGATCGGGATGGTTGCGACGTCCATCACGGCGTCGTTGATCGCCGTCGCTGTCGGATCCGGTCCCTGAACCAGGATCGGTTCGAGCACCGTGATCGTCCAAAAGGCGTCATCTCGGTGTACGTCGTCGCCCATCTCGCCACCCAGTTCCTCGATGCAGCCAACTCACGCTAGCCCACGCCCCCAAGGCGATGCTCAACGGCAGTGGCAGACCCGTCCATATAGGCTCGATGGGATATTGGCTCCACTGAGGCTGTTCATCAATCGGTCGTTACATGAATTGGTCTCGACGGGCGTCGAGTTGAGCAAGGGGCCTGTACAACCTGTTCACCAAACGGTTCATCTACCGCTACCGTTCAAGAACCCGTGCCAACCCTTTGATGAATTCGGAGGCTGTAGGGCCCTGATCGGGCTCGTCCGCGTATCCACCGACAAGCAGAACGTCGACCGGCAGCATGACGCGCTCGACCCCATCTGCGTCAAGGTCTTCGAAGAGAAGGTCTCCGGCAAGCCGGCCGTCGATGAGCGCCCCGGTCTCAGTGCCGCCCTCGACTACCTCCGCGACGGCGATATGCTCGCTGTCCAAGAGGTCGACCGTCTCGGGCGTGAAGCTTCCCCGTGATCTTGGACACTCGATCTCTATGCCGTGAGGTCGTGTTGGTGCCGCTGCCGTGTCTCGGCTGGGGTGAGGTAGCCGAAGACTTTGTGCTTGCGCAGTCGGCGGCGGTTGTAAAACGTCTCGATGAAGTCGAATACCTCGGCGTGGGCGGTGGCTCGGTCGGGCCGGATTCGGGTGCCGATCTCTTCTTTGAGTAGGGCCCAGAAGCTCTCCGTGGCGGCGTTGTCGAAGCAAGATCCGGTTCGTCCGCAGCTTTGCCGGAGGTCCAACTCGCGTATTTCGAACTGGAATTGGCTGCTCGTGTGTTCGCTGCCGCGGTCCGAATGTGCTATGCAGCCGGGCGGGAGGCGGCCGCGGCCGGCGGCCATCTTCAGCGCGTCGACGACGAGCGTGGCGCGGTGGTGGTCGGCCATCGGGTAGCCGACGACTTCGCGGGTGGCCAGGTCCAGCCAGCAGGCGAGGTAGAGCCAGCCCTGGCCGGTGGGCAGGGCGGTGATGTCGCCGACCAGCTTCGTGCCGGGGGTCTCGGCGTGGAAGTCGCGGCCGATCAGATCCGGTGCCGGCTTCGCCTTCTTGTCCGGCCGGGTCAGCGACCGCCGCCGTCGGCGGCGGCGGTCTCCCTGGATACCGTGCTCGCGCATCAGGCGGGCGACGCGTTTGCGGTTCACGCTCCGCCCCAGGCGCCGCAGTTCGGCATGGATGCGCGGGACGCCGTAGGTCTGGCGGGAGGCGATGTGGATGACGGTGGTCTCGTGCACCAGCACTTCGTCGGCGGCCTGCCGTGCGGCCGGGGTCTTCGAGGCGTCGAGCCAGGCGTAGAAGGAGGAACGGGCCACCTTCAGCAGCCTGCAGAGGAAAGCAACGCCGTGGGTGGTCTTCTCCGCCTCGATGAACGCGTACGTGTCGTTCATCGATCGCTCTCCTTCGCGAAGAAGACCGCGGCTTTTCGCAGCACCTCGATCGTCTTGGCCTGTTCGGCGTTCTGTCGGCGCAGCCGCTTGAGCTCCTCACGCTCGGCCGTGGTGAGCTCACCGGGCCGTCCCTCGCCCCGGTCTGTCTTGGCCTGGCGGTACCAGCCGCGCAGGGACTCCGAGCTGATGCCCAGATCCCGGGCCACCGCGGTGACCGTCTTGCCCGTGGAGTCCACGAGCGCGATCGCGTCCCGCTTGAACTCCTCGGTGTACCGCTTCGTGTACTTGTTTCCCACCTGGTGCTACTTCCTCTGGAACCTCAGGTCCCAGTCTCCAGGTGTCCACGATCAAGGAGAAGGCTCACACCAGCCCCTCGCCCACGGTCTCGGTCGGCCACTGGTTCGTCAGCGGCTTCGCCGCAGCGCACGGAGAAATGCCCGTCCAGCGTCACGAGCCGGGCGGCCATCTTCAGGTGCTCGCGGATGTGGTCGGCGAAGGCAGGCTTCCCCGCCTCCCAGGCGTCGCGGCCCCGCTTGTGGACGTGGGCAGCCTGTGCGGCACCGGCAGCCAGGCGTAGCCGGGGCCGGGCAGACGTGCGACGCGGAAGCTCTGCCAGCTGTCGGACCCGCTGCTGCCTTCGAGACATCCGCAGTCGCGAGCCAGGTCCGCCCACCGGTCGACCTTGGTACGCCGGCGGCAGCGTTCGCACGCGTACCAGAGCATCGGCGAGACCGGGAAGCCGATGCCGGCACCGCCTGTCGACGGAACGACTGGCCTCCCTGGCGGGGAAGGCCAGACCACGGGCCGCGACTCAACGCCAAAGGGTTCGCCGCTGCTCGGAACGGCACTCGAACTTGATCGACGTTCGCTGTTCGCGGGTGGCCGCGGCCTGTCACTGAAAGCAGGACTGCCCTCAGTTGCGCGGGGTGGCGCGCAGGTGCAGGCCGGTGGTTGCGAGGCCTCTGAAGGTGGTGACTTGGTAGGTGGGTTGTGGTCCGGGCGGTTCGCTCAGGTGGTAGCGGTGGGCGGTGTGTGCGGTCAGGAGGGTGAGCATCGTCATGGCCAGAGCGGCTCCCTCGCAGCCGTGGGCCAATGCGGTGGGCTGACAAGGCCGTTGGAGTGCCTCGCGCTTCGCGGTGACGCTCCGGCACTCCGCGCCGGCATCGCGGGACGCGCTCTACCACCGCCCTTCAAAGACTCTGCTGAGAATGTCGCAACAGGGTTGTCAGGCCGCGAGGATGAGGGCATCGAAGCGAGAGGCCTGGGGGTAGCCGAATATGCGGCCGGGGCGGGGGGTGGGCAGGTTGCGGTAGCGGGTGTGGCGCAGGCCGGTGACGCGCACGGCTTGGGAGATCGTGGCTTCGACGTCGGCCCGGACCTTGTAGCGGGCCTTTCACGCGTCGGTGTCCTGGGCCTGGCGGTCATGCTGGGACTGGCGGCTGCTGTGGTGCGGGGCCGGCCCCAGCCGTTCCATGCCCCGCTCGGCCGCGGTCATGAAGAGGGCGGCGGTGGTGAGGGTGGGGTGTTGACCTGCACGCACGCCCGCGCGCTCGAAAGGGGGCCGCAGAGCTGAATGTGCCAAGGCGCGCTGAGCAAAGTCCGGACTCCTCCCATACGGGACGCCCACTCGGCTTCGACCGCGGCTTGAGGGTTCCCGGCGGTTCGGCCCCGGACCGCCGCGCGGACGCCGGAAAAGTCTCCGGAGTCCGTTCAACGAAACACTTGAACTCATGCATCCCCGAGACACCGAACCCCGCGAGTCGACGCCTGCTCTCGACACCCGCGCTGCCACCACCCGAGGTCCCGCAACCACAGCACGGCGCCGTTGGTGGACTCTCCTGGCGGTCAGCGCGGCCCAACTCCTTGTGGTCCTGGACGGGACGATCGTGAACATCGCGCTGCCCTCCGCTCAGCGCGCGCTCGGACTGTCCGACGCGAACCGGCAATGGGCGATCACCGCGTATGCCGTGGCCTTCGGCGGACTGCTGTTGATCGGCGGCAGGGTCGGCAGTGCACTCGGCCACCGCCGAACGTTCCTCGTCGGCCTGGTCGGCTTCGCCGTCTCGTCCGCTCTGGGCGGGGCCGCGGTGAACCCCGGGATGCTGTTCGGAGCCAGGGCTCTGCAAGGTGCCTTCGCCGCCGCGCTCGCGCCCGCGGGGCTGTCGCTGCTGACCACGACTTTCACCGAACCGCGCGAACGCGGGCGGGCGTTCGGGGTGTTCGCCGCGGTCGGCGCCGCCGGGTCGGCCCTCGGCCTGGTCGCCGGGGGACTGCTGACCGAGTACGCCGGCTGGCGGTGGTGCCTTTACGTCAACGTTCCCGTCGCACTGCTCGCCGTGCTGGTCGCGGCACCGATACCACGGGACCGCCCCGCCCGCGGCGACGGACGGCTCGACCTTGCGGGTGCACTGCTCAGTGCGGCGGGCTTCGCCGCGGTGGTGTACGGCTGCAACGAGGCCGAACCGCTCGGCTGGGGTTCGCCGGAGGTACTGGCACTGCTGACCGGAGGCGTTCTGCTGCTGGCCGCGTTCGCCACCGTCGAGGCGCGTGCCCATCGTCCGCTGCTGCCGCTCAGGGTGCTGCTGCACCGCGCCCGCGCAGGTGCGTTCCTCTCGATCACCCTGATGTTCATCGCGATGTTCGGCTTCTACCTGTTCCTGAGCTACTACACCCAGACCGTCCTGGGCTACTCGCCCGTCCAGGCGGGCCTCACGCTCACCCTCAACGCGCTGGCCGCCCTGCTCGGCTCCACCCTCATCGCCGGGCGACTGCACGGCCGCGTCGCGCCGGCCGCGCTGATCCTGCCGGGCCTGCTCGCCGCAGCCGCCGGAATGCTCCTCCTGACGCGCCTGACATCGCAGAGCACGCACATCCTGCCGCTGTACCTGGCACCCGCACTGATCCTCACCGGCCTCGGCCTCGGCTGCGTCCTGCCCCCGACCGCCGCCCTGGCCACCGCCGACGTACCGCACCGCGACATCGGAGCCGCCTCGGCCACGTACCACGCCTCCCAGCAACTCGGCGCCGCACTCGGTGCCGCGCTGCTCAACACCATCGCGGCCGGCGCCACGGCGGCATACCGGGCAGCGACACGCCACGCCACACCGACCGCGGCAACCATCCACGGTTACACCACCGCCCTGACCGTCGCCTTCGGCATCCTCCTCGCCGCCGCCTGCATCGCCGCACCGCTCACCGCTACCCGCGCCGCACGGGGATCGACCACGCACGCGGGAGAGCGGCACTGAACAGCCCTGAACCGCCCTGAACGCAGCGCGAGTTCGCATGGCAGGATCGGCGGTGGCAATGGTCTCGCCAGGCGTCAGGGTGTGCTGGGGGCCGACCGGGTATCGAGAGGAGCCACAGCCGTTGACACCGATCCACGTGACGACATGGGACGAGACCGGTGGCCAGGGCCCGCCCGCGGTCTTCGTGCACAACATCTTCACCTGGGGCTGTGACGAGACGTACGGCTTCGCGGCACAACGCCCGTTGGCCGACCGCTATCGCCTGTTGCTGGTGGATCGGCGCGGCTACGGCCACAGCCCCGACACCGCCCGCAGCGACGTCGAGGCCGACGCCGACGACCTCATCGCGCTCCTCACCCAACTGCCTGACCTGCCTGACCTGCCTGACCAACCTAAAACGTCTGAACCCTCCGTACTGCCCGAACCAACTGCACCGCCCGAGCCGTCCGACCTGCCCGGCGGCCGCGGCGGCGGTGCACATCTGGTCGGACACGGCAACGGCGGGGTGGCCGCGATGCTCGCCGCCGCCCGCCGGCCCGACCTCGTCCGGTCGTTGACACTGATCCAGCCCTCCGCATTCACCGCCGCCGCCCGGCATCCCGCCGTCGCGGCGCTGCTGGAGCGGGTGGGGGAGGCGGCACCCGGCGTGCCGGACTCCATGACGGCACAGGAATTCCTGCGCGCCTCCACCGAAGGCATCGGGCTGCCCATGCCGCAGCCGACCGCACAGCGGCTGAGGGCGGTGGCCACCTCGATGCACGAGCGGCCGATCTGGGAAGCCCAGGTGCCGCTCGAACCCCTGCGCACGGCTCCCTGGCCGACGCTGGTGATCTGCGGAACCTGGCAGGACGCCCCCGAGCCGTACCGCACCTACGTCGGCGAACCGCTGATGGCCTGCGCCGAGGCCGTAACGGAGGCCCTCGGTGCCCGCGCCCGCCTGCTGCGCGTCCCGGGGTTCTATCCCCACACCGAACAGCCCGCCGCCGTCAACACGGCCCTGCGGCAGCTCTGGGCTTGACCTCCTCGCCCGCCTGTTGGAGGGCGATGCCCGCCTGCCGCGCCGTTGTCGGGTGCGGCGTCGGGCGGGTTCCTGTTTCCCTGCGCTGTGCCGGTACGGGCACCGGTCTTACCAGCGCTCCGCAGGCTGTCACCACCAGTCCGGTGGCCTTGGAGGCATTGGCGACGTTGACCGCCGCGTTGACGTCTCGGTCCGGGACGGTCCCGCACGCTCCGCACGTCCACTGTCGGATGTGGAGGAGCCTGGGGCCGTCCTTGACGCCGCAGGCCGAGCAGACCTGGGAGGTGGGCTCGAACCGTCCGATGCGCACGGAGGCGCGGTCGTACCGGCGCCCGGGGACACCACCGCATCGCCCTCACACCAGGACGACGCAGCCCCGGCGTTCCAACGCGGCCAGCAACCGCGGGGACGGCTCGCAGGCGTTCCAGCGCAGATCCAGCTTCTCCAGCGAGGGCATCTGAGCCACCCAGTCGGGCAGTTGGCCGATCCGGTTGCTGCGCACGTCGAGCCGGCGGAGCAGTGGCAGCCCGGCCAGCACTTCGGGAAGCTCGGTCAGGGCGTTCTCCCGCAGGTCCACAAGGCGTAGTTCGTGAAGCCCGGCGACGGACGGCGGCAGGCTCTCGACGGCGTTGCCCCGAAGCCAGAGTTCGCGCAGGTCGCGGAGGGCGCCGATGCTCTCGGCCAGTGCGGTCAGCCGGTTGTGCTGCGCCCGCAGCTCGATGAGGGAGGTCATCCGGCCGATGGCCTCGGGGAGGACGGTGAGCGCGTTCTCGCCGATGTTGAGGTAGCGCAGCCGCGTCAGGTTGCCCAGTCCGTCCGGGAGCGTCGAGAGGCGGTTGTCGTGCAGATACAGGCAGCCGCTCAGGCCGGTCAGGTCACCGATGTCATCCGGCACCGAGGTGAGGTGGTTGTGACCGAGGTCCAAAGTGGTCAGCCGGCGCAGCTGTCCGATGCCGGACGGGAGGGTCGCGAGCCCGTTGTCCGCGAGAATCAGTACCTCCAACTCCGCATGCCGCCAGACGGATTCGGGTACTTCTCCGAGCTGCTGACGCCAGAGGTTCAGCACAGTGCGCACGGCGTGACTCCTTCCGCTCCCGATCAGTTCGCCCTGGGCGACATGGCCGTCAGCGCGGTCTGCGTGATGTCCTGGGCCTCCGCGAGCAACACCCGCCCCGTGCCCACCTGCCCGAGCAACCCGACCGCCCGGAACGCTCCCACGCGCGTCGGACCGTCCGCCCCCAGTGCACGCACGCCGAATCCGCCCTCCCCTGGACCGCCGCGATCTTACTCACAGAGTGTCGTGCGCGGTGACGCGGTCGCCGGCTCGGTACGGGCAGCGGCCGACTGTGTGCCCCCCTGCATCAGCCGCCGGCATCGGCCGCTGACACCGTCCCTCCGTACCTTCGCGCCTCCCTGCCCTCCCCCCCCGAACGGTTCAGGAGGGCGCTCCCGTCAGGACATCCACCTTGCCGGTGTCGAGTGAGTAGTAGGCGCCGACCACGGCGAGGGTGCCCTTGCTCACGAGTGGGGCGAGGTCCTGGTTGGAGCGTAGATTCGTGGCGGTCAGCCTGACCTGGGCGCGGGCCATCGTCTCGACCGGGTCGGCGCCGCCTTCCCGGGCCGCCTGCTCGTACGCCGGCTGAAGGGCCCTGACGATCGCCTGCAGGTTGCCGGGGAGGGGGCTGCGGTCACGAATGGACTGGTAGGCCGCCTTGACGGCGCCGCAGCGCTGATGGCCGAGGACGACGATGAGTGGGGTGCCACTGGTCATGGGCCCGTACTCGACGGACCCGGTGACCACCGGGCCGACCGCCTCGCCCCCTGTGCGCATCACGTACAGGTCACCCAGCCCGGTATCGAAGAGAAGCTCAGGCGGTACCCGTGAGTCGATGCACGAGAGGATCGCCCCGAAAGGCTTCTGCTCCTGGGCCACGAGCTGGCGCCGGTCCGGATCCCGGTCGGGGTGGTGCAGCTTTCCGCTCACCCAGCGCTTGTTGCCTTCCATCAGGCGCGCGAACGCCGCGGCGGGAGTGGTCGGCCGCGCTTCCGGGGAAGCGCTGGTCACCGGCGTGGCGGCTCGCGTCGAGGCGCACCCCGCCAGTGCGGCCACGGCGCCCGCCAGTCCGCCGGCGAGCAGAGCTCTACGATCCGGACGCTCTGCTGTGTCCATCGGTCGTTCCTCTCGCTGCCGTTCCGACGCATCTGTCTGTCGTGACCGGGGCAATTGTTCTGCGTGGGGTGGGTGACGGGGCATCAGGCACCCGCGGGCGCCGGCCACTTTGCCACCGACGGCCCACAGAATTGGGCTCGGGCGGCGGTGCCTGCGAAGCAGGCCGTGGCCGAGCTGTCCTGGCCTGATCTGAGAGGCTGCGGATCCCTGCCTCCCCCCGCACTTCGACCGCTATGCGCGGAGTATGTGAGGAATGGGGGGCATGTCGGATGGTGCCGGGCAGTCCTGTGCGGGTGGCGGAAGTGCAGGCTGCCGGGCCTGGACGGGCATTGGTGTGCGAGGGGAGCGGACCTGCGCGAGGGGAGCGGCCAGCTGCCCGTCGGGCCGCGCGCCCACCTGCCCGCAATGTGAGATGTTCATTCCACAATCAACATTTTGTTTATGATCCGGGTGTCGTCGCCCCCCTGCCCGGAGCCACCGCATGTCCACGCCCCCGTCCGCCGCCACCCCCAGGCCACGCCCCCTGCACGTGCTGCGGGCCACCACCTTTGCCATCGGTGCCCTGCTTCTGCTGGTCGGGATCGGGGTGCTGCTGCACCAGCCGCTGCTGATCCCGCCGCTGGCTGCGAGCGCGGCACTGGTGCACGGCGCACCCGCGCTGCCGATCTCCCAGCCGCGCAACCTGGTCGGCGGCCAGCTGCTCTCCGCTCTGATCGGCTTCGGCACCCTGGCGGTGACCGGGAGCAGCGGTTGGGGCGCCGCGGTTGCCGCCGGGCTCTCGTTGGGCGCGATGATGCTTACCCACCTCTCCCATTCACCGGCCGCCGCCACTGCGGTGATCGTGGTGCTGCAGGCCCCGCATCCGGTGCCGTTCCTCCCGCTGCTCGTGCTGGCCGCGGCGCTGCTGGTGGCGATCGGCCTGCTGCCGGGCCGCATAGGCGGGCACCCCGTTCGCTACCCGGTCGCCTGGTGAACCGTCCTGAGGCCGCATGGCCGCCCCGCTCGCCCCGGGCGGGGCGCCTCTCCGGCCGATCCGACTGACGCCGCTCGCGCAACCCCCCCCGCCACAGCCCGCCACACCCGCGCCGCGCGTACCACAACCTGTTCGGCCGCTCTCGGATTCAGCGGTGCAACCCGCTCTTGTACACCGCGTTGTCCGGACGTGCGTAGCGTCCGCTCTTTTGCTGCCACGAAACCATCGAGGAAATCGGGTAGATGAGGTCGTGGGAGAAGCGGTGGGCGCCGGCGATCTCCTCCGGTGGGAGCTTCGCCCGGCGGCATCCGTTCCGTAGCCGCGATTGCTGGAGAAGCATGTTGTCGCATGCGTCGAGGATGGCTTCGACGGTGCGCCCGACGGCCTCTTGGCGGGTGCAGCGGTGTGCGTTCTCGAAGACGAAGACGAGGTTGTGCTGATCCCCGGCGGCCTCTTCCTTGGGGTAGGAGTAGAGGTCGTTGATGTAACAGATGGCTTCGTTGGCGGAGTTGAAGAGGGTTTGGAAGGCAGGTACCGAGCGGGCTCCGGCCGTCACGTGATAGCCGTTGGCGATCTCGACGAGATCCGTCATGAGAGGGACCGCTCCGCTCTCCATGCGAAGGGCCCGGTACTCGTGATAGCTGAGGGGTAGCCCGCCTTCCCTGTTCTTCGTCTCCTCCATGAACGCGGCAACGAAAAGCGCCCAATTGTGGGCGATGCGTGCATGGCTCTCGTGGGGAGACCGCTGCATTTCCCGGGTGACGATGTCGTCGAGTGCCAGCAGCAAGGGAGTCGGATTCCTTGGGAGATGTCCGGTTTCCAGATAGGTCAGGACAGGTTCCGCCATCCGCCGGGCGTAGCGGGAGTCCGTAGCCCTTTCGCCGGCGTGCAGATCGTCGTAGACGGTGCACCAGTTGAATGCGTTGACGGCGAGGTCTACGCCGTCCGGTGGTGCGTCGGGCAGCCAGCCTGCGACGAGCAGCGCGAGGTCCCAGGAGCGGTAGCGGAGTTCGTCGGCAGGAGTCGAGACGAGGCCGGTGCCTTTGGCCCAGGCCATGTCGTGATGGCGGGCGGTGTCGACGTGCGGATTGATACGGAGGGGGAAGGGAACGGCGAGGCCGGGAAGGTTCGGGCCGTCCTGGCTTTCCTGGTGCATGGTCGGGGTTCCTTCACGGAATCGAGAACGCCGAAGGCGGTCTGGCTCGGCCGGAGCAGTGGCGGAGCCGACCACGTGCTCTCGCGTCCGGGACAGTCGCTGCAACGGGATCTTCGGCGAGATCTTCCGCGGGATGGAGAACAGAACGAGGTCGGATACCCGTGAATGACGGGCTCGTGCGGGAATGCACTCAGGCGGCTCTCCGGCACCTTCACCGTCGTCTTTACCGGTGTGTATGGGGCGGCACGCCGAGTGCCGGTAGCCCGCTGCGGTGGACGGCCCGGCCGGATCTTCGCAATGCGGTCGTCCATCGCGAAGCGCGCTGCGGTCTTCGGAAAGCACTTCTGCCGCTGCCACGGTTACCGCCACCGCGACCGCCACCGCCTTCACCCGCATGACCGGCGTCCGGTGAATTCGTCCGACCGGCCCGACGACGCCTACTGGCCGTCGGTGCGGCCATGGCCGGTCCCTGGCTGAGCATGCGGGCGGGAGCGCATCGCGGCGCGCAAGCGCAGTCCGCGCGGATGAAAGGTGGTTGCTGCCGCCGGGCGAATGCGCGTGGGTCGCGCAGCAGTGCCGTCGCGTTGCCGATCAGTGGCAGTGATCCCGGAGCGGCGGGGACCGAACGCAGTGTCCTCATGTACAACACCCTTCGGCGGTCGCCGCGGACGCGGTCGGCAGTCCGGTCCAGCGCACCCGCCATCACCAGTGTGGAAGCACCCGTCACCCCCAACGAGGCGCAATCCCCGCCGAATTGAGGCACGGGGGGTGCGATCGGTACGCCGTGGAAGACCTCTGACCGGCCCACTGCGCCCGCTCGCGGAACCAGCGGCTACGGGGGTGACCTCTCATGCAGGACTGCTGCCCTCTTGCCGTTCCAACCCGTTGAGGACGGCGTCGAGCAGACGCGGGAAGCGGCTATCCGAGTCCTCGCACCGAAGGCACCGTCCCGATGCTCAGGAAAATACTTGCCCGAGTGGAAAACGCTCTGATACTTTCCCCTTGGGAAAGTAATTGAGCGCATGGAAGCAACGGGAGGTAGTGATGGCTTCTCAGCCGACCCCGCAGGAAGCTGCCGAGGCACTGCGGAACATCGACCAGCGCAGTGAGCAGGCCCGCGGATCGATGCGTAACGCGCCCCGCTGGTTGGACTGTCTCGCCGGCGTGGTGATCTTCCTGTACTGCGCGTCCATCGACTTCTTCCCCGGCAGCGCCGTGTGGCGAAGCTGGATCTTCGCCGCACTGGCCGTCGGATACGTCATCCTGCTCCGCACCAGGCGAGGGTCGGCCCTGCTGGGCCAACCCGCCCGGATCCACCGGCAGGCGGTGTCGTCGAAGTTCGTCCTCATCGCACGGCTCACCATCACCACGGTGGTGGCAGTCTCCTTGGTGGCCGTGGTGCTGCTGAGCAGCGCGCACACCAACACGTACGTGCCCTACCTGGGGACGATCCTCGGCGCGGTGCTGGCTCTCGCGCTGATCGGGTTCGGCAGCCAACTCCGCGCCGGGCTCATCACGTTGGCCGGCAGTGGCCACCGTGTGGGAGGGCACCCCGATGGCCGGAGCTGAACTGTCTCCACTGCTGGTCGATCCCACGCGGCTGTCCATCGTGTCCCTGCTCGCCGCGACCCAGTGGGCCGAGTTCGGCTGGGTACGGGACTCGGTGGGCATGTCCGACTCGGCGCTGTCCAAGCAGGTGACAACGTTGAGCAAGCCCGGATACATCGACGTCCGCAAAGGATACGTGGGCAAGCGCCCGCGAACGTGGCTGAGCCTCAGCGACTCCGGGCGCAGCGCACTGGAAGCACACATCGCGGCACTGCACGAGATCGTCGAGCAGTCCCGGCAGGCCGGGGAAACGCAACAAGCCCACTCCGGCGAGCCGCCGTCCTGAAGCCACCCATACGAGGGCGCCACGTCCCCTGCACGAGCCCAGGCGGCTCACTTCCCTGCCTCACCGCACGATGCACCGAGGCCGTGTCCGTGGCCCGGGCAACGCAGCTGCGCCAGGCACTGGTAGGCAGGAGTACATTTCCCTCCACCAGTTGGGAAGGGATGGGGTGCCGTATGTTTTCTTCGCGTAAGGCGCGGGGGACCGGTGGTGCGTTCGGCTTTGCGTTGGTGCGGCGGGGCTACGACTGTGGACAGGTCGACGCGTACATCCAGCGACTGTCCGGGCCCGAACCGCCAACCGAGCCGGCCGCGTTCGACTTGGTGCGGCGCGGGTACGACCGAGGGCAGGTCGACGCCCATCTCGATGAACTGCGGGCGCGTAGGGGCCTGACGGGTTAGCCGCAGCCTGCAAGGGAAATCCGGTTCCCGGATCGGTTCGGTGAGTTTTCCAGTCGGGCGGTCCGGTTGCTCCGTTCTGGGGCTGGCGGGAGTTCGAGGGCTGGATACCGTGCCTTGGGTGGGGAGTGGGGAGCAGGGGTGGGGCCGCATACCGTGCAGCTCAGTGTGCGGTGGCAATGGCGCACGGTCAGAACGTGAGAACCGGCCGGGTGGAGTAGTCCTCGCAGGGTTCTTCACTGTCCGGGCTGTACATGAACTCGGCCAGGGAGGGGTGTGGTTGGCCGTGGCCAGGGGCAGCCACGGCGCCGCTACCGGACACCGGATGCGGTACGCCGATTCGGCCGAGGCCGCGTGGAACGTGATGATGCCTGAGGACCGCGCCGGGGATCGGCAGGTGGTCGGGCCGGGGTTACCCGGTGGTGTGCAAAGTTTGTGCCTGTCCGGGCGTTTGTTGGGGCGCAGTTCGGGAAACGCGGTGGTCATGTCTTTCTTGAGCAATGTGAAGCGTATGCGGGCAGAGCGGATCGAGCAGCGTCGTGCGGAGGCCATGTTGGCAGCGGTGGCCCGGGGCGCTACCCCTGAGCAGGTACAGCGCGCCGGAGAGCGGGCAGCGTGGGGCAACACCAACGCCGCCATTGCCGGCTCGGTCGCGGCCGGCGTCAGCTCGATCAATACCTGACCCGAACCCTGAGGTGACAACTCCCGGTGAGCCCGAGCGCCTGGCACGTGCCGTGGGCGCAGCGGCCACCCTTACCTCCGGCACGGGCTGCTGAGCGTTACGGAGCGGAGCCCCTCTGGTGGCCGGCAGGTACGCGGAGGCAGCAGGTGCAGGGCGAAGGGCCGTTGCAGATGGCGAGCAAGTGGCCGCTGTGGGTAGGGGGTTCCGCCGGCGGCGGGCAGCCTCGAAGACCTGCGCAAGGAAGCGCCGCCGTATTCCAGCTTCGCCCGCACCAGCCGTAGTTGGCTCAGAAGCTCCTCGCCGTACCTCGCCTCGCGCGGTGTGATGGGCACCCCCGGCGGCTCACGCCAGGCCCCAGGCTCGCACCGCCCCGAGCACGCCGAGCCGAAGCCGTCGGGGAGCCCGCGTCCAGTCCGGAAGTCCCCGGCTTGCGCTTCATCCTGACTTCATCGATATTTCAACGCCTTCCGCGACAGTGGCGAAGCGACATGCCAACAGTCAGTCGCGTATCCACGTCGTTGACATGCGTCCGTAGATGCGCGCTTGGAATGAGTGAACGGGGTCCCGATGGATGATCTGTTGCACAAGCTGGTTTCCGGGGTCATCACCGGTGGGCTGCTTGCCTTGGTGGGTGCTTTGAGCATGGCCGCACGCAGGCGGAGGGCTGCCCGCGAGGAGGGTGCCGCGTCGGCTTCGATGGAAGCGCAGCCGGGCGCTGCCGCACCGGGCCGAGCGACTGGTCAACAGCCTCGCTGAGTCGGTCGGTTCGCGACGGCAGGCGGCAGGCGGCAGGCGGCAGGCGGCGGGCTGGGCGGCAGGCGGTCGCGGGCAGGGGCAGGCAGGAGCGCCGGCGCGGTCGGCGACCGGGCGGCCGGACCGTCGGTCGGCGGTCGGCCGGTCGGGCCGCCCGAGGTCGGTTGTTGAGTGCCGGTCACGGCCTTGGCATCGACTCGGTATCGGCCGGTGCCGAAACGCCGACGTGAACCGCTTGCCGTCGCCGGTTCAGGCCTGCTGTCTTGGTCTCCAGGGAAAGGTGTATTCATGGCCAAGCTGATGGTGTTGCTCATCGGCGTCGCGGTGGTTTTCGCGGCGGTCGCATTCAAAGGCGGCAATCCGCTGGTGGGTGTCGTGTTCGTCCTGGTTGCGGCCGCCCCGGTCGTCTACCTCGGTTACCTCGTGGCGAACAGAGGCAGGGCCGGCACAGCGGCCGCCCAGGCCGTGCAGCCGCAGCAGCGCCGGCGGCAAACGCTGTTCCTTCGGGTGACCGCGCTGGTCATGGTGGTGGCGGTCGGCTACGGCGTCTACTGGGTGATGTTCGAGCCGAAGGCCAACGACAAGGCGCTGAGCCGCGTCTCCGACTTCGAGACGGGGTGCGGCGACGGCATGGCCCGCAAGTACTTCCCGCAGGCGGCCGACCACACCGGCGCGGGCCCGCACCCGATCGCGATGTTCAGCATCAGCGAGTCCGGTTCGCCCAGCCAGGTCTTCCCGACCTCCGGCTCGCCGGACTACTGGAGCGGCAACAGTCTCGACCCGCACCGGGTCCAGCTCATTGCCTGCCTGGACTCTCCCGACGAAGGGGAGTACCTGACCGACTGCAAGTTCACCACGGACAGCATCAAGTTGTACCGCGGCGTGTACGACATGACCGTGTACGAGGCCAGGACGGGCAAAAAGGTCGGGAGCGAGCAGCTGCGCGGCAGCGGAAAGCCCAACTGCCCGGGACTGGTCTACCTCAAGAGGGGCACCGACAAGCTCCACACCGAGCCGGAATTCGCCGACTACCAGGCGGTGTTGCGCAAGTACGTCGACAGCTGAACGACCGGTAGCCCGCCTCCCCGGCCGCACGCTCGCGCGGTGGTTCGCCCGGAGATCGTCGCGGGCTTCTGGGTCGGTTCGTCGCGAGCAGCAAAGTGGTGGTCGTCCTCTCCGCCTCCTTGCGGTAGTGCGGTGTGTTGGCGGATCAGCTTCCTGATGGCAGGCGCGTTGTGTTTCGGGGTTCTTCCTCACCGGCTTCCGGTGCGTCGTAGGAGAAGTCGTATCCGGTGAAGTCGGTGACCGGGACGTATCCGATGCGTTGGTAAAGGTCGTTGCTGGTGGGGTTGGCCGGGTCCGTGAACAGGACCACGTCCGTCGCGCCTGCGGTCAGCGCGGCCCTGCTGACCTCGACCGTCACGGCGCCCGCGTAGCCGTGGCCCCGGAGGTGGGCCGGGGTGTAGACGGGGTCCACCCGGATCATGCCGCCGACCATCGAAGTCGAGCCCGCCATGGAGACGGGAGTGCCGTCCGGGTTCTCCCAGAACGTGAAGTGTTTGTCGGCGAAGCGTGAGTCGGCCCAGGAGCCGGCGTCTATGGAGGGGGCCTCTCCGACGGTGGCGACGAACTCACCGCACCACCGGATGAGTTGCTCATGGTCCTGCGGGTCCACGACTCGACCCCGGCCATCTGGGCGCGGCTTCGGTGGGGTGAGCGTGCCGAGACGGTAGAGACGGCCCCGCCAGCTGGGTACCGACGCTGCGCCTGTGTGCCGCTGCCATGTCTCGACGAAAGCGGTGGCGGTGTCGTGGTCCGCGGTGACGCCGGAGACGGGGTGGCCGAGGTCGGCCAGGTGGGCGGCGAGGGAGCCGGCCTGCTCGGGAGAGAGGGGTGTCAGGGTCAGGCGGTGGGACGGAGGGCGGTAAAAGATGGCGCGGACCTCGTCCCCAGACTCCAGTTGGCCGAATAGGGTGGCTTCGGCGCCGAATGCGTCCGCCCAGCGTGTTCGCATTTTCTCGATCACCGTCAGCGGCGTGGTGTGCAGGGCGGGGCGCGAGCGCAGGAAGTCCCCGGCTCGGGCGAGGAAGTCGTCGACGTCTTCGGTGAGGTGCCAGTCATCCGGACGCATGCTTCATGATTGCTGATGTATCCGACTCGGGGGAGCACTTGCTCAGAGTTGAGCCGTCGTCGCCCCGACTGGTCCACCAGCCCATCGTGCACTCGACTTCCACGGTGGGGCAGGACGACGAAGCCTTTACGCGATGGAGTGCTCGAACGCGCGGCCCGCTGGACTGCCGCCATCATCTGCGGCAGCGGAGCACCACACTCCCGGCAGCACCGCCGAGCCGTCCCGCCCGCCCCCACAACCCAGATCATCCAGCCGTACACATCTCACGGCCACGGATCAACAGCACCTCCTGGGGCTGGGCAGCGCAGCCACGGATGGACGCGTGGTCAGAAGGGCCCCTGAATTCCGGACCCACTGACTGGGGGAGGGGAGGGGCAGTAGTGGTTGATGAGGCCCGCGTGCTGATCGCCCCGGGCGTCGCGGTGCGAGTCGGGGTGGTCGAGCCGGGGGCGACGTCCGTGCAGCAGGAACGAGGCGATGCGGGACGTCATGCGACCAAGGCTAGCCTTCATGGGATGCTCCTTCGCTCGAAAGGTCGACAACCCGAGGGTACAAAACGTAGGCCGGACGCAAGATGATCTGAGCCACTTCTGAGAATGCGCCTCCTGCGGCCTGGCCACGCAATTCGCCCTGGGTGCCGTGTCGCGGGTGGGACACCACCGTCTCCTATGAGGCGGCCAGCGGAGCTGCCCCGTCCCCAAGTCCCGTAGTGGCATGGAGGGTTCACGAGAGGGGAGCGTGGGTCACATGCGCGCTGCCGACGCACTTCCTGGCCGAGCAGCGGTCGCCCGTGAGAAGGTGTCGACGGCTCCATGCCGTTGCGCCGGGCGGAGCCGGGCACCCCAACGCGAGTAGTTCGGCGGGCAATTGGAGAGGCCTTCGGGTCAGACTCCGACTATGTCGATCCGATACCCGCAGCTCCTGAGTCCTGGTGACACGGTTGCCGTCACCTCTCCTTCGAGCGGGGTCGGTGGGGAGATGCGCGAGCGTCTGGAGGTGTCGATCCGCGCGGTGAAGGCGCGTGGTTACGAGGTGGTGTGCTGACCGGGGTCGCGACCCTGCACGGGAACAACCTGATGGACACCCCCTATCGGGCGCCCGAGGGGCTGCTGTCGTGGCCGGACATCGTCTCCGCGCCAGAGGGAAGTCGATTCGTCCAGACCCCGCCGGGCCGCCATCGGACCGGCGGTTGGGTCGACTACCGCATCTTCCCGGACGTGGCGGAGTACACACTGAACACCGTGGGCGCATGGACCCGGCTGGATGCCGATGGCGATGTGGAGGTTGACGGGCGCCTGATAGGCGGCTGCATCGAAACGCTGTGCAACGTGGCGGGAACGCCCTACGGTGACGTCGCAGCGTTCGCCCGGGCTCACGCCCCCGAGGGGCTGCTGGTCTATGTAGAGGCAGCTGGCGACGACGCTTTCACGGTCTGCCGCAACCTCCACGGGATGCGCCTGGCCGGTTTCTTCGACGCCGCGAACGCCGTCCTCGTCGGCCGGACCTCGGCACCCGACAACGACTCGCTCACCCAGCACGAGGCTGTGTGGGACGCGCTCGGGCCACTTGGCGTGCCCGTCATCGCCGATGTCGAGTGTGGCCACGTACCGCCGCACCTGCCCCTCGTCAACGGGGCGCACGGCCGCGTCATCCACACCTCGACCCGCCATGAACTGGTGCAGACACTGCACTGACACCCCCCCCGTGAAGCGAGCACGAACCTGCGGCCGGTAGCCGAGCCGGCCCGGATGTGGTTGCAGTCAGGCGGCGATGAGGTCTCTGAGTTCCTCCGGCCTCGGCGAGCGCGTCGATGCTGCCGTGCTCGCGAGCCGCCCGGACACCGTGGACGGTCCCGGGCAGGGCCGGAGGCGCCCAACGCGAGGGCGAAGGCGGAGAACGGGCCGTTGAAGGTCTCGCAGCCCCCTTCATGGACCATCGTGACGACCTTCCACCGGTCCGGGTCCGGGTCGCAGGGGAGGAAGAAGTGCTCGTCACCACTGTGGTCGTACCCCCACGAAATCAGCCCACCGGGTTCGGGGTGGAAGGAGTACGGGACATGCACGGAGTCCCCAAAGCTCAGGGCCTTGTCTCGACGCTCAGTGAACGTCTGGTGCGTCCTGCGCATGCGCTCCAGCAACGGGCTTGATCCACGCGGGTGGAAGACAACGAGTTCACCGGAGAGGGCCCCACTGCCGTAGGCATTGAGAAACGCCTTGAAGTCGCAGGGCAAAGCGGAACCTATGTACTGCTCGACTTCGTTCCAGTCGTCCGGGCCCGGTTGCCGGCCGACGGGCTCGCCCAGCAAGGTCTGCAACCCATCCAACGAGGACATGCACTGCTCCAAGACTGGTCAGTGGGGATCTGCGCCGCCAACTTAGCCGTGCCAAGCCGATGGGTCGAGTGGCTCAAGGACACCCCGACCGGCCCACCACCGGCAGCTCACGCCACAAGCGCCCCGGACGTGGGCCAGGTCGAGACGTCGGCTCACACCTCAGGGGCTCCCGTCTCCGTCAGCTCGCCGTCGGTCAGTCGCAGCCACCGGTTCACGCGGATCTCGTGGAGGAACCGCTCGTCGTGGCTGACCACCACGAAGGCTCCCTGATAGGAGTTCAGAGCGCTCTCCAGCTGGCCCGCGCTGACCAGGTCGAGGTTGTTCGTCGGCTCGTCCAGGAGCAGGAGGTGTGGGGCCGGCTCCGCGCACAGTACGCAGGCCAGGGTGGCGCGCAGCCGCTCGCCGCCGGAGAGCACCCTGACGGGCAGGTGGGCGCGGGCACCCCGGAAGAGGAACCGGGCGAGCAGATTCATCCGCTCGGCCTCCGGCCGCTCCGGGGCGTACTCGGCGAAGTTCTCGGCGACCGTACGGTCCAGGTCCAGCAGGTCGAGGCGCTGCGAGAGGTAGGCGATGCGCCCGTCGGCCCGCTTGATCTGGCTGCCCTCCGGGACCAGTTCGCCGTTGAGCAGACGCAGTAGGGTGCTCTTCCCGGCGCCGTTGGGGCCGGTCAGGGCGATGCGTTCCGGGCCCCGGATCGTCAGGTCGACACCGTGACCGGTGAACACGTCCTTGTCGCCGAGTCGGACGCGGAGCCGTTCGCCGAGGAACAGGTTGCGTCCGGCGGGCACGTTGGTGTCGGGCAGGTCCAGGGTGATGTGCTGCTCGTCCCGCAGTGTGCGACCGGCCTCGTCCAGCCGGGCCTTGGCTTCGCCAACCCGGTTGGCGTGCATCTGGCCGGCCCGCCCGGCGGACTCCTGCGCGCCGCGTTTCATGTTGCCGGCGAAGATGCGGGGCAGGCCGGCGTTCTTCAGGTTGCGGGCGGCGTTGCTCTGCCGGCGTTCGGCGCGTTCGCGGGCCAGTTGCATCTCCCGCTTCTCCCGCTTCAGTTCCTGTTCGGCGCTGCGGACGTTCTTCTCGGCGACTTCCCGCTCGGCCCGGACGGCCTCCTCGTACTCGGTGAAGTTCCCACCGTGGAAGCGGAGTTCGCCCCGGTCGAGTTCGGCGATGCGTTCCATGCGGTCGAGCAGGGCGCGGTCGTGGCTGACCAGGAGCAGGCAGCCGTTGAAGTGTGCCAGCACGTCGTAGAGCTTGTGCCGGGCGTCGAGGTCGAGGTTGTTGGTGGGCTCGTCGAGCAGCAGTACGTCGGGTCGCTTCAGCAGTTGGGCGGCGAGACCGAGGGACATGACCTGGCCGCCGCTGAGGGTGCTCAGAGAGCGGTCGAGGGCGAGGTCGGCCAGGCCGAGGCGGTCCAGCTGGGCGCGGGTGCGTTCTTCGATGTCCCAGTCATCGCCGATGGTGGTGAAGTGCTTCTCGTCGACGTCCCCGGACTCCACGGCGTCGATGGCCCGGATGACCGCAACGACGCCCAGCAACTCGGCGACGGTGAGATCGCCGGTCAGGGGGAGGCTCTGCGGAAGGTAGCCGAGGGTGCCGGTCACGGAGATCGATCCGGCGCCGGGCCGCAGGTCGCCGGCGACGAGCTTGAGCAGCGTGCTCTTGCCGGTGCCGTTGGGTGCGACGAGTCCGGTGCGGCCGGAGCCGAGCGTGAAGGACAGGTCCTGGAAGACGGGGGTGTCGTCGGGCCAGGTGAAGGACAGGTTCGAGCAGACGACGGAAACGCCGGACATGGAGGTGACCTCGTGAGGAGGGAGGCAGGAATGACACTTCTGCCTCGGTGGCAGACAGGGGAAAGAGGAACGACGACGAAGCCACGACGGCGGCGCTTCCGCGCACCGGCCGGTGGCCTGTCGGGTCCGGGTATCACCCGGAGATGTCGTCGTCCACCACCATGTCTGGTCTCCTCGACTCACGATCAGCTTCGGGCCAGTGTAAGGCATTTCCGACAGTGACCCATCGGACAGGCCCTGGCATCAGGGGTGTTGGGGCGGGGGCCGTGGCGCCGGTTCGCCTGACGGGATTCCGACGGGCAGGCCGTTGTGGGTGTGCGATGCCCTGGTCGAGGGCGGCCTTCAGGTTCTCCACGCCGCCCGTCAACAGGAGGATCAGCACACCGACTTGGATCCGGCGGAGGGCCGAGACCTCACGTTTGGCGTCCAGTTCGGGGGCGATCTCGCCCGATTCCCTGCATGTGGCGGATGCCCGTGGCGCGTTGGTCCTGCCCACGCTGCAGAGTTCGCGGGCCACCGCCCGCACGGCGTCCGTGGCCGTTCCCGGCTGTGACACCGCTACGTGCGGCGGACCGTACCCGCCCTGTTTCGCGGTGGCGGGCGAAGACCTTGTCGCGCCATGGCTCCACTGGGCGTGGCGCTCAGGTGAGGGAAGTGAGCCCCGTAGGCCCGGTCGGCGGCAGCACTCAGGCAGGGTCGCGCGTCTGGCGCAGTACGAGGGAGACGAAGCCCCAGGTGTCCCGGTAGGCGCGCAGCCATTCGGAGCGACGGGTCGTGGCTGTCCGGAGCACGTGCGAGCTGTCCGGATCGGCTGGGTGATCCAGGGCCCAGGCAGCCGGCGAACCCCAGCAGGCCCACTCGTAGTCGTCCAACTCGTGACGCGTGCTGACGTGCCCGTCAACCGAGGTCGAGCACACGCTCGTCGCCCTTCGGCAGCCCACGTTCCAGCAGCCGACCGACCGACTCGTCGTCGAGCGGAGACTTGATCGGGCTCTCGGCATGAGCGATCCGGGAGATCTCGACACGGTTCATCAGCACACCGTTTCAGCCGACGGAGGCTGCGCGCACTTCGTTTTCGCTCACCTGCCGGAGCCTTCCCCTGGAAGCACGTGCACGCCCTCAGCACCCCTCCATGACCGTGGTGACGTGCCGGGCAGGTCGGCCGTTGACGCACTCTCCCGCCGCGATCTCCAACGTGGCGTCGCGGTGAGCAGGCGTGGTGAACGGGAAAGCGGGCCGCGGGAGCCTAGATTCGGAAGGGAGCATCGTTGTGTGAGATCCGGGGTCGCCATGCGGAGGAAAGCCACGTTCCGGTCTGTCGGGCTCTCGCGCCGGCCTGTGAACGGCCCGGTTCCCACGCCGGCCGAGCCGCCCGGACCCCGACTGCCCGCCATGGTGCAGACCCTGCTCTTCGCGCGGTACCGGGATCGCTGGTTCCCTCGACTGCGACGTACCTACGGCGAGGTGTTCTCGCTCTCCCTGGCGGCGCCGATCCGGCACAACGTCGTGGTCCTGGCCCGGCAGGAAGCCGTCGACGAGGTCTTCGGCGGGGCGGTCGACGTCCTGCACGCGGGTGCGGGCAACGAGGTCCTCAGACCCATCCTGGGCGATCACTCGGTGCTGCTCACCGACGAGGACGAACACCGCAGGTTGCGGCGGCTGCTGCTCCCCGCCTTCAGCAGTCCGGCCTTGCGCACATACGAGGACATGATGCGGGACGTGGCGGTGGGGGAGATCGAGCGGTGGCCGGTGGGAGAGGTGTTCTGTGCCCACCACCGCATGCGGGAACTCACGCTGGAGGTCATCGGCCAGCTGATTCTGGGAGTGACCGCACAGGCACGACTGGCCCAGCTGCGGCCACTGATGCGCAGCCTCACCGACATCGGCCAGATCACCCTGCTCGGACTGTCCCACCCTAGACTGCGCCGGCTGCCTCCCTGGCGCCGATACCTGTCCGTCCGGCGAAGACTGGACGACCTGATCGACGCCCAGGTGGCCCACCGACGGGTGGCGGCAGACGACGAGGGCGACGTGCTGTCCCATCTGGTGCAGACGGGACAGAAGGCGGACGGTGGTGGCTTCGGGGACGCGGAGCTGCGCGACCAACTCGTCACGCTGCTCCTCGCCGGGCACGAGACCACCGCGACCGGGTTGGCGTGGGCGCTGCACGAACTCAGTCGCAGCCCCGAGCACCTGCGCAGGGCACAACGGGCAGCCGACGAAGGCGACGATGCCTACCTGACGGCGATCTTCCAGGAGACGTTGCGCCGCAGGCCGGTGATCTATCAGGTGGCCCGGTGCCTGACCGAGCCGCTCACCATCGCAGGCCACCGGCTCCCCGCGGGTACAACGGTCATGCCCGCCATCGGCCTGGTCCATCTCGATCCCACGCACCACGAGCAACCAGAGGCGTTCTGCCCGGAACGGTTCCTGGACGGCCGGCTTCCGTCACCGGCCTGGATCCCCTTCGGAGGCGGAGCACGCCGATGCCCGGGCGCCGGATTCGCCTTGCTGGAGGCGACCATCGTGCTGCGGGAGGTACTCACCCGCTACGACCTGCGTCCCGATCGCGCCCGCCCGGAGACCCCACGCCCCCGCCAGGTCACCCACGGTCCGGCGCGAGGGGCGCGCCTCGTGGTCTCCCACCGGGGGAAAAACACCGTGGCTTGACAGCCGAGTGGCTATGGGGCGCGGGCTCCGGCTGCTCGACTTCCCGGTGCTGTCCTACGGCTCACCGACCGCACCACGCTGCCGTTGAATCCGTCGCCGTGGACACTCCGCGCGCCGGACCGGCCCCGCCGGAGAACCCACGCCTGATCCGCCTCACCACAGAGGCACGGTCTTCAGGGATTGTGATGTGCTCCCCCCCCGAGGGGCTGCCGCCCATCGAGACGCTCGTCCTGCGGGGCAGTGGCGGCGCTGCTATCCCCGCCGGACGAGGAGCTCGGTGTTGCGGTCCGCCGCCGTACCCGCCATCTCCTCATCGACGTCGCTGCCCGTCCTGGCGGCGAGTCCGGGCGCGTTGTAGGCCAGCTCACGGTAGAGGGAGGCGAGGCCGACCGCGGAGAGGTCGTCGAAGTCCGCCCGGTACGGCGCGGCGGACTCCACCAGCGTGGTGAACAGCGACAGCGTGCCGTCCTGGTTGTCGACGAGTTCGAGGAGCCGCGCGTGCTGCGGGTAGTCCACGTGGGAGGCGGTGTTGACCTCCCAGAAGGAGCGGGCCGGTGTCGGGTGGGCGTGCGGTGTGATGCGGTTGACGTGGCTGTGTCCGTTGATCCACGCGACCACGTTGGGAAACCGGCTCAGCAGGGCGATCACCTCCGCACCGTCGTGCCGGATCTCGTCGGCGCGGGCCGCGTCGGGACGCCGGGTCATGCTCGGGCTGTGGTGGTGACTGAAGACGAGGATGTGCGCGTCGTCGGCAGTGGTGTTGCGCACCAGGCGCCCGTCGGCGTCGTAGTGGCGCGCGCTGTGGGCGGCCAGGGTGCGTTCCAGCCAGCCCAGTTGCTCGGTCCCGAGCGAACCCTCGTAGTGGCCGCTGCGGTAGGTGGTGTCGATGCTGATGCCGAGGACGCCGTCCGCGATACGGAAGGTGTAGTACATCCGCTCACCGTCCAGGTGATTCTCGGTGTACCCGTGCCCGACCGGGCCCGCTCCCGCGTAGGCGGGGTCGAGGTGCGCAGTGACGTAGTCGTGCGGGGTGGCCAGGCGCCGGCGCGGGTCGGCGGTGACGGACCGGGCCCGGCGGGCGTTGTGATGCAGGATCTCCTTCAGGACGGTGCTCTTGGGATCGTCGCCGGATTCCAGCACCTTGGCGAAGGCGGCCACGTCGGAGTCCGGTACGGAGACGAGCTTGCGCGCCCCGGTGATGTAGTCGCTCAGGAAGGGGTCCTGGGGGGCCAGGCATCCACCGGGCAGGTCGTCGTGGTTGCCGGGCGTCGAGTACCAGGGGATCTGCAGGCCCGGGCTGGTGACGGGGCGTATCGCGGCCTCCAGGAATCCGGGGATCCGCGGCATTCCACGTAGTTTGTCCTGGTCACGCAGGTCGGAGTCGGGGTGCCAGTACAGCGGGAGGCCGCAGTTCTGCACTCCCTCGTATGCGGCCGGGTCGCCGGTGTTGGGAGTGATCCGGCCGCCGCTCATCAGCGTCAGGAACCACTCCAGCTCCACCATCGAGTGGTTGTCGATGTTGTCGCCGGTGGACATCACGAAGGCCGGGGGCAGACTGGTGTGGGGTCCGCCGCCGATCGTATTGACCTGCTCGACCAGCGAGACCGCGCCCGCGACAGACAGTGCCTCCTGGCCCCGCCACGACCCGGGCGACCCGGCGCGCAGGTACTCGGTCCGCAACGGGCTCTGGACGTCGGCCACATGCAGGTCGGTGATCTGCACGAAGCACGCCAGCGCGGCCCTCCGGTCCTCGCGCCCGCCCTGGGCGGCGGCGATGTCACCCCGCACGACCAGGGGCCATCCGGGTCCGGAGCCGATGCGCCGGTAGCCTCCGCTGCCCGTGAGCCGTGCGGTGGTCTGGAGCGTGGTGGCGCCGTATGGTGCGGCCCGCCTCACGATGGGGCGGGCGGGTGCCGCGCCGGTGTCGGCCGGTGCCGGGCGGGCGACCGGGTGCGTACTGCTGCCGCGCTGGCCCGCGAGTGCGTAGGAGGCGCCGGCCGCTGCGACGGCGGCACCTGTGCTGAGGAGGAATCGACGGCGGTCGGTGGTGGTTGCCATTCCGGCCATGGGGCCCTCCGTACAGTGCCGGGCGTGCCCGGCCACAGCGGTGTCACGGATCGGAATCTCGTATTCCTGAGGGTGCGCGGTGTGCCTGGCCGGGAGTTGAACGCGCCCGGAACGCGGAACGCCCATCCGTCGTCGGATCGGACCGGGCGTTGCGGCCCATGGGATCCTCGGTATGAAGCGACCGCTGCCGGTGCGCGTGTCGCAGGTCCGGAGCGCGGTACCAGGTCCGCTCATCCAGTCGGGCGGTGGGTCTCAGCGACGCGACTGAGATCCTGAGATCCGCGAACCGGGCGGTTCCCCGGGCCGCGCCTTCGAGGTCCGGCTCCGGCGCACCGTCGGCAGCCGAGCAGCATGCCCACGGCGGTCCGGAGACCTTCCGGTCGATGCACGACGACCGGTGCGCGGCCCGGCACCCTCCCGGCGTGGGGCGTCGTCGACGAATGACGTACCAAGCGACGAGTCAGGTCTGTCGCGGTGGCGGCAATAGCGTTCTCGTCGACGATTCCGCAAGGGCGCATCGGGGGCGTATTGAAGTTCCTTTCGCGGGATTGGGTGGTGATGGAGCTTCGATGCGCCGTGGGCTGCAATACATGTCGAGGCGTCCCGGGTGCGTTGTCGGCATGCACGGAATCGGCCATGGTGTGGCTGAATTTCGCTCACCGTAGGGCGTCGTGCGTGTGTCACAGGCAAAGCCTTGGTGTTTCTTCTTCGTGAATCGGCAGGTCGGTGACGCCCGGCAGAAAGGGGGAGCGGTCGGCTGCTTACGGGGAAGCGGGCCGCCGCCCTCGCTGTGCCGTGTGATCACATGGGTGGGCCGGTTCGGCGAACTGGTCGGGTGTGAAGGTTTTGTGGTGTACCGTACTCACGCTCGCCCGGTTTCCGTACGGAATATCGGTCAATGCCGTAGCGCGTAGGTGGGGGCGGGATGCGGTGCGATCCCGATCACCTCCCGGTTTGCCGGTCAGCAGGAGGGAAGGAGTAGGGGGAAGCTATGGCCAATGTTTTTGACGATGAGTTTGCCCGATTCATCGTTCTGGTCAATGAGGAGCGTCAGTACTCGCTCTGGCCCGCCACCACAGAGGTGCCGGGTGGATGGCAGATCGCGCGGCCGGAGGGGTCGCGCCAGGAGTGCCTGGAATTCGTCGAGTCCACCTGGACGGACATGCGGCCGGCCAGCCTGGTCGCGGCCATGGAGGGTCAGGGCTCGTAGCCCACGGCCGCGACCAGGGCAAGTACGGCCGAGGCGCGCCCCGTTGAGGGCGCGCCCGCCGGTGGTGCCGCGTGGTCGCCGGCCGTTCTCTCCGCCGCCGCCCGTGCCGGGCGGTGATGCGCAGGTACATCCATTATTCCGTTTCGGTCATCGCCGGTAACGCCTGTTCGCCACGCCCGGAAAGGATCTCCGGGCACCGCGGGCACGGCGATCTACGGTAATTCTCCGGGCCGTTGCCTCATCGTTCAGGGTGTCGCCTGAATTCGGTGATCCGGGATGCTTTCCCGTGCCCTGAAGGGGCGGCCACAACACACCCCCTGAAAGGGCGGAAGCACTATGCAGAAAAACCACGGTCGCCTCCTCCCGCTGACGATGTCGCAGCAGGGCGTGTGGTACGGGCAGCAGTTGGATCCGCAGAGTCCGAAGTACAACATCGGTGAATGCATAGAAATCCAGGGCCCCCTGGACGAGGCTCTGTTCATAGCCTCGCTCGAAAAAGTCACCAGGGGCTGCGACAGCCTCAATGTCGAGTTCGTGGAGCAGGGCGACGGCATCCACCAACGCGTGGCGCACCCGTCACCGGGACGTCCACGCGTCATCGACCTCTCCGCGGAGGCGGACCCGGCCGACGCCGCGGAACGGTTCATGGCCGCCGACATGGCCACCGTCGCCGGCACCCCGGCTCCGCCGCACCATGCCTTCCTCCTGCTCAGGCTCGGCCCCGATCGCCGCTACTGGTACATCCGCTATCACCACATCGTGATGGACGGACTCGGCGGCTCCGTTCTCGCGCGCAAAGTGGCCGACGCGTATACCGCCGCGGTGCGCGGCGAAGCGGTGCCGGAATTATTCGCTCCGTTCAGTGCTCTCGTCGATGACGAGACGGTGTATCTCCAGTCTCCTGATTTCGAACGTGACCGGGCGTATTGGACCGGGAAATTCGCCGACTTCGCCCGGTCCGGCCGCGACACCGGAAACGCCCTTCTCGCAACCGCTCGCCGAGTGGGCGATGAGGCTTCCCAGCCGCGGCGCGTTCCTTCGCGACCGGGAAACGACAGCGAACAGCATTCGGTGCGCGGTAACCACCTGCACCAGGGCGAGACTCTCGACCCGCAGGTGATGGACGGCCTGCGCGGACTGGCCGCCGTGACCAGGACCACCTGGTCCGCCGTCTTCGTGAGCGCGGTCGCCGCCTACCTCAGCCGTGTCACCGGTACCGCCGACGTGACGATCGGGCTCGCATCGAACGGTCGCCCCGCCCGTCTGCGCGCGATCCCGGGCATGACGGCGAACATTCTCCCGCTGCGCGTTCAGATCACTCCGGGCATGACCGTCGAGGCCCTGGTGCGGACCGTCGCCGCCGAGATGCGGCTGGCGCTGCGTCACCGTCGCTACTCCAGGGAGCAGCTCGCGCGCGACCTCCGGATCACGGGTGACGCGGCGCGGCTGTGCGATGTGGTCGTGAACGTCATGCCTTACGAGTACGACCTCGACTTCGCCGGCAGCACCGGTGTCTCAAGGCTGCTGTCCACCGGCCCGGTCGACGACGTCTCCCTCTTCGTTTCCGAGCGTTCGGAGGGCAAGGGACCGCTGATCGGCTTCGATGTGAACCCGGACCTGTACCGTCCCGAGGACGTCCGGCCGCACCAGCAGGGCATCACCGCACTGGTCTCCGAACTCGCCCGGGCGGACGCGACGTCTCCTCTCTCCCGCCTCGCGATGCTCGACGAGCAGACTGCCGGTCAGGTGCTTGCGGCAGGGCGCGGCGCCCCCCTCGAACGACGAGACCGCGAGCCGGCCCGGAGGCCGTCGCTGCCTGGGTTGTTTGCGGGGCGGGTGGCGGTGGATCGGTGTGCGGTTGCGGTGTCGGGTGGGGGAGTGGTGTTGTCGTATGGGGAGTTGGAGGAGGTTTCGGGTGTTCTGGCGTCGTGTTTGGTGGGGTGTGGTGTAGCGGCTGAGGGTGCGGTGGGGGTGCTGTTGGGGCGTTCTGCTGCCGTGGTGACGGCGTCGTTGGCTGCGGTGCGGGCGGGTGGTGTGTATGTGCCGTTGGACGTCCGTTGGCCGGTGGAGCGGTTGCGTCAGGCGGCTCAGGGTGCCGGCTTGCGTGTGTTGATCGTCGGTGAGGGGTTGGCCGGTCATGCGTGGGTTGAGGAGGTGCGTGGGTTCCTGCCTGTGGTGGTGGTCGATGGCGTGGGTCGTGTGGTCGATGGCGCGTCTGCACACGGTGCTTCTGTACACGGTGCTTCTTTGCCTGTGGTGGTGGGTGGTGGGCAGCTGGCGTATGTGATGTTCACGTCGGGGTCGACGGGTGTGCCGAAGGGTGTTGGGGTTTCGCATGCGGATGTGGTGGCGTTGGCTGCCGATGGTGCGTGGTCGGGGGGTGTTGCCGATGCTGTCCTTCTGCACTCGGCTTATGTCTTCGATGCCTCGACGTTCGAGATCTGGGTGCCGCTTCTCAACGGTGGGCGTGTGGTTGTCGCTCCGGAGGGTGCCCTTGAGCCTCATGTCCTGCGTGACGTCGTCACTGCCGAGGGTGTCACGGCCCTGTTCCTGACCACCGCCCTGTTCAACGTCATCGCCGAGGTCGAACCGCAAGCCCTCGCCGGGGTCCGCGCCGTCTGCACCGGCGGCGAACGCGCCGCGCCCGGTGCCATGCAGCAGCTCGCCCGCGAACTGCCGGGTACCCGCGTACACCACGTCTACGGGCCGACGGAGACGACCACCTTCGCCACCCGATACCACGTCACCCCGGAAACTCCCGCGGGACCGCCTCCCATCGGCCACCCTCTGGACGGTATGCGGGCCTACGTCCTCGACGCCGCCCTGGGACTCGTACCGCCCGGGGTCGCAGGTGAGTTGTACCTCGCAGGCCAGGGCGTCGCACGCGGCTACACAGCCCGTCCGGGACTGACCGCAACCCGCTTCGTCGCCGACCCTTTCGATCCGTCGGGCGGACGGATGTACCGTACCGGCGACCTCGTCCAGTGGGACGCGGACGGCCGGCTCGTCTACCTCTCCCGCACCGACGACCAGGTCAAACTCCGCGGCCACCGCATCGAACCCGGCGAAATCGAAGGCGTCCTCGCCGGGCTGCCCGCGGTGGTGGCCGCCTGCGTCGTCGTACGCGAGGACCTGCCCGGCGACCGGCAGTTGGTGGGCTATGTGGTGCCGGCCGACGGCTGCCCCATGGACGAGGGCGAACTGTCCGCGTCAGTGGCCCGCGTCCTTCCCCCCTACATGGTTCCATCGGCCTTCGTGGCTCTCGCGACGCTGCCGCTGACGCCGAACGGGAAGGTCGACCGCCGCGCGCTGCCCGCGCCGCGGGTGCCGGAACGCGCTGCCGGGCGCGGCCCGCGCACCGTCCGTGAGGAACTCCTGCTCGCCCTGTTCGCCGACGTCCTCGGCACCGACGGCATCGGCGTACACGACGACTTCTTCGCCCTCGGCGGGCATTCGCTCCTGGCGACGCGCCTGGTCAGCCGTGCGCGCTCGGCGCTCGACGCCGAACTGGACGTGCGCACGCTCTTCCAGAACCCGACCGTCGGCGAACTCGCCACCGCGCTGGACACGGCCGGCCGGGCACGGGCCGCCCTCGTCCGCGAGGAGCGTCCGCGAGACCTCCCGCTCTCCTTCGCGCAGCAGCGCCTGTGGTTCCTCAACCGGCTCGAAGGGCCCGGCGCCACCTACAACATCCCGCTGGTGCTGCGGCTCGACGGCCCCCTGGACCTTGATGCGCTGCGTGCCGGGCTCACCGATGTCGTCGAACGCCACGAGACCCTGCGCACCGTCTTCGTCGAGGAGGGCGGAACGCCGCGCCAGCACGTGTGCGACGCTGCGGAAGCAGCCGACCTGGTGCCGCTGCGCTTCGAGGAGGCGCCGAGCGGCGCAGATCCGGCCGTGGTCGAGCAGTGGGCCGGGGAAGAGACGCTGTCCGCGGCGACCGAAGCCTTCGACGTATCGGGAGACCCCGCGATACGGGTGCGGTTGCTGCGGTTGGGTGCCAAGGCGCATGTGCTGGTGCTGGTGGTGCATCACATCGCGGCGGACGGCTGGTCGTTGGCGCCGTTGGCCCGGGACCTGGGCGCCGCCTATCGGGCGCGTGCCACGGGCAGAGCTCCCGACTGGTCGCCGTTGCCGGTGCAGTACGCCGACTACACCCTGTGGCAGCGCCGCATGCTCGGGGAGGAGTCCGACCCCGAGAGCCAGACGGCACGCCAGCTGGACTACTGGCGCCGGGCACTGGCCGGTGCGCCCGAAACGCTGGCCCTTCCGCTGGACCGGTCCCGGCCTGCTGTGTCACAGCATCGCGGTGACACCGTGCCCTTCCGCGTCACGGCGGACGTGCACCGGGGGCTCGTGGCGTTGGCGCGGTCGTGCGGGTGCACGTTGTTCATGGTGATGCAGGCGGCGGTGTCGGTGTTGTTGTCCCGGCATGGTGCGGGTGACGATGTCCCGCTCGGTACGGCGGTGGCCGGTCGGAGCGATGAGGCTCTGGACGACCTGGTGGGGTTCTTCGTCAACACGCTCGTGTTGCGGACGGATCTGTCGGGCGATCCCACCTTCCGTGAACTGCTCGACCGCGTAAGAGAGTTCGACCTCGCCGCCTACGCCCATGGTGACGTGCCGTTCGACCGCGTCGTGGAGGCGTTGAATCCCGCCCGCTCGCAGAGCCGTCATCCGCTCTTCCAGGTCATGCTGGTGCTGCAGAACCAAGCCGCGGCCGACCTCGACCTGCCGGGGATCACGGTGACCGGTCAGCCCGTTCAGACGGGCATCAGCAAGTTCGACCTGACCTACTCACTCACCGAGACCCATGACCAGGCCGGCCGGCCCACCGGGGTCGGCGGGTATCTGGAGTACTCCACCGAGCTGTTCGAGCCCGACACCGCCCGGGCGCTGTCCGACCGCCTGTCGCGGCTGCTGGCATCGGTGGTCACCGACCCCGACCAACGGCTCGCCGAGATCGAGTTGTTGGACGCGCGCGAACGCGACGCCCTGCGCGGACAGGGACAAGGCGACGTCCGACGGGTTCCGGCATCGACGATGTCGGAGCAGTTCGCGGCGCAGGTGGCACGTACCCCGGATGCGGTGGCGGTCCGTGACGGTCGGCGTTCCCTGACGTACGCCCAGTTGGAGGCGGAGGCCAACGACCTCGCGCACCATTTGTCGGGACGCGGGATCGGCCCGGAGGACCTGGTCGCCCTGGCCGTACCGCAATCGGCCGAGTCGGTCGTCGCCATGCTGGCGGTGTTGAAGTCGGGAGCCGCCTATCTGCCTGTCGATCCGGCTTATCCGGCTGCTCGTATCACGTATCTGCTGGAGGATGCCCGTCCCAAGCTTCTGATCACCGATCGCGCGGTTCGCGAGCAACTGCCTGCTGTGGGCGTGCCGTTCGTCGTCATGGACGACTCGGTGTCCTGGTCGGTGGGGCATGCGTCCGGTCCGGGTGGTGCTGTGTCGGCTGCGGGTCCGGCGTATGTCATTTACACCTCGGGTTCTACGGGGCGTCCGAAGGGGGTGGTGGTCACTCATGCGTCGGTGACGCAGCATATGGCGTGGTTGGCCGACCATCTGGCGTTGACGGGTGAGGATCGGGTGCTGGCTCGGACGTCGCCGAGCTTCGATGCCTCGGTGTGGGAGATCTGGCTGCCATTGCTCCATGGCTCTTCGGTGTGCGTGATGCCGGCCGAAGCCAACCAGGATCCCGATGCCCTCGTCGGCTGGATGCGGGACTTCGGGGTGACGGTGGCGCAGTTCGTGCCGTCGCATCTGTCGTTGGTGTTGGGCAGTGGGGCGGGGGTGGTTCCTGGGTGTTTGCGGGTTGTGCTGTGTGGTGGTGAGCCGTTGTCGGGGGAGTTGGCGGCTCGGGTTGCTGATGTGTGGTCGGTGGAGGTGCACAACCTCTATGGGCCGACGGAGGCCACGATCGATGCGACGGCGCATGCGGTGGTTGCTGGTGGTGTGGGTGTGGTGCCGATTGGGCGGCCGATCTGGAATGCCCGGGCGTATGTGTTGGATGGGTCGTTGGGTGTGGTGCCGCCTGGTGTGCCGGGGGAGTTGTATCTGGCGGGTGGGTTGTTGGCGCGTGGGTATGTGGGTCGTCCGGGTTTGACGGCATCCCGTTTCGTCGCTGACCCCTTTGATCCGTCGGGTGGGCGGATGTATCGCACGGGTGATGTGGTGCGGTGGGATGCGCAGGGGCGGATCGAGTATCTGGGGAGGGCTGACGACCAGGTCAAGTTGCGGGGCTATCGCATCGAGCTGGGTGAGGTCGAGAGTGCGCTGACGGCACTCCCGGGCGTTACCGCGGCACGTGTGCTGATCCGCGAGGATCGACCTGGTGACAAGCGCCTGGTGGCATACGTCGTTCCCGCGGACGGCAGCATCGTGCACCAGGCCGCGATGCGGACGGAACTGGCCGGCATACTGCCCGACTACATGGTTCCGGCCGCGTTCGTCGTCCTCGACGCGTTGCCGCTGCTGCCCAACGGCAAGGTCGACCGCCGCGCCCTGCCCGCACCCGAGGCGTCGGCGAGCGGCAGTGAGGGGCGCGGACCGCACACGGTCCAGGAAGATATCCTGTGCGGTCTCTTCGCTGACGTGCTGGGCCGACCCCGGGTCGGAGTCGAGGACGGCTTCTTCGAACTGGGCGGGCATTCGCTGCTCGCCACCCGGCTCGTCAGCCGGGTGCGCTCCGTCCTCGGAGTCGAACTGGCCGTACGCACACTCTTCCAGCACCCCACGCCCGCCGGTCTCGCCGCCGCACTGGACGGAGCGGGGCGGGGCAGGACTCCGGTCGTGCGGGCGGAGCGGCCCACGACCCTGCCGCTGTCCTTCGCCCAGCAACGGCTGTGGTTCCTCAACCGGCTCGACGGGCCCGGTGCCGCCTACAACATCCCACTCGTGCTGGAACTCGACGGGACGCTCGATGCCCATGCTCTGCGGTCCGCGCTCGGTGACGTGGTCGAGCGGCACGAGGTGCTGCGCACAGTCTTCCCCGAGCGGGACGGGGTCCCGCGTCAATGCGTGCTGGATCCCTCGGTCGTGGACCTGGACCTGCGGGTGCGCGAGATCGACGCCGATGCGCTCGACGCGGCCGTGAACGAGGCGGTGACGAGTCCCTTCGACGTGGCGACCGATCTGCCGTTGCGTTGCCGGCTGTTCAGGACCGGTGCCGAACGCCATGTGCTGGTGCTGGTGCTGCACCACATCGCCGGTGACGGCTGGTCCCTGGCACCGCTGGCCCGCGACCTGGGCGCCGCCTATCGGGCACGCGGCTCAGGCAAGGCGCCCGTCTGGGCGGCGCCGGCGGTGCAGTATGCCGACTACACCCTGTGGCAGCGGGACCTCCTCGGCGCGGAGAGCGACCCCGACAGCCTGGCGTCGCATCAACTCTCCTTCTGGCGCGACGCATTGAGCGACATGCCGGAGCTGCTGGAACTGCCCTTCGACCGTCCCCGCCCGGCTGTCACGGACCCTGCCGGTGGCGTGTACGTCCGCACGCTGGACGCCACACTGCACCACCGGTTGCTCGACCTGGCCAGGTCCTCCGGCAGCACGCTGTTCATGGTGCTGCAGGCTGCGGTGGCGACGGTGCTCTCCCGACACGGCGCCGGGGCGGACATTCCCCTCGGCACCCCTGTCGCAGGCCGTACCGACGAGGCGTTGGACGATCTGATCGGCTTCTTCGTCAACACCCTCGTCCTGCGCACGGATGTGTCGGGCGACCCGACCTTCCGTGAACTCCTCAGCCGTGTCCGGGAGTTCGATCTCGCGGCGTACGCTCATCAGGATGTGCCGTTCGAGTGGCTGGTGGAGAGCCTCAACCCGGTCCGTGCGCGCAACCATCACCCGCTGTTCCAGACGATGCTGGTGCTGCAGAACCAGGACACCGCCGACACCGAGCTGCCGGGGCTGACGGTCGGCAGCCGTCTGGTGCACAACGGGGTCAGCAAGTTCGACCTGACCTTCGCCTTCGGTGAGGGCCGCGCGGAGGGCGGGCTGACGGCCGGAGTCGAGTACGCGACCGCGCTCTTCGACGCCGCCACCATCGAGGCCCTGACCGATCGCCTGGTACGGCTCCTGGAGGCCGTCGCCGCTGATCCGGACCGGCCGCTGCACGGCTACGACCTGCTGTCCGCCGGCGAACGCGCCGAGGTCGTCCGCTGGGGCGAGGGAGGGCGCCTCCCGGCCGGTTCCGCCGGGGCGAGCCTGCCTGGGTTGTTTGCGGGGCGGGTGGCGGTGGATCGGTGTGCGGTTGCGGTGTCGGGTGGGGGAGTGGTGTTGTCGTATGGGGAGTTGGAGGAGGTTTCGGGTGTTCTGGCGTCGTGTTTGGTGGGGTGTGGTGTAGCGGCTGAGGGTGGGGTGGGGGTGCTGCTGGGGCGTTCTGCTGCCGTGGTGGTGGCGTCGTTGGCTGCGGTGCGGGCGGGTGGTGTGTATGTGCCGTTGGATATCCGCTGGCCGGTGGAGCGGTTGCGTCAGGTCGTGGACGTCGGTGGCATCCGGGTGCTGGTGGTCGGCGAGGAGTTCGCCGGTCACGGGTGGGTCGCTGAGATGCGGCGGCGTGTCCCGGTCGTGGTGGTCGATGCGGTGGGTCGTGTGGTCGGTGGCGCGCCGGTGAGGCGTGGTTGTCTGCCTGTGGTGGTGGGTGGTGGGCAGCTGGCGTATGTGATGTTCACGTCGGGGTCGACGGGTGTGCCGAAGGGTGTTGGGGTTTCGCATGCGGATGTGGTGGCGTTGGCTGCCGATGGTGCGTGGTCGGGGGGTGTTGCCGATGCTGTCCTTCTGCACTCGGCTTATGTCTTCGATGCCTCGACGTTCGAGATCTGGGTGCCGCTTCTCAACGGTGGGCGTGTGGTTGTCGCTCCGGAGGGTGCCCTGGAGCCTCATGTCCTGCGTGACGTCGTCACTGCCGAGGGTGTCACGGCCCTGTTCCTGACCACCGCCCTGTTCAACGTCATCGCCGAGGTCGAACCGCAAGCCCTCGCCGGGGTCCGGATGGTCTGCGCGGGCGGCGAAACGGCCTCGCCCGGAGCGATGCAACAGGTCGCCGGCCAACTAACCGGTACGCGGGTCCACCATGTGTACGGCCCGACGGAGACGACCACCTTCGCCACCCGTCACCACGTCACCCCCGACACACCGATCGGCCCGCCGCCCATCGGACAGGCCCTGGACGGAATGCGCGCCTATGTGCTCGACGCTGGTCTGGGAATGGTGGCGCCGGGTGTGACCGGCGAGCTGTATCTCGCCGGCCCCGGGGTGGCGCGCGGCTATCTGGGCCGTCCCGCTCTGACGGCCACGCGTTTCGTGGCCGATCCGTTCGATCCGTCGGGCGGGCGGATGTACCGCACCGGCGACCTCGTCCGGTGGGACGCGGACGGTCGGCTCGTCTACCTCTCCCGCGCCGACGACCAGGTCAAACTCCGCGGCCACCGCATCGAACCCGGCGAAGTCGAGGGCGTCCTCGCCGGTCTGTCGGGCGTCGCCACCGCGCATGTGCGGGTGCGGGAGGACCTGCCGGGCGATCGGCGGCTGGTCGGGTATGTAGTGCCCTCCGGCGGGGCGGTGCTGGACAGCGCGGCGCTGGCGGCGGGTGTGGGACGGGTACTCCCGGCGTACATGGTTCCCTCCGCGTTCGTCGTGCTGGACGCGCTGCCGCTGACGCCGAACGGGAAGGTCGACCACCGTGCGCTGCCGGTGCCCGAGGCGCCCGACGGCGGCGAGGGCCGCGGTCCGCGGACGGCCCGCGAGGAGATCCTGTGCGGCCTGTTCGCCGGGGTCCTGGGCGTCGACCGGGTCGGCGTGGCGGACAACTTCTTCGAGGCAGGTGGGCATTCGCTGCTGGCGACGCGGCTGGTGAGCCGGGTGCGCTCGGTCCTGGGCGTCGAGGTCGAGGTCCGTGCGCTCTTCGAGCACCCGACGGTCGCCGGGCTCGCCGCGGTCCTCGACGCCGCCGACGCGGCACGGCCGTCGGTGCAGCCCGAAAAGCGGCCCGAAGGCATGCCGCTGTCCTTCGCGCAGCAGCGCCTGTGGTTCCTCAACCGGCTCGAAGGGCCCGGCGCCACCTACAACATCCCGCTGGTGCTGCGGCTCGACGGCCCCCTGGACGTCGACGCGCTGGGTGCCGCGCTGGGCGACCTCGTCGAGCGCCACGAGACCCTGCGCACCGTCTATCCGGTGACCGACGGTGTCGCGCGTCAACTGGTGCTGGACGCGTCCGCCGTCGACCTCGTGCCGCGGCCACAGGACGTGGCGCCCGCCGAGCTTGACCGGGTTCTCACCGACAGCGTCTCCTGCGCGTTCGACGTGGCGACCGACGTTCCGGTGCGGGTGCGGTTGCTGCGGTTGGGTGCCGAGGCGCATGTGCTGGTGCTGGTGGTGCATCACATCGCGGCGGATGGTTGGTCGTTGGCGCCGTTGGGACGGGATCTGGGTGTTGCCTATCGGGCGCGTGTCGAGGGCAGGGGTCCCGACTGGTCGCCGTTGCCGGTGCAGTACGCCGACTACACCCTGTGGCAGCGGCGCATGCTCGGGGAGGAGTCCGACCCCGAGAGCCTGACGGCCCGCCAGCTGGACTTCTGGCGGCAACAACTCGCGGGGATGCCCGAGTTGGCCGAACTCCCGTGGGACCGGCCGCGACCCGCACTGCTGAACCACGAGGGCGACGCCCTCACCTTCGTGATCGGCCAGGACACGCACCGGGGGCTCGTGGCGTTGGCGCGGTCGTGCGGGTGCACGTTGTTCATGGTGATGCAGGCGGCGGTGTCGGTGTTGTTGTCGCGGCATGGTGCGGGTGACGATGTCCCGCTCGGTACGGCGGTGGCGGGTCGGAGCGATGAGGGTCTGGACGATCTGGTGGGGTTCTTCGTCAACACGCTGGTGTTGCGGACGGATCTGTCGGGGGATCCCACTTTCCGTGAACTGCTGGAGCGTGTGCGGGAGTTCGATCTGGCGGCGTTCGCGCATCAGGATGTGCCGTTCGAGCGGTTGGTGGAGGCGCTCAATCCGGTGCGTTCGCAGGATCGTCATCCGCTCTTCCAGGTCATGTTGGTGTTGCAGAACCAGGCGGCGGCCGGTGTTGAGCTGCCGGGGGTCACGGTGAGCGGTCAGCCGGTGCACACGGGCATCAGCAAGTTCGACCTGACGTTCAGCTTCACCGAGACGCGGGACGCGGCGGGTGCTGCCGCGGGCATCGAGTGCCACCTGGAGTACTCCACCGAACTGTTCGAGGCCGACACCGTGCGGGCGCTGTCCGACCGGCTGTCGCGGCTGCTGGCAGCAGTGCTCGCCGACCCGGACCAGCGAGCCCACGGTGTCGCGCTGTTCGCCGACGAGGAGCGGGCGCGGGTGATCGCCGCAGGGCGCGGTCGGTCTCGGCAGGTGCCGCGGCTGACCGTGCCGGAACTCTTCAGCGCGCAGGTGGCACGTACCCCGGATGCGGTGGCGGTCCGTGACGGTCGGCGTTCCCTGACGTACGCCCAGTTGGAGGCGGAGGCCAACGACCTCGCGCATTATTTGTCGGGACGCGGGATCGGCCCGGAGGACCTGGTGGCGTTGGCGCTGCCGGGCACTGCGGAGATGGTCGTGGCGATGCTGGCGATCTTGAAGGCGGGCGCGGCCTACCTGCCCGTGGACCCCGCATATCCGGCTGCTCGTATCACGTATCTACTGGAGGATGCTCGTCCGAAGCTGCTGATCACCGATCGCGCGGTTCAGGAGCAACTTCCGTCGACCGAGCTGCCGTTCGTCGTGATGGACGACTCGGTGTCCTGGTCGGTGGGGCATGCGTCCGGTCCGGGTGGTGCTGTGTCGGCTGCGGGTCCGGCGTATGTCATTTACACCTCGGGTTCTACGGGGCGTCCGAAGGGGGTGGTGGTCACTCATGCGTCGGTGACGCAGCATATGGCGTGGTTGGCCGACCATCTGGCGTTGACGGGTGAGGATCGGGTGCTGGCTCGGACGTCGCCGAGCTTCGATGCCTCGGTGTGGGAGATCTGGCTGCCGTTGCTCCATGGAGCCTCCACCTGTCTGGTGTCACCGGAGACGAACCGTGACCCGGATCAACTGCTCTATCGCATGCGGGACTTCGGGGTGACGGTGGCGCAGTTCGTGCCGTCGCATCTGTCGTTGGTGTTGGGTAGTGGGGCGGGGGTGGTTCCTGGGTGTTTGCGGGTTGTGTTGTGTGGTGGTGAGCCGTTGTCGGGGGAGTTGGCGGCTCGGGTTGCTGATGTGTGGTCGGTGGAGGTGCACAACCTCTATGGGCCGACGGAGGCCACGATCGATGCGACGGCGCATGCGGTGGTTGCTGGTGGTGTGGGTGTGGTGCCGATTGGGCGGCCGATCTGGAATGCCCGGGCGTATGTGTTGGATGGGTCGTTGGGTGTGGTGCCGCCTGGTGTGCCGGGGGAGTTGTATCTGGCGGGTGGGTTGTTGGCGCGTGGGTATGTGGGTCGTCCGGGTTTGACGGCATCCCGTTTCGTCGCTGACCCCTTTGATCCGTCGGGTGGGCGGATGTATCGCACGGGTGATGTGGTGCGGTGGGATGCGCAGGGGCGGATCGAGTATCTGGGGAGGGCTGACGACCAGGTCAAGTTGCGGGGCTATCGCATCGAGCTGGGTGAGGTCGAGAGTGCGCTGACGGCACTCCCGGGCGTTACCGCGGCACGTGTGCTGATCCGCGAGGACCGGCCAGGTGACAGGCGCCTGGTCGCGTACGTGGTGGTTGGTGCCGAGCAGCCGGTGGACGCCGCCGGGCTGCGCCGGGGCCTTGCGACCGCATTGCCGGAGTACATGGTTCCGGCCGCGTTCGTCGTCCTCGACGCGTTGCCGCTGCTGCCCAACGGCAAGGTCGACCGCCGCGCCCTGCCCGCACCCGAACCGGAGACACACCGGGTCGGTGGGCAGGCACCGCGTACCGACGAGGAACGGATCCTGTGCGGGGTGGTCGCCGAGACGCTCGGCATCCCGGAAGTCGGTGTCGACGACGACTTCTTCGCCCTCGGCGGCGACAGCATCCTGTCGATCCAGGTCGTCAGCAGGGCCCGTAACGCGGGTCTGGTCATCACGCCGCGCGACGTCTTCGTCCACCGCACCGTGGCCGTGATCGCGTCGGTCGCCGTGCCGCTGGGTGCGGAACCGGAGACCGCGGCCACGCCGGGCACCGGCGAGGTGCCGCTCACGCCCATCGCCGCGTGGTTCCTCGACCGGCCGGGCACGCGCGACGGCTACAACCAGTCGAGCGTGCTGCGCTCACCGGCCGGAGCAACGGAGAGCGACATCGCCTCGGCGCTCCAACTACTCCTGGATCACCACGACATGCTGCGGCTCCGGGTGAGCGCGACGCCCGGCGGGCGGCCCGGTCTCGAAGTCCTGCCGCAGGGCGCGGTGAGCGCCCGCGCGCGGCTGACACGGGTCGACATCGCCGGGCTCGACGGCGCACGGACCGATGCGGTGGTCGCCGAGGCTGCGGAAGCCGCCCGCCTGCGGCTGCGGCCCGGCACAGGCGGCGTGCTGGAGGCCGTCTGGTACGACGCGGGGCCCGACCGGCCCGGTCGGCTGCTGCTCGTCGTCCATCACCTCGCGGTGGACGCGGTCTCGTGGCGCACCCTCACCGCAGACCTGGCTACCGCCTGGCAGGCGGTCGCCGCCGGCGCGGCGGGCGACACCTCGCCCCTGCCGCCGGTGCGTACCCCCTACCGCAGATGGGCGGAGCTGCTGGTGGCCGATGCGCGGAGCGCCGAGCGCGCCGCTGAACTGCCGCTCTGGCAGGAGATCCTGCGCACCGAGGACCCGCAGTGGGGATACCGACCGCTCGACCCGGACCGGGACACCGCCGACGGCGTGCGGACGCTGACGGTCACACTGCCCGCACAGTGGACACAGCCCCTGCTGACCACCGTGCCGGCCGCGTTCCACGCGGGCATCAACGACGTGCTGCTGACCGGCCTGGCCCTGGCGATCGCCGGGTGGCGTGCCGAACGCGGGGGCGCGGGCGGGTCGGCCGTACTGCTCGACCTGGAGGGGCACGGCCGTGAGCAGATCGCCGAGAGTATCGACCTGTCCCGTACCGTCGGCTGGTTCACCAGCATGTACCCGGTGCGGCTCGACCCGGGTCCGGTGAGCCGGTACGAAGCGCGGGCGTTCGACGCCCCGCTCGTCGACCGTGCGCTGAAGCGGATCAAGGAGCAGCTGCGAGCCGTACCGGACCACGGCATCGGCTACGGCCTGCTGCGCCACCTCAACCCGCGCACCCGCGCCGTGCTCCGGGACGCGGTGACGCCGCAGATCGGCTTCAACTACCTGGGCCGCTATGCCGGTTCATCGGCGGCGGGCAACGCCGGGGACTGGCAGCTGCTCTTCGACGGGGGCGGACCACGCAGCCAGGACCCGGACATGCCGGTCCATCACGTGCTGGACATCAACGCCTACACCAAGGACCTGCCGGAGGGGCCGCAACTGGTCGCCGGCTGGACCTGGCCGACGGATCTGCTCAAGGAGGAGGACGTCGAGGAACTCGCCGAAGGCTGGCTGCGGGCACTGCGTGCCGTCGCGGAACACGCCCAGGCACCCGACGCCGGCGGCTACACGCCCTCCGACCTTCCGTTGGTCTCGCTCAACCAGGCCCAGATCGATCGACTGCAGAACAAGCTGCAGAACAAGCTGCAGAACAAGTGGGGTGGACGCAAGTGACCGGGTTCCAGCTGCAGGACGTCCTGCCGTTGACACCGCTGCAGGCGGGCATGCTGTTCCATGCCGTGTACGACTCCGAGGCGGTGGACGTCTACACCGCGCAGTTCGTCTTCGACATCGAGGGGCCGGTCGACGCGGCGGTGCTCTACGCGGCCGTCAAGGGACTGCTCCGCAGGCACGCGAACCTTCGGGTGGGGTTCCTCTACGAGGACCTCGACGAACCGGTCCAGGCCGTCGCCGTCGAAGTCCCACCGGTCTTCGAGGAACTCGACTTCGGCACGGGCGACGACGCCGAGCGCGCCGAGCGGCTCGCGACGTTCCTGGCCGCCGACCGCACGCGGCGTTTCGACCTCTCCGAACCGCCCCTGATGCGGTTCACCCTGATCCGGATGGCGCACCACCGCTACCACCTGGTCATGACGAACCATCACCTCCTCCTCGACGGCTGGTCGATGCCGCTGCTGGTACGGGAACTGTTCGAGCTCTATGCGCGCGGCGGGGACGGCGGCGCCATGCCGCGCGTCGCCCCCTACCGGGACTACCTCGCCTGGCTGGCCGCCCAGGACCGTACGGCCGCGGCCGGCGCCTGGCGCGCGGCGCTCGCCGGAGTGGCGCAGCCGACCCTGCTGGCCGGGGAGAAACCGGCCTCCGCGTCGTCGGGCGAGCTGCCCGAGCAACTGGTGCTGAACCTGGGCGCGGCCACCACCGACCGCCTGCGGGAGACGGCCCGCCGGAACCGCTTGACACTCAACACGGTGGTGCAGGGCGCCTGGGGAGTCCTGCTGCACCAACTCACCGGACAGGACGACGTGTTGTTCGGCACCACCGTCTCGGGCCGGCCGCCGGAGATCCCCGGTGTCGAGACCATGGTCGGCCTGTTCATCAACACGATTCCGGTCCGCGTCGGCATACGCCCCGACGACACCCTGGCAACGCTGCTGCACCGGATGCAGGACGAACAGGGCCGGCTCCTGGGCTGCCAGTACCTCGGGCTGACCGAGATCCGCGCCCTGACCGGCCTGGACGACCTCTTCGACACGCTCGCCGTGTTCGAGAACTACCCCATGGACGCGGAGGCCCTGCGGCAGGCGCAGGAGGGCCTCCCCGGCCTTCGCGTCACCGGATTCCGGGGCACCGACGCGGCGCACTATCCGCTCACCCTCACCATCGCGCCGGGGGATGATCTGCGGATCACCTTCGGCCATCGCACGGACTCCTTCGCATCCGGGACCGTACGGCTGATGGCCGAGCGGCTGCGGCTGCTGCTGGAAGCCTGCGCCGATGACCTGGAGCAGCGCGTCGCCGACCGCTCGGTGCTGCTCGACGGAGAGCAGGCACGGCTCCTCGACCAGGGGAAGGGCGCCCCCCTGCCGGCCGGTCCGCCGCGGGCCGGCCTCCCGGAACTGTTCGCCGCCCAGGTGGCGTCGTCCCCGGACGCGGTGGCGGTCAGGCAGGGTGAAAGCGCCCTGTCCTACGGAGAGTTGGACGGGCTCTCCGGTTCCCTGGCGCGGTGCCTGACGGGCCTGGGCCTCGCGGCCGAGGACGGTGTCGGTGTGCTGGTCGGCCGCTCGGCCGCCGTGGTGACCGCTTCGCTGGCCGCAGTCCGGGCCGGCGGTGCGTACGTACCGCTGGACGCCCGCTGGCCGGCCGCGAGACTGCGCCGGATATCCGCCTCGGCGGGTCTGCGCGCCCTCGTCGTCGGGGCGGACCTCGCCGGCCATCCCTGGGTGGCGGAAGCCCGCGGCTCGCTCCCGGTCGTCGTGGTCGACACCGGCGGCCGGGTCATCGACGGCGCACCCGCCGAGCCGGGCACGCTTCCCCGCCTCCCCGGTGGCGCGCGGCTGGCGTACGTGATGTTCACCTCCGGCTCCACCGGCACCCCCAAGGCCATCGGCGTCACGCACGCCGACGTGGCGGCACTCGCCGCCGATGCCATGTGGCGCGGCGCCGCCGACGCGGTCCTCCTGCACTCCGCCTACGTCTTCGACGCCTCGACCTGCGAGATCTGGGTCCCGTTGCTCAACGGCGGAACGGTCGTCGTCGCCCCTGACGGCCCGCTCGAACCGCATCGCCTCGGCCGCCTACTGGCAGCCGAGAAGATCACCGCCCTCTTCCTGACCACCTCCCTGTTCAACATCGTCGCCGACACCGACCCCCACCTGTTCGCGACGGTGCGCCTGGTGACGACGGGCGGCGAGGCGGCGGCAGCGGGCGTCCTGCAACGCGCGGCGACCGCCTGCCCCCGGACGTCGTTCGTCAACGCCTACGGGCCGACCGAGACGACGACGTTCGCGACGCGGTACGAGGTGCCGTCGCAGCCGATCGCGGAGCACCGGGTTCCGCCCATCGGCAGGCCACTGGACGGCATGCGGTGCTACGTCCTCGACGCCCGGCTGCGGCCGGTGCCCGCGGGCGTGGTGGGCGAGCTGTATCTCGCCGGACCGGGGGTGGCCCGCGGGTACGTGGGCCGCCCCGACCTGACGACCACGCGTTTCGTGGCCGATCCGTTCGATCCGTCGGGCGGCCGGATGTACCGTACCGGCGACCTCGTCCGGTGGGACGCGGACGGCCGGCTCGTCTACCTCTCCCGCGCCGACGACCAGGTCAAACTCCGCGGCCACCGCATCGAACCCGGCGAGATCGAAGCCGCGCTCACCGCCCTGCCGACGGTGACGGCCGCCTGTGTCGTCCTCCGCGAGGACGCCCCTGGCGACCGGCGGCTGGTGGCCTATGCCGTGGCGGCGGACGGCGCGACGACATCCGCGACGGCACTGGCGGAGCAGCTGGGCCGGACGCTGCCCGGGTTCCTGGTCCCGTCGGCGTTCGTCGTGCTGGACGCACTGCCGCTGACCCCGAACGGAAAGCTCGACCGGCGGGCACTGCCGGCGCCCCGGCACGCCGCGGACACCGGCGGGCGCGGCCCGCGCACCGTGCGGGAAGAACTGCTCGCCGATCTGTTCGCCGACGTGCTCGGCACCGGCCGCGTCCCCGTCGACGAGAGCTTCTTCTCGCTCGGCGGACACTCCCTGCTGGCCACCCGCCTGGTCAGCCGTATCCGCACCGCACTCGGCGTCGAACTCGAAGTGCGCACGCTCTTCGAGCACCCCACGGTCGTGCAACTGGCCGAGGCCCTCGACGGTGCGGGCGCGGCCCGGGACGCCGTCGTGCCCGCGCAGCGCCCGGCGAGACTTCCGCTGTCCTTCGCGCAGCAGCGCCTGTGGTTCCTGGGCCGGCTGGACGGGCCCGGCGCCACGTACAACATCCCGCTGGTGCTGCGCCTCGACGGCCCGCTCGACGTCGACGCTCTCGGCGCCGCGCTGGGCGACGTCGTCGAGCGACACGAGGCGCTGCGCACCGTCTTCCCCCAGCACGACGGCGAGCCCGAACAGGTGGTCCTCGGCCCGGCGCAGGCGTGGCTCGCCCTGACCGTCGACGATGTCGAGGAGCCCGACCTGCCCGGCCGGATCTCGGCGGCGGTGACCGAGCCGATCGACGTGGAAGCCGAAGTACCGCTGCGGGTGAGCCTGCTGCGGCTGGGCGCGCAGAACCATGTGCTGGTGCTGGCGTTGCATCACATCGCCGGTGACGGTTGGTCGTTGGCGCCGTTGGGACGGGATCTGGGTGTTGCCTATCGGGCGCGTGTCGAGGGCAGGGGTCCCGACTGGTCGCCGTTGCCGGTGCAGTACGCCGACTACACCCTGTGGCAGCGGCGCATGCTCGGGGAGGAGTCCGACCCCGAGAGCCTGACGGCCCGCCAACTGGCCTTCTGGCGCCAGGCCCTGACCGGTGCGCCCGAGGCGCTGGTGCTGCCGTGGGACCGCCCGCGGCCGGCCGTGACGGACCACAGGGGCGAGGCGCATTTCTTCAGCCTGGACCAGGACACGCACCGGGGGCTCGTGGCGTTGGCGCGGTCGTGCGGGTGCACGTTGTTCATGGTGATGCAGGCGGCGGTGTCGGTGTTGTTGTCGCGGCATGGTGCGGGTGACGATGTCCCGCTCGGTACGGCGGTGGCGGGTCGGAGCGATGAGGCTCTGGACGATCTGGTGGGGTTCTTCGTCAACACGCTGGTGTTGCGGACGGATCTGTCGGGGGATCCCACTTTCCGTGAACTGCTGGAGCGTGTGCGGGAGTTCGATCTGGCGGCGTTCGCGCATCAGGATGTGCCGTTCGAGCGGTTGGTGGAGGCGCTCAATCCGGTGCGTTCGCAGGATCGTCATCCGCTCTTCCAGGTCATGTTGGTGTTGCAGAACCAGGCGGCGGCCGGTGTTGAGCTGCCGGGGGTCACGGTGAGCGGTCAGCCGGTGCACACGGGCATCAGCAAGTTCGACCTGACGTTCAGCTTCACCGAGACGCGGGACGCGGCGGGTGCTGCCGCGGGCATCGAGTGCCATCTGGAGTACTCCACCGAACTGTTCGAGCCCGAGACGGTGCACCGGCTCGCCCACCGGCTCCGCCGCCTGCTGTCCGCGGTCGTGGCCGACGCCGACGTGCCCGTCCGCGGCTACGACCTGCTCACCGCCGAGGAGCGGTCGCGGATGCTGGAGGAGTGGGGCCGCGGACCCGCCGCGTCCCTGTCGGCCCCGACGGTGCCGGAGCTCTTCGGGGAGTGGGTGACCCGTACCCCCGATGCCCAGGCCGTACGCGACGCCACGGGCACCCTGACCTACGCGCAACTCAACGCCCGTGCCAACGACCTCGCCCGGCACCTGTCCGGACAGGGCATCGGCCCCGAGGACCTGGTGGCCCTCGCGCTGCCCCGCTCGGCCGACATGATCGTCGCGATACTGGCGGTCCTGAAAACAGGAGCGGCCTACCTGCCGGTCGACCCCTCATACCCGCCCGCCCGCATCACCTTCATGCTCGACGACGCCGCGCCGGCCTTCCTGATCACCACTACGGACCTGCGCGCCGCACTGCCCACCGTCGACCGCTGCCTGGCACTCGACGACACCGCCGCCTGGTCCACCGGCCACACCGCGGACCCGCACACCGGCCCCCTGCCCGCCCACCCCGCCTACGTCATCTACACCTCGGGCTCCACCGGCCGGCCCAAGGGCGTCGTCGTCACCCACCAGGGCGTCGGCGCGATGGTCCGTACGCAGGCGGAAAGGCTCGGCCTCACCTCCACCAGCCGGGTGCTGCAGATGGCGTCGTCCAGTTTCGACGCGGCGTTCTGGGACATCTGCATGGGACTGCTGACCGGTGCCTGCCTGGAGGTTGCCGACCCGGCACAACTGGTGCCGGGGCCCCCGCTCGCCGCCCTCCTCGTGGAACGCGGCATCACCCACCTGACCCTCCCGCCGGCCGCCCTCGCGGTCATGCCGCAGGACGAGGGCATACCAGGCGGTACCACCCTGGTGCTCGCCGGGGAGGCCTGCGCGCCGGCGCTGGTCGCGCGGTGGGCCGGCGGCCGACGGCTGGTCAACGCCTACGGGCCCACCGAGACCACGGTCTGCGCGACCATGAGCGACGTGCAGGAGGCGGCCGGCCCGAAGGCGCCGACCCACCGGGTACCGATCGGCGTCCCGGTGCGCGACACACGGGTGTATGTGCTCGACGCCGCACTGGAGTTGGTGCCGCCGGGCGTGATCGGAGAACTGTACGTGGCCGGCGACGGACTGGGCCGCGGCTACCTGCACCGCCCGGGCCTGACCGCTGCCCGGTTCGTCGCCGACCCGTTCAGCCGCACCGGCGGACGCATGTACCGCACGGGCGACCTCGTCCGCTGGAACGACCGGGGCGAACTCGAATACGTCTCCCGCTCCGACGACCAGGTCAAGCTACGGGGCTTCCGCATCGAACTCGGGGAGATCGAAACGGCGTTGGCCGCGGTGCCCGGGATCAGCGCCGCCTGCGCCGTCGTCCGGGAGGACCGGCCCGGTGACCGGCGGCTGGTGGCCTACGTCGTTCCCGCCGACGGACAGCGGGAGCCGGCGATCGCCCGGATGCGCCAGGCACTCGTCTCGCAACTCCCCGAGTACATGGTGCCGTCCACGTTCGTCGCGCTCGACGCCCTGCCGCTCACCCCGAACGGAAAGATCGACCGTCGGGGGCTGCCCGCCCCCGGCCCCTCCGCGAGCACCGGCGCCGGACGCGCCCCGGACACCGAGCAGGAGAAGCTGCTGTGCGAGGTGTTCGCCGACGTCCTCGGCGTGCCTGATGTCGGTCTCGACGACGACTTCTTCGAGGCCGGCGGACATTCCCTGCTCGCGGTCAAGCTGGCCCGGCGCATCGAGGACAGGTTCGGCGTACGGCTGTCGATGCGTGCCCTCTTCGCCGCAGCCACCCCGGACGGTGTACGGCGCCTCCTGGACGAGCCGGCCGGCGGTTCCGGGGACGCGACCGGCCCCGACCCGCGCCAGGACGTGCGCCTGGCGCCGGACATCACCCCGGCGGCCGGGTCCGCGCCCGGTGAACCCGCGGCCGCGCGCCGCCCGTTGCTGACCGGCGCCTCGGGCTTCCTCGGAGCGTTCCTCCTGCGCGATCTGCTGGAATCGACGGGCGGTCCGGTGGACTGCCTGGTGCGGGCTCGCGACACCGCCGAGGGAGCGCACCGGCTGCGGTCCGGCCTGGAGCGGTACGGTTTGTGGAGGGAGCATTACGGCGACCTGATCCGTCCACTGCCGGGCGACCTGGGCGCGCCGGGCCTGGGCCTGTCCGACAGGGAGCACAAGGCCCTGCGGAAACGGGTCGGCGCTGTCTACCACAACGGCGCCAGGGTCAACTTCGCCGCCCCGTACACCGAACTCCGCGCTGCCAACGTAACGGGCACCGAGGAACTCCTCCGTATCGCCGCCGCATCGGAATCGACCGGCATGCACTACGTCTCGACCACCGGCGTGTACCCACCGCACACGTCCACCGGCGGCCCCCTCACGGAAGCGTCCGCCGTCGGTCCCGTGCACGAACTGCCCGACGGCTACTCGCAGAGCAAGTGGGTCGCCGAGGAGATCGTACGTATCGCGCAGAGCCGCGGAATCCCGGTGACCGTCTACCGACCCGCGCGCATCTCGGGCGCCTCGGGCACGGGCGCCTGCCAGGACCGCGACCTGCTGTGGCAGTACATTAAGGGGTGCCTCCAGGCACAGGCGGTACCCGAGGGAGCCGACGAGTCGACCGAGTGGATACCGGTGGACTACGTGAGCGCGGCAGTCGTGGCCCTGGCGAGCAACCGGCAAGCGGCGCGGAACCCGGCCGGCTGGGAACATACGGCCTTCCATCTCACCCACCCCGCGCCACCCATGCTCTCGCAGGTGTTCCAGGCAGCGGCCACGCTGGGCTACACGGTGCAGCCGGTACCACTCGACCACTGGCGCAGGTTGGTGGCCGACCAGCCGGACAACGCCGCCCAGCTCTTCCTCGGCGGCACCGGCCGGCAGGGGACGGCCGGCGAAGCGGAGGGCCGGCCCCGCCGCACGCGTCGGACCTTCGACTCCTCCCTCACCCACGGAGCGGCCGCGGCATCGGGGGTCCACCTCCCGCCCATGACCGACGAGACCGTGCGGGCCTACCTGACGTTCTTCGCCGGCACGGGATTCCTCCCCGCGCCCGCGCTCGCCCGTTGAACCGGCCCGGCACATCCGCTCGGAACCTGCGACGCACACGGTGGAGGTAGGTTCGTGACCTGCCCCTTGACCTGCGCCTCAGCAGGTCGAGGGGCAGGTCAAGATGCCTTGTCGTGCCTTGAGGCGATACAGCGGGTCCGGCCGCGGCGCGTCCTGGTCCGGCAGCGCAGAGAGCCGTCGGCTGACCTCCGCCAACTGGCCCGGGTCGGCACGGGTACACCAGGGGATGCGGCCAGCCTCGATGGCCTTGCGCCATCGTCTCGGGCTGCGGCCTTGACCGGTGCCTGGGAACACGGTCTCGTCGACGAGTCCCAGCCCGTGCCCGGCCGCCAGGTCGAGTATCCGGGAGAGTGCACCTCAGTCCTCCTGCCGTGTTCCGGCCGCATCCCGTGTGGGGTCCACTCGCTCCAGCTTGGTCCAGCCGGTCCAGCCTCGCTTCTTCAGCAGTTGGATCAGCCGACGGGCCGGCGGCGCGGTGTCGAAGGCCAGGGTGTCCATCAGCTTGGCGAACGGTGGATCGATGTCGGCATCGTCGACGTAGAAATCGCCCTGGTTGTCGGCCAACTGCGTGATGTAGGTGGCCAGTTCGTCGGCCATCCCGACCAGCTGCGGATCGTCTTCGGTGTGATCGAGTGCCTGACCGAGGGTGAGATAGAAGTCGATGAGCGGTGAGTCGGCGATCTGCTCCCGCTTACGCGCCATCCACTCCGGGACTCGCTCCGGTGAGTGCGCGGCCAGCAGGATCCAGCCGTCGCGTTCGACCTGAACGATCCGCTCGTCGACCCCGAGCGCCCGCAGCCGGTCGAGAAACCCGACCACCTCCAAGGGCAGCGCCAGGCTGTCCCCGGAGGCGAGGCGGGCGATCCGCTCACGGTGCCGCTGCCGTTCCCGGATCTCCGCCCGCAGCCGCTTGTCGATGTCTGTGACCACCGCGGCGAACTCCTGCTCGTCGGCCTGTAGCAGCTCGCGCACGCGCGCCAGCGGGACGCCGGCCCCGGCGAGGGTCCGGATCTTGATCAACTCGACCACGGCGCCGGCGTCGTACCTCCGATAGCCGGAGCGGTCCCGCTCCGGCTCCGGCAGCAGTCCCTTGGCGTGATAGTGCCGCACCGCGCGCACCGTCACTCCGGCGTACGACGCCAGCTCGCCGATGGTCAGCATCGAACCAGTCTCCCAGGAGTTGTTTACGAAGTCGGCCTGCCGACAGGACGGTGCGCGCTCCGGATGATCCGGGCGATTTCCGGGGCGTGGGTGAAGACCAGTCGGTGATCGGCGTCGAGCCAGGAGGTGGAGACGTGCGGCCGCTCGCGGATGAGCCGTTCGATGCCGTCACGCCAGAGCTGGTTGTGTCGCGGTGCACGCCCTTCGGTGCTGTCGCCGGCGATCGAGGTCGACATGATCAGGCTTGTCGGGTGGTCGATCTTCCGGTACTGGTCGAGGATTCCGGAACGAAGCACATCGAGTTCGAGATTCAGATCGAGTATGTCCTGTGCCGTGAGCAGCACTTCAGTCGTGGTGTCCATGGTGTCCGTGGTCCACTCGGCCTCTTGCCGCGCCGCCTGCTCCTCCCACATGCTGCGGAACTCCGCCAGGTCGGCTTCGGTGATGAACGGTTCGGGCACCGGGTTCGCGCCGTCGATGAGAAAAAGTTCGGCCACGGTGTCAGGACGCTCGGAGGCATAGTGCACGGCCAGGTCCGCGCCGAGCGAGTAGCCCACGAGCAGGGGTGCCTCGGGCAGGTCGAGTCGTTCCAACTCCGCCATCACCGCGGTGAGATCGCTGAGGAACGCCTCGAAGGAGTACCGGTCGGCGGGCGAGGCGAGGCCATGGCCTCTGAGGTCGAAGGTCACCACGTCGTAGTCGCGCCGCAGCAGCTCGGTCAGCTCGTGCAGATCGGCCTGTGTCGAACTCAGCCCAGGGCACAGGACCAGCGGTCGCCCCCGGCCGCCACGGGACACCGGGATCGTCACGCCATCGTGGTGGACCGCGAAGTGCCGCATCGTCCGGTCGTCTCTACCGATCCGTTCCCCGCCGTCGCCCGTCGGCCTGTCGTTGCCCGTCCGTTGGCGCAGTCCCTGGTCGACTCCGGCGACCACCTCATGCTGGCCGTACCCCCTGTGGAGTCCCGCGACCTCGCTCGCACTGGTTCTCGTAGTCATGCCCACCATGCTGAGAGGTTGCCCCTGCGTCAGGGTCAACCGCCGCGGCGAGTGACCTCGGCACACCTGCCGCCGCCGGCCGCGGATCGCGGCGGCCGGCTTCAGCTGTCACCACGGCGCAACCCCTGACCGCCGTGCTGCCGTACGGCGGCCGGTGCGCCTCGCGGTTGCCGGGATGTGGCGGAGCGAGGAACCTGTACCGGCTTGTAGAAAGCCGTAGCCGACCGAGCCGCTGACACCGCGGTGCTCGGAAATGGGGGGTATCGCGCGGTAGGCCCGAAGGCCACCAGCAGCTGATCCTCGCTGCTGAGCGGTGGCCGCCGTTACCCGCTCGGTCGACTGTCGCAGTCGCGGCGGTGGACGCGCCCGTAGCGTGCGGTCGCAGGAACCGCCCCGCGGCGAACCGCTCAGGTCGGGGCACGGCGCCCGACGGTGTACTGCTCATCGGCGTGTCATACCAGGCACTGGAGGACGAACCGGCAGTCGCACAAGCCGTGGTCTGGCAGAACTTCGAGCCTCTGCGCCTGCCCAACCCACTGAGCACCGCGGGATGTTGTGCCCGACCCGACTGCGTCGGCGCCGCCTTCCTGCCCACGGGATGCCGATGGCACCGTGACGCTTCTCGTTGCAATTCCCGTGCGGGTGTTGGTAGACATATCCGGCGTGCTCGCCGTCCGACGGCGGGCACGCGCTTTCTGTTTGCACTGATTCACACACGGGGGAAATTCGTGGCGACTCCGCCGCAACCTCAGCCTCAGCCTGTGCCGTTCCAGGCCCCTCATCCGCAGCCGGGCCAGCCGTACCAGCCGCCCCACCCGCAGGCCGCCCCGCCAGCCTGGGGGTGGGGGCAACCCCAGGCACCTGTCGCCTGGGGCCAGCACCAGCAGTCCGCACCCGCCTGGAACCAGGGGCACCCGGCACCGTTTCAGCAGGCTCCGCTTCCGCACCATGCCGGCTGCCGACTGTGTGGTGCCGTGCCGGCCGCGGACGTCACCGTACGGGGACACCAGGGCATTCTCATCCTCATGCGATTCCTGACCATGAAGGGCCCTTTCTGCCGGAGCTGCGGCATCGCGCTGTGCCGTGAGATGACCGGCAGTACGCTCTGGCAGGGCTGGTGGAGTCCGTTCTCCCTCTTCCTGTTCACTCCCTTCACGCTCATCTGGAACCTCGTAGCCAGGATCAGGCTGGGCAAACTCCCGGCGCCGATCCCAGGGCAACCCGGCCCGCAGCTGGATCCCGGAGCACCGTTGTATCGACGGCCCGCGATCCTGGGGGCGTTGATACCGGTGCTCTGGTTCCTGTTCGTGACGTACCGGAGCATGTCGGGGGCGTAGTAGCGCCACCGCATCTGCGCTCCGACGCCGCCGGCTCCTCTCCAGCACGGCCAGTACGCAGGTCAGCCCTGAGTGGTCGACACGGTGATGGGGAGTTGCCTGAGGGCATGGGACCTGAACGATGCCCGCCATGGGAGACGGTCTTCGCTGACAGCCAGGTCGATGTGGGGGAATCGTTCCAGCAGTGTGGACAGCGCAACCTGAACTTCCATCCGGGCGAGCGGTGCCCCCAGGCAGTAGTGGATGCCGTGGCCGAGGGCGAGGTGCGCGTTGTCCTGGCGTCGGATGTCGAACCGGTCGGGGTCGGTGAAGCACGCGGGATCGCGGTGGGCCGAGCTCAAGGCCAGCATGACCGTGTCGCCGGCGGGGATCATGACACCGCCGAGTTCCATGTCCTCGGTCGGGAAGCGGCGGATGGCCAACTGGTTGGGGTGGGTGAAGCGCAGGATCTCCTCCACCGCGGCCGGAAGGAGCCTGGTGTCCCTGCGCAGCGCGGCGAGTTGCTCGGGATGGCGGAGCAGGACGAGCAGTCCACTGCTGATGAGATGTTGGGTGTTCTCGCTCCCGGTCCACAGGAGCAGGAAGCCCAGGGAGACGAGTTCGTTCTCGGTGAGTCTTTCGCCCTGGTCCCGTGCGACTATCAGCCGTGACAGGAGGTCGTCGCCGGGGGTGCCGCGTCGCAGGGCCACAAGGTCCAGGAGATGGCGATGGATGTGCTCCACGGCTTCGGCGACTTGTCCGGGGTACTCGGGGTCGAGCATGGCGCCCGCCCACCGGGAGAACGGGCGCCGGATCTCATCGGGTACGCCCAGGAGGTCGCCGATGACGACGAGAGGCAGAGGGTTGGCGTAGTCGGCGACAAGGTCGGCCCTGCCGCGTACGGCGATGTCGTCGGCCAGTTGCCGGGCGATGAGTTGGACGCGGTCCTTCAGGGCTTCGACGTGGCGAGGTGTGAAGGTCCGGGAAACCAGTCGGCGCAGTCGGAGGTGGTCCGCTCCGTCCATGTTCAGCAGGTTGGCGTCCAGAGCCGGTGGCAGTGGCGTGCCGTTCAGACTGTGAACGAGTGCAGATTGGTTGCGGCGAGGGTGTGCTCCGCGTCGTGTGCCTCGAAGGTGCTCACGTGGTGGAAGCCGAGGCGGGTGGCGAGCCTGCCCGAGCGCTCGTCGGCTGAAGCTCGATGAGTCCGTCGCGGTCGGTGTCGTGTGCCTTACGCAGCCGGAGCCGAACCGATGTGAGCTCCCTGAGGGACAGGACGGGCGATGGGTTCACTCCCCTCATTCGGGTTGGCCGGAGCTGCTGCCCACGAGACACTCGATGAGCCGGGCGAGCTGCTCGGCGAAGTGCTCGACCAGCTCCGGTGAGCTTCCGTCGGCGCCGAACAGGCCGCGCGCCAGTTGGGGGTAGATCGCCAGCGCATTCGCCGCACTCATTTCGATGAGCAGCAGCGCGGCCGGGTCGAACCGGTCGTCAAGCTCGCCGGCCAGCTGACGCTTGCGGATCAGTTCCACCTCGTGTTGCAGCCGGGCGTTGCGTTCGGCCGCCTCTTCGTCGTCCTCCCCGGTGTCGGCGAGGCCCTCCCAGGCGAGGAGGCGCCCCCCGAGCCGGGGGTCGACGCTCGCCCGCACATAGTGCTTGATCATCTCGGCGTGGTCCATGTCGTCGGGGACCGCCTGGGCCTCGTAAGCCCGCCACCGCCGGCCGATCTCACGGTAGAGGCCCTCCTTGCCGTCGAAGTAGTACGTGATGAGCTGCTGGTTCACACCGGCGCGCGCGGCGATCTCGGACACCCGGGCGCCGGCGAAGCCCTTCGCGGAGAACACCTCGGTCGCGGCGTCGAGGATCAACGCCTTGGTGCGCTCGGGATCGCGTTGCCGCTCGTGCGCCGCCGGCGCCCGCCGCGTCGACCGCCGTGCGTTGGTGCCGCTCTTCTCACTGGTCATGGCCAGGATTCTGCCATCCGGCCGGTCAGCATAATCAACCATCTGGTTGACAAGTTCATCTGGGTGATTGATTCTCCTCGGTATGAATCAGCAGAAGACTCAGGTACTCGTCGTCGGAGGCGCCCTCACCGGGCTGAGCGCCGCCGTCTTCCTCGCCCACAAGGACGTCCGGGTGACGGTGGTGGAGCGCCACCCCGACCTGCTCTTACACCCGAGGCTGCGCGGCATCACACCGCGGACCGTCGAGGTCCTCCGCCAGGTCGGACTCGGTCCGGCGATCCGTCAGGAGAGCTTCCGCGGCGGCGGCGACGACGTCTTCGTGCCGCTGCGGGCGAACACGCTCGCAGACGAGTACGAACCGGTCGAGGAAGCCGACCACGCGGAGTCCGTCGACCCCCGCACCTACAGCCCGTCGGCCTACGCGGGGATCGACCAGGACCGGCTCGAACTCCTGCTGCGCGACCGCGCCCGCGAACTCGGTGCCGACATCCGGTACTTGACCGAGGTGACCGCCCTCGACCAGGACGTCGACGGAGTCACGGTGACCGTCCGGGACCGCGCCGGCGGCGGCGAGGGAGCGATCCGCGCGGACTACGTCATCGCGGCCGACGGGGCGAACAGCCGGATCCGCACGTGGCTGGGGATCGCAACGGACGGGCCGGGAGTGCTGTTCGACACGATCACCGCAATCGTCGACGCGAACCTCTCGGCCGCCGTGCGCGGCCGAAAGATCGGCATCGCCTACCTGCAAAAACCGCGCCCGTTCAGCTCGATGATGCCGCACGACGACTCGGGCACGCGATGGCTGTTCAGCACCGGATACGACCCGCGGCGCGAGTCGGTGGAGGACTTCACCACCGAACGCGTGGCGGAGATGGTGCGGGACGCGTCCGGACTGGACGAGATCGACGTCTCCTTGCGGCCCCAGATCCCCGGCACCGACGTCACCGTGCTCGGCTTCCCGATCGGCGCCCACGTCGCACGGTCCTACCACTCGGGCCGAGTGTTCCTGGCCGGGGACGCCGCGCGCATCCAGCCTCCCACGGGCGGGTTCGGCGGGAGCACCGGGATCCAGGACGCCCACAACCTGGCCTGGAAGCTCGCCGCCGTCCTCAACGGGTGGGCCGGCCCCGGATTGCTCGACACCTACGACGCCGAGCGGCGCCCCTACGGGCGGCTCGCCATGCAGCAGGCGTTCGCCCGCTTCGGCGACAGGATGGCCGGCGGTGCGGAGGTGGAACTGCTCGACTACTCGGCGGTGACGATGGGCTTCCGGTACGCCTCGGCGGCTGTGCCCGGCAACCACGAGACCGAACCGATCCCCGCCGTCGAGCTGCGTGCACAACCGGGCACGCGGGCACCGCACCACCCGACCGCGGACGGCGGCTCCCTCCTCGACCTGTACGGCGAGACCTTCGTCCTCCTGGCCGGCCACCACGGCCAGTTGTGGGCCAAAACCGCCAAGGACCTCGGCACCGCGATGGGGGTGGAAGTCCACCCGTACGTCCTCGGCGCAGACATCGACACCGAGGGCGGTGAGAAGGCGCACGGCATCGGCGCCCACGGCGCGGTACTCGTCCGCCCGGACGGCTTCGTCGCCTGGCGCGGCCAATCCACCGCGAAGGACCCGGCCGCGGTACTCGCCGAGGTCCTCCGCACGGTCCTCGCCAGGCAGGGCTGACGACGGCAGGCACGCCGCGGCGGGAAGAAGCCCCCGGTCCCACCTACGCAGCCGGCTCCGCCAGAGAGGTGTCGCGTCAGCAGCTTCCTGGCGGCGACGCGGCGCGGTGAGCGTGGTCGCGGGAGGAGACGATCCGCCCGTCGCGGAGGCGGATCACGAAGACACACGCGATCTCGATCGGTTCCGCTGTCGCCGCCACCCGGCCCCGGTAGTTGAACTCGGCAATGATCACCTCGGGGTCGGCGGTCTCGTGGACCAGCAGGTCCTCCGCCCGCATGTCGAGTCCACGGGTGAGGACCCGGCTGAAGTGTTCCCTCAGCTCGTCACGGCCCCGCAGCAACCGCTCTGGTGAGCCCACCGGAGCGAACGGGTGCTCCACGACGGCGTCCTCGGCGTACAGCTCGGGCAGCTTGGTGAACTCGCGGTGGGTGACTCCGTGGATCGTCCGTTCCCCAACGGCAGCGCAGCCGGCGGACGTTCTCCGGCCTCCTGTGTGCGCCGTTCCTCGTACGGTCGGCGTCGTGCGCGCGGTCAGAGACCGAGCAGTTCCGCGAGGGTGCCGCCCAGAACACGATCGCGCAGGGCCCTGGCCTGGTCACGCGGTCAACGGTGGCGCGAGCGAGAACCGGGGCGCCATAGGGCGCGTCCCCCAGCCCCGCGTGTCCCTTCCCAACTGGCGGATGGCGCCGTCTCCGAGCTCGGGCGATGTGTCCTCCGGTACAACCTGAATGCCGACAGGGCCGGCCGGCAGCCTGAGCCCTTCAGCGTCAATGGGGACACCCTCACTACGTCACGCGCAGGCCGCGTCCTCAGCATGGGCGGCCCTGTCGATTCAACTGCGGCGCAGAGGCTGGAGGTGGAGAGGCTGGAGCACAGGGGAATCTCGGAGGCTCTGGGAGGGCTGCCCCCACTTGGTTGAGAGCCGCCGAAAAATGACGAACCGCGGGGCAACGGTGTTCCGTCATTCGCCCTCTGACAGGTTGCGATCGGTGAGCGGAACGGGCGGCTGCGGGCCGAGGAACGGCTTCGTGCCCTGAAGCCTCTTCACTCTTGCCGAGCACAAGACCATCCGAAGGGGGAGACAGGCGATGGGCGTTGTCAACCGACGTACTGCACGTGCGGCCGTCGTTGCGGCAGTCGGCATATCGGCACTCGGGCTGAGTGCGGTGACGGCTTTTGCGAAGATCAGTTACGACTTCAAGGTGAGCCCGCACGTCGTGAAGGCCGGCGCGCGCGTCCACGTGAAGGGGGATGCCTCGAACGACGATGACCGCTTTCAGAAGTTCTGTGTGCAGCAACGACAGGGCACCGGATCCTGGCGCACGGTGAAGTGCGCTCACGGTGCGGTCTTCGACGGCGGCGCGGTCGACACATGGGTCCGGGCCGAGCACCGTGGCACGCTGCAGTTCCGCGGGGCGCTTTACGAGACGGGCTGGAACGCGAACAAGCTCCATCTGCAGATGGTCACGCCCACCGAAACCGTCAGGGTGCGTTGACCGAGCTTCGGTGAGCACGCTCAACTGTCCGTACGTTGTCCTGCGGGATGTGGTGGGCTCTTCAGCGCGACGGGGCAGCCAGCTTGTTGCGTGGGACTGTGGAAGGGTGCGGACGAAGGGCGTCCGGGTCGGCGAGAGCTACCCGGTGCGAGGTGGGCGTGCTACCGCCCCCGCGCCGCCGTCGGTAGGACCGACGGCGGCGCGTCTCCCCGACGATTGGCCCTTCCGACCGAAGTGTGACCGGTTGCATGTCTGACCAGTGAAGTCCGTTCGTGGCGGCCAGTCTTCGGTGAGGGGCCTGGCCAGGTGCGAGGGGAGCGGAGACGGCATGCGGTATCAGGCGATGGGCGGGCCAGGTGTGACCGCTTGCGATACCGCCGTGAGGAGGGTTTCGACTTCGCCTCCCCAACGGGAGCTGATGACCAGGTCGCGGGCAGGGTCAACCCACAGCAGGTGGCTGCCGCCGTTGCCGCGGGCGCAGCGTCCGGTCGCCGGAGCGGCCGGCCATACCGTGCGGCTGTCGTTGAGCCACCAGGACAGGCCGTAGTTGGGCTTGACCCGGCACGGTGTCCACATCTCCTCCATCCAGCGGGCGGAGAGGACCTGGGTGTGGCCCCATCGGCCACCGCGCAGGCACAAGTGGCCGATGCGGGCCAGGTCGAGCGCGTTGATCCACAGTCCTCCGCCCCAGTGGGCGCCGCCGGAGACCACCGGCACGCGGGTGCCGTCGATGTCCAGGAAGGAGTGGCTGTAGCCGTGCCACAGCCACGACGACGATGCGCCGATCGGGGCCATGACGCGGTCCTGCAGGATGTCCGGCAGTGCACGGCGGAGCAGGGCGGTCAGTGCCAGGGCGGTCAGGTTCACGCGGACGTCGTTGTACGCCCAGCCCTCGCCGGGTGGCCCGCCGGTCGACTCGGTGCCCTCGCGCGTGCTTTGCGCATCGGCCCATGTCGGCTTGCCCCACAGCTCGCCCTCCCACTGGCTCGACTGGTTCAGCAGGTGGCGCCAGGTGATCGCCCGCCCATGGGCATCCGCGAACTGCGGCAGCCCTACGTGGACGCACACGGGCTCGTCGAGGATCAGCATGCCGTCGTCGTGGGCGATGCCGGCCACCAGAGCGAGCACGCTTTTCGTTGCGCTGTACGCCATCTCCTCGCGCGTCGGGTCACCCCAGGACGCGATCACCATTCCGTGCCGGACGACGACGCCGCTCGCACCCTGGCCATCGAGCAGCGGACCGACGACCTCCCGGTGGGAGTCATCGGAAACCTGAGCCGCGAGATACGAGGCCATGTCCGTGACGCCCGGCACCGGGCGCTCGGCCTGCTGCCGGGCAGCTCGTGCCACAGCCTCCGCGTCCACGCCCTCCCAGGGATCCCCCAAGCCGATCTCCTCGTCCAGGACGTGAAGAACCCTTTCCAACCCCAGCCTCCCCAAAGACCGCTCCCTCGTCCGCCGGCGAAGCCGACAGCGCCTCTGGGCAGCCTGCCAGGTCCCGGGGCGCGGACCCGATCAATGTCTGAGAACAACCCACCTTCGACGAGATCGAACCATCTTCGCCCTGCCGCACCGGAGCCCTCGCACTCACATCGAAGCCCAAGCAAGGGCGACGCCATCGGTCAACGCACCGGCGTCCCTTGCCGGGTGGGCTGTTACGGCCGTCAGACAGACGGGCCGAGGCGGCGACCACCCAGCGCCCCTCGGCCGGTCCGGCGACGTCCTGAACTGCGCCTCACATGTCCGGTGAGGCGAGCTGTGGGTCACCGGCCGTCGGTGAGAACCGCTCAGGACCGGTGAGGCGGAACAGAACAGGCGGAGGCCCCTGTTGACAGCAACTACTTACACTTCCACATCCACATCCTCGAACCAGCGAGAATCGGATACAGCCGGCGGCGGGGCGCCGTTGCGATCGAGACCGAGCTCACCCCGTCCGGCAACCCACACCTGCGCAGGCTCGTCACATACGCCCTCCTGACCGCCCTTCCTGACCAACCCACTTGGCCAAGGCATACACAGCGCTCCGGATCGCTCCATCCTCCACCGACAAAAACCTCGGCACCATCGACCACGTGCACGAGTTGCTGCCGAGGCGATTCGCGGTGCGATGTATCGCTCTACCGCTGTATCGCTCTGGCGTCACGACGCTCTCGTTTGAACGTCCCTGACTTCCGCTGTTCGCAGCCCAGTTCCCGTGACGCCGGAGCGGTCATACTCCGATGAAGCTCACTGTTTCCATCATGTCCGCCCGCCCGGTACGCAGCCGCGGTACGCCTTCCTTCTCGAATCCCACCGCGACACCGCAGAACAGTACGAGCCCGTCATCGGCTCCGACGATCTGGCTGACGGTCTTGCGATACATCGTCCACATCACCTGGGGACAACTGTGCAACCCTTCCGCCCTCAGCAACAGCATGACCGTCTGGAGGTACATTCCCACGTCCCCCCACTGCCCAGGCCCCATCGTCCGGTCGAGGTAGCAGAACAGTACGACCGGCGCTCCGAACGCCTCCGAGTTCAAGGCGGCGATCTTCATGGGCCTGTCGGGGGCGTCGCGCTCGATCCCCAGCGCCTTGTACCGCTGGGTGGCCGCGGCGGAACGGCGATCCAGATACGGCGAGGCCAGGTCGGTCGGGTACATCGGATACTCCCGCTCGTCACCCGGGTCTCCCGCCAGAGCCCTGGCTGTCGCGCGCCTCTTCAGTTCGGCCAAGGGCTCACCGGTCACGACATAGACATGCCACGGCTGGAGGTTCCCGCTCGACGGAGCCCGTGTCGCTGCAGCCAGCACTCGTTCGAGAGTCTCTTTGGACACCGGCTCATCGCTGAACGCCCGTACAGCCCGGCGACTGTCCACCGCCTCATACACATCCACGTCTTCTCCACCTCTCACTCAACGACAACACCCCTCTATCGTCGTCAGCACAGACAGCAGGCAGCAACGTGACCCGGATCGCACCGAGTTCTGCGGCAGGTCCCAAGGCGCTGGAATCGGCCGACAGCGGCGCCGGGGCCGCCCCCGCGTCCGGACCTCGCCTGGTGGCGTTGCCATGCGGACAGCAGGCCCACGACGCGGCCATGGTGAAAGGCCGTCACCAGGCGTCCACCCGCCTTGGGGAGACGGAGCGGGCGCCGAGCCGGGCGGACGGCCGCGACGACGACCTCGGCGGCTGCGGCCGCCGAGGTCGCCGAGGTCGTCGCCGCCGAGCAGGTTGCCGCCGAGCGGCCGGAGTCGCTTGCCTGCCAGTACGCGGTCGATGCCTTCCGCCTCCCTATCGTTGATGAGACCGGCCTCGACCTCGTCGACTGGGCCCGCCGGATGCCCAGCGAGTGGATGGTTGTCGACCAGCAAGGCGACTGTGCACGGCACTTCGCGGGGAACTGGGGCGTCGGCTGACGGCTGCAGAGTGAGTGTGACGATGGCCGGCAGTTCGGGACGCACGGGTCTTGTTGGGCGCTTGCCCCATCGATGCTGCTGGTTCCTGGCTGGAATTGATCTTGATTCCGTTAAGGCCCATTGATCGTGAATTGGTCTTCGGTAGGTTGACGTGTGGCAGGTTTTGCCCCTTCGTTTCCCATTCAAGGAGTTCTCGTGCCACATGGCGCCATACGCCTCGGTCTGGCCTCTCTGGCAGTCATCGGCCTCTCGGCATCCGTCACGCCCGTCGCCTCGGCCGCCGACGCCTCCGAGGCGTCAAACGCCTGCCGCAAGGGCGAGTTCTGCCTCTTCGGCGGGCCGCACCAGACCGGGCAGGTCCTCTACCGGCTCAACGCCAAGGTCACCAGAACCGGCTTCACCATTCCCGAGGTCGACTCGCTCGACCCGGTGATCAAGCCACTGTCGGCGCGCAATCCGATCCCCGACAGCTTCGGCTGCATCGTGCGCCTCAACGACAAGGCGCACTTCGCCGGTTCCGAACAGGAGATCAATGGCTTCGGTGACAAGGAACTGAGCGGCGCGCCCGTCGGCTCGATGACGCCCGACTGCGGCTGATCCAGCCCGCGCCGCGAAGCGGGCCCGTTGCGAAGCGCGCTGAGCAGTCGGCAACGCCCGGCTCGCCCGGCCGAGCCGCACCCCCTCCAGGGTGCGGCTGTCGCCTGCTCCGGGGCGGGCCGTACGCCTCATGGGCCGCAGGGTGGTTCCTCGGCGACCCGCAGGAGGCCGTGACACGCGGACCGAGGGCCTCGGTGAGGAACTCCGCGAAGAAGGCCACGACAGACCTGAGCCGGAGCTGTCCAAGTAGCACCGGCGTGGCGTTGGAGTGACATGGCTGCCGGCTGGAGGCGGTTCGGGTGGTGGGGGGAAGGATGGCGAGTGATCTTGCCGATAAGTCGCCTTGACGAGTGGAGTCCCTCATGAAGCGCCTGACCGCTCTCGCTGCAGCAGTAACGGCCTCCGTGCTGATCATCCTTGGAGCCGGCACCGCCAACGCCGACGGGCCCGATTCCGGAGCTGCTCGGGTCGGAACCGCCCCTATCACCGAAGGTCTTCAAAACATCTTGAGCGGCTCCTTCCTACTCGACGGCTGAGCTCCCTGCCTGGGATAGATCCGGGCGGAAGCAGGTGTGGCGGGCGCCGGGCAGGTCGGCCGCAATGCGGTGAGCGAAGCAGGCGATGCGGGCGGTCAGCGGGGTGCGACTGGTCCTCTCCGGATCGGAGCCGACCAGCCCACCAGCCGGCCCAGATGTCAGGGCATCACGCTTTCCTGGGGCGTTCCGTACCGTTCCGTTTGGTGCTGGTGCTGGTGCTGGGACCAGATCCTCCGAGACCGGACAGAAACCGGCTGTCCCGTCGCAAATGGTCTGGTGTGCAGCGGCGCTCCGACCCGGGGCGACCGGAATGGGTGAGACGTGAGGACGCCGAGTATCTCGGTTGATCTGGCCCGGGAAGGCAGGTGCCCGTTGCCGTCTCAGTTGATCTGGTCCGTCTGGGGTTTCGAACTGAAGCCGCGCCTGGGTGGTCAGCCGTCCCGTGCCTTACTTCTGGTCAGTGCTCTGCAGTTGCCCGAACAGTTGGGGCAGCCGCCCGAAGCCGGCTGAGAGCCTCAGAACGTCGGCGTAGTCCCGCACATGGACGATCTGTGCTCCGCGAGCCCGCAGGAAAAGTACGAACCGTGATGCGAAAGTCTCTCCTGTGGCGTGATTGACAGCATCAAACTCATGCTCGGCGATGATCAGCTCCGGGTCCGACGTGTCGTGCACCCGCACGTCGCGGAACCCGACCACTGGTGACGGATACGGCGAAGCCCAAGCCCGGGTGAAACCCGCACGGATCTGTTCGCGCCCCTCGTAGCGAGACGCCTCCCGCTGCGGGGCAAGGAAGGGAAACTCATAGACGGCGTCCTCGGCGAACAGGTCAGCCAGCGCATCCGGCGAGAAGTCCAGCATCGCCTGCTGAAAGCGTTCGAGTAACTGCCTCGGTGTCTGCGGCACGATTCCTCCATCCTGGGCTCTGAGGGCACGTGAAACAGTACGGCCTAGCCGCCCTCGACGCAGGCGAATCTCCGCTGCACCCCAGCCAGTCGCCCGGCATGGCGGCCAAACCCCACAAGACACCTGAGATCAGCGGCGAATCGGACCAAATCACTTGAGACGCGGACCACTTCAGCCGAGACGGGACACCGGCGGTCCGAGGTCGGCCGCCGGCGTGCTGTCCCGTCTGATTCGAACTTGCCTGTGCGGGGATTTCTGACCAGCGAGGATGTGCTTTGACGTGAGAGGGGACCACGTCCGTGTCTCATCTCATCGTGCCCGCGCCAAGCAGTTGCCGACGGCTGTCTCGCTTCATCGTGTCTGCTGGGCTGGAAGGATGGCCGTGGGGGGCGGCCCTGTAAGCGCTGATGGTGATCTTCCTGGCCGTTGAACCAGCCGATAGGTTCACCTTCATGGGATCACCACGGCGGGACGTGCATCATTCGGCTTCGTCGTGGCGGCAGCCCCGTCATCCGGCGGTCTCCGTCGAACGCAGCATGCTGGTCGACAAGATCGCCAAGCGCATCCTGGCTCTCGGCCAGGGCCGTCTGCTCGTGGGGGTCGACGGCTTCACCGCTGCTGGGAAGACGAGCTTCGGACATGAACTGGCTGAGTGGATCAGTGCTGCGGGGCGGCCAGTGCTTCGGGCGACTCTCGACGACTTCAAGAAGCCGTGGAGGGAGCGGCACCTCTATGACCGGGAGTCTGGTGAGGGGTACTACCGCAACGCGTATGACTATGAGGCGGTCAAGCGCCTGCTGCTGGATCCCTGCCGGTCATCGGGAGCGACGGCCTGTGCCCTGTGCAGCATCGACCCACTGACCCAGCGAGATCACTCGTCCGACGCGACGCCGCTTGGGGCGGATGCCGTGCTGATCGTGGATGGTGTCTTCGCCTTCCGCCCCGAGATCAATGAGTACTGGGACTTCCGCATCTGGTTGCAGGTGGATGCAGAGCTGTCCGTTCAGCGGGGTGCCGAGCGTGACCAGGACTGGGCCGGATCCGAAGCCGAGTCGATCCATCGCAACAGGTATCTGGTAGCCGAGGGTATCTATCTTCAGGAAGTCGACCCGTTGCGGATGATGGACGTCGTCATCGACAACTCGGTGTTCGCGCGTCCGCGGGTCGTGACACCGTGACGTCAGCCCGCAAGGACACCACCGGGTGAGACCAGCAGCGATCTCGGGAGCCGGGCGGTCGACGCGCCCCCGCAGGCGGTGGGCCAGTCGCGCAGGCCGCGAGTGACGGGGCGACAGCGGGAGCGGTGCGATCGGGGCGGTGTGGCCGGAGCCGGCGGCGGTAGGACGTGCGCCTGCTGGTTCAGACCGGTCGGCCTCCAGAGGCGGGGGTTTGCTCGGATTTCCCGACGGCCCCGCCGTGCGGCTTCAGCAGCGTGCCGGTGGTGAAGACCACCAGGAACAGTGCGATCGATCCGGTGGCCATCGGCACGACGGGGGCGTCGAGTATCTGGTGGGCCATGGCGAGGACCGAGGCCGGCACGCTGCTTCCCGCGGGCCGGTGCTCAGGCGCAGGTACGCCGGTGCATCGGCGCTCGTGTGGCTACCCTGCGGCCGTTCGTGGAGCGCACCTTGCGCCCGGGCGGCTCCGCATCACGCTCCTCTCCCTTCAGCTGTCCCGTCCAGCCGGGCGGGCGCTTTCCAGCACCCGCACCACCGCGTCATACGTCACCCCGTGTCCGGCGAGTACCGACCCTGCCGGACCGGGCCGGGCGGTCAGCGCCAGTAGCAGATGTTCCTCGCCGATGTGCCGGTCGCCGCGCCCGCCCGCGATCCGCAGTGAGCGCTCCAGTACCGCCTTCCCCTCCGGCGTGAACCTCCGACGCACACGCTTCCCGCGCCCGGCGCGCCGGGGCCCGTCGGCCAGCGCGCCGGCGCCGTGCGACCGCTCCACTCGCGCGACGATCTCGTCCACGTCGATTCCGAGATCAGCCAGCGCCGCCGCGTCGGCCGCCGAGATACCGCCCCGGCGCCGGTCCACCGCCAGCTCCCCGGCCAGCGACTCCCGCCGCGCGCCGAGCGTGTCGAGCGCGGCCGCGGCCGGGGAGCCGGTGCGGTCCAGCAGTGCGAGCAGCAGCTCCGGCTCGCCGACGGTGTCGCTGCCGGTGCGCTCCGCGTGCTCGACGGCACCCCGCACCACCTCCCGGGCACCTACCGTCAAACTCTCGAACATCAGCGCCTCCCATGCTTCTTGTGGACCGCCTGCCTGCTGACCCCCAGCTCGGTGGCGATCTCCTGCCAGGACCAGCCCTTCGCGCGGGCGCTCCGCACCTGTACGGCTTCGAGCCGCTCCAGCAGCCGGCGCAGCGCGGCCACGGCGCGGAGCCCGGCCCGGGGGTCCGGGTCGCTCGCCCGCGCGGCGAGATCCGTTGCTTCAGTCATGCGTGTCAACTTACATTGACAACAAAGATCGTGTCAACATTGGTTGACGTCAACCGGTATCACACCAGTCTCACCGCACCTGTTGGGCGTCCCGGAGTCGGGCACCCGTAGGTGCCAAAGGACCCGGCGGCGAGATGCGCGGGGAACTCCCGGCCGCCGCCGCGGCGCTGCGCGAGCGGTGGGCAGCCGTCGTCCCGGAGCCGGCCGGACAGGTCGTGGCCGTCGTCGGCTTCACGCGGGCTCCGGCCCGGCTCAACGTGCGCCCGAAGTCGTCGGCTTGGGCGACGAAGGCGCGCCTGGGGCAGGCTCACGTTATGGCGGCCGCCAACGCGTCGGCCGTTCGCAGGGTCGTCCGCGTCCGGCGGATCCTGCCGCCGGGCGCCGTGCCCGTTCCCGAGCGAGCCGACGCTGATCCGGCGCCTGCGTCCGCGCCCCTCGGGCCGATGCGCACCCGGGAGACCGCCTCGGACGGCTACCGTCGCGCCGTGGCCGCGCACCAGGAGGCGGCCCGCCGCGCGGGGAGGGCCCGGCCATCATGGACGCGGTGGAGCGGCGGAACCGGGCGATGTGCGGGCTCGATCGGAGGTCGTTGCCGGGGCCCCACGCTGTATCGGACGATGCGCCCGCCCCGATCGAGCAGCTCCGCGCCCAACGTCGCCGTGAAGCCGCCGCAGCCTACGCCCAGGCGGAAGGCCGGGCGCGGGCCGAGCATGCTGCCTGGAAGGGGTAGGCCGTGGACGGAGCGGTCGGCAGGGCAGCGGGCGCATCACAGCTGGGGCGTACGGGATGAGCAGAGCCGATAGGCGATCTGGTTGGGGAACTCCACTGGTGACGCGGTGAGTTGGCTGGAGGAGATGGGGGAGTTTGTGGGGGCTGACGAACGGCGGGTCCAGGCGGCGGTGTTGGGCAGCGCGGACTCGGAAGAGCAGCTGATCGGGCGAGGACGGGGAACGCGAGGAACTGTGGAGGTGCCTCGACTACCCGCGGCTCGGAGACACTCTCGTGGTGCCCTACCTCGACCGGCTCGGCCGCTCGATCCAGGACCTGATCGCCATCGTGTCGGGCCTGTGCAAGCGGGACATCGGCTTCCAGTCGCTCCACGAGGCGCTCGACACCACCACCTCGGGTCGGAGGTTGGTGTTCCACGTGTTCGCGGCCCTGGCGGAGTTCATCCGTGAACTCATCGTGCAGTGCACCCACGAGGGCCTGGTGGCGGCCCGCGCTTGCGGTAAGCGCATCGGGCGGCCGCTGGCGACGACCGCCGAACAGGTCGGGCAGGCCGGAGCCTTGCTCGCGCAGTTGGACAGCATGGTCACTTTGGTCGCGAGGCTGCTCGGGGTCTTCCGTACGACGCTGTGCAAGTACGGTGCCGGGGCTGGCTGCGGGCGGCGACTCCTTGGTTCCTTCTCTGCCCTCAGCTGTCTTGCTCGTTCCTTCGCCGACTCGCTCGTGCGCCTGGTGCTGGTTCTGGGGTGCTGTGTCGTCGCGCTGCTTGGCCGCGGTGGTGCCCGCGTCGGCGCGGGGTCGGCGAGCAATAGCGCAACTCCGCGGCCGCGAGCGGCCGCAGGGTGGGGGCGGCGCGTTGCACCTCGTACCGGCCGGCCTGGTCGAGCGGCCGGTCCTCGTGGAAACGCTCGGCCAACAGCGGGGCGCTGCGCGCGGCCGTGAGAAGTGTGAGCCGAACTTGCATGCGGCGATCGCACGGGTCGTGCTCCTGCATCGTGCAGCGAAAGGGAGCAGAGCGGGTGGGTTGCGCATGTGGTCCAGGGGAACGTCGGCACATTCGGCCTGGACAACGGGGCGATTTTCAGGTGGACACAAGGGGTGCGGCACCGCGATGCGCACCCGTGGACAAGGGGCCGGCCGGCCGCGCACTACATCGGGTGTTCGTCATGCTGTGTGCCGAGCCCAGCATGTGGGCCCGGAGCTCCTATCTCTGTCCCAGGTGGGCAAACTGCCCGGAGTGCCGCGGATGAGGACTCCGATGACACCTCGCTCCCGGCCGCAGCTGGGCACGCCGTCTACTTTGCGGGTGGTGTCCGAGCTGGGATTCCCGGGCCGTGATCCCCGGGGGTTCAGGGAAACCGAAGGCTTTTCAGCGTGAACCCACGGGTCCAGTGCTGTGCCTCAGGCCGATGCATCCGTGGGTTCGGCTGGAACACGAGGATGCTGAGCGAGCGGAAGTCGCGCGCAAGGCCGTCGAAGAACTCGCCCAGGATGTCCCAGACGGTCACGGTCACAGTCACGGTTTCGAGCCGTGCACGGAGACCGATATCCAGATCGGTTCGACGGGTCGGAAGCTGCTGCCGCCGTCGATCGTCTGAGGCTCCTGCCCGGCGGGCGTGCGATAACTTGCCGGCCATGACTGAACTAGGATCCGTCGCCTGGCCACCTACCCCGATCAAGACCGAGCGGCTCGTGCTCCGCGAGCCCGAGGCCCGGGACCGTGTGGTGTTCATCGAGCTGCTCGCCTCACCGGAGGTGCATACCTACCTCGGTGGCCCTCGGCCGCGTGATGAGTTAGAGCGCACGTTGCCTGAGACGCCCGAGAGGCGCCCCGGCCTTTTCGTGATCGAGCTCGACGGAGCGATGATCGGCATCATCGAACTCAACCGGCGCGACGCGGAGCGTCGGAGTCATGTCCGTCCGGATGCCGGGGAGGCCGAACTCGGCTACCTGCTCTTGCCGGAGACATGGGGACGCGGGTACGCCGCCGAGGCGTGCGCGGCGGTGCTCGGCTGGTTCGCCGACGCGCTTCCCGGCGAGCCGGTTGTGCTCTGCACCCAGACCGCCAACGACCGCTCGATGGGCCTCGCGGCGAAGCTGGGGTTCGCCGAGGTGCAACGGTACGAGGCGTGGGGCGCCGAACAGTGGATGGGCGTGTGGTACCCGGTCACGCCGCCCCGATCGGCCGGTACCGCCGATGGCCGGTACCGCCGCGATCGGGGCGGTTGTGCATCTGCTGGCCACCGCTCATCGAGGAGGGCCGGGACCTGTCCTCGATGAGCGGCGTCCTGGCCGACAGCGCCTAGCGTCTGCTGCCGGCCTGACGGCCCGGTCTCACTTCAGGTGCCGGCCGAAGAACCGGTTCCCGTCCTCCACCTCGAACCACGGGGTGCCGACGTGCCCGCCCATATTGGCGTGCAGCGTCTTCTCCTTGGTGCCGAAGGCGTCGAACAGGTCCAGGGCTCGCTGCCGGGGGTTGCCTTCGTCGTCCCACTGCAGCAGCAACAGCAGGGGAATGGTGACTTGCCGGGCCTCCTCGCGCTGGGCACGGGGCACGTAACCCCCGGCGAAGAAACCGGCGGCCGCGATGCGCGGCTCGACCACCGCCAGCTGAATGCCGACGGCGGTCCATCCCGAGTACCCGACCGGGCCGCCGATCTCGGGCAGCGAAAGGAGGGCGTCCAGGGTGGTCCGCCATTCCGGGACCGCCTTTTCGACCAGCGGGCCGACGAAGGACTCGAAGATCTCGTCGACCGGCTCGCCGGCCTGCATCGCCCGGCGGAGGTCGGCGCGAGCCTGCTCGTCGGCGGCGGAACGGGGCCGGTCACCGCACCCGGCGGCGTCGATGGTGGCCACCGCGTAGCCGTACGCCGCGGACCGCCGGGCCCGGGCCACCAGCCGGGGTTCCCCCTTGGGCAGGCCGTTGTTGTGAGCCATCAGGATCAGCGGGGCCGGTGCGGCGGATTCAGGCGTCCACAGGGTGCCGGGAATCTCGCCGAGAGTGAATTCGCGTTCGAGGACGCCGTCGTCGAGGCGCTGCTCAGAAGTGAAGTGCATGGTCGTGCCTTTCGGGAGTGCTCTGGAACGGCGCTCCCGGACGACCTATCGCCCGACCGTGACCCCGGAGGGGAGCACCCATGTCGATACTGCGTTCACGGGTACCACCTCCTCGTTCTCTCGCACGGCCTCCGGAAAAGTAGCAGTGGTCGCCACGGTCCGCCAACAGGTTTTTTACGGAGGCTCCGTGGGCGGATGCCGCGGAGCCACTTGCCTGAAGGCTAGGGCCGTGTGGTTCCGTAGCGCAGGAAACCGTTCAGTGCCGCAAACCACCCCGATGGCATTTTGCTCGGGGGCGCTTTGAGGCTGCGCCGCATTGCACGTGTGGCCGCTGGAAGAAGACGGCCGAGGGCCCGGACCGGTTGTGGTCCGGGCCGTGGTGAAGTCAGCCGCCCTTCAGCGTCCGGTAGACGTCAGCCGTCGTTTTCCGAGGAGGGGATGTATGCGCCTGGTACATCCTGCGGCGCGAGGATGTTGTTCTCGCCGGGGTAGGGCTTGTTCCAGTTGTGTGTCTCGTACCAGGTGAGGCGGTTCATCTGGGCGGGGTTGGCGTAGTCGGGGACGGCGTGAGGGCCGGTCAGCCGCTGCTTGGACTTCCACTTGTCCCAGGTTGCCGCCAGGTCCTGCTTGTCCGCGGGTACCTTCGCGGGCGAGACGGCCGCTGCCTTGGGGCTCTGCGGTGCCGGGTTGTCCGAGCCGCAGGACGGCTGGGTCTTCAGGCCGTCGGTGAGGGGGACGCGGTTGGGCTGTGCCTTGAACGGGGTGGTGTCCGGGTGGGGGGTGAAGGCGCTGCTCATGGGGCTGGCCGCGCTGTCCTTCTGGTTCATCGGGTGGATCCCGAGGATCTGCTCGATGGTCCGGATCATCGTGATCTGCGTGTAGTAGTGGCTGTCGGTCTTGCCGTGCTGTGCCCAGGGGCTGATGACCTGGATCGGAGCCCGGTGGCCGTCGATGTGGTCGAGGCCGGCCTGGGAGTCGTCCTCGACGACGAAGATGGCCGAGTCCTTCCAGTACTTGCTGTGCGAGATCTTGTCGACCATCTTGCCGACCGCGAGGTCGTTGTCCGCGACCTGGGCGGACGGGCTCGCGGGACCACCCGTGTGGTCGTTGGAGAACCAGAGCATGTTCAGGTTCGCCGGCCCGTTCTTCTCGAAGTCCCGCTGCCAGACCTGGTACTTGTAGATGTCCGGGACGTCGAGGTCGAACATCGGGAAGCCGGGCACCGACACGTCGTTGAGTGAGGGGATGGCCGATCCGGTCTTGATGGGGTAGGCCGTGGGCTTCCCGGTTGCGTCCATGGTCTTGGCGTCGCAGTACAGGTTCTGCCAGGACGCCGCGGACGGCTTGCTCTCCACCGACTGGAACTCGCCGAAGTCCTTGACGGACTTGCCTGCCGCCTGCGCGCCGGTCCACAGAAAACCGGACTTCTGGTGGCCGAGAGCGTCGTTCTCGGTGTCGTAGCTGCGCTGGTACTCACCGGCCGAGGACTCGGTGTACTCCGGATTGTCGCTCTGCATCAGCCAGTTGTGGCCCTCGGCAGAGTTCGTGCCGATGTCGTAGGTGTTGTCGTACAGCCCGAACTGCTTGGCCATCGCATGCTGGTTCGGCGTCACGTTCTCGCCGAACTGCGTCAGCTTCGCATCGCCATTGCCCTTCGGGATGTCGCCGAAGACCTGGTCGTAGGTCCGGTTCTCCTTGACGATCAGGAAGACGTGCTTGATCGTCGAGGGGTCGCCGAGCCGCTTCGGGACCGCTGTCGGCTTGGCGTGGCTCTTGCCGTCGGTCTTGTTGACCGAGTCGCCCGTCCAGCCGTTCTGCTTGAAGACCTTGGCGGTCTCGGACCTGATGACGCTGTCGTCGGGCAGGGTGAACCGCTGCAGGCTGGAGGTGGTGTCGTGGGTGCCGTGCGCGCCACTGGCGTTGGGGCGGCGGGCGTCGACACCACGGGTGTTGGAGACCAGCACCTGGTTGCCGACGGTGGCGATCTGCGAGGGGAAGTAGTCCGTGGGGAGCAGGCCCACGTAGCTGACCGGCTCCTGCGGGCTCTTGTACTTGTATACGGCGACCGCGTTGGCGCGGCCGAGCGTCACCAGCAGATGACCGTCGTCGGTGAGCGTCACCGCGTTGGGCTCGTAACCCACCGACGCCTCCGGCCACGGACGGGTGGCGATGGTCTGCACGACCTTGTCGCGGGCGGTGCTGATGACCGACACGTCGTTGGTGGCGGTGTTGGTGACGAACAGTGCCCCGCCCTTGGCGTACAGGGCGGTCGGGTGCAGACCGACGTCGATGCTCTTGACGGCGGCATCCGGCTTCGCCAGGTCGATGACGCTGACCGTGCCGGTGGTGGTGGCACCGGTCTTCGGGTCGGCGGGTACCTGGGTGTCGTAGGAGTTGATCGTGGTGTCGCCGGGCTTGGCCGGACGGCCGCCCTCGTTGCTGACGTAGAGCTTGTCGCCGACCTTGACCATGTCGCGCGGGGCGTTGCCCACGTCCCAGCTGTGCTTGACGGCCCCGGTCGCCGCATCGAGGGCAACCACCTTGTTCTGGCCGTTGACCGCGGCGTACACGGTGGAGCCGTCGGACGAGAACACCGGCTCACCCACCAGCGCGTGCTTGGATCCGTCCGCCGGGATCGGGATGAACGTCGGGTTGGTGACGCTGCCGTCCGGGCGCACGGTGAACTTGGTGTAGCCGTCGGTCTGGCCCAGCCACAGCTGCTTGCCGTCGGGCGAGTACGTGGGGCCTTCCTGGCCCACGGAGTTGCTGCTGATGCGCGGGTTCGACGATGCGGAGGCGCCGACGAGCTGCTGCACCTTCCAGTTCTTGCGGTCGACGATGGCCAGCGCCGCGTCGCCGTCGGTCAGCGAGGCCGCGACGTGGGTGCCGTCGGGGCTGACCGAGGACGACATGATCTTGCCGTTGTTGATGACGAGGCGGTCGCCGTACGGGGCGATGTACTGGTCGCTGGAGACGACCTGGCCGTCAGCCGTCTTCTGGCCGACCTGTTCGGTGCCGAACTGGTGCGTCTGGGCATAGCCGATGCCGGCGGTGGCGGCGAGAACGACCGCGGTGGCCGTTGCCAGGGCACTGCGGCGGCCGAAGCGTCTGTCGAGAAAGCCGGAACGGTCGTGTTCGTCATGCCGCCTGCGGCGTATGACCTGCATGGAGTCATCCCTTCGAGGTGGAGAGAAGTTCGACATTGCCGTCGAACTGCCACAGTGGGTTCGGCGCGTCCCCCTCGGGGGTCCGCACCAGGAAGTAGCCGTTGACTTCCTTCGGCCCATCGCCATCGGCCATGAACCGCCCGTCCGGTGTCACGTCGAGCTGATAGACGGCCTGCCCCGCGGCCTGGACGCCGGGGAGATACCAGGACACGACGCAGCGCCAGTCGTTGCCCGGCCCCTGCGCGGCGACCTGGCCGCTGCCCTTGTTGCACGCCGCAGTGGTTCTCAGCTGGGCCTCGGTGACGGCGGGCCGGTGGAGCTGCTCGGTCTGGATGCGGTACAGGTGGGCGAATGCCGTGGCGACCGAGCTTTGCACCTTTGCCTGCCCGATCCCGGAGCCGGTCGCCGTGCCCGCGGTCGTGTCCGTGGTCGTGGCCGTGATCGACGTGGTGAGGACCGCCACCGTCATGGCGACCAGCCCGACCAGCGGCAGCACTCCGACCGTGATCGCGCGGCGCCCCGAGCCGTCGTAGCTCGGGTTCGTGAAGTCGCGCCGCAGGAACAGCAGGTAGGCCAGCGCTGTAGCCAGCACGGCCCACACCAGGCAGACACCGATGCCGATCAGGAGCGGGGCGAGCTGGGCCGGGCCGGTGAACAGACCGTTCCAGGCGATGAAGGCGTAGCTGGGCAGGGCGAGGCGTACGGCGACGGGCAGCGGCATCATCTGGGCGAGCTGCATCGCGAGGGCGACGAGCACCGGCAGCAGCAGTCCCATCGGGGAGCGCCCCAGCGCGACGGACCCGAGCAGTCCGATCCCGGCGAGGGCGAGGGTCGGAGCCAGGACGCAGACCCAGGCGAGCAGGACCTTGACGGCGGCGTCCGCCGGCGTCAGCTGATGGCCGTCGAGGCCGACCAGTGGCTGGTTGCCGACCGCCACGACCCCACCGGCCGCGCTGGAACAGGCCAGCCCGGCCACGAGCAGCAGCAGGACGGTGAGGCTGGCGAACGCCTTGGCGGCGAAGATCCGCCTGGGCGACCGGACCGCCACGAGCAGGTGGCGCCAGGTGCCGAGCCGGTCCTCGGCGGCGAACACGTCCCCGGCGACCACCGAGGTCAGCAACGGAAGCGCCCAGGTGCCCGCGAAACCGAGCATCACCAGCGGTCCGGCCCATCCCGTGGCGTGCATCCAGCGGCCGAAAAGGGTGTCGACGGGCAGCGTGCTCTGTTGGCTCACCGCGGCGACGAAGAGCGCCGGCGCGATCCAGCAGGCAAGAACCAGCAGGCGGATCCGCCACTGCGAGACCAGCTTGACCAGCTCGAAACGGTAGACACGCGCCACCGAGGCACGGCGGGTATCAGTACCGTGGGGCTGGGCGTGGGTGAGGGTCGCGGTCATCGCCCGGCCTCCTCAGGTTCGGTGAGGGCGAGGAACGCCGCCTCGAGCGGCGATACCACGGGTGAGAGCTCGCGTACCGCGACGCCCGCCTGCACCAGCCGCACCACCAGTTCGTCGAGGGCAGGCGCCAGCGCGCGCACGACGAGCACTTGCGCGTCGTGCCGTGGCCCGGCGTCGGCTACGAGGCGGATCCCGGCCGTTTCGGCAGCCAGTTGGCGCGCGGCGTGCGCATCGCAGGTGCGTACCCGGTAGTCCAGTTCCTGCTCCTCGGCGGCCAGCTTGCTCAGCGGCCCGGAGAAGACGACCCGCCCGGTGGCGAGGATGGTGACGTCGGAGCACAGGGCCTCGAGGTCGTCCATGCGGTGACTGGAGAGCACGATGCTGGTGCCGTCCGTCGCGAGCCGGGTCAGGACACCGTGAACGTGCTTTTTGCCGGCCGGGTCCAGACCGTTGGACGGCTCGTCGAGCACAAGCAGCCGGGGCTTGGTGAGCAGCGCCGCGGCCAGCCCCAGCCGCTGTCGCATGCCGAGGGAGAAGCCGCGCGCCCGTTCGTCGGCGACATCGGTGAGCCCGACCTGCGCAAGCGCGTCGTCGATCGCCGTCGTCCGCGCGTCGTCACCGCGGAGAGCGGCCAGCGCGGCGAGGTTCTGCCGGGCGGTGAGCGAGGGGTAGAGACCGGGGCCGTCCACGAAGCCCGCGACACCGTCGGGAGCGTCGAGCGCCCGCCCGACCGGTGTACCCCAAATGTCGAGGCTGCCGCTGTCGGCGACGGCCAGGCCCAGCAGGAGGCCGAGCAAGGTCGTCTTACCGGCGCCGTTCGGTCCGACCAGGCCGTGAATCTGCCCCTGCGTCACATCCAGGTCGACGCCGTCGAGCGCGACCACATCGCCGAACCACTTGGTGATCCCGCGAGCCCGGACTGCGAGGAGTGCGTCCATGAGTCCCTTCCTTCGAAAGCCTCACGGACCGTAGATGAAGTGCACAACGGTCATCAGGAGCAGTCAGTTGAATGCCCATGAAACGGTTGACGACCGGCATGCACCGCGACGATGCCCGGGCGGGCGCCGAGGAGCGCCGGGGTGTCGGCAGCGGCGGGCGCGGTGGACGGCGCGGGCGTGTGGGAGAAAGTGCGGCACTCTGTGCGGATGCGCGGATGCCTGCCCGAAGAGCACGGCGACTTCGTCGGCCGTGACAGCGAACCGGCGGCTGTCGATGGTGTCTGTGCTCTGCTGGTGAGGAGGTTCGCGGCGGCGTGCACGATTGGGGTTCACCGGCGGTAGTGCGAGGAGACGTGACCTGCCGCATACGCCCCCCCGGTCCACCCGTCCCGTGGGTTCATGCCGGAGGCTTCCTCGACTCGGCTCCTTCTCGGGCGAGTTGGCGAGCGGCATCGGCCGGGGGAAAGACCGTGCGTAGCCTTGCGCTGCGCGATTGCGGTCACCATGAAGCAGCCGGGGGAGCGGCATGATGACCGCCCTGTGTGCGATCGTGACGAAGCCTCTCGCCGGTGGACGGTGGGTGACTTGGGCGGTCGCTGCCCGTCTCGGTTACCGGCCGACATCGACGGTCGGGTGCGGCTGTGGAATGTGCTTGATCCCCGCTATCTGTGGCTGCCGGCTTCTCGCCTTGGCTTCTCTCCCCGGTCGTTCCCTCCGGCCACACGATGCCGTCACATCGATGCGGTCACATCGATGCGGTCACCTCGGTGTCGTTCGGTCCGGACGGCCATAGGCCGGCGACCATCGGCGACACTCCGCCGGCCCGGGCAGGCCGACCGCTCCACCCGCTGGGAGCGGTCTGGGTGCCGGCGGCGGGTGCGACCGGTGCGGAGGTGCTTCACATCGGGTGCGTCCGCCGGGCCTGGGCCGCGGTGGAGTTCGACGCGCAGCTGCCCCGCCTCGGCGAGGGCGGGCGCCGCCAGGCCATCGGGGAACGGCGTGTGGAGCCTGTCCCTGCCCGTCCGCGCGCCCGTGGTGTCTGCTCGATAAACCATCATGTGGCGGGCGGGCTCGCGGTGCGGGTTCTTCTCGGTGCTGGGGCAAGGGTGGTGCGAGTGGGCTCAGCGTGCCGGGAAGCTGTAGGTGTAGCCCTGGGCATCGAGTTGGTCCAGTAGTTGGGCGAGCGCTGCGACGCTTTGCGAGCGGTCGCCGCCGCCGTCGTGCATGAGGATGATCGAGCCGGGGTGCAGATTGCGGTTGATGTTCTGCACGATGTTCGCGACGCCGGGTCGTTTCCAGTCGTCGGAGTCGTCGCTCCAGCCGAGGGGTCGGAGTCCGTGTTGGGCGGCGATGTTTCGGATGGCGGGTTTGAAGTCGCCGCCGGGTGCGCGGTAGTACCAGAGCTTGGCCCCGGGACCGGCCGCGTTGGATATCTCCCGCTGAGCGTCGGCGATCTCGTGGATGTTGTAGTCCAGCGGCATGCTGCTTTGGTGCTCGTTGTGGTGTACGGAGTGGTCGCACAGGCGGTCACCGGCGGCGACGATCGACTTGGTGAGGTAGGGGTAGCGCTGCGCGTTCGGCCCTATCTCGCAGAACGTGGCCTTGGCATGGTGCTGGGCCAGTAGCGTCAGGACCTTCGGCGTCCAGCGCGGGTCCGGGCCGTCGTCGAAGGTCAGCGCGACCGACTTGCCGCCGTCGTGGATGCTTGACTGGAGCGCGTTGCTCACCGTGAACCCGCTCGACGGGACGGTGGAGGTGCTGCCTGGGCCATTGGGCGCGGGGGCGGCCGGGGAGGAGGGGGCGGCGGGCGACGAGGATGACGGCGCGGCGCTGGATGTCGAGGACGATGCGCTGTGCGAGGGGGTGGGGGAAGGGGAGGCCGAGCCGGTGGTGACGATGGACGGGGGAGCTGAGGCGGACGGCGGCTCACCCGCCGACGACGTCTTGGCCGCATGCGTTCCGCACGCCGCCAGGGTGGCTCCGGTGAGCGCCACCAGGGCGGCGGCTGCCGCCTTCTTCGCACTGTCCAATGCCACAGCAGATCCTTCCAACGGCAGCCCGGCGGGCATGCCTGTTCAGCGGTGATGGGTGGTGGTGTGCCCCACGGGGTGGGGGAGTGGCCGCGCGGTGGTCGTCGTGGACCCGGGCAGCGGCGGGCGGACTCGGCGGCCGATGTGCCGCCTGTTCCTGGTTCGCCTACTCCTTGTGACGGGCCGGACACGAATAGTCCGTTTTGCACGTTATGTCGATAACGGTAGGGCAATCCGGAGCCGCGGCCCAGGGGCTCACTGTGTGATCTGCATCGCTTCGGACCTGCGGTGATGCGCCGCAACGGCTGTCGCCCCGAGTTCTCGGGGCGGCCACCGCGGTCCGGGCCATCGCCGGCACCGACTTCGGCGCGCACAGACCGCGCCGGCTCTCCCGGTTCGGCGACGCCACCCGGCAGGCCGAGCGCTACGGGCTGTCTGTCCGTCCGCCGTCGTCTGGTGCCGCGGCCGGTCCGCTGGCGTGTGCCGTCGTTGGCTTGCTGCCGTTGTCCGTCGCCTCCGGCCCGCCGTCGCTGGCCGCCTGTCGCCGGCTGGCGGGGCGTAGGTCAGGAGCGCGGCCTTGCCGCGCCGCCGTGGTTATCTGGGCGACGCTCGGCCCGCGGGCCGTTACGGCCCGGCTCCAGGTCCTCGTCGCCGACCACGGCGTTTCTTTCTGCCGGCCGCCTGAAGTCCGGTGGGGGCCGATCGGATCGTCCTCCGGCGGCCGGTGTGCCCGCCCGTGGACCGGCTCGCTGAAGCCCTCTGCATGACCGACGAGCTGAGCGCGACAGTAAAGCCACCCCCGCACGGCGTCGGCGGATCGCCGGAGCTGTATGCCGGCCCGCCCGACGTCTCATGAGCCTGTCGCTCATCGGCCATGGACGGAATTACGTGTCCCATCTCCGGATCTACACTGTCCCTGTGAGCGAGAATCTTCCCCCGTGCCCTGAATGCGCCGGCGCGTACACCTACGAGATGGGCGCGCTCCTGGTCTGTCCGGAATGCGGCCACGAGTGGACCCCCGCGCTTGTCGAGGCCGCGGAAGAGCCCGGTGACAAGGTGATTCGGGATGCGGTCGGCAATGTCCTTGCCGATGGCGACACCGTCACGGTGGTCAAGAGCCTGAAGGTCAAGGGCCACCCGACCGGCATCAAGGCGGGCACCAAGGTGCGCAACATCCGGCTCGTGGACGGTCCGGACGGCCATGACATCGACTGCAAGGTCGACGGGTTCGGCCAGATGCACCTCAAGTCCAGCGTGGTCAAGAAGGCCTGAGCCGCTGCACACGCCTGCGCGAGCGGAACTGCCCGGGACGTCGTCCCGGGCAGTTCCGCTCGCGCGCTTCGGTGATCAAGCTCAGGGCAAGAAGCATCCTGTCCTCTGTGTCCGAACTTTTGCCGTTGTCAGTGACGTTTGATCGTCTTGTGGGACTGCCCGCGGTCAGCGCGGCTGTCGAGCGCAGGCACTGGGAAACGACGCGGTTGCCGAAGGAGGTCTGACAGAATGAGCCGTAAGTGATGTAAGTGATGCGGGGGTTGGGTGGGGGGCGGAGTGCACCCGGACGGTGGATTGGGCGCGGGTCTCACCCCGACAGAGACGGCTGCTCTCCTGCTGGGCAAGATTCGGCAAGGTAACGACTACGCCCGGGGAAAGAAGCGGCAGTTCCGTCGGCGCGCTTCGGCGATCAAGTTGCTGACGCTGGCACTGTCTGCGGCGTCCACCATCATTCTGGGCCTGCGTGTATGGGCAGACCTGGCCTTTGCGCTGGTGGCCCTGGTGACGGTGATGGGAGCTGTCGAATCGTTCTTCAACTGGCGCTCTCGGTGGGTGCTGATGGAAGAGTCGCAGTACCGCTTTCAGCGTCTTGCTGATGACCTGGAGTATCTCGTGGCATCGACGGCTGCCGGCGACCTGACGTATGACCATCTTGGCCGCATCTTTCGTAGGTATCAGGCTATTTGGGATGACCTGAGTCGTACGTGGCTGGAGCACCGTCGCGAACCGGCACCGTCGTCGAGTGCTTAGTCGGCACGCGTGTGCAAGCGCGCTGTGGGACTCGACTCCGTCTGCCTCGCCTTGGCGGCTGTCGGCGGGGCGAGCCTTTCCGAGCGTAGGCGTGAGCCCACAAGTCTGTCGGCTCACGCCTGAGTTCGTGGGGCGCGAGTGGGGCGGAGGGTTAGGTTGTGTCGAGCTGGTTGGCCAGGTCGGTCAGGTCTTCGGCGTGTAGGTCGAATTGGTCCGAGGGTGTGGGTGGGTCGCCGACGGGGCGGGTGACGTAGGCGGTGCGCAGGCCGAGGTTTTGCGCGGCGCGCAGGTCCCAGGCGTGGGCGGCGACCATCAGCAGTTGCTCTGGCGGGCGTTGGGAGATGGTGACGGCCAGCTGGTAGACCGCTGGGTCCGGCTTGTAGGTCCGGGTGTCTTCGGCGGACAGGGCCTGGTGCCAACGTAGTTTGGCGTGGGCGTTGATTCCCAGCAGAGCTGTCCTGCTCGCGTTGGAGAGTCCGATCAGCGGGAACCGTTCGCCGAGTCGGGCGAGCCCTGCCGCTGTGTCGGGCCACGGCGGGAGTCGATGAGCTGACAGGGCCAACGCGGTCACGGCAGCCGGGTCGTCGACTCCGGCGGCGTCGGCGACGAGCTGGGCGGCTTCCTGGTCGAGGGTGTCGCTGGCGAGGTAGGGCCGGACGCCGTCGAGGATGCGGCGTTGTTCGTGGTCGATGTGTTCCTGCCACAGCGTCAGGAGCTGCTCGATCCTGGGATCGTCGAGTGACGGGTCGAGTTCACGTATCCCGGCGCGGATACCGGCAGGTTCGTCGACGAGTGTGCCGAGCACGTCCAACACGACGGCATCGATCTCCGGCTTTGCCATATGAGGGTCTCCTGGACGAAGCGTGCTGTGACAGTGCCTGTTGTGCCAACGCAGCGGGAAGCCATCCTGATTCCGGCCCGCACAGTGCACCTGGTGCCCGGTTGCTGCGCCGGGTTGCGATGCTGTGGCGGTGGTCGGCCTTGGGCGGCGGGTTCAAGGCCGTGGCGTGAGCTGGTGGCCAGGCCAGTGCCCGACTTTCCGGGGAACCTCGGTGGGAGCTGGGCGACGTTCCGGTGCCAGGGCGGATGGCTGACACGACTGCGGGGAGCGGGCCGGTGGCGAGGTAGCCGTCGTGATGGTCGCGTCCCAAGAAGCCGTGGGCGATGGGGCGGCGGAAGGAATTGACCAGGGCGGACCGGGTGGCCTGCCGCTCGCCGGTGCTGGGGCCGGGTTCAGGAGCAGGACCGTCTCGACGCGGCCTCGATGCGGTGTGCTTGTGCCGCAAGTCTCCGCCGCAGACCGTCCGACTGTTCCACCCGTAGATTGCCGCTTGTGCGCTGCTGCCCTTTGTCGTGGTCGTTCCTCCCCCACTCCGTATCGGGCCGTGGTGCCGGCGGCTGCGGCACCCGGTCGGCCCGGTGGTGTCGGCGCTTCGTATGCTCGCAGTGCGGGGAACCGGAAGCTGACCACCTTCGGAGGCGAACGACCATGTCGGAACAGCGAGTTGTCCTGGTGACTGGCGGGGGAACGGGAATCGGGGCCGCCACCGCGCGGCTGCTGCGCGCGGCCGGGCACCAGGTTGTGATCTCCGGGCGGCGGCCCGAGCCACTGCGCCGGGTTGCTGGGGAGACCGGAGCGTTGGCCCACCCTTCCGACGCCGCCGACCCCGAGGCGGTGCGCGAGCTCGTCGAGACGACGGTTGCGGCCTACGGGAGACTCGACGGTGTGGTGCTCAACGCCGGAATCGGGCGGGGCGGCGCGGTCGGCGACACCACCGTCGAGGACTGGGAAGAGCTGATACGGACCAACCTCACCGGCCCGTTCCTGCTGCTGCGCGCCGCGCTGCCGCATCTGCTCGCGGCCCGCGGCGCGGTGGTCGCGGTCGCCTCGGTCGCAGCCCTCCGCAACAGCGCCGGCAACGCCGCCTATGCGACGTCCAAGGCGGCTTTGCTCCACCTGTGCCGCTCCCTCGCCGTCGACTACGGGTCGCAGGGGCTGCGGGCCAACGCAGTGTGCCCGGGCTGGGTGCGTACGGAGATGGCCGATCAGCGGATGGCGCGGTTCGCGGCCGAGGCGGGGCTGGCGGGTGGTGCCGAGGCGGCGTACGAGGAGGCGAACCGGCTGACTCCCGCCGGGCGGCCGGGTGATGCGGAGGAGGTCGCCGAGGCGATCGACTGGCTGCTGTCGCCGGCCGCGTCCTACGTCAACGGGGCCGTCCTGACCGTCGACGGCGGGGTGACCACGGTCGGCGTCGGCGGTGCCGCCTTCGATCACCGGATCGAGGCGCGCACCCCGCGCCTGTAGCGCACTACCGGACAGGCCCGTTCCACAGGCCCGTCGCGGGGCCGGAACCCGTGGCGAAGCCAGGAACCCTTGGCAGGGCCAGGGCCCCAGAAAGAGGCTGGCCTGGATGGCGCCCGGCCACAGCCGTGCTCGTCGCCGGGGGTTTCGATGCCGCCGGCGCGGGCGGCGGCGATCAGGTCGTCGGCCTGGTCGTCCGCGCCCCAAGACGCGCACCAGATGCGAATGTCGACGTCGGAGGCGGGGCCTTGTGCCTGTGCAAGAGCCCCGCGAACTCGCCGACTACGCCAAGGCGTTCACGGCTTTGGCGCGCATGGCCGTGCACGGCGACGCCGCCCGGGCCTCGTCAACGACCAGGGCGAGACGACCGGCCAACCCAGGGCCTCCGCGAATGGCGCGACAGCCCCTTCACCGGCTTCTGCTTCAACCTCGCCTCCGACCGCACCGAAGCCGCGCCTTCCGCTCAACCGCCACGGCCTGTATGCCTGGAACAAACCCGGGGTGCTGCGCGCCAAGCTCTACACCGACACCAGGCGTTCAAACCGCGGCCCCACTTCACCCTTACCGCCTGCTCCGCGGCCGCCGACCTGCTGCTGGTCCACAACAAGCGGCACCTGGTCCTGTGAGTCCCGGCCCCCGATGACCTGACCGCTCTGGCGGACGCGGTAGGGGAGGTGCTGCGCCGCTGCGCTCGGCAGCGCACGGTCCTGAAGGGGCAGTGGGCGCCCATGAAATGACACTGGGTCGGTAGGGCCGCGGAGGCCGATCGCATCTGACCGCCCGCTTTGCCGAGCTCAGGACACTCCCGAGCAATCCGCCTATGGCGCGGCTGACGCGTCGGTGGTGGCCCTGCTGCACCGCGGACGAGAAGCCGGCCACTGAGTGCATCCGGTGCTGCGCACCCCATGCGGCGGTGCGCACCGACGATGCACCGCACCCCACTCCTGTGAGTGGAGCCCACTGGCGGGGAGTGCTCTGCATCGCCGGTGACGATGGCGCGCATCCATCCGATGAGCACCCGCGTGTTTCCCCTTGAGCACGGCCCGTGTCGAGGGGGAGTGCGACGTCCTCAACCGGCCTGCTTCGCCGCGTTGAACGCGTCCGGTGTGCACCGGGTGGTGCGCACCGGGTGGGTGCGTACCGGCTGCTGAGTGCACCGTGTGGGCCACCACCAGGCGCTCGTCCCGCATTGCCTCCAGGGTGTCGGCGATGTCCTTGCTGTCGGGGTCCGGGATGACGTTCAGCGTGAACTGGATGAGGCTGCGCGCGATGCCCGGTGCCGCCGTGGTGGGGGAGTCCCGTGCCCAGTCACGCAGCTCGGACAGGAGCACGCACCCGTGGTGATGTCCTCGGGGCCGGCAGCAAGGCGAACGTCAGCTCCCGGTCTGCTTCCGTCCGCCCGGCGATGGCGGTGCCGCTGAGCGGTGCGCGTTGCGGGCCATCGCGAGGGTGGCGCCGGGGCCTCATTGGTGGGCCGGATTGGGCGCGGGGACGGCGGATGTCAGGATGTGGCCATGCAGAACGTTTATTTCGATATCGCTATTGACGGTAAGGACGCCGGGCGCATCGTCTTCCGGCTCTTCGACGACGTTGTCCCGGAGACCGCGCGCAACTTCCGCGAGCTCGCCACCGGCCAGAACGGCTACGGGTACGCCGGTTCCGCCTTCCACCGCGTCATCCCGGGGTTCATGCTCCAGGGCGGCGACTTCACGCACGGCACCGGCACCGGCGGCAAGAGCATCTTCGGTGCGACCTTCGCCGACGAGAACTTTTCCCTCAAGCACGACCGGCCGTTCCTGCTGTCGATGGCCAACCGCGGCCCGAACACCAACGGCTCCCAGTTTTTCGTGACGACCGTCGTCACCCCCTGGCTGGACGGCAAGCACGTCGTCTTCGGTGAGGTCGTCGAGGGCGAGGACCTGGTGAAGCAGATTGAGGCCCTCGGCTCCCGCAGCGGTGCCCTGAGCTCCGACGTCGTCATCAAGGGGAGCGGCACCGTCGCCTGACGTCCGCTGCGCCGGCGGGGATGGCACTGCGGCAGTCCCAGGTTTCCGGACTGTCTGTTCGACGGGCGCCTCCGTCGCGAACCTGAGGAAGTCCGCGACGGAGGCGAATACACCACCGCTCTGCGCGCCCGCCGCAAGCCGGTGACCGCCTCGCCCCGCGGTGCTCGTGGTCCGCAGGCTCACCCAGGGGGCTTGGTCGTCCACTCTTCTGTGGGCGTGTGTGGTGTTGTCGGCGGGTACCCCGTATACGTGATGGAGCGTGAGAGTGCCCGGATACGGGCTTCGTGGATCTGCCTGGTCCTGGTAGGCGCGGGCATCTTCGTCTTCGGCCTCGTCGCCGTCATCGCGCCGGGATCCGGTGACGCGGGGTTGATGCGGGCCGACGGGGTGGCCGCCGTCGGCCTGGGGCTGTTCGGCATGCTGATCACGCTGGTGCCGTTCCGGCACCGGGAGGGTTGGGCGTGGTGGGTGCAGTGGTTCTACCCGCTGTTTTGGATCGCACATTTGGTGGGTCGCCTTCCGCCCGGCAAGGACCACGTCCACCAGGTGGTGTTCATCGTGCTGTCGCTCGTCGGACTGCTGCTGCCGGTACGCGAAGTCTTCCCGCGCGCTCCCCGATCGCAGTGACGCGAGGCTCAGCAGCGAGCATCCTGCCCGTCACCGCCTGATGGTCTGCAGGTGATGGTCAGCGACTGCCCGTCATTCTCGAAGTCGTCTGTGCCGGCTGCCGCCTGTGCATGGTCTGTACCCCCCTGTAGCAAGTCCTTTGGGCTCGGGCCGCGCGATCCGGAGGCTGAAGTCTGTCCCTGTCGTCACGGCTATTGGCTCTGCCGGTCCTCAGCCTGGACGTTCGCCAGCAGCACCTCCAGCATGGCGTTGAAGTCCATCGGAGGGTCGGCCGGGAACCGACCGGATTCCTCGGCGGCCAGCCGCCCCAGGACGGCGGTTGCGAAGACGTACCAACGCTGACGGGCGCGTTCGGGCGGCAGCCCGCCGAGCGTGAAGGCCGTCACCACGCCGCGCTCGACGGCGTCGTGTCCCGCCGCCTTGTGCCCGCCGGTGAGGGCGCGGGCGGCGAAGCCGGGCACCGCGCGGAACTCGCGCCGGATCGCGTGGGCGAGTTCGGCCGGCCAGTCACGCCAGTCGGCTTCTGTGGGGTCGCGCCGGGGCACGATCCGCCGGCTCATCTCGGCACTGGCCAGATCGAGCAGTTCCTCACGGCCGCCCACCCAGCGATAGAGCGCGTTATCTAGGGTTGGGCCAAGTTTCCACAGGTCAGGCGGCCATCACTGTTGCAGGCAAGTTAGGCACGTGGCTGCACCACTACGCTTGCTGTCGTCGTCCAGCGCCTGCACGAGCTGCTGCTCTCCGAGCTGCGGGCCGCGGACCTGCTGGACTTCTCCGATGCAGCGGTCGACTCCAGCCACGTCCGCGCGATGAACGGCGGGCCGGCCACCGGTCCGTCCCCGGTGGACTGGGGCAAGGCCGGCAGCAAGCACCACCTGATCGTCGAGGCGCACGGCATCCCGCTTGCCGCGATCACCACCGGCGGCAACCGCAACGACGTCACCCAACTGATCCCGCCGATCCAGGCTGTCCCGACGATCCGCGGCAAGCGCGGCCAGCCGCTGCGCCGCCCCAAGCACCTGTACGCCGGCCGCGGCTATGACCACGAGGTCCATCGGGACAAGGTCCGCCGGTTCCAGATCAACCCACACATCGCCCGGCGCGGCACCGGGCACGGCTCCGGCCTGGGCGTGTACCGCTGGGTCCGGCCCCGGGGATCAATCGAACCGTGGTTGGCGCTGAGATTGATCATGGTCCAGTCGACGCGAGGGTGCTGACCCGGTTCTCGTACTCGCGACGGGCCTTGCGCTGGGCGGGGACCGCCGGGGCGCCATGGCCGCCGTCGAGCGGCTGACAGCGGGCGAGGAGTCCGCGGTGCACGGCGGGGACGGCGCTGACGCGGAGTGTGTAGCCCTGGCCGCGCCGTACGGTCACGCCCTGGTCGAGCGCGTCCCGCTCGGCGGGCTCCAGTTCGGCCGCGCGCAGGAAGTCGGCGACCTTGCCCGGCATGTCGAGGGTGACCGCGGTCTCCGGTGCTGGGGTGCCCGGGTGATCGTCGGTGTGCTCGGGCAGGAGGTCGGCAACGGCGGTGCGGATGGCGCCGCGGCTGACGTCGTGGTCGCGGGCCAGACGGGCGATGGACCGGCCGCCCAGGTACGCGGCGCGCACGGCGGCGGCCTTCGCTGCCGTGACGGCCGGGCGGCGTCCGCCCTTGTTGCCCTTGGCCGCGGCGGCCCGCAGCCCGTCGTAGGTCAGCTCGCGCTGGAGGTCGCGCTGGAGTTCGCCGGCGGCGGCGAGGGTCTGCACCATGAACTTCACGGTGGACAGCAGCTCGCGGTGCGCGGGTGGCGGGCAGTGAGGTCCATCGCGGAGAACGCGCCGTCGTGGATGTGCAGGGCGAGGCGGTCGCGGTGGAGGACGTCGAGCACGTCGAGGATGTGCCCGGTGCCGCGTACGAGGCGGAACATCTCGGTGATGTGCACGGTGTCGCCCGGCCGCGCGTACGACAGCAGTTCGCGGAACTTCGGGCGCTGGAGGGGGTGGAGGCGGCTGGAGGTGGCCGGGTCCTCCTCGAAGACGACCGGGTCCTCGATGCCGACCTCCTCCAGGACGAGGTCCTGCCGGGCGGTGGACTGCTGGTCGGTCGAGACCCGCTTGTAGACCAGGTTCGCCACCGAGGGCCCCTTCCGGACGGAGGATCGGACCCTATCTGTCGTCAAACCCTGTCAGCAATCACCATCGGATCTGATTTGATTCGAGCCGCCGCGAACCCCCGGATTACGCGGGTTCATTGGACGCCAGCCGCGCCTGTCGTCATTCGATGGCGAGCTCAAGCGGTCAGCGCATCACCGCTGTTGAGGAGGCCAGCGTAGACCTCTGCCGGAGTGCGATAACCGTGGGTCCTGCGCGGACGATGGTTGAGCTCGTGGGCGATGGCGCCCAGGTCGGCCTGGCTGAACGTGCGGAGATCCGCGCCCTTGGGGAGGTACTGCCGAAGCAGCCGGTTGGTGTTCTCGTTGGTGCCGCGCTGCCACGGGCTGCGCGCCTTGCAGAGGTAGATCGGCATCCCGGTCTCGGCGGTGATGGCCTGGTGCTCGGCCATCTCCCGGCCCCGGTTCCAGGTAAGCGTTCGTCGTAGCTGGGGCGGGATGCCGAGGAGACTCCTGGTGAGGTGCGGAGTGACCTGCTCAGCCTTGATGCAGTCCGGCAGCGCAACGATGGCCGTGTAGCGGCTGGTGCGCTCGACGAGCGTGGCGACGGCCGAGGGCCGGGTGCCCATCACGAGATCTTCCTCCCAGTGGCCGGGCACCTTGCGGTCCTCGGCCTCGGCGGGGCGGGCGGTGATGGACACCATGCCGCGGATGATGCCCCGCCCGGTGGGCCGGCGGGCGATCTTCGGACGACGCATGGGTCTGCCTGACCGCAGCCGCTGGGTGAGGCTGCGGTCGATCGCCTGGCGCCGGCGAGGGTCGTAGAGCGAGAGGTAGATCGCTTCGTGCGAGATCTGCATGGAGGCGTCACCAGGAAACCGGCGTCGCAGCCATCCTGCGATCTGCTCGGGAGACCAGCACAGAGCCAGCTTGGCCTCCACCAGGGCACGCAGAGCGGGCCGTTGAGCGAGCTTGGCCCGCTTGGGCCGGCGCCCGCGCTCGTAGGCGGCCGCATCGGCCGACGCGGCACGGTAGCGGTCCCGGCCGCCGTTGCGAGCGATCTCGCGGGAGACGGTCGAAGGCGATCTGCCCAGCTGCTTGGCCAACTGACGGGCCGATGCTCCGGCGGCGATGCCGCGCGATATCTCCTCGCGCTCGCTGCCGCTCAGATGCCGCTCTGACCGCGTCTGCGGGATGAGGCGGACGCCGCCACTCTGGTACAGGAACCGACGGGCGTGCTGCATCGGTGCCCCGAGCACCCGCCCGATCAAGCTGAACGACTGCCCCTCGCGCCAGCGCCTCCAAATCTCATCCTGTTGCGCCGGCGAAAACCCGTAGTCACGCACCTGCGCCTCCACGATTACATGATCATCCGCGGGTGGTGCGTTGATCACTTGAGGGCGCCATCGTTTGCCGACAGAGATGCTGGTCGCCCGGCACCCCGGCCGGAGCCGCTCGTTGTCGTCCCCGGGGCCCGTCGCACGGTGCGGGCCGGACAGTGGGAGGACTCCGGGTGAGAACGGCTCGCCTACATCCAGCTGTGGCACCACGACGGGATGCTGACCCTCGCCGACACCGCCGCCGTGATGACCAGCGAACACGCGCAGGACCGCCATGCCCTGATCGGCGCCTAGCACGCCGCCATGCAGGAGCGGATCCACCAGCTCACCTGTGCCGCCGCCGTGCTGCGGCACAGGCTGGACTGCCCGGCGGACCACCCGCCGAGCTGTCCCGTGACCGGCGCCTACATCAGCGCCCGTGTCGAGGCCACCCTCGCCGGTGAGGAATTCCACGAACCGAATTGCTGAACAACTGCTGTCGCAACTCGTCACCCTTGGGAAGAGTGACCGTCCCGGTCAGTCGACGGCGTCGCGCCTGACCGGGACGGCCCGGGTGTCTCTCACGCTTCCCGGGAAAGCCAGGTGTCGATGTAGTTCGTGGTGTCGTCACTGTTGCGCTGCAGTGCGAGGTCGTGGCCGGCGTTCGGGACGACCTTCACATCGACGTGCGGGCTGGCCGGGTAGGCGGCCGGTTCCGCGGCGACGGTCTTGTCGCGGTCGGCGGGGTCGAAGTAGAAGGTGTCGTGCTCGCCGACGACCGAAAGGACGGGCACATTGACGCCCTTGGCGAAGCGACCCTGGTTCTGCTCGGTCATGAAGTCGCCGGATTCACCCGGGGTGATGGTCTGCTTCGTCGCGTCGTCGGCCTGGACGGTGGCCAGGTCGGCGTTGAAGGGCCAGTAGAAGTATTGCCGCAGGCCGGGTCGCGTGGTGATGTAGCCCGTCGGTGCGGGATGGTTCGCGAAGGCCGGGTCCTCGGCTGCAGGGTGGACAAGCGTACCGAAGACGCCCTCGGCGGCGCCCGCGTGATGCAGCAGCCCCGTAATGACGACGGCGTTGACGTCCTTGTAGGTCGCCGCTTCCTGCAGCGCCACCGAGCTGCCCTGCGAGTGGCCGACCAGTGAGACGGGCAGCCCCTTGTAGGTGGACCTGAGCTTGGCGATGAGCTGGTGGATGGTCGCTGCGTCGACGGTGTTGTTCACGTCTCCGGCGGCCGGGTGGCTGGACTTGCCCGTTCCGATGCGGTCGACGGCGACGGAGATCCAACCGTCCTCGGCTGCCTTGCGTGCCTGGGAGACCCAGCCCTGGGAAGTCTTCAGGTCGAAGTAGCTGTGGTCGTAGGTGGCACCGGGGACCATCACCTGGATGCCGCGGGCGTGTCCGCCCTCCGGCTGGTAGACCACGGAGCTGAGGCTCTGGTCAGCCGGCCCGTTGCCGGTGAGCGAGACCTGCTGCGTGAGGGTGTGGCGGCTGAAGTCGGGGCCATTGTTGTGGGCATCGGCCGCGGCGGGCACGGTGACGGCCAGGGCGGTCACGGTCAGCGCGCCGGCCGCTGCGATTGCGGTACGGAGGACGACGGATATCCGAGAGTTGCTCGTGGGCATAGTGAAGATCACCTTTGCGAGTGGCGAAGGGGTGCGCCGGTGGCGCTCGATTGGCCGGACGGCCCGTTGAAGCTTCAATCAACGTAGAGGAGATTTATTGAAGCGTCAACCAATTACTTGATGGATCAAGTGATTGGGTAGAGTCACCGGCATGGACAAGATGGACAAGGACGAGCCGCGCTGGCTGAACGAAGCCGAGCTGAACGCCTGGAAGGCGTTCAACACACTGATCATCAAGCTGCCCGCCGCACTGGATTCCCAGCTTCGCAACAACTCGGGACTGAGCCACTTCGAGTACCTCGTGCTAGCCGCCCTCTCCGACGCGCCACAGCGCGCGCTGCAGATGAGCACCCTCGCCGTCCTCGCCAACGGCTCGCTCTCCCGCCTGTCGCACGTGGTCAAACGGCTGGTGAAGCACGGCTACGTATACCGGGAGACCGCACCCGGCGACGGCCGCTGCACCCTCGCCGTCCTCACCGATCAGGGGTACCGGAAGCTGGCCGGCAGCGCACCCGGCCACGTGGAGCAGGTGCGATCACTGGTGGTGGACGCACTGGAACCGGAGCAGATCGAACAACTACGTCACATCTCCCAGCAGATCCTGCACGCGATGGATCCCGACCTGCCCTGTCCGGACCGCCGCTGAAAGCCGCGCAACCGCGCCAGCTCGTCATCTGCGAACACACAGGTCGCCACCGAGAACCCCCACCACAAGCAGTCGCATACGGCAGCCCCTGTCGTATCGACGGCTTACCTCATTGCCTGGTGAACGACCCGGCCACTCCTCGGGACACGCCGCGATGAAAGCTGCTGGCCCTACCACCAGCGGCTGCGGGCGCCCGGCGTTCAGCGAGGCCCGCCGGTGGGCATGGCCGCCTACGACGTTGGCGTGACCGCTGGATCGTCACCTACGGCTCGTCGGGGTGGTCCGGTAGGAAGTCGTTGAGGAACTCTTCACCGGCGAGGGCGGCGTCGACCCGGGCGCGGATGTAGGCGCCGGTCACCGGGCAGTCCACCGGGCGGTCGTTGGGACACTCCAGCAGGTGTTCCAACACAGCAGCGGCCCGGGTGAGCTTACGGATGCGTGCCAGCATCGCCTCCCGCTGCTCGGCGATCAGGGCGCGCCGGTCCTCGACGTGCTTGCTCTCCATCACGGCGGCGGTGTCGGCGAGCGGCATCATGCCGTCGTTGTGCCACAGCTGGGCGTACGCGAGCTGCTCCAGGCCGGTGCGGTCGTAGTAGCGCACGCGCCCGCGCCGGGCGACGGGGCGGATCAGGCCGCGTTCCTCGTAGTAGCGCAGGGCGGGCACGGACAGGTCGAACGCCTTGGCCACCTCACTGATCGAGAACAGCGGTTTCATCGTCCCTCCGGGCCGATCTTCCGGCGGCTTGCACTCAAGCGCACTTGAGCGTGAATTCTGAGGACATCCTAACGTCCACGTTGAAGGGCAAGCCCGTCCATGCTTACCTCCTCCGCCTCCAGAACAGCCGCCCCGCCCGCATCCGCCGACACCGACCGCCAAGCCCCCACGGCGGGTGCTCTGCTTGTCGTCGGCTTCGTGCTGCTGAGCCTCAACACCCGGGTCGCGTTCGGGCAGATCGGGCCGCTGGCCCCCATCGCCCACTTCGGCTCCGCCACGGTGACCGTGCTCGGGCTGCTCCCGCCGCTGTGCATGGGCCTGTTCGCACCGCTCGCCCCGGTGGTGCGGCGCCGGCTCGGCGAGGAGCGCGGCCTGCTGTGGGCCAGCGTCGTCCTGGTCGCCGGCGCGATCCTGCGCGTGTTCGGGATGCCGGGCCTGTACGCCGGCACCATCGTCGTCAGCCTCGCTACCGCGGTCGTCAACGTGCTCGTGCCGGTCCTGGTCCGGGCTCGCTTCTCCCACCGGCACGTCGGCACCATGATGGGCGTCTACGCGCTGTCGATGGGCGTCGGCTCGGCGATCGTCGCGGCCCTGGTCGCGCCCGTCGCCCAGGCGTCCGGCGGGTCCTGGCAGCTCGCGGTCGGCCTTGCCATCGTGCCCGCCGTGCTCGCCGCGGTGGGAATCGCCCCGCAGACCCGCGTCCACCGGCCCCGGCCCGCCACCCCGGCCGCCGATGCGGCCGCGCCGCGTCGGCACGTCGCCCGTACCGGGCTGGCGTGGAGCCTGACGGCCTTCTTCGGCATCCAGACCCTCGCGTTCTACACCGCGCTCGCCTGGCTGCCCTCCATCCTCATCGCCGCCGGCACCAGCCGGACGGTCGCCGGCACCTGCCAGGCGGTGCTCATCCTCGGCGTGGCCGCAGGCGGCTTCCTCGCGCCCGTCCTCGCCGCACCCCGCAACGACCAACGCCCGCACATCCTGGGCACCGTCCTGATCAGCGCCGCCGGGTTCACCGGACTGCTGCTCGCCCCGAACGGACCCTCGGCACTGTGGGCGGCCATCCTCGGCATCGGCCTGGGCGCCGGACAGGCTCTCCCGGGAGTGCTCTATGCCCGCCGGGGCACCGACCACGACCACGTCGCCGCCCTGTCGACCATGGCCCAGACCTGCGGCTACCTCATCGCCGCCACCGGCCCCGCCCTCGCCGCCGTCCTCCACAGCACCACCGGATCCTGGACCGTCCCGCTCGCGGTGGTCATCGCAGCCCTGTTGCTCGGCGCCGCACTGAGCATGCGGGCAGGCCACGACTCCCGCTGACCACCGCAACCGGCCCCAACACTCACCGGTGCGATGGCCCGATGGCCACGTCATCCACGACGGCGAGCAGCAGGTCAGGACGTTACGCGGTGGGGAATCCAGGCGGGCAGGCTTGTCCACCCTCTGAGCAGGGGGTGGGGATTTTCAGGGCTCTGACCGCAGTTTCGTGAAGGTCATGGTTGGGTGAGGATGCGGGTCCGGAGGAGTTCGAACGAGGCCCGGCCATACATGGCTCGCTTGAGTGTTTTCACCCGGTTTACGTGGCCTTCGACGGCGCTGGAGCTGCAGGGCAGAGTGAGGCCGGCGGTGACGGCGTCGAGGTCCTGGCGGAGGGATCCGGCGAAGCTCTGCATGGGCTTCGGGGCGTCCTGTTCGGCCTGGCGGATCCACTGCATCAGCAAGAATCCGCGCTGGTGGCGGACGAGTTCGGCGAAGGCCCGGGCCAGGTCGCAGGCGCGGGTGATGTCTGGGCAGGCGAGCCGGACGCCGAGCAGTCGTTCCTCCTGGCTGTCGGTGAGGGTGTCGCGGGGCCGCATGATCCAGGAGGTGATCTTGCGGGGGCTCGGGATGTCGGCCCGGACCGGTGCGGCGGTGCCCGCGCGTAGGGCGGCGAGGTGCTTGCGGACGACTTGGCGGCTGCCGCGGTAACCACGCTCACGGATCTCCAGGAAGAGGCGGGTGCCGCTGGCTTGGCCCTGTGTCTCGGTGAAGCGAGCGTTGAGGTATGCCTTGAACGGTTCCAGCACGCCGTTGGGCCGGCGGTCGCGGGCGGAGGCCAGCAGCTGGTCGAGGTCGGTGTCGCGGAAGCGGCGCACGGTCTTGCGGTCGAGGTTCAGCCTCCGGGCGATGGCGCTGATCGTCCAGCCTTTCTCCACCAGGCGGTGGATGTCCTCGTAGCGGTGATGGGTCCGTTCGACGATCTGGGTGCCAGGCAGCTCGGCGGGTGGCAATAGCATCGGTGTCGACTCCGGCACGTTCGTCGCTGTCTCCTGCTCTGCATGTTTGCGGAGGCAGTCGCGGTGCTGGTGGCAGGTCTTCTCCACTGCGGCGGACAGGTTCTGAAGCAGATGCCAGCGATCAGCGACTTCCAGGGCGTCCGAGGCGGCCTCCTTGACCGCCTTCGTGTAGGCGGAAGCCCTGTCGCGGCAGATGATCTCCGCACCGGGATGGTCCTTGAGCCAGGCCGCGAACGTCTCCGACGTGCGGTCGGGCAGCACATCCACGACCCGGCTGGCCTCGACATCGACCAGCACAGTGCCGTATGTGCAGCCTTTGCGGAAGGCGAACTCGTCCACGCCCAGTACCCGCGGGGCACGGTCCGGCACCGGTGGCGATGTCAGCAACTTGAGCAGCCGGGTCCGGCCCGCGGCCATCCGCAGTTTGCGGCATAGCCGCGCGGCCGGACGGCCGCCCAGCTCCACCGCGATCGACCAGAGCCAGCCGGTCATCCCGATGCTTGACCGGCGGTACCGCTCGGTCAGCCCGCCGACTTGCTCGACGAACGTCCGGCGTGAACAGCTTGGCCGGTCGCAGAAGAACCGTCGCACCCGGAGTCGGATTGTGACTCGACGCGGTCCCAACGGCCTCTCGTCCAGGGAGCGTTGGTGCGTACTGTGCACGCGTTCCGCCCGCTTCCGGCAGTCCGGGCACCGGCCCGGACGACCCGTGGACACCGCCTCCAGCACCAGGCCGCCGGAGACATCGTTGACGCGCTCCACTCGCACATCGATCCCGGCAAACAGCACATCCTCGATCGTCTTGCTCGCCACGCCAGGGAACACCGTGCTGAAACGATCCCTCGTCCCCACCCCTGACCTGGGGATTCACGAAACCGCGGTCAGAGCCATTTTCAAAGAGCGCCGTCATATGCGAGTCATGTTGGTGACGCTTCTCCTTTGCTCTGAGCCTTGATCATTCGGCGGAGGCTGGTCCGTGCCGCGCCGAGCTCGTCTTCCAGACCGGTGACGTGGCGCTCGAGGCGGGACTTCGCGACAGTCACTTCGTGCAGGTTCGCTTCGAGGCGGGTGTTGGCCTCGGTGAGCTCCTGGACGCGGGTGGCAAGGTCCCGGGCGCCGAGTTGGTCGAGTTGTTGGCCGAGGTGGCGGCGGACGGTTTGCTGCAGCTGGTCGCGCTCGCCGCGGAGCCGGCGGATCTCTTCGCGGGCGAGTGCAAGGTCGGCGCGAAGGCCCGCAGGGCTGGCCTGAGCCGTCGTGGCCATCTGCGGTCGCGTGGACCGCTGCTGGTGGATGGCGGACTCGATGTGTTCGCGCACTCCGTCGGCGTAGGTGAGCCACGTTGAGACGTTGGCGGCGCGAGCGACGGCGGCGAAGGTGATGCGGTCGCCGTTGCGCGTCATCTCTTGGACGGCTTCCAGGACGCGAGCGGGTTTCGTGCGGCTGTCGCGACGGCGGGCCTCGCGCAGGACCTGGGCCGGTGTTCGGCTGGCCGAACCGCTGGCGGACCAAGCCGTGAGGTGAGGGTTCACGCTGGGCTCCGGTTGGCGACGGTCAGCGGCAACGTCGTGCGGCCGTGGGTTGCACGGGCTTTCCGCAGGACCGCGCTGGCTTCCTCGATCTCGGACCGTTCGTCGTCGGGCAGGCCAGCCAGCTCATTCTGCATTGTGGCGATGACCTGCTGGAATGCGGCGATCTGGTCGGTGAGGTTGCGGATGACGAAGCCGTCGACATCCATCGCCTGGGCGGTCTCGCGGTCGGCGCGAAGGGAGTTGATGTGTTCCTCGATCGCGGGGAGGTAGGACGGGTCCGGGCGATAGAAGCCGCAGCCGGAACACTGGAAGCGGATCGGGCAGGCGGTTCCGCCGGCTTTGACGTTCGACGGCTCGATGCAGTTGCCGAACGGGACCGCGACGGAGCGGGCCTCGTATCCGGTGTTGGAGCTCATCGGGGCGGGATTGCCTGCGCGGTCGATGACGTGCAGGCGCATTGTGGAGACCGCGGCGCGTTTCCGCTTCAACGAGACTGATGGTGGAGTCGGGTATTGAAACTCTCCGAATGCCCGGCTTATGAGGTGCCTCGCTGGCTGACGTCGGCTGCGTAGGCGGCCCAGTCGCCTGCTGAGAGACGCTGCCAGGCGACGGCCACGTCGATGTGGAGGCCCAGGGTGCGGGCCAGGAGCGCGGCGGGGAGCTCGGTGGCGAGTTGAAAGAGTGCGGTGCTGCGGTCCTGGTTGGGGCGGATCCCGAGCTGATTGAGCCGATTCGTCAGTTGGGTGGTGCTGATCGGGCGGCCGGGCTGGCCACCAGGGAAGAGCCACGGAGATGGGGCCAGGGCTCCGATGGTTGCGTGCCCCTTGCGGTTCGCGGCGACGTGTCGGGCCAGGGCGGCGACAGGCTCGGGGAGGTGGATGGGGGCCTGGCCGAGGTGAAGACGTACTTCCTGGGCGCCGACTTCGACGTCCTCGGTGGTGAGGCGGCTGATGGCTGCCGGTCCCTGGATGTAGAGAAGAAGGAGGAGGCCGGCGAGGCGGTCCTCCGGTTTGAGGGCGTCGTCGTGGAGGAGACGGCGTGCGATATGCCAGCGATGTTCGTCATCGAGCGGTTGGGTGGGGCCGTTCCAGCGGATGGCGGGGACGTGGACTGCGGTGAGCTTGTTGGTGCGGGCCCAGCGGATGAAGTGCCCCGCGTGGTAGCGGTGGGTTGCCGAGTCGTCGGTGAGCCACCGCTCAAGGTCCGCTTGCTGGCAAGTCTCCAATGTGAGCTCGGCGGCTGCCAACCAGCTGAGGAAGGCTATGGCTGCCCTGGTCCGCTGACGTGCGGAAATGAACTGCTGCGGAGTGAGGGGCTTGCCCGCGTTCCGTCGTCGGAGTCGCCGGACGAGGTGCCAGATCGCGTACCGATGCAGGATTTTGCGGTGCTCGGGGTCTTGCCGGGATGTGAGAAGGCCGGTCAGGAGGCGTTCGAGGCGGGCCATGTACTCGTCCCGTTGGGGCAGGGCGCCGACGCTCACGAGGACTTGCCGGAGGTGGGCGAGGGGTGGGCTGTCGGGTAGCTCGTCGAGGGCCTCGTGTGTCAGTGCTCGCCGCCCGGCTGCGAGGTCGGCAAGGACCGGAGAGACGGACGGCTTGTTCAGCCAGCGCCTGGCCGTGATGGGATGCTCGGTCGTGGCGATGTTGTTCCGGAGGGCTTCAAGACCGGGGTGAAGGACCTCGGACGGCGGGCCGAGCAGTTCGTTGAGGCGTCGGTTGATCAGGCAGCGGGCGCACTGGCCGGGGTGCGGGTAGTCGGGATCAGTGCAGGTGGGGCAGATGTGCCAGATCTCGGAAGGCGTGCAGGCCGCGCAGACGGGCTGGTCGAGGGTGCCGGAGACGATTGGCGCGGCATTTCCGCATGCCGAGCACGGCGCTGAACGGCGCTGACAGTCCGGACACCACGGTCGGCCTGTGGTGCGGGAGATGCCGCAGGGCTTCTCTTGACGGCAGATGCTGCAGGTCGTGGTGCGGAGGGAGGGGCAGCTCGGGCAGAGCGGTCCGTTCGGCGTGCGGGTGCTCACGACCTTTCGCCTGCCGCAGCTGATGCAAGTCTCCAGGTTGGCGGGGTCGTTGGCCAGGCAGTTCGGACACAGCGGCCGACCGTGGTCGTCGCGGGTGGCCGGTTCGCGTCGGGTGCCGCAGCGCGAACACTCTTCGATGCGGGACTTGGCGATGCAGTTGCGGCAGACCCGCTGGCCGTCGAGGGGCTTGCTGATGCGTACGGTTCTGTGACAGCGGGGGCAGGCAGGACGAGTGATTCCGGCGACTCCGGCGTCGATGAGCCGGTCGATCAGCCGCAGGATTACGGGGAACGGCGCGAGATGCCCGTTGCCGGTCAGCAGCGAGGAGTCGGCTTCCAGAGCCCACGCGATCTTCTGCTGGTTGGCAGGCCGCTGTGCCGAGCGGCGGACAACGTCGGCGACCACGTCCAAGTCGGCATGCGGATCCAGTCCGGCGATCACGCCGTGAATCACCGCGACGGGCTCCCGTCCGTCGATGTCCCGACACCTCACACAACGTGCTCTGCCGGCCCGGTCCCGTGTGGAGACGCGTCGGGTATTCCCGCAACCGGCGCAGGGTTCGAACGCCGTGGGCCCGCAGACTCCGCAGTACCAGTCCTGACCGCGGCGTTGGAGCGTGCGCAGGTGTTTGCCGCACTCGGCGCAGACCGGTGAGGAGGTCGCCTGGGCCCCAGCCATGCGTAGGGCAATGAGTAGGTCACCGACGGCTCGTGGGGCCGGGGACCGGCCGTCGTTTAAGACCGCGGGGCGGCGGGCCAGCGCGGCGGCGAGCATGCGGGACTTGGCCCGTCCGCCGCCGACCGTGGTGACCACGGCCCGGATCGTCTCGGGCCCGAGTTCCTTCTCAACTCGCATGATCAGGTCAGTGGCCAGGCCGATGGGGTCGGTGACAGCACGGTCATGGTCTGGGGTGGTCATGGAAGGTCAACACCCCTGATCCTGGCTCGCTTTGGGCGCAGGCCACCGAGCCCCTCTGCGGGTGCCCCGCTGCCGCCCGCGGCGGCCTTCTTCGGCTTCTTCACGGCGCCGGCCGCGGCGATCGGCTCGATGAGGTCGTCCATCGTGCAGTCCAGGATGTCGAGCAGGGCCATGAGGATCTTCAGGCTCAGCCGTTCGGGCCGCTCAACGACGAGCCGGTAGACCTGGCTGGTGGACAGCGTGATGCCGCGGTCGGCCAGCGGCGGGATAATGTCGGTGGTGGAGAACATCCCGCGGTCCGCCATGACCTTGCGCAGATGCCAGCGGTAGTCGAGTTTGCCGTCCATCCCGGTCCTCCTCATCCCGCCCCGGCGAACGCCGGGGCCAGTGCCTTGTTGAGGGCAGTGTTCATGAAGTCGTCGCTGACGTGCGTGTAGATGGCCGTGGAGCGGTCGCAGTCATGGCCGACTTGCTGCTGGATGAACCGACGGTCGACACCGTCCTCCGTGAGATGGGTTACGTATGAATGTCTGATCGAGTGTGGAACTAGCTCTTTTGGGAGTTTTAGGGCGTCTCGGTATGCCTCGAAGCGATCGTTGATGGAACCGGGCTGAAGGCGTCCTCCACGTTCGGTGACCCAAAGCGCCGGATGATCGGGGAACCCGAACCGTGGCCGGACGTTCTCGACGTAGTCGGCGACCGCCTCGACGGCCCAGTCCATCACCGACAGCACGTTCCGCCGCCGCGGCGGCTGCCCCTTCTTCGCCTTGCCATAGCGGACGTTGAGTGTGCCGTACCGGCCGAACTGCGGAGCCTTCGAGTTCCGCCCGAAGTCGACCACATCCAGCTTGGACGTCTCAGTCCGCCGCAGCCCCCAGCCGTAGATGACCTTGAAGAGTGTGGCGTCGCGGTAGGCGGCAAGGGCGCCCTTGCGCTTGGACTTCACAGCGCGGCCGACCTGGTCGTCGGCGTAGTCGAGGAACCGCTGCAGCTCTTCGCGGGTGAACGGCCTCGCTTCCGGGTCGCCCTCATAGTCCTGCAGATGGGGAAGGGTGTTCCACTCGTGGGCGATCGCCACCGGGTGGGTGCCGAAAGCTTCCTCGCAGGCCGGCCCCCATCCGTAGCGGGCGTCGATGAGGAACTCGGTGAACAGGCGAACATCGCCCTGGTAGCTGCGGATCGTGGACGGCGCCAGATGCTTCTCGCCCGTCAATGAGGCCGACCACTCGTCCATGTGGCCCGGTGCCCACTGCCACGGGTAGTCGTTCGTGAACTCGAAGAACCGGCGGACCAGCCGTTCCCGGTCGTCGACCGTCTCGTCCTGCAACCCTCGCGACTTCTGCTGAGCCCGCCAACCCCGCAGCATCGCGTCGAACATCGCGTCCTCCGGACGCAGCTGGACGACCCCGGAAACGAGCTCCAGATGAGCCGACCCAGCCAGAGCCACCTTGCGCTGATGCACCACTCCAGCCCCTCCCTTCTGGAGGGCAGATCATGCATCAGACGGGATGGTGTGGGCAACTTCCCTGTTCAGGCGGTTAGTTCGTAGTAGCGTTGGAGTACCTCAGCCTCCTGCCGTGAACTGGCGACCTGCGGATTCTCGCCCATCAGATGCAATTCCCGAGGGTTCTTGTAGTAGCCCATGGTCGTGCTGATTTGCCGGTGGTCCATGAGCTCTCTGAGCACGTCGATCGGGACGCCGGCGTCGGCGTGACGTTGGGCGTAGGAGTGCCGGAACGCGTAGGGGTAGATGAGCGTCCGGTCGAAGGGCAGCGGGCTGCCGTCCGGGCCGGTGGTGCTGGAGTCGAGCTTCGGGATGGCGTCCACCCAGCGCCGCAGATACCGCGACAGGTAACTGGGGTTGAGTTAGGGGTCGATGTGGTCCCCGGTGATCGTCGGGAAGAGATGACCCTCGCTAACCGACGGCGTCCGCAGCCGGCTGCGAACCGGCAACCATTCCTGCACGGCTTGGGCGGTCTCCCTGGTAATCGGCAGGCGGCGCCGGTGACGCTTGCTCTTGTAGTTGTCCCAGATCAGCTCGTAGTCGCCGCCGGAGTGCTCCAGGCAGTTGGAACGCAGGCTGCAGATCTCGCGTGGGCGCCGGCCGGTGTCGCGAAGCAGCACATAGGCGGTGCGGAGCACGTGCCGGACCTCGTCGTCGGTGAGGCGCCCGTAGGGAATGCCGGCGCCGAAAGTCTCCAGGTGGGCATCGAGCTGGGCGATGACCGGCTCCGGGATGGCCTTGCCGCTCTCATCCTCGTCGTCGTGTCCGATGCTATGCCGCCGCCGGCGGTGGCGAGCGAAGGCGATAGGGGCATCGGCCATCAAGCCCGTCCGGCGGCCGAAGTCGAGTAGGGCGAACAACTTGTGCGCCATGCTGCGGGCGCTGTTGCGCGTGAAGAGTTCGCCGTCCTTGCGGCGGGCACTGCGGATGGCGTCCACCGCGGCGTCCATGTCGGCGGCGGTGAGCCGAGCCGGGTCCATGACGCCGCCAGACCGCTGGTTCAAGGCGCCGGAGACGAGCACGGCGACCCTGAAGGTGTCGCGCAGGACCTCCAGCGAGGGGTCGATGTGGCGGGCTCATTCCAGCGTGAGATCCCGCAGCCATGGCTGGGCGATGGCGGTGAAGTCCAGCTCGCCGTGCGTGGACCGGGCCCGTCCTGTCTTGGACTTCCGGGACGGTGCCTTGATGGAGGGCAGGTGCCAGACGAGCTTGTCGGTGGGCTTGATGCCGCACATCTCCTCGTGGCCGATATGCACCGCGCGGTAGGTCTCGTTGATGTGCGCCGAAGCGCCGGTGCAGGTCTTCGTGTGCGCGAGCGCCATGAGCTCGCTGCGATCAGCGCCCAGCAGGTGCGGTCGGTCGCCCAGCAGGCCGGCGAGCATCCGGACCAGGGTTGGGTCGATCTTTCCGCCGCGGGCATCGCGCTGCTGAAGGGCGTAGAGCATCTCCCAGCGCATCACCGGCTGGAACGGGATCAGCGAGAACTGGTGGGCGCGCAGGAACGGTGTCTGCCGCGGAGCCCACTCCTCGACGGGTTCGTTCGGTGCGTCTCGCCGGTGCTTGGCGACGTGGTACGAACACAGCGTCTTTAGTCCCGACCGCTCTTGCTCGCATCGGGCGATTGCACAGGTCGGCAAGGTATCGGTGAGCGGCACTGGCAACAGTGCGGGCCCAGACCTCGACCTCCGGGCTGCCGCTGGTGCACCAGGCGCGATAGTGGGTGAGGCATAACCGCCGGCAGTACTTGCCGTGCGTGCAGCGTCGGCCGTCGCGCTCGACCAGACAGCGCGCCTGGTGGCGTCCCGGTGCGTACTTCCGCTCCTCGGGGACGTGGGTGTCCAGGAACGTCTCGCGGTCCAGGCCGCTGACGCGGTGCTCGCGGATACAGGACTTGCACATCCCGCGGCTGTTGCTGATCGAGGGACAGGACCGGGTCGCGCACCGCCAGCCGCCGGTGCGTTCGTTGTCCGGATCGCCATTGAAGAACCAGGAAGCAGCGTCCCACTCACCCGGCCGCCAGGCGGGGGCGACCTGGCCCTTCAGCCACTCCACCCAGCCGTTCAGGTCGGGCGGCGGGAGGCTGGGCGCCGGCGGTGCGAGTGCTGTTGACCTCGTCATCGTCGTGCCTCCCTGGTTCGCCGGGCGGTGGATTCGACCGCCTCACGCATATCGCGTTCGGTGGGGTGCAGGTAGGGCTGCATCGACGAGCGCGAGGCGTGACCCATCAGGTGCTGGGCCACGTCCTCGGGCACCCCGGAGCGGATCCAGCTCGTGGCGGCAGAGTGCCGCAGCATGTGCGGGCGGGCGGCGAACCCGGCCCGGCGGGCGAGCCGGTCGAACAGGTCCTTGGCGTTGTGGTAAGTCATCGGCCGGCCCAGTGGTGCCCGGAACAGGTTCACGAACACCATGTCGGTCATCTCGGCCGCCGCGACCTGGCCGCGTTCGTACTGGTAGTCCGCGTAGAGGCCGACCACCTGCTCAGTGACCGGGATCCAGCGAGAGTACACAGACTTCGCCAATGCCCCGTTGGGGTTCAGCCGCCGCCGCACGTGCACGTGCGGGCCAGTGACCTGGCAACCGAAGATCTCCGACCGGGCCAGGAAGTGCATGTCCTCCCGGCGCAGCCCCAAGCCCTCACCGATGCGGATCCCCGTGCACCGCAGCAGGGCCACGAGGAAGCGGTCACGGGCCCGCGGCGTGAGCTCCAACAATCGCTCGACCTGCGCGTCGGCCAGCCACTCGACGCTGTCGTCAGCCACCACAAACTTGATCGTCCGGCCGTTGACCGTGCGGTACTGCGCGTCCTCACCCGCGTCGTAGCCCGGCGGCAGAAAGGAAAGGTACTTCTGATCAGACAGTCGATCGACCACGTCGGCCGGCACCCAGCCATGCGTGGTGCCGAACCGCAGGAACTCGAACACCGTGGTCAGCACAGCGTTCGCGGACTTCTTGGTCCGGAACCGCACGGTGATGGACCGTGGCTCACGCGGCGGCAGCGGTTCGGCGATCAGCCACTGGGCGAAGCGCGCCAACGCCAGGAACGTCGGTCGGCACCAGTCGATGCCGGCCGACATGCAGTACGTCAGGTACAGCGCGACACGGCCGGCATAGACGCGCTCGGTGTTCGGCGACCGGTCCACCGCTCGCAACCCAGCAAGGTAGGCCGAGCCTTCGGTGTGGATGGTGTACGTCTCGCCGACGATCACCCGCTGGACGCTGCCGTCCGCAGGAGAGATCGCCCTCTCCGCCCTGTAAATCACATGTACCCAACGCAGCAAGGAGCTAGTGGATACCAACGAGGCACACCTGAGGGCTACGGCCCAAACCCACGTGCCAGCCCCCGACTTCGACCTAGAGATAACCGCGCCACGGCCAGGGCCTGGGCCTGTTCTCAGGGGTCTTCCCCGCGAGGATGCAAGTGGCCCAGGGCTGGCGGATCGTCATGCCGCGGATCCAGTCGCCGCCTTCGAGTGCGGCGGTCATGCGGCACGCTCCGGCAGGGCGGTGCCGGGGCGTCCGGGTCGGCGGCCGTTGACCGCCTTGACCTCGGCGTCGGCCTCGGTGCCCAGGTACGGGAAGGGCTCTTCGCCGGCCTTCACCTTGTACATGGACACGTCGGCGGAGCGCAGGACGTCGCCGAAGGGCCGACCGGGTAGGTCGACGGTGTGGGCGGCACCGATCGACACGGTGAACGGCAGCAGCAGGCCCTCGTACGGCACGGGCCGGTCCATGTGGAAGCGCAGGCCGGCGAGCTCCTGGGCAAAGTGCTCGCGCGGCACACAGACGGCTGCGCCGAACTCGTCCCCGCCCAGGCGCGCGGCCAGGCCCTGGCGGGCGGCGCTCCACTGGCGCAGCCGCTGGGCGAGGGTGACGACGACCTTGTCGCCGGCGGCGTGGCCGAAGGAGTCGTTGATCGCCTTGAAGCCGTTGCCATCGAGGACCAAGACCAGGAGGTCGCCTGCGCGGCGCCGGGCGGTGAACTGCCTTTTGCCGTGGGCGGTGAGGCCGTCGCGGCAGGGCAGGCCGGTGAGCTGGTCGCGGCGTGCGGCCTCCAACTGGCGGCGCACGCGGACGTCGTCGACGACGGCGGCCAGGGCGAGCGGCACGGCGGCCGCGGTGAGGAGAAATGTGCGGGGGCACTGCCGTAACACAGTCAGGGCAGGCATGATGGAGCTCCGATCTCGCCCTTCGGGGCGGGCATCAAGAAGGGGCGCACCCGGCTTTCCACGGCACTGGGGTGCGCCGCTTCGTCGTGTACGGGGTGTCGGTCAGCGGTCAGCGGTCAGCCGGCGTACCAGTCGGGGACGTCGCACCGGTCGCAGAACAGCTCTTCGGGCGGCTGGCCGTTGTAGACGGCCAGCAGGTCGGCGGCGCGGGCGGGGCGTGAGCACGGGCGGTCCTCGCGCTTGCGTAACCATCGCCGTACGTGGGAGTGGGCACCGGTCCGCCGCCACGAAGGGGCGCGCTCCCAGCAGACCAACCGGGCAAGCCGGGAGTCGCCAGGGCGAAGTGCCACACCGGGGGTGCATCGGTATAGCTCGGGCCTGACGAGGGGGCAGGGTGAGCCGGACATCGCCGCATCAGTAGGGTGCCGCCATCTAGCGGGGTGGAGGCGGCGACGCCGGAGGAACGGACAACCGCATGGACTATTGCGTTGGATGCAGGAGCTATCTCCGCGGAGCCGAGGTGTGCCCGACGTGTGCCCATGCACACGTTGGTGCAGCCACCGGTTACCCCCCGCCACTGCCGCACCCCCTCTACCGGAACGGCGACGCGCCGATGCCCAAGCCGCCGGTCTACGAGCACACCGGAACGCACGGGTACGACGGGGGCCCCGAGGCCACGCACGCCTACGAGCAGACTCAGGCGTACGAGCCCCTTTCTTACGAGACAGTGCCCCTTCCCGAACAGGGCGGCGAGCCCGACGGACCCGGCCCGACCGATGGAGACCTCGACCCCGACATGGCCACCGGCTTTGACGCGACTGCGGCTGCCGGTCCCAGTGACGGCAACGAGGCGTACGCCTCCCACCGAACGTCGGCAACGCGCCGCCGCGGCAAGGGCCCGCGCCGAGCGCGACGCCACAAGGGCGGCACGACCAAGCTAGCCCTCAGCGTCGCGGGTGGGATCGTATTGGTCGGCGTCGTCGCAACAGGCATATCGGGGGAACTGCTGCCCACCGGCCCAACACACGGCAAGGACACGGAGTCACAGGCGTCGGCCACGCCCGTCGGTCCGTCCGCCACCGCGCAACCCTCACCAAGCCGGACCGCGGGAGAGTCGGCTCGTCCGTCACACGCCGCGAAGCCGTCGGCATCGGCAACGGACGTCGCCCTCTCCCACTCGGCGGTTCCCCTATCCGCGACCGCGGCACCGCCCGTCGCCACCCGGCCCACTGCCAAGGAGCCGCCCCGGCCAAAGCCATCACCCACCAACGGGGGGTCGAACCCGACGCCCGCACCACGCCCCACACGGTCGCCGACCTGCTTCCTCTTCTGGTGCTCCTAGTGCCGTATCTGGCGACGTTCGCCCTCTTCACGACCTCGCGTAGGCGCTCGTCCTGGACGTGCTTGTTCCGCCAGATGATGTAGGCGGCCGTGTGCTGGACGGGGGTGCAGGCGGCGGCTTCCGCTGCGGCGTTGAGCCGCCGCATCTTCTCGTCGAAGTCGGTGCGGGTAGGGCTCTGAGTCATGACGTCCGTCTCCCTTCGTGCTGTTCGTGGTTGAGGGGCGCCACCGCGACCGCCCCGACCTCCGGCGGGTGCGGGGTCGGGGCGGCACAGAGTGCGCTCAACTCACGGGTCAGCTGGCTGTCTCGATGGCGTCTCGCAGGTGCGTACGCGCCCAGGCCAGAAGAGAGGGCTGGTCGCCGTCCGGGCTGGTCAGCGCGTCGGTGAGGTAGGTGATGGCGGAGTCCAGGTCGTCGCTGGCGTCCTCCAGGTTGCCGACGCTGGCCATGCCGAGGACGTCGCGGACGTGTTCGACGAGGTCGATGAACCTGTTCGGGGTGGTGTCGCGCGGCGCCCGGTCTCCGATGAGGGCGGCGAGGTCCGCGGCGAAGCAGTCGCTGAGCGCGGCGAAGGTGTCGGCCTTGGTCTGGCCGGCCATGGGGGCCTCCTTGTCAGTTGTCGAGCCGGATGGTGATCGGGATGCGCGGGTCACCGGCGTTGGTGGGGATGCTGCGGCTGTGGGCGGCGAGACCGGCGTCCCGCCCGGGATGGGCAGATGGCAGTCCGGGCAGCCGCGGAACCAGTTGTCACCGGCTGGGAGTTCAGCCGGGGTGAGCGGGTGCGGGTCGGGGGCAGCACGACTCACGGACGGACCGCGTCGGCATACTGCTGCTCCAGGTCGGCGCGGCCCTCGGGGTCGTCCTCCTGGTCCTCGTCCTCATGCGGGCCGTGGATGGTGCAGCGCACGTCCGGGTCGCGCATCAGGTCGCTAGTCAGGGCCAGCAGGAGGTCGGTCGCGTTGTAGACCGGCGCCCACGCCGCGCGCCCTCGCATGCGTCGCCGAACCTGCAGCCCACCAGGACCTCGAACCCGACGTCGCCCGCGCCATCGACGTCGGTCGGCAGGGCGAGGACCATGCGGTCCGCCCCGAGCCGGATCTCCGCGACGCGGTCTCCGCCCGCGATCGGCGAGTTGTCGCGCCACCGGAACATCGGCAGGACCTCGGGGCCGAAGATTCGGCGCACCAGGAGCAGGTCGCCCAGGCCCTCGCCGCCGTCCCAGCCGAGGTCGGCGCGGCGGGCATCGCTGACGCGTTGCGGCAGCGGCTCCAGGCGTTGGATGTTCTCCGTGATGACGACGTGGTCGAAGCCTTCGCCGGGCAGGCCGGGGAACGCGTCGACGATGGCGGCGTGCTGGGCGCGGACGACCGGCTCGGGCACGCTCCGGTTCGCGGGCCGGCCTTCCTGCCGGGCGATGCACACGGCGGCCGGGGTGGGGATGATCAGCGCCACCGTGGGCACGCCGTGACGGCGCGCGGTGGCGATGAGGTTGGCGCGCACAGCCTTCTCGCTGTTCGTCGCGTCGACGACGGTCAGCCGGCGGCGCGCGAGGCGGGCCTCCAGGACGGCGTGGAGCGCGAACACGGCGTCGCTGGTCGATTCCTGGGAGCCCGCCTCGTCGCTGACCAGGGCCCGGAACCTGTCGAGTTCAAGGACCTGCGTGTCCGGCCAGGCGCTGGCCCCGGTGCTCTTGCCCGACCCAGCCGCGCCGATCAGGCAGACCAATGAGTCGTCCGGGATCGTCGTGTCGATGGGCAGCGCGTTTTCCAGGCAGAACGGCTTCATGTGGCTTCTCCCTGCAGGTAGTAGGTCTGAAGACCGGCGTTCTCGGTGATGAGCGCGGCGGCTTCGTGCAGCGGGCACGGCATCTCGCCGTCACAGTCCGGTTCGATGCGTTGCCCCGGCGACGGTGAGCAGCTGCGCGCGGGGGCCGAAGACGCCGCCCTGCCGGTGGTCTTCGTGGTGGAGCTCGCGCAGGATCTCCGCGACTTCCTCGGCGCCGATCTCGCCGGTGAGTTCGTCCTCGATCTGCCGGACGGCGAGCTGGGCGATCCCGGCCGAGGCGCGGACGCGGTCGATACGCGTACGGGTCTGCGCGGTCACCGGCGGCCGCCGGGGCGGGTGGTGAGCCAGGTGGTGACGGCGGCTGCGCCGATTCCGATGGCGCGGTGCAGGGCCGGGTCAGTTGACTGCACCAACTCGTTGATCGGCTCGACTCGGGGGCTGCCGTTCTGGAGGCTTTGGGCATGTCGTTGTCGCATGAGGTCTCCCGTGTTCATCGGGATCTGATGGAGGGTCGGGTACGGCTGACGGGTGCCGGGGCGGTGGTCGCCGGTTCCTCGGCCGTGTTGCCGTGGCTGGTGATGGACGTGGCGGGCCGGGAGGTCGAGCCGGTCAGCGCCTACCTGCGGGATCGGTTGCTGGGGGACGTGAGTCCGCTGACGTGCCGGAGCTACGCCTTCGATCTGTTGCGCTGGTTCCGGGTGCTGTGGACGGTGGACGTCGGTTGGGAGCAAGCCACCGAATACATCCCGTTGAGTCCGGACGTCCGCAGCTCGGCGAAGTCCGGCGAGCCGGTGCGCTGCAACAGCCAACGCACCGGCCAACGCCGGTCCAGCACGGCATGGGTGGCCGCCGACCACGCGAACCCGGCGGCCACCCCCAGTCACGGACAGCGGCAGCGGGATGAGCAACCACACCAGGGCGAAAAGCGCGCCCATGACCAGGTGGTACTGGCCCACGTGGGCCAGGCAGGCGGCCCGGCCCCGCCGCGGGCTCGCCCCGGCAGCGACGTCCTCCGCCGTCGGGGCCCCTTTGTTCGCCGCCTGATGGTCGCTCTGACCGAACACGTGGTCCGCGACGTTGTGACCGACCGCCAGCACGGCCCAGGTCGAGCCGAACGTCGCGAGCGTCGCGAGCTGCTCGATCGTCATCACCGGACACCCCCAGCCGCAGCCAGGACGCCGTGGTCCAGAATCAGGGCATGGATGTCCCCAAGCTGCTGGAAGCCGCGTCCCTGCTGGTCCCCGAAGAGATCGCCACCGAGAACGACATTACGATCAACGATGTCTGGGACTACCTCACCCACGATGAGCGGGAGGTGGCCCTCGGGCTGCTGGAGGAACTCGGCGACGGCCACCCGCTTCCGCTCAGTTTCTGGGAGACCCTCGCCACGGCTGCCGAACAGATGCAGCTGAAGAACAGCGCGGCCTGGTGCCACTGGCGCTGCTACGAAACCCGCAACGGGATCATCCGAGCTGACCTCACCCTCCGACCGGCCAGCGAGAGCCGACGGCAGACTCCCTTCTCCAGTGCAGGCGTTCTCCGGCCGATGTGGAACATCGGAAACCGAACCCCAACCGGCGAACCGACCCTCAACATCGCCGGCCTCTGGGTCGAATCCACACCCTTCCTCGGACCCGGCGACCGATCCTCGGTGCGACTCGCACCCCTCGACCCCTCGCAGTGGCGGCACCTTCAGCCCGGCCAAACGATCGCCATGCACGAAGACCAGACCGTCGCAGGAACGGCTGTCGTCCTGGAAGTCCACGGTCTTACGGCCACGCCCACCGCATAGAACCTGCCGGCCGCCGGTCCTGCCGTTGGCGCAGAGAACGTCCAGTTCCATCCATGCGCTGCCCGGCCCGGTGAGCTCCGAGGTGGCCTTGCCGTCGTCGTCGACGCGGGCGGCCTTGCAGTGCTCGATGTAGCCGGTCTTGTCGGTCTTCTTCGCCAGCCAGAGCAGCAGGGCTCCGCGGTCGATCGCGGCGTGTGTCCCGGCGTTGCTCGCCGCGTCGGCGAGCAACGCGGTCGGTGTGACGCGGTAGCCGAACGCACAGGTGATTGCGACGGTCGCCCCGAGCTGCACGGCGGTGTAGCGATGTGTCGCCCCCGGCCGCGATGGCCGGGGGCCGTGTCGTTCAGAACGGCGGCTCGTCCGGCCAGGCCGGGAGCGGCAGGAGCTGTATATACAGCTGGCGCCAGTCGGACCAGCAGCCGCACGCTTCCATCTCCGGGAATGGTCTGGCTGTCCACCAGCCGCTCTCGCCGCGGCACTGGCGGAAGCGGCGGTGGGGCTGGGGGAGCAGTTCGATGCGGTGCCGGTCGGCGTGCAGTTGCCGGTGGCCGGCCTTGAGGACGACGGCGGCGGTACCGGCCACGGCCGGGACGGTGGCCGCGAACGCGGCGGTTTGGGCGCGCACCGGGTCAGTTCCGGGGCGGGTGCGGCTGGACCCGGAAGCGGGTGCCGGTGTCGCTGGAGTAGGGCTCGGGGGTGAGGAAGGCCGGCTCGCTCTGGGCGAGCTGGAGCATCGTGTGCTTGATGAAGTCGGCCGGGCGTTGGAGGTCGACGCGGTCTGCGTGGAAGTCGCTCAAGCTGACGTAGTGGGCATTGCGGGTTCCGTACTTGTGCAGGCTCCAGAGTCGGGAGCGCACGATCTTCGCGGCCTCGGTGTCGTCGGGCGCTGCAGGGATGCCGCGGTTCATCGCGCGGCAGTTGGCGGCGTGGGTGTTGGCGAGGTCGGCGGCGTCGCTCTCGGACAGCCAGCTGTTGTGGTTGGCGCCGTCGCGGTAGGTACAGCCGAGGCAGGCGACGGCGAAGTACGCGGTGCCGCGGTCGCCGTCGGCGGTGTAGACGAGGACGACCGCGCCCTCCTGCGCCCCGAGCGTGTTGCGGTAGCGCTGGGCGACGGTGGTACCCGGCGGCGTCCACAGGGCCGGGTCCTGAACCTCGGGGCGGCGGGCGAACAAGCCGCTGGGCATCGGTGCTTCTCCTTCGGGAGACTCGTTGATCAGGCGGCCAGCCGGTGGAGGGCCGGGGCCGGGGATGTCGTGTAGGTGTCGGGGGCGGGCTCGAAGCCCTGATGGCAGGGGTCGCAGCAGCCTTGGGTGCGCAGCGGGAGGTAGAAGTAGTACCGGCGTTTGCACTTGGGGCAGGTCTGCCGAGCTGCCATCGCGCGGTCCAGCGCCCCTTCCTGCGCGAGCGTCGGCACACGCTTCGGCTTGGCGAGGTCGGCGCGGTAGAGCCAGGCAAGGTGCGTGCACTCGATGCGCGGCCGGTACGAGCAGCGGTGGCAGCGCAGTTGCGCGACCGGGTCGTGGCCGCAGGGGGAGAGGCCGGCGGCCCGTAACTGTCGACGGGTGAGCAGGTCCTTCGGGGCGTTGTGCCGGTCGAACTCGGAAACCAGCGGGTTCGCTGAATCTGGAGGCTGCCGCGGAGGGAACCTGTTGGTGGTTAGGGGTTCAGGGTGGCGGAGTCACGAAGGTTCGGGCGGTTTAGCCCGATATGCCGGGGTATTGGTAGGGATTGGTCAGGTTCGTATGGGTGCTGGCGAGTCGTGGTGACAGGTTGGAGCAAAACCCATTCCAGACCACGAGGAGTAGCTGGAGCTCGCGGACGACCTGGTACAGGCTCGGGCCAGCGCTGTTGGGAGAAGGAGGCGTGAAGGCGCACCGGCTGGGTCTGCCGCACCCCGTGCGCCCCACACGGTTCCTGTCCTCGCCGTAGGCAACATGGCCGGAAACTGTCACCGTGGGCGCATACCCCGGCCCCGGCTCGCCGTGATCGGTCGAGCTTGGCCGTAGGGGTCAGTTGGCATCCGCTCCTGCCGAGGAGGATCCGCCATGGCCGAACTCCGCCCCTCCCGCTCCATACTTCGAAAGGTGGCCATGTCTGGTACGGCCACCGTCCTGGCGCTGTCCCTGAACCTGGGGCTCGCCGGCCCGGCCCACGCGGCAACGTTTAATCGCGCGATCATTGGTGCCGTAGCCGGGGCCGGCGTCGGATACGCTGCCCACAAGGCATATATGACGTATAAGACCCGTCAGGCGGCGCGGGAGGATATCCAGGTAGACGCCGTCGCCAGTGGCCAGGATGTAGCCGAGGGCGAAACGACAGGGACCGGAACCGGCGGCGATGACACCTTCGTCATCGACCTGACGCAAGTAGGCGAGCTCGTTGACGGCGAGCCGGTCCAAGTCTCCGCCACGGACACCGAAACCGTCGCTGGTGGATTGCCCGCCGTAGACACCGAGATCGTGACCTTGACCTGCCATATCGACCCCAATCCCGCAACAATGACTTGCGCGTGAGTGCGCCGGTCGCCACGGCGGCCGCGATGCCGGGGTCCCGCGCCGAGGACTCTCAAATCCGTCGACGACATGCCGCGAGCGGGTGTGCTTGACCAAGGTCTACTCGCGAGAGCGGCCAGGTGCCGCACGGCCGGTTGTCAGCGGTCCACGCTTTACTCGTGGCATGAACGCAGAAGAGCTTCTCGCGGCCGTCCATCCGTTGGCCTGGATCGAAACTGGCGAGTTGCAGTGCGGGGAGGCCGGACATGCGGCCGGGCATACGTGCCTTGCGGTTTCCGAAGGGACCAGCCTGTCCGCGCTGCTGGAGACATTGAGCAAATGGTATGGGCAGCCACGCGCTCTCGTCGTGGACGGGCATACCGACCCGGCGGTCAACGAACGAAACGGGTTGCCCCTTCTTGATCCTTTCGGCAAAGAGCTGGTCGAGATCCACGCGTGGGCCTGCCGCAGCCGGTGGATTGGCTGCGGTACGACCCGTACCGGCAAGGGCATACGCCACGTGCTGCTCGTCGCCGAGCGCGCCGACCCGGCGGCGGGCGGGCTGCCGGAGGGCGCTTCCTGGGTGGACCGGGTTGTCGCTGTTACGGGTTGGGATGCGGATCCGTCGCATGCGGTCGACTGGGCGGCGGTCGAGAATCGGCTGGGAACCGCACTGCCGAGCGACTACAAGCAGCTAACCGAGCTTTTCGGGTATGGCGCCTTCGACAGCTTCCTCCGGCTGTCTGTCCCCAACCCCAGTGCTCGGGCCCGAAGTTCCGACATGGTCAGACACACCGAGTGGCTGGCCCAGTGGGCGCGGGAGCACGGCAGCCGCCAGTGGGAGCCATACGAGCTGTTCCCGACTCCGGGCGGCCTGCTGCGGTGGGCGGACACCGAGCAGGCCCACGAGTTCTACTGGCTCACCGAGGGAACTGACCCCGACAAGTGGCCGATCATGTCGATGGAGCACGACCCCTGCGCCTGGAAGGAGCCATTCGAGGGCTCAACCGCCGAGTTCATCTACCGCATGCTCACGGATCCGGAACACCCCATCTCGACGGCCGCCTACTTCGACGTCCACTGGTTTGTGCCTTTCCATGGTTACGAGGGCCTTGCGCCGGAGGACGGCTGACCAGGCCAGACTCGCCCTTCACGCGGACGCGGCACGTGCGTTCGTAGCCCCTAGTCCCACCAGATGTCCCATACGTGCCTGGTGGGTGCGCCGGCTGGGAGCTGGTGGTGACGTAGCCCGCGCGTTGGCGGCGGCGAGGGTGGGGATCAAGTGCCGGGTTTCGTCTTCCGGTCGGGTGTCGAGGTAGCCAGGGCACGTGAGGATGTGCCCTTCGGGTCAGCTCGCTGTGGCCTCGCCGAGGTCAGCGAAAGTGCGCGCCTGCTTCCAGAGGTTTTGTGACATGGGCTGTGTCCCTACTGCCCTGCTGGCAGGGCTCGTTGGTGAAGCGGTGACCGGTGCCAGCAGTGGGCGGGGCCGGCCGATCCAGCGGCGCGGGTGAGGGAGGAGCACGAGCATGTCCTCCAGACGTTCAAACACAGCGCCGCGCCCCGGCGACGGTGTTCGTCGAAGGGGCGCGGCGCTGTGTCGGGTCAGGCGGGGTGGCTGAGGGCCGGGGCCGTGTGGTGCGGGTTGTGGGCGGTGGCTGCTGGGGTGCTGTGTGTGGGGCGCGGGTGTGGCGGCTGCGGGTCGGGGGTGCCGTGGAGGTGGGTGCCGATCCAGTAGCCGATCAGCAGCCCGGCGATGCCGAAGACCTTGTGTCGGTTGGCCTTCCACCAGCTGGGCGGGGTGGGCTCGGTGAGCACGCCTATGACGGTCGGGGCGGCCTTCAAGGTCATCTCCTGTCGGGTGGGTGGGTGGTGGCCGGGCGGCCTGTCCGGTCCTCGGAACCAGGTGGTGCCGAGGACCGGCCGGGGCGACCAGGGAGGTCAGTGCCGCAGCGGGCGGACGTTTTTCGGAGGGTGTCGGGCTCGGGTTGGGTCGGGATGTGGATCTCGGGCCGGATCTGCGGGGCGGCGTTGTGGATGTGGTTGTGCACGAGGGGGCGCAGGCTCAGGCCGCGCAGGGCGAGGACGGAGGCGAGGGTCCAGGCGAGGGTGGTGATGCCGGTGGCGACGATGCGGCCGTCGGCCGGGGCGGTGGTCCACACCATGGCGGTGGTGGCGGCGCCCCATGTGGTCCAGGTGATGCGGGCGCCGGTGCTGCCGGCGAAGCCGCCGACGAGGCCGACCAGTCCGGTGATCTGCCAGAGGGTGTAGGCGGTGGAGGCGCTGACGGCCAGGTGTTGAGTGTGGGTTGCGAGGTAGGTACGGATCGGCTGGTCGATGACGGCCCAGAGGCCCGTGGTGCTTTCAGTGCCAATCTGCACGCGTGGGATGGCGGTGAACAACTGGTTTACGGCTGCGGTGATGACACCGGCGGCGGCGTTCAGCAGCACGAGGAGCGCGGCGAGGCCAGCCAGGCCGAGCGTGGTCTTGAGCCAGGTGGCCATGTCGTGCCAGTCGGCCTTGGGGGCCTGACGCAGGTCCTCCCACCGCTGATGCAGGACGCCGCCTGGGGGCCAGGCGGACTGCCACCACGTGCGCAGCGCCGAGATGCGGGGTTCCTTCGGGTTTCGGGCTTGCGCGGGGGAGGGGAGTTGAGGGGTTCGCCTTGCTGCGGGGAGTGCTGTGTGGCGCGGTCGTTGTCGTCGGACTGCATGGTGGCAACTCCTGAGGTGTCCGTGTGTGGTGAGCGCAGGCCGGGCGGCCTGCCCCGGGCCCGAACGCGGGTGGTTCGGGCACGGGGCGGGTGGTCCGGGGTGGTTCACAGGCCGCGGGCGTCGGCGAGGCCGGCGGCTTGGTCGAGCATCCGCATCGGGACGCGGCCGTGTCCCCAGGCGTCGTTGAAGGCTGGTACGGAGTCGGCGTCGTCGCCGAACTGGCGCCGGATGGCGTCCAGGAGAACGTTGATGGCGCTGTCTTCCAGGCTGTGGTCGCCGCGGGCTTCTGCGTGGATCGCGCCGAGCAGGCAGCGGGCGCCCTCGGGGGCGACCAGGGCGCCGGAGCACCAGCCGCCGGTGAGCAGCCGGTAGTGGGCGCGCTGGAGCAGTGCGGCGACCGGTGTCAGGTACCGGTCCGGCAGTGGCTGCGGCACGGGGTCGGGGGTGGTCACGTTGACGACGTCGGTCAGGTCGACGGGTTCGGTGTCGTTGTAGGCGGTGTTGACGCCATAGGCGACGGCGGCCTGGTCCAGGGCTACGGTCATCGCCGCGTCGATGAGCATAAGGCGGTCCTCGAAGGACAGCTCCGCCCTTGGTGGTGCCGTGGTGTCGGTCATGTTCCATGTGGCGGGGGGAGAGGGCGAGAGGGGGCATCGGTGCTCCTACAGAGAGCGCCGAAGGGCGCTGCCGGACTCACCGGCAGCGCCCTTCGGCATGGTGCAGCGGGGAGGCGGGCGACGCTAGGGCGTGTCCGATGGGATGAGCGCAATACCGATGTGGTCCAAGCTTCGTGGGATCACGCGGCGCCGATCCCAGACACTCCGGCGGGCCCCTGAACGAGGTGGGGCAGGCCCTACATCGGGTCTTCATCGCACGCGGTGAAGACCGGAGCTCCCGGCGGGTTGAGCGCGCGGGTGCCGAGAGCGGAATGAACCGTTTCTTGACCTCCCGTCCCCTATTCGCATGTTCGCTCGCCTGCCAGGGTTCTCGTGCAAACCACTGAGGTACGGGGAGAGAGGACTCTCGGTGAACTTAAAGGTGAGATCGGCACTGGTGGCCGGCATGCTGGCAGCTGCGGCAGTGGCGGGAACAGCGGGCACCGCCCAAGCGAACACCTACCAGTACAACGTGATGCTCCAGGACTACGCCACCGGCTACTGCCTGGACTCCAACGGCGGCGATGTCTACACCAATCCGTGTCAGCCCGGTAATCCGTGGCAGCGGTGGAACGTCGTGTCCTACGACAGCAACGTCGGTGGCTACTACGACCGGGTGCAGATCGTCCATCGCAAGGAGGGCAACTGCCTGCGAGTTCAGTGGTCGCGGGGCATACCGGAAGCCGATGGCTGGTTCGCAACCCGCGCGGCCGGGTGCAATTCGAGCGACTACCACGACCAGTGGAACATGACCTGGGTCGGTAACAGCCCCGGCAACCCTCGCAACAGTTGGCAGTTCGCCAACTACCAGCCGGACTTCAGCGAGGTGCTCTGCCTTGATCGCGGGCAGGACGGACACCGGAATCAGCTGCTGTGGGACCAGGGCTACCCGCAGGGCGCCCCGGTCGCCAAGACCACCTGCTACAACCACATCAACCGGTATCAGATGTGGAACATGGTCCATTAGTCGTCGGGGGTGGAGTTGGTGGCTCCGCAGTTCCAGCAGTCCCGTTCGGCCGGGACGTCGATGAGGTCGCAGCAGTTGCAGGACTCGCCGTAGATCAGGTTGTCCTCGCCGCAGTTCCAGCAGCCCTAGTGCGGTGCGTGTGTGGAGCCGGACACGAGCATGGCCAGGAGCGGGCCTTCTACTGGGTGATGCTGGAAGATTGGCTGAACTTCCCGTTCAGAGGGTGGAGATGAGCCTGGCGAGCGAGGCGATGCCGCTGTTGATGGCCGGGGCGAGGCCGGTGAAGGCTACGGTGTAGCCGAACAGGGCGCAGGCGAATGCGGAGCCGACGCGGACGTATCCGGCTTTGATCAGGACGAAGACGATGATGCCCAGCAGTACGGCGGCGGAGATGGGGAAGGCCACGGCGGTGGTGCTCCTTCGCGGGTCGGGTGGGTCGGCCGTGCTCGGGCAGGCTGGCCCCGGGATGGATGGGCGGGGGAGGGTCAGGCGTTGTTGAGGCTCTTGATCGCCTCCAGCGCCTGGCGAGGTGAGGTGACGTTCTCGGAGCGGCTGCCGGATCCACGGTTGCCGCCGCCATTGCCGCCGCGGCGGCGGGAACGGCCGTCGCCGTCGCCGTCGTCCTCTTCGGGCTCGGGCCAGAACTCGCCGGGCTCGGGGTCGCGGTTCCAGTCGCCCCACAGGCCGCGCTTCTCCAGCTCCGCGATCTCGTAGTCCGTGAGCCGGTTGACCTCGTCGGGGAAGGTGCCGGACAGGTCGGTGTCGAAGTCGGCGTACGGCGACCGCATGAGCACGGCGCGGCCGTTGTCGAGGACGATGACGGCGACGCCGCCGGTGGAGACGCCGTTTTCCGGGTCGGCCTCGCCGCGCATGGCCCGCTCGATCGCGGAGCCTTCCTGGCGGGAGTAGCGAGCCGGGATGGTCGGCACGTCGTAGGCGTTCTCCATGGTGCCCTCCGCAGCCTTGCGGGTGGCGCCGGGCGCACCCATGTTGAAGATCACGGGCCTTGAGTTCTGCCGCAGGTTGTCCTTCATCTCCGTGGAGAACCCGTTGTGCGCAAACGGTCTCTGCCCGGCGGGCTTGAAGCCGATGCCGTACTTCAGGCCGGTGACCGTGAGGTCGTCGCCGTTGGTCCGGATGTCCTCGCCGAACAGGCCGTCCTGCGCGGCGGTCATGAACTCATCCGCGTACACCGACAGTGGCCGGTACGGGCGGCGCGAATCGCCCGGCTTGTAGTCGTGCGGCTTACCGTCGTGCGGCCAGGGCATCTCCGCCCTGATCTCACACAGCGCCTTCGCCGCGCGCAGCTGCCGGGCCATCCACAGTGCCGTGGAGCCCTGCCGGTCGATGTACTGCCCGAGCCTGGTCGTCTTCTCGTCCTTGCGGACGGTCGACAGCCACACCACCGCCCCGGCCAGGGACTCCGCCGCCATGCTGATCGCGAAGAACTGGGTCTTGCCCGACCGGGACACACTGAGGATCAGGCCGTGGCAGGCGGCGTTCTTGTCGTGCTGCCAGACCATGTTCTTCACCGGCTGCCCGGTGATGGTGAACCCGCACACGAACATGCCCTTCGCGTCGGGTGTGAGCAGTTCGCGGGTGGCGGGGAAGATCTGCGACAGCGGCGGGGTGTCGAACGCGCTGATCAGGAACTCGGAGCCGTCGATGAGGACGAACACGCAGGAGTCGTCCTCGGGCAGGCTCAGGCCGCGGCAGACCTTGGCCAGGTCGATGCGCGGCGTCTCGGTGGAGTCGGCCATCTTCGCCCGGTAGAACGTCACCCCGCGTTCGCCGTCGCGGGTCCGGTGTACCAGGACGGAGCCGGGGGCGCCGCCCTTGGATCCGCCGACCGGTCCGTCCAGCGCTCCTGATCGGTGGGAGCCTCGCGGAGCCGCCGGTTGGCGTCGGGGGTGATGCGGGCCTCCAGCCAGCCGGGCCCGCCCTGCCGGCCAGGCTGGATCGCCACGTCCGCGAGAGCGACGTCGCTGGCGTGAACACCGAACGCGGCGGCGACGATGGCCTCCGACAGGCCGGTGATCGGCCGTCCGGTCTCCGAGGCGCGCAGCAGGACGGTGAGGTCGTTGCGCATCGCGGGGTGCCGGGTGGCGCTGACGATGTGGGTGCGGGCAGGTGATCCGGCGCGCTCCCACAGCATCCGCGCCTGGCGGGCGAGCTGGTCGGCGCCGTCGTCCGGCTGCACCGGGGGCGGCTCCGGGGCCGGTGCAGGCTGGAGCTGCGGGACGGGGGTCGCGAGGGCGGGGCGGTGGCGTCGGCGGGCGTGCCGGGAGAACGGCAGCACCATGCAGCCGGCCGCCTGATCGCCCGGGGCCTGCCGCAACGCCAGGAGTGCGGCGACGCGCGGTGTGACGACCGGGCGCTGCTCGACTCCGACCAGGACTGCCCGCGCTGCGAGGACCGGCAGGCCGACCGCCGTGCACAGCGCCGCGCGGTCGCGGCCGCCGTCGACGCCGCGATGCCGGGGGCCTCCGATGCGGAGCGGCGGGTGGCCACCGAGCGGCAGTTGCACCACGACGTGACGGCCAGGGCGTGGGCCCGCGAACGCGAGTGGGAGCAGGTCCGCGCCAGGCAGGCCGCTGCCGAGGCTCGCGCCGAGGCCGCGTCCACGCGGCCCAAGGACGGCGCCCCGGCCGCGGCGGTGGCTCCGGACGTGCTGCCCGCGCCCCGCCCGCCGGCCGTCGCCCCGGCTCCGGCGCCGGAGCCCGCCGAAGTCGACCAGGAGTTGCTCCTTGAGGACCTCACCCGGGAGCAGGTCCTGGAGTGGCGCAACCACGCCGCCGCCGACCACCAGCTGGTGTTCGACCACATTGACCGGTACGGCGAGCACTCGGCACAGCGCCTGTTCACACGGGCGTTCGTCGCGCAGGTACAGCGCCTGTCCCGGCTCAGGCACCTGGACCTCGGCTACACCACCTGGAGGCAGGCATGAATTACCCCCGCAAGTGCGGGGACGGCAAGTACGGGCCGCCCACGATGGTCCCAACCCTGGAACTACCCCCGCGGGTGCGGGGACGGCACTTGCTGACCTGCGGTCTCGCCGTGGCCACGGTCGTGGTGCCCGGGTTGGTGGGCACCGCTGCGGGGCAGCAGGATCGGCTGTTGCGGGCGCTGCGGAGCGCGCCGCAGCGGCGGAGGAGGCGCGGCGGTGTCGGGGCGGTCGTGCTCACCGGCGCCGTGTCCGGGGCATCTCCTGGCGCACGACTGCCGCTGTGGCACGGTCGGCGGGTAGGACGGCTAGGCGCACCGACGTGCGAAGGGACAGTGCGCCAGCCTCGTCCCGTCCGTCCTGTTCAGGCGGACTTGGCTCCGAAGATAGGGGGCGGCGGGGCCTGTCGCGAGGCAAGTACGCCCGTCCTCGGTACGCGCATGGAGGTAGCGTCACCCGCGCGCCCAGCCGAAATCTCGTCGGCGAGGCTGCTGGTACAGGCCGGTGGATCAAAGTGTGCTGGTGTCGAGGTCGATGTCGAACGGGGCGGGGATGCGGAGGATGTCGCCGTACGGGTGGGGGCCGTCGGCACGGGTGTAGCCCTGGAGTTGGCGGATCAGGATGAGGACCTTGCCACGGCACGCGCCGCAAACCGTGAGCTGATGGCACAGCTCAACCTCCGACGGCGTCAATCCAGGCCAGCCCCAAGGTGGTGTGCGAGATCGATCAGATCTGCCAGCCGCAGCACCCGCCCGCCGAACCCCGGCTGGGGGACATGCGTCCGACAGGAGGCCCCACCCGGAGGACCGTCGAGTGCAGGGGGTCTGTTCTGGCCGCTGTAGGAGTTGGCGGCCACGACCAACGCGCCGTAGACGTTCCGTTGGTGTTGCCGACGAGTCGCATCAACCGGGCCTTGGCGCGCGCCTAGCTCTGGGCGCGGCCTGCTGCGCCAGCGGTGACCGCTGGAGCACTGCTGTGTGGAAGGCTGAGGAAGATCCAGATCCGCGACAGGAGGCGACCACCGGCATGGCCCTGATCCACCACACCACCCTGAGGCCGACCAAGCTCGAACTGCTCACCGACTGGCTGCCCACCCGAGCCTGGTACCAGGGCGGACCGGATGTCCCCGCGCTGGAGAAGTCGGGTGGCTTCCGGTTGGACGATCCGAAGGGCGAGGTCGGCATCGAGTTCATGGTGGCCACCGACATGAGCGGCCTTGAGCGGACGGCCTACCTGGTACCGCTCACCTACCGCGCGGCACCATTGGATGGGGCCGAACACGCCCATATCGGCACGATGGAGCACGGGGTGCTGGGCAAGCGCTGGGCGTACGACGGCTGCCATGACCCGGTGCTCGTCACCGAGTTGCTGTCGCTGATCGAGGGCACCGCACCGGCGATGGCGCAGAGCATCACGGACGCCCCCGACCACGAGGTGACCCGCTCCCACATCGGCGCCCCGTTCGACCTGGACGGCTTCACGCCCGAGCCCACCGACGACCGGGACGGTACCCGCCTTCCTGTACCCGGCGGCGCGATCCTGCACGTCCACCGCGTCCTCGCCCCCGTCGACGAGCATCCGCCACTGCCGCGCCAAGGAGCCCTTGGCCATGTCACGACCGGCTGGCAGGGACCGAACGGCACGCGCCCAGGGGCCGTCCTGATGACGCTGCTCGACGCCTGACCCGGGTGCCGACCGCCGACCGGCGGTCGGCCGCCTTGCGGCAGGGAGATCCACGGACGCGGGACGGGTTTGCGCACCCGTCCGACCGCAGTCGCCTCCTACCGGCCCGGCTGAGGGCGGAGCGAGAACAGCGCTGACACGGCGGCGTGTTACAGCAGCCCTGACAGGGGCAGGATGCGCTCGGTGAGCTGCCCGCGGAGCCTGTCTCCGGTGGTGTCGGCTTCGGCGAGCCAGTCGGCAGCGATGAGCAGTTCGGCGTGCTCGGCGACCTGCTCGGGTGGCAGGGTGCAGAACGCAGCGACCTGGTCCAAGGGCAACCCGCCGTCCTCGGGGCGTCCGAGGTGGCCGTCGGGGCGGGTGTGGGCGGCGGTGTACAGGGCCAGGAGCCGCGTGGTGGCGCATGCGGGGACCGTCCGCCTGTCTGGCGAATCCCCGGGTGGGTGAGCCTGTATGACTCGCCGTTCGAGAGCGCGAGGCTGGTGGAATGCTCGGCTCAGTTGGCCCGCTCGCGCCATTGCGCGGGGTTGCCCTGAACTTCGGCGATGCTCGGGTGACGCACAGCATCCAGTCCGTCATCAGCGAGAAGGTCGGCGATCAGGGCCGGGGGGCCGAAGACCTCGGTCGCGCTGAGGTCCCAGTCGGTCAGGACGAACCAGGAACCCTCCAGGGGCCACCAGTGCGCGGGGAACTGGCTCCCTGTGGTGCGGTGGGGCCATGCGCAGGCATCGTGGTGGCCAAGTGCCGCATCCAGCCGGCCCCGGCGGGCCGGAATCGGACGGCCGATGTCCTCGATCGCGGCCTGGGTCCAGCAGCACTCCGTACGCAGCCCATCAGGGCTGTGCCGGGCGAGAACCCCTACCAGGCGGGCCAGACTGTCGCGGTCGATTTCGCCCAGCTCCGGCTTTTCAAGGTCCTCGGGCAGGTCCAGCCCCTCGAAGACCCTGAACGAAGGGGTGTGCTGCCAGTCCTCCAGACGCTTGCCGGCGTGCGCCAGCACGTCATCCCACCGGACCCGTTCCCCTCTCACTGTGACGGAGTGCAGAACCCAGCAGCGGTCCAGGAAACCCTCCTGGGGCTCGTACCCCAAGACGGCCTCCTCCCCTTCCAGGATCGGACGCATACCGCCCAGCGAGTCCTCATCCGGCACAAGCTCCAACGCGAAATCCTTCGACACTTCGATCATGTATGTGGCGTTCTGTGATCAGTCAAGGTTAAACGACAAGCTGAGAGCGTGTTTCTCAACTCGGAGCGTCGAAGACGTGGCGGGCGGCGGGCGATAGACGGGGAAGTTGGCGGAAAGCGACGCGGCGCACGTATAGGTGCCCGTCGATCCCCGTGAGCTGTGCGGGCCGCTCGTGGTCCCGCCGGTGATGCTGCTGAACTGGGCGCTTGCGGCGCTGGCTTGCCCGTCCACTATTCCGTCTTGCTAAGTACCGGTAGTCAGCGTTACTGTGTAGCGGTACTCAATAGCGCTGACTAGCGCAGGGAGGAGGTGTTCCATGACCAAGCTGGAGACGGAGATGCTCAAGGGCACGCTGGAGGGCATCATCCTCGCGTCCCTGTCCGGCCGGCCCGCCTACGGCTACGAGATCACGGCGCGGCTGCGGGAGCAGGGTTTCTCCGACATCGCCGAGGGGACCGTCTACGCGCTGCTCCTCAGGATGGAGAAGCGTGGCCTCGTCGACGTGGAGAAGGTCCCCTCCGAGAAGGGGCCGCCACGCAAGGTGCACTCCCTCAACGCGCGGGGACGGGAGTACCTCGAAGAGTTCTGGAGGACGTGGAGCTTCCTCACGGAACGACTGGAACAGCTCCGGGAAGGGGGCAAGTGACCATGTCCGATGTCGAAAAGAGCGGCTTCCTCTCGAAGGTGATCGGGCCCAAGAAGCGCTGGAGGGCGTACAAGGCGCGCGTCAGGGAGCTGCCCGAGAACCACCGCACGGCGGTCGAGGCGATCGAGCGGTACTTGATGTACTTCGTGCCGACCGACGGCGAGAGCAATGCGTCGATGTTCGAAGATCTCGCCGACCTGTTCGAGCAGGCGGCGGTGAACGGAACTCCGATCCGCGAGATCGTCGGGGAGGACCCGGTGGAGTTCGCCGAGGCGTTCGTCCAGAACTACACCGAGGGCGGCTACGTACCCGCCCGCGCTCGGAAGCAGCTGACCGACGACATCGCGCGCGCCGCCGGTAAAGAGACCGGAACAGAAGACAAGACGGTCTGATCGCGCCTCAGCACATCGCCCCTCCAGGGGCCGAGCACCACTTTCATCGCCTTTCTGCACGGCGCGGCCGCCGGGCCATGCCCGGTCGGCCGCCTCGCGCCGCATGCCCGCGGCGCCGTCGAGACCGACCACTGCGTGCAAGGAGATTCATGATGGGAAACGGCAACAACGGCTTATCCGAAGCAGGGCTGCGCCGACTGCGCGAGGTACTGGAAGCGCATGTTGAGTCCAAGAAGATCCCCGGACTCGTCGCCCTGGTCGGCCGGGGCGACGAGACCCATGTCGAGGCGATCGGGACGATGCGCCATGACGGTGGCGCGCCGATGCGCCGGGACACCATCTTCCGGATGGCCTCGACGACCAAGCCGGTCGCGGTCGCCGCGACGATGGTCCTGCTGGACGAGTGCCGACTGCGACTTGACGACCCGATAGATCAGTGGCTGCCGGAACTGGCCGACCGGCGGGTGCTCAAGCGGCCCGACAGCCCGCTGGACGACACCGTGCCGGCGCGGCGTCCGATCACCGTGCGGGACCTGCTCACCTCCACCTGCGGGCTCGGCCTGGACACGACGGCGATGGGCTCCCCGATGATGAGCGCGTACCTCGACCAGAGGGTCTACGGCGAGAACGGATGGATGCTGCCGGCAGTGGAGCCGGATGAGTGGATGCGCCGCCTGGGCACGCTTCCGCTGATGTACCAGCCCGGAGAGCGGTGGCTGTACCACGTCAGCGACGACGTGCTCGGCGTGCTGGTGGCCAGGGTCACCGGCCGGTCGTTCGAGACGTTCCTGCGCGAACGCATCTTCGATCCGCTGGGCATGAAGGACACCGGCTTCCACGTGCCCGCCGACAAGATCGACCGACTGCCGCCCCTGTACGCCCCCGATCCGCAGACCGGAGAATTCACCGTGGAGGACGAGGCCGAAGGGGGACACCACAGCCGACCTCCGGCGTTCCAGTCCGGCGGCGGCGGACTCGACTCAACCGTCGACGACTACCACGCTTACTTCCAGATGCTGCTCAACCACGGAATGCACGGCACCGAACAGATCCTGTCCCGGCCCGCCGTCGAGCTGATGACCACCAACCGCCTCACGCCCGAGCAGGTGGCCGCCCGAGAAACGTGGGCCCGCAACGTCGTCCATCTGGCACACGGCACGGGGCAGCACGGCGGCTGGGGCTTCGGGATGACGGTGCGCACCTACCGCGGCGACTACGCACCCATCGGCCAGTTCGGCTGGGACGGCGGAGCCGGCACCACCACATACGCCGACCCGGAAAACCAGCTCGTCGGCATCCTGCTCACCCAGACCGGGATGTCCACCCCGGACTCGGCACGGGCCATGCAGGACTTCTGGACCACCCTCTACCAGGCAATCAACGACTGACCTGCCTACCTGTCGCGTCGGCCGGCGCCGGATTCCTCGGCCAGCCGCGCGATGGCGCGGGCGGTTCGCTCGGCCCGCGCCCGGCAGAGGGCTGCTGTGTGGGATGGGCATGGCGGAGCGCTCGGCGAGCAGGCGGCCCGTGACAACGTCGTCAAGGGCCTGCGTAGCCCGACGTCAGTGTCGCCAATTGGCGACAGCCGCGAGTGCGGCCGGACGGCTGCCGGGCGGGCCGCCATCGGGCCGCCCGCCCGTGCCGCCGAGGACCAGGTAGAGGAGCGGCCACCGCGCCCGTCAGCTGGGCGCCGGGCTCACATATCCGGAGTCCAGAGCTCGAACCGTCCTGGTCGCACTGACAAGGCACGGCTAATACTGCAACCGCAACTAGGGCGTGAGCCGGGCCGCCAGCCCATCGAGGACCCGGTCGAGCCCGTACGCGAAGTTGTCGTCGCGGATCCGCTGCGGGTGCACGGCCTTCTGGGCGGAGCTTCCCGCGCGCAGCCGCGGGTGCTCCCGCGTGGCCTCGTCGAAGGCCGGCCGCAGGCCCGCCACCCACTCCTGCTCGGTCTTGCCGCTGCGGGCGATCTGTGAAAGGTACGCGGCCTCGGCGGTCGCGATCCCGATGACGTACGCCATGAGTGTGCCCATGGCCTGGTCCATCTCGTCCGCGGGGAAGCCCGCCGCCTCGAACTGCGCGAGCAGCGCCGACGACATCCGCATGGCGTTCGGGCCGATGTGGACGAGGCCAACTTGGCCCAGTTCGGGGGCGATCCACGGGTGGCGCAGGGTCATCGCCCGCAGCTCGGTGGCGGTGCGGGTGACGGCCGCCCGCCACCGGGCCCCGTCGACGGCGGTCGGTACGTCCGGTTCGCCGTAGACGTCGTCCACGACCAGCTCGATCAGTTCGTCCTTGTTGGCCACGTGCCGGTACAGGGAGGTGGCCGCCGTGCCCAGGCGGGTGCCGAGCTTGCGCATGCTGAGTTCCTCGACGCCCTCCGCGTCCAGCAGGCGGATCGCTTCGGCGACGATCTGCTCGCGGGTCAGGTGTTCCCGCTGCCGGGGGCGCGACCGGGTCCACACCGAGGCGGTCGGCTTCTCGTCGGCTGGCATGCGGCCCTCGTCTCTGCTCGTCCCACGTCCATCGTCCCCACCACGTTAGCGCACGCTGTACGCGCCTTGCGTACAGCGTTACTACATGCGTACAGTGTTCGCATCGAGAGAACGCCGTACGCACTCGCCGTACGCAACAGATGGGGCTGACATGTCGAAGAACGTGAGCTGGGACGCGCAGGGCAACTGGGAAGCCAAGGGCGACTGGGGGACCAGGGACTCGGCGGGCAAGAAGCTGGACCTCGTCCACTGGCAGCACCGCCTGGACGCACTGCGCGCCAAGCACCACGTCCCGGCCGCATCCCTCGCGGTCCTCGTGGACGGGACCGTCCACGAGCTGGCCAGTGGTGTGCTCCACCGCGGCACGGGCGTGACGGCGACGACCGACTCGGTCTACCAGATGGGCTCGATCGCCAAGATCTACACCGCCACCCTGATCATGCGGCTCGTCGAATCGGGCCGACTGGACCTGGACGCGCCGGTCGTGGACGTGCTGCCGGAGTTCTCGGTCGCCGACCCCGAGGCCACCAGGGCGATCACCACGCGCCAACTGCTCAGCCACACAAGCGGTCTCACCTGCGACTTCACCTACGACAGCGGGCGCGGCGACGACTGCCTCGCCAAGTACGTCGAGGCCGCGAAGGACGTGGCGCTCGACTGCCCGCCCGGCACCGCGATTTCCTACAGCGGCATCGGGTACAACGTGCTCGGCCGAATCATCGAGGTGGTGACGGGCCAGGTCTGGGACGAGGCCCTCAAGGACCTGCTCCTCACCCCGCTCGGCCTCACGCACACGATGACGCTTCCCGAGGAGGCGCTGCGGTTCCGCGCGGCGATGGGGCACCTGGGCGAAGCGGGCCAGGACCCGGACCCGGCACCGTCCTGGGACCTGATGCCGCGCTCGGCCGGCCCCTACGGCAGGGTCATCGCCACGGCCGGGGACGTCGCGCGGCTCGCGCAGATGCACCTCAACGGCGGTGTGGCGCAGGACGGCACGCGCGTGCTCTCTGAGGAGACGGTCGCGCTGATGCAGCGGCGCGTGGTCGACTCACCCGACAAGTGGACCGTCAGCGCGGACGGTTGGGGCCTGGGCTGGACCCTGTACGACTGGAACGGCGTCCAGGGATACGGGCACGACGGCGCCTCGATCGGGCAGTACGGCTATCTGCGCGTGATGCCCTCGGCGGGCGTCGCGGTCGCGCTGCTCACCAACGGCGGCGGTGCGCGCGAACTGTACGCGGCGCTCTACCGGGAACTCCTCGCCGAGTTGGCCGGGGTGACGATGCCGGAGCCCTTCGCTCCGCCGGCCCAGCCGCCCGTGGTCGACTTCGCGCCGTTCGTGGGCACGTACCGGCGCGAGGGCGTGGTCATCACCGTGACCGAGCGGGACGGTGCGGGCCACGCGGTGTACGAGTTCGTCGACGGCATGAAGGACTTCTCCGAGCCCCTGGAAATAGACCTGGTACCGGTGACGGAGACGGTCTTCGCGGGGACCGGGGTGGGCGCGGCGTTCAGCGAGGACTACATGCCCGTGGTCTTCTCCACGCTGGAGGACGGCACGGCCTGCGTCTACATCGGCATGCGCTGCGGCCCCAAGGTCGCCTAGGGGCAATACCGGTGATTTAGGGTCCTTCGCGGTGTTTGCTGGTGGGTTTGGTGGGGGGACCAACCTGATGGTTGGGGTGGGCGGGGGTGATGGGTTGTGGTGGTGGGGGTGTTTGAGGTGCCAGTTGCTCATCTTGCGTTTGACGACGCGTGAAGCTTCCCCGTGATCTTGGACACTCGATCTCTATGCCGTGAGGTCGTGTTGGTGCCGCTGCCGTGTCTCGGCTGGGGTGAGGTAGCCGAAGACTTTGTGCTTGCGCAGTCGGCGGCGGTTGTAAAACGTCTCGATGAAGTCGAATACCTCGGCGCGGGCGGTGGCTCGGTCGGGCCAGATTCGGGTGCCGATCTCTTCTTTGAGTAGGGCCCAGAAGCTCTCCGTGGCGGCGTTGTCGAAGCAAGATCCGGTTCGTCCGCAGCTTTGCCGGAGTTCCAACTCGCGTATTTCGAACTGGAATTGGCTGCTCGTGTGTTCGCTGCCGCGGTCCGAATGCGCTATGCAGCCGGGCCGGAGGCGGCCGCGGCCGGCGGCCATCTTCAGCGCGTCGACGACGAGCGTGGCGCGGTGGTGGTCGGCCATCGGGTAGCCGACGACTTCGCGGGTGGCCAGGTCCAGCCAGCAGGCGAGGTAGAGCCAGCCCTGGCCGGTGGGCAGGGCGGTGATGTCGCCGACCAGCTTCGTGCCGGGGGTCTCGGCGTGGAAGTCGCGGCCGATCAGATCCGGTGCCGGCTTCGCCTTCTTGTCCGGCCGGGTCAGCGACCGCCGCCGTCGGCGGCGGCGGTCTCCCTGGATACCGTGCTCGCGCATCAGGCGGGCGACGCGTTTGCGGTTCACGCTCCGCCCCAGGCGCCGCAGTTCGGCATGGATGCGCGGGACGCCGTAGGTCTGGCGGGAGGCGATGTGGATGACGGTGATCTCGTGCACCAGCACCTCGTCGGCGGCCTGCCGTGCGGCCGGGGTCTTCGAGGCGTCGAGCCAGGCGTAGAAGGAGGAACGGGCCACCTTCAGCAGCCTGCAGAGGAAAGCAACGCCGTGGGTGGTCTTCTCCGCCTCGATGAACGCGTACGTGTCGTTCATCGATCGCTCTCCTTCGCGAAGAAGACCGCGGCTTTTCGCAGCACCTCGATCGTCTTGGCCTGTTCGGCGTTCTGTCGGCGCAGCCGCTTGAGCTCCTCACGCTCGGCCGTGGTGAGCTCACCGGGCCGTCCCTCGCCCCGGTCTGTCTTGGCCTGGCGGTACCAGCCGCGCAGGGACTCCGAGCTGATGCCCAGATCCCGGGCCACCGCGGTGACCGTCTTGCCCGTGGAGTCCACGAGCGCGATCGCGTCCCGCTTGAACTCCTCGGTGTACCGCTTCGTGTACTTGCTTCCCACCTGGTGCTACTTCCTCTGGAACCTCAGGTCCCAGTCTCCAGGTGTCCACGATCAAGGGGAAGGCTCAGGCGGGCACTGTTCGAGCACGCCGGAGGCAACTTGAGCAGTCACCGGTCAACGGGCCGCTGCGCCCGGTTCTGCGCGACGTGATCACCGGTAGAGCCTGATGCAAACCGGCGCTCGTGGTTGCCGGTAGGGACGTGTTCGTGCGGTGGCTGCGCCTCATCGCCGCCGTGACCTGCTCCCCGAGATGTCTTGCTCGCTCAGCGGTCGATGTCGGCTCTGGACAACCCCACCGAGCGTCGTTACTGTCGGGTAACATCGCCTTGAGCCGAGATGCCAATGGGGGCAGAACATGTCGCGTTCACTGTCGCCGGGACGTAGTGTCGGGATCGTGGGCGGCGGGATCGGCGGCCTCGCTTCAGCGATCGCGCTGCGCAATGCCGGATGGCAGGTGACCGTCTACGAGCGGGCACCGGAATTCACCGAAGTGGGCGCGGGAATCTCCCTGTTCCCCAACGCGATCACTGCGTTGGACGCGCTCGGCGTGGGTGCCGCTATTCAAGCCGCGGGGGTCGGCGAGGGTCCCGGTGAGGTCCGCAACGCCGCCGGGCGGGTCCTGTTCACACGCTGGGCGAAACCGCTCGCGGGCGGATTCACGGTGCTGCACCGCGCGGACCTCATCTCCCTTCTCGTACAAGCACTTCCGAGCGACTGCCTGCGGCCGGGCAGTTCGGTCGACGAGGTCACCCTCGACGGCACCCTGCGCGTCGGCGGCGAGACGATGCGCCACGATCTGATCGTGGGTGCCGACGGAGTGCGCAGCGCGATCCGGCAGCGCCTGTGGCCGGGCGACACCGCCGTGCGTCGCACCGGGATCACAGCCTGGCGTGGTGTGCTCGACACCCCTGTGCCCGAGTTCGCCGGTGGCATCTTCGGGGTGCATGCGGAATTCGGCGTGCTGCCGATGCCGGGTGGGCGCACCTACTTCTTCGCGGCCGCCCACCCCGGCTTCGACAGTCTCGACCATTTTGCCGAGTGGGCGTCGCCGGTGCCCGAGGTCCTCGCGGCGGCCGATCCGGCACGGATTCTGCGCGACGAGTTCCTCGAGGTGCTGGTGCCGAGAACGCTTGCTCTCGGGAAGGTCGCGTTGGTGGGCGACTCGGCGCACGCGATGCGCCCAGAACTCGGGCAGGGGGCCGCCATGGCCCTCGAGGACGCGGTGACGCTCGCGGGCCATGCACCCGATCTGCGTGCCTATTCGAAGGCGCGGCGGCGACGGGTGCGGGCGGTGTCGTGGATATCGCGCCAGATGACCCACAACAACATGCCCAACTCCCGGTGGCGCGCGGCCGTGCGCGACGTCGGTACCCGCGCGGTGCCGGAGGGTGTGGCTCTCGCCCCCATGTCCTGGCTGTTCCGCTGGCATGCGCCCGCACCGTATCCGCCGATGTCGCCCCTATGACGGAGGCCACGCTCTCGACCACGGAACCGACGGCCACGTCGCGTCGCCCGTAGCCCGACGACGGCGCGCCCACCAAATCGACCCAATTGCGCGGCGGCCACCCCGACGCACCTCATAAAACCCTCGGCGAACTGCACCGGGGCTCCAGCGGATGGCGTCTGCCGAACCGGCTTCGGAGGCGTTTGGGAATCACCAGTGACCGCCACCGGGCAAGTCGCCGTCGGCGTGGGCGTCGATCCACTCGTCGGCAGCCTGGTGACAGACGTGGTGTGCGAGCCGGCGCGGCCGTACGGTGCAGAGGCCGAAGATCCGCAGATGCGCGCCGGGTACTTCGAGGCCGCCGGCCTTCGGCCGCCGCTGGGTGCCGATGCTGTCCTACAGCGTGTGTACCCCGTTGCTGCGGTCCGGCCCGGCAGCGCCCTGGCCCGGCGTAGCTGTCAGGCACCTCTCCGTAGCCTCCCGTCACACAGGTAATCCGGACACATCCGCCGAAGGGCTCTCTCGAGGCCACCCGGGCAGGAACCCTCGCACCTGGGGCGTTGGTGGCGGTATCGCGGCGGGCAGCCGAGGCCGGTTCCCTCATGTGGCCATCCCCATAGACGCTCGCTCGATTGCATGATCTTGCAACTGACGTGGAGCCCAATGCGTCCCATTCGTCATCGACAGGTCACCGGATGAACCGACTGGACGGACTGGGCACATGCAAGAGCAGCAAGCCGGAGCGACGGGCAGCGGCCAGGTATGGCGAGATGGGCAGGAGCCCGCACGCCCCTCCTGGGAGGTGTCGTCGCCCGCCACGACGTACCGTGCTTCTCCGACGGCGATAGGAACCAGGCGCTCCGGCCGCCGAGGGCGTCTGGTGGGCCTGACTCTCGGAGCCGTACTCGTAGTCGCCGCAGCCCTCGGCGTCGTCTGGTGGCTGACCCGGCCGCCCGCCCTGCCCACTATTCCCCGTCAGTATCTGGCGACCGTGCAGTCGGCCACCAAGACCTGCCCGGAGCTGACCGTTCCGATGCTGGCCGCGCAACTCGACGCGGAAAGCCACTGGAACCCGCAGGCGGACTCTGGCCAGGCCCAGGGCATCGCGCAGTTCCACCCGTCGACCTGGGCGGAGTGGGGCAAGGACTACACCGGCGACGGCAAAGCCGACGTGTGGAACCCGGCCGACGCCATCCCGGCCCAGGGCGCCTACATGTGCCACCTGTTCAAGGAGGTCAAGGGCATCCCCGGCGACCCCACCCAGCTCGCGCTCGCCGCGTACAACGCGGGCCCCGGCGCGGTGCTCAAGGCCCGGGGCATCCCACGGATCCCCGAGACGCAGAACTACGTCAACCGGATCGAGGCGCTGATCCCGAAGTACACCCAGACCTATGCCAAGCAGATCAGCGCGTCGCCCAGCCCTCCGGGCAACTGACGACCACGATCGTCGAGATCGCGGGTGCCGTCCGTTGACCACCGGCCTCGCTTGCTGGTCTTGACCACGCTCCCACGGCCCGTTGCAGTTGTGCCGTGGGCGGGTAGCCGCCCTGCCCCCGCTGCTCGCCCCTTCGTTCACTCGCGGCAACGCTTTGGTCACCTGTGCCTGCGAGAAGAGCAGCTGTATCTGTTCAAGGGGTGTGCGGGTGGTGTGGTTCGCCGCGTTGCGCGTGCCTCTCAAGGGAAGGGTCCCCATGACACGAAAGTTGCCCGGGTTCAGCCGCCTGGCCCGCGCCTCGGTCGCCGGCGTCGGTATAGCCGCCACCGCGGCTGGTGCGGCGCTGATCGCCCCGAACGCATTCGGTGCGCCCGCGACCTCCAGCACCGGAATCGACGTGCCGTCCGGCTACTCGACCCAGGTCTTCGCCTCTGGCGGGTCGTTGAGCTCCCCCGACGACATCGCCCTGCTGGGCGGGAACGTCTTCGTCGCCTATCAAAACGGTGTGGGCGCCAAGGGCGAGCCGTCGTCCTCGGGCCGGACGGCGAGCACCGTGGTCGAGTACACCCAGCAGGGCCGCAAGGTGGCGCTATGGAACCTGACGGGCAAGATCGACGGCATGACCGCCGACCCGTCGGCGCAGCGCGTCATCGCCACAGTGAACGAGGACGGCAACAGCAGCCTGTTCACGCTCACCCCGGGCGCGGCCTTGGGTGCACAGCTCGCGCACTACCAGTTCAGCCCCAGTCCGCTCCCGCACGGCGGCGGCACCGACAGCATCTCCGTTGTGGGCGGCGCCCTGTACATCGCGGCGTCCAACCCGTCGCCGAACACCGATGGCAAGACCTTCAGCGGTCCGGCTCTCTACAAGGTGACCCTGGCCGGCACCACCGCGACCGCCAAGCCGGTCTTGAAGGACAACTCGACCGCCGTGGACGCCCAGTCCGGCAAGCAGGTCACCCTCAACCTGTCCGACCCGGACTCCAACACCCTCGTCCCGACCCTGGCACCGCGGTTCGGCGGAAACCTGATGCTGGACAGCCAGGGCGACGGCGAGCAGATCTACCTCGTGAACGCGGGTACCAGCCGGCAGAGCGCCCAGGTCCTCAAACTCAACACCCAGGTGGACGACACCGCGATCGCCACCAGCACCAGGGGCACGCTGTACGTCACCGACCCGGGCACCAACCAGGTCGTCGCCGTCCGCGGCTCCTTCACCGCCGGGCAGACGTTCGCCGCCGTACCGGACGACTCCAAGGTACTGGCCGGTGCGCTCGGCAGCCTCGACCTGCGGACCGGCTCGGTGAAGCCGTTCGGCAAGGGCTTCAAGAGCCCCCACGGCCTGCTCTTCGTCCCCGCGACCAACTGACGCCATGCGACGCGAGGGGGAAACGGCCCCGGTGAAGCGGCAGACCGGACCTGCTGCCACCTTCACCAGGGGCCATCGTCATACCTGGGGAACGGGAAACTCGGTTACCCGGAACGATTCTCGCAGGACAGCGTCGGTGCAGCTGGATACGCCTCAACTTCCACCGGGGCCGTCGCTGGGCCGACCGACGCCAACCAGGGTCGACAGACGATGACAACCTCCCACCGCGTAGTCGCGTGCAGGAGACGGTCTACTGGGACGCCGGCACCGCGCGCCTGCTTCCCCGCCTGCTCAAGAGCCGGACGCGCGGGCCGGCGTTCGTCACCTGCCGCCGCCCGGGCCCCGGGTCGCGGCTGTCAGGAGAGCGTTGCCAGGTCGCAGTACACATCGTTCGCGCTCGCCGTGCACCTCGACCGGGCAGGCGTCGCCGCGTCAATCGGATCGGTCGACGACGCCTAGGACAATTCCCTGATGGAGTCCACGATCGGCCTGTTCAAGACCGAGTTGATCAGCTCCGTCGGCCCTGGAAGACATTCTCCGAGATCGAGCTGGCCACCGCCGAGTGGATCGGCTGGTACTGCCACCGCCGACTGCACGGCGAGATCGGGCACGCCCCGCCCGCTGAATACGAGACCAACTACTACCGAGCAACCGCGAAACCCCAGGTCACAGTCACAACCTAGAGTCTCGATCAAACCCGGAACGGTCCAGTGCCCACGAATTCGGCGTAGCCGCCGCGCTACTCCTTCGCGGCCAGCTGCGCTCGCACGTTCCGCAGTTCCTCGTGGAGTTCCGCGTGCTGTGCACTGAGCGCTTCGAAGTTGGCCGTGAGCTGTTCCAGTAGCTCCTTGGCCCTCACATCAGTTTCGAAGTCGTGTTCGGCGAGTTCGCTGGAGATCTGATCGCTGCGCTTCGCAGCGATCAACAGAATCGCACCTTGCATGGCAGCAAGGCAGGAAAGCACCAGGTTGAGGAGGATGAACGGGTACTTGTCGAAGCCGTGGTTGCCGTTGAGGATCATCCACGCGCCCAAAAAGATCAGCGAGCCGAAAACGAAGGCCCACGACCCCATCCCATTGCGCATTTTATCCGCGGCGCGCTCACCGAGCGTCAACTCACCCTTACTGCGCACGCCTGGGTGGCGGTGCCATCGCTGCTTGGGCTTGCTGGCGACGGACGGTATGCCGGTCATCTGCTGAGAGGTCATGGGCGGGGATTGTGCCAGACCGGGCACACGGGAGCTCGCGGTGGTGTGCCAGATGGTCTTCGGCGAGGCCAGGGCGTTCTGCATGGCGGGATGGTGCTGGTCGTCGCCGCCCCCGGGCTGATCCCCGGCGCGCGGCTGGGTCTGATCACCGCGGTGCTGGCACTGGCCAGGCTGCCGCTGCTCTCGGCTATGCCTCCGGGCCGCGTTGCCCGCGCGGAGGCGGCGTGGCATTCGCTGGCGCGCTTCGTGGCGGCGGGAATCCGGGCTGCCTCTCCACAACGCCGTGGCTCGCCTGGGCCGGTCCGAAGCTCTCACCGAGACAGCCGGTCGGGACCATCCGCCACCCGGACATCGTTGCCCAGGTCCACGCCTCGCTCGGCTGCACGATCGACCTGCACTGGACCCTGGACAGGCGCCCGTTCGGCAGCTGAGCTGATACGCCGCCGATGTGCCGCCCGTCACATTCTCGGCATGCGCACACCCGCCCGGGTTACAGTGCCGCCGCGCTCCCGACATGCACGCAGTCCGGGAGAGGAACCCACAACGGCGAACAGGCGGAGGCTGCTCACGACCGCGGCGCCAACCGTGGCGGCGGCGCTGCTCCCGGTCTCCGGCTGCGCGCCTGCCGGCCGGGGCGTACCGGTATTTCCGGAGGCGAAGGGGAGGCGGCCGGTGGCCCTGGTCTACGGGGGACCGGATTCGTTCCCGGCTGCCCCGAGTCGGCGGTGTGGCTGGTGGGGAGCGCGCCACGGCCGTTCCGGGCGGTGTTCTGCGGCCCGGAGGAGAAGGTGCCCCTCGCCCGTCAGGCCCTCGCCGACGCGACGCTCTACGTCCAGCCAGGCGGCGGGGCCTGGACGAGGGGTGGCAGGCCATGCGGCGCCACGCTGCCGACATCCGCGACTACGTCTCGGGTGGCGGCAGCTACCTCGGCACCTGCCTCGGCGGCTACCTGGCCGGGCGCGGCCAGGGTTTCGACCTGCTTGCGCCGCATCCGTCCGAACAACGCCGACTCTAGCTGTGGATGTCCATGCATGCGGCCGCGGTGGTAGTGCCGTCGGCGTAGATCCAGGCCGAGCACACCGAGTCGCCGTCCGGTAGCGTCCAGTTGCCGTTCCAGTCGTAATTGCCGGCTACGTCGCCGGAGTGCAGGGTCACCTGCGGCCCGTCGAAGAAGATCGACCCGGTTTTGTCCCACACATGGACATGCCCGGTAACCGGGTTGGTGCCCACCGGCGCCAGGACGGACGCACCCGTAACACGGTGCACCCCCAAGCCCGTCCCGCAGACCCACACCGCGTTCCGGATGCCGCTGTCGTTCGTCCAGCCGTTCTTGCAATCGTTGTTGTCCGCCGGGGCGATGTGACGCTGCGCCAAGCCATTGGCCGCGGTGATGTGGCCTTGCGGAGTGCCGTCGGCGCTGGCGACGCCGGTAGCCCCGGCACCGAGAGCCAGAGCGGTGCAGGCGATGGATACGACACGGGCGATGCTCTTCATCGTTTCCCCCTCGTTTGCTGTGAACCATGCTGATTGCAGTGCGGTGGTGACGCGGCCGCCGAGGCCTCTCCCCGGGTGCTGTGCGGACGGTGGAGTCGACCGTAGGAAGCGCCGCAGCCCTGGGGATCTCGGCGATCTCATGCACCTCCACTGGACGACCGGTGCTGGTCAGTGCCTCCATCGGACGGTGCCGACGCTAATCACGGCCGATGAAATGGCGATGAGATGGCGATGGCACGGCTGGTGGGCACGGCGCCTGGATCGAGGTAGTGCAGGGTGCGGTGTGAATCCGCGTGGGGCGTGCGTGGGGGACAGGCCCGAGGAGAGCGTGAAGTAGCTACCCGAGAGGCGGAGCGGCAGCGCAAGGAGAAGGAGGATCTTGTTGCGGTCTGGGACCCATATGGGGCCCTCCACTTCCTGGCCGCCGGGCACTGTGGGGGAGAGCTGGGGACCGCGGACGCCCCGGGGCGGCGTACACCTGTCACCACAAGGGAAGCAGTCCATCAGTTCACTCTCCGATTCGCTGGCTGACCGGAGTAATTGTCAATACCTGTGGATCAGTTGAGTTCACCTTTCCTGGAATGAGTTGATTGCGACGAACTCGGCCTCGAAGTCGTTGTCGTTCTCCAGGTAGGGCGCGTAGTGATGTCTCTGGTCGTCGCAGGCGATCAGGGATCGCTTGACGCGGGCGCCTGTGGTCCATCTGTGCCAGATGGAAGCACCGACGGAACAGGTCCGGCAGCCCGGGGTCGTGGGCCGTTCCGTTGCTTCTCAACCTGTCGGCGGGCCTCGTCGGCCTTGACGTGAAACCATTTGGTTTCCTATTGTCGGATGTGTGGAAGAGGTGTTCAGGGCGCTGGCGGATCCGACGCGGCGGGAGCTGCTCGACGAGCTGTTCCGGCAGGACGGGCAGTCGCTGAACGCGCTGGCGAGCAGGTTCGCGATGACGAGGGTCGCCGTGGCGAAGCACCTTCGTCTGCTTGAGGAGGCCGGCGTGGTCGTGTCGGACCGGCGGGGCAGGGAGAAGCTGCACTTCCTGAACCCCGTGCCGATCCGCCTCATCCACGACCGCTGGGTCAGCAAGTACACCGAGACGTGGGCCGCCGGCCTCGTCGACCTCAAACGAGATCTGGAGACAAGCGTGGAGAAGGTGTTCGAGATCTACATCCGCACCACGCCGCAGCGGCTGTGGCAGGCGATCACCGATCCCGAGACGCGGGCGCGGTTCCAGTTCGGTGCCCGCGTGGAATCCGACTGGGCCACGGGATCCGCCTACAGGGTCACGCACGACGGCGTGCCTGGCGGATTGATCGAAGGGGAGAACCTCGAGGTCGACCCGCCCCGGCGGCTCGTGCAGACATACCACGCCATCTGGGACGACGACATCGCCCGCCAGGGCACCAGCCGGGTGACCTGGGAGATCGAGCAGGTCGGCGACAGCTGCAGGCTCGTCGTCCGGCACGACCAACTCGACGCCGACGCCGACGCGCATCTCTACGGCGGCTGGCCGATGATCCTCTCCGGGCTCAAGACCTGGATGGAGACGGGCCGGGAACTCACCACGCCAGGGTCGCTCATGTACGGAGGCGAAACATCATGACCGCACAGCAAGCCACGTCCGACACGAAGCTCGACAAGACGTTCACCGCGGAGCTGCAAAAGAGCCCCAGCAAGGGCGGCTGGACCTACGTCGTGATGCCGGGGTCGGCCGAGTTCTTCGGCACCCGTGGCCTGGTGAAGGTGCGCGGCCACGTCGACGGCGAGCCGTTCGAGGGCTCGTTCATGGCGCTCGGCGACGGCACGCACAAGCTCGCATTCACCGCCGAAATCCGCGCCCGCATCGGCAAGCAGGCCGGCGACACCGTCACCGTCACCCTCGATGAGCGGATCGCACGATGACCGCGCCGAAGCCGGTCGTCACGGGTGTTAGAACCGTCAGCGTGCCGGTCGACGACCAGGAACAGGCGCTGCGGTTCTACGTCGACACGCTCGGCTTCACGGTACTGCGCGACGAGTCGATCCCGACCGGACGGTGGATCGAGCTGGCACCCGGCGGCGACAACGTCGTCGTGACGCTGGAGCAGGCCACCGCAGACGTCACTCGCGGCCCCATCACTATCCGGTTCACCACCGACGACGCATCGGCCGCGTACGCGGCCCTCAATGCCGCCGGCGTTGATACCGATGAGATCCTTCAATGGCCCGGCGTACCACCGATGTTCGCCTTCCGCGACCCCGACGGCAACGCCTTCTCCATCACCGAGACGTGACAGCCGCCGGCATACGGGCGCAGGTCGGGGAACATCAGGCTCCAGCCGTGCTGGGTCGCCTCGATGACCAGCTTCTCGACGGCGTCGTCGTCCTCGACGTGGAATGCCAGATGGTTGAGCCCGGGTCGGCGGCGGTCGTTCCGGTCGGCGGTGAGGGCCGGGGACTGTTCCAGGACGACGTAGGTCGGCGCGAGCAGCCAGCTGCGGCCGGTCTCCCAGCTCTGACAGACGGCGTAACGCAGCGTTTCCAGCAGCCAGCCGAGTGAGGCGAGGGCGCGATCGAGATCGGGCACCCAGATCTCGAAGTGGTGCAGTGCCCCGCGCGTCGGCCGGTTCATGCAGCCACCGCCTCGGGGCGCTCGACGAGTTGGCCGCGCTCGAAGCGGTCGCCGGCGCGGACGAGCGGAACGAGGTGGGCGCCGTTGACCGAGCGCCAGCGGGCCTGGGCCGACTCGACGAGCTTGAACACCATGGCGAGGGCCGCGGCGCGGGAGCCGGCGCCCCGGCGCAGACGGGACGAGTGGATCGAGGCCGGAGCCGCCGCTCACCTGACCTGGCGGTGCTGCGGGCGCATGACCGGATGCTGGGTCTGGAGTTGCAGGAGCTGTCCGCAGACAGCTGCATCACCAAATCCCCCTCCGGCGGCGAGCGTTCCGGAAAGTCCCCGGTAGACCGGGGCAGGCAGGGACTCAAGCGGTCCCAGCTGACCGACGGCTACGGAATACCGGTGGTTACCGTCCCCGCCGGAGCCGATACACGCGATCACGCCCTGCTGCCCGAGACCCTCGACGAGTTCGCCGCTCTGACCCGCGAACTGGAGCAAGTCCCCGAAGACCCGAAACCGAGCCTGGACGCCGACTACGACTACCAGCCGGTCTGCACCGACCTCGCCGGGCGCGGTATCACCGGCCGCATCAGCCCACGCGGCATGAAGACGCCGACCCAGACCGGCGGCCGCTGGGTCTGCGAGCGCACGAACTCATGGTGGCCCACGGGGCGACCAGGATCTTGACGTGGCTGCGAAACGGGCAGGCCGTCAGGTTGACGCCGTCTCAGCCCTGTTGAGGTTTGGCCTTCGCGTTCCGCAGACGGATACCGGTGAATCCCAGCGTGCTGGTGACCACCGTGTCCCAGAACCCCCAGAGGTTGCCGAGCACACGCAATTGGATCCCGGCGTCCCGGTGGAGCTGGAGGAGATCGCCGACAGGCTGCGCGGGTCCGAGCGGTTCGACGGGGTGGGTCGCCACGAGAGCGTGCGGCACCGGGTCGCCGAAGGGCCGGAAGGGAGCAGCGGGGAGTCGGTACGCGAACAGTTTGACGCTCAAGAATTGCTTCAGCCAGTCGTACTCGATCGCATGCACGCGTTCGCCGCCGCCTGGGCCGAGGATGCGTTCGTGGTCTGACGCAGAGGTGCTCGGCACGGTCCAAGCCATGGCTCGTGGGCACTGGCGGGGGAACCGGTAGTCCGGGGTCCTGGCATGGTCGACGGCCCACACGTACGCCTCTGCTTGTTGGGCGGTGGCAGCGACGTGTGGACGGAATACCGTGATTGCGGGATCTTCCGAGAAGTGCAGCACTTCTCCAGGTCGTGGGCGCATGCCCTGGTTCTATCGCAGAGCCGTCGCCCGGCGGTATCTGTCCGGTGGAGCGGTCGCTCACGCAGATTGAGCCTCAGGAGAGGGGTGGAATGGGGCTGGCCCCGGCTTACGATGCAGCGTGCTCTCGGTGGTTGTAGCGCCCTGGCGGCGCGCTCCGGTGGTGCTGCGGAATGCGGAGATTGCGCATGATGCGGCCAGCACCATGAAGGTGGCCGTGCTGGCGGCGCTGTACCGCAGCGGCATGGATCTGGACGTGAGCGTGCCGGTGGTGAACCGCTTCAGGTCGGTCACGGGCGCGACGTACGGCAACAGCCGTGCCGCGGACAGTGATCCGCTGCCCTGGGACCGACTGGGCAGCGCGGCAACGGTGCGCTGGCTCGCCGGGCGCATGGTCACCCACTCGTCGAACCTGGCCACGAATCTGTGCCTGGAGCGGGTGGGGCACGAGGCCGTGGCCCGGGTGTGGCGGCAGGCCGGCGTCACGGGCAGCGCGAGTCCGCGTGGTATCGAGGACTACGCCGGCCGCACGGCAGGCGTCCACAACCGGGTAACTGCCCTTGACCTGGTGCGGTTGCTGGAATCGCTGGAGCCGGAGCTGCTGAGGCTGCTGGAGGGCAACGTCCATCGAGTGGACCTCGCCGCCGGGCTGCCACCGGGTACCCGGCTATCGGGCAAGAACGGATGGTTCCCCGGCTTACGGCACAGCGTCGGCGTCGTTCACCCGCCGGACGCCGCCCCCTACACGCTCGCCGTCTGCTACACCGGACCGCTCGCGTCCGGGGCCGAAGCCGACGATCCTGCTGCCCGGCTGCTGGCCCGCATCTCCGCCGGTGTCTGGCACCGCCGGCACCTGCTCACCCACTGATGCCGTCTGGCCGTTCCGTCGGAGCGACACTGGCCATCAGAGCTTCGACACCAGGGGTGTTGAGCAGGTTGATGCGGATGTAGCCCCGATAGCCGTCCAATTCGAAGAACTTCGCGTCGAGGGCCAGGAACCGCTGGTGCGGCACCCGCGTACGGGCGAAGAGGAAGAAGCCGGCCTCGATCGGCATCTGAGCGGTCAGGGCGCCGCTGGCCGAGAGCGCAGTGTGGTTGGCCCGTATGTGCTGGAGCAGTGCGCCGTTGCCCTTGCCGAGCATGACATCGGCGGCGCGATGGGCGAAGAGCCGGTCGGAAACCGCGACGTCGCCGTGCAGGTTGACGTGGAGTTCGGCCAGCTCGTCGCGCAGGTGCTGCGGAGCGAGGAGGTGAGCGCAACGGTAGCCGTGGATCGACAGGTACTTGGTGGGGCAGATCATGCGCAGCGTCTGCTCCACCGGTAGGCGGGCGCTCGCCTCAGCCGGCTCGCCGTCCCACGGCATGTACTGGAAGGTGCCGTCGACGAACACGAGTGATCCGGTGGCCCGTTGCCAGGCGGCGATGGTCTCCCAGACCTTTGAGGGCACCCGCCGCCCGGCGTACCAGACGGGGTCGGTCAGTACCAGTACGGTCCGCTCGTCGGGCAGACGGAGCTCGAAGTCGGGCTCGAAGGCGTGGCGGTGGGTGACCGGGACGGGCTCGATCCCCATCCGCTGGAAGAGATAGGCGAGTTTGTAGTAGACGGGTGGGACGTAGTGGACTCTCCGGCGACCGGTCAGGGCCAGCCACGTGGTGAATGTCCCCAGGAGGCTGCTGGACCCGCCGCCCGGGGCGACGTTCCGCAGGGTGTAGGGGACACCGTCGTACCGCTCGTGCATCGCGGCGATCTTGGACCGCAGCGTGGTGTCCTCGTCCAGGCCGGAGTAGCGGGTGACGTCCGCGAGGCGGTGCGGTGCGGTGTCGGCGAGCTCGCCGAGATACTCCTCGACGAACGGATGCCCGCCGTTGTAGTCGGAAACGAAGACCCGGGCTCCGGGCTGCTGCCGTTCCGCCTCGATGCGCTCGTGCCACTCCAGCATGCGAAACAGCCGCGGCCTCATCTACACCCCTAAGGTCCTCGACAGCCAGGTCGACTTCAGTGTCAGGTGCCGCGGTGGCACTGACAACGGGACAAGGCCGGCGCCACGCACGCACAAGGTAAGCAGAGTCTCCGAGGAGGAACTTCAGTACTGCATCACCCCCGGTGGATGGACATGCGGAGGCTGGGGCGGAGTGCGCCGAGGACCCGCGGATTGCGGGTGGTACTGACCACCACGCGAACGCCGAGGGCATGGCAGCGCCGCAACGCCCCGTGTTGCAACGCTCGGGACAACCCCAAGCCCCGGTACCGCGAGCAATGCTCATGACCTGTGGATCGGCCTTGGGTTGGGCGCGAAGGGCGTACCTTCCCGAGTTGATCGACTTCTGGTCACCGAGTAGGCCGACGTTGCACCGTCGGTCGGGAAGGCACGCCCGTGCTGAGAGTAGTGAATGCCGATGGAACGACCGAGACCGGCTTCCTGATCGACGACTTCGTCCGTGAGGGTGCGAGGCGAATGCCGGCCGCCGCCCTGGAGGGCGAAGTCAACGCAAATGTAGCCGAGTTGGCCGATCAGCGTGACGAGTCCGGGCGTCGCCGGGCGGTCCGCAACGGCTATCACCGGCCAAGGAAGGTCACGACCGCGGCCGGGGCGGTCGAGGTGAGGGCCCCGCGGGTGAACGACAAGCGGGTCGACGAGGCCACCGGCGAGCGCAAGCGGTTCTCCTCGGCGATCCTGCCGCCGTGGTGCCGCAAGTCCCCGAAGATCAGCGAAGTGCTGCCTCTGCTCTATCTGCATGGCCTGTCCTCCGGTGACTTCGTGCCCGCGCTGGAGCAGTTCCTCGGCTCCACCGCCGGCCTCTCACCGGCGACGGTCACCCGTCTCACCCAGCAGTGGCAGGCCGACCACGCCGCGTTCGGCGAACGCGACCTCTCCGCCAGCGACTACGTGTATGTCTGGGCCGACGGCATCCACCTGCGCATACGACTGCGCGAGGCGAAGTCGTGCGTACTCGTACTGATGGGCGCGCGCGGACGGCACCAAGGAGCTGATCACCACGAGCGACGGCTACCGCGAATCAGCCGACTCCCGGGCGGATCTCCTGCGCGACTGCGCTCGGCGTGGTAGGCGCGCTCCCATCCTCGCCGTCGGCGACGGCGCACTCGGCTTCTGGAAGGCCCTGGCCGAGGTATTCCCCTAGACCCGCCATCAGAGGTGCTGGGTTCACAGGATCGCCAACGTTGCGAACGCCCCGCCGAATTCCGCCCAGCCCGGCGCGAAGAAGGCCCTGCAGAAGATCTACAACGCCGAAGACCGCGACCATGTGCTCAAGGCCGTCGCCACGTTCGCCAAGACCTACGGCCTGAAGTTCCCCAAGGCCGTCAAGAAGATCACCGACGACACGGACGAGCTGCTGGCGTTTTACGACTTCCCCGCCGAGCACTGGATCCACCTGCGCACCACCAACCCGATCGAGTCGACGTTCGCCACCGTCCGCCTGCGCACCAAGGTCACCCGGGGCGCCGGCAGCGCGGCCGCCGCGCTCGCCATGGTCTTCAAGCTCGTCGAGTCCGCCCAGCAGCGGTGGCGGGCGGTGAACGCACCCCACCTCCTCGCCCTCGTCCGCGCCGGAGCCCGCTTCGAACGAGGACAACTCGTCGAACGCACCGCCGTTGTCGTGGCATGAGTGCCCCCCCCCGATGCCACTGAGTCTGCGGTTTGCGAGTGAGCGTTCGCCTGGGCAGCTCACGCGCACGGTCAGCCTGGATGACGAGATCGGGCTCCGCCGCCCGACGGAGGCGAACACTCCCTGTGGCGGACGTACACGGGCAGGGGGATGTCCAAGGCTGGAGTTCCTGCTGAGGAAGGGATATCCAGGTGGAACGCTGGGACCGGGTCGGACGGTGCGCGGGATACGGGGCGGCACTGGCCGTGTCGCCCTATCTGTTGATCAAGGTGTCGTGGGTCGTCGGCTCGCTGCTGGGACTGGCGCCGATCGGGGAGGGCTTCAACCTGGCCGGTTGGGTCCTCCTCAACACCGTGACCATCGGCATGGCGGGGATCGGGATCGCCCTGGCGCTCGCCCTGGTGCGGCCCTGGGGCATGCGGATACCAGGGTGGCTGGTGGCCTTCTGCGCCTGGACGGGGGCAGGGTTCCTTGTGTCGATCCTGCCGTACGCCGTGCTCAGTACGGTGCTGGATGCTGCGCGCGGCGGCGCGGCGAACAGCGCGGGCGACGACTCTGCCATGCCTGGCTGGGAAGGCGCGCTGATCCAGTTCAGCTTCATCGGGATGGGGCTGGGGCTGGCCCTCGCGCTCCCCGCCTACCTGCGGCGACGCTGGCCGGAAGCTTTCACCGCGCGCGTCGGGGAGAGTACCCGTACTGCTGTGCCATGGGCCGCTGCTGTCGCAGCCGTCGTCGGTCTTGCCTGGCTGTACTGGGCAGTTGGCGGCACCCTCGGAGTCGCACACCCGGCCGAGCGGGACACCAATGGATACCTGCTGACGGGCGTGGGTGCGCTGTGGGCGCTCGCCGGATCCGCCGCCGTCTGGATGCTCGCCCGACAACGTTCTGCCCGGGTGCCCCACCACCTCCTGCTGACGATCGGCTGGCTGGGGTCGGGCTCGCTCTTCGCGTGGAGCGGCTGGAAACTGCCCCTCACGCTATTCGTCGCACTGGCTCACCCCAGCGACGTCACCTTGCCGGAAAACCTCGCCGTCGCTGCGGTGCTGCACCTCGCCGCCGTCGTGGCGGGGGTCGGCATGCTGAGATCACTTGTCGGCTCACGCCCACGCGGCCCTGCTGGCACCAACCCGACACCCCTGCACACACAAGAGCTGGGTTGATACAGATGGCCAAACCCACCAATGGAGGCGTTCGGTCGCACCAACCGATCCACAGGAATTGACAATTACTCACCGTGGAATCTGTGGGACGAGCGGGCAGTTGAGGTGCGGACCACCTACACCCTGTCGGGATTCAGTTGGCTCGCTGCAGAATCGTCGCCAGGGAAGTACAGCGCAGCTGCGTAGACGGTCGCAAAGAGCCCCGGCCCGCTGGTGAACGCCTCGGGGCTCCGGCATGAGGTTACACGTCTTCCTGGACGCTGGTGATGAACGCCGACCAGGACGACGCCGGGAAGACCAGGGAGGGCCACGGGGGTCTTTACTGTCCCGGACGGGGACGACGCCGGGGATACCGGGGCCACCTCGATGCAGTTGCCGCCGTTGGCCTGGCTGTAGCTCGACTTCACCCAATCCGCGTCGGAGAGGTCGGGGGCGGTGCTCATCGTTGTACTCCTTCATAGCGTGCTGAATGAGGGGGCGGGAATCGTCATGGGACAGGGCATCCGCGCACAGCCGCTCGAATGCCGCACGAGCTGTGGCAACTGCAGCCGCTGAGTCGTCCAATTGCCCCCGCTCGTAGGTCTCCTCGTACAGGACCTCGGTTCGATCCTGCCGCGTGATCAAGGTAAAGGGCGTTGCCCTCACGGGAGAAGCGATGAACGGGAACACCTGAAAGGTGATACATGGTTGTTCCGCCACGTCTGTAAGGTGCTGAAGCTGTTCCCGCATGACTGCCGGTCCGCCGACGTTGGTCCGTAGTGCTGCCTCATGCGGGATGACCCACCGGCCGCCCGCGGGCATGATGGGGGCGTAGGCCTGTCGAGGATCTCCCGTTGGCGTATTCGCTTCTCAACTTCACTTTTGATCTTGGAGGTTGAGTGATGCGGGTGCCCAGTGTGGTAGACCGCTTCGGCGTACGCCTGGGTTTGCAGTATGCCCATGATTAGGGCAGGGGAGTAGTCGCAGATGGCCCGTGCTTCGCGCTCCAGCTCAAGGTACGGAATGAACCACACCGAGTTGCCCGGGTCGGCCTCCTGCTGACGCATCCGCGCGTACACGCCTGGGGTGCCAAACACCCTGTCGCACTGCTCTGCGAACTGCGCGCTCGCTAGCTGCTGCCCCCGCTCCACCTTGCTCACGTATGACTGTTGGCAGCACAGCTTCGGCTAGCTGAGTTTGCACCAGTCACGGGTTTCACGGGCGTACTTGATCTCTAGCCCGATCGATTCGGCAGGTGACTTGATCTCAGGTATGTCGCTCACGTGTGCAACTCGCCTCATTCCAAAGCGATTTGGAATGCCAAACGCGCTGGTCGACGCGTAGGCACGGTGAAAGCTAGTACTAGGACAGATACCCGACCAGAGCAGATGGGACACACGGAGGAATGACGATGACGGCAAACACCTACCGGCGTGGTGCGTGGCTGGTGGACACGCAGCGCGGAAGGGTCGGTCAGTACATGGGATACGTCGGCGGGTACGTGCAGCTGCGCCCCGTCGGCGGAGGTGGCGAATAACGCCCCTTAAGACGTCGTCTCATTTGGTGCACTCGGTAGTCTGCGGTCGTGGGGATCGTGGAACGTTTGGTGCCGGATGAGCTGTGGTCGTTGTTCGAGCGGGTGGTGCCGCCGGCTCCGAGTCGGCGGCAGGGTGGCGGCCGACGGATGTATGGGGATCGTGAAGTGCTGGCGGCGATCATCTTTGTCGCCACGTCAGGCTGTACCTGGAGGCAGTTGCCTCCGTCTTTCGGGCCGTCAGGGCCGACGGCCCACCGGCGCTTCACCGAGTGGACCAAGGCCAGGGTGTGGGCGAAGCTGCACCGCCTGGTGCTGGATGAACTGGGTTCGCGCGGCGACCTGGACTGGAGTCGCTGCGCGATCGACTCGGTGAACATGCGGGCCCTGAAAGGGGGGACCTGACTGGTCCGAATCCTGTCGATCGAGGCAAGAAAGGCTCGAAGATCCACTTGATTACCGAGCGGATCGGTCTGCCCATCTCGATCGGCATCTCCGGCGCGAACCTGCACGACAGTCAGGCCCTCGAACCGCTCGTCCGCGGCATCCCGCCGATCCGTTCCCGCCGTGGCCCGCGCAGGCGACGTCCCGCAAAGCTGCACGCCGACAAGGGCTACGACTACGACCACCTGCGGCGATGGCTCCGTTTACGCGGAATCACCCACCGCATCGCGCGCAAGGGCATCGAGTCCTCCACGCGACTGGGCCGCCACCGCTGGACCATCGAACGCACCATGGCCTGGCTCGCCGGCTGCCGACGACTCCACCGTCGCTACGAGCGCAAAGCCGACCACTTCCTCGCCTTCACCAGCATCGCCTGCACCCTCATCTGCTACCGCAGACTCACCAAATGAGACGTCCTCTAAATCTCCGCCCCAGTCGAGAACAATCGAATTCCTCCGAGTCGTGAGTCTCGGCGGGGGCGGGCAAGAACCCCGGCCACCTCATGGCCGGGCACCAAAGCCCACCTAGAAGCAAGGAGGAGACGAGATGCAGTGTGCACCACCCCGGCCCGACGGCCACACGACCGAGGTTGCCCCGCTCGCCGAGCTGGACCCGCTTCTGATTTCGACATCTGGCCCGGCATGTCCGGTGTGCGGCTCGGGTAACACCTACACCGAAACCGACGACAACATGGTCACCTGGACAGTTTGCCAGGAACCCAGTTGCGGAGCGCGCTCCTGCTGACCCGCCCGCGCAGCCCAGTCCGTGCCCTGCCCCCGTGGCGCAACGGCGCGGATTCGGGCTGTTCGATTCAACCGCCCTCCAGATTCAGCTACGGTGAGTGCATGAGCAGTCACGACGGTGATCACATCCATCGCATCCTCAAGTCTGCAACCAGGAGCTGGGACACCGGCGAGCCCGTTGCGTGTGACCGATGTGGCGAACCGCTGATGTTCACCGGGCAGGAACGCGGTGGGACCCCATCCATGGTGATCGTTACGAGCCACTGCCAGAACGGCTCATGCCCCGGCAAGTCCCTTCAATAGGGGAGTAGTAGCTGACCCCGCCTGGAAGTCATTCAGGCGGGGTTTTTGCGTTCTCTCCGCCGAGTGAGGCGGGACTCTAGCGAACTTCCCACAGGCCAAGGGGTAGGACCGCGAACCCGTTGCTCCGGCTTGTCCAACCCTGGGTGTGCGCGTCCCACAGGCCGGACAGCACCCTTCACCGAGGCATCCACCCGCCGGGCGGTACCGGCACGGGACGCCCGGTGTGGCTCCACGGCCGTGATCCGCCCCCGCCCGGCACACACCACACACCCACGAACCCGCCAGAACAAACAACAAAGGACCACCACAACCAACCACACGCGAAGAACAGCTCAATCAAACACAAAAGACCACAGACACCCCCCATGAAATCCCAACCAACCCCAGGCAACCCATCGAACCAGTCACCCCAAGCAGCGAGAGCGCATGGACGCATGACTGACTGGGCGTCAGGTCCGCTTGGATCAGAGGTCATGGGCTTGTCTCCTTACCCGCTGCGCCCCTAACAGCAGCACGGGCAGGGCGGTGGCGCCCGCGATCGCGCCGCGCTGCGTCGAGGAGGGCCCGAGCAGGGCCCTGGGCGCGGCGAGAATGATGGCGCCGGTGAGCAGTGGCACGATCAGGCTCAGCACCGCACTCGTGGAGGCACCGGGGCCGTGGGGGAGAAGTGGGCGAGCAGGAGCAGGGGGAGGATGGCCAGTGGCAGCACCGTCGCCGGCACGACCAGTGCCCAGGCCATGGTCCAGCGCCCACTCCACACGGCCGCGAGCACCGCCAGCCAAACCAGTGTTCCTAGGCCCTGGTTGGCGAGGAGGAGCACGTTCGGGAGCCCGGGCGGCCCGACGGTTTTGATGCCGGGGCAACCAGCCACAACAGGCTCGCCACACCGTTACCCGTCGCGACCGCGACAGCCAGCGGGTCCGTCTGCGCCAGGACCTGACCGGCCATCCGGTCGGAGCCCAGACCGGTGCGCAGCCGCAGACCGTGCCCGGCGACGTCGAGCACCTCACGCAGCCGACCGATCGAGCCGGCGCCCTGCGTCGCCTCGGCATAGATCGCGGTGAACTCGGCTTCGTGCTCGGCCTGGTAGGCGGCCGGATGAAGGCGCAGAGCCCAGCGCACGGCGCGTGAGCTGTCCTGCTGCGTCATGCCAAAGCTCCCTTCGGGCGGACGGCGGGGGTGCGACGGGCGGCTATGCGGCGCTCCGCCTCGGCGACGACGGCACGCAGCCGCTCCGTCTCGGCGGCCAGCACCGAGCGGCCGGCCTCGGCGAGGGCGTAGACCTTGCGAGCCCGGCCGTCCACGACCTCCTCTCGCTCGACCCGGACCAGGCCCTGCTGGAGCAGCCGGTCCAACGCGCCGTAGAGGGTGCCGGTGCGCATCCGCGCGCGGCCCTGGGAGATCGCGTCGATCTCCTGGATCAGTCCGTAGCCGTTGCCTGGGCTCGTCGGCCAGGGCGGTGAGCAGGAGGAGCGTCGGCTCCTGAAGCGGTCGATCACTCTTGCCGCCTATATATCGGCGACCGGCATATCCTGTCGAGCGGTTCGTCAGTTCTACCGCTCGGCAGGCTGATCCGGCGGGCATGGACAGCTCACCGCTGGGACGAACGCCCGAACCGCCGACCATGACCACATGCCAATGCGTGCGGCCTTTAACTGGATCTCCGTATCCCGTTGCAACTACGCTGCGACGTTCTCGATTGATGGGGGTTATACGCGTGCGGGGCGGGAGTGAGGAATGGACCGGGCGGCTTGGCGTGAGCCGGGTGTTGTGTGTCCTCGCCCTGGGAGTGGGCGCGCTCGCGGGGTGTGCGCCGCCACGGGTGTGCAACGGGCCGATGATCCCCTCTCCCGACGTGCTGTTGGACGTCGCACACTGGACGGCGTCGCATCCCCGGGCCACAGTCCGGGCCTGCATCGACGGCCGCTGCCAAGTGACATCGGGCCACTCGCCCTACGCGCACTCGTTGTTCCTGCCGACTTTGGGCGGGTCGCACGCCGGACACACCGTCACCGTGACCGTCTTCGGGGACGAGGGTGGCAGGCAGGTGCTCGGAGTGACGGGAAAGGTGCAGCCGGTCCATCACACGGAGGACGGGCCGTGCGGCCGGGTCGGCTGGTGGCAGACCCCGGTGACGCTCACCGCGACCGGACGGCTTGAGGTGCGTTGACCGGCGAGGTGGTAGCCGGTCAGGTGGCGAGATCGGGCGGCGTGGGGGCCGTAGCCGTGAAGAATGGAAAGCATCCCTCACCTGCGACATTCATGCGGATGCTACGCGAGCTCGACGGGCGGCTGGCCACCGTCACGACCGGGGCGTCAAGGACAGCTACTCTGCCCCGGAGGACAGTGCTGGGAGTTCGAGACGCTTCCTGCCAGGTTGCCTATGACGAGTACAGGAACTGTGTGGGGCGCCCGGGGTGCGGCAGACCCGACCGGTGCGCCTTCACGAGCAATTGTCGATATCTGTGCATCGGTTGATCGTCTTCCCCCGGTGGACCGATGAGTTTCAGCTCGCTCGGCAGTCCAAGAGCTGACAGCTCACGCCCGTCACAGCACAGGAGGACGATGATGAGTCAGCCGCCCGCATGGTTCGACATCACGGCGACGGATGCCGCGAGGTCTCGCGCGTTCTACGGGGAGCTCTTCGGCTGGGAGATCAAGGTCGATGAGTCGATGAACTACGGTTTGACGGTCACCGCTGAGGGGGTACCCGGTGGCATTGGGCAGGCAACGGGGGACAACCCCCACGTCGCGGGTCTCGTGATGTACTTCCCGGTGGCCGACCTCGAAGCAGCCATTGAGCGGGCCGAAGGGCTCGGTGGCATCTGTGTTGTGCCGCCCTGGGAAATTCCCGGACTCGGGAAGATGGCGGTGTTCCACGATCCCGACGGTAACCGCGTCGGTCTATGGCAACGCTGAGTCCGTCACTTCTACTCGTCTCGATGGCTGGCAGTCGACGCCGACGGCGCCCCACCCCGGTCACACAACAGACCGGGGTGGGCCCTCAGCTCTGCGGAATTTGCGGTCATGCTGCGAGGGCTTCTGGGCGTTCAACGAGCTCGCCGCGTTCGAAGTGGACTGCGGCCCGGACCAGGGCGATGAGATGGGGTGTGTACACGGCCCGGCAGCGAGCCCGCGCAGACTCGCCGGAGAAGTTGTGCGCACTGGCCAGCCTTGCGGTATCTGAGGCGTTCGGCATCTTCGAGCACGGTCCTTGTGGGCCGGTCGGGTGCGGCTTACGACTCGGTCCGCGATTGAGATCCGGACGTGCTGGGCTGGCGGGTCGGCTGGTGGATGATCAGCCGGCTGCCTGCCTGGCGAGCACCAGTTCGGCGCTCGACTTGCGGCTGGTCGGCCGACGTGCGGAGCGGTCCGAGACCAATGAAGCGATCGCACGATGGGCCTCTGCGTAGTCCTCGCGTCGGCCCCCCCGCCAACAACGCTAGTTGGCTCCGGGCCTCCCTCCCCGGGTGCCCGGGGAGGGATTCCCGCCGTCTAGGGAGCGATGATCACCTCGTACCACTCCATCTCGAGGATGCGGTCCGCGACGACGGCTCGGCCGAGTTCACCCCCCGCCCCCGTGTTCTCGGGCAGGGGCACATGAGCCCGGATACAGGGCGCGTTATTACCGTGGGGGCTGTCCCGTACGACATCGACGTGCCACACCCCGGCGGTCTTCCTGGGGATGATCTCCGTGCACTCGGAGCCGTTCGTGCCACCCTGCACGGAGCTGGCGAAGGGAAACTCGTCGCAGGAGTCGTCCGTGACGCTGGGGTCCTTCTTGAACGGGTCCGGGGCCGCCGTGCACGACTGCCTGCGCTTCTTGGCCGCCTCCGTCTTCCCACCGGAGTTACGCTGCAGCGGCTTCGTCTCGGTGCCGAAGTTGCCGCCCTTGAGGTTGCTCTGCGCCCACCCGTAGGCGACGGCGGCGGCCCCGTAGGCGGATTCGCGGATGGTCACGTTGGGCATGTGTCCCATCACGATGCAGCCGGGGTACTGGCCGACCTGCGCATCACAGCGCAGATCGTGGCCGTTCCAGGTCACCGGGTTCGCAGGGCCGCCGCCCGCGTCAAGGATCTCCCCGAACGATGTATAGGTGGGGGAGATGAACGAGTAATTGCCCTTGGTGACAGTGGAGGTGAAGGACAGGTTCCCGGTCTTCTCATCGCCCAGCGCCAGCTCGACGGGCGCGCCGCCCCAGGCCGGTGCGTCCACGGTGCACAGGCCGCTGCAGGTGGCGGACAGGTCCATCGACACGGTCTTCGCGTTGCCCCCCATCTCGGTGGCCTTGACGGCGATGTTCTCCGTCCACTTCCCGCTGGAGGAGCTCAGGCGAGCGAAGCTCACGGCCTCGACGACGGAGCGGCCTATCTCCTTGCCGTTGGTGTCGAAGGCCCAGTTCGTGAACTTCTCGCCCCAGCAGTAGTTGTGCCGGTCGGAGTTTCGGCCGTTGGCGCACGCACCATCCGAGACGCCGCGCACGATGCGTTCGGTGACAGTGACAGGGGCGGCGACGGGCACCGCCTTGGCACAGGTCCAGCCGGTGCCCTGGCGGCGCGCCTGGGAGCCCGGTGCTGTGGCCTTGCATGTGCCGTAGCCCTTGGGGGCGGCCTTGGCGGGTGCGGCGGCGGCCGGTGAGGTGCCCAGGGCGAGGAGGGTCGCGGTGAGGGCGAGTGCGGCTACGGCCGCGAGCAGGTGTCTGACGCGTCTCAAAGGCTGGTTCCCCTCAATCGGTGGTGTACAGGTCCACCAGGGATCGAACCGGCCCGGCGCCCCCGCGCACAGGGGCGGAATAAGCCCCTCTATGATCATTTTTGGCCTGTTGCGGGCTCACACCACCACCCCAGTGGTCGCTACGTTCACCCCTTGACCGAACACACACAACCAGGGGGAAAGGGCAACGATGCGCCCCACAAGACCCGTCAGCCGCATAGGCAGAACACTCATGGCCTGTGCCGCCTCGGCCGCTGTAGCCACCGTGGGACTTGCCGTCTCACCGGCCGCCGCCGCAAGCGCCGAGCCCGCCACCACCACGCAGGCCGAGCCCGGCGGCGCCTGTACGGCGGCCGACCTCGGCACACGGCACCCGTACATCAAGACCTCCGAAGTGACCCCGACGATCACCCACTTCAAAGGCTGGTACGTCACCGACGGCTCGACCGGTACCCAGTCCGTCAACACCAGCGTCCAGACGACAATCTCGGTGTCCGTCGGCCTCACCGGCAATGTCGAAGGTAGCTTCGCCGTCGAGACCCTCGGCAAAGTCGGCGCGAGCCTGGGCCTGAACGTGCAGGTGAACTACACCTCCACCAGCAGCACGTCGACGTCCGTCACGTGGAACTTCCGCAATCCCGGCTATTACGGCCTCTACAAGGGCACCAAGAAGGTCACCGGTACGTACGGCAGCCTCAACTGCAACCGCGTCCAACAGGACGACGGCAGTTGGGCGCTGAAGTGGGTCGAAGGGGCCGACACCGGCAGCTACACCACCTACACCACCCTCGAAGAAGGCGCGGTGCGCTGCGAGGACAAGGTCCCCGCCAACAGCATCATGCGCAAGGCGCAGGACCTCCTCGACTGCGGCTCCGCCACCGCCACCGCGAAGCACCCGGCCGGGCCGGTCCCCTCGGCGAAGGCCGCCAAGGCCAGGCACGAAGCCGAGAAAGCCGCCAAGGCTGAGAAGAGCGTGAAGGCCACCGGGAGCCCGGCTCCCGTCACGCGGGCCGCCCTGAACTGCCAACCCGCCGTCTACAAGATCGACGTCCCCGGCAAGCCCCTGAACTGGAGCGCACCGCTCCTGGCCAACGACGGCATCCGCCTGCGCGAATCCACCTTCTTCAGCGCCCACCTGGACAACTGGCGGCTGTGCAACGTGACGGAGCGCAACGGGGTCATCGAGGCGTCCCTGTGGAACTGGGGCAACGGCGGATGCGCGACCATCCCGGCGAACATCGCCAACCAGGAGCAGGCCTACCTGACGACGGCCACCTGCGGGGAGGACGACCTCCAGCGGTTCTACATCTACCGCGACGTACCCGGCAGCTCGAAGATCGGTGTGCAGAACAAGTACACCGGCTCCATGATGGGCCACGACCGGTACGCGGACGGGGAGTTGATCCGCCAGTACTCCAGCGGCAGGCAGGACGGTACGGGTACGTACACTCTGACCGGAGTCTGACGGCCCCCACCCCGTGAGCGCGGCCCCGCACGTGAACCCCCGGCCTCCCGGTTCCGTGCGGGGCCTTCCGCGTCTCTACCCCGAGCCCAGCCTTGGGGACCGGTGCCCGTGGCCGAACGTCCCCTGTTGCATGCGGCAAACCCCTTCCAGGGTGGTTCTCGCTTCAACCCGTCTACAGATACGAGGTCAACGCATGCGCATACGAGACCTGTTGACGGTGGCCAACGAGTTCTCGTCTCGGTTCGTCACCGACCTCACAGGGCAATACACCTAGGCCCCAGGCCAGACGCATCGTTCGCTTCCCACTGGATGTCTCATGAGACACGCTGAGCGCGAAGAACAGCTCGACCGTGATCTGCTCGTGCTCGATGCTGAGTACCGCATCGAGTCCTTTACCTCGAAGTTCGGCGGCCTGCGCATCACCATCGTTGACCGTTTTGGCGAACGCGGCGAGTTCGGCGACGAGTTCGCCGACGGGGCCACCGCCCTGTCCGACACGGCCGAGACCGCCTCCGAGCACACCTGCGAGACCTGCGGGAGCCCCGGCCGTATCCGGCTGCGCGGCGACGTGCGGGCCTGGACGAGTGCCGGCTGCGTTGGGTGCGACTCTTGGACGCACCCAACTAAGTTCGTGGTCGCTGAACAGAGTTCACCTCTGCCCGCTCGACAGGAGCACACGACTATGACCACCAAGACCGCGTTGATCACCGGGACCAGCCGCTCGGTCGGACTCGGCTTCGCTGTAGCCCGCCAACTCGCCGAACTCGACTACCACGTCATCCTCACCGCGCGCGACGTCTCTCGCGCGGAACCGCTGGCCGAGCAGCTGCGCCAGGACGGGTATGCGGCAACCGCCCTGCGCCTGGACCTGACCGACCGGGCTGGCATGCGCGAGGCGGCCGACTACCTCGACCGGCGCTTCGGCCACTTGGACGCTCTGATCAACAACGCGAGTGACATGCCCGACTTCAGGATCCTTTCCGCGCTCGACGCCGACCTGGACGCGGTGCGCTCGGCGATGGAAGTCGACGTGATCGGCCCGTGGGGGCTGGTCCAGTCGATGCTGCCGCTGCTGACCGCCGCGCCCGCCGCGCGGATCGTGAACGTCTCGAGCCTGTCCGCACTCCAGATCGCCACCGGGCTCGATCTCGGCGCGAGCCTGCGCGCCCCGGCGCACTCGATGGCCAAGTACATGCTCAACGCCCTGACTACCGTCCTCGCCCGCGCCTTCACCGACACCCCGATCCTCGTCAACGGCGTCGACCCCGGCGATACCGCCACCCACCCCGAACGCGGTGACGACGGCAAGGACCGCCCGGCCGCGGAAAGCGCACGCGGCGTCGTCTGGGCCGCCACCCTGGCCGCCGACGGCCCCACCGGAGGGCTCTTCCGCGACGGACAACCCCTCATCTGACACAACTTGCGGCTCGCAACCACCAGGGATTGCCCTGAACGACGTCACTGCGGAAGAGCCGCACCCGTTCGACGTCGCCCCGGGCTGTTCATTCCCGTGGTGGACATGGTTCCAGGACCCTGGCAGTGAAGGCCGCCAGGTGAGTCCGCATCTGCTCGCGGGGCATCCGCTGTTGACCGACGAGGTGTTCGACGAGGTCGGCGCGGGTGGCAGCGAGTAGAGCGTGCGCGGCGAAACTGCTGTCAGTGAATCCGGGAATCTGCTCCAGCGCGGCCTGGAGTGTGCTGTGCCACCGTGCGTAGTGGTCTGCCGCATAAGGGCTGTCGCCGCCGGTTCCCTCCAGTGCAAGGGCGAGGTGGCGGTTGTCGATCTTGAAGCACAGGACAGCGTCGAGGAGGGCGGGCACGCGCTGGAGTGGCGGGGTGGCGGGCCCCAGGGGCGGTGCCCCCTCTTCGACGGCGAGCCTGATCGGTGCGAGCCGCATCTCGTACAGCGCGCGGATCAGGCCGGTGCGGTCACCGAAGCCGCGGAAGAGCGTGGCCTTGCCGACGCCGGCCGCCGCCGCGATGTCGGCCATGGTGACGTCCTCAGGGCTCGCACAGTGGGCGAAGAGTGTGTCGGCGGCCGCAAGGACGGCCTCCCGGTTGCGGGTGGCGTCCGCGCGTGGTTTGCGTTCGGGCATGAGGTTCCTCTGTTTACAAAGCGGACCCTCGGTCCGTATCGTTGGCACGTGAAACGGACCCGGGGTCCGCATCTTACGGGATGGAGCAACCCATGACCGCGAGCACCGCACCGGTGGACCTGTACCGCCACGGCCTGCAACTCCTGCTGGACAAGGACATCCCCGCGTGGGTCGACTTGTGGGACGAGAACGGGATCTTCGAGTTCCCCTTTGCGCCGGAAGGCTGGCCGAAGCGGCTGCAGGGCAAGGCAGATGTCGCGGAGTACATGCGCGGCTACCCCGACCGCATAGACCTTCACGACTTCCCCTACGTCGAGATTCACCAGACCGTCGCCCCGCAGACCATCGTGGTCGAGATGCGTGGTGTGGGCCGCCTGGTAGGCACCAGAAGTCCCTTCGACATGTCCTACATCGCCGTTGTCACCGTCGAGAACGGCCTCATCACCCGCTACCGCGACTACTGGAACCCACTCGCCGTCCTGAATCCCGCCGCCAACTTCACCGGGAGCAACTGATGAACAGGCCTGGGGAGTTCACCCTGGTCATCGGAGCCACCGGCACCACCGGAAGCCGCGTCGCCGCCCAACTGGCCGCCAGGGGACGGCGAGTTAAAGCAGCCAGCCGACGCGCCATCCCGGTGGACGGATCCTGTCCCGTGCGGTTCGACTGGGACGACCCTACGTCCTTCGCAGGCGCCCTCGAAGGCGCGGACCGGGTCTATCTCAACCCGCCGCTCGGCGCTCCGGACCCGGCAACGGTCATGCTGCCCTTCCTCCAGCAGGCCCGCGCCGCAGGGGTCCGCCGCGCGGTCCTGCTCAGCTCGTCGGCGATCCCCGCCGGTGGCCCTGCCGTGGGCCAGGTTCACCAGGCCCTGCCTGGTCTGTTCTCCCAGTGGGCGGTCCTGCGGCCCTCGTGGTTCATGCAGAACTTCACCGGCAACCACACGCACGCCCGAACCATCAGAGCCGACAGGACCATTCACACGGCAACCGGCGAGGGCCGCGTCGGGTTCGTCGACGCCGACGACATCGCCGCCGTCGCCGTGCACGCACTGACCAAGGCGCAGGCCCCGAACACCGACCTGATCATTACTGGGCCGCAGGCGCTGAGCTACGGCGATGTCGCCACCATCCTCACCCAGGTCACCGGCCGGACCATCACCCACTGCCAGCTGACCTACGAGCAGATGCGCGACCGCCTTGCCGCCGACGTACCCGCCGAGTTCGCCGCGATGCTCGCCGGCATGGACCACGCCATCGCCGAAGGCGCCGAGAACCGCACCACCGACACCGTCCAACGCCTCACCGGCCGCCCACCGCGCACCTTCCGCGCTGTCGCGGAACGGGAAACGGACGGCCTCCCGAGCTGACATCCCCGATTCCTTCATCTGTGACCAAGTTCCAACTAACGCGTCCGGGCTCAGCACCAGGGGGATCACCGATGCTCAACTGGCCGGGCCCGAGCATTCAGGGGGTCCGGTCACCTGGCGTTGCAACCGGCCCTCGAGGGGCTGCGTCTCCTCGACTGCGAGGACTCGGCGTGCCGGACGAAACGGAAAGGGCAGTCGATGTCGATCGGAACTACGTGGATGGTGCTGTGCGCTGCGGTGGCCGTGCTGCTTTTCGGCTTCGCGTGGCGGGAGGCAGTTTTGGTGCGTCGGCTGCGGCGGGACGGCATTCCCACGCGGGGTGTCGTGGTCGACAACACGCAGCTCGCCGAGGACGACGGGCACATCTGGGTGCCGGTCATTGCCTTCCACGACCAGCAGGGACACCGCGTGGAGTTCTCACCCCGGATGCGTGGAACCGGGATGGGCCTGGCGACCGGGCGGGAGGTTCCGGTGCTGTATGACGGTCGGAACCCCCAGACGGCACGGGTGCAGATGTGGCGGCACACGATGGGGCCGGCGGTGTCGCTGCTGCTCGGCGGGATGGCCTTCCTCGGCGCCGGCATGCTGATCGTCCTGAAGAACTGACCACATCAGCCGGGCAGCGGCCCATGGCGGTGCCGCGAGCGACCCCGGCATCTTCGGGTGACGTCCTTCCTCTCCGACCGTGAATGGCCATGTCACACCAGGGCAGTCAAGTCGCCGGGATCGCTGTCGGTGTCCGGGGCGAGAACATGCCCTCCTTCTATCGGGAGCTTGTCGACCATGCGTAACCGGGTCTTTCCCCATCGGTCCGCGGCGGCGTTGGTGGCGTCGGCCGCCGTCGCCTCGCTTCTCGCCACTGCTTGTTCGCGCGGCGGGGATACGGCGCAGGCACCGTCCTCGTCCGCGACCGCGTCGACTGGGATTGACGCGGCGCCGGGGAAACCGGTCGCGAGATCGTCCAAGGTGACGCTTCCGCCTGTGCACGCGGACTTCGACTATCAGCTCGGCGGTCCCTACACCCCGCCGGCCGGGGTAGCCGTCGTCGTCCGTGACTACACGGCGCCGCCCGCGCCAGGGCACTACAACATCTGCTACGTCAACGCCTTCCAGGCCCAGCCGGGCGCGGAGAAGGAGTGGGATGCCGACCTCCTGCTCCGTGACAAGGCCGGCGCGGTCGTCATGGACAAGGACTGGGGCGAGGCGATGCTGGACGTTCACACCGACGCCAAGCGCAAGCGGATCGCGCGGAAGGTGAACGCCTGGATCGACGCATGCGCGGCCAAGGGCTACACGGCCATCGAGCCGGACAACTACGACAGTTACACGCGCGTGCCCCACGGGCTGCTCACCGCGAACGACGCGAAGCTGTTTCTCTCCCTGCTCGCCGCCCACGCCCACGCGCAGGGCCTGGCCATCGGTCAGAAGAACACGGCCGCGCTCGCTCCGGCCCGCAAGCAGGTCGGCGTCGACTTCGCCGTGGTGGAGGAGTGCGGTCAGTACGACGAATGCGGAGACTACGCCGCCGCGTTCGGCAACCACATGCTGGTGATCGAGTACACCGAGCAGGGCATGACGAAGGCTTGCCGGGGCTGGGGCGACAAGATCAGCATCGTCCGGCGGGACCTGCACCTCGAGCCCGCCGGTGACAAGGACTACGACCGCGGAACCTGCGGCACGTCCTGATGCGCAGGCATCCGACGCCCGGCTCGATCCACTCTCTCTCCCGGTCCACTCCGGCGCCGCTCGATCAGCAGCGCCCGCACTGCGGCAACGATCGGCCCTGCGGCAGGAACCGGGGGAGGACGGCGAACTGCCTAGGAGAACAGCACTCTGGCGTCCGGTACTTCGACCACCTGGCCGCCCTCGCCGACGGACACGGTGCCGGGCCGCGTGGTGGTCGCGGCGAACGAGGGCCCCACGAACCCGCCGATCGGGTCGTTCGTCCGGATCGCGACGGCCGCCTCCCGCGACTGAGCCGGACGGCCCCTCAGCCGCGGACTGCGGCGACGGCCTCGTCGAAGGCCCGCTCCATGTCGATGGTGCCGCCACTGCGTACCCAGGCGTCCGTTGCGGCCTCCGAGCAGGCCAGGGCGCAGGCGGCGAGCGCGCGGGCCCGCACCTCGGTCATCGGGTCCGCGGTCGCCCCCAGTCGTCGCACGATGTCCGGGACGAGGAGATCCGTCCACTTCTGGCGCTTCTCCAGCTGGCGCGCCCGGAGGGAGGGCGAGGCGTGCAGCATGCTGGTGATCTTGAGGAAGTCCTCCGGTGAGTAGGGGAGCGAGTCGAAGAGCGCCTTGAGGGCCGCCCGAAGTGCTTCCCAGGGCCGTTCGCCGGCTGGACGCGCTTCCAGCGCGGCCCGCAGGGCCTCGCCGTGCTCGGCGTGATCGCCGAGCACGATGTCCTCCTTGGTGCCGAAGTAGCGGAACAGAGAGCGTCGCGACATGCCGATCTCGCCCGCGATCTGCTCCATGGTGGTGCCTTCGAATCCACGCTCAAGGAACAGCCGCATCGCCGTGGCGACGATCTCGGCCTGCACAGCTCGCCGGGTGCGCTCCCGCAGCCCCGTCGGATTACCCGCGCGATGGTCCATGGCTCCGTAGCCTACCGCGTTCTGCACTCAGTACCAGTCTGGCACTGTGTGACAGATTCGGCGTACAGTGCCAGTGCAGTGTCACCGCCGAGAGCGTCCACAGCTTCCCGGGAGCAGCCCATGAGCACCGTCGACTACCACGGCCAGACCACCCTCATCACCGGCGCCAGCGCCGGCATCGGCGCCGAGTTCGCCCGGCAGATGGCCGCGCGCGGATCGGACGTCATCCTCGTTGCCCGCCGCGCGGAACGGCTGGAGACGCTGGCCGCCGAACTCACCGCGGCTCACGGCGTACGGGCCGTCGTCATCCCGCTCGACCTGAGCCTGCCCGCCGCGGGGCGGAGCCTCGCCGAGGAGGTGGCGCGCCGTGGCCTGGAGGTGACCAGCGTGGTGAACAACGCCGGATTCGGCACCTTCGGCCCGTTCCACACTGAGGACCCGCAGCGGCTCGGCCAGGAGATCAGCGTCGACATCGCGGCCGTCGTCGACATCAGCCGGGCGTTCATCGGGCCGTTGCGGACCGCCGGCACCGGAGTGCTGGTCAACGTCGCAAGCATGGCCGCCTACTTCCCCATACCGAACATGGCCGTTTACGCGGCGGCCAAGGCGTTCGTGCTGAGCTTCACCGAGGCCCTGTGGCACGAATCCCGCGGCACCGGGCTGCGCGTGCTCGCGCTCTCACCCGGTGCGACCAGCACCGAGTTCTTCGACGTCATCGGCACGGATGCAGCGGACGGCGGCAGCAAGCGCCAGTCGCCCCAGGAGGTCGTGGCCACCGCGCTGCGGACGCTCGACCGCCGCACACCACCGCCGAGCGTCATCTCCGGCCGCCTCAACCGCGCGATGGCGACCCTGGGCCGCACCGCCAGCCGACGCCGCACAGTTCAGTTCATGGGATCCACGACCTCCGCCCGCCGACCGGTGCGGTGACTGCGCACGCCGACGGGCTTCCGCCCTGCGACGTCACCCTGTCGGGCAGCAATGCGCGTGATCAATACACCCAGGGCATGGTCCCGTCGGGATCATCTCCGGTCCCTGGCTCCGGGCCGTCGGACGTAGGCGCGAACTCGGCAGGGGTTTGGCCGTACTGGCTCTTGAAGGTCCGGGCGAAGTGGCTGCTGTCGGCGTACTGCCAGTGGGCGGCGAGTTCACAGATGCTCAGCCGGCCCGTCGATGCGAGGGGTTCGAACCGAGCCCGCTCGAACCTGCGGCGGCGGACGTACCCGACGACGGTCTCCTGGACGGACGCGAACGCCCGCTGCAACGTCCATACAGAGGCGCTGAGTTCACGGGCCGGCATTGACAGGGCGAGATCCGGATCGGCGAGTCGGCTGTCCGCGAGGTCTTTCGCCGCCTGAACTCGGTGAGGCCCAGCCGAGGCTCGGTGAGAGGGGGCGGCGGCTCGCCCGTTGGGCTCTGATCTCGGCTGCTGTTCTTCGAGTTGGAGGCTCGTTATTCCGGAGAATGCCGGGGAGATTCCGGCCCCGGTGGTGTGTCGTACGTAGTTGAGCAGGCGAGGGCGCAGGCTGAGGAGTGGCGGTCGTACGACTGGGGCGGGGCGGGCGATTGCGCACCACAGGTCTGCGATTCGGGCCCGATCAGCTTCTGCTGAAGTAGTGGCCCTCGTCCAGGTCCGCGATGAGGCCCTGGTGCGTCGGCTGCCACCCGAGCAGCTCCTGAGTACGGGTGCTGGACGCCTGCATGTCGAGGCCGAAGAGGAGGGCGAGCCACCCGAAGTGCTCCTCGGCCGGGGCGGGAGCCATGGACACGGCCGGCTGGCCGAGGCCCCGGCCGATCGCCTCGGCGATGGCGCGGGTCGGCACGCCTTCCTCCGCGACGCCGTGCAGGACCGATCCCGTCGGGGCGCCCTCTACCGCGAGTCGGAAGAGGCGCGCGGCGTCGAGCCGGTGCACGGCGGGCCAGCGGTTGGCGCCGTCGCGGATGTAGCCGGAGGCGCCGTGCTTGCGAGCCATGCCGACCAGGCGGGCGACGAAGCCGTGGTCGCCGTCACCGTGCACCGTCGGTGGGAGTGGGCGCTCCAAGCCCGCCCGGGAGTACGCAGACCGGGAGTACGGCGCGTCCCCGCAGGCATCCCGTGGTCCTCGGGGCGCACCAGTGCGCGCCGGGCCCGCAGGAACTCACTCAGCCGTTTCGTGTGCATGCCTACCAACGTAGGGGCAGGCACCGCAGAGAAGGTGGCCCTGCCACACCCACCCGGTTGGCTCGATCAACCGTTGTCGGAGGTCGAGCTGGCTGCATCCACGAACAGTGAAGTCACCGGGGGACTTGTCAGGGCAGCATCGAGGTGTTTCCGGGTAGGGCTCCTGGTCGTGCCGCGGAACACATGAGGGTGTAGGCCGCCGGCGGGCTTCGGCGACGGGTCAGGCGGTCGAAGTAATCGCCCGGGTGACGGCAGTGATTGCCGGGGTGGGGCGGCTGGGGAGGCGCGCTACGAGAACCCGCCGGATCTCGGGGGGTGCGCCCTCTCGTTCTCGGCCAGTGCGCGGATGGCGCGAGCGGAGGCTGCGGCCGTGCGGGTGATGGAGGAGCGAATGACCGGGCCGGAGCTCACTTCTCTTACCTGCGGCATGAACCCCTCGATCGAATGGGCCATCGCAACCATCCCGGAGGGCGCATGGCAGTGGATTCGCTATCCCAGGGCGATCGTCGATCCCCATACCGGCGAGCTGATGTCTGACGCGGAGGTCGCGGAGATACCCGCCTACACCGCCTTCACCGGCCGGGCGAAGACCGAGCAGGTCATCGCCCGGTTGACCCGTGCGCCGTGTCCGTGACGAGCCCGGTTCGGAGCACGCACCAGCCCCAGCCGCTCCCGCACTCACCCGTCCACCATGCGCTGCTTCGTGCTGGGGTTAGTGTCCGGTTCCTCGTGTTGCGGGTTCGCGCTCGGCGTCGCGGATGGCTCGGGCGGCGTTGATGAGCCCGATGTGGCTGAAGGCTTGGGGGAAGTTGCCGAGGGCCTCTCCTGTGCTGGAGTCGGTCTCCTCGGCCAGCAGGCCGACATCGTTGGCGTGCGCGACGGCGGTTTGGAGCACTTGCCGTGCGCGGGTGGTGTGGCCGGTCAGGGCGAGGGCGTGGGCGAGCCAGAAGGTGCACAGCAGGAAGGTTCCCTCCTCTTCCTCGATCTCGTCGCCGCGGTAGCGGCGGACCAGGCCGCCCGGGTCGGTGAGGTGAGTGGCGATCGCCAGCACGGTGGACTGGACGCGGGGGTCGTGCGGGGGCAGGAAGCCGACGATGGGGAGCATGAGTGAGGAGGCATCCAGGTCGTCGCTTTCGAATGCCTGGGTGAAGGCGCTCAGCCGGGGGTTCCATCCTCGTTGTTCGATGGCTTGGCGGATCCGGTCACGCTCGCTGCGCCAGTGGGGTACGTGTGCGTCGGCCCGAAGGGCGGGGGCCATGGCGATCGCGCGGTCCAGGGCTACCCAGCACATCAGTTTCGAGTGCAGGAAGTGCCTGCTCGGCCCGCGTCTCTCCCAGATGCCCTGGTCGGGTTCGGTCCAGCGGCTCGCGGCCGTCTCGGCCGCTTGGAGCAGGAAGTCCCGGGTGGGCGGGTCGAGGCTCCCGCCGGGCGGGAGGGTCTGGTGGGCCGCGTCGAGGAGTTCGCCGTAGACGTCGAGTTGGCGTTGGCGCCATGCGTCGTTGCCGGTGCGCACGGGGGTGCTGTTGCGCCAGCCGGCCAGGTGAGGCAGGACTCGCTCGCTCAGGTCGCGTTCGCCGCCGATGCCGTACATGATCTGCAGGTCTACGCCCCGTTGGAGCTGGGTTGCCGCCGCCCGGGCGAGGAAGTCGAAGAACTTGTCCTTCTCCTTCTCGCAGGCGGCGGTGGCCAGTGCCTGCAGGGTGAAGCTGGCGTCGCGGACCCAGGTGTAGCGGTAGTCCCAGTTGCGTGTCCCGCCCGGGCGTTCGGGCAAGGAGGTGGTGGCCGCGGCGATGATGGCTCCTGTAGGAGCGAAGGTCAGGGCGCGGAGCACGCGTCCGCTGTGGCTCACCTCGTCCTGCCAGGGCCCGACGTAGCCGCGGTGGAGCCGGGACCACGAACGCCAGCCCTCGGCGGTGTCGTTGAGACGTCGGCGGATGCGTCGCGGCCCCCAGGGCGCGGGCTCGCTTCCCCAGGCAGGCCCGATGTGCAGGGCGAATCCGAGGCGGTCCGGTGCCCGCAGCGTGATCCGGCCGTGCGCGGTGGAACCGCTCACCGCAAGGTCGACGGGGCTCGACAGCAGTAGTACGTGGGCGCCCCCGTAGGCGGCGAGCCCGCCCCGGACGGGTGCCAGGAGCGGGTGGACGAGTCCGAACTCCGGGCGCGGCGCATAGGCGATCTCGACGGGCACCTGTCCTTCGGTGCAGGTGATCTGCCGTAGGAGGGTTCCGGGGGAGGCCGTGCCGAGTGCGTGTCCGCGTTCACGCCGTCCCAGGGCGAGCGCGTCGCGCAGGACGGCTGTTCCTCCGGTCGTGCGGAAGGTCGTCTCCAGTACAAGGGTCTGCTCGGTGTAGCGGCGGCTGACGTCGGCGGGTCCGGCGGGGCGGATGGACCAGTGGCCGGCGTTCTCGTCGAGGAGGCGGGCGAAGATCGCCGGGCTGTCGAAGCGGGGAAGGCACAGCCAGTCCACCGAGCCGTCGGAGGTGACCAAGGCTGCCGAGCGGCAGTCGGACAGCAGGGCGTGGTCACCGATCGGTCGCGTGCTCACCGGCCACGGCCCATCCAGTTCCGGCCTGGCGACGCGGCCGGGCCTGGACGACCGGGGTAGGCGCCCTCGACGCGGGTCGCTGCGGGAACCGGTGGGTCGTCCATCACAGCCTCCCTGCGCGTCGGGTTCACCTCACTCAAGCAGCACGGTCTGCGGAGCGCATGTCCCGCCGCCGGCGGTTGCCCTGGCAGGGTGGCGCGGCCCGGCCCTGCCACCGGCTCGCCTCGTCACCGCCACGCGGTTGGTGTCCTCGTCACGGCATCGCTCTGCCCGCGTCGGGCGCGCCCGCCCGGGGATGAGCCCGGGTGGCCGAGGGCGAGGAAGCTGCGGGGGCCGCTCTTCCACTGGTCGGTGACGCTGAGGCCGAGGTCGACGGTGATGCGGCGGAGCGCCGGCGCTCCCAGCCGCGCCCAAGGGAATGGCGGGCCGCGGTGGCCGTGGGTGTCTTCGAACCAGGCCGTGCAGCGTTCCTCTACGTCGTTGTCATCGACCTCGACGAGCAGGACACCCATCGGGGAGATGAGGTGGGCGCAGCGGCGTACCAGGGCATGCGGGTCGCCGCCGATGCCGATGTTCCCGTCGGCGAGCAGGAGGGTCTGCCAGTCTCCCTCGCCGGGAAGCGGGTCGAAGACCGACCGGCACTGTGCGGTCCCGCCGAGGGCGATGGTCCGGGCGACCGCGTGGGGTGCGACGTCGATACCGAAGGCGAAGACGCCTTGGCGCAGGAGTGCCCTGCACAGTCGGCCCGGTCCGCAGCCGACGTCGAGCACGGGGCCGACACAGCGCTCCATCAGGGTCCGGTCGGCCCTGGTGGGCTGCGCGCACCAGCGGTGCACCGGCAGCCGGGTCCGGCGCCCGTCCGCCAACCGCAGATAGACCGGCGCGCGATCGCTTTGCAGGGCCAGTGCGTAGGGGTCCTCGTGTCTGGAGGCCGGCGGGTTCTCCTCGGTCGTCACGGCTTGGCGCCGTGGCCGGGTGGGGGCCGTTCCTCGTCGGCGCGGGCGGCTCGCCGGATGCGGCCCAGTTTGACGGCGAGGGCCAGCGCGGACGCGCCGAACAGCACACCTGTGATCGCCAACCATCGGCCGAGGTAGACGCCCTCGGGCAACCGGGCGGCGCCTTGGTAGGGGACCGCCAGATCGAGGATGAGGGGGAACCACACGAGCAGCAGCACACCGGAAAAGAACGTGGGTACGCGCAGGTAGTTGATCCACAGCACCTGCGGTACGCGAGCAGGGCGGTGCCGCAGTACGGAGTGGGCCGTCAGGTCGGCGAGCGAGTACAGCGGCAGCAGGATCAGGTCGTGGAGGATCGCCGCGCCCACGAACCAGATCGCCACCCCGAGCGGCCCCACAGCGAACAGACGCACCAGGGCGTAGCCGGTGAGGGCGAAAGAGCAGATCAGGACGAGAAGGTGCAGGGGCCCGGAGCCGTACCAGCGGACGAAGCGTGCCATGGTCACGTCCTGAAGGTGAGCCGGTGCACCCACTTGGTGTTGTTCACACCCGGGTTGGCCGGGACGATGACGCGGGCCGGATAGCCGTGGTCGAGGGAGAGGGGCGCCCCGTTGACGCGCAGCGCGAGCAGGGCTCGGGGGTCGTGGATCTGGTTGCCCCGCAGCACCACCTTGATGAACGAGCCGGCGGGCTGGAGGGATTCGACCAGGACGCTTCCGGCGTCGGGCATGCCGGCCAGGGCGGCGAGGTCGGCCAGCCGCAGGCCGCTCCAGTGCTGGTCATCGGTGGACCACCCCTCCACGCAGGCGATCGGCAGTGCGGCGGCGTGCTGGGGCATCGTCAGAAGCTGCTCGCGGGTGAAGACCCGTGCCGGTCCGTGGCCGCGGATCTCCAGCCGCCAGGAGGGGCCAACGGCTGCGGGGGTGACACCGACGGCCGCCGCCGTCTTGTTGACCTGGAAGCTGTTCGGGCCGCTGCCCGGGTCACGGTTGTGCGGTGCGAGGAGCGCGGTGCCGCGCAGCCAGCCGCCGATGCTCTGTCCGGCCGTCACGACGAGGAGAAGCAGCGACCCCGCACCCACCATGCCCACCGCGCCGCGGCGGGTCATCGTCGCCGGGGCGGGCGCGGCCGCCACGAAGCCGTCGCGGTCCGGGGGCTCCGGCCGGGTGTGGGCCAGGTCGGTGCGCAGTTCGGCACTCAGGCTGCGAGAGCGCAGGGCACTCGTCATCCGGCCGAGTTTGAGGCATACGTGAACGACGAAGGCGGCGATGAACACCCAGGCGCCATAGAAGTGCAGACGATAGAACGAGCCAGGAAAGACGTAGTAGAGCTGGATGTTGAGGATGCCGGTGACGAACTCGAAGATGACCCCGCCGACCAGCATCAGCAAAGACAGCCGCTCCAGCCCGTGGGCGACGGAGCGCACTGGCAGCCACTCGAACAGCTTGGGGATCACCGACCACAACTTGGCCAGCAGCACCGGCACAAGGACCACACCCAGCGTGACGTGGACACCCTGGGTCAGCCGGTACAGCCAGTAGGGGTGCGTGGGCCAGGAGAAGAGGTAGAAACCCAGCACGCCCTTGTCGGGGGTCTTGTCGTTGAGGGGGCTCAGTCCCGGGTTGTAGGAGGCGTAGGACAGAAGTCCGGTCACGAACAACAGCGGGATGCCGATCAGCAGCATCAGGCCGAACACCGACGTCAGCCAGGGACCGCGGAGGGGACTGCGCCAGAACTCGGGGCGGAAGGGCCCCGGCGGCGGGGGCGTCTGTCTGATCCGCCGCGCGACGGCCCGGCCATGAGCGGCGGCCGTTGCGGCACGGGCCGCCGCAGCAGCGCCGATCCGCCCCATACGCCGCCGCGCGTGCCCCTCATCCTGCTCGGGGCGCTCCGGTCCCCCGGAGAAGCCGGAAGCTGACGGCCGTCCGCCACTGTCCATCAACCGTCTCCTCCCTCTCAGGCGCACTCCCCAAGAGGAGTGATCAGCCGCACAGCAACTGCCCATGCAGATCCGGTGGAACAACCAAAAAATGTCACTGCCGCAGTCGATTACACGCGCCTATCGTGATCACGGCCCACGCTCACACTCCTGTGGGCGCACACCACCAGCCGAACGGTGCAACCTGACCGTCTCCCCAGGCGCGATAAGCGGTACGCACTGTTCGCGATTTCGTACTCCGTCACCGTCCGCAGAGGGTGCCCTACTTGCTTGTGGACGTCGACGGCGCGATGTCAATGAGATGTGCCCTTCTCACCCGAGCGTCACGAAGTGTGGTCCCTTTCGCGCGTATCTCCTCCGCCCCTCGGCACGGGCCTGTGCTGCGCACCTCGCAACGCCCTGCTGTTCGATGGCATCGCGAACGAGCAGCGCGGCACGGTGTTCGGGCTCCACTGGGCCACCGACACCTGACTGACCCCGGCGGCCCGTCCGATGGCTACTTCGCCGGCGCCGGTCCCGTTTCCTGGTGTCCCGGCACGCTTGTGGCGTTGTCGATGTTCTCCTCGACCCAGGTCCGCAGGAGCCCCAGCGGCACGGCTGCGCTGTGGCCGAGCGCTGTCAGGGAGTACTCCACGTGCAGGGGGACGGCGGGATAGACGGTGCGGTCGACGAGCCCGGCGTCTTCCAGGCGTCGCAGGGTCTGGGTGAGCACCTTGGGACTTACCCCTTGCAGGAGGCGTTGCAGAGCGCCAAAACGCTGTGGGCCGTCTTCCAGGGCTCCGATGGCCAGGGCTGACCACTTGTTGGCCAGCAGGTCCAGCATGGAGCGGCAGGGGCACTGGGCCGCGTAGACGTCGTGGTGGGCGTGCTGCCCGGTGTGGCAGTCGGTGGTCACGTGGGAACGCTCCTCAACAGCATGCTTCCCATTGGGAAGTAGGTTCCCTTGATGGTAACTACCTCCCTGGGGCTACGGTCAATTCCACTGAACCGGGGGCCGATAAGTGGCCTTCCGGCGTATTTGGCTCATGCTCAAGGGAGTTGACTCATGTCCTCGATGCGCGCGGTGGTGCAGCATGCCTTCGGCGGCCCGGACGTCCTGCGGGTGGAGGAGGTGCCCCGGCCCGTGCCGCTTCCGACCGAGGTCCTGGTGCGGGTGCACGCCGCCGGGATCAACCCGGTCGACTGGAAGACCCGGGGCGGCGGCGCCATGGCCGGGGTGCTCGGCGAGCCGCCGTTTACTCTGGGATGGGACGTCTCCGGCGTCGTGGAGGAGGTCGGCTTCGGCGTGACCACCCTCAAGGCAGGCGACGAGGTCTACGGGATGCCGTGGTTCCCCCGCGCGGCCGGCGGCTACGCCGAGTACGTCACCGCCCCCACCCGCCAGTTCGCCCGCAAGCCGGCGAGCATCAGTCACGAGCAGGCCGCTGCCGTACCGCTGGCAGCGCTCACCGCCTGGCAGGCCCTGGTGGACACCGCTGACGTTCGGCCGGGCCAGCGCGTGCTGATCCACGCCGCCGCCGGAGGCGTCGGACACTTCGCCGTCCAGTTCGCCAAGCACTTGGGCGCCCATGTCACCGGCACCGCCAGCAGCCCCCGCCACGACCGGCTCACCGCACTGGGCGCCGATGAACTCGTCGACTACACCACCGTCCGCTTCGAGAACGCCGTCAAGGACATCGACGTGGTCCTCGACCTCGTCGGCGACGCACACGACAACACCAGCATCCGCTCGCTCGACGTGCTGCGCCCTGGCGGACTGATCGTCGCGATCCCCGCAGGCGTCTCGCCCGAACTCCTCCACGCGGCCCAGTCCCGCGGGCTGCGCACCAGCCCCTTCCTGGTCGAACCCGACAGCCCGGCCCTGACCCGCATCGCCCAACTCGTCGACGCCGGCGAGGTGCGCGTGGAGGTCGAGGAGGTCTATCCGCTGGAGCAGGTCGCCCGGGCCCACAGCCGCGGTGAGAGCGACCGCACCCGCGGCAAGCTCGTGCTGCGCGTCGCCTCCTGACCCGGTTCATCCGCCGCCCACGCCACTTGGCCGCAGCTGGCGACCGGTACACCTCCGGCACGGCTCCCTGACCACCGCACCGACCTGGTCGCAGGACAGACACAGTCAGGGTGCACCACACGCAGCCGCAAAGACCGGCCACCGAGCACCACCGATCCCACGATGTGAGGAAGTTCGCCATGTTCTACGAGCTTCGGCGCTACCAGACCCGGCCCGGGCAGCGGGACGAATGGGTCCGCTACATGGAGGAAGTCGTCATCCCGTTCCAGGCGGCGAAGGGGATGACGGTCACCGCGTCCTTCATCGACGAGGAGGACCCGGACGGTTACCTCTGGATCCGCCGGTTCGACGACGAGGCGCGACGCGAGGAACTGTATGCCGCCGTCTACGAGAGCGACCGCTGGCGAGACGAGATCCGCCCGGTCGTCCAGGAGCTGCTGATCCCGGAGAAGTCCGTGATCACCCGCGCCGTCCCGACAGCACTCTCCGCGCTCCGCTGACACCAGAACCCACCCCGCACCCCACCGCAGATCCGGCACTCATCCCAACAAGCATCCCCCTCACCAGAGAAGGCTCTGATGAATACCGCAACGCAAGCGAAATCCCTGCCCGCACCATCGATCACGCGCTCCGCCGCCACCGCGCTCATCGAAGCGGTGCGCACGGCCGCCGAGGAGATCGGATTCGAGGTGGCCGTCGCGGTCACGGACGCCGGCGGCCACCTGAAGGCGTTCGAGCGCGCCGACCACGCACCGTTCCTGGCTGCCGAGGTGGCCGTCGACAAGGCGTGGACGGCAGCCTCCTACGGCATCGCCACCCACGTCTGGAACTCCTACATGGCCAACCCCCAGGTAGCCCCTCTCGCCCACCACCCCAGGCTGATGGCCGTCGGCGGCGGCTACCCGGTGATCGAGGACGGCAAGGTCATCGGCGGTCTCGGCATCTCAGGCGGCAGCTACGAGCAGGACCAGCAGGCCGCAGAAACCGCACTCAGCTTGCTGGGATTCGCAATCCCGGCCTGAAACAGTCATCTCGTGCGGCGCGGGGCCGGGCGCCGCTCGACGAGACGATCACGTTCGTCGACGGTCTCTGACGCCATCCCCCTTGGTCGATCAACGACCCGTTTCATGCTGCACCCACTCAGCGGTTCATATGCCATATTGCGCACGTAATCCTGACGAAAGGCATGTCATGAAGATCGCAGTCATCGGTGGAACCGGACTGATCGGGTCGCAGGTCGTCAAGAACCTGAATGCCGCCGGACACGAGGCGGTACCGCACTCGAAGTCCACCGGAGTCGACATCATCAGCGGACAGGGACTGGGCGAGGCGGTGGCGGGAGCCGACGTCGTCGTCAACCTGACGAACTCCCCGACCTTCGACGAAGCCTCCCTTGCCTTCTTCCGGACCTCGATGGACAACCTCCTGGCTGCGGCCCGCAAGGGCGGCGTCGGCCACTTCGTCATCCTCTCGATCGTCGGCACGGACCAGGTGCCGGAACTGGACTACTACCGTGCCAAGGCGCTCCAGGAGAAGATCCTCGCGGCCGGGCCGATCCCCTACTCGATCGTGCGGGCCACGCAGTTCATGGACTTCATGGACGCGGTCCTGTCCTGGACCGCCGACGCCGACACCGTCCGGCTGCCCGCCACGCCCATCCAGCCCATCGCCTCCAAGGACGTGGCCGCCGCGGTCTCGGAGATCGCCGCCGGCGCCCCGCTGAACGGCATCCGCAACATCGCCGGCCCCGAGGTCTTCACCCTGGACGAGCTGGGCCGGATCACCCTGTCCCACAAGGGCGACAACCGCACCGTCGTGACCGACCCCACCGCTGGCATGTTCGCCGTCGTCAAGGGCGACGTCCTCACCGACAAGGACGCCCACCTCGCCGCTACCCGCTACACCGACTGGCTCTCCTGACATCCCCGCCTCCTGCGTGACCTGTCCCAGCCCGGTAGTCCATTCGTTGCGCCCGCCGGATGCGGCGGCCTGAGCCGGACCGGGTCCGGCTGCGGTCCTCCGATCCCCGGTCAGGTTGAGGGCAGGGGACCCGCATGCACCCATTCGGTACCGCCGGGATAGACGGCCCACGGCTCTCGGGGTGGGAAGGGCCCGCGGACGTCGCGACGGTCGACCGCTGGCATGGCGCCGTCTGCGCCGGTGCCGGTGGCCTAGCGGTCCCGGATCGTCAATGAGTGGACAGGTGGGGCAGTGAGGGAGGTACATGATCTTGGATGTCTATGAGGCGGTCACTAGCCGACGAGCGGTGCGCGCGTTCACCGACCGGCCCGTCCCGAGGCAGGTGCTGGAGCGGGCGCTGTCCGCCGCAGCTTGGGCGCCGTCCGGATCGAACCTCCAGCCGTGGCGCGCCTACGTGGTGACCGGTGGGCCGCTGGCCGAGCTCAAGAGGCGCGCCGGCGAGCGCGTGGCCGCAGGCGACCCCTGGGACGAGCGGGAGTACGAGATGTACCCGCCCTCACTGAAGTCTCCGTACCATGAGCGCCGCTCCGCCTTCGGCCATGAGCGCTACAGTGCACTTGGTATTGCGCGCGACGACTGGGAGGCGCGCCAGCGGGCCGCCGCCGCGAACTGGGACTGTTTCGGCGCGCCCGCCGCCCTGTTCTGCTACATCGACCGAGACATGGGCCGACCTCAATGGTCCGACATCGGCATGTACCTGCAGACCATCATGCTGCTGCTACGCGCCGAAGGGCTGCACAGCTGCCCGCAGATGGCGTGGTCGGTGTATCGCAGGACGGTCGCAGAGGTCCTGTCACCCCCGGACGATCTCATCCTCTTCTGCGGCATGTCGATCGGATTCGAGGACGTCACAGCGGGTTACGCCCGTACGGCCCGGGCGCCGCTTGGCGAGACCGTCACGTTCGTCGATGGGTAGATCTGCGACTGCGTGACGATCACTCCCCAGGGAAGGTCTGTACAGCGGGACGAGGGCGCCTTCGAAAACAAGATCGTCTGAGGTGCTATCAGCTACGTTTCGTGAGTGCCGTGGGCCAGACAGAGGACCACCAGCAGATTCTTGGTCTGCTGGTGGTACAGCACTGGTAGCGGCGCTGACGTGCCGATACGGCGACCGTGACGGCCGTCGGCGGGGAGCTGGTCCGTGCATGGTCCGGATCTCGGCGTCGGCTACCTGAATGCCCGGGTGCGTCTGTCGGCGCCGCCCGGGGGGCGGACGTCAGGCGTACCAGCCCCACTGGTTGACCCGGCGGAAGCCGCCACCGGGGCAGTACATGCTGATGCCGCGGCGGTCGCCCAGCCACGGCCCGTTGTTGTAGTTCAGCTGGCGGTCCAAGGACCCCTTCCGGCACAGGATGCTCGCCCCGTACCGCGCAGGCCCGTGGCCGTCGCACCACACATTGGCGGATGTGGACGTCTTCCAGTTGACATGACAGCTGATGCCTCGCGCGGCGGAGGTGAGCGCCGCCGGTGTCGTGCGAACGGATGCGTGGCTCGCGGCGTCCGCCTGGGCGGTGCCTGCCAGACCGGTGAGGAGAAGCAGTCCTGTCGCAGCTGATGTCGCGGTGCGCATGTACGGGCGGGAGATCATGTCGCCTCCTGGCGGTCGCGGGATCGTGGCGCCCTCCGGCGCCGGGCCGGGCGCCAGGCTCTCCCCCGTCGAGTGCCTGGCGCCCGGTCCCGGGTGCGGTGGGGCCGCCTGTCCGCCCCGTGGCGTGGAGTACCCGGCACGGGGTGCGCCGTGCCACCGCGGTGTGCGCGGCGGTGTGTTCGGCGCTCCCATGCTCGCGGTGGCGCCGGGCCGGTGCGATGCTTTCAGCGACAGCTGAAGTGTCAGGTGCCGAGGGGGAGAACGTGTTACGCGTGCACTGCACCGCAGAGGATCTGTTACGAGTGACGTTCGCCGAAGAGCCGGCACCCCTGCTGGAACTCAGCTTGGCGTTCTCGATGTTGCAGCGCCGTGACGCGCACCCGGTCTTCGGCCCCTGGCGCCGGCGGACGGCTCGCGGCATGCCATGCCAGGCAAGGGCCCTGTTGGAACTGGTCTCCCCGCTGGGCGCCGGTCCCTTCTTTCTGGATCCGCCCAGTCCCGCTTTCGACGAGGGGCTGGAGCGGGTGCTGTCGACACCACGGGCCGCAGCCCGCACGGAACTTGACCGGATGTGCGGCATCGACCGCTCGCTCTCGCCGTGGATGCGCAATCTGGCCGCCGGCGAGCGAGATGCCTGGCAGACCCTCGACCAGGCGATCCGCTCAGCCCATGCCAGCGTCCTCGCCGAGAACTGGCCCGACATCCGGGCCGGCTTCCAGAGCGAAATCGCCTGGCGTGCCCGGGTACTGGCCCAGCAGGGCCTGCACGCGACCCTGTCGGGCCTGTGTCCGTCCCTGCGGTGGCGCGGTCTGACCCTGGAAGCCCGATCTCCCCGCGACCAAGAGTTCACCCTGCACGGACAGGGCATCATCCTTCAGCCCTCGCTGCTGTGGGCCGACCACCTGCTGGCCGCGGCGTACCCCGACGGACGTTTTGTGCTGATCTACCCCGCCCTCACCCCGCTGCCCCTGAGGGGTCCGGGGGCGAGTGACGATCCGCTCACCCCGCTCGTTGGCGCGACCCGGGCACGGGCCCTGCGGCTGCTCGTCCGACAACACACCACCACCGACCTCGCCCGCGAACTGTCCGTCACCCCCGCGGCCGCGTCCATGCAAACCAAGACGCTCCGGCAGGCCGGCCTGATCGTTTCCGAACGCGACGGGAAAGCCGTGTGGCACTGGTGCACGCCCCTCGGTCTCGGCCTGCTTGCAGCCAACGGCGGTCCCACCGAGGCCCATGGCCATCGGTCGGCCGCGCGGGGCCGGATTGGTCCACAACCTCCTCCCGTGAGAGGCGGAGCTGCCCCATGACGCCACAGCGGTGCCCACCCGACGCGACAGTGGGGCCGCTGCTGCGCTCATCACCAGCCTGGACAGCCGAAACGGCCTGCCGGCGAAACCGACAGGCCGTCACGGAAGTGCGGGGTTGATCAGCGGGGCCGGGGTTCGAGTCCCTGGTGGCGCGCCCCTTACCCGAGGCGCGTTGCGTGGTTCAGCGCTGGTGGATCTCCAGGCCGGCCCGCACCGCGCTCTCCAGTGCGCCCTCGATCCAGGCTGGTTTGAGGCTGGTGTGCTCCCCGGCGAAGTGCACGCGCCCCTCCACGGTGCGAGTGGCCGGGTGGTGCTCATGCAGTTGGCCCGGGGTGAAGATGACCGCTTCGCCGAGTGCGTAGCGGGCCCGTGCCCAGGACTGGGTGGCGCCCACGCCGGTGAACTCCTTGTGGACCTGGGGCCCGAACATCCGGGCAAGGTTGTCCAGGGCGAAGGCGTAACGCTCCCCGTCGGTCAGCGAATCCCAGCGCATCGCCTCGTCGGACCAGGTGTAGGAGGCCAGGACGACACCGCCGCGGCTCCCCTCGACCACGGACGGGAAATAGGTGAAGCGGTTGGGGGTGTCCGATACGCAGCCCCCGCCGGTGAACCCCTGCTCGCCCTGTTCCCAGAAGCGGTTCTTGAACTCCAGCAGCACCTTGGTGGCCGAGTCGTAGTGGAGTTCGGCGATGGCCCGCCGCTTGGGGTACGAGAGCGCGGGCTCGAATTCGCAGAACCGCACCGCCGAGAACGGCGCGGTGACGAGGGCGTAGTCACCCTCGAAGACCTGTTGGGGCTGGACGGGCGCGCCGTCGCAGGATTCCTCCGTTCCCGACTCCGCCGTGGTCTCGATCCGCACCCCGTCCGCGGTCTGAGTGAGCCTGGTCATCCGCCGGTTGAAGTGGATGACGCCTTTCAGCCGGGCGGCCAGTGCCTCCGTCAGCATCGCCGTGCCGCCCTCCAGCTCCCAGAACCTGGTGGACGGCGTGATGATCGACCGGTCGATCAGCGTGGGAATCAGCGAGTAGTGCAGCCGCGAGGTGACGTTCTCCAGGGTGCCTGCCGCCTGGATGTCCGCCAGGTTCCATCCGGCGCGTTCCACCAGGTACCGGTGCGTGGAGTAGTCGTCGAATTCATGGATGACCTTGGCCCAGGCATCGATCTGGGCCTGGATGGAGCCCTGTTGGGTGACCGTCACCACATCCAGCGCCTTGTCCAGCGCGGCGGACATGGTGCTGGTGGCCGAGGCGCCGAAGGTTCGGTTGATCGTGCCGGGCGATGTGGCGTAGGCGCCGCGGGTGACCCGGGTGCCGTTGACGTGGATGAGGGTGCGCGAAGTGCCTTCCGGCGGACGGAAGGAGGTCGGTTCGCCATTGGTCCAGGTCTGGCCGTTGAACGACTTGTAGACCACCGGCGGTACCTTGCCGCTGGGCCGGGCGCCGGGCGCCACATCGGCGTAGTAGAACAGGCGCCGCTTCAGCCGCAGTTTGTCGGCCAGCGCCAGCACCATGGGGTGGAAGTCCGGCAGCCGCATGGCACCCGCCTCGGCGTGCAGCGACCTGTCGGAGAACACTCCCTTGAAGGTCTTGATGCGGCCGCCGGCCCGATTGCCGTTGGCCTCCACAATGGTGACCCGGTGCCCGGCCTCCTTCAGCAGCAGGGCGGACACCATTCCGGCGATTCCGGCGCCGACGACGAGAATGTGCTTGGGCTTCGCGGACTTGGTGGCCTTGGGAAGTCCGTGGTCGATGAGAATGTTCAGATAGCGCAGCTTGAGGTCTGCACCGTCATCGCCCACCAGCAGCACCTTGCGGGCAAGGTCATGGCTGACGGCATCGGCCGGACCGGCCGTCCTGGGTCCGGCGACGGCGGTGGAACCTGCCCCCGCGGTCAGCGTTCCGCCGCCGAGCGCGGCGGCGGAACCCAGGAATCCACGGCGCCCCATGGGGCGCGGAGAAATAGTCACGCGGCGAAGTTACGAGGGCGGCAACACGGTTGTCAGCGCGATCGAGAACAACGGCAAGAACTCAACTGGCCCACTACCGAGTCGATTTCGCTACTCTGCATCTCGTTCGCTCACCAGTGCCGCATCGCTGCCCGGGCGGCCTTCGCACCTGGATCCGAAGAAGCGAATTGCCCCCTTATTGCGGGCGCCGGAACCGCGTTGACGATTGAGTCGCCAACGGGCGCCGGTAGCCGGAACATTCGGCACCGAGTCCAAACATCGAGATCCGGCCGATAGCTCGACCGGTGGCGGGTACACAGCTGGGCGCGCGGCGCGTCCAGCCGCCGGCGCCGCGGCCAAGGGTGCCCGCGGGGCGGTCGTCGCTGTTGGTGACCGGCGTGGGATGACGTTGGCGCCGGTGGCCGTGCTGCCGTCTGCCACATGAGGCGCTTCTGGTAGGTGCCGGTTCGGGTGAGCGTGGAGACGTCGTCGCCCAGTGGCTCCACGATCCACCTCGGCGGGAATGCTGCCCCGGCTCACCGGACATCGACCAGGCCGGTTTCCGCACCCCGCTCGACGAACGCGTCCTGGCCGACACCGACACCCTGTTCCTCTTCGGGCTGGACCACATGGTCACCGGCCAGGAGGCGGAGCCGGGTGAGGTCGAGGCGCTGCGGGCGTTCCTCGGCAGACCGGACGCCTGCGTGGTTCTCGGTCCCCACCACGGCGTGGGGGGCGTCGGACGAGTTGGCGGTGCGGGACATCGAGTACCACCATCACGGCGATCCCCTGGGTCCCGGCAGCAGCGCTTCGCCGGCTACCTCCGGGGCGTGATGCGCGCGCTCGGCGTCCCGGTGGAGAACCGCTACGGGCTGCGGCCCGCCGTGCGGGAGCAGGACAAGATCGCCCCGTTCGTGGCGTTCAGGGACCTGGATGCCAAGGGATGGCTGGAAAGGGTGACCAACTTCAACTTCCACCTGCACCTGCTGCACTACGCCGTGACGACGGACGAGCCGGACACGGTGCGCGTCCTGGCCAGGCAGCCGATCGACACCTCCAGACCGCATCCGTTCACCGAAGCCGGCAACACGGCGTTCAACATGTTCCTGTGGATGCCTCCCGACGGCGAGCGGGCCGGCGACATCCTGCTCGCGGACTCCACGATCTTCAGCTCCCTGTTCGGCGGCGACGAGAGCCTGCGCAACTTCTGGCGGAACCTCGTCACCAAGTAGCGCCGCAGGCCGGCTCGGAGTGCGGGGCAAGGAGGTGATGTCCGTGAGCGAAACGCCGGTCGCACCACTGGAACTCGACGACATTCAGCGCGGCGTGCTCAGTCCCCGGCCGACCCCTTACGCGGCGACCTGCCTGGCCTTCCGCGTCGATGACCGAGCGCACGGACGGGAGTTGATGCGGCGCGCGAGCGCGGTGGTGACGTCGGTCGCCGACCCGGTCAGCCCGCTGGGGGAGTCGTGGGTGCGCCGCTGGGCACGCCGGACGACCATGTGGTGCTCACGGCGGTCGCCCCCGACGTCGGGCAGTTGGCGGCGGCCATCGACCGGGCCCGTCCCGCCTACGACCAGCTCACCGGGGTGACCGCGACCTGGCGGCAGGACTGTCACGCGCTGCCCACCGAGACCGAGCACTTCGGCTACCGCGACGGCGTCAGCCACCCGGCCGTCGAAGGCAGCGGCATCTCAGGGCCCAACCGGCTGGAAACGCCGTTGCAGGCAGGCGAGTTCGCGCTCGGTTACCGGGACGGGATCGGCGGCCTCCAGATGCCGCAGCCGGAGGCACTGGGACGCAACGGCAGCTACGCGGTCTTCCGCAAACTCCACCAGGACGTCGCCGCGTTCCGCCGCTACCTGCGCCAGGCCGCGACCGGCCCGCAGGACGAGGAACTGCTGGCCGCCAAGATCATGGGCCGCTGGCGCAGCGGAGCTCCGCTCGCCCTCGGCCCGCAGCACGACGACCCCGCCCTCGGCGCGGACCTTGACCGGCGCAACACCTTCCTGTACGCGCGGGAGGACGCGACCGGATTCTTCCCCCCGGTGGTTGCCACATCCGCCGGACCAACCCCCCCCGGGACGCCTCGGTGGCGGGGGCGGTGCGTCTGCACCGCATGATCAGACGCGGCGCCGTCTACGGCCCGCCGCTGTCCGACGGTGTTCTGGAGGACGACGGAGCCGACCGCGGCCTGATGATTGCCTTCGTCGGAGCCCACCTGGGGCGGCAGTTCGAGTTCGTCCAGTCCCAGTGGATCAACGACGGCGTGTTCTTCGGCGCCGGTGATGCCAAGGGCCCGGTCGCCGGATCCCACGACGGCAGCGGTGGCTTCACCGTTCCCCGGCGGCCGGTGCGCCGGCGCCTGCCCCGCTGCCGCAGCTCGTCCTCACCCGCTTCTGGCCTGCGGTAACGGGCGGAATCGCCCGATGCGAAGCCGAGTTGGTCCGCACCTGGTCCGGATCTTGGTATGTGATGCCAGCAGGGAGCTTCCCGCGGTACTACATGGCACAGGTTGCCGGAAGCGTCTTGTGCCGTCCAGGTGATCTAGATCAGGAGCGTTTTCGCAGGTCAGGTCCTTGTGGTCCAGGTGCGTCGACGCTGTTGGTGAGACGCGTGTGATAGCAGGTGAGAGGTGAGGGACCCCCGTCGGCTGGCTCCGGCGGGGGTTTCTGCGTTCGGGGATGGCCCTGGTGCGTGGTGTTCGACGCGGTCTTGCTGTGCTCCGGCTCGCCGTTCTCGACGGCGTAGGGAGGGCGGCGGTGAGGATGCGGGTGCGGTGACCGAAGTGCAGCAGAGGGCGGGGGACGTTACGCAGCAGACGAAGGCCGTGGCCTTCACGGGCTCGGATGTCCCCGAGGCCACGGAGCGCGCTCCGTCGCACCGAGCCTCGGCATAAACGCCGACGTTCAATGACGTGACTGGGATGACAGCCATGCGGTGTCGCAGCTGTCGAATATCAATGGGCACGTCAACGGTTCCGGAGCAGACTGGGAATTTCGTTCGGAAGAGGCTGCTGGACAGGAGCCGGCACCATCGCAGAATCCAGATGCATCTGCAGCCTCACCTGCCGAATTCCTTCCTTGACGCTGCCTTGGGCAGTCCGGTGGCCCGCCGTATCGACCCCCGTTGCCAGTGGTCGGCCCTACGGTTCATTCGTGGCCGACACGGAATGCCCGTGCGCGGTCATGCGGGCGTGGACGCCGGCCATGTGGGACGTGCGTTTTCGCCGCTGGCGAGAAATTCCGTCGCACCCGCTGGGGCACTTAGTACTCGACCATAGATCGTGATCTTCATGTCTGATCCGTGGCTTGTCGACGGTAATGGCTGGCCTGGGCGCGGGCTTGGTGGCGGCGTCGCCAGGCGGACCCATCGAGCCAGTGGGCCACGTCATGCACGGGCTGGGCGATGAGCATCGTGAACAGGCGCTGGATCTCGTTGCAGGTGACCGGGGATCAGCCCTGGAATATCGTTCCAGCTCGGATCACGGCCCGGATGTCGAGCAGAGTCTCCAGATGCTGCAGCGGATTGCCGACTACCGCGATGAGGGCGGCGTCGTAGCCGACGGCGATCCTTCCTTTGCGCTCGGCCAGCCCGCATGCCTGTGCGGCAAGGGAGGTGGCCGAAGCCAAGGCTTCGGTGTTGGTGAGGCCGAGAGAGCCGAAGTGGAGGATCCCGTACGTGAGCACGCCGTGGGGTTTGCGGGGGCTGGCACCGGCGTCGGAGCAGCAGACCAGCCGCGCTCCTTCGCGGTGCATCCGTGCGAAATTCGCACTTCGTTGCTCCACGCGCTCGGCCATGTGTGGTGCGACCATCGAGCCTGTCGGCAGCCATGCTTCGGTGGCGCCGATGAAGATGCCTGCCTCCACCACGGCCCCAACGGTTTCCAGTCGGGCTCGACACCGTCCTCGGTGAAGAAGGAGGCATGCTCGAGGCCGTCGACGCTGGCTGCGACGGCATCAGCCATCCCCTGGCGGCTGAGCATGCGGGTTCACCTATTCGGTCTCTTTCCCGGTGGTCCCAGCAGACCCGAGCGATATCGATGGTGAGTGGTGACCGTGACGGGATCGCCGTGTCCAGCCGACCGAGGAGGGCCTTCATGGCCACGCTCGTGCCTTCACCTGCCCCTGTTCTGGAGCCTGCGGCCAGCGAGCTGGCCCGGGCCACTGACCCGCATCCGCGGATCTACGAACTCGACCCGCCCGAGGGTCGCGACGCGCTGGCGGGCCTGCAGACCGGTGAGGGGGTGGGCAAACCCGCGATCGACGGGCAGTGGGCCGAGGCCGATGCCGGCCGGTACGGCAGGCTCCGGGTGCGCATCGTCCGTCCCGAGGGCGCTACCGGCACGCTGCCGGTCATCATGTACATCCATGGCGCCGGCTCGGTGTTCGGCGACGAGAACACCCACGACCGCCTGGTGCGCGAGCTGGCGGTGCGCGCGAACGCCGCCGTGCTGTTCCCCGTCTACACCCGGGCGCCGGAGGCCAGGTACCCCACCCAGATCGAGCAGAACTACGCGGTCGGCCAGTGGCTCAAGGACCAGGGTCCCGCGATGAAGCTGGACCCCGGCACGGTGGCGGTGTGCGGCGACTCGGTCGGCGGAAACATGTCGACCGTCTTCGCCATGATGAACGCCGAGCGCGGCGGACTGAGCCTCAAGTGCCAGGTGCTGCTGTACCCGGTCACCGACGCGAACTTCGACACACCCTCCTACCAGCAGTTCTCCGAGGGCTATTACCTCACTCTCGAAGGCATGAAGTGGTTCTGGGACCAGTACACCGCCGACCCCGCTCAGCGCGCCGACCCCCACGCCTCACCGCTGCGCGCCTCACTGGACCAGCTCAGGAGCATGCCCCCGACCCTGGTCATCACCGACGAGGCCGACGTGCTGCGCGACGAGGGCGAGGCGTACGCGGCCAGGCTGCGCGAGGCGGGGATCCCGGTCACGGCGGTGCGTGTGCTGGGCGTGGTCCACGACTTCATGATGCTGGACAGCCTGCGCGACACCGCCGCCAACAACGTCGCGCTCAAGCTGGCCGGTGACACCCTGCGCGACGCGTTGCACGGGTGGTCAGCTGCCACGATCCGATGGTGATCGGACGAACGGCGACCCGGGTCCGGCTTCGTGAGAGCCGGGCCCGGTCTCGCTGATCGCGGCAGCAGGTCGCCTTGTCGGTCACCTGAGCACCACTGAGCTATTTCCATCCTGGAGTCACAGGTAGCGGGCCTGGCGTGGGTTGAGGATGGAAATAGCCCAATCTGCGGTACTACCGCTTCGCGTCAGCCTCGTTGAACCAGGCGGAAGCGAAAGGCGTCCCAGAGCCACGGATATGTCCACGCGCAGCGAGTCCGGGCGGGCGTCGTGGCGTGATGTCTGGTGCGTGTCCGATGTGGCCCGGGTGTACCCGAAGCCTGGTATTCACTTGGCGGGGAGGCGGATCACGAAGCGCGCGCCGGTCGTGGTGGCGTCGAGGGTGAGGTCGCCGCCGGCGGTGCGGGCCAGGCGGCGAGCGAGGGGGAGTCCCAGGCCCGCGCCGTCGTGGCCGTCTTCTGGATCGGCGCGGTAACCGGGTTCGAAGACCTGCGACGACACGGCGTGGGAGACGCCGGGTCCATCGTCGGCGACCGTGATCTCGACCCCGTTCTCCCCAGCCGTGTATTCGAGTGTCACCTGGGTCGTGGCGTAGCGGCGGGCGTTGTCCAGCAGCGGTGTCAGGATGCGTTCCAGCAGCGGGGCCGGAACCCCCACCGTCATGGCCGCGCCGTGAACCGTGATCGGGGGTGCGTCGGGGTGTTCGCTGCGGGCGCGCTGTGCGAGGGCTTCGAGGACTTCCCGGGCTTGGCACTGGCCGGGCCCTACGGTGCTGGAGCGGGCCTCGGTCAGCAGGGTTCGGCAGATCTGCCGCATGCGCTCTGCCGCGTCGGCGATCGCCTGGTGGGAGGCTTGCTGCTCGGCGTCGCTGCGGGGGCGGGCGGTGAGCCATTCGGCTTCGGCGCAGATGCGCGCGAGGGGGGTGCGCAGTTCGTGGGAGAGTTCGGCGGTCAGTTGCTTCTCGTGGCGCAGGACTGCGGCCTGTCTCTCCAGGAGCGTGTCGAGGTGGCCACCCACTTCCGCCAGTTCTGCCGGGCGGCCGTGGGTGCCAAAGCGTTTTGTGATGCCGTCTTCGCTGTGCCGGGCGGCGCTGGCGCTCATCGCGGTGACCGGGCGCAGAGCTCGTCCGACGATCATGCGTGCGAGCCAGTAGACGCAGGCGGGGAGCAGCAGCGCGAGCGATATCGAGCCGGCCAGGACGGCGCGGGTGGTGAAGGTGTAGGAGTCCAGGCTCACTTGGGTGACCACGGTGCCGACCTGGCGCCCGCCGTGATTCAGCGGCAGCGCGAACAGACGTGAGCCTGCGACGTTCTCGTATCGTCTGCCGGCACCGGCCATGGAGTCGGCGGCACGTTGGAGCGCCGCGGTGGCATGGGGGCGTTCGATGTTGGTGGTGCCCTGGTAAATCCACCCGGTGCGGTCCGCGACGGCGTCGTTCGGGGTCTGCCGCACGGTGATGGTCCCGTCTGCATGCGCGGTCACAGTCGAGGCAACGGCGGTGGCTCGCGTGCGCAGCTGCTGCTCGATCTGGTGGCCCAGCTGGCCGTGGAGGACCAGGTTGAAGGTGGCGATGGGAACCGCTATCAAGATCGCGGCGATGGCCAGTGCGAGCAGCGCAAGACGGCCGCGCAGCGTCGATGGCCGGTGAAGGCGGGATGCGTTCATGTGAAGCGGTAGCCCACACCGCGTACGGTGTCGATGCCGTGCGTGCCGCACGCCCGGCGCAGCTTGCGGCGCAGCCGCAGCAGGTATTGATCGAGCGTGTTGTCGCTCACGTACGCGCCTTCGGGCCAGCCCGCGCGCACCAGAACCCGTCTGCGCACGGCGGCACCCGGAGCAGACATCAGGCAGGCCAGTAGCCGGAACTCCGTCGGCGTCAACGGTACCTGCGCCCCCTCCGCGGGGCACAGGGCGTGGGTGACCGGGTCCAGCTTCAGCGCCGGCGTCTGCGGCTGGGCGCCGCGGCCGGTGCGCTGCAATGCGGCGCGCAGGCGCGCGGCGAGCTCGGCCACGTGGCAGGGCTTGCCCAGATAGTCGTCACCGCCGGCTGAGAAACCCGCCAGCCGGTCGGTAATGACGTCGTGGGCCGTGAGGAATACCACAGGAGCGGTCACCCCCGCGGCGCGCATGGCCTGACACACATCGCGGCCATCCGCATCCGGCAGCCCCACGTCCAGCACCACCGCGTCCACACCCGGATCGATGCTGCGCAGCGCCATGGCGCCGTTGGCTGCGGTACGCACCGCGAAGGACTCCTCGCGCAGCCCCCGGGCCAGCACCTCGCGCAGCCCATGGTCGTCCTCGACGACCAGCACCGTCGGTTCGGTCATACCCGCAGTATCACCCGGCTGCCTGTGAAGCCGATACGCGCTTCACTGCGATCTCCTGGCAGCGAAGGCATGGGTGTACGACCCGGGTGGTTTTGCCTGCCCACAGCCGGTGCCCGAACCGGAGAGCGCCGAGTACGCGGCTGACGAGTTCACGCTCGACGGGCGCTCGGTCAGATTCCGCGCGGCCAAATCCACCCCGACGAAGGTCGGCCAGTTCGTCACGGTGTGGCAGCGGTCCCCGGAGGGGCCGATCCGGCCCTTCGATGCCGACGACGGGGTTGACCTCGTCGTCATCAGCAGTCGCGACAGCGGCCACTTCGGACAGTTCGTGTTCCCGCGCGAGGTGCTGTGCGAGCGCGGGATCATGTCCCGGAACGGCTCCGCCGGGAAGCGAGGGTTCCGTGGCTACCCGCCGTGGGTGACCACGGCCAATCTTCAGGCACGCAGCACCCAAGCGTGGCAGGTGAACTACTTCCTGCACATCGACGAGGACGGGCCGGTTGATCCGGCGCGTGCCCGCGCCCTCTACCACTCGTAGGTCCGCGCTTCGGTCCGCAATGGCTGCTTGCCGCCTCGCCCAGGGCCCCAGCTGGATGGCGTCACCCGCCACACCGGCCAGTGAGATCTTCGCGCGATCCGGACACGACACCGCCCTCAAGACTCGTATCGCCGAAGGCCAGGGGTGATCCGTTGTCTTTCCGCGAGTACTACTGGGCCCCGTCAGCGACCGCTGACGCATCTGGAAGGAACACTCGTCCACGCTTCCGCAGGCCGTAGTTGGTATTGACGGGTGGTCAGCGTGGGTGGTCGGCGGAGTGTCGCGGTAGACCCGCAATCTACTCCGGTGTGTCCTCGGGTGGCCGTTCGGCGGCGGCCGTGAGCTGTTGGGCCAAGTCTTTGAGGGACTGGCGCAGTTGATCGGGACGGCGGACGGTGAAGCGCCATTCGATGGAGGCGAGCAGGTGGGCCATGGACTCCAGCCGTTCGACCTGCGCGCGCAGCAGTACCCCGGTGGGTGTGGCGGTGAGGGTTGCGATCGTGCGCGGCAGCCGACGCGAGATGTCATCGATAGGGCCATCGATGAGCACCTCGACCTGCCATAGGGAGGGGGTCCGGGCCAGGGATGCGGCGAGGTAGGTAACCGGGTCGAAGTCGTCGGGGACGGTGAAGGTGCTGGCGCTGGGCGTGGCGGATTCGATCCGGTCCATGCGAAAGGTGCGCAGGCTGTCACGGAGGTGGTCGTGACCGACGAGGTACCAGCAGCCGGCGTGGAAGATCACGCCGTAGGGATCGACGTCGCGCTCTGTGTGTTCCTGGTACCAGGACCGGTAGTGCAGGCCGACGGTATGAGCGGAGCGGCATGCCTGCGCCAGGGTCAGCAGGATGCCTGTCTGAGGGGCCTGTGCGAGCACGGTGTTGGCGGTGAAGTCCACGGTGTTCCGCATGGCGGCGAGCGGTTCGCGCAGGGCGTCGGGGAGCACTCGTTCGATCTTGGCGAGGGCGCCGGCGCTGGCTGGGGCGGTGGTGCTCATGCCCAGACGCTCGCCGGCCAGTAGGCCCAGCATGACCACGAGGGCTTCTTCGTTGGTGAGCATCAAAGGTGGCATCCGGTAGCCGCGGGCCAGTCGGTACCCGCCGAAGCGGCCTCGGACGGACTCCACGGGGATGCCCAGATCGCGCAGGCGCGCCGCGTAGCGCCGCACGGTGCGGACGTCGGTTCCCAGACGGTCGGCCAGTTGCGTGCCGGTCAGTCCTGGATGTGTCTGGAGGAGCTCCAGCAGGGCCAGTACACGCGTCAAGGGGTGTGACATGGATCACTCATGGTTTCAGGGCGGAAACTGTCCTGTATGGACTCTACCCTCGCCTCAACCAATGAAATCCAAGGAGAATCCGCATGTCTACCTTCGTACTCGTCCCCGGCGCCTGGCTCGGAGCCTGGGCATGGGAGGAAACCGCTCGTGCGCTGAGCGAGCGAGGCCACGCGGCGCTGCCGGTGACGCTGACCGGCCTGGGCGAACGATCCGGCGACGCCACCCCGGAGGTGAGCCTGGACACTCACATCAACGACATCACCGCGTTCGTCATGGAACAGGACCTGTGGGACGTCACCCTCGTGGCGCACAGCTACGCGGCGGTCCCCGTCACGGGCGCTGCGGGCCGCCTCGGGCCGCGGCTGGAGCGCCTGGTCTATCTCGACAGCGCTCCCTTCGCCGAGGGCATGCGCCTGCTCGATGTCATGCCGGAAGATGTCGTGGACCAGCTGTGCGAGCAGGTTGCCGAGCACGGAGGCGGATGGCGGCTCCCGTTGCCGCCGTTCGAGCTTCTCGGCGCGTTGAGCAGCATCGAAGGGCTCGACCAGGCTCAGCGCGACCTCCTGCGCACCCGTGCCACGCCCCAGCCGTTCCGCACCTTCGAGCAGCGGCTCGCCAATCCTGCTGAGTTCGGTCCCGACCTGGACCGCGTGGTGGTCGCCTGCAACGATGCCAAGGCTCTGCTGGATGCCGCGGTGCCGACGCTGGCCTTCCTCAACCAATCACCGTGGCGGCACTTCCATCTGCCCACGGGGCACTGGCCCATGTTGTCCAGGCCCGTCGAACTCGCCGGCACCCTCGACGAAGTCGTCTCTTCCGCATGCTGACAGGCAAATTCGCGCTCGTGCGCAGGCACTGCGCGGTGTTCTGCACCGCATCCGCCTTGCCGCGATCTCCATGGCATGCATCCAACCCATCAACGCCTGGCCGGAGCATGCGCGTCGAGGTGGGCACGCACCGGGACCGTGCGGGCGGGCCCCTCACACGCGCAGCCGGGCGACACAGGCACGTGTGAGCGCGCGGACGCGGTCCATCCGGCGGTCCGGGCTTCCCGTCTCCATCCCACGGTCGTGCTTCACGCGACCTGATTCCCAGTACGTCACGGAACCACCGCTCCCCTGTCGGGGACCGCCCTCAGCGGCGGTCCGCGACCTTGCTAGGCGCAGGAGAGTTCTCACGCAGAGTATTCACCAAGGTTTTCCGCAAGCCCCCGCGGGGGCGGGCCCGGTCGGCTGGTCAGGGTACGTTCAGGTTTCCGCCGGAACACTGCATCCATGACGTGTACGACCGGCCTATCACCGCCGTCGGCGACCATGGCCGTGCGCCGCATTCAGCCAGGCGCCTTGAATCCACAGCCTGGTCTCACCCTCCCGCCGACGTGCCGGAGGCATCAGCTGGGTCTCCTTCAGCCGCGATGGCCGCCGACCTGACAAGTGCGCGTCGCCGGTGATCGCCCTCGCGTCGGCCCCGCGAATACGCGCCGTGAAGCAGCAGGCCCGCATGGGAGGCACCCAATGAAATCAATGACAGGAAGGCGAATGATGATCTCGACGAAGAGCCGCGTCTGGTCGGTGACCCTGGCCCTGACCGTGGGGTTGACCGCGTCGGCGTGCACGGGGAAGGACGCCGGCTCCGGCGCCCATGCCAACACTTCCTCCTCCGCCACGGCCGCAGGCACCCCGGCGGAAGGCGGTTCGAAGGGCTCGACGCAAGGTTCGGGGGTCTTCTACGACGGGTTCGAGCAGCAAGCTGACAACGGTTGGAAGACCGCCGTCAACGACAGCACCGACAGCCGACGCAAGCTGTCCCTGACGCAGATGGAACAGCAGCCGGGCGGGTTGCTCCAGCGCGTCTCCTCGCCGACCCGGGACGGCCACTACGCACTGCAGGCCACGGTCCCCCATCAACTGGGCAGCTTCCGCTCGGAGGTCGCCCGACCGCCCGTGCCGATGGGCTCGGAGGACTGGTACGGCTTCAGCATCTACCTGCCCCCCACCTGGCAGAACGACCCACAAGGCAACATCCTCGCCCAATGGCACGCCATCGTCGACACCGCAAGGACCGCAGGTGACGGAACGGGCCAGCCACCTGTCGCTTTGTCCGTCCAAGGAAACCAGTGGCGGCTGAAGATGCACTGGAACACGCAGGGCCCAGACTTCAAGGGGGCTGGTAAGGGCACACGGACCTTCAACCTGGGGTCCATCAAGAAGGGCGTGTGGGTCAACTTCGTGCTGCACGCCAAGTGGTCCCACAACAGTGACGGGCTGGTGCAGCTGTGGCAGGACGGGCACGAGAAGGTCAACTACACCGGTCCGGACGAGTACAACAACAAGCAGGGCCCCTACTTCAAGATCGGCATCTATCACCCAGAATGGAAGTCGTTCAACGCAGCCAAGTACCGCCAGGACACCGCCGCTACCAAGCCGATCACCGTCTACGACGACGCCATCCGCACCGCGCAAGGCGCGGCGAGCTACAAGGACGTCGCCCCCCACTGACCTCCAGAACCTGTGCATCGGACCAACAGCCAGCCGTAGATCAAGCAGAGGTATGTCAAGCCCCGGGTTTCGTGGAGAGTGAGTTAGCTGGTTTTCTGGAGTGACGCAGGGGGTTCGGCCGCGTAGTAGGCGGCCTCGTGTTCGGCAGGAGTGTCGTGGCCGAGCTCGCCATGCAGGCGTCTCTGGTTGAACCAGTCGACGTACTCGGCGACGGCGATCTCGACGTCGTTGATGGACGCCCAGGGGCCCTTGTGGCGGATCAACTCGGCCTTGAACAGGCTGTTGAACGCCTCGGCGAGGGCGTTGTCATACGAGTCGCCCTTGGAGCCGACCGAGGCCACGGCCGCCTCCTGTTCGAGGCGTTCGGTGTAGCGAATAGCACGGTATTGAACGCCGCGGTCCGAGTGATCCGTGAGACCGGCCAGGTCGACGCCGGTGTGCCGGCGACGCCAGATCGCCATCTCCAGCGCGTCCAGCGCGAGGTCGGTGTAGAGACTGGTGGCGACCTGCCAGCCGACGACCATGCGCGAGAACACGTCGATGACGAAGGCCGCGTAGACCCAGCCGGAGAAGGTCCTGATATAGGTGATGTCAGCAACCCACAGCTGGTTCGGGGCAGTTGCGGTGAACTGGCGCTCGACCAGGTCGGCGGGACGGCTGGTCTCGGGCGCGGGCCGGGTGGTGCGCGGACTCTTGGCCCGGATCACCCCGCGAAGTCCGGCCTGACGCATGAGCCGTTCGACCGTGCAGCGGGCCACCGTGAAGTACTCGCGGACCAGGGTGGCATGGACCTTGCGGGCCCCGTAGACACCGTAGTTGTCAGCGTGGATCCGGCGTATCTCCTCGGTGAGGTGCTCGTCGCGCAGGCTGCGGGCCGAGCGCGGACGGCTGTGGGCGGCGTAGTAGGTGCTCGACGCGATCGGCGCGTCCGTCTCGGACAGGACGTCGCAGATCTGCTGGACGCCGAACGTCTCCTTGTACTGGTCGATGCAGGTGACCTTCATCGCAGTGGACGGTCCAGCTCCGCGGCGAAGAAAGCCGAGGCGGACTTCAATATCGCGTTCGCCCGCCGCAGTTCCTTCACCTCCCGCTCCAACTCCGCGATCCGCGCGGCCTCCCCACTGGTCGTCCCCGGCACGACACCATCGTCGATCTCGGCCCGCTTTACCCACCCCCGCAAAGCCTCGGGATGCACGTCCAGCTGATCGGCGATCCGCTTGATCGCACCGGCCCGGCCGACCGGGTCCTTACGGGCCTCGACCGCCAGACGCGTCGCACGCTCGCGCAGTTCGTCGGGGTACTTACGGGGAGCAGCCATGATCGGCATCCTTCCGGGTCTTGATGATCTCCATCAAACCCGGGGCGATTCACCTGATGCCGCACCGGCACCGAGCATGTGGGATGGCACCTCGGACGACATCCTCTGGGCACCGGCCCTCTCCGTGGACGAGGCGCACGCACGGTGCGGGGGAGCGGCACCGCCGCCCGAACTGATCAGACTTGCCGACCCTCAAGGCGGCGATCGCTACCCGGAGTTCCAGTTCCCCACCGGCTGCGGAACCCCGTACGAGATCGTGCTGCGGATCAACCGGCTGCTCCTCGTCGACATTGACCCCTGGGGAGCCGCGGCCTGGTGGCTCAGCGGAAACACCTGGCTGGGCGGGACACCCGCGGCGCTCCTGGGCCGACGGCCCGACCAGGAACTGGTGGTAGCGGCCGCCGCACTGGTGGAGGGGGACTGATGACCGGCCTCTTTCCCATGACGTCGCTGGAACTGCGGCCCGTCCGACACGTGATCCCGGCTGGTGCGGAGCTGTGGCGGGTGCACAACACGCGATACGCGCCGCACGAGTTCAACCCGAACCTGGCGGACCCGTTCGAGTTCACGGATGGCAACCGCTTCGACGGCACCCCGCTCGATCCGTACCACTGCCTCTACCTGGCGGACACCGCGACCACGGCCCTCGCGGAGAGCGTGCTGCGCTCCCGCCGCTTCGAACAGCCCGCCGGACGGCGGCGCATCCCGTACGCCACGGTCGTGCGCCGCTCGCTGAGCGTGCTGCGCACCCGGTGCGACCTGACCCTGGTCTCGTTGATCGAGGCCAAGGACCTCGCCGCGGTCTGCCAGGAGTCGACGCTCCTGGAGGACGAGCGCAACTATGTGTCCGCCCGGCGCTGGGCGAGTGAGATCCGGGCGCAGGCCTCCGACGTCATGGGGGCTGATCTGGCAGTCCCGGCACAACCGGCCGCAGTGTGCCCTGGTGCTGTTCCACGACCGGTTCCCGCACTGCGACGGCAAACCGCTGGACGTGGTGGCCGACTCGGGGATCGCGGAACTCGACTCCGACGCGGGGATCGACCGGGCGAACCAGTATCCTCAACATGCGGGCCTACCAGTCTCAACCCCTGGGATCAGGCCGTCGAGGACGTCGACGACGAACTGGGACGCGGGGCATGGCTTCGAACTCGTCTCGTGAGTCGTCGTTCAGCACCGTGTGCGTATCAGGTGACGGATGCTCAGCGATGGCTGGGCCCGCCGGTCAGTCGATGCCTTCGATGATGCGGAAGTCGCGCTCGACGCCGTCGGGGAGGGCCACCAGCGCCTTCTGGTATGCCTCGCTCTCGTATGCCGCGACGGCCTGTTCAAAGCCGTCGAACTCGATCAGAACGACGCGTTGCGTGATTCCGGCCTCGTGGGCGACGACTCGACCGCCACGGGACAGGAGGCGCCCGCCCCCAGCCCGGACAGCCGGACCGGCCAGCTTCTCGTAGGCAGTCAGCCTCTCAGGGTCGGAAATGGCGGGGTAGACACTGACCCAGTAGCCCTTAGCCATGGAAACCCCCTGTGTTCGGCCGGACACGTCCGACTTCGAATTGACACTCGGATCGATCGATCCCGGCGACGGGTACTGCGATCAGTTGAATCGCCATATGCGCAGGTTAGGGCTTGATGTGCGGCCGAGGGAAAGACCGGTACGGGATAGACTCAGAACGGATCGTTATCAATCGGCAGGGAGGGCACGTGGCGCCGGATACGGTGAGCCTGCGGTACTTCCTGGTGCTGGCGCAGGAGTTGAACTTCACCCGCGCGGCCGCACGGGTCGGTATCGCACAGCCCGCACTCAGCGCCCGGATGCGCCGATTGGAGGCGGAACTCGGTACGGCCCTGCTGGTCCGCAACACGCGTAGCGTCGTATTGACCACGGCCGGTGCGGCTTTGGCGGAGTCCGCGCCGCCCGCCCTGGCGGCGCTGGACCGGGCATGGGACACCGCCCGGAGCGCGGCGGCCGGTGAACTGGGCACGCTGCGCATCGGATACAGCCTCAGCGCCGGGGCCGAGACGGCACCGGCCCTGGTGGACAGGCTGATTCGCGGCAACAGCGGACTCGAGGTCGGTGCGGTCCCGATGGCGACACCGGAGATCTCCCCCGCGGTCGCCGACGGCCGCATCGATGCCGGGATCACCCGCGGTGAACAACCGGGCCGTGGCGTGCGCCGGTTCCTGCTGCGGCGTGCGCGCATCGGGGTCCAGCTGGCGCAGCACCATCCGCTGGCCGAACACCCGGAGATCGAGATCGCCGACGCGGCCGCGTATCCGCTGCGACTCCCGGACCGTGCGGCCAACCCCGTGATCCACGATCAGCTGTCCGCACTGTTCCGAGACACCCGACCACACCCCCGATTCCACACGCCCGCAGTCTCTTTCGACATGTCTCAGCGCGACCTGCGCGACGGGCTCACCCTCGCCCCGGCCGGAGAAGCCGCGGCCACGGCACAACCCGCCGGTCTCACCTGGCGACCGCTGCGGGGCGCGCCCAGCCTGACGATCCACCTGGTCCTCCCACGCGAGCAGTCGCCACTACACCGCCGCATCCGTGCCGTCGCCAAAACCCTGGCGCACGAGCTGCACTGGCTGCCGGACTGACGCGCAAGAGGTCAAGCGAGATGTACGCCTGCGGTGGCGAGGCCGAAGACCCTGCGCCCGGCGGACTTCGCGGTGATGACGACGGCGGTCTTGCTGAATGTCCGACACGACCTCGCTACGCCGGCGGATCAGCATCCGATGATGGCCCCAGGTCCGGTCCGAGTCGTACACCGCGGCGACGTCCTCGCCCAGCCCGAGACCTCGGCGGATACCGCGCCTTCGCCGACGCCGAACCGGACAAGCACGGGTAACCGGCGGGAACGCCCGCCGTCAACGGCGTCCATGACGTCGGTCAATGCTTAACGCCAACCACTGTTCCCTTGCTCCCCGAGGCCGAACCACGACAAAACCGCTACCCGGCTCGTCACCGAGGCTGGCGGCACCTGGAGCCGATACGCCTCCGGCGACCACACCCGGTGACACCGCCACCGCCACCCATCAGGAATACGCGACACCTCAACATGCGCGTCTACCAGTCTCGCCCCCCTTATCAGTGGCGTCGTCAGATACGAGGACGAGGCAGCGTTGCCACGCAGGCAGCGCCATTCCTTGGCCGCCATGACGTTCAGGCGTTGGCCTCGCTCGCTTGCGGGTTCCGTCCAGTCTCTATCTGGAAAGAGACTTCGCGTAGCAACTGAACCCGACGTCTTCCAGGAACGGGGTCCATCACCGTGCACTCGACTGGCACTCTGTTGGTGTCGACCACCGACTTCGGCTGGGGAAGCATCGGGAAGTTGCGGCTGATCCTGGACGAACTCGACGGCCTCGACATCCTGATGGACAACGCGTCGAACACAGCCAAGCTCGCCGCGCAGGTCATTGACGGACGGCACCGGTTCGCTCACAGCCCCGGCGCGCCGGCTGCCGCCCTGGTTATCAACGACCCCGTGGCCGCCGACAGGATCGCCCGCTCCGGCACGCCGGTGGTCTACGTCGACAGCCTGCCCTATCTGTGGACCACCGACTTGGAGGTACCGGCTGCGGCAACGATGTACTGCGCCCAGCACAGCCCTGCGGGTGCGCTGCCGCCGACCAGCCCTCTGCGTCAGTGGGCCAACGTGCACTGGGTGGAGCCGATCGTGCCACCGCCCCGTCGCAGGCGCGGCGGCGCCGGAGTGGTGCTCAGCGTCGGCGGGCTGCACAGCCACCTGGTCGGCGGCGCTTCCGACGCCTACCTGCGCGCGGTCGTGATCCCACTGGTCGATGCGCTGATCTGTGCCGGGCATCAGATCGCGGCCGTCTGCGGCAACCTGCCAGCGTGGGCACACACCGAACTGGCCGCCACGCTGCCCGGATCCGTTCGCGTCGGGCCGTCCTCCGCGTATGAGTTCGAGGCGGCCCTGCTGCAGGCGGACGCACTATTCACCTCACCCGGCAGCACAACGATCCTTCAGGCGGCCTCGGTGGACCTGCCGACCGCCTTGCTGCCACCGCAGAACCTCAGCCAGATCCTCAACGCCGAAATCTTCGGCGTACCGGGCGGAAGCGTCATCGCCTGGCCAGGTCGGTGATCGACCGCGCCCTGGTCGACGAACTGCGGCCAGCTGGTGAGGACGCCGTACTGGGATACATCTACCGGCAGATCACCGAACACTCCGGCGACCTGGCGGTGCGGTCCGTGCTGATGGAGCGGTTCCGTGCTCTCGCGACGTGCACCGCCGCGCCGGACGGCCTCTCGCCCCGCCTGCGGGAACTCGGTCACGGGGGTGCTCGTCAGGTGGCCCGCATCGTCCGGCAGACGATCCTCGCACCCCCGCCCATGGATAGCAGCCGGTAGCCCGTGGAGTCATTACCGACCGTGACCACGCGCGATGACCCGCTTTAGTCGCGCGACCGCTTGGGCACCAATGCGGCGAGCACGGCGCTGGTGGCTCGCAGCGACGGGGGCTGGGACTCCACTTGGTAGGGCACCACCCGCCTCGCCCGCGTGCGCCAGTTCAGCCAGCAGTTCATCGGCCCAGGCCAGGCTGGTGGAGCCGGTGTCGACCAGTTCGATCTCGGCTCGGTACGGGTGATACACGTCAAGGCCGAACACCGTGGACTGGCGTGTCCGAATCACCAGCTTGCCGCGCAGCGCCAGCTCGCCGAGTTCGACCACCGCGCAGCCGACCTCGGCCTGGCCGGAGTCGATCACCTTGCCGGTCTCGGCGAGTGAGAGCAGCGCGAATTCCTCGGGCAGCGTCAAGGGTTCAACCACGGGGCCATCCTGCAGACAACGGCAGCCGTAAAGGGCGCCTCCGAGGCAATTGTCGAGGCCCTGTGACGCAGCGTTCATAGACCGTTGAGCGGCCTCCTCGGCGGATCGTGCGTCTCGTCGCGCACCCGCCCTCTTGTGAACCGTGACCTAGTGAACCTTCACGGTCATCGCAGCACAAAAGGCCGTTTCCGTACCGATCATGGTGGTCGGTGGGACCTTGGCCGTGTCAGGGGGGCGAGCTCCCGGGTGCGTGCACAGTCCGGCGGACGGCGTTGCGCAGCCAGTGGTGGGCTCCGTCGGCGGCATGGCGGGGGTGCCAGGCCATGCCGATGGTCAGGGGCGGCAGTGGCAGGGGGATGTTGAGGAGGTGCAGGCCGAGGGTGGTGGCGGTGTCGGTGAGGGGCGAGGGGGCGGCGCCGGGGAGCGCGGCGGGGACGAGGCAGATGGCATCGCTGCGGGCGGCGAGGGTCATCGCGGCCAAGTGGCTGGGGAGGACGGTACTGACTCGCCGGCTGAGGTTGTGGTTGGCCAAGGCGGCGTCGAGGGGGCCGGTGAACCGGCCGCGACGGCTGACCACGACGTGTTCGGCTGCGGCGAGCCGGGCCGGGGTCAGGGTTCCTTCGGTGAGGGGGTGGCCGGCCCGGACGGCCGCCACCATGCGAAGGGTGACCAGTTCCTCGACCTGGGTTTCGGGGTCGACGTGGTCGATGGACCCGACCTCCAGGTCGATGCGGCCGTCGCGGAGTGCCGGTCCGGCCTCCAACTCCTCAGCCCGGAACCGCAGGGAGACCCCTGGAGCCTGCTGCCGGGCCAGTTGCAGCAGTCCGGGGGCCAGTGTCGCGCCTACCAGGTCGGCGGCCTGGAGGGTGAAGGTGGTGTGCAGGGCGGCCGGGTCGACGCCGGCGCCGGGGGAGAGCAGTGCTCCGAGGCGGCGCACCACTGTGGCGGCTTCGTCGCGCAGGGCCTGGGCGCGCGGGGTGGGGACCATGGTCTGTCCGGCCCGCACCAGGAGGGGGTCTTGGAGGATGCGGCGGAGGCGGGCCAGGGTGCGGCTCATGGCGGCGGGGGAGGTGTGCAGGCGGGCGGCGGCGCGGGTGACGCTCTGCTCGGACAGCAAAGCGTCCAGCGCGACGGCGAGTTGGGCATCGATGACCGGGTCAGGGTTGTTCACCAGCGTAATTCCGTTTCAGGCAATGATTCCATGCTGAACTTCCCATTGTGGCAACACCGTTGGTCTCCGCAGGATGAGGGGAGTACCGACCCGACACCATCCACGAGGTCTTCATGATCGTCATCACTGGCCCCACCGGGAACATCGGCCGCCACCTGCTGCCGTTGCTCCTTGAGTCCGCCCGCGCCACCGGCGAGGAACTGCGCGTGGTCGTGCGTGACCCCGCCCGGCTCCCCGACGCGGTACGCGAACGCGTCGAGGTGGTCACCGGCTCGCACTGCGAGGCCCAGGTCGTCGACCGGGCCTTCGAGGGCGCGGATGCTGTCTTCTGGCTCGTCCCCCCGGATGCCTCTTTGACCCCGCAGGACGCCTACTGCGGCTTCACCCGCCCCGCCGCCAAGGCGCTCGCCGCCCACGGCGTCGGCCACGTGGTCGGCGTCTCCGCGCTCGGCCGCGGCACACCGGTCGCCGGCCGCGCCGGGCTCGTCACCGCCTCCCTTGCCATGGACGACCTGATCGCGGGCACCGGCGTCGCCTACCGGGCCCTGGCCAACCCGTCCTTCTTCGAGAACCTCCTGGAGGAGGCCGACTCGATTCGCGAGAAGGGCGTCTTCGCCGACGCCGTCGACGCCGACCGCAAGGCCCCCCTCGTGGCCGTCGCCGACATCGCCGCCGTGGCCGCCGGTCTGCTGCTGGACCGGTCCTGGACCGGCGCCGACAGCATCCCGGTCCTCGGACCGCAGGACCTGTCCCCCGACGACCTGGCCCGCATCATCACCGAGCAACTCGGCCGCCCCGTCCGCTACGAACGCCGGCCGCTGGACGATCTGCACACCACCCTCGTCGGCTACGGCCTCAACGAGTCGTTCGTCCAAGGCATCGTCGACATGAAGAGGGCCAAGGACGACGGCCTCGACGCCGGCGTCGCCCGCACCCCGGACACCACCTCCCCCACCACCTTCGAGCGATGGTGCACCCAGACCCTCAAGCCCGCCGTCCTCTCGTGAAGGCCCAACAGCCATTGCCGCAAAACCTGGTGCCCACCACACCGAGATCCCCTGCCACCCCGGAGACACTCGTCATGCCCGCTGAGGAAACCGAACCGCCGGTCACCGCGTTCATGCTCGTCAAGACCACACCCGAGTGGCTTGCCCTGACCGTCCAGGAACGTGTGGACGCCTTCACCACCCAGGTCGTTCCCGCGATCGAGGCCAAGACCACCGGCGTCCGGTCACGCTTCTACGACACGGAGTTCTACTCCGCACGCGTCACCGACATCTGGGTCTGGGAAGCAGACGACCACCACGCCTACCAGGCCATGGTCGACGCACTGCGCGAAACCCCCTTCTGGGATCGCTACTTCGAGGTCGTCGACCTGCTCGTCGGCACCGAGAACGGCTACGCCCGCACCTACGGCGTCGACCCCGTCGCCACCCTCACCACCTGACACACCGCCCTTCCCGCCCGGCCGGGCCGTTGTCCTCTGGCCACAAGCGGCCAGAGGACAACGGCCCAGAGCACGCTCATGGCGAAGCCGATGAGCACCAGCAGGCTCTGATGCCGAAGTCTCCCGTGCAGCTGACCGCCGGGTCTGATCGAACGGACGTATCCGACCCCTGCCCCGTGGCCTGTATCGGCTCCGCTGCCTGGAGCAGACGGCACCCCACGCGGGCCGGTACCTCGCACGCGGACTGCTCATGCCGCAGCAAGTCCTCGCGCTGCCGGAGCGGATCAATGAGGTCTGGCCGCCATCGCGGCCGTCACGCCGAAGCTCCGGCCGAGCTGCTGGGGATCCAGGACGGGCTACTCCGCAGTCTGTGAAGCAGGTGAGAGGGGCATCCACTTGGACCCCGACGACTGCCTGATCACCGAGCGAGTCACGGGTGCCGGAAGCCACACCCGCGCTGGTCAAGCGGCATGTCGGCCGGCGGCCACGAATGTTGGGGTAGCGGCATCTTCTACGGCAACGTGCCCCTCGACGGCAACCTGCACCTTGTCAACTACGGCAGCTGCGGCGTCGGCCACGGCTGGTCCGACGCGAACAGCACCGCAGACAAGCACGACGGTGGTGGTGGCCAGCCCGAGGTGGGTGGTGACATCCATCCTGCCGCTGCAGCCGGGCTGCCGACGCCAGTTGGGCTGTCAGAGCCATTGGTGCGAAGGCGGTCAGGGGGCCGTACCCGTGGCGAGGATGTGGGCGGCCAGTCGGCTCAGGTGCGCGTGATCGACCTGGGGCAGGTCCGCGCAACTGGGTGTCAGAACGGGCCGTGGAGGGCGCCCAGTCTGTCGGTCAGGCGCAGGTTCTCAGAGTAGTCGACGGGGCAGGCGATCACGGAGACCATGTCGTCGTCGAGGGCGCGGCGCAGTACGGGCAGGAGTTGGTCGGCGGTCTCGATGGCGTAGCCTCGTGCGCCGAAGCTCTCGGCGTAGGCGACCAGGTCGGGGTTGGTGAACCGGGTGTGGCTGTGGCGGCCGAGTTCGAGTTCCATCTTCCAGGTGATCAGGCCGTATTCCTCGTCCACCAGGACGAGGACGACCAGGGGGACGCGTTCGCGGACGGCGGTCTCCAGTTCCTGGGAGTTCATCAGGAACGAGCCGTCGCCCATCATCGCCAGGACTCGTCGGTCCGGCTGGGCGAGCTTGGCGGCGATGGCGCCCGGCAGTGCGAAACCCATGGTGGACAGGCCGTTGGAGACCAGGCAGGTGTCCGGTTCGTAGGTCGGGTAGAGGCGGGACATCCACATTTTCCCGGCGCCGGTGTCGGCGAGGACGATGTCGTGGCGGTCCAGGGCGGTGCGGACATCGTGCACCACGCGCTGCGGCACCACGGGGAACGCGTCGCTGTCGCGTCCGTACTGGAGCTCTTCGTCAAGCAGTGTGCGGATCTTCGCGCTGCTTCCGGAGTCGTAGGTGAGTCCTTCGGGCAGTGCGGACGCGAGTGCGTCCAGTGCCTGCGAGGGGTCTCCTTCGACGCCCACGGCGACCGGGTAGTGGGCGTCGACCTCGGCGGGGAAACGGTGCACGTGAACGATTCGCTTGTCGCCGTCCGGGTTGATCTTGGCGGGGTCGAACTCCTGGATCTCGTAGCCCACACAGATCAGCACGTCGGCAGTGTCGAAGCCGAAGTTGCCGTAGTCGTGGCGCATGAAGCCGACCGCGCCGAGGGCGTTCGGATGGTCGTCGGGGAAAACACCCTTGCCGTGGAAGGTGGTCGCGACCGAGATGTTCAGCCGCTCGGCGAACCGCAACAGAGCGGCCGAAGCCCGGGCCCTGGCGGCGCCGTGGCCTGCCAGCACGACGGGGTGGCGGGCGGCGGTGAGAGCCTCGGCGGCCCGTGCGATCTGGGCGGGTGACGGTGCTTCGGCGCGCACCGCGTCGATCTGCAGGGGTACCAGGGGCTCTGCGGGACGTTCGGCCTCGATGTCCTCCGGCACCGCCAGAAACACGGCACCGGGGCGTTCGCTCTGCGCGGTCTTGAACGCCTTGCGGGTCATCTCCGGCACCGCGTCCGGACACTCGACGCGGGCTGCCCACTGGGTGACAGGAGCGAACATCGACACCAGGTCGATGACCTGGTGCGACTCTTTGTGGATACGCCGCAGCGCCCCCTGCGCTGCCAGAGCCACCATCGGCGCGCTGTTGGTCATCGCGTCCGCGGTGCCGAGCAGCAGATTGATCGCACCAGGTCCCAGGGTGGCCGAGCACACTCCGGCCCGGCCGGTCAGCCGCCCGTAGATCTCCGCCATGAACGAGGCGGCCTGCTCGTGGCGCACCAGGATGTACCGGATCCCGGAGCCCTTCAGAGCGTCGACGAAGCGGATGTTCTCCTCGCCGGGAATCCCGAAGACGTACTCCACGCCCTCGGCGCGCAGACAACGCACCAACAGGTGTGCGACGTCCTCCGCTGCTGCCGTGTCCTGCGACCCGCTCGCGCCTGCGGTACTCATGAGACGAACGTAGGCACGCCCGCTTGCCCCGGCCACTCATCCGCCGCCGACGGCGGCGGCCGTGCGGATACCGATGCCTCAAGCATGCCGGGGCCGTTCGGCGGCGTTGGGGTGGCGGCGGCCGTGGGCTGCCCGCACGCTGGAGCCGGATGTGGACGTGCGCCGCCGAGCATCGTGCTGCGCAGAGGGCTCTGGGAGGACTGTGTGACCGCTTCGTCGCCCGCCGCCGACGCACCGCCGGCCCGATACGACGACCTGCGCGCCCTGGTGATCAACTGCACTCTGAAGCGCTCGCCGGAGACGAGCAACACGCAGGGGCTGATCGACCGGAGCACCGCGATCCTGGACGTGCAGGGCGTGCCCGTCGATGTCGTCCGGGCCGTGGACCACGACATCGCCACTGGTGTGTGGCCCGACATGACGGAACACGGCTGGGAGACGGATGCCTGGCCGGACCTGTACCAGCAGGTCATGGAGGCCGACATCCTCGTCCTGGCCGGCCCGATCTGGCTGGGCGACAACAGCTCCGTGATGAAGCGGGTGATCGAACGCCTTTATGCCTGCTCCAGCCTGCTCAACGAACGCGGCCAGTACTCCTATTACGGCCGGGTCGGCGGCTGCCTGATCACCGGCAACGAGGACGGCGTCAAGCACTGCGCCATGAATGTGCTCTACAGCCTGCAGCACCTGGGGTACACCATCCCGCCCCAGGCCGACGCCGGATGGATCGGCGAGGCCGGCCCTGGCCCCTCCTACCTCGATCGCGGATCGGGCGGTCCGGAGAACGACTTCACCAACCGCAACACCACCTTCATGACCTGGAACCTGCTTCACCTGGCCCGGGCGCTGAAGGACCTCGGCGGCATCCCCGCCTACGGCAACCAACGCACCGCCTGGGACGCCGGCTGCCGCCGCGACTACGAGAACCCCGAACACCGGTAGAGGCACCAGCGGCCGGGGCAGCCGTGTCGGTTGGAAGCGGGGGCCGCTGTCCTTGCGCCAGTCGCGGCGATCGCAGCCTGGGTGGACTGCGCACGGTGCCCAGGCGCGGCCCTGGTGCCGTCGCCGCTCGTGTGGCCCGGAGGCGGGGAGGGAAAACAGCGGAGGGACTACGCGGTGTGTATGAGCTTGATCCCTTTTTCGCGCTGGCTACTGGTTGGTGACGCAGGAGCTGGCCAGGATGGACGGGATGATGTCTCACACCACGTCCGCCAGGGGAGAGCTGGACCCCGTCGCCGAGTCGGTCGCCGTCTACAGTGACCACGCCGACGACTATGCGGCTGTGCACGCTCCGAAGATGGCGGATCGTGCAGAGCGGTTCGCGGGGTCTCTGCCGACGCCTTCGTTGATCCTCGACGCCGGATGCGGTCCGGGCCGCGATCTCGCGAGATTCCGGGCGTACGGGCATGTGGTGCGCGGTGTCGACCTGAACCCGGTGTTCGTGGCGAAGGCCAATACCTACGCGCCCACCTCGCAGTGCGATCTGCGTGAGATCGGGACGCGGTTTCCGGCCGGAACATTCGACGGTGTTTGGGCGTCCGCCTCTCTCGTCCACCTCGATGCGGCAGAAACGGTGGACGTGCTGGGGCAGTTCGGGACGCTTCTGCGGCCCGGCGGCAAGCTGTACGTGTGTCTCAAAGCCACCGGGCACACGGGCTGGCTCGACGAATCTGAGGGAAGACGGTGGTACACCGTCTGGGACCCGGACGAGTTCGCCGCCGCCGTGAGGGGTGCGAGCTTCGAGGTCGACCGTGTGGATCGGGGCCCGTACGTCGAGGTGTGGGCCAGCCGCAACGGCTGAAGTCGGCGGCGCCTGGTGAATCTAGGCACACGCTCTCGCGGATGCGCCGGCCTACGAAGGGCCAGGGAAAAGTGACTGGCCGTACACGAGACCCGCACACCAGTCATCCAGAGGGCCCTGCGCCGATCAGCTGCACCTTCGCCGACTGCTTCTGTGCCCGTGCGGTTCCGGCCGGGCGCAGCGCAATGAAGGTGGACATCGTGTCAGGAAGCCGCGCGAGCCTTGGCCACCTTTGGGGAGGGGCGCGGATCTTCTCTCGGCCCGCCTGGACACGGCTCAGTCGAGCGCGTCCGGCACGGCGGTACAGGACGTGGGCGCGGCCGTGGGCGTCGCTGATGGCGTGGACTTCCTGCTGCGCGGACTTGAACGCGGCGTGACTCGACACGGTGCGTCCACAGGGCAATGCTCGTTTGCGATTCCGCGGTCCGTCTGTCGGAGCGGTAGTAGGGAAGGGTTTGACCGATAGGGGTGAACCGGATGAGGGCGAGTTCCGGCCGGAGCTATGTGATCTGTGCGGGGAGGGGATCTCCAGCGAGACGGAGGTCTTTGCGAACACGCGGTCAGCTGCCGCTCCCTGTCCAGCCTCGGGTCACCCAGGCGCAGATCGAGCTTGGGATGTTGTGGCAGACACTGGACGCCCTGCGCCGGCACCAGCGGTTCGGGAAGGACGACGGCCCGGAGTCCGCTGGGTGATCACAGAACGACTTCACGAACCGCAACGCCACCTTCATGACCTGGAACCTCCTGCATCTGGCCGGGGCGCTGAAGGAGTTCGGCGGCATCCCCGCCTATGGCAACCAGCGCACCGCGTGGGGCGCCGGCTGCCGCCGCGACTATGAGAACCCCGAACACCGGTAGGGACACCAGCGGCCGGGGCGGCCGCGCGCAGCCCGGAGGTAGCGTCCGCTTCCGCCTCCGAGCGTGGCACGGTGCTGGGTCGTCAGCCCAGCGCCTCAAGAGCCGCGAGGATGTCGGCGGGTTCGGCTCGGGTGGTGTGGTCGGAGTTGACGAAGCCCATCGGATGGTGCCGGCGCGATTGATGACGTAGGTGGCGGGCAGCGGCAGAGTACGCGGGTGACCGTCGTTGACGCGCTGTAGGTCGAAGCCCAGCCTGTCGTAAACGGCGGCGAGGTCGTTGGGCAGGTCGAAGGCAAGGCCGTACTGCTTGGCCGTGTCGGAGCCGATGTCGCTCAGGACGTCGAAAGCCAGGCCGTGCTTCTCCGTGAGGGTGAGGGACTCGTCGGGGATCTGCGGGGAGACGGCGACCAGGCGTGCGCCGCGCGCGGTGATGCCGGTGTGGTGCTGCTGAAGGACGCGGTCGGCCTGCCCGGAGTCGGCTGTTCTGGCGCCAGGGCGTGGCCACGACCGGGATACAGGACGTCGTGACCGCGATCGGCCTCGATCGCTCCAGCCTGTACGCAACCTTCGGCGGCAAGCAGGAGCTGTACGGCGCCGCGCTGCGCCGCTACATCGACCAGCGGTTCCGGCCCGCGTTGCGCTCTCTCGCCCAGGATCAGCGAGGGCTGCGGGACGTCGCGGAGTTCTTCGACGGGCTCGTCGAGGCGTGGTGCGCAGGCGAGCACGCCCGCTGGGGGTGCCTGGTCGTCAATGCGCACGCGGGCGCAGAGAACGGCTACCCCGAAGTCCGCGCTCTCCTCGACCAGCACCACCAGGAACTGCGTGACGCCATGCACGCGGCACTCGTCACGGCCGAGGCACACGGGCAACTGGCCGCCGGCACCGATCCGGGTGCGGCTGCCGAGCTGCTGGCACTGCTCGCCTAGAGCGTGATCCTGCGCTCTCGCGCAGGCGCCGACGCGGGATCGCTGCGCGCGACCGTTACCGCTGCCTTGCAGTCACTCAGCAGCCGGACCGTGGTGTGAACCGGTGACTGGCATCCGATGGCTCTGCGGGCTCTGGCGCCGGCAGAGGGTTGCGCGTGGCGGCGGGGGTCTTACTTGTGTGGCAGGCTCGCAGCGAAGGCGTGGCCCTCGTCGATCCACTCGCCGAGCACCTCGTACTCTGCGACGGCGGAGCCCGCGACCACGACCCAGCCGCGCATCGGGCGACCGGTCATGTCGAAGATCCTCGTGCCTGGCCGGGCCAGAGCCTGCTCGGTGGCGTCGGGACCGATCCGGACCATGAGGTCGTCGCCGGTCACGCCGACGGCCATGTTGCCGCGGTGGAGGAACGCGATGCCACCGAACATCCGCTTCTCGGTGATGTCGGGGTCCGCGCCCAGCCGTTCCCGAATTCGCTCGGCGAGCCCTTCGTCATACGCCATTACGCGCCTCCTTCGCGGTCGGAGAGTCGGTGTTCGAGGTCGCGCAGGTCCTTGGTGAGGTTGGTTCGGACCAGGCGGGCGAGTAGGGGCGCCGCGACGCGGTAGGGGCCGCCGGGTCCTCCTCGGACACGGATACCGGCCAGCGTGCCGCGCGGGTGACGCTCGAAGGTGTAAGTGACATGCATCGGCATCGGTCCGCCGACAGAGATCATGTCCAGCAGCCGCGGCGGCTCATATGCGGCCACGCGCAGGACGTAGTCGATGCGCCGGGTGAGGAAGTACGCCGTGCGGGTGACCTCGGCGCCCACGCCGAACCCGCCGCCTTCCGCCGGACGGGTCAGCTCAGCCGTACGGATCCCTTGGGTCCACTCGGCGTCGTGGCGCCAGTCCATGGCGTAAGTAGCCACTTGCCCGGGCGGCAGCGGGATCACGCGTCGCACCGTCACGTCGATTGCCACGAGGGCAGGATCCCAGCTGACGCCGGCGGGCGCGCGGTCTGCGATCGACGGAGCCGGCCGTGGCTTCCGCCAAGCCCTGCCGCTTCGACGAACTCGCTGCGCTGCTCATCAGTTGCGAGCGCCTCTGTCGTCGAACGTGCCGAGGGCATCCCCGCCCAACGGCACGCTCGACCGCACGGCCGCGGAAGAACGCACCGCTCCTGATGAGCCGGACTGTTCTCCTACGCCGCCTACAACCCCGCGCTGAGCCCCCCTCAACGGCGAGACCCCCGACAAGGGCGTCCTGGGCTTCTACCTCTTCAGCTGGCCCACACACCCGTACTGGCTCTATCGGCTGCTCCAGGGCATGCACGTGACGCTGGGCGTGGTGCTGGTGCCGGTGCTGCTGGCCAAGCTGTGGTCGGTGATCCCGAAGCTGTTCGCATGGCCGCCGGTACGCTCCATGGCCCACGGCCTGGAGAGGCTGTCCCTGCCGATGCTGGTCGGCGGCACCATCTTCGAATTCGTCACCGGCATCTTCAACATCCAGCTCTACTACGTCTTCCCAGGCTCGTTCTACCGCCTGCACTTCTACGGCGCCTGGGTGTTCATCGCCGCCTTCGTCGTCCACGTGTGCCTCAGACTCGGCCGGATGGCCCGGGCACTGCGCTCGCGCAGCCCGGCCGCCGAACTGCGCACCGACCTTGCCCACACCGTGCCCGAACCACCCGATCCCGACGGCCTGGTGGCAGCCGCTCCCGCCCCGCCCATGATGACCCGCCGCGGCGCGGCGGGCATGGTGGGAGCGGGATCGCTGCTCCTATTCGCCCGCGATTCCATCGTGGCCGCTTACGTATTTCTCACGGAGTTTCTCCGATCCGGCGCGAGGAAGAGTCAGTTTCGCGCGCCGGTACTGGCCGATCCGGCCGTGGGAAATGTGTGATTCGACCGCAGTGACCACACCCTTGAGCCCCGTGCGGCTACGGTAGTTCGAAGCCCGGGTTCATCCCGCCGAGCGCGTTCATGCACAGGCAGTCCCGCTCCTCGGTGCGGGGCAGCGCGGCCACTGTGTCGAACAGCACGCCCCGCAACCGGTCCACGTTCGCCGCGAAGACCTTCAGTACCTCGTCGTGCGAGACGCCCTCCCCGGTCTGCGCCCCCGCGTCGAGGTCCGTGACCAGAGTCAACGACGTGTAGCACAGCTCCAGTTCACGGGCGAGCGCGGCTTCGGGATGACCGGTCATGCCCACCACGGACCAGCCCTGCGCCCGGTGCCACAACGATTCTGCGCGGGTGGAGAACCGCGGCCCCTCGACGACGACCAGGGCGCCGCCGTCCACCGGTTTCCAGTCCCGTCCGCGCGCGGTCTTCAACGCGACCGCCCTTCCGACGGTGCAGTACGGGTCGGCCAGGGACACGTGCACCACGTTCGGCACGGTGCCGTCCGGCAGTGGCAGCCCGTCGAAGTACGTCTGCACCCGGGTCTTCGTGCGGTCCACCAGCTGGTCGGGGATCAGCAGCGTGCCCGGCCCGTACTCCGGGCTCAGTCCGCCCACCGCGCAGGGGCCGAGCACCTGCCGTACGCCGACGGAGCGCAGCGCCCACAGGTTGGCGCGGTAGTTGATGCGGTGCGGCGGCAGATGGTGGCCGCGGCCGTGGCGGGGGAGGAAGGCGACCCTTCGGCCGGCTATCTGGCCGAGGAAGAGGGAGTCGCTGGGTGCTCCGTACGGGGTGTCGACCTGGACCTCGGTCACCTCGTCGAGGAAGGAGTAGAAGCCGGACCCGCCGATGACACCGATCTCCGCGTTCGTCATGCCCAGCACGCTAGCCGCGCAAGCACAGTTCGAGATCACGGCATCGGGAAGCGTCATGATCTCGAAAGGAATTCGACCGCCCAGAGCGCGTGTCCACCGTCGGAGTCGACAGCCCGGCAACTTGGGTACGCACTGACCTGTTCCGGGCTGTCAGGACGGCTGCTGGGAGGACTGCCGTTGAGGGGAGGAGTAGGCCACGGCGGCCCGGAGGTTCCTGGAGGGCACGCTCCCTCGGTCGAAAGCTGCGGGTGAGGAGTCGGAGGTCGACCTCGCGGACACGTGGCTGGGCCTGGCCGGGCAGCGACGCAGGTGCGTCCTCACGCTGCGGCTGTCCTGCTCAGGCAAGGCTGTGCGCCGGCCCGACCGCCTCGCGGGGGGCGTTTCTGGAAGGTCCCTTTGGAGGCTTCGAGGTGCTGGACGGCGTGACGGCTGTATTGCGAAGCACGGACGCCGGACAGGCTCCCGGCTTTGGCCAAGTGCCTGTCACACAGGTGGTCAGGACGGCGACGGGTGGAGCCCCGAAGGTGCTGCGCGTGCCCCGTAGCCGGAAGACGTCCGTGTTCCGTAAGGCGGTCGGACGTTCCATGGCGGCCTTCCTTCAAGTGGGATGGACGGCATGAGATCGCGCTTCTTTCCGCCCGTGTTCAAGGGCAGACTGCACGATGCCCGCACGGCGACCTCGATCGGGCGGTGGCTCGGCTTGGCGTTCGCGGTGTGCTTCTGCACCGGCTTGATCAGTCACTTCATGCAGCACCCGCCGGGATGGCTCGCCAACGAGCTGCCGAGCCGCCCGGTATGGGGCTACCGATTCACGCAGGGGCTCCACGTCGCTTCCGGTATCGCGGCGATCCCCTTGCTGCTCGCCAAGTTGTGGACGGTGTATCCCCGGCTGTTCGAGTGGCCCCCGGTGCGCTCGGTGCGGCACGCCTTGGAACGGGTGTCGGTGGCCGTCCTGGTCGCGGCGGCCCTCTTCGAGCTGGCGACCGGCCTGCTGAACACCGCCCAGTGGTACCCGTGGACCTTCCCCTTCGTGCAAGTGCACTACGCCGTGGCCTGGCTGCTGGTAGGAGCGCTGGTACTGCACATCGCGGTCAAGGCACCTGAGATCGCGGCACACTGGAGCCGTCGCTCGGCGGGCACGCTGTCCCTGCCCGCCGAGGACGGCCCCGATCGACGCTCCCTGCTCGCGGCGGTGGCAGCGGCGGTCGGCGCGGTCACCGTGACCACGGTGGGGCAGTCCTTCACGCCGTTGAAGGACCTCACCCTCCTCGCGCCGCGCCACCCCGACCACGGTCCCGAGGGCCTGCCGGTCAACCGGACCGCCGCGGCGGCCGGCGTCGGCCTGATCCACGCCGAGCGCTACCGCCTGACCGTCGCCGGACCGAGGCCCTACAAGCTGACGTTGGACGAGCTGCGCGCACTGCCCCAGCACGAGGTCGAGCTGCCGATCGCCTGCGTGGAGGGCTGGAGCAAGTCGGCGCACTGGACGGGCGTGCGCGTCGTGGACCTGCTGGAGCGGGTGGGAGCCCCGGTCCATGCGCGGGTACGGGTGGTGTCGTTGCAGACCCGGGGCGGTTACCGGGTCTCCGAGATGGGCCACGAGCACGCTCGGGACCCGCTGACCCTGCTCGCACTGCGCCTCAACGGTGAGGAGCTGTCGCCGGATCACGGCTATCCGGTGCGTCTGATCGCCCCGAACCGTCCCGGTGTGCTGCAGACCAAGTGGGTCGGACGGCTGGAGGTGCTGTCATGAGGGCCAACGTGCTGCGACTGCTGGTGGGCGCCGCCGGGATGGCGCTGATGGGTGTCGGCGCGTCCTTGCTGCTGGACAGGCAGCAGGACCTGATGGGTGTGCTGGAGTGGCTCGGCGGGGCGGTGGTGTTGCACGACGCCCTGATCGCGCCGGTGGTGCTGCTGGTCGGGCTGGTGCTGGTCCGTGGCGGGGTACGGGGGCCGATCCGCGGGGCGCTGCTCGTGGCAGGCGCTCTGACCGCGGTGGCACTGCCGGTGCTGCTTCGACCGGGGCCGCGGGCCAACTCGACGGTGCTGCCGCTCGACTACCCGCTCAACTGGCTGCTGACCCTGGTGGCCGTGGCCACGTTCACGGCTCTGCTGGTGGTGGCGAAGGCCGTCCGTCGCAGCCGACGGCGTCCACCTTCGTAACGACGGCGTCTGACGGGTGTCTTACGCACCCCCGGCACGAGCCACGCCCGGCCCAGGGCATTCCTACGGTGGCGTCGTGCGAACTCTGCGTACGGTGGCCCTCGTAACGGCTCCGCCCCTGCTTCTGGCTGTGGCGGGCCTGGTCCACCCACGGCATCTCGTTGCGTCGACGGCCGCTCATTGGGCGGCGCTGCATGTCGCCCTGCTTCTCGCCTTCCCTCTGCTGGCGCGCGGCGAGGCACCTCGTGTGTTCGAGGGCGGCGGTCAGCGTCGGGACTTCGTCCACGTCCGGGATGTCGCAGGGGCCAACCTCGCGGCCCTGGACGGGCTGCCAGGTCTGCCAGAGGGTGGCCTGCGGGCGTACGACGTCGGCAGCGGCGACCCGCACACGGTGGGGGAGATGGCCTCCGTGCCGGCCGCGGCACACGGCGGCGACGCACCCGTCGTCACCGGGGAGTACCGGCTCGGCGACGTCCGTCACATCACCGCTTCCTCGCGCAGGTTGTGCGACGAGCTGGGCTGGAAACCGGTGGTGGGCTTCGCGAGGGAATGGCGGAGTTCGCGGAGGCTGCGCTGCGGGCCGGCTGAGCCTTCCTCGGTGACAACCCGGAAGGGCCGTCCCTGTACCTCAACAGCGACGGCCCTTCTCCGGACGGGGAAGGGCACTCAGGCGGCTGTCGGCAGGCGGACCTCGAAGCGGCAGCCGCCGGGCACGTTGTGGACGGCGGCCCGGCCGCTGTGGGCCTCGACGATGCCCCGCACGATGGCCAGACCCAGGCCCGCGCCAGCGGGTGGGGTGCGGGCGTCGGTGCCGCGCCAGCCGGTGTCGAAGACGCGGGGCAGGTCCTCGGCCGGGATGCCGCCGCAGCCGTCGGTCACCGAGACGACGACGCTGCCGTCCTCCTGCCGGGCTGAGACGGCGACCGTTCCGTCGGTGGGCGTGCGGTGGATGGCGTTGACGAGGAGGTTGGCCAGGACGCGGGACATCTCGCGGCCGTCGACCTCGATCGGCACCGGCTCGACTCTGTCGCCGACGAGCCGTACGCCGTGTTCCCTGGCCAGGGCGTCGGCGCCCGCGATCGCGTCGCCGACGAGGTCGTAGACCGACATGCGGGCCGTGTTCAGGGCGAGCACGCCGGCCTGGATGCGGGAGAGTTCGAACAGGTCGCTGACCATCTCGCTGAGCCGCTCGACCTCTGTGCGGATCCGGGCGTGGTAGACGTTCGGATCGTCGACCATGCCGTCCTCCAGCGCCTCGGTCATCGCCTGCAGTCCGGCGAGCGGGGTGCGCAGGTCGTGGGAGATCCAGGCGACCAGCTCCCGTCGGGACTCCTCCAAGGCCCGCTCGCGCTCCCTGGAGGCGGCCAGCTTCGCACTGGTCGTGTCCAGCTCCCGCACCAGTTGGGCCAGTTCAGCCGTGGGGGCGGTCCTGGGCGGGGTGAAGCGGCCCTCGTCACCGAGAGCGCGGGTGGCCTCGGCGAGGGCCCGGCTGCCCTTGACGACGCTGCGGCCCAGGACGAGCGCCACCGCGAGGGAGACGACCGCCGCGATGGAGCACACCATGGTGACGACCCACAGGTCGTGATCCGACAGCAGCATCGCCCACGACACGAGCATCGTCCCGGCGAGCATCGCCGCCACGGCAACGGCGGTGACCACGGCCAGCGACAGCGCGACCGAGCGGTTGCGCAGCAACCTCAGGGCGGCCACACCGAGCACTCCGGCGAGGCTCGCGCCGATCGCCGCGTACAGGGCGATCAGGAAGGTGTCACGCAGCATCGTCCGCCCCGTTCGTCTCAGGTGTGTCGAAGCGGTAGCCGACGCCCCACACGGTGTTGATCAGCCGGGGGCGGGCCGGGTCGTCCTCGATCTTCTCGCGCAGCCGCCGTACATGGACGGTGACGGTGGACAGGTCGCCGAACTCCCAGCCCCACACGCGACGCATCAGTTCCTCCCGGCTGGTGGCTCGCCCGGGATTGCGCAGGAAGAACTCCAGCAGATCGAACTCCCTGATGGTCAGGGCAAGTTCCTGACCGTGGCGGGTCGCCCGGCGAGCCGTGGGGTCCAGGGCGAGCGGTCCGGCCCGCAGTCCGGTCAGGCGCGGTGCGGACGGTGCGCTCTGCGCTGTCGCCAGCGCTCCCGCACGGCGCAGCACCGACTCCACCCGCAGGACCAGCTCCCTCGGGCTGAAAGGCTTGGTGACATAGTCGTCGGCCCCGACCTCCAGGCCGAGGATGCGGTCCTCCTCGTCACCCCGCGCCGTCAGCATGATCACGGGCAGCGGACCGGTCTCGCGGATACGGCGGCAGACCTCCAACCCGTCCATGCCGGGGAGCATGAGGTCCAGCACCACCAGTTCCGGCGGCTGTGCCACGGCCCTGGCCACGGCGGACGGGCCGTCGGCGGCCACATCGACGTCGAAGCCCGCCCGGGTCAGGTATCCGGCGACGACCTCGGAGACAGTCGGGTCGTCGTCCACGACGAGTACGCGTTTCACGGTATCGAGTCTCACACCGCCTCTCGCCGGTCAGCAGGAGCGGCAGCGAACGTCAGGGATCTGTAAGGACTGCCGCCGACGTCAGAGATCCGTAAGGACGCCAAGTCACTTATGTTCCTTTTGCGTTCGTAGGGTGAGTGGGGTGATCGAGACTTCCCCCTCTTCTCCCGCCCGGGTCGATGTGGTGCTGCCCTGTCTGGACGAGGCCGAGGCCCTGCCGTGGGTGCTCGACCGGATCCCGCCCGGCTGGCGCGCCATCGTGGTCGACAACGGCTCCACCGACGGCTCGGCGGACATCGCCCGTGCACTCGGCGCCCACGTGGTGACCGAGCCGGTGCGCGGTTTCGGCGCCGCCTGCCACGCCGGCCTCATGGCCGCCACCGCCGACGTCGTCTGCTTCTGCGACTGCGACGCCTCCCTCGACCCCGCCCTGCTGCCGGACATCGCCGCACCCGTGCTGGGCGGCACCGCCGATCTGGTGCTGGGCCGACGGCGCCCCACGTCCCCCAAGGCGTGGCCCGTGCACGCGCGCCTGGCCAACCTGGAGCTGGCCCGGCTCATCCGCAGACGTACCGGGGTGCGCCTGCACGACCTCGGCCCGATGCGCGCCGTCCGCCGCGAGGCCCTGCTCGCCCTCGACCTGACCGACCGGCGCTCCGGCTACCCGCTGCAAATGGTGGTGCGCGGGGCCGACGCCGGCTGGCGGGTGCGCGAGACGGAGGTGCCCTATCACCCGCGCACCGGCCGCTCCAAGGTCACCGGCACCTGGCGGGGCACCTGGCACGCGGTACACGACATGCGCGCCGTGCTCGCCGAGACGCCCGCCACCACGACCGCCGTCGCCGGCGTGCGGGGAGGCGGACGATGAGCGCCCTGCCTCCGGTGACCCTGCTGTTGATCGCCAAGGAACCCGTGCCCGGCCGCGTCAAGACCCGGCTCACCCCGCCCTACACGCCCCAAGAAGCAGCCACCCTGGCCGAGGCCGCCCTTACCGACACGCTCCACACCCTGCTTCGAGCCCCCGCACGCCGTCGCGTCCTCGCTCTCGACGGCACCCCTGGCCCCTGGCTGCCACCCGGCTACGAGGTCGTACCCCAGAGCCCCGGCGGCCTGGACGAGCGGATCGTCGCCGCTTTCGCCCACTGTGACGGTCCGACACTCCTGGTCGGCATGGACACCCCGCAACTGACCGCCGACATGATCGCCGACGTCGGCCGGGACGGCCGCGATGCCTGGTTCGGTCCGGCCGCGGACGGCGGCTTCTGGGCGCTGGGCCTCGCCGATCCCGCCCGGGCTGGTGCCGTGGTCCGCGGGGTGCCGATGTCGACGGACCGCACCGGCGCGATCCAGCGCATCCGCCTGGCCGAGGCAGGACTGGCCGTGACCGACCTGCCGGTACTGCGCGACGTGGACGCCGCAGCCGACGCCGCAGCGGTCGCCGCCTGCTGTGCACGGGGCTCCCGCTTCGCCGCCGTCCTCAACTCGATGGCAGAGGTGGTCCGATGAGCGGGACGGCGGTCGGCATCGATGCCGCAGTGGCCGAGTGGCCGGAACCGGCCATGGCGGAGTCCCGGGCGGAGAGCCCGACGGTGGTCATGGCCAGGAACCACATGCCGACGCTCCCCGTCCGCCCCACCGTGCCCGTGGAACCGGGCACCCCGTGGATCGACGATCCCTATGCCCACGCTCTGCGCACCGGACGCGGCCCGCTGTTCCTGCGCCGCCTGTCACACCCTGATCGCCCCGACGGCTTCGGCGAGGAGCACGTGCTGCCGCTGGACGTCGAGCGCTGGTGCGCGCCTGCCGATGCGGCGGACACGAACGTGCTGCGCCGATGTACGGGCTCCGTCCTGGACGTGGGCTGCGGACCGGGACGCATGGTGGCCGCACTGGCCGCCCGCGGCGTACCGGCGTTGGGCGTGGACCTCAGCCGGGACGCCGTGAAGCGCACCCGGCGCGGTGGTGGCGCCGCCATCCAGCGGTCGGCCTTCGACCGCCTCCCGGGCGAAGGCCGCTGGGGCACCGTGCTGCTGATGGACGGCAACATCGGCATCGGCGGCGATCCCGTCGCCCTGCTCCGCCGCATGCGCGAACTCATCGCCCCCAGCGGGCTCTTGCTGGCCGAGGCCGCCCCGCAGGACGTGGACGAGCGCCTCACCGTGTGCGTCGAGGACGCCCACGGCCACCACGGGCGGCCCTTCCCCTGGGCCAGGCTCGGCACCACCGCGCTCCTGAACGCCGCCGACTCCGCCGGCTGGATCCTGACCGGCAGGTGGACGGCCGGGGGACGCCCGTTCGTGGAACTACGCCTCCGACACGCGAATCGCCCCGACGCGCAGCCCCCGATCACCGAAAGGCCCCACCACTCATGACCGACAGCGCCGCAACGCGTTGGTCGGCTCCCCGGCCCGCCGAGCCGTTGCCCGACCACCCCGCACAGCCGGTGAACCGCCGCGCCGGTCGTACGCGTACCACTCTGACGGTGGCGGTGCTCGTCGCACTCGGCGTAGTCGTCATCGGCACCCTCCACGCCGGCGACAACCAGAGCGCCCCGGGCCGCCTGCTCGTGGGATACGCCATCGCCTGGGCACTGTTCGCCGCCGGGGTCTGGGCCGTACGCAAGGTCCCCGCGCGCGCCGCGACCTACCTGGTGCTCGCGGGCTCGGCCGCCGTCGCACTTTCCGGCCTGGCCGCACCGCCCCGCACCAGCGACGACATGTACCGCTACGCCTGGGACGGCCGCGTGCAGGCGGCCGGTATCTCCCCCTACGCCCACCCGCCGGCCGCCCCCCAACTCGCCCATCTGCGGGACGAGTGGCTGTTTCCCACCCATGGAGCCTGCGACGGCTGGGGACTGAGGCGCACCGACAGCGGGGTGTGCGTCCGCATCAACCGGCCCACCGTGCCGACGATCTACCCGCCCGTCGCGGAGGGCTGGTTCTTCGCCGTCCACACCCTCTCGCCACCGGGTACTCGTCACAAGCCGCTCCAAGTGGGCGGCGCGATACTGGCGTTCGGCACCACCGTCGCCCTGCTCGCCGTCCTGCGACGACGCGGCGACCCGCAACGGGCCCCTGCCCGGGCTGCACTGTGGGGCTGGTGCCCGGCCGTCCCCTTCGAGGCCGTCAACAACGCCCACATCGACACCCTCGGCGTCCTGCTCACCGTGCTGGCACTCGGCTCCGCCACCGCCGGGGCGCGCCGCGGCGCCCTGCTCGGCGCGGCCATCGCGGTCAAACTGCTGCCCGTACTGGCGCTGCCCGGCGCTCTGTCCGGACAGCGCAGCGCGCGACGCATCGGGCGCGTGGCGGCGGCTGCCCTCGGTGCGGTCGCGCTCTCCTACCTGCCCTACGTCCTGGCCTCCGGTGCCAGCGTCCTCGGCTATCTCCCCGGCTACCTGAACGAGGAGGGCTACGAACCCGGCAACGTACGCCGCTTCGCCTTGCTACGGCTGATCCTGCCGGACTCCGCCGCCGGAATCGCCGCTGTTGTCCTGCTCGCGCTGACGGCCCTGTTCGTGTGGTGGCGCGGCGACCCGACACGCCCTTGGAGCGGTGCCCTCCTTCTGACCGGCACGGCCCTGCTGCTGTTCTCACCCAACTACCCCTGGTACGCCCTGCTCGTCATCGCCCTCGCAGCCCTGGACGGCCGCTGGGAGTGGCTCGCCGTCACAGTGGCCGGCACCGTCCTCTACCTCGCCGGGCGACTGTTGCCCGGATTCCCGCTGCAGGCATGGGCCTACGGCGCTGCCGCTCTCGCTGTCGCACTGGGTGCCTGCCTGAGAGGCATGAAGCCACCCCAGCCCTTGCTGATCGGCCGTGAGGCGATCGGGCGAGCGCGAGCCGGCAGTCTGAGCGGCTGGGTCCGGCAGCAGCCTCCGCCTGCTCCGGCGAAACACGACGACCATTGAAGCCCCGCCATCTTGAAGTCGCGGGTCATCGGGGTGGCATGGCGTCGTGCTGGGGTGCTCGTGCTGGTCGCGGGCGGCAGTCTGTGTCCTTGATCGTCAGGCAGCGGTCACGCCGGTCTGCTCGTTTCCAGGTCGTCGGTTCCAGGTCGCGGAGGCGTACGGATTCGTAGGCTCGCGGGATGACGGAGATCAACGAGGTCGCCGAACGCGTCGCAGCCCGCCGGGCGGAGCTCGACGAGGAGGAGAAGCTCCTGGCCGAACGGCTCGATGCGGTCCGCGCCGAGCGGGAGGAACTCGCGGTGGCGATGCGCGTGTGGGAACGAATGCACGCCCAGCTCGACGCGGAGAAGCCGTCGACGCAGGCGGAAACGGCTCAAGTGGGCGGGCGCGGTGTGCTGTTGGTCCCGCACCGGAAGGCCGGCGCGGGCGAGGACATCCTGCCGCCGGACTACCAGCGGCTGATGAAGATCGTGCGAGATGCCGGTGGTCCGGCCCGGGTCAAGGACGTCGGCGTCGAGCTGGACCTCGAGGTCGAGGTGAAGGGCCGGCTGGAGCCGCTGCGCGGCAAGCTGAGCAAGCTCGCCGGGCGGGGATGGCTGCGCAAACTGCCTGACGGACGCTTCCAGACCGCACCGTAGGTACGGCGTCGTACCCGTAACCGGCCTGTCCCCGGCGGCCGTTGGCTCGACGTGTGCATGAAGAGGATCAACGAGCCTGCCGGGGACACCGGCTTCCCTGTCTACCAGTGCCGCCTGCCGGTGTCCCGGAAAACCAACGAATACTGCACCGATCCGCTGAGCCGCCACCTGAAGAAGACCGGCTCCCGCTGGCGCCGTCTGGCACCCGGACGGATCGTCGTCATCGTGCTCGCCGTGCTCCGCCACGACCAGCGCATCGCCGACATGGCCGGCGGCAACCAGGTCGGCGACACCACCGTGCGCCGCTGGCCCGACGAACTGATATCCCTGCTCGCGGCCCACGCACCCCGTCCGGACCGCGCATGCAAGAGGATCGCCAAGCGGGGCGGCGCAGCCGTCCTGATCGACGGCACCCTGATCCCCACCGTCCGCCGCACCGGCAGAGCGAACCGGCCCAACTACTCCGGAAAACACCGCCGACACGGCCTGCACTTCCTCGCCCTGACCGACGAGAAGGGCCGCCTGGTCTGGATCTCCGCAGCCCGCCCCGGCCGCACCCACGACATCACCGCCGCCCGCCGCGACCACATCCTCACCCACCTGCGCACCGCCGGGCTCGGCGCCCTGGCCGACCTCGGCTTCCTCGGTCTGGACGACAATCCGGACCACCCGGTGATCGTCACGGGCTACAAGGCCACCCGCGCCCGCAAGCTCACGCCCGGCGAGAAGGAAGCCAACCGCGTCCTGGCCGCCGCACGCGCCCCCGTCGAGCACGGCTTCGGGCACTTGAAGACCTGGCGCATCCTCACCAAGCTCCGCACCGACCCCACCCGCGCCACCGATCTCCTGCGCGCCCTGCTCGTGCTCACCAACCTCGAAGTGAACCGCTGACAGACGGGCTTGGCCCAAGACTGCCGCCCGCGACCAGCACGAGCATCCCGACAGGAGATCACGCCACCCCGATGACCTGCGACTTCAAAATGGCGGGGCTTCTCTATATCGAGAGGCGGGATGGCTGAGGGCGGCCGAGGCTCTCGACGATCTCCTCGGCGACCGCGGCAGGAAGGTGCTCCTCGGCGAAGGCGACGGCGTCGGCGACCGCCTTGTCCGCGGCAGGGAGGTGAGCGGCGAGCAGATGCCACACGTGTCCCATCCCCGGCGCGACATCCAGGCGCAGGGGTACGGAGTCCTCGGCCAGCTTGGCGGCCAGCCTGACCGCGTCGCTGAGCATGACCTCGTGACCGCCGGTCTGGATCAGAACCGGAGGCAGTCCGCGGGTGTCGGCGAAGACCGGCGAGGCCAGCGGGTTGTTCCGCGGGGCGCCGCCCAGGACGATGTCCGCGGCGCGGCTCAGCCCCGCACGGTTGACGGACGGGTCCACGCCGTCCAGCGTGAACATCGTGGCCCCGGTGTGTTCGAGGTTGGCCCAGGGGGAGATGGCGATCGAGGCGGCCGGCATCGGAAGTCCCTGGTCACGGGCGGCGACCAGGGCGCTGACCGCCATCGCGCCACCGGCGGAGTCGCCGGCGAGTACCACGTTGTGCGGTTCGGCGCCCTCTTCCAGCAGCCAGCGGTAAGCGGTGACGGCGTCCTCGATGGGGGTGGGGAAGACCGCCTCGGGCGCGAGCCGGTAGTGCGGGACCAGAACGCGGGCGCGCAGGCGTCGGGCGAGATCGCCGACCAGGCCACGGTAGCCCTGCGGGTCTCCCGCCAGGTAGGCGCCACCGTGGAGATAGACCAGGTGCCGGCCGGGGACGGCGTCCGCGGGAGTCGCGCACTCGGCGGCCACCCCGTCCGCGTCCACGGAGTCGAAGGTCACCCCGTCCGGTGCCGGAAAGCTGTCCTGGAAGAACTTCCGGTAGGCGAGCCGGGCGTCCTCCAGACTGTCGGGGCCTACCCCGGCGGCAGCATCGATGACACCGCCGCTGCGAGTCGCCCATTCCTGGTAGAAGACGGGAACATCGATCGAGACCATGGCAGGTCCTCCTCGTCGCAGATGCACAGCGGCCGCGTCCTGGCCGCCCTGCGAGTCTCAGACCCTCACATTTATGTGAAGGTCAAACGGGGGCCCGAAGGCGACGCCGTACGCTCGGCGGCATGAGGATCGGAGAACTAGCGGAACGCACCGGCACCTCCCGGCGGTTGCTGCGCTACTACGAGGAGCAGCGGCTGATCACGCCTGGGCGTTCCTACAACGGCTACCGTGAGTACGAGGAAGCTCACGTGGGCCGTGTGATGCAGATCAAGGGACTGCTCGGCTCCGGGCTGCCGACCCGGATCATCCGGCAGATCCTGCCCTGCCTGGACAAGCCCCGGAGCATCTACTTCGACGATCTGACGCCCGAGATGCTCAGGGTTCTGGAGTGCGAACACGGCCACCTGGCGCAGCGGATCGACTGCCTGACCCGCAACCGGGACGCGATCGGCGACTACCTGGAGACGGTACGCGGCATGAGAGTCGCCGCCGGTCCCTCCGGTCGGGCGGGCGGAGGCTCGTAGGCTCCTTCACTTTCGCCGGAACAGCCTCCGCAACCAGCTCCCCCTCGGCCCGGGGCGACGGGGTCGCCGGCTGCCTGCACTCCCTGACCGGGCAGGTCGCGTGATCCGTATCCGGCGGCTTCCTCTTGCATGCGCGGTCCGGACGGGGTGCGTGGGCCGCGAGCAGGGATATCAGTTCGTCGGGCCAGCGGCGCACGGTGGTGTCGCCGACCTGGTTGCCGCCGGCCATGTCGGCGATGCGCTGGTCGTGGCGGAGCACGGCGAGCACGATGACGACGATCCGTCCGGGTGCCAGACGGCGCCAGCGGGAGCCGGTCTTCTTCAGGTGGCGGCTCAGCGGATCGGTGCAGTATTCGTTGGTTTTCCGGGACACCGGCAGGCGGCACTGGTAGACAGGGAAGCCGGTGTCCCCGGCAGGCTCGTTGATCCTCTTCATGCACACGTCGAGCCAACGGCCGCCGGGGACAGGCCGGTTACGGGTACGACGCCGTACCTACGGTGCGGTCTGGAAGCGTCCGTCAGGCAGTTTGCGCAGCCATCCCCGCCCGGCGAGCTTGCTCAGCTTGCCGCGCAGCGGCTCCAGCCGGCCCTTCACCTCGACCTCGAGGTCCAGCTCGACGCCGACGTCCTTGACCCGGGCCGGACCACCGGCATCTCGCACGATCTTCATCAGCCGCTGGTAGTCCGGCGGCAGGATGTCCTCGCCCGCGCCGGCCTTCCGGTGCGGGACCAACAGCACACCGCGCCCGCCCACTTGAGCCGTTTCCGCCTGCGTCGACGGCTTCTCCGCGTCGAGCTGGGCGTGCATTCGTTCCCACACGCGCATCGCCACCGCGAGTTCCTCCCGCTCGGCGCGGACCGCATCGAGCCGTTCGGCCAGGAGCTTCTCCTCCTCGTCGAGCTCCGCCCGGCGGGCTGCGACGCGTTCGGCGACCTCGTTGATCTCCGTCATCCCGCGAGCCTACGAATCCGTACGCCTCCGCGACCTGGAACCGACGACCTGGAAACGAGCAGACCGGCGTGACCGCTGCCTGACGATCAAGGACACAGACTGCCGCCCGCGACCAGCACGAGCACCCCAGCACGACGCCATGCCACCCCGATGACCCGCGACTTCAAGATGGCGGGGCTTCAATGCGATCCTCTATGTCAACCGGACCGGGATTCCCTGGCGTTACCTACCGCATGACCTTCCGCCGCACACCACGGTCTTCTCCTACTTCAGTGCCTGGACCGCCGACGGGACTATCGAGAAGCTCGGCGTCCGCCTGCATCGGATCGTCCGAGAGCGGGAAGGACGCACTGCCGAGCCAACTGCCTGCGTCATCGATGCCCAGAGCGTGAAAACCGCTCCCAGTGTGCCCACCAGCACCCAAGGCACCGACGCCGGCAAGAAAATCGTGGGCCGCAAACGCAGCATCGTCACAGACACCCTTGGCCTGTTACTGCTGGTCATGGTCACCGCGGCCAGTGTCTCCGACAACCAGGCAGGCAATCAACTCCTCACCCAAGTCGCCGCCAACCACCCCACCATCACCAAGGCGTGGGCCGACACCGGATACAAGACCCAGGCCATCGAACACGGCGCCGCCCTCGGCATCGACGTCGAGGTCGTGCCGCGAAACACACAGGTCAAAGGCTTCTCAGTGCTACCGCGGCGTTGGGTGGTGGAGCGAGGCTTCGGCTGGCTCATGATGCACCGCCGCCTGGCCCGAGACTACGAAACCAAACCCCAACACTCCGAGAGCATGATCCGCCTCGCCATGCTCTCCAACCTCGCCAAACGAGCAACCGGCGAAACGACCACAACCTGGCACAACCCATGAACTAACGCGCACCTGAACGGGACGTCCTCTGACACAGCGGCTGTAGAGGCGTGACTGTGCTCGTCAGCGACTCCGCCCCGCACGGCACTGTCGCCTTCCATGGTCGACGGATTCCTCGCCCCCGCTCTCGTCCACCGCGGCAGTTCACGTCCGCCGGGTTCGAGGTGGAGGCCAAGATCCTCGCCCGCGACGGCGAAATCCGCCCGCTGCCGTGAGGGGCGAGCCGATGGACCGACCGCCCAGGTACGCCGTGCGGACGGCGTCGGTCGATCGAGGACCGGCCGGGACACCGGCGGGCGGCGGGTGAGGTTGCCGAGCGAGAGCGCGGACGGCCCGCTTCCCGTCCATCCTCGCGGGGCTGGCTCCTTGACACCGCGGCGCCTTTTTGGCCTTTTCGGCCCTCGGTGATAGTGGGCGCCATGGACTATGACGTAGTGGTAGCCGGAGGCGGCCCGGTCGGACTGATGCTGGCCTGCGAGCTCCGGCTCGGAGGCACGCGGGTGGCCGTCCTGGAGCGCCTCACCGAAGTGAACCCGACGATCAAGGGCGGGGCGATCACCACGCCCAGCGCCGAGGCGCTCTACCGCCGGGGTATGTTGCCCGCGCTGGCCGAGGTGCAGCGGCAGGCGATGGACCGCTTCCAGGCGTTCATGCGCGAGCGGAACGGCGGGGACGGAGGCGTTGCCGCAGGCCAAGGGCTCGGATTCGTCGGGCACTTCGCCGGGATCATGCTGCGCGCCGACCTGGTCGACCGTACGGAGCCGGGCCTCGGCGACGCCGGGCCCGCCGCCGAGATCGCTTTCGTGGCGCAGCAGGACATCGAGCGGCTGCTCGGCGGGCGGGCGGACGAGCTCGGCGTCGACGTGCGCCGGGGAGTGGAGCTGACCGGCTTCGACGCCGACGATGGGGCCGTCACCGTGCGGACGAGCGACGGGGCGATACGCGCCGGCTGGCTCGTGGGCTGCGACGGCGGCCGCAGCACGGTCCGCAAGCTCGCGGGGTTCGAATTTCCCGGTACGGACCCGGAGGTCACCTGTCACCAGGCGGTCGTGGAGATGACCGGCGCCGAGGACCTGAAGGTCGGCTGGACCGCCACGGACACCGGGGTGTACGCCTACGGGCCGATGCCGGGCCGCGTCGTCACCGTGGAGTTCGACGGCCCGCCGGCCGACCGGGACGCGCCGGTCACCGCCGAGGACCTCCAGGCGCGGCTGCGCCGCATCTCCGGCGTGGACGTCACGATCACCGAGGTGCGGACGGCGACCCGCTTCACCGACCACGCCCGTCAGGTCACCGACTACCGCAAGGGCCGGGTGCTGCTGGCGGGCGACGCGGCGCACGTGCACTCCGCGTTCGGCAGCCAGGGGCTGAGCCTGGGTATCGGGGACGCGATGAACCTCGGCTGGAAGCTCGCCGCGGTGATCGCCGGCCGGGCGCTGGAAGGGCTGCTGGACACGTACACCTCCGAGCGGCACCCGGTCGGCGCGTGGGTCCTGGACTGGACCCGGTCCCAGGTCGCGGCCATGCGCCCGGACCCGCAGTCCCGGGCCCTGCGCGAGATCGTCAGCGACCTGGCGGAGACGGTAACGGGCACCACGTACCTCGCCGCGCGGCTCAACGGTGCCGGGGTGCGGTACGAGGTGCCGGGCGAGCACCCGCTGACCGGCCGCAGCACCCCGGACCTCGAACTCACCGACGGCGGCCGCCTCGCGGACCACCTCCACGGCGGCCGGGCGCTCCTGCTCGACCTCACCGACGACCCGGAGCTCCGGGCCCTCGCTGCGGGGTATGCCGGCCGCGTCGACACCCTGACGGCCGGCTGCCCGTCCCGACCGAAACTGGCGGCGGTCCTCGTCCGTCCGGACGGCTTCACGGCCTGGGCGGCTGACGCGGGGGCGCCGACGTCGACGGCCGGGCTGGCGCAGGCGCTGGAGGAGTGGTTCGGAGTGCCAGAGGGTGCGGTGACGCCGGGATGATCCGCCGCTCTGCTGACTGACCGCTCGTGGAGCGGGTCGGCCGGCTGCCCGGCGAACCGCACACCAGGCCGTCCTACCCGTTCGGCAACCCGCCGCACGCAACGCCAGCGGCGCCGGATGAACTGCCGCCTCCAGTGAGCGCGGATCAGAGAGCGGTCGGGCTGGACCGTCTTCCGCGAGCGACTGGGCGCCCTGCGCGAACTGACCGGGCTGTCACCGGCCACGGGTAGCGTGAGGTTTTCGCAGTTCCGAACGTGAGGGGACCGGTCATGGGGTGGGAGCGGTGGGGCGAGGCGTGCGCCCAGGCTGAGGACAATGCCGCGGTGGACCGGCTGCCCACCACCGAACCGGCCTGGGAGGACGTGGGCGTGCGGCGGCTCGTGGCGATCGTGCTGACCGCCCTTGGCACCCAGGCCGTGGAAGATCCGGTGGATACCGGGCAGCTGGTGTGGCACCTCAACCAAGGCTCGGGGCACGTGCGGCAGTTGGCGGCCGGGCTGGTCGGCCAGGACCTCGCCGTGGCGAGGGACATCGACCCAGCCTCCGTGGACATGGCCACGGAGGGCGTGGCCGCCTGGGTGTGGCTGACCCGGACGTGGGTCGAGGACGGCCCCTGGGACGGCATGCCGCGCGGTCTGGCCCCTGGGCTGTCCGACCCGGCGGTGGAGGTCCTCACCTCGCGGGCCACCCACGCCGCGCTCGCCGCTCTCACCCGCGAGCGGGGCGGCTACGAGCGCGGCACCCTGGTCACCGCCACGGACGGCCGGTACGAGGGCCAGGTGGCCACCGTCATGTCCAGCACCTGGGCCCTCGACGCCGAGCGTCAGACGCTGAACGATGGGCCGCTGACGGGCTACGAAGTGCTCTTTCGCGACCCGGACGCCGGCCACCAGCGCGAGGTACTCAGCGCGGAGCAACTCCGCCCGGCCACGCCAGACGAGCAGGCCCTGGAACGGGCGCAGTTGATGGGCATCCAGACGCAGTTCGCGACGGTCTGGGAGGCGTGCGAGCGGTGGGCGATCACGTTGGTGTGGTGGCACCAGCAGCAGAATCCGGAGCGGTGGCTGGTGGACACCGACCCGCACGGCCGCGGCCCGGTGGTCACCAGCCTGTTGGCCGCTGCTCTTCACGCCGTCGTGCGCGCCCGGGGGCTGGATCAGCCTGCGGACGGCTCCCGTGTGCACCTGACGCCTCTCGCACCAGTGGCAACTCTCCTTGGCTCCGGGTGGAGCACGGTGGTCGAGGCGCTCGGGCAGCTGCCGGAGATGACCTCGCCCACCGTGGCAATGCTGCGCGCCATCCAACAAGCCGACGGTGAGATCGGGGTCGAGCACGAGGCCGTGCTCGACCTGGCCTACGACGTGGCCTGGGCGCACACCCAGTCGGCCACCGTCCCGTCCGGCACGACGACCTCGGACCTGGCCAAGGGCTTGGTGGAACCGCGGCTGGTCGACCGGCTCGACGCGCTCGCCGCCACCGCTCAGCGGCAGCACGAAATGGACTTCGATCGGTCCGAGGACCCCTGACGCCCGCCTGGACCGTTGAACCCGCGGGCCAGCGTCCGCTGGCCCGCCACACGTCCGCATTGACGCTGGCGGAGGAGAATCTCTACGCCGGGATCCGGCGGGTGTCGGCGTACTCGCGTATGTGCAGCGCCAGGTGCGGATGAACGTGCAAAGGGAGGCGCCTCGATGGCGCTCGCGCAAGGCGGCGAAGCGGGCGCGAACACGTCACGGCCGGGACCGGCCGCCCCGGCTCGCCGCCGGCCCGTTGGTCGTGGCGTGCCGCGGTGAAGCGGCGAGGGCCCCGTTGTCAGTCGCCAGGGCCCTCGCCGGCGCGCTGCTCAGCTGGCGCAGGGAACCTCGACCTGAGACCCGTGCCACCACGACGGGTTGATCGCCTTGTCCCCGCCGTAGTGCGGGCCGACCTGGTGGTACTTGTATGTGACCCAGTAGGTGCCACACTCACCCTGCTTGAAATCGCCGCCGTGGAACTCGTCCTTGCGCTGCTCCTGCGTCCCGCGAGCCCACTCGTTGTACAGCCACTTTCCGTCCTTGCGAACCTCCACGTGGGCAGAGACCTTCGCCCTGAACCCTTCGCGGTTGGACGCGTTGTTCCAGACACCTCGTGCCCAGAAGGTCACCCGGTCGGTCTGCAACCAGACCTGTGTCAGCCCGAAACTGGTGGTCCTCAAGCAGACACGGGCATCAGCGAATGTGTACCGACCGTGGCCGTAAAATTCCGACCACGGGGTGCAGTAGGTGCCTTCCCGCGGTGGCTGCCCCGCTGCCACAGCCGGAGCGGCCGCCGGTGCGACCAAGGCAACCAGGGCCAGTGCCGTACCGGCAGCCCTCCGGGACAAGGTCTTGAACTTCGTCATGGCGTTCCCCTCAGGAAGAGAAAGTCGCCGACCGCGTCCGCAGCCGGCCTCGAACCAGCGGGCCGCTGCTCGCGTAACCCCCGCCGGCGCCCATCAGTCCGCACCTTGCCTTTACGACGACCGGGACCAGCCGACCACCTTGGCGACCTCCGACAGGCTCATGCCGCCAGGCTCGACCAAGCCGCGAATGCACGGAAGTTCCAGCCATGGCTGAGGATCCAAGACCACGGCCCGCCACTTCCCGCGACCTGACCACAGGCAACAGGGTGCCGAACGCCAGCCCTCAGCACAGCAAGAACTCTGCACGTTCATTCGTACACGGCCATGCACGTTCACGTGTACGCCGACAGCGGGCAAGGTTCCCCGCCAGGTGCCGGGCCGCGTACGCTCCTTCGCCGTTGCTGGCACTGAGTAGTTGCAGCAGTTCGACCGCCGCGCGTGCTTCGTGCAGCGTCAGCAGTGGCAGGCGCTTCTCGTCGCAGGCGGCCACGCTGTCGATCATTGCCAGGAGTCGTTCATCGATGTCACTCGTGATCGGCACAACTGGGCTCGTTTGAGCTCGGTCACGTCATGGTCGGTGCTGGCGGGGCGGAGTATGGGTGAGGGGCCTGAACCGGTCGGTTCAGGCCCCTGCAGCCCCATCCGCGGGGGACGGATGTGAGGGACGCACCGGGCCAACGAACCACCGGTGATGACGGTTACGGAGTCCAGGTCGCACGAGCGGTGCGCGGGTCGCAGCACCTGCGGTGTGCAAGGGCTTGCCGCATCCGGCTCACCACCGTCGGCCTGACACGGGCTCACCCGGGACTTCTCCGCATCGTTCGATGGAGGCGGGGTAGCCGAGGAACGGAACCGAAGGACGGGGAAGCCACGTCGGTACACGGGGGCGCAGGCTCGGCGTAACCGGCGGATAGGGCAAGGAGCAGCAGATGGAACTGCCGTGGCGACAGGACGAGGGGTGGCGACGCCGCTACCCGCAGTCGGGACCCGACTGGACGCAGGGCATGCCGCAGGGGGCGACGGATCCGCTGACGCCGATGGGGCGTGTCGATCAGGTCGGCCGGATGGGGAGCGCGCTGCGCGGTGGCTATATCGCGCCCTGGCAGCGGAAGGTGATCCTCGGGTTTGTGATCGGTGCCGTCGTCGTCACCGTGGGGTCGTTGCTGCTGGTGTTCTTCGGCTGAGCCGGGGGCGACAGCAGGCTGACCGTTCCCGCTCTGTAGGTTCCGTGTTTCGGTGTCCAACGGCATCGCCGTGACCTGCAGGGCTTCGGCATTCCGCGCTCGTGTCCTCCGAACGCGTTCCGCAGAACCGTGTCCAATCCTCGCCGGGCCTGTTTCGCGTGGCGGGCGGGCCTCAACTCTTGACGGCCTCTGCGATCTGCAGGGCTGCCTGTGCGGGCGTGAGGTGGGTGGTGTCGATGACCTCGGCCTCACCGTGTAGCCACGTGCGGGCCGCCTCGGCATAGGGCTCAAGATATTTGAGACGGAACGGGGAGTTGGGGCCAAGAACAGTGTCGCCCGCGATGCGCTCGCGGAGGGTGTCCTGGTCGGCGTGGAGGACGAAGTGCCGTACCGGAATGGCATGGTTGGCGAGGCCCGCGCTGATCTCGCGCCAGTACTCCTCGATCAGGACAGTCATGGGCATCACCAGAGTGCCGCCGGTGTAGTCGAGTACGCGGCGGGCGGTCTCGACTACGAGCGGCCGCCACGGCGGCCAGTGCTGGAAGTTGTCCGTCTCGGGCAGCCCCGGCGTGATGTCCATGAGTGTCTCGCCGACCTTCTCGGCGTCGAACACCCGTGAATCCGGGATCAGCTGCTGCACAAGTGCACTGGTCGTCGTCTTGCCTGCGCCGTGGGTGCCGTTGAGCCATACGATCATGGGACCGACGCTACACCCGTGCGGGTCTGGCCGAACAAGCCGGCCGCGTCGTCCAGAGCCACACGGCGCTTCGGTGCGGGCGTCCGCGGCGTGCTGATGGGCGCGGCACGAGGTCGAGTCCACGCGGGCGCATTGATCCTCGGCCATGTGGCCGAGGACCAGAGCCGGGATCAGCCCCGCTTGTAGTGCTCCCAGATCTTGACGGCGACATTGTCCTTGATGTCGGCCCGGACTACGACGTCGCCTCGTTCGGCAGCCTTCTTGAGCTGGGTGAGGGTGCGCGGTGCGGTGCCGTAGCCCTCTTTGTTGACGGTGAGGTGATGGGCGTCGCCTATGCGAAGGGCGCCGAACACCTTGGTGTGCGCAGTGAGGCAGAGCTGGGACACCACCGTGTGGGGGATGTCCTTAGATCCGCCGATCTGCTCCGTGACGGTCAGCTCCCCCGCCTTGTATTTCAACATGCCCTCTACGGGGCCGTTGTAGGTGCCGCCGTCACTGCCTTTCCGGCACGTGTCGAGGGGAGAGTGGGCAGCGGTCGAGTGCCCCTCGGAATGGCTGGAGGAGGGCGATGCCGCGTGACCGGCCGTCGCTGTCAGGCCGACGGCGGCGACGGCGGCGATAGACGTCGAGACGAAACGCCGAACATGACGGTGTTTCCCGACGATGCTCACAGAAGGCATGTCAACTCCGGAAAAGAGGTAGTTCTACAGGACGGGAGTCAACGTATCTACCGTGATTCACCCGGTTTACACGGTCTGGTGTCAACGAGCCGTCACTCCGATCTCAGCCGTGTAACGGATCCGGCGATCTGAATGGGCCCTTGGGCCGAGCCGACCGCGTCCTGCACACGAAGGAGTGCGGCGCACGGTCGGCCCCTGCAGGCAACCCGATCAGTTGCCGGGCTGCGGTACCGGCCGGGAACGTCCGCCGTCGTCGGAGGATTCGCGATGGTGGGGGGAGGGCGGGGTGCGGGCGATTCCGGTCCAGGCGTTGTACAGGCCGGACAGGGCGACGCTGATGGTGGCCAGGGAGCTGGCCGGGACGCCGAGAGCGATCAGGAGCACCCCGGTGGCCAAGACGGCCATGAAGACGATCAGGTCCAGAGGTCGCCGCGTGCTGTTCCTCATTGCCAAGTCCTTTGTTGGGTAGCGGAGTTGGATTTGAGGACCAGCGTGCGCAGGTGGTCTGATTGTCCGCCTCGGCCGATGGCGTTGCCGCACGCCAGCGACGGTGATGTTGTGGACAGGGCGGACAGGACGGGGGTTGGGCGGCTATGCCGCAGGTGGGACCGGGCCGGAAGCGAGGCCCTGTAGACGGAGATACTCCCCAGGCCCAAGAGCTGGCCCAGTGGCTTAGAAAGCTCACGCAGGGGCTGGGGCAGCGGGATTTGGAGAAGAGGTTCGCCTACGGAAAGACGACGTGGGGCGAATTCCTCATGGGCCGCAAGCTGATCCCCAGCTGGCTGCTGGAGGACGTGGTCAACGGCCTGGTCAGGGAGCCCAGGGCGCGGCAATGGCAGCTGCGGCGCGGAGGGGAGTTGCTGCGGGCGGCGGAGAAGGCAGCGCTGGAGAAGACAGCGGCGCTGGAGGAGGAGAAACCGGCATCGGGGTCTGAGACGCAGCTGCTGATCCGGCTGGATGAGGCGCGCAAGGGTCAGCTGCAGGCGCAGGAGACGTTGCTGAGTACCACCCAGATCATCTACACCCTGCTGGCTGTGGTGGCCTCCCTGCGCGAGCGGTGTGCGGTGCTGGAGAAAGAGCGCGACCGCGTCGCCGAGCGGTTACCCGCAACGGTGGCCGAGGTCCAACAGCAGCTGGTCGAATCCGAAAGGCGGCTGGCGGACACCGAGAGCCGGCTGGAGCGGGCCCGGCGCGAACGGGAAGAAGCCGAAGAACTGCGCATCGAGGCCCAGCTGATTGCCCAGAAGCACCGCCGGGCGTTGGAGCAGTTCCAGCAGCGCAGCCGCCGGCGCCCGGCGGAGGAGGACAGCGACGGCCAGGTCCCCGGCCAGTCGTCGTCCTCGGCGGTGAACGAGCTGCCAAAGCTGTGGGAGTTCGACCAGGTCCTGGCCGCTGCCGACCAGCAGCTCGACGCTCATGACGCACAGATCACCGCGCTGCGACGCCACATGGGCCTCACCCCGTCCCGCTCGGACGAACAAGCAGACCGCGTCGTGGTGGGCGAAGTTGTCCGCAACCAGGCGGCGGACAACCCGGACAGCACCGCTGCCAGCACAGATGTTGACCACTCCGTGTCCGCGGACAACGCGGACACGGCGAACGCCATCGTCGCCGGGCGGCGCACCGCGGTCGGCCACCCAGCCCTGCCCGCCCCTGACGCCCTGGAGGCCGGGAAGTCCACTGCCGCAAACAGAAAGCTCTTATCTCCAGCTACCCGGCCGATTCGGACGCTGGTCCGCGCGTGGTCGGACGGCAGACCCGTCAGCCGCGCGGCGGCGGCCGTGATCGCCACGGCCGGGGTGGCCGGCGCACTCCTGTTCAGCTCCGATTCCCCACGTATCCCCCCGACCCACGGCCCCCGGACAGCAACGGCAACCAGCAGCCCGACCCCGCATCACCCCACGCCGAGCCCGTCTGCCGCACCTCACACAGGCCAACCGAGCCCCTCAACCACCCCATCGAACTCCACCCCGCCCGACAACGGCGGGCACAAGAACAGCGCCACCAGCACCGGCGGCGGTACCGGGGACCCCGGCGCCTCCGGAGGCACGAGCAGCGGATCCACATCCGGCCTCCTCGGAGGCCTTGATGGCGGGAAGAGCAGCGGGTCCACAACCGGCGGCGGGACGAGCAACGGATCTACATCCGGCGGCGGGACGAGCAGCGGATCCATATCCGGCCTCTTCGCCGGCCCTGACGGCGGGAAGAACAGCAACTCCTCTTCCAACTCCAGCGGCGGATCGAGCACCGGGATCTTCGGAGGCGCCGACTGACAGCGCGACAGGCCGTTCTGGATTCAAGATCACCCCGTGGCGGGATACTGGCGTATCTGGGTCATGCCCCCTACAGCTCCGCGTGGCGGGCACCGACAGGGCTGTCCTCATAGCGTCGACACATGCGATCGATCCGGAAGGGCACCCTCGCCTTCGGGATGGTCGCTTCTCTGAACTAAGGACTCTCGTCGCACGCCCTTCTTGGGCGTGGGGCACAAAAGCTCCTCTTCATTGCCGGGCGGTCGCTGTGCCCTCGGTCGGGACGCCCCTGTCAAGCCTGAGAGCGGTTTTGCGTCCGTCCGGGTGGAGCGGGCTTGGCAGGGCTATAGCTGGGTGGGCAGGGTCTGCGGTGGGCAGGCGGCTGCGAGTCAGGAGTACCCGCAGTCCTTCCCGGCGGTGCCGTCTGGGTACGGCGCCGGCTGTGACGGGAGCGTGCGGCATGGCAGTTGAATCCTCCAAGAGCGCCCGGGCTGCAGAGCCGATCGCGGTGGTTGGGATGGGGTGTCGGTTTGCTCCCGACCTCTCGTCTCCCGAAGATCTGTGGCGGTTCCTGGTAAGCGGAGGTGATGCGGTTCGCGAGCTTCCGGTGGATCGTTGGGCCTCGTTCGAGGAGCGGAGCCCTCAGGAGCGGGGTGTGCTGCGTGAGGCGACGAGACGTGCCGCGTATCTGGACGATGTCCAGGGGTTCGACGCTGCGTTCTTCGGCGTCTCGCCCCTGGAGGCCCTCTACGCCGGCCCGCAGCAGCGGCTGGCCCTTGAGGTGGCGTGGGAGGCGCTGGAGCACGCGGGTATCGCTCCCGCGTCGCTGCGGAGGACGGATGCCGGGGTCTACATCGGGGTGACGTTCGGCGAGTACGGGCTGCGTACCATGGCGGATCTGACGGCCATTGAGCCGTGGGCCGGGCTGGGGGCCGCGTACTACGCGGTGCCGAACCGGATCTCCTACCTGCTGGATCTGCGGGGCCCGAGTCTCGCCGTGGACTCGGCGTGCGCGTCGTCGTTGTCCGGGGTCCACCTCGCCTGTCAGAGTCTGCGCATCGGCGAGTCCTCCCTGGTGATCGCGGGCGGGGTGAGCGTGCTGAGTGAGCCTTCCCCTTGATCGTGGACACCTGGAGACTGGGACCTGAGGTTCCAGAGGAAGTAGCACCAGGTGGGAAACAAGTACACGAAGCGGTACACCGAGGAGTTCAAGCGGGACGCGATCGCGCTCGTGGACTCCACGGGCAAGACGGTCACCGCGGTGGCTCGGGATCTGGGCATCAGCTCGGAGTCCCTGCGCGGCTGGTACCGCCAGGCCAAGACAGACCGGGGCGAGGGACGGCCCGGTGAGCTCACCACGGCCGAGCGTGAGGAGCTCAAGCGGCTGCGCCGACAGAACGCCGAACAGGCCAAGACGATCGAGGTGCTGCGAAAAGCCGCGGTCTTCTTCGCGAAGGAGAGCGATCGATGAACGACACGTACGCGTTCATCGAGGCGGAGAAGACCACCCACGGCGTTGCTTTCCTCTGCAGGCTGCTGAAGGTGGCCCGTTCCTCCTTCTACGCCTGGCTCGACGCCTCGAAGACCCGGGCCGCACGGCAGGCCGCCGACGAGGTGCTGGTGCACGAGACCACCGTCATCCACATCGCCTCCCGCCAGACCTACGGCGTCCCGCGCATCCATGCCGAACTGCGGCGCCTGGGGCGGAGCGTGAACCGCAAACGCGTCGCCCGCCTGATGCGCGAGCACGGTATCCAGGGAGACCGCCGCCGCCGACGGCGGCGGTCGCTGACCCGGCCGGACAAGAAGGCGAAGCCGGCACCGGATCTGATCGGCCGCGACTTCCACGCCGAGACCCCCGGCACGAAGCTGGTCGGCGACATCACCGCCCTGCCCACCGGCCAGGGCTGGCTCTACCTCGCCTGCTGGCTGGACCTGGCCACCCGCGAAGTCGTCGGCTACCCGATGGCCGACCACCACCGCGCCACGCTCGTCGTCGACGCGCTGAAGATGGCCGCCGGCCGCGGCCGCCTCCGGCCCGGCTGCATAGCGCATTCGGACCGCGGCAGCGAAGGCGGATTCAACTGATCGTCGCAACACCGGCTTGCAGTGATCGTAGATGATCGTCGAGGGCTTCGGCGGGTGTCTTCCAGTCGAGGGTCTTGCGTGGGCGGGAGTTGAGGACGGTGGCGATGGCTGTCAGCTCGTCGGTGTTCCATCGGGACAGGTCGGTGCCCTTGGGGAAGTACTGGCGCAGCAGTCCGTTGGTGTTTTCGTTCGTGGCGCGCTGCCAGGGAGAGTGCGGGTCAGTGAAGTAGACCGGTAGTCCGGTTTCGACCGTGAGTTGGGCGTGAGCGGAGAGCTCCTTCCCGCGGTCCCAGGTGAGGGATCGGCGGAGTTGCCCGGGCAGGGTGACGATGGTGGTGGCCAGGGCGTCCTTCATGGCAACGGCACCGTAGCCGGCCAGCGCGGGCCCGTTCTTCGTGCGTGGGATCGTGCCGTAGCCCTCGGCCCGCGGCAGGTGGACCAACATCGTGTAGCGGGTCGTGCGTTCGACGAGCGTGCCGATCGCCGACCGGTTCAGCCCGATGATCAGGTCTCCTTCCCGGTGACCGGGAACAGCGCGGTCGGCGGCTTCGACGGGCCGCTGGCTGATCATCACCTCCGGGGTGACGTGACCGCCCGGCTTCTTGCGGGCCCGTGCGCGCGGAACACGCAGGGCGCGCCCCGTGCGCAGGCAGGCCACGAGCTCACGCTTGAGAGCGCCGTGGCTCTCGACGTAGAGGGCCTGGTAGATCGCCTCGTGGCTGATACGCATGGACTTGTCCTCGGGAAAGTCGATCTTCAATCGGGCCGAGATCTGCTCCGGGCTTCACCCGTTCGCCCACCGGCGATCATGGCGATGCGGCTTGTTGCGCCCTTTCCACTCGGGAACCTGCGGCCCGGAAAGCACCGTGCCGTCCGGAGCGCGGATCACGCCCAGCAAACGGTCCTGGACGTACTCCCGCAGCCGGTGGTTCACAACGAGTTTCGCTTCCTTCGGTCGCTGTGCCACCAGGTCGGCCTTCCACTGCGCGACCGAGGCCCGGTACTCGAGCTTGCCGCCGCGGGTGGCCGCGTTGCGGCGCAGTTCCCGCGAGATGGTCGACGGTGACCGGTCCAGCCGCCTGGCGATCTCCCGCACTCCGGCACCCTGTACGCGGAGCAGAGCGATCTCCTCCCGCTCGGCGAACGAGAGGTAGCGGCCCGAGACAGTCAGGCTGATCTGCGGCATCCCGCCAGCATGCCGGAACCACCGGGTTCCCACCGCGGGGGCCGCTCCAACAGTGACCGCCGCGTCCTCACTGGTCAGCCCCTTGGCGATCTCACCCCAAAACAGCCGCTCGATCTCCCGCCGGGTCGAGGGTCGCCCCGGCGACTTCATCGGCGACCGTCCCGTCAACTCCGTCATCCAACCTGCTGGTCGTCCCACAACACCCCTCTGATCAGGCATGTTGCTACGACTCGTTGAACCCGGGGAATACACGAGCAGCCAATTCCAGTTCGAAATACGCGAGTTGGACCTCCGGCAAAGCTGCGGACGAACCGGATCTTGCTTCGACAACGCCGCCGCGGAGAGCTTCTGGGCCCTACTCAAAGAAGAGATCGGCACCCGAATCTGGCCCGACCGAGCCACCGCCCACGCCGAGGTATTCGACTTCATCGAGACGTTTTACAACCGCCGCCGACTGCGCAAGCGCAAAGTCTTCGGCTACCTCACCCCAGCCGAGACACGGCAGCGGCACCAACACGACCTCACGGCATAGAGATCGAGTGTCCAAGATCACGGGGCCGCGGGGTGATGCGGTGCGCGGGCGCGGACACGTCGGTCCGTCGCCCGCGCGGGGCGGATCCGGCCGCCTACCTTCCGTCCGGGCCGTAGATGTCGAGGTGGAGGTACCCCGCGCCATCGGTGTTACCCCACAGGACGCGGATGGGGTAGTACGTGCCGGCCTTGATGTCTTTGTAGACGGTGAGGGGGGCGTTATCGCGGCCGTCGTCAGCGACCGCACCGGGGGCGAGGGCGACGGTGCCGAGGAAGGCGGCTGCGGCCAGGACGGTCGCGACGGCGGTACGGGTGTGGTTCACGCAGACTCCCTTGTGGCTCGGGAAGGCGGAGCGCTCGTGCGCCCGCCGAATCGACCGGTCGATCGGGATGGTGTCCGTCGTACAACCGCACCGCGGGGCGGGAGGCCACGCGGGCCCGCCATCCCATCGAGGTCGGGGCGGCCCCGAACGCGCCACCGGAGGGCGCCCCTTGGCGTGCGGTGTGGCGGCTGGTAGGGAAGAAGGCTCGGCAGGCGGGAGGGTCAGGGTTGGTCCTGGTGGAACCCTTGCAGCCGGTCGCGGGTGGTGAGGGGCAGTTCGACCACGACGCGTTCCCAGGAGTGTTCGATCATGTCGGCGAGCTCGTCGGCTGGCACGGTTCCGTTCAGGACCACGGTGTTCCAGTGCTGCAGGCGCGCGTAGTAGCTGGGGCCTACCTCTTGTTACTGCTCACGCAGGTGCAGGGCGGACTCGGGGTCGCACTTGAGGGTCACCTGGGCGGGACGCGAGTCGTTGGCTTCCGTCAGGACGGCGAAGATCTTGCCGCCGACCTTGAACAGGCTCATCCCGGGGCCGGGATCGCTCTCCGTCGCCTCCGGCAGCTCCATAGCGAACTCCGCAACATCCCCCGGGGTCATGGCATTGCCTCCTTCGTCGCATTGCGGTGCGGGCATGCCCCGGAGCCCGGGGCCTGGCGCGGTCGTCAGCGGTAGTCGTTGGGGTCGGGGGCCTTGCCGGTGGTCATGAAGTCCTCGAAGTACCGCGCGGGGTCCGGGGAGGAACCGTCGACGTCCGTGAAGCCGTACTCCTTGGCCAGAGCACCCGCGGACAGCGAGCGGCCGTTGAGACCGGCTACGTCCGGGTCTGTGGCGAGCGACGCCACCGCCCGTGCGACGTAGGTGGGGGTCTCGGAGACCGCGAAGGTCGGGTCCATCTTGCAGCCCTCGCGCCAGTTCTCCTCGCTCACCCCGAACATCTCCAGCACCGCCTCGGTGCGCATGAATCCGGGGGTCAGGCTCACGGCCGTGCAGCCGTACTCGCCGGCCTCGGCTGCCAGCGCCTTCGCCATCCTGATCGGCGCGTACTTGGCCAGGTCGTAGTAGAACGGCTCACGGTAGCGACGGTTGAACTCCTCCGTACCGTCGGTCATCTCCACCACCAGACCACCGGGCCGACGGATCATCAGCGGCAGGGCGTAGCGGCTGGTGACGAAGTGGGTCTCGACGCCGAGCCGCAGCATCCGCAGCCCCTTGTCCATGTCGCATTCCCACATCTTCCTGCCGTGCTCGACGAGGCCGTCGCCGCCCCAGACGGCGTTGACGAGCACGTCCAGTCGCCCCTGCTCGTTGTCGATGCGCTCGATCAGCGCCCGCACCTGCTCCGGCTGGAGGTGGTCGACCACGGCCGCGATGCCCTCGCCGCCGGCCGCCGTGACCAGCTCGGAGGTCTGCTCGATGGTCTCTGTCGGGCGGCCCGTCTCGCTCGCGCTGCCGTGCGTGGTGCGGCCGGTCACGTAGACGGTGGCGCCGGCCCGGCCGAGCTCGACCGCCATGGCCCGGCCCGCACCCCGGGTCGCCCCCGCGATCAGCGCCACCTTCCCGGCCAGCGCCTTCCCCTCGTCCATGCCCGTGCTCCTGCCTGTGATCTTGGTGTTGTCCTGAGACGTCATAGCGGAAGCATCACCCCCGTAGTAGGACGGGACGCGTCCTACACGGAGCAATCGGCGACTCTGCGGATATAGGACATGAATCGACCTACATCGGTGTCAACCTCTCGGTACGACTTCTCAACGGCAACAGGAAGGCCAGCAGTCATGAACAGCAACACGGTTCACGCGGACGCCAGCGAACTCGCACACGAGTGGGTAGACGCCTACAACGACCAGGACTTCGACCGGTTCGGGGCGCTGTACACCGACGACGTCGCCTACACCGTCAGAGCGTGGCCTATCCGACCTCGGCGATGACCACCATGGCCGTCTCAGCATCGGCTTCCGCGTGAGCGGCTGTGCGTGGCGTCAGCGTGCGAACTTTTCGATGGCCGTTGGGGGGACGGGGGTGAAGAAGTTGACGAGGTTGCCGTCGGGGTCGCGGAACAGCAGCGACCGGTTGCCCCAGGGCATCGTGGTGGGCTCGGTGACGAAGTCGGTGACGAAGCCGGTCAGGTTCTGGTGAACGCGGTCCACGTCGTCGACGAGGAACTCGGTGATCACGCTGTGGTTGGCCGCCGGGCGGGCAGAGCCCGGGGCGAACAGCGGGACGGTGCGGGTGCTGGCGATCGCGAGGGTGGCGCCCGCGGTCTTGAGTTCGGCGAAGTCCTCGGTGGCCCACGTCGCCCGCGCCCCTGTGGCGCGCTCGTAGAACTCGACGAGGCGCGCTACGTCGCTGGTGATGATGCGGATCGAGACGAAGTCCATGGGGATCTCCTTGGCTGTGCTGGAGGCGTGCACGTCGCAGGCTAGGAGAAATAGTGGACAGAATCGGTCCTGTATTCGCGTTAGGTTGTGCACATGCCTCGACCTACTGCCCGGGTGCTGACACTCCTGGAGCTGCTGCAGTCGGGCGGCACCCGGACGGTGGCCGAACTTGCCGACCGGCTCGGCGTCGAAGGGCGCACCGTGCGCCGGTATGTGGATCAGCTGATCGACCTGGACGTGCCCGTGGAATCGGTGCGCGGCCGCTACGGCGGGTACCGGCTTGCCCCCGGGTACCGCTTGCCGCCGCTCATGCTCAGCGACGACGAGGCGCTGGCCGTGCTGCTCGGCCTGGTCGCCGGCCGCCGAGCAGGGTTGACGACGACGGAGCACACGGCAAGCGAGACGGCATCGGCGAAGATCCGGCGGGTGCTGCCCAAGCACATCGCCCGTCGGCTCGACACACTTGTGGAGACTCTCGCCTTCACGGACCAGCCCGGAGAGTTCAACACCCCGGACGCTGAGGTCCTGCTCACCATCGCCGATGCGGTGCGCCACCGCCGACCGGTCTCGATCCGCTACACCGACCGCGACGGACGGCGCGGCGAACGCACGCTGCACGCGTACGGGATCGTCGCCCATGCGGGCCGGTGGTACGTCACGGGCAAGGACGCCCGGATCGGCGAGGACCGAACCTTCCGGCTCGATCGCATCGCAGACGCGCGGACCCTGCCCGGCTCATTCGAAGCGCCAGTGGGTCCCGCTCCGGCACAGCGCGTGTTGTCAGGGTTCGCCACGGCCGAGTACCGGCATGAGGTGACCTTGCGGATCCACGGGACAGTTGAGCAGATCCGCACCCACCTTCCGGCCGGCGTCGCGAGCCTGGAGGAGCACGAGTCCGCGGCCGGTGAGGTCCGGGCGACCGAGCGCTGGCTGCGCGTCGAGCTGCGGGCGGAGCGGCTCGACTGGTTGCCTTCGGTACTCGCCTCACTCGACCGGCCGTTCGTCATCGAGCGCCCCGATGAACTCCGCGACCTCGTCATCGCGCTCGCCGATCGCCTCACGCCCTACGCCCACCAAGCCTGACCGCGAGGAACCAATGTCATGAGATGGCACAGTTAGGCCACCTGCCGCACGCCTGTGCGGCAGTTCGGTTCATGGCCACGTTCGGCAACCTCGCGGGCTCGCGGGCGGGCTGGGGCGGCTCCAGGGGAGTTCATTGCCGGCGGCGTCCCGGATGGTGCCGGTGTCTGGGTTGGTGCAGACGCCTCTCCCGCGTCACTCCCGTCTCCTCCATAACCATGGGATAGCACCATCAGACGGGCCGTCAACCCCAGCATCAACCTCAGTGGAAGGGTGCCTCGACGCGCCGTCGGAGGTGCGCGTCCACGACCAGGTCCTTTGCGTCGCCGATGAGTTGGATCAAATCGCCGCGAGCGTGGCGGAGGTGGGAAGGGGGGCGCCCCGCGACACGGCCGGCTCGTCCGCCGGTTTCCGGCTCACCCTCTCGAATCCGGTACCCGGTTGTGCGGCCGGGGTGTGGTCACCTCAGCCTGTACTCATCGGACCGCTGTCCGGTCACCTCGCCGCCAGGTGTGAGGGTGAACCGGGTGCCGTCCATATCCGTCGTGGCACGAGCCGGCGTACCGTACGCCTTCATGGTGAAGCCTTCCGCCTTGCCCATGTGCACGTCCGCTTCGGCTGCGTCGCTCCACGCGTTGACCCGCACCCACACCGACCAGTCGTCGACGCGCTTCTCCCGCCACGGCCCCCAGCTGCTCTGCGGCAGCAGCCCCGCACCCCGGCCCGAGAACACGTACCAGCTCGCGAGGCCAAGCAGAAGCACGACAGCCGCGAGCCAAAACGCGGTCGACCGGCGACGGATGCGGGAGAGCGCCACGGCGGATTCCTTCACGATTCGGGGCAAGAGCTTCAACGCAGTCATAGACGGCTCTCGGCCGGGCCACGTTCCGCCTTGCATGCCGAGGCAGCCGTACGGCTTCGCGACCAGGCTCGCCGACGGGCCGAGTAATGCGGCATGCCGGGTTTCTTCGGGTGATCACCGCCGACTGGACGCGGTCACGAACACACAGGCCGTTCTGGTGGAGCAGCCGGACGTGCTCGCCGCGCTGAAGAAGGTACCCACGCACGAGCCCACGCCGGTCCCGGCGGGTGTGCCGCATCGGGCATGACCGATGTGACGCGCCGCGCCGGGAGGGGCGCAGGGCGCGTTGTGCATGGATCGGCGGATGTTCGGTTGCGGTGTCCAGGGCCGGGCGGCTCGGCCCGCACGCTCATCGACTGGGCGGCGCCGTCCGTCTGTTGACCGCGAAACCAAGTGGGGAACCCGATCGAGTCTGGGGAAAATCACGGTTCTGGCCGCAGTTCCGTGAACTCCGTCGCACTCCTGGTTGCCCAGCAGGTGCTGCCGAGGCGTTGACGAGTTCAGGGTGTGGTGAAGAAAGCGCTCATTCCGTCGACGTCCGATAGGTAGCTGTCGATGGCGGTGATGCGGTCGTGGCGGGTGGTCAGCACGGTCGCGAGGTGTTCGTCGAGCTGGCGTCCGTCGGGGGCTGTTGCCGTGTTGCGGAGCGAGAGGGCGGCGCCGTGTGCGCCGATGAGCACGTGGAGCAGCTCGGTGTGCAGTCCCTGGTCCGCGATGTGCCGGGCTCTGCGTACGACCGCGTCCGCGCCATGGATAGTGCCCGAGATGGTGCCGGTCCCCGGCATGGTCCAGGTGATGTCGTCGGTCAGCAGGCCACGCAGCCTCTCCCAGTCTCGGGCCTGGAACGCGGCGAGGAAGCGTTTGGCGACCGTAGGGCCGACGCTGTTGGTGGACATGATCTCCCGTTCTTCACCGAACGTCGTCAATTCCCCATCGATCCTAGGCAGCTCGCCACGGCAGCAGGTGCTGGCAGCCTGGTGCTCTTACCACCTCGCAGTGCTGAACATGGCCGAGGAAAGCATGAGGTTGCTGTGGTTCGAGATGTGCAGGCGGCAGGGCGACTTTGACGTCGCCGCCTGAGGGATTTACGAGTTCTGGGGGCTCTGGGGGATGTGTTGGGCGACTCGTCGTCGTTCCTGGTGCCGAACTCGGAGCGGAAGCGCTTGCGCAGGGCTTCGAAGGCGGCGGCGCCGAGTATCAGCAGGATGAAGGCGCCGAGAAGGCCGAGCAGGAGCCACAGGCCGAAGACGTTGTGGATGCCCCTGAAGATGCTGAATATGCCGGAGGCGGTCTCGACTGTTGCGTGTTGGTGGACGCTCATGCGAAGAGCATCGCGTTGTCCGCAGGTGTTGACGAATTCATGTCAGGGTGAGGTGTTCGCGGACGGAGAGGGGACTGGCGTGGCTCTGGCGCCGGAGGACCGCTGCGGGCTGCGGGTGCTGTGGCAGCGAGACCCGGCGGTTGCCCACCACCTTCGGGGTCACGCCCTAGCGAAGGTGCTCGGGCTGGGCTGTTGCCGTCTGTCGGATCGCGTGGACGGTGGCGGTCAGTACGAGCAACAGTCCGATCCCGCCCGGCAGTACGGTCTTCGCCGTCCCCAACTGTGCCTTGGTCCCGACGATCGGCAGGACCGCATGCGCCGGGTCGTAGACCACTGGTACCTGGTCGGCGAGGAGCGGTTCCAAGTGCCGGCACGTGCGGCTCGATGCCTGCAGTTGCCGTGAGTCGCCGTTGGGCAGGGTGACCGTACAGGTGTAGTCCTTGCCGCCGTGCGTCCATGTGGCGCGCCGGTCGACGACGGTCGCCATGCCCTCCTTGCCCCAGGCGTCGAGGTAGAGGCGGGGGCACCGTAGCCCACGCCGGTGATCAGCGCCGCGAAGCCGAGCCCCGCGACCTTGGCGGCTGTCTTATGCCCCGGCGAGCGCGGCATCCGGCGTCTGAGCCAGAAGATGTAGAGGAGGGTGAACGCGGTGCAGGTGCCGAGTGCGGGCCAGTGCCCGGCCTTCACGGCGACGAGTCCGCCGGGCGCCACCGTGGCGAGGTCGAAGGCGAGTAGTTGCGACCACCGCCGCACGACGAGCCGCAGCGGCACTTCCCGCTCCGAGAGGGTGGACCAGTCGACCGGGCGCAGCCGTTCACCGGTGTCGGTGAACTCCCCGACCAGCGCGGCCACCCGATCCGGGCCATCCGGCGCGGACGCCGTCGCGCGCAGCGCCTCCACCTCGAACCCGGCGTCGCGCGTGTCTGCCGCTGAGATGCGCTCAGGCGGCCGAGGAGCTTGTCTGCCGAGGGGCGGGGGTCCTTCGACGGGCCGGCGTCCTTCTCGTTCATGTCTCGCTCACGGCAGGGCACCCTAACAACACCCCCCGGCTTCTCCCGACGGGCAGCCGCCTCTACCCGCTTCGGCTCCGCCTGCTGTACGACGTCGAACGACCACAAGGTGGAGTCCAGGCCGCGGGGCCGCGTTCGCCGCCCAAGGACACGGTGATCGAGCGTCACGGGTGCTTCCTGGACTGCCTTCTGATGGTCCGAGCCCTCGCCGCGGGTTCACAGGTGTTCGCAGATCTGGGCGGTGAGCCAGCCTGCGAGGGCGGTGCGGATGGCGGTGGCGGCTCCGCGGACGAGATCGCCCAGTGCGGTGCGTGAGAGCCTGCGTTGCAGCTGGCGCCGGCGCGGTGCCGGGCGGTGTGTGCGGTCCTGGCTGCGGGTGGACGGTGCGGTGGTCATGGTCGGCCTCCAGTGGGTCGGTTCGAGGGATGTCTCATGGCGGCCACAGGTGGGGCATTGCCCGTTACCGAGCCGCCGCCGTCTGGGAGCATGCGCAGGTCGGGAGTTTGTGCGAAGGCCGCGCCAACTGCTCTGAGCGGCGATTTCGAGGGTTTCTTTGATGTCGTTACCGAGCGAAGAGCCGGGGGAGGGGAGGCGCGGCCGGCCCCGCAAGAAGCCGCTCGCCGGAGCACTCGACACGGCTGTGGGCGAGTGGGCTCGCTACGCCAGGGAGGCTGTTGACGGCACCTGGCCACTGCGCCTGGGTGCCGAAGTGGCTCTGAGGTCGGAGCGCGTGCGGCTGTCGAGGCTGCTGTCGGGTGAGGGCCTGAGCGACACGGGTGCCGTGGTGGTAGCTGAGGTCGGCGTGGCTGTACCCGCCTGCGGCGGTGTCTGCGAAGTCCTGACCGGGGGAGCGGCGGTGATGGTCTTCCGGTACGCGATGAGCTAGCCGATTCACTGTGAAGCAAAACAACTTTCTGTTGTTTCATTGTGTATGTGCGGTAGAGTGGTTGCATGACGCGAGACCCTCTGGATGTGGCGCGTCGGCGGCTGTCCGCGCTGGTGGTCGATTCCCCTGCCGAATGTGCTCCCGCTCGTCGCCTGGAACAGGACGCGGCCCTGTTGGGTCGGCTACTGACGGCTGCCGCCGGCCGGCGGGAAGATGACGGTCGTCAGGGGGACATGGCGGATGAGGTGGCCGCGGCGCTGAGTCTGTTCGATCAGCTGCGTGTGGCGCTGGATCAGTTGGAGACGCAGGTGGTGGTGGAGGCGCGGCGTTGCGGGATGGACTGGAAGCGGATTTCCCGGCATCAGGGTTTCAACTCCTCCCAGGCTGCCTCGCAGCGCTACCAGCGGCTGACCACCCGCCTCGAAGAGATCCGTCAGGGCATCCGGTAGGAGACAAGCAGCAGATGACCGATCAGCCGCAGGGATTGTTCGACGCCATCGATTCGCTCCTTCAGGCCGTCGACGACGACACGGTGCTGCCCGCCCCCTTTGAACGGGTCCGTCTGCGTGAGGCCGCGGGACTGACCGAGGCTGCCGTCGCCCAGGCCCTGGGGGTACGGGTCCAGAGCATCCGGGCGTGGGAGGCAGGCCGCGCCGAGCCCAGGGGGCAGCGCCTGGAGGCCTACCGCAAACTGCTCGACGGTCTCGCCCACCGCTTCCCGGCACCCGTCCCGCCGTCGGCTTCGACGATGCGTGCCCGGCAGGAAGGTGCCGCTGCACCGGCGCCGCAATCCCCGCAGCCGCATGCCGGCCCTGAAACGTCCCGGCACGCCCCCGAGTCCGCTGCCCCGCAGCCGCAGCCGCAGCCGCAGCCGCAGCCGCAGCCGCAGCCGCAGCCGCAGCGGTTGCCGTCTGCCGCTGAGTTGCCGCCGACGGCGTACCGTCCCGATGGTCTGGTGGTGCAGGGTGAGCCGGAGGCGTGCATCCGCTGCGGCGTGGTGACCCCTTTCAAGGCCACCGACGGGCGCTCCTTGCACCCCGGTGCGATGTGCCAACCCCCCACTGCTACGCCTCCGGCTACCGTCGCACCCCAGCACGCCGGCTCCCCGGCCGCGGTCGCACCGCAACGGCTTTCGCCGGCACCGGCACCGGCACGAGTACCGTCGCGTCCGCAGCGTCGGGCCCGGTCCTCCGCCCGCGCCGAGTCCGAGACCAACGGTCTGATCGTCCAAGCGGTCCATGAGGAGTTGGAGCGCGCGGAGGGCGATGCGGATGCCGCGTTGCAGGCGTTGGTCAAGCGGGCGATCCCGGACGTGATGGGCCTGTTCGAGGAGACGCGTGCGACCGCCCGCTACCAGTACACGGCCTATCCGTCCCTGCCGGAGATCCTGCACAAGCCCTCGAAGCGGGAGCCGGACCAGATCTGGGAGGCCCGGCCCAACTTCCACCACCCCCGCTACTCCCTCAAAGCCCCCGGCGACGTTCGCGTCACAGCTCTGGACGCGAACGCGGCCTACCTCTCTGCCCTGAAGTGCTGGCTGCCGATCGGGAAGTTGGAGCACCACGCGGACAGCGACGGCGTGGATCCGAAGCGCTCCGGCGTCCACCTGGTCACACCGGCCGAATGGCACCACCCGCATCTGCCCGACCCCCTCGGCGACCGCGAAGAACCCGGCGCCCTGTGGATCACGGACGCCACGTTGCGGCTCCTGCTGCGCCTGTCCGGCCCGAAGTACGGGCTGATCGATCCCCCGACCGTTCACGAGTCGTGGACGTCGGGTGCGACGGAGAACTTCCTCGACGCCCTGCGCAAGGTCCTGGCCGCAGCCCGCGAGACCGCCCTCGCCCAGGGCGACACCATCACCGAGGGCTATGTGAAGGCGATGTACTCGAAGTTCATCTCGACGATGGGGGAGTCGATCCACAACCGCGGGATCCAGCGGCCCGACTGGATGCACATCATCCACAGCCAGGCCTACGCCAACCTCTGGGGTAAGGCATACAAGGCCCACCAGGCCGGCCTGGAGGTCATCGCCATGATGGGCACCGACGAACTGCACATCACGGGCGATTGGCGGCAGGTCTTCGCCGAGGGCCGCGGCCTGGCCCAGATGAAGATCAAGCGCAGCGACGCCAAGGCGTCCGGTGAGTACATCGTCGGCCAGGTGGCCGGCTGATGGCCCTGGATTCCCGCTGGCGCCGGATCGGCCATTACGGTGCCAGGGCGCTGCCCGGCTGGGTCTGCGTGGCCGAAGGCATCGACAAGATGGTCACCGGCATCGAATCGCCCGTGACATCCGAGCGCGGCCTGACGGCCCGCCTGCGCTACCTCACCGCATCCGGCGCGGGCTACGAGGCCATGGACCGCGCCGGCATCCACGTCCGCCCCCGCACCCTCATCGCCTGGCTCGCCGAGGAACGCACCCCCAGCAAAGCCAACTTGGTCCGCCTCGACAACGCCTACTGGGACCTGCGGCGCCGGAACGTGGTCGCCGACCTCAAACGCCGGCTGGCCAACCGGGGCCGCGGCACGCGCATCGAGATCGACCCCGCCGACCAGTCCCAGGTAGACCCCCGCCACCGCCGTGACGTGGAGACCCGCTCCGTCAACGTCCGTGGCACCATCTGGGACCGGGCCGTCGACGCGTGGATCTCGCACGACGCGCGAGAACTCGAAGCGATCTGGGACGAGATCATCCAAGGCGGCCTTGGCACTGACTGGGACGCCTATACCTATGTCTCTTCCGTCGGCTGGGCGGCCTAACCACATGTAGGGTCTCAGATTTCGTGTCCTAATCTCAGCTCGGGGACGTGTCAGTGACTTTGTGTAAGTCCTTGGGGTTCACCTGGTATTGAGCCTGTCCTCGAAGAAGAGTGAGAGCTGGTTCCATGCCTGCTTCCAGTGTGCCGCGACGTGGTTGATGTCGCGTCCTTTGGGGGCGATCAGCTCGCGGACCGCGAGGTAGAGCACCTTCAACGCGGCTTGTTCGGAGGGGAAGTGTCCTCGGTTGCGGGTTGCTTTCCGCAGCCGTGCGTTGATCGACTCGATGAGGTTCGTTGAATACAAGACCTTCCTTATCTCCGGTGGGAAGGCCAGGTACGGGGTGAACTCGCTCCACGCGGACTGCCAGGTCTTCACGATCGCCGGGTAACGCTGGCCCCATTCCGAGGCGGTGAAGTCGGCAAGGGCCTGCTCGGCGGCCTGCTCGGTCGGCGCCGTGTAGATGGCCTTCGACTCCGGGATCAGCTTGGCGTGGTGCTGCTTGGCCGCGGGCCGCAGGGAGGCGCGGATCAAGTGGATCACGCGGGTCTGGACCGTGGCCTTGGGCCAGGTCGCGGTGACCGCGTCTGGTAGGCCCTTGAGGCCGTCGCAGGCGACGATGCACACGTCCTCCACTCCGCGATTGCGAAGTTCGGTCAGGACCGTCATCCAGGTCGTTGCGCCTTCACCCTCGTCGCCGGCTCACAAGCTGAGCACGTCTTCGCAGCCGTCCAGGTCGACGCCGACAGCGAGGTAGACCGGCTTGGAGACACCGAGCCGGACCGGATCTTCACCCACAGCGCGTCGATGTAGATGATCGGCCAGATCGCATCCAGCGGGCGGTTCTGCCAGGCTGCGAGCTCGTCGGCGACCGCATCGGTGACCTTGCTGATCAGGTCTGGTGAGACCTCGACGCCGTACATGCCGGCCAGGTGGGAGCGGATGTCGCGCACGCTCATGCCGCGGGCGTACAGCGAGAGGATCTGCTCGTTGAAGCCCGCCAGGCGACGTGCGTGTTTGGGTACCAGCCTCGGCTCGAACGAGCCGTTGCGGTCCCGGGGTACGGCGACCGTGACCGCGCCTGCGTCGGTGAGCACGGTCTTTGCCGAGGTCCCGTTGCGGCTGTTGCTCGACCCACGGCCGGCCGGGTCGTGCTTCTCGTAGCCGAGGTGCTCGGTCATCTCGACGTCCAGGGCCCGCTCCAGCACGGCTCGGGTGACCTCGGTCAGCAACCCGCCTTCGCCCAGCAGGGATGCTCCTGAGGCGTCGGCGCGGTCCATAAGCCGCTCGACGACCTCGTCCACCAGCTTGTCCTCGACCGGCTCGACAGCCGGGGTCTTCTCGTTGTCCGTCACGCTCTGTCCGTCCCGGCTGGCCAGGGCCCGAGGCTGAGCCTCGGCCAGCCTGTCACATCACGGACTTACACGATCTTTCAGACACATTCGGTTCCAGAGGCCCTTGGGCAGGGGTAAGGGTGGTGCGGTCGAACGGGCCGCCATGTGAGGCGGCGTACGCAACGGCGTCGTTGACGGCATCGAGGCCGAACGACCTGACCCGTTCGGGGGCGAGGTCCAGCGCGCCCGAGGCGAGGAGCCGGATGATGCCGACGTTCGTTGTGCGCGGGTACATCCACTGGCCGCGCACGGTGATCGAGTTGCGCATGATCCACGGGTACGGGAGCGCGAGGTCGTCGCCGCCGAGCATGCCGACGCCGCCCATGAGGACAACGCGACCGTACTCGCGCACGGTCATGGCCGCCGCGCGCGCCGCCGAGCTGGGTGCGCTCGGCGGGAGCAGGTCGATCACCATGTCGATCGGGCCGTCGCCCGCCGCGGACATCGCCGCGCTGTCGCCGGCCACGTCCCCGGTCAGCGGCACCGGGCGCACGCGCGGACCGAACCGGTCGGCGAGAAGGTCGAGCGCGACCCGGTTGCGGCCCGGGGCGACCATGCGGCCCGCCCCCATCGCGAGCGCGACCGCGACCGCACTGCTGCCGAGGTTGCCGGTGGCCCCACTGACGAGCAGCGTCTCACCGGCTGCGAGCCCGCCGGCCAGCAGCCCGCCGTAAGGGATGACGTGCACGCCGAGCGAGGCCCAGCGGGCCGGGTCCTCCACCGCGGCGGCGGGCAGCTGGAAGACGTTCTCCGTCGGGACCCGCATGAGTTCGGCGAACGATCCGTCGTGCAGGTACCGGGCGAGCCGCGCTCCGCCCTCGCCGCGGGAGCTCCAGCCCTGGAGCGTGATGTCGGGCGTCAGGGCGTCGTCCCGCGAGCGCACCGTGGAGTCGCACCACACCAGGTCGCCGACGCGCAGCCGGGTGGCGTCCGGGCCGACCTGGACGATCCGTCCCACGCCGCCGACACCGGGCACGACGGGAGGGACCAGGGGGTAGTTCCGCGCGCCGCTGAAGACCTCGGCCGCGTACGGGGGCACGAAGGCGGCGAGCACCTCGACCACCACCTCGCCGCCGCCGGATCCGGGGTCGGGCACCTCCCGCACCGTCAGCGGGGCGCCGAACCGCGTCAGTACCGCTGCTCGCACGTGATGACCTCCATGTTCGTCCGTGTCCGTCGCGATCGACACTAGGAGTTCGGCGACCATGCGGGAAGCGACGTTCTCGCATCTGTGGTATGCGTTTGCCGCATGGATATCTCCAGTGCGGGCCTACGGGTCCTGCGGCAGATCGCGGAGTCCGGCAGCTTCACCGCCGCAGCCGCCCGGCTCGGCTACACGCAGTCGGCGGTCTCGCGCCAGGCCGCCTCCCTCGAACGGAGCGCGGGCACTGCCCTGTTCGAACGCCGTCCCGACGGGGTGCGGCTCACCCCGGCGGGTCTGACCCTGCTGCGCCACGCTCGCACGATCCTGGACTGCCTCACGGCGGCCGAGCGGGACCTCACCGGCGCCGTTGTGCGGACCGAACTGGTGCGGCTCGGACTGTTCCTGAGCGCGGGCGCGGCCATCCTGCCTCCCGCACTCGCCCGCCTCGCGGCGACCGACCCACAGATCACGGTCACCACGACCGAGGGCACCACGCCCACCCTGATCCGGGCGCTGCGCGCGGGCTCGATCGACCTCGCCGTGCTGACGTCCCGCCCGCCCCACCGGCCCTTGGACGGCGAGTCACCGCGCCTGCACGTCGAGACCGTCACGGACACCGAGCTCGTCGTGGCGGCGCCTTCGACCGGAGAGTTCGCCGGCCGCACCACCGTGCACGTCGACGAACTGGTCGACGCCGCGTGGATCGCCACCCCGGCGTCGAACTCCGAGCCACTGCTCGGCGTCTGGCCCGGCCTGCCCGGACGGCCGCGCATCGTCCACTGCGCGCGCGACTGGCTGACGAAGCTTCAACTGGTCGCCGGCGGCTTCGGGATGACGACGGTGCCCTCCCGGCTCTCGCCGGTGCTGCCGCCCGGGGTGAGCCTGCTGCACGTCGAAGGCGCGCCTCCCGAGATCCGCCGGGTTCTCGTGGCGCGCCTGCCCGGCCGCCCCACCCCGGCGATCACGGCCGTCACCCGAGCGATCACCTCAACTGCCTGATACGTGCTGCCGGGAACGTCGGATTCGCTGCCGTAGCCCACCAAGAGCGCACACCATCACGCGGACCTCAGCACTCGCCGGGGCCCCTTCCACCAGGAGCACCCGGCTGCTGCCCGAGCAAGTACCGCGGTGACGTCGAAACTCGTGAACATCACCAGACTGTGGATCTGGGCCCCGCCCAAACCCCTGAACAACTGACTTCACAACTCGTGAAGAAAGCCAGCCGACTGCTGACCGACACGGAGATACCGATGCGGCTCCGAGTCGCCGGAGTCCTCCTGCTCCTCTGCGCACAGCCCGTGAGCCGCATCGTCCGACTCACCCTCGACGACGTCATCCGCGACGGCGACACCGTGCCGCTACGGCTCGGCGAGCCACTCTCGCCCGTCCCCGCACCGGTCGCTGCCCTGCTGCTGGAGCACATCGCCAACCGCGACAACATGAACACCGCCACCAACCCGGCATCCCGCTGGCTCTTCCCCGGCCGCCGGGCGGACCAGCCGTCCCGCCCCGACCACCTGTCCGCCCTCCTGAACGAGGTCGGGATCCCGGCCGCAGCCGCCCGCGGCTCCTCCACCGCCAGCAGCTACTCGAACTGCCAGCCCCCGTCGTCGCGGACGCTCTCGGCTACCACGACAAGACCACCACCAGGCTCCGCAACGAGACCGGCGGAACATGGAGCCGATACGGCCCAGGGGATCACGGAAGGTCATCAGCGGGCTGGGCTCCTCGGGGAACCGGCAACAGTTGAATACGCGAGCCCACCGGTCAAGCCGTACGTGAGCAGGCTGCGGCGGAGCCGCGTCCGTCGGCGGGTCTGGCGAGCGAGGGGTCGATGCGCAACCAGTCGATGAGCGGGTGGATCTGTCGGATCAGCCCAGCGATGCGCTCACTGCACGCAGCTCGTCCAGGGCCGCCAGGACGTATCCGGCGAGTTCGTCCTTGCCGTCACGGTCGCCCTCGGACCATTGGGCGAACCCGCGCTTGAAGGCGAGGACGCCCAGCTCGCTCGCGAGGGCCGCGGTGGGGTCGGGCAGGCCGCGGGCGACCAGGGCGGCCGTCATCGCGGCGGCGAGGCTGACGGTCTTGAGGGCGTCACGCTCTTGCAGCTCGGCGCTGGCGGCGACGGCCGCTTTCAGGCGCGGGGCGAGCTCGCGGTTCATGGGGCCCATCGCGCTCGACGCGCGTTCAAGACCGGCGGCGACCGCCTGTAGCGGGGTGGCGCGGTCGGGGGCTTCGGCGATCCCCTCGGTGAGCAGCCGGCTCAGCGTCTCCTGTCCGGCCACCAGCAGCTCGCGCTTGTCGGGGAAGTGTCGGAAGAAGGTGCTCTTGGTGACCCCGGCCCGCTCGGCGATCTGCGCGACCGTCGTGGCGTCGTATCCCTGCTCGGTGAACAGGTCGACTGCGGCCACGACGAGGCGTTCGCGTGCGCCTGGTTCCCACCTACTCATGGGGTCAGCATATGTGATGGGACTCTTGTCCCGTCACCTGGTAGCGTGTGACGGGACAAGAGTCCCATCACTTGGGGGGGATCTCCATGCGTGTCTTCGTCACCGGTGCCACCGGTCTGATCGGGTCCACCGTCGTCGCCGAACTGCTCGGCAACGGCCACACCGTCCTCGCACTCGCCCGTTCCGACGCGTCCGCACTCGCCGCCGAGGCTGCCGGCGCCGAGCCGCTCCGCGGAGCCCTCGCCGATCTGGACGTCCTCCGAGCCGGCGTCACTCAAGCCGACGGGGTCGTCCACCTGGCGTTCGGCAATGACTTCAGCAGCCCCGAGGCCCTCGCGAAGAACATCGCCGAGGAGAGCACCGCCCTCGCGGCCCTCGGCGAGGAACTCGTCGGCAGCAACCGCCCCTTCGTGACCGTCTCGGGTACGCCCCAGGCCCCGGGCCGCACCTCCACCGAGGCCGACCCGGTGCCGACCGACGGACCGGTCGGCGGCCGCGGCCGCACGGTCACAGCCGTCCTGGACCTTGCCGCGCGCGGGGTCCGGAGCACGGCCGTACGCCTGCCGCGCACGGTCCACAACCAGGGCGCGGGCGGGTTCGCCGGCCTGCTGACCGACATCGCACGCCGGAGCGGGGTGTCCGGCTACCCGGGCGACGGCACACAGCGCTGGCCGGCCGTCCACGCGCTCGACGCGGCAGTCCTCCTCCGACTCGCCCTGGAACAGGCACAAGCCGGCAGCGTCTGGCACGCCGTGGCCGACGAGGGAGACCGGGTGCGGGACATCGCCGCGGTCATCGGCCGACGGCTGGGCCTGCCGGTCGAGCCGGTGCCGTCGCAGACGTACGGCCCTCTCGGCCCGATCTTCGCGACCGACCAGCCCTCGTCCAGCACCCATACCCGGCAGACCCTCGGCTGGGAGCCGCAACACCCCGGCCTCCTGGAGGACCTGGAGAACATCCAGCCCTGACCAGCGACCGGGACGCCCGCTTACGACGCACGCGCCGACAACGGCAGACCCTCACCCCTCACCTACGTCACTCGCGGTCGACCGTCTCGGCACGGCAATGTCCCGCGCCCGTCTGAGCTTGTCGTTGACCTGCGGTGTCGGTGGCGACCCCGGCCGGTCGTGAGGAACAGCCCTGGGTTGATCATTCCCCTCGGGGCCCAACCAAGGTGGCTGTAAAGCCCGCCGCGGAACGACCCTGAAGCCCGTCAGCGGTTCCACCGAACGGCGGGGTCGTGCTCGGCGACGTGCTGGGCGACCGCGTCGACGCCGGGACGGGCGTATCGCTCCAGGGACCGCACGGAGGCGTGTCGGGAGCGGGCCAGGAGAGCCACCACTGCCGACGCTGCCTCTCCATCCCCGCGATGGCCACGCAAGGTCATCAGCGCGTTGGGCTCGTCGGGGAACCGGCGACAGTTGAATACGCGAGCGCACCAGTACGAGGCCGTTATCCCAATAGAGAAGCGAGCCTGCGCCATTCCTCCCTCGGGAGCTTGTCCCTGTGGGTGCCGGTGAGCACCTGGGGGCCACGTGGTCCTCGCCTGCCTGATGGAAGGTGTCGATGCGGTCGCGGATGCGGTCCTCGTCGCCCCAGGCGAAGACCGCGTCGATCAGGCGGTCGCTGCCGCTCGGTCAGGTCGGCCTCGGTGAAGCCGTGCCGCAGAAGGTGTTGGTGTAGTTCGGCAGCGTGAGGTACATGGCGAGGGCGTCGCGGGCCAGCGCGCGGGCCCGGGCCGGGTCGGTCTCCATAACCACCTTCAGCACCGGGGCGAGCAGCGGGCCCTCGCCGAGGATCTCGCGAGCCTGGGCGGTGTGTTCGGGCGTGACCAGGTAGGGGATGGCGCCGGCCGCCCGCTCGCCGGACAGCTTCAGCATCTTCGGGCCCAGCGCGGCCAGCCCCTGCTGTCGGCGGCGACGCCGACCTCGTCCAGCTCGTCGAGGTAGCCGGTCATCGCCGCGTACGGGCGGCTGTAGTCCTTCACCAGCGGGCCGTGGCTCACGCCGAGACCCACCAGGTAGCGGCCGGGGTGCGCCGATGCCACCTTGGCGAAGCCGGCCGCGGTCGTGGCGGCCTCCTGCTGCCAGATGTTCAGCATGCTGGTGCCGACGAGGATGCGGCGCGTCGTCCCGATCAACGGGGCGGCATGGTCGGCGGTGCTGTTGTTACCGAGCCAGATGGCGCCGTACCCGAGTTCCTCCAGCTCGGCCGTGGCCTCGTCCAGTTCGCCGCGTTGGGCCGGGTCCTGCGAGCGCAGTTCGACGCGGCTCGCGGAAATGGTCTTCCAGAGTGCCGCTGGGCCCGCGGTGCTCGGCGCAGGCCGGGCGGGAGCAGGAGAGTTTCACCGCGCCGGCGGACGGGCGGCCGTGGGGGGCCAGGCGCACCGTCCACACCCGCCCTGCCACGCGCGCCTCCTGCTGCGTCCCGGCCTCCACCGCCATGTGCGTACTCCCCAGCGTTGCTTGATCCGGTGCGCTCGCGGTCTTCATCATCGGGGATACCGGCCGATCAGCCCCCGGGAAACGGACGTTTCAGCCCGGCGTGCTCTGCTCGCACGCAAGTGAAGCCGACGCCGCTGGTGCTGTGACCGCATAGGTTCGCCGGGGTGGTGTTCGTGGTCTTTGGGAGAGTTGGATGTGACGACACGTCCGATCAGCGCACGGAGGCGGGATGGCGGGGCGGGTCAGGGTTCGCAGGCTGACCGAGCAGGAGGGGCAGGGGCTGCGGCGGATCGTACGGTGGGGCAGTACGCGTACGGTGCGGTTCCGGCGGGCGATGATGCTGCTGGCCCCGGCGGGCGGCAACAGCGTTCCGGTCATCGCGAGGCTTGTTCAGGCGGACGAGGACAGTGTCCGCGACCTGATCCCACAAGTTCAACGAGAGCGGGCTGGCCTGTCTGGGACTCTCCGTGGGCGGGAGGCCGTCCCCGCCTGCTCGGCGATGACCGACGAGGAGGTTCGTCGTCCAGACGGCCAGCACCCGCCCGACGAAGCTGGGCAAGCCCTTCACCCGCTGGTCGATCCGGAAACTCGCCGACCATCTGCGCCGCAACGTCGCCCGTCCGATACACATCGGGCGCGAGGCCCTGCGGACGCTGTTGGTCCGCCGCGGGATCACGTTCCAGCGGACCAAGACCTGGAAGGTGTCCACGGATCCGGACTGCGATGCCAAGCTGGAACGGATCGAGTACGCGAGCAACGAGCGCCCGGAACGGACTTTCGCCTTCGATGAGTTCGGTCCTTTGGGCATCCGTCCGACGGCCGGGTCGTGCTGGGGCGCAGCAGGGCAAGCCGGACCGGTTGCCGGCGACCTTTCACCGCACCCACGGGGTGACGTATTTCCACGGCTGCTACTCGGTCGGCGACGACACTCTCTGGGGTCGTCAACCGGCGCCGCAGGGGCACCGGCCGACCTTGGCCGCGCTCAAGAGCATCCGGGGCGGCCCGTCAGGACGGCGTCCCCGTCTACGTGATCTTGGACAGCCTGTCCGCCCACACCGGAGCGAAGAATCCGCCGCTGGGCGGCGAAGAACAAGGTCGAGCTGTGCTTCACCCCGACGAACGCCTCCTGGGCGAATCCGGTCGAGTCGCACTTCGTGCCGCTGCGGCAGTTCACCCTCGCCAACTCGGATCATCCCCACCACACTGTCCAGACCCGGAAGTTGCACCGCTACCTGCACTGGCGCAACGCCAACGCCCGCCACCCCGACGTCCTGGTCGCCCAGCGCAGGGAACGCGCCCGTGTCCGCGGCGAGGAAAGGCATCCGGTGGGGCATCCGACCGCCCTCCATCGCATCGTGACGGCCAGGACACCACCAATGCCCGGTGCTGAGGAGATCCCGCGTGTCAGGTGCCGTTTGCTGCCAAGATGCCGGGCCGCGAGCGCGGTGACCTGGGCGGACAGGTCCGACAGGGAGGAATCGCGCAGTGCGGCGGCCCGGTGCGAGCCGGGCCACGTCGTTCCCCCAGGCGCCGGTGGCCCGGTCGTCCTCACCGATTTCGGGCGAACCCCCGGTCCAGCAGACCGCGGGCCTCGTCGTCCCGTTGCCGAGCCACCGCTTTTTACCGCGCCGACGGCATTGGCCAGGGCACTGGCCGGCCGTGACCACTCACCCTCACGGGCGCGCGCCGCGGATTCCCCGCGTCGTAGTGCAGGTCATCCGCGACCGATGCGGTGCGGACATCCAGATCAAGCCGCCAGAACAGCGGCACCCCCACGAAGCGGACGAACAGCAAGCGGCGGCGGTCGGAACGGTGAAAGTCCGGGTCACTGCGGACGTCGTCGACCGGCCGAACCTCACCCAATGCCTCCACCACGCGGGCCAGACAGTCCGGGAACTGCGCGTCCGGCACGACCCACGCGACGTCGATGTCGCTGAAGGCGTCCGCAGTACCTGACGCCAGCGAGCCGATCAGCGCCGTACTTGAGCCCGGGCAACACCTCTTCAGCGCGAGGCACACCTCGGCGGCCAGGGCGGCACGATCGGTCTCTCTCGCCATAACGCACACCGTAGTCTGCCCCGCGTCACACCAATCGTCCTCAGCACTCCCAACCGAATCCGACCGTCCCCTACGGCTTGGTTGTCTAGCCCGGTCTTCACGAGCATGGCGGCACTGTCCGGACTATGGGCCGTCTGGCAGGCCAGCCGCGTCAGTGTTTTCCGCTCCCAGCGGGATCCAACTCAGGCGACTGCGCAGCCCTGCCGCCCGCCGCCAACTAGTGAGGGAAGACCTCGTCTTTGGGTTTCATCATGGGCGCCGTGGGCGCGCTCGTATTCGGGCTCATGACCCGCCTCATGATCGGTCTCGTGGTCGGTCCCCTGTTAGGGCTTATGGCTATGCTCACCATGGCGTTCGGGGAGGGGGAGGGCTCACAGAACTCACCAGCGATTCGACACCGACAGACCCTAGGTCCCCCGTGCGGGAGGATCTGGTGCGCGGGCTCATTGTCTGCTCGTGGGCGGGTTCATCGGGTTTTTTATGGTGCTCCTGATCGTGCTCATGGGCGGAGTCATGGGCGGGTTCGTGCGTGGACTTGTGATCGCACTCACGCAGGGACTCGTATCTGGGCTCGCGTGGGGTGTTGTGGCCGGGCTCTACTTGTCGGGAGGCGCTGGCCGCCGCTTCCTGGTCTTCCTTTGCTGCTCCCGTCGGCGACTGCCGTGGAAACTGGGCACCTTCCTGAACTGGTCCTATGGAGCAGGTCTTCTCCGGATCTCTGGTGTGGCGTACCAGTTCCGCCACCGAGAGCTCCAGGACTGGCTCACCACCCACCCCCCTTCCCTAGCGGTTCGCCTCACTCTCTCCCTCAGCCTGTGCTGTTCATGACCTAGTAGAAGCGACGCCCCCCGTCACTGATCACGCCTCCGCCGCTGTTCATGGCGAAGGGGCGCCAGTGGCGTGGTTGGCCGCTCCGCCAGGACTCGACGGAATACCACCTCCGACGGTCGCACAACGGCCAGTATCGACACCCACCGCTCGGTGGGGCCCGGATCCACGTTGCAGGCGCCCAGCAAGGCGATGAGCAGGGCGGTGGACATCGGCCGGTCACCGCGAAGAACGGCGCCGTAGGTGTGGTGGGAGAAGCCGCCCCGGTGGCGTGCAAGGTCTCGCAGGCTCAGCCCGCGGAAGCGGCGCATGTGATCCAGGAGCCGGGCCAGCTCGGCCTCGCTCTTGACCCACTGGGGTGGAGTGAGCTGGCCGGTGCGAGCCCATCTCTTTCAGCACGGCTGCGTGCTTGTCGCCGGTATCGGTGTGCTGGGTGAGACGGAGGTTCTCCCACCGGGAGCGCCACCGCTCGGGATCGGCGCCGCAGGCCCGGACGTATCCCTCCACCGTCCGCCAGGTGGGCAGCGTGCGGCCGTTGTGCGCGCCTGAGAGCGAGGCGATGCAGACGCCGGAGCGCCGGGACATCTCGGCGAGGCTTGGGTGCGAGGCCCGTTGGCGCAGCGCGCGCAGGGCCTCGGCGAAGTCCACCAGGTGACGGTCGTGGCCGTCGCCGGTGGGCAGGGCGTTCATGGGGCGGGCCACCGCAGCTCCTTTCGCGAGCCCGCGGCCCGGGGCACGGTGGCCCCGGGCCAGGGATCGTCAGGACTGGGTGAAGCGGCGCCGCAGTTCGACGCTGACGACGCCGGCGACGCACACGACGGCCACCGACCGTTCCAGGTCGATCCCCAGGGGCGAGGAGGGTGACCAGCGAACCCAGTACGACGACCAGGAGGACCAGGTCGACCCAGGACAGGCGGGGACGCGAAGCCGGGGGCTCGGACTGGGGCTGTGAGGCGTCGGAGTTCTTTGAAAGGACCAGGGACACTAAGACTCCAGTGGAGGCGACGGATTGCTGTGGACTGGCCCGCCCGGTTGCAGCCGGAAGATAGGGCCGTTTTCACGCTACTGGCCTCAACGCGGGGTACATACGCACGGAGTTGCAGGACTGAGCACACCTGTCAACACCGACCCGGCGTCACGAAACACGTCACACGCTGCACCGTCGGTGGGATTGCGCGGATTCGCCGGAAGCGCGGCTTCCGTAGAGTTCCAGGTGGTGTTTTCGCAGGTCAGGCGGTACATGGTGCAAGGCGAGAAGAATCTCGGAAATCCCCGACAAGGCATAAACAACCGTCCGTGCTCCGCTTCTCGCCAGTTATTTATGGACTGTCGCGTGAGTGCCGCGAATAATCCCATGAGATTGCTTCGGAAGGGGTGAGTTTTCGCAGGTCAGAGCGGTCATTTTTCATGCGCTGTAAGAGCTACGCGGCGTGGTGCTGTACAGTTCCGGTCCTGGCAGTCAGACTCTTACTTGTCAGCTCGCAGATTGGTTAGCAGTGCGAGCCCCGGGCGGCGCATCCGTACTGCTGTGGACGCACCAGGGACAACCAGGGGATCTTCCGTTGCAGCGGAACCCCCACCAACTCATCAGCACGCACTCACCAGAGCGCGAAGCTGGGGACAGCGCAGATGTGGCCCGGCCGATGTGGCCGGGCCACACGTGTGTCCAGCACCGGATTCACCGACTGAGCTTGTCGTTCAGGCGGATGACGGTGCCCTCGATGAGGGGCAACGGCCCGTCGTGGCCGGTCCAGGCTGCTTGGCGTGTCAGCCGTGAGTGCAGCCCGGTCCCGTGCCTGTGCGGTGGCCATTCCGTAGAGGCGGGGTGTTGGTGACGGTCACGGCCTGCTCGGCGCCCCAGGTGGCCGGGTCGCCGAAGACGAACTCGCCGCCGTGCTCGGGCGGTCGGCCGCCCTTGGGATCGTAGGTGCTGATGAGGATCTCTGAAAACGGCCAGGCGTACTCGTCGCCCCACCCGGTCCGGCATTCATCGGAGTGGGAGTTTCAGCGAACTCCACCTGCGTTGTCGACCGTGGCCAGCCGCTTGTGGAGTGTGCGGCGGTGCGGGCCGGTCCAGGGCGCCTGAGGTGGCATTGCGGCGCTCCGCGCTGCGCGTTGCCCACCCTGGACAGGCCTGACCAGCCCGAACGGCGGGCGGGTTGTCGGGCGGCCCGAGAACCCTGGCGTCGCGGGGGACAAGGCCCACTATTATGCAACAGTCAGTTCATAATGCCCGCACCATATCCGCACCACAGCACCTGGGCCTTCGCCGTCAACACCCCGCCCGTCGACGGCCACCGCCGCACCATCCGCCGCGCCGGCTTCCCCGACGAACTCCACGCCAGCATCGCGCTGCAGCGTTTCAACGCGGGCCTGGCCCTGTGCGTCATCACCGACCCCAGGCAGCGCACCGCCGACTACCTGAGGGACTGGCTCACCAAGAAGGAACTGCACCTCAAGCCCACCACCATGGCCCGCTACCACGCCTACACCGAACAGGACCTGATCCCCGCCCTCGACGCCATCCCCCTCAGGCTTCGAACCTGGTCATTCGGGACGTGTCAGTGACTTCGTGTAAGAAGTTACGCAGATAGGCGGTCGAGGGGCGGCGGGAAGGCAGGGTAGGTACAGGTCCGTGATCACGGAGTTGGGTCACGCTCTGTGCTCGCTGGGGACCTGTGCCTGCGCTGCCACGAGGCTGAAGTGGATCGCTCTCGCCCCCTACGACCGCTTGGTGCCCTGCCACCAGGCGGGGTGGGCGGTGCCGTCGGTGGTACGGCCGTCGCGGTGAACGTAGTGGCGGACGTCGCGGCCGGGCTCGGTCAGTTCGCCGTCGAGGGCGCGCTGGAGCCACTCGGCGCCGAAGCGGAAGACCTCGGCGGCCACGCCGCCGAGGGGGTGGAATTCGTCCTCGTAGACGCGCAGTTCCTTTGGTGCACGGACGCGTTCGAAGGAGGCGAGGGCCTGGTGGAGTGGGGTGAGTTCGTCGAACTCGCCGATTCCGTAGAGGACCGGGCAGATGATCTGTTCGACGAGGTCGCCCAGCGGCATGTGGGCGGCGAGATCGCGGTCGAAGGCGTCCTCGTCGTCGTATCCAGCCATGTACATGTAGTTGTTCTTGAAGGTGGGCTGGGCGCGCTCGAAGATGGTGTGGAAGTCGCCGGTCACGGCCTCGAACGCGGCCAGTGCGGCGAGGCGCCGGTCCGTGGCTGCGGCACGTGAGCCCCAGTAGCCGCTCATGCTGATGCCGAACATGCCGATCCGGGTCAGGTCGACCTCGGGCAGAGATGCCAGGTGGTCTACGTAGAGGCTGATGGCGCGCTCGTAGTTGCCGAGGTCCACGGTCAGGCCACGGGCGCGGGACTCGCCTTGGCCAGGGCCCTCGATCGAGAGGGCGACCATGCCGCGTGAGGTGTAGTACCGCTCGGCGGCGTGGATGTAGTCCTCCTTGATCATGTCCATCCCGGGGCCGAGGATCACCGCGGGCGCGTTCTGCACCGCAGAGGCGGGCAGGTGGAGCAGGGCGAAGATCTACTTGCCCTCGAAGTCCAGGACTACGCGCCGGACGCGCCCGTCGCGCAGGGCGCCGAGGCGCTCGACGCAGTGGTTGGTGCGCTCGCGGAAGGCGGCCTTGCGCGGATCGGCGGCGTCGAAGATCGAGTACTGGGCGCGGCCCCACATCACCGCGGCCCGCTCGTACAGGTCGGAGGCGGTGCGCGCGAAGCCGTTCTTCTCGTGGTGGGCCGCGCGCTCCTCGGCCTGCGCGGCAACCGTCGCCCATGCCTTGGGCAGCATTGCGCCGCTCTTGACCAGCGCGAAGACCTTGTCGAAGTCGGTGTGGTCGTGGCCGAGCAGTTCCATGGTGCCCTTGGCCTCGGGGTGCAGGGCGTCGAAGCCGCCCTGGGCGAGTGCGATGTCCAGTGTCCAGCTCCGGCCGGTCGAACGGATGGTCACGAGGATCCCTTCTCTGCTGCGATTAGCTAAGTACTTATCTAGTAAGTACTTAGTCTAGGCTGTTGTCAACCCGCCCGTCTCGATGGGAAGACCTCCGCCCATGTCCCAGTCCGAGTCCCGACCGGATGCCGTCCGCGCGGCAGCGCTCGACCGCCTCGCCCGCGCCGCCTACCGGCTGAGCGCTGCGGACGCGCGGCTGCGCGGCCGTGCCACCCGGACCCCCGGTGCTCTCTCCCTCACCCACGCCCGCGCGCTACGCGCCCTGGCCGAGCAGGGCCCGCTGACCATCCGCCAACTCGCCGCAGGTACGGAGACCACCGGCGCCGCCACCACCCAACTGGTCAACGGTCTCGTCGCGGCCGGCTATGTCACCCGCACCCGCGCCTCCGAGGACAAACGCTCCGTCCTGGTCACCCTCACCGCCGCCGGACGAGCGCGGCACGACCAGCGCCAGCAGGCACTGGCCGAAGCCCTGCACACCGCCCTGGCCAGCTGGGACGGCCCGGCCCTGGACTCGGCCTCCGAGGTACTGGATCACCTGTCGGCGATCTATGACCAGCTCTGAGCAGCCCCACGCCGCACCGGGGCGCCTTTGGAAGGCCGTGCAGATGGGCGACCGTTCATGGTCGGCATTGAGGACGTGTATCCCAGCGGTGGGTGGTCCAGGCTCGGCGGATCAGGCTACGGACGGCGATGATCGTGTCCGCGAGGTCGAAGAAGGCGTTGACGACGGTCGCGCGGCGCTCGTAGCAGCGGGCAAGGCGGTGGAAGGCGTTCTGCCAGGCGTGCGTGCGCTCGACATGCCACCGCTGGCTCGCCTGGATCGGCGCCTTCTCACCTTTGTGCGCGATGCGGCCGTGCAGGTCGCGGGCGGCGAGTTCGACGCGGGTCTTGTCCGAGTCGTAGCCGGCGTCCAGGTGCACCGTGATGTCGTCGGGCAGCGGCCCGAGGCCGTCCAGCAGGTCCAGCGTCGGCGCGCGCAGCGGCGAGTCGTGGCGGTTCGCTCCGGCCAGGACCCGGCCGAGCGGGATTCCGTAACCATCCGTCATGCCCGAGCGTTTCAGGCCCTGCTTGCCGTGATCGACCGGTGAGCGCCCGGCGGCCTCGCCGCCACCGGGGGCCTTGGTGATGGACCCGTCGACGGCGATCTGGTCGAGCACGAGCCCCACGATCCGGTCGTAGGACTCCAGCGCGAACTGCTTGAGCCGGGCGAAGACGCCAAGCCAGCTCCACTCGTCGCGACGATTGCGGATGGTGGTCGCCGAGCAGGTCGTGTCGGAGATCGCCTGGTAGGAGCAGCCGAACCGCAGGAGCTGCAGCAGCTTGTCAAACACGATCCGGTCGCTGATACGGCGGCGGTGGCACCCCAGCGGGTGGGACGGATCGACCGTAGGGCGCTCGGGCAGCAGCGCCGCGAATTGGTCCCAGAGCGGGTCAGTCAGCCATGATGGAAGCACAGGCACAGGTCCCCCCAGTGATCACAGAGCGTCGCAACTCCATGATCGCCGGACCCTGTGCCCGCCTTGTCGCCAGGAGCTCCCCACGCCGCCTATCTGCGCGAGCTCTAAGCTCGATTCTCCCGCCGAGGCCAGACACCGCGGCTCCGCTCACGCGCTGGCCAACCGGGGCTTGGTCACCATCAGCCGGCGACGCGGCACCTGGACAGCCACCATCACCCCCGCCGGACTGTTCTACCTCACGCACGGCCACCATCCCGACCATCCGAACAATGCGTCGGAGTCGGCCCCGCCAAACCGCGACACCAGCTCTCGCCCCGCTCCCACAGCCTCCTACTCCCAGCCGCATGCCACAAAGCAGCCTGCTCAGAAGCCCCGGCCCGGCAAGGTGTCCAAGTCTGAGGCGCCGAAGCTCTCGCTACCAGGGCGGCGTCATCACCAGGCCGTCGATCTGCTGGAGCAGCTCTCCTCCGCCCCTCACGTAACGATCATGCATCCCCGCGACGAGGAGATCGCCGAATGGCGGCGCGATATCAACTATGCCAAACGGCACGGCCTGGAGCCCGAGGGAAAACGTATCGAGACCACACGGATGCTCTACTCCAGGGACAAGGAGTTCGTGATCCGCCTGGTCGACGGCCCCCACCCGAACAGTAAGCGCGACGCTCCCGATCAGCTCCCGCCGGTGCCGGTCCCAGCGCAACTGCGCTCGCTGCATCCGGTAGTCGAGAGTCTTCGCGAGGATAGGCAGCGCTTGGTCATGCCCGCGGCCTTGCGGCACCGTTCTTTGCGGATCCTGCAGGGGCTGGCAGCGGAAGCCGCGCGCCGCGGACATCGGGTGTACGAGATCCCGGTCCCGGAACGTGCGAAGCGCCATCCCTACTATTCCGCTCTCGGGCAGCCTTCGATCCCGAGCTACTCCCTGCGTGAGGGTGAACTCGGGATCGGCATCGATGAGTTCGACTTCAAGATCATCATTGATCGGGAGTTCCCCCAAGCAGCGACCCGCTCCGCGCCGAGAAGCTGAAGATCGACATCGGATACAGCCGCTCACGCCGGCAGTCCTCCTGGGCCGACCGCAAGCGCTGGCAGGTGGAGGACGTGCTCGCCTCCGTACTTCGGGAGTTGGAGATCCGCGCCGTCGAGGAGCGTGCACGTCAGGCCGAGGAAGAACGCCGGCAGGCCGAGCGCCAGGCCCGCTGGGAACGAGCCATGAAAGAAGCGCGGACCGCGGCCACCCGGGCCTACCACGCCGAGCGTCTCCGCGAGCAGGCCGCACGCTGGCGGGAGACATGTGAACTGCGGGAGTATTGCGCAGCGTTGGAGCAGCGCATCGCCAATGCCGATACGCCCGAGGCACCGGATCTCGCCGGCGCACGAGACTGGCTGGAATGGGCACGCGCGCATCTGGACTCGCTGGACCCGCTGCAGCGACTACCGAAGAAGCCACCACCACCCGAGTTCAACGCGGACGACCTCAAGCCCTACCTCCCCAAGGGCTGGAGTCCGCACGGTCCAGACGCCCACTCCAGCGGATGGCGGCCGCGCTGGCCCACCTCGTGACCACCGCCACTGTCACCTTCTGCTGCACCCGTGGAGGCCCAGGCCCGAGACAAGCGGCAGGTTCTGCTCTTGAGAACTGCGAGCGCGTTCCTACAGGACCTTCAGCTTGCCTCATTTGATTCAGCGTCGGCTTCGACGCGGCGGCCGGGAAACAAGGGGCTGGGGGTGCGCCGTCCTGCCTGTCGACGGGTGCTGATAGGCGTCCTTGACGATCTGCTCGAAGTCCTCCTCGCTGAACATCCGTCGGCTGCCGATCATCCGGTGAGGAACCCGGCCTGCACTGGACTCGGTGCGCAGCCATGAGGCTCCGACGTCGAGTCGCTCGGCTGCTTCGGCAACGGAGTAGAGCATCGGCCCCGACTTCTTCTTCTCCGCTGGTGTGCCGGTCGCCCCATCCTGTCCCGGAAGCCCCCAGTTGAGGCCGAGCGCGGCCGACTCCGCCGCCGCCAGCAACACACCGAGGCCGCGCAGCCGGGCGCCGTCGCCGATACCGTCGTTCGGGCCCGGCAGGCCGAGTGCGCGACGCTCCTGCGTCGCCGGATCGTCGGAGGGCAGGAGCAGCGCTGCCAGGCGGTAGTCCTCTTCGCTCAGCGTGGCCCGCGCCTCGAGCGCTCGGAACAAGCGCAGTCGCTCGCTCTGCAGCGCCCGCTTGTCCAAGTTCCAGATCCGCGCGCGGAGTTCCTCCCAGCCCTCGTGCATCCGAACCGCGGCGAGGGCATAGGAGGTGCTGTCCGTATCCGGGTGAGCCTTGGCCCGCCGGTGCATCGCGCAGACGTCCATCCCCTCCTCCACCGGGTACTTGCACGGGAAGCCGTAGAACGAGGTCACCGGCTCCGGGCGACTCCTTCGATGCCCGGCGCGTGCACGCGCGAGGGCGTAGGACGTTTGGGGAAGGATCCGACCGCCGCGCAACAAGACGGACTTCCCGGGAGGAACTACACCCAGGGGTGATCTGTCACTGACGGGGCATTAGGACTAGGACTATGGTTCTGCTGAACGCCCGGCGCGTCAATAGGGCTAGGACTAAGTCGTGTTGGGATGCATCCCGCGTGACACATGAGGAGGACGGCATGAACAGCCCCGCCTATCGGCAGATCGCCTCGGAGCTGCGAGAGGCCATCGAACGGGGAACGTATCCCGAAGGCGCGGCGCTGCCGAAGATCACCGAGATCGCCGAGCAATACGGGATCGCCAAGCAGACCGCCCGTGCGGCCATCGCCGAGCTGGAAGCCGAGGGCCTGGTGGAGGTGGGCCGGCGCCGCGGCACCACCGTCCGCGTCAGGCCCGTAAAGCAGCGCCTCACGCGAAGCCGGCAGGTGTTCCGCGACGAGCGGGGCTACTACTTCGACCCGACCGCCCAGCCCTGGAACGCGCTCGAGCCCCCGACGATCACCTGGGGCCCGGCTCCCCGCGACGTCGCCGTCCTGCTCAGCGCCGCCCCGGGCGAGGACGTCCTGATCCGCGACCGAATCATGGGCGATGTCGCCGCACGCAAGCCGATGCAACTGGCCACCAGCTTCCTGCCCGCCACCCTCTCCCGCGGGACACAACTCGCCGAACGCGACACCGGCCCCGGCGGCATCTACGACCTCCTCGAAAACATGGGCCACGGCCCCCTGGCATGGGAGGAAACCGTGGGCGCCCGCATGCCCGCCCCGGCCGAGGCCGAACGCCTCGGCCTGCCCAAGGGCATCCCACTCCTGCGCATCGTGCGGACAACCAAGAGCCCGGATGGAACGGTGCTGGAGGTCAACGACACGCGCATGCCCGCGGACACCTTCGAGATCGGCTACTCCATCACCCGCCACCCCTCCGCCGTATTGCCCAACTGAAGCCCTGTCCCTGTGGAGTGAGGGTGACCTGTTCACAGCGGTACGTACCCCCCTCGGGTCACCAGTGCGAATCACCGCTTGCGCGTACGGCCAGCGCGCCGCTGATGTCAGACCCCGCTGCCACCATCCGCCCATGCTCATCAGCCCGAAATCAGCCCACGCAACATTCGTGGACCTCACCCGCAACTGCGCCCTCCCCTTGGACCCAGACGTCCTGCTGCGCACCGACGTCCTGCGCCACCACGGCCATACGGTCATCGGCGACGTCGCGCTGCGCGCCTACAAGCACAAGTCGCGCTGGACGTACGACGAGCGTGACGTGCGCCGCGCCGGACGAGCCTTAGCCGAACTCCCCGTCGACCTCGATGACCTCGCAGAGACCCACCTGCCCGACTACCGCGACGACGTCAGCCCGGAGGAGTGGTACCGCCCGGACTGGCGCCGCCAGCTGGTGTCCTTGATGTTCGACGCCGCCCGCCTCAAAGCCTTCCGGGAAGAACGCCCGTACGACGAGAACTGGCATTCCTGGAAGAAACTCGGGGACAACGGCCTGCCCGGCGGACTGACGATGACCGAGTTCATCCAGACCCGCAGCGACACCCCCTTCATGCAGAACATCGCCGGCACCAAACCGAGCCGGCTGCTGACGTGGTCCGGCACACACTGGCTTCTGCCGCGCGCCTACATGGAGCTCCTGGACCGTTGGGAGCGTCTGGAAGACGACCTGATCGACAAGGCCCGCACCTGCTCGGCCTGCGGGGCCCAAGGACCGCACCTCGCCTGGCGGACGCCCACCGCGAACGGCTACATCACCCTGTGCCCACCCTGCCCAGGCGAGGCGCACCTCCTCTACCAAGGACATCTCCGCGGCGTCCTCTACGAGTCGCTGCGGCGCACCCAGCGGGCCGACGCCTCGCAGGCTCTCCACACCGAGGTAAGCCGAAGAGGGGCAGTCGAGGTGGGCGGCCGAGAAGGAGCGGCGAGTGGGCCTCGGCTGCTCCGTCCCGGCGATGGCGGATTGAGTGTCAGGCAAGTTCGGCAAGGTGCTCCAGGAGCCCGTGCCTGACGGGTGTCAGCGGGAAGTGCAGGCAAGTTGGGCACGTACGTGACATCACAGCCTCCCCGACTCCTTTCGGGACCGAAAGAAGTCCGGTGACCTCGCTCCGATCGGAACAAGGTCACCGGACTGGGTATCTTCCGCGCAGCGCCCAGCTACGGGCCGAGGATCGGCGTCCGGCCGTTGCCACGGTTGCACCTCTTCCGCAGCCTCCTGGCCGCCGGGAGGAGGACAGAACCTTTCCGGTTGGCCTCCCGTCCGGAATCGACGTGCCGGGCGGGAGAGCACAGCGGGATCCCGGTGGTGCGACTCTTAGGGGGTGTAGGTCAGCACCACGCAGCCAGACTTTCCGTCGCGGCCCGGTTCGGACGGCCTCTGGTGGGGGTCCCCTCCGCCGGAGTTGCCCGCTCCGCGGCCGCCGCCGCCTCCGGCTCCCGCGAAGAGGCAGGGCTTCGGGTACTTCGAAAGGTAGCCTCCCGCACCGCCCTGTCCCGGGTCGTTGATGCGGGCATCGTGACCGCGTGTACCGGCCTCGCCTGTTTCGAGGACCCTGCCGGAGCGCTGGCAGACGAGGTGCGTGCGGTTGCTTGCCCCACCGGCTCCTCCGTAACCGCTTTCCCACGTTCCTGACGCCTCACCGCCCCGCCCTGGCAGCCCGTGCCGGGCATCGGCCAGAAGACGCCAATGCTCCATGTCCGCAACACCGGAGTCGCTTCCGTCCTTGCCGGGTTTGCCGTTGTGGTACTTGCCCGTTCCGCCCTCGCCTCCCGCGCCTCCGTTGCCCACGACGACGGTGAGTTTGTCTCCGCCCTTGACAGTGGCAGTGCACGACACCGCGCCCCCGCTGCTGCCACCCCCGCCGCCGGCACCACTGAGGCGGCCGTCATTGTTGCCGCCCCCGCCCCCGCCCCCGCCACCCCCGCCCAGGGCTTGCACGTGAAGGCTGGTGACGCCCTGCGGCACGGTGAACTCGTACCGGCCAGGGGTGGTGAACGCCTGGTCGACCGGGGCCAGTGCCGCCGACGCCGAGCCCGGCACCGCCAGCAACGGCACCGCCGTCGCCACGACCACCAGCACCGCGCACCTCAACCGCGCGGGAAAGAGCAGCCTCATGAAAACCCCCTGATCATCATCAGAACAGACCACTCCGCCTCCTCTCCCTCATCCACCGCGTCCAACCGGCCGCGGCCGGGGATTCACTCGCCCGGGAACGACGTTCGATGGCGCCGCATCCAGCCGCTGTCCGCACGGTTCGCGTGGCTCTCACAAACGACGACCCCGTCCGCGGCGGTCGACTTCCTGGACGCAGAGCATGTCGCCGTCGCGCAGGTAGTCGAGGGCGGTCGTGAGGCCGGACCGAGTCCGGGGCCTGCTCTGCCCGGCGCATGCATACCCGACGAGCCGGTCAGTGTGGCTGTCCGTCCCGGCCCCGACGCACAGATGCATTCGAATCCTCGTGGCCTTACGGAGCAGCGTCCACCTCAACTTTGTTTCGACCGAAACGAAGTTGGCCCCACCTTGGTTCGACCGAACCAAGGTGGGGCGCAGGTGCCGACGCCGACAGCAGCACGGCGGCGGTGCAGCGACGTGCCTAACTTGCCTGCAACAACAACGGTCGCCTGACCTGCGGAAACTGGACCCAACCCTAGATAAAGATCTCGGCCGCGGGGCGGCCTCCCGGCCGGCGCCGGGCGCGGTCGCCGTCCCTACCGCACGTCACACGCACCAAGACCGACCCTCAGGTCCACTGAGCGCTGCGGCTCGACCGAGGTCAGCCACCCAAAGCGGGGGAGGGCTCACCGAGCACCCCGCCCGTCGCCGAGTAACCGTCATCGCTGGTGGCTTGTAGGGGCATCGCCGAGGTGAGCCCAAAAGGGGCCACGGGATGATCTTGAAGTCTTGAACTGGCGGGCCGTCACCCGGAGGAGATCCGGCTCGCCGAGCGGGAGATGACCGAGGCCCTGATCGGCAACTACCACACCGTACTGAAGAACATCGACGACGGCGGTCCGGCCCAGGTCGCGCTCGCGAAGGCCACCGAGATGACCGCCGGGGCGGTGAAAGCCCTTCAGGGCCTGGACGAAGAGGCAGGGACCGCGGAAGTTGCCCGCCGCCTGGACGGGAAGGTCTCGCCGGTCGTCCTCACCCTGGCGAAGGCCCTGCTGGTGCAGGCCAGCTAGCTCGGCGCGCCAGATGTCGAACGGTGCCTTCGTCATGCCGCGGCCCCGGAATGTGTCATCACAATTCAGTGAATACCACTAAATAATGGCGATGACGAAGAAGGCGCATGTAGCGGCTTTTCCATTCCAATCAACGATAAAAACATTGAACTCTTTATCCGTCCGGGGATCGACGCCCGCACTCAACCCCCAGTTCGTGGCCGGGGTGACGGTGACCGCCTGGGGTTTATCGTCGAAAGTGAGGACGTAGTGTACGGCCTGACCTTGACCGTGGAGCTCCACGGTGAAGCCATACCCACTCACTTTTTTGAATCCATCGACATATCCGTAGGCCGCACGAACCGGTCCAGGCGGCTCCTGCTCCCCGCTGAGACCCTGGGGGTCGACAGGTCCCATAGCCCCGGCCTCCCCCTTCGGCCCCTTTTCGCCTCGCCCTGATTCAGGTGCCATTTCCCTTCCCCTCTCTGTCGTAGTCACACTCGAATAAATCAGGAGATCTTGCCCGGAGGAAGGGTATATCAAGACATCACGCGTGAAGGCGCAGGATAGCCCGAAAAGGTGTACAAGGTTACTTCCCGGCTGCTCGACTGGCGTCGACGCCAGTCGCCGAAAGCGGCGCCCGGTACGGCGGAATGCCACTGGGGCACAAAAAGCGGGCGTGGACCCCATCAGAGGTGCGAGGGCTAGAGCGGTATTTCGGACGCCGGGCGCAAGGCATCTCTCGGCGGTCCATGGCGATCGACGAGTGGCCTCTCTCGTAAACGGTCCTTTGTGCGAGCAAGATCAATCACGGCCCGCCGGGACACCGCCGACACCGGATTCGTTCGCAGAACCCGTTCTCACTCAAAAGCGGGACGGCCCCCCTTCTGAGAGTTGCATTGTGCGAAGATCCGGGCCCATGACGGCCCCTCAGCAGTGTCAGCTTTCGAAGTCGGCTGCACTGGAGTCCGAAGTCGCCTGCACGTGCCTGTGGGTTGATCGCACGGTCATCTCGGCGTGGCGTCGTTGCCGTCCCGCGCGCAGGGCCTCCAGGAGTTGGCCGGGAAGCGACGTCCGAGGGTTCTCGTTCGCTGAGGCGCTCGATGGTGGCAGCGATCGCGGCGCGTACACCCGTCGGCGGCAGCGCAGTCGGCCCCGGGACGATCGACCCCGCCAGGATCGAGGACCCTTAATGGCGCGCCAGCCCGTGGCGGTCGGCCCAAGCGTTGATCGCTGCGGCCAGCTCCTCGGGGCGGTCCTCCGGGGAGTGGTGGCCGGCGAGGCCGTGGTGGGAGACTTCCAGGCCCACGATGTTCTCCTCGCACCAGGCCACGGCCCCCTCGTCGGTCATCGCGCCTGGGCCTGGCTCGAACGCGGCGAGCAGCTTGGGGACTTCGGGGCTGGCGGCCAGCCAGGCGTCGTAGTGCTCGATGCGGGCCACGACGTCGGCGGGCTCGCCGTCCAGCGGCATCATGCGCGTCCACGCCAGCACCGGGCGGCGGCTCTGCGGGGTCGGGAAGGGGTGGCGGTAGACCTCCAGGTCGGCAGGGTCGAGCGGCGTGGCGAGCGTGTCGGGGAGCCCCTCGATGAACAGCGATTTCTCCAGGATCGTCTCCTCGCCCACCCCGGGGGTGCGCAGCAGGGTGAACAACTCCCGGCCCGCCGCCGGGAACTCGTCGCCGACCAGCGGCTTGATGATCGTCTCGGTGAAGGCGAGGCCGCGGACGCGGCCCGGGAAACGGGCGGCGCGGTCGAAGGCGAGCGCGCCGCCCCAGTCGTGGCCGACGAGGACGGCCTCGGCAAGGCCGAGGGCGTCGAACCAGGCGTCGAGGTAGCGTGCGTGGTCGTCGAAGGAGTAGGCCAGGTCGGGCTTGCCGGAGTCGCCCATGCCGATCAGGTCGGGGGCCAGCAGGCGGCGTCCGGGCGAGGCCACCCCCGGCAGGACGTTCCGCCACAGGTGGGAGGAGGTGGGGTTGCCGTGCAGGAAGACGAACGGCAGCCCGTCGGGGTCGCCGGACTCGCGGTAGTAGAGGGTGGAGTCGAGGACGGGGAGGGTGGGCATCGCGGTGTCACTTCGCTTTCCGTACGGGGGATTCAGAGGTTGAGGCTCAGGACGCGGTCGACGGCGATCTCGATGACGACCAGGTCCAGCGGGGCGGGCGGGGCGGCGCGGTAGCGGGCGGTGTAGCGGCGGACGGCCTCGGCCAGGCGCTCGGGGTCGTCGGTGACGGTGGCCCGGCCTTCGAGGGTGACCCAGCGGAAGCCGTCCGCCTGGCAGAGCGCGACACGGGCCGCCGGGCCGCCCGCGGCCACGTTCCGGGCCTTGCGGGCCCCCTCCCGGGTGGTCACCCGGGCCAGGGCCGGGCCCGGGTCGAAAGTGAAGCGGACGGGGGTGACGTGCGGGGTGCGGTCGGGGCGGAGGGTGGTGAGGGTGGCCGTGCGGGGGCGGGTGAGGAATGCCCGTATGCCGGCTGGGAGTTCGACTGTCGTCCGGCTCACTTCTTCTTCACGCCCTCGTTCCAGATCAGCTTGGCGATGTTCGGTTTCACGGCCGTGGTGATGACGCCCATGGCCGTGCGGACGTATCGCCGCTCCTCCAGCTCGCGCAGCATGCTCGCGGCCAGGTCGGCGCGTGCGGTGAAGACGCCGTCGGCACTGGTCTCGGCGGTGTGGTAGGCCGTGACGGCGGGGTGGTCGAAGAGGCCGGAGGGCCGGACGAGGGTCCAGTCGAGGTCCGTCTGACGGATCAGGTCCTCCATGCCGCGCATGTCCTCATGGAGGGTGCGGCCGAGGCGTCGGTTCACCAGCGGGTCGAGCACATGGTTGAAGAAGTGGGCGCCGGTGGGACGCCAGTGCGGGTCGGCGATGCTGGAGCTGACGGCGAGCAGCCGCTTGACGCCGTGGCGGGCCATGGCCCCGGTGATGGCCATGGCGCTCGCCGAGTAGGTGGTGATGGTGTCCTTGCTGAAGCGCGCGCCCAGCGCGGAGAGGACGGCGTCGGTGCCGTCGATCGCGGCGGCGACGGCCGCCGGGTCGGTGGCGTCGGCGACGGCCACGGCGAGGCCGGGCCGCTCGGCGAGGGAGCCGGCGCGGCGGGTTACGGCGACGACCTCGTGGCCGGCGGCGAGGGCCTGGTCGGTGAGGCGGCGGCCGGTCGGTCCGTTGGCGCCGAAGACTGCGATACGCATGGTGTCGGGGTATCCCTTCGTGTGGTTCGCGGAACGCCCTTGACTGTGCCGACCACCCAACGCAGGCTCAACGCTGATGAATAACGACGCTCCTGCCCCCGCCCGCCCCCGGGGCCGCCCCCGCGGCAACCCGCCGACCCGCGAGTCGATCGTCCCGGCGGCCCGCGCGCTGTTCCTGGAGCGCGGCTACCGGCGCACCACCGTGCGCGCGGTGGCCGGGGCTGCCGGGGTCGACCCGGCGCTGATCGCGTACCACTTCGGCTCGAAGAAGGGCCTGTTCGCGGAGGTGATGCAGTTCCAGTGCGCCAACGCGCTGGCGGTGGACGCCGTCCTCGGCGGCGACCAGGCCACCCTCCCCGACCGCCTGATCGACGCGGTGACGGACCTGTGGGAGGACGCCGACTTCCGACAGCTCACCGGCCAGGGCGACGAGGCCGCCGAGGTGATCCGCGAGTACCTGGAACACGAGCTGTTGGCCCGGCTTGTTGAATTTCTCGGCGGCCGGGACGCGACCGCCCGCGCCACGGCCGTGGTGACGATCCTCGGCGGCCTCATCTACACCCGCTACCTCAACCCCCTCCCCACCCCCGCCACCCTCACCCCGTCCGAGACCCGCCACATCCTCACCCCGGCGCTGCGCGCGGCACTGGCCCCGAGGCCGCGTACCGCGGCAACCACCAGCGCAGGCCGTCGGGGCCGACCGGCCTCCGGTGGAGGCGCCGCCCAGCCTTGACCACCTCAGCGCCTCCAGTGCCGCTACCCCTGCAGGTAGCGGTGCAGGGAGGTTTTCGGGATACCGGTCTTGGCGCTGATCTGTCCGTGGCTGGCGCCCTGGTCCTTGAGCAGGCGCGCGCACTCGATCGTCGGCAGGGTGGGCTACAGGGCGGCCGATGCGGCGGCCGACTGCTTCGGCCACGGCGCGGGCGTGGGCGGCGCGCTCGGCGGTGCCTTCTCGGCAAGAGGCACGATCACCTCGGCCTGCCGCACCGCGGCATCCCACACATCGGCCGGGGCGGTCAGCACCCCACGCTCGGCCACCGGTCCCTCCGCCACCCGGCCCCCTCCGCACCGCGCACACGACTACGGCCAACTTGACTGTAATGCAGGCGACTTCGCGACGTAGGGGAGGTCACAGTTCCCTGCACTCCACGACGGAATCCCAGCTCATCCGCGCACGCGACTACGGATATTCACACAAGCGCGTGGAATCGCACGACTGCCCGATGTCCACCTGCGCCGCCCCCGCGGGCTCGCCGTGCCGCACCGGCAAGGGCAAGGTGGCCATCCAGTACCACACCGCCCGCTTTCGCCTGGTGCCCCAACTCGCCAAGGCCCTCAACGTGCCGACTCCCGCCGTGCGCAAACCCGGCTCCGCCTGGGCCGAGCTACCCCGGCCGAGGAACGCCGGCGCCGAAACCGTCGGGCACGCCCGCCTGGGCTACGCCCGCGCATCCACCGCCCGCCAGTCCCTCGACTCCCAGCTCGACTCGCTCACCGAAGCCGGGGTTACCCGGATCTTCTCCTAGAAGATCTCCACCCGCGCCGACGAGACAGCGTTGGCCGCGGCAGGCAAGGGCAACGTCCTGGCTTCCCGACTCATCCACCGCGTCCGCCTGGCACCACCGATCAGCTGTCGGCGCTCCCCGGCATCGCCGTCCTGGACCTCGACCTGCCCGCTGCCCTGGCACATTCTCGGAGGCCGCTTCCGCAGTACCCATGACCTCTGCACCTCCACCAGCGACGGGGCGCTGAGCGCGTACGAACAGCGCGCGGTGCGTTCCCCGCCATTGGGAGCCCCCGAGGTCCGTATCCCACAGCGTGAGCAAGCCACGGCACTGCCGCAAGGCCCCGGATGTAGGGGGCATCAAGGCCAGGACACGCCCGGCCACCTCAGCCGCCGACATTCAGGGCGGTTTGGTCTGTGCATGGCCGACATCGAGACGAGCCGGCAGCAGCGGGCCTTTCACAAGGGCGCAAGCGTTCAACCCGTTCACGTGCCGAGGCGCCCGCAGGGGTTCCCAACAGTGTTAGTCCCGGTGCGTGATGGCGGGGAAGCCCTAGTCGAGTGCTGTCGGGTGGCTCGCCGCAGTCGACCGGCCCTCTACGGAAGGGATCGAAGGAGGTGACAGCGTCTGGGTGACTCCAGCGGAGACGTGTGCGGCACAAGAGGTGCTTCGCCTTGCCGAGTCCCCCGGAGAGAAATGATGGATCTTCTTGTCCCAGCCTTCGCGAGAGGGCGGTATGAGGTGTGGCGCTTCGAGCCCGCGGCATCGGGTGCGCCGTGACGACGTGACGCTGGGGGTGCCGTGGCGGTGCGGGAGGCTATTCCTACAGCGCAGGGAGCCGTTCCCTTCTTGGGTCATCTGCTTTCGCTGGTCAGAGACCCGTTGGGGTTCCTGACGGGCTTGCCGGAGCAGGGAGAGATCATGCGTGTCCGCCTAGGCCCAGCACAGGCAGTGATGGTGTGCGACGCGGCGCTGACCCGCCAACTCCTCCTTCAAGACAGCTTGTTCGACAAGGGGGGACCGCTGTTCGAGCGGTTCCGGGACGTGGTGGGAGACGGCTTACCCACCTGTCCGCACAGTATGCACCGACGTCAGCGGCGCCTGACCCAGCCGGCATTCCGCCCCAAGCGTATGGAGGACTACGCCCGCACGATGACCGAGCAGATCAGCACGGTGACCGACACGTGGCGGGACGGCCAGCGGATCGACGTCCTCTCGGAAATGCTGGCCATCACCGGCAGGAGCCTGATCGCCACGATGTATGGCAACGCGCTGACGGCCCCACACCTGAGGCAGACCCTGGAGGACCTGGTCACCGTCTTCACCGGGGTCTACCGTCGCATGATCGTGCCCCGGCTGCTCAACCGAGTACCGACGCCGGGCAATCTCCGGTTCTCGAGGGCCGGCGCACGCCTGCGCCGGACACTCGGCGAGATCGTCACCGACCGCCGCGCCCAGGAGGGGGCAGCAGAGACCGAAGACCTTCTGTCCGCCCTTCTGGCCGCACGGGACATCTCCGAGGAACACGCAGTGACGGCGCGGCTGTCGGATACAGAGCTGTCCGACCAGGTCGTGTCGCTGTTCCTGGCCGGGACGGAGACGACCGCCACCGCTTTGGCCTGGGCCCTGCACCTGTCCGCCATCCACCCCCACACCGGCGTGCGCCTGCGCGACGAGGCTGATCAAGTGCTGCACGGACGGCACGCGACGTATGCCGACCTGCCGCACTTGCCGTTCACCCGCCAGGTCATCACCGAGACCCTGCGGCTGTATCCGCCGGCCTGGCTCCTGACCCGCACCCTAGCCGCGGACACCGACCTGGGCGGCTACGCCCTCCCGGCGGGCACCACCGTGATCTACAGTCCGTTCGTCATCCACCACCGCCCCGACCTGTTCCCCCGCCCAGAGCGTTTCGACCCGGACCGATGGGCGAACGGGCTACCGAACCCTCAGGACCACCAGTTCATCGCCTTCGGCGCTGGGGCCCGCAAGTGCGTCGGCGACCAGTTCGCCCTCACCGAAGCGACCTTGGCCCTGGCGACCATCGTCGCCCAATGGCATCTGGAACCGCTGCACCAACACAGAGTCCGCCCTGCCCTGGCCGCCTCCCTGCGGCCGCGACATCTGTCCATGCAGGCATCCCGCCGCTCACACAGACCCGCCTTATGAACGCGCGCGAAGCCACGCAGGCACCGACCGCCTTGCGCGCGCCGACAGTCGTCCCTCGGGCGACTCCCCCACCTGTGCGGGCTCCGACGACAGGAGCATCCACCGTGAACACGGCACGACTGACCAGGCCCGACCTGTGGTGCCCTATCGAACCGGCCCTTCACCCCCAGCACGAGGAACTGGCCGAGCACGCCCTAGCCTGGCTGCGCCGCTTCGGCTACGTCACCACCCGCGAGCAGGAGGAGAAGGCGCGGGCCGCACGGTTCGGGGAACTGGCCGCCCGCGTGCACCCGCACGGCACGCTGCCAGGGGTGAAGTACGCCTGCGAGTGGCTGATGTGGCTGTTCTTGCAGGACGACGACAAAGTCGAAGGCGCCAGCAGCCGCGGCGACACTCTCACCGTTGCCGAACACATCCTCCACTGCCTGCAAGTCCTTCACGACCCGAGCGATCCGCCCGCCACCGGGCACATGCAGGCACTCACCGACCTGCGCCGACGGCTGGACGACTTCGCCGACCCCGAACACGTCCAGCGGTTGCTCTTCGGCCTCATCGAGTACCTCGCCGCCGCCGGCCCCGAGGCCATCCACTGGGCCGCCCGCACCGTCCCGACCGTGCACGCCTACCAGCAGCTGCGCGAATCGACCGTCTTCATGCGCGCCGGCTGCTTCGTCCTCAACGAGATCGCCAACAACTGCCCCCTGCCCGCCGCCGTATGGTCCACGCCCGAGATCCAAACAGCCTCCCGCACCGCGGCCCGGGTGGTCGGCTACACCAACGACATCCTCTCCGGCCCGCGCGAACTGGTTTGGCCCGGAGCGCTGAACCTCATCAATAGCATCGCCCAGGAACGGCAGTGCACTCTCCCCAAGGCCCTGGAGGCTGCGGTCGACCTGCACACCCACGAGATGCGCACCTTCATCCGGCAAGCAGACCAGCTCGCCACCCGCCACGACGATGCGCGAGTGCATGCCTACATCGACGGGCTACGCACCTGGATCCGCGGCAACCTCGACTGGAGCATGCAGACCGACCGCTACGCCGTCCCAGACCCCCCAACCTCAGAACCCATCGTCACCGAGTGACGGCGCCTTCCTCGCGACAATAGGCGGACGCTCCCGGCAGAACTTGCCTCACCTGCCAGACGGCTCTCTGTGCGATCTACCTGCTAGTTCGCTTGACAGCACTAGATAACGAGCGCGCCGAGCCAGCCTCGGCGCCGCTTGCGTACAGCGCATGGCCGCGAGGACACGAACTGCGCGGTGGAGCCACGTTCGACAGCCAAGCGGTCGACGATGAGAGGTACGAGCAGGCCGGCCGCCGCACCCAGCAGAGCCACGGCGACCGTCAGCGTCAGGAAACTGGCCGTTCCCCTCGGGAGCGGCGCTCAGACTTTCCCGGCATGGCAACTGCACCGAGGCTGCCCACCAGCCGCGGACGACCGTCACTGACGCAGCAGCGCTAGGTGTTCTGTCCGGGGAGGTTGTGGACGGTGAGGCAGGTCTCGGCTGAGGGATCTTGAACAGGTGAGGGCCTTCCGGGTTCGGTGTGGATTGCGACGTCTACACCGACCGAAAGGCCCTCGTGCCCCACCGTAATGCACCCCTGACCGAGACTGGACGGCTGCGTCTGGCCCGCTGCGTCGTCGACGAGGGCTGGACCCTGCGGCGGGCCGCCGAACGCTTCCAGGTCTCGCCCACCACCGCCCAACGCTGGGCCGACCGCTACCGGCTGCTGGGTGAGGCGGGGATGGCAGACCGTTCAAGCCGCCCGCACCACAGCCCGCGCCGCACCCCGACACGCACGGAACGGCGCATCATCAAGGTCCGCCTCCTGCGCCGGTGGGGCCCGGCCCGCATCGCCCACCTGCTGCGACTGGTCCCCTCGACCGTGCACCGCGTGCTGACCCGGTTCGGCCTGGCCCGCCTGACCCACCTGGACCGGGCCACAGGCCGGCCGATACGCCGCTACGAACGCGACCGCCCCGGCGAGTTGGTCCACGTGGACATCAAGAAGCTCGGCAACATCCCCGACGGCGGCGGCCACAGGACACTCGGCCGGCAAGCAGGCCGCAAGACCCGCTCGGGAGTCGGCTACAGCTACATCCACACCGCCGTCGACGACCACTCCCGCCTGGCCTACAGCGAGATCCACACCGACGAGAAAAAGGAGACCGCCACCGCCTTCTGGACCCGGGCCCAAACGTTCTTCACCACCTGCGGCATCACCGTCGAACGCGTCCTGACCGACAACGGCGCCTGCTACAAGTCCCACACCTGGCGCGATGCCCTCACAGCAGCCGGGATCACCCACAAGCGAACCCGGCCCTACCGGCCACAGACCAACGGCAAAGTCGAACGCTTCAACCGCACCCTGCTTGACGAATGGGCCTACGCGAAGCCCTACCGCTCAGAGACCGAACGCCGCGAAGCGTTCCCCCAATGGCTCCACACCTACAATCACCACCGCGGACACACCGCGCTCAAGGGCAAACCACCCGCCAGCCGCGTCCCCAACCTCACAGGGCAATACACCTAGCGCAGCGGATAACCCCGGCCGTGGCTGGGCAGCACCGGCTCGTCGGGGCCCGGGAGGATAGACCAGGCGCACTCGGATCATGGGTACGGTGAGAGGGGGTTGAAGCGGTATACGCGGTTACAGCTCCGGATCGGAGGCGATCGTGGCAGCGCAGAGAGCGCCCGACTCCCGCCTGCGCGAGACCATCGACGCGATCGGCTGCACCTACGAGGCCCTGGCCAAGGACGTCCGGCGTATCGCCGCGGAGAACGGCGAGACCCTCCAGACCAACAAGTCAGCCGTCTCCCATTGGGTGAACGGGGCCCGCCAGCCCACCGGCCGGAGCGGCCGGTACTTCGACGAGGCGCTCTCCCGCCGCGCAGGCCGCACCATCACCCAGACCGAAATCGGCCTACGGACCTCCGAAACCGCAGCAACAGACGAGCCGGACCCCGTCCTCGCCGCCACCGACTTGGGGCGTGCCGACGTCGAGCGCCGCCGCTTCCTGGCGCTGGCGGCTCTCACCACCGCCGGTGTCGCCATGCCACTCGCCTACGAGGGGGCACGCCTGGCTCCACTGCTGCCACAGCACCCGCAGCGGGTGCATCCAGCCTGCGCGCGACCCTCACCAGGAGAGGGCGTTGAACAAGCGGCATCCATTGCTGCGGGCCCCGAGACACCTCGGTTGCAACCGCCACCCACCCCGCCGACGACGACTGCCTGACGCTTGCGCATCACTGACGGTCGCTCGCAGCGGGTAGCGCTTCGGCCGAATCACTGCGTAGGCTCACCGCGGTGCAGCGGCCACGCCTGGAGGCGGCTCGGTGTACCGCCACGCATGCCGGCCGCGGCCGCGGGTACGCCTTCCCGTACGGGGCGCCGTGGAAGCGCCTGAAGGGCGAAGGGTGTCGGAATTGATTCGGAAGCTGCAGGCGGTCGCGCTGGACTGCGCCGATCCGGTACGGCTCGCGGAGTTCTACGCAGATCTGCTCGGCGGCCGGGTGGTCGCAGACCCGGAGGATCCCGACTGGGTCGAGGTGCACGGGTTCGAGGGGACGGCGTTGGCCTGCCAACGGGTGGAAGGCTACCAACCGCCCGAATGGCCCGGCCAGCAGCGCCCACAGCAGCTCCACCTGGACTTCGACGTGGACGACCTCGACAAGGAGGAGAAGCGGGCGCTCAGTCTCGGAGCGGCCGTGTTGGAGCGGACGGACCAGCTCCGCCCGGGGGCCAACTGGAGGGTCTACGCGGACCCGGCCGGCCACCCGTTCTGCCTCTGCTTCCACTGAGTCCACCGCAGCCACTGCGACGACGTCAGAACCTGCCACCGAGCGAGGACTTCGACCTCGCATTCGATCAGTCAGGCGCAGCCCAACGACACAGCAACACTTCACGCAACCGAGATGAGGACTGCGCAGCGGTCGCTGACGGAGCCGAGGCCCGACAGCCGCGCGGCGGGCCGGACGCGGCAGCCAGGCAGCGGAGCGCGACGGCGCGCGGCGACACAGTGGGTGGTGGCCCACGTCTGCGCCTTGGCCGGCGGCAGGCCGGCCACAGCACCAGACGGCCTGCGCCCGAGGGGCCGACCGCAGGCGGGGCTGGCGGTTTCGCGCCTTGGCCCCGCTAAGCAGCGCGAAGCGCCCTCAACTGGCGTCCGACGATGAGCACAGCCGCCGCCCTTGTCGTGGCGAGCCAAGGACACTGCTCACTCCGTTACTGACAGTGAACCGCTCCGGGATCGGTGGAGGCTCTATACGTTGACTCCAGCCGCCGGTCGGGGCTGGTGTTGAGCGTAGTGGTTGGTCTCGTACTCATGGGGCGGGATGTCGCCGGTCGCGCTGTGGAGGCGCTGGTTGTTGAACCAGTCGACCCATTCCGCGGTGCCGAGCTCGACGTCGACGAGGCCGTGCCAGGGCCTGCGGGGTTTGATCAGCTCCGTTTTGTAGAGGCCGATCTGGGACTCCATGAGCGCGTTGTCCAGGGCGTCGCCGACGGTGCCGATCGAGGCGTCGATGCCGGCCTCGATCAGGTGCGCGGTGAACGCGAAAGACGTGTACTGCCCGCATCCGAATGATGAACCAGCCCTGGTCCAGCGGGAGTTCCGGCGCGATCCCGGCGCCACAGGGCCATGTCGAGGGCGTCGAGGACCAGCTTGGCCCGCTTGCTGGTCGCCGCGGACCGGCCGACGATCGCCCGGGAGAACACGTCCACGACGAATGCGACGTAGACGATCCCGGACCAGGTGGCGACGTAGGTGAAGTCCGCGACCCATCGCTCGTTCGGCCTGGAGGCGGTGAAGTCGCGTTGCAGCAGGTCAGCCGCCCGTTCATGCCCATCGTCGCGCAGGGTGGTTCGGATCTTCTTGCCACGACGGGCGCCTTCCAGGCCGAGCTCGCGCATCAGCCGGGCGACCGTGCAGCGGGCCGCGACCATGCCCTCGCGATGCAGCTGCCGCCAGACCTTCCGGACTCCGTAGCGCCGTAGTTGTCGGCATGCACCCGACTGATGTGCGCCTTTAGCTCCGTATCGCGCGGGCGCTGGGAGCGCGGTTCTTGGCGGCGTAGTAGGTGCTCGTTGCGATCTTCAGTCCGTGGCCGCAGAGCACACGGCAGATCGGCTCGACCCCGAACACCTTCTTGAACTCGTCGATGAACGCTACGAGCGCTTTGACGGCCGGTCGAGCTCGGCCGCGAAGAAAGCCGACGCCGCCTTCAAGATCTCGTTCGCCCGCCGCAGTTCGGCGTTCTCCGCCCGCAGACGCTTGATCTCCGCGGCCTCCTCGGACGTGGTGCCGGGCCGCCGGCCCGCGTCCACCTCGGCCTTGCGGACCCAGGTCCGCACCGTCTCGGCCGCACCGATGCCCAGCTTCGCCGCGACCGCCTTCATCGCGGCCCACTCGGTCGGGTAGTTCGGACGGATCTCCGCGACCATGCGCACCGCACGCTCGCGAAGCTCGGCAGGGTAAGGGGACGGACGTGCCATGACTCGATCCTCTCAGGGAATCGAGCCTCCATCAGACCCGGAGCGGTTCAGCCTCGGCGCGCTGCTGCTCTGAGAGCCAAGGGCGGGCATGGAGGAACTTCTCGGCGAGGATCCGGTTGTACCGCTCCGCCTTGCCGTTGTGGCGTGGGGTGTAGGGCGCGGTTCGTTGGTGCCGGGATCCGAGTAGTGCGCGGGCGAAGGCGTCGGCTCGGTAGCAGGCGCCGTTGTCGGTGACGATGCGTTCGATTCGGGTGATGCCGTGGGTGGCGTACCACGCGTGGGCTCTGTGGAGGAATCCGACGGCGGTCGCGGCCTTTTCGTTTGGCAGGGCTTCGGTGTAGGCGAGGCGGCTGTATCCGTCGACTGCGGAGTGCAGATAGACGTAGCCGCCGCGTTCGGCCTTCTTCTTGCGCCGATCCACGGCTTTGGCTTGTCCGCTGCCTCGCCCGTGAGCGCGCCAGCCGCGGCCGTCGGGCATGCGGCCGACTTTCTTGACGTCGATGTGGACCATGTGCCCGGGGCGGCGAGCGGTGATCTTCCGTGGTTGGCGGTCGGTCTCGCCGTTGGGGTCGATGAACCGGCGCCGGTTCAGGCCCAGGCTCACGAGGTGGCGGGACACGGTGCGGCGACTGATGGTGATGCCGTCGTTGTTGAGTTCGAACGTGATCCTCGCGGCTGACCACTTGTGGGTGCGGCGCAAGTCCTCAATGCGGGCCACGACGTCGGCATCAGTTGTCGTGGGTTGCCGGTGTGGCGCTGAAGAGCGGTCCAGGAGGCCGAGGTCGCCATGGCGGCGGAAGCGGTTGCCCCACTTCGACGCGCACGCGCGAGAGAGATTCCCATCTCTGCGGCGACGTGGGCGATCGGGCGGTTCCGGCAGCGGTCGATCAGACGGCGCCGCCCTTCAGGAGACAGCGGGGCATTGCGATGCGACATGCATGGGCTTTCTGAGCAGGGTAGGGGCCGGCGTCGACGCGGAGGGCATCCGTGTCGAATCAGTCATCTCAGCAGTCGACGAGCCTGCGAAGGAGTTCCAGGCCCGTCTGCCAGTCACCGAGGTCGCTGTCGGAATTGATGTGGCCGCGGCTTCGGATGAGATGGCCTTGCGCCTGCCACTCGTGCGCGAAGGAGGCGGACGTCGTCGGGTCGCAGTAGGGGTCGTCGTCGCTGGCCACCATCAGGCTCGGGCACGGCAAAGGGCGAGCGGACAGGCTCAGGAACGTCGATGCGGCCTCACGTGGGAACGCCGGTCCCTGGGGATTGGGAGGCGCGACCAGGAACGCCGCCGCCGTGTCGGGTCGCGCCTGCTCCAGCCAGTGCGCGGCTGCCCAGCAGCCAAGGCTGTGAGCCACCAACGCCACCCGGTTGTCACGCCGGGAAGCGACCTCGTAGGCAGCCTGGATTGCGGCAGCCCAGTCCGGCAGGTCCGGTCTGCTCCACGAGGCCGGTGCGATCCGGACCGCTGAGGGCCCCCATCGCTTCTCCCACAAGCTCTGCCAGTGCCGCTCGTCCGAACCGTCGATCCCAGGGATGATGACGTACGCGACCATCGCCTACCCTTCCAATCGTGGCCCCCACGCATCGCCGGGGCATCCTGGGGCGATTCTCGATGGATCAGCGGCAACGATCGGGCTCAGCAAGTGATCTCAAAGAAAGTGGGGGTGACAACGATGGAATCACTCGACGAGATCGACCGTGCCATCTTGGAACTGCTCCAAACCGACGGGCGGCTCACCGGAGCCGAGGTCGGACGCCGAATCGGGCTGTCCCAGCCGGCAGCCAGCGCCCGCATCCAACGCCTGGAGAAGAACGGGATCATCACCAGCTACCGTGCCGTCGTCGCCCCAGCCGCAGTCGGATTGAACATCCACGCCATCGTCCGGCTACGCACCACCCACGCGCAGCTGTCCCAAGCACTCACCCTTGCCGCCCACACTCCCGAGGTCGTCTCGACCCTCCGCGTGACTGGCGAGGACTGCCTGCTGCTCGACGTGCACTGTTCTCACGCCGAACGCCTTGAACAGGTCGTGGACTCCCTCGCCCGCTACGGACCGGTCACCACCTCACTCGTCCTACGCAGCTACCCGCCCAAGTCGTTGCCAACGGCACCGTCAACAACGTCCTGATCCACAACACCCAACTGATCATTTCAGATGAGGTCCGGGGTCTCCTCAAGCAGATGACGCTGCAGGTGAGTTGGAGCAGGCGGAGGTGGAGGTCGGTGCGTATCTCGTAGCGGATCCGTAGGCGTTTGAACTGGTGGAGCCGGGCGAAGGTGCGCTCGACGACGCAGCGGGTCTTGCCCGGGCCGGAGCCGTGGGGTGTGCCTTTGCGGGCGATCTTCGGTGTGATGCCGCGGGCCCGGAGCAGGCGGCGGTACTTGTCGTAGTCGTAACCACGGTCGGCGAACGGCCGGCCTGGCCGGTGACGCGGACGACCCCGGACTCCGCGAATGCGAGGTATCGCGTCCAGCAGTGGCATCAGCCGGGTGACGTCGTGACCGTTTCCGCCGGTCAGCGAGATCGCCGGCGGCATTCCGTGCCGGTCGGTGATCAGATGGTGCTTGCTGCCCGGACGCGCGCGGTCGACTGGCGAAAGTCCGGTGCGAGCCCCCCTTTGAGAGCCCTGACGTGCGAGCCGTCCACTGCCGCGTCCTCCATGTCCAGCAGACCGGCGGCCCGCAACTCCGACAGAAGGACCTCGTGCAGACGAGGCCAGACACCAGCCTTGGCCCAGTCCCGAAGCCGCCGCCAAGCAGTCACCCCGCTGCAACCGACCCTCTCCGCAGGCACATCCACCCAGCTCACGCCCTTGCACAGCACGTACACGACGCCTCGCAGGGCAGCACGGTCATCCGCCGGCAACCGGCCCGGATACCGCCGGCGCCGCGGAGGCCGAGGAGGAAGCAACGGCACGACACGTCCCCACAGGTCATCAGGCACAAGATCGACCGACACCCGCAGAACACTGCCGTCTCTCACCCCAACTGCCAAGCCCCCAACACAAACTCATTCTGAAATGATCAGTAAAGCAATTGGTTGGAGTTCGAGGGGTTGGCTTTTGGCCATCGCAGGATGAAGTGGGCTCCGGTGGCGCTTGTGGCGGCCTGCAGGACGGCGTGGTGGCGCTCGGCGAGTTCTCGTGCAATCGCGAGTCCGAGGCCAGCGCCTCCGGAGTCGCGGTCGCGGGCGTCATCGAGGCGGGTGAAGCGTTCGAAGATGCGTTCACGCTGGTGCGCGGGGATGCCTGGGCCGTCGTCGCGGACTTCCACGACGACCGCACCGGCCGAACCGGATCCCTCGGCCGCCGGTTCGGTGTGAATGGTGAGGTCAACGCGGTGGTGCGCGTAGCGGGTGGCGTTGTCGAGCAGGTTGCGCAGGATGCGTTCGAGTGCGCCGGGGGCGGCGAGGACCGCGGCCGGGCCCTTTGTGGTGCAGTGCACCTGTGGGTGGCCGCGGGTCTGGGCGGCGTAGTCGTTCGCGAGGGAGCTGACGAGGTCTGCGAGGTCGATGTCGGTGGGCGCAGAGGGGCTTGTGGCGTCCAGCCGGGCCAGGAGCAGGAGGTCGTTGGCGAGTGTCTGTAGGCGGCGGGCTTGGCTGGCGGCGCGGGTGCCGACGGTGGGCCACTCTGTCTTGTCTGGGTAGGCGAGGGCGATCTCGAGTCCGGCTAGGAGGGTGGTGAGCGGGCTTCGGAGTTCGTGTGCGGCGTCGGCGACGAAGCGCCGCTGGGCGGTGGCGGCGGCATCCAGGCGTTCGAGGGTGGCGTTGATGGTGGTGGCGAGCGCGGAGATCTCGTCGGCGGTATCAGGGATGTCGACGCGTTCGCGGGGGTTGGTGGCGGTGACTGCCGCGGTCCGGGCGCGGATGGCCTCCACCGGGCGCAGCGCGCGTGCGGTGGCCAGGTACGCGACGGCGGCGACCAGGAGGACGCCGAGGGGCACGGCGGGCAGGAGGATGCGGTCGATGGCGTCGGTGGCGGCTTGCGCCTCGAAGGGCGTGACGAGCACGTAGATGGCGACGTTTTCACCGTCGCCCAGCTTCCTGAGCAGCTTGACACCCTGACGGGGGTGCACGTCCTTGGCCGCCATGCCGATCGCGACGACGGGGAACGTGCGTCCGGCGAGCGGGTTGCCGCGACTACCGGCGGGGGTGCCCAGGTGCGCCCCGTCTTGCGGGGTGATCTGGATGTCGTCGGGTGGGAGGGGACCGTTCCGCCCCGGCAGGTTGAACTGGATGCCGCCGCGGTCTGGTGCGGGCAGAGTGGGGCCGCCGTGATCGAAGGGCTGCAGTTCGGGGCTGGAGGCGACGTAGGTGTCTTTTCCCGCGACGATCTCGTAGGGCAGGTTCTCTGAGTAGGGCAGGGCCATCCACTCCTTGACGCCCCAAGGGGTGGAACCGCCGCTCAGGATGGACTCCAGGTGGGCCGCCTCGACGGCAGCCCGCTCCCGCGTGGCGGCCATCGCCTGGTCGAAGACCGTGTGGTGCACCCACGCGGCGCCCCCTCCCAGCAGGACGGCACTGGCGGCCGCAGCCGCCAATGAGGTGCGCACTCGGACCGAGCGCAGCTTGCGACGTAGCCAGGCGACCCCATGTGCAAGCCGGCGGTCACTCATGGCGGTGCCGGTCGTCGATGAGGCGGTAGCCGTGGCCACGCACGGTCTGCAACGAGTGACGGCCGAAGGGTGTGTCGATCTTGCGCCGCAGGGCGCTGATGCGGGCCTCGACGAGATTCGGGTCCGCGGCGTCCTCCGGCCATGCGTGGTAAAGGAGGTCGCGTTTGGTGACGGCCTTGCCAGGGTGGCGGGCGAGCAGTTGAAGGATGGCGAACTCCCGGGGGGTGAGCGCGATCTTGCTGCCGGCGCGTCGGCAGGCGCGCGCTGCCACGTCGAGGGTCAGGTCGCCCACGGTGAGCACCACAGTGCTGAATGTGCTGGCGCGGCGCTGGAGTGCGCGCAGCCGGGCGAGCAGCACCGGGTAGGAGAAGGGCTTGGCAAGGTAGTCGTCGGCGCCGGTGTCCAGAGCCTCTGCCTGATCCCATTCGCCGTCCTTGGCGGTCAGGATCAGGATGGGGGTCGTGATGCCGTCGCGTCGCAGCTGGGCACAGACCCGGTAGCCGTTGATGAGCGGGAGCATCAGGTCCAGGATGATCAACGCGTGCTCGCCCATGCGGGCTTTCCACAGGCCCTCCCGGCCGTCGTGCGCCAGGTCCACTTGGTAGCCCTCGGCCGACAGGCCGTGTCGCAGTGTGTCGGCGAGCTCGCGCTCGTCCTCGACCAGCAGGATCCGCATGTGCCCAGCCTGGCACAGCCCCGATGCCGCTTCCTGACCGCGTGATCAGGAACGGTCAGGGAAGCATCAGCAGCGCCTGGCGATCGTGGGGCCCTCCACACCTGGAAGGCCCCAACCGTGCCCTCAGCTATCACCACCACGTCTGCCCTGCCTGCCGCTTCCGCCCCCGACCGGGATGGGAGGCGTCTGCGTAGCTGGTGCGGCGCGTACTGGCCTTGGGCTGCCGGGGTTGCGCTGTTCGCCGCCTACACGGCGGTATCGGTGCGAGACCACCAGCAGATGATCACCACCGGTTTCGACCTGGGCATCTTCGAGCAGGCCGTCCGTTCCTACGCGCACAGCCAACTGCCCGTCTCCGAACTCAAGGGCCCCGGCTTCCCGTTGCTCGGCGATCACTTCTCGCCCATCCTGGCCACTCTGGCGCCCTTCTACCGTCTGTGGCCCTCTCCCCTCATGCTGCTCCTGGCCCAGGCAGCGCTGTTCGCCGTGGGAGTGGTGCCGCTGGCTTCTTGGGCGCAGCGCGCAGCCGGCCGAGCAACCGCCCTGACGGTCGCCTTCGGCTACGGCATCTCCTGGGGGATGGCCCAGGCCGTGGGCTTCGACTTCCACGAGGTGTGCTTCGCCGTGCCGCTGCTGGCCTTCTCGCTGACCGCGCTGGGCGAGGGGAGACTGCGCGCCGCCGTCATGTGGGCACTGCCACTCCTGCTCGTCAAGGAAGACCTCGGCCTCACAGCTGCGGTCATCGGTGCACTGGTGGCCCGGCGCGGGCGTGTACGGCTCGGCCTGGTCGCATCCGCCGCCGGCATCGTGGGGACACTGCTGGAAGTCCTGCTCGTGATACCGGCGTTCAACCCCGGTCTGCAGTACGGGTACTGGAACAATCTCAGTTCGGGTGGGGCCAACGGGGCCGGGCTCTCGGCGGTGCTGCACGCTGCCAATTGTGGCCTCACCGTCGTGCTGCTGCTGGCCCCGACCGCGTTCATGGCCCTCCGCTCCCCGCTGCTGTGGACCGCGCTCCCCACCCTGGGGTGGCGCTTCCTGTCCCACAACCCTGCCTACTGGGGCACCAAGTACCACTACAGCGCGGTTCTGATGCCCATCGTCTTCGCCGCGCTCGTCGAGGCGGTCGCCACCCGGCCGGGTGGGCAACGCGCCGCCCGCGCCCACCTGGCCATCGGCGCCGCCATCAGCGTCTTGCTGCTGCCGCTGTTCCCCCTGTCACGCCTCGCCGACGCCGCCACCTGGCACACCAGTGCGCGCATCACCGCTGCCCACCGCATCCTGGACCGCATCCCCGACGGAGCGACCGTTGCCGCCTCCAACGGTCTCGTGCCGCAGCTCACCAGTCGCGCCACCGTCTCTGAATTCGGCCTGACTGGTAGCAGGCCCGACCCTGAGTGGATCATCGTCGACACCGCCACCCCGCAGACCTGGCCCACCTCACATGCCCAACAGGCTTGCGACATCGATATCGCCCGGTCCCACGGCTACCGGGTCGTCACCGATCAGCATGGCTACCTCTTGCTGCACCGCCCTTGAACTCCATCCCGCCCTGAGCAACGAAGCCCTGAGCATTCGCACGGCCACCCCACGGTCTCGCAACCGCGCTCTGCCGCAACAAACGTCCGTGTCGCGTTCTGTCCACGGTTCGCCCTCCCGCCAAACCGAAGCAGAAGGCGCGGGCCCTCGGGAAGTGCGGACCGTGCGCCAGGTCATGAGGATCAGGTCGCGACTGTACTTCGGCCCTCCGAAGGGCAACCAGGACCGCGTGGTGCCGGTGCCCGACACGCTGGCCAAGCGGATCAAAGAGCATGCGGGTCGATTCCCCAGCGTCGACGTCGAATTGCCGTGGGTGGACCCAGACCGGCCGAACCTGGCGTGGGAGGACCGCCCCAAGGTGGGGGGTGAGGATGTTCCTTTGGAGTGGACACCCTGACAATGGATCTTGATGGTCCGGGGAGGGATGTTCATTAGGACGCAAGTCTCCGTATCCGGAGGAGTTCAGGAAGGACGCCGTCGCGCTCTACCACGCTGCGGCCGGCAAGCGGACGTACGCTGCGGTGGCCGCGGACCTCGGCATCACCGCGGAGTCGCTGCGGACGTGGGTCCGCAAGGACGACTCGCAGGCCGTGCCCGGACGCCGTGACGCGGGCGGGAGCAACGGAGGAACTGGCCCGACTGCGGGCGGAGAATGCCCGGCTGCTGAAGGTGGAGAAGGAGTGGCACCTGGAGCGCGAGATCCTGTGCCGGGCAGCCGCCTATTTCACTCGGGAGGTGAAGTGAGCCCCTGCCGCTGGGACTTCATCTCCGCCAACCGCGCTGGCTTCGGCGTGCAGCGGATCTGCCGGATGCTCGGGGCGTCCCGCGCCGACTACTACCGGCACCTGGCCACCGAGCCGGCCCGCGCCGAGCGCCAGGCCGAGGAGGAGCGGACCGTGAGCGAGATCCGCGCCATCCACAGCGAGCACCATGGCGTCTACGGCGCCCCACGCCGATGCCGTCGAGGAAGTACCACACCCAGATCGGGTTCGTGGTCCGCAGGCGGATCCAGTGCTCGGCGGGGAAGCCGTAGCAGGGCAGCAGTTCGGCCTCATCATCGTCCGCGATCTTCTTGGCGGCTTTGGGGACTGTCGTCCCGTACTGCTCACCGAACACCTTGACTGCCTTGGCGGCGTGCTCCTTGTCCTCGGCGTTGTAGTTGCCCTGGATGGCCTTCTTCGCTACGGGTTGGGCCGACTTCGGGAGAATCCCCCGGGGGGGCCGGGTGTTGGCGGTGTCCGTCAGCCCTGTCAGCAGAGCGGGTGATAGGGGAGTCCGGAGAAAAAGTGGTTCCAGTCGGAACGGGTGAGTGCGGGGTGAGCGGTAGCGCAGATCCGGGCTGCGGCGCGCTGGGGGTCCGTCTCCCACAGGCGGGCGGTGGCATCCGCGCCGGCCGTGGCCAGTGTGTGGCCGTCGGGACTGAATGCCAGGGCGTAGATGCGGTCGGTATGGCCGGCGAGGGTGGCGAGGGCCGTGGGCTTGTGGCGGTCTGCGACGTTCCACAGGCGTGCGGTGGTGTCGGCGCTGGCCGTGGCGAGGACGTGACCGTCGCGGCTGAACGCTACGCCGTAGACGGCATTGGTGTGGCCGGTGAGGACGGATAGTGGCCCTGGGTGATGAGGGTCGGTGACGTCCCACAGACGTGCGGTGCCGTCGAGGCCGGCCGTGGCGAGGGTGTGTCCGTCAGGGCTGAAGACGGCGGCACGGATGGACCGGGCATGGCCCGAGAGGACGGCGAGGCGGCGTGGGTTCCGGCGGTCGGTAACGTCCCACAGGCGGATGGTGCGGTCCTGACTGGTCGTCGCCAGGGTACGGCCGTCCGGGGTGAACGCCGCTGCTTCGGTGTTGTTGCGGTGGCCGGTCAGCACGGTCAGGGTGGTGGGACTGCGTGGATCGGCTACGTCCCACAGGCGTACGGTGGCGTCTTCGCTGGTGGTGGCCAGGGTGCGCCCGTCGGGGCTGAACGCGGCCTTCCAGACGGTGTCCTTGTGGCCGGTGAGGGTGGCCAGACGGCGCGGGTTCCGGGGGTCGGTGACGTCCCACAGCCGTGTGGTGCGATCGTCGCTGGTCGTGGCGAGGATCCGGCCGTCCGGGCTGAAGGCGGCAGAGCGGACGGTGCCGGTGTGGCCGGTCACGGTGACCAGGTGCTTCGGTTGCTGAGGATCGGTGACGTTCCACAAGCGCACGGTGTGATCGATGCCGGCGGTGGCGAGAGTGCGGCGGTCGGGGGTGAATGCCGCACTGTAGAGACCGTCGGTGTGGCCGGTGAGGATCGGGCCGGGGATGTCCCACAACCGTGCGGTGGCGTCGTCACCGACCGTGGCCAGGGTGCGCCCGTCCGGGCTGAAGGCCGTCAGAACGACATCGTCGGTGTGGCCTGTGAGCGTGGCCAGGCTGTGGGGATGTGTGGGATCGGTGACATCCCACAGGCGTGCGGTGTGGTCGTTGCTCGCGGTGGCAAGCGTTCGCCCGTCGGGGCTGAAGGCGGCCGAGCGGACGGCGTCGGTGTGGCCGGTCATGGTGGCCATGGCAACCGGACGATGCCGGTCTTCGATGTTCCACAGACGTATGGTCTTGTCCGCTGCGGCGGTGGCAAGTCTGCGCCCGTCGGGGGTGAAGACGGCTGACCAGACGGTGTCGGTGTGGCCGTCAAGGGTAGCGAGGCTGCTGGGGTTCCGGGGATCGGTGACGTCCCACAAGCGTGCGGTGTGGTCGTCTCCGGCGGTGGCCAGACAATGTCCGTCGGGACTGAACGCCACCGACAGGACCGTGTCGGTGTGACCGATGAGGGGCGCGAGTCTGTTGGGGTTCCGGGGATCGGTGACATCCCACAGCTGCACGGTGCGGCGGTCGTCACTGGCCACCGCGAGGGTGCGACCGTCGGGACTGAACGCCACCGACCAGACGTTGTCGGTGTGGTTGCCGAGGGTGGCCAGGCGTGCGGGGTGCCGGGGGTCGGTGACGTCCCACAGGCGGATGGTCCTGTCGACGGAGGCGGTGGCCAGGAGGTGCCCGGCGGGGCTGAACTTCACCGACCGGACCGTGTCGGAGTGGACGGTGAGCGTGGCCAGCCCCGTCGGATTGTCCCGGGCGGCGACGTTCCAAAGCCGTACGGTGTGGTCATCGGTCGCTGCGGCCATGATGCGCCCGTCCGGGCTGAAGCCGGCGGCATCGGTGATGCCGGTCAGCCGGCTTGCATAAGGCGTGGCGAAGGCACTGAGCAGGCCGCCTCGGGCCTCGGCGGTAGGGGCGAGACGGTAGGCGGCGAGACTGAGCTGTACCGCCAGCGCCGGCGTGGTGGCGCGCTGCGCCATGGCCTCGATCGCCACCTGCCGGGACACCGCGATGTTGCGTTGCCGGTCGGCGGACTGCCGCGCGCGGACGGCAAGGACAGTGGTGACGCCCGCTACGAGGAACGCGGCGGTGAGCAGTGCGACGAGTTGGCGGAGCCGGCGGGTGCGGCGGTGGACCGCGGCCTGTGCACTCTCCTCGGCGGTGCGGGAGACGTCGAGGAATGCGCGTTCCGGGACGGTGAGTTCTGCCCGTGCTTCCGGGGTGGCGAACGCTTCCTTCGTTGCGGCCAGACGGGTTCCCCGGTACAGCACGCCGGCGTCGTGTCCCAGTTCTTCCCAGGCTTGGGCGGCTTCGGTCAGTTTCCGGTGTAGCCGCAGGCGTTCGCGGTGTTCCTCGATCCAGGCGCGTAAGCGGGGCCATGAGGTGATGAGGGCTTCGTGGGCGAGGTCGGCGGTGTCGTCGTCGAGGGTGATCAGGCGAGCGCGGGCCAGGTGTTCGAGGACGATGCGGGTGTCGGTGGGGTTGTCCGTGTCGAGTTCGGCGTGCGGGGCGGGGCGGCGGGTGTCCTGCGTTCCCTCCCCGGGGGCGATGAGCCGCAGCAGGATGCGGCGGGCGAGGTGGGCCTGGGCCGGGGAGAGTTGGGTGTAGAGGTGTTCGGCGGTCTGGGCGACGGCGCCGTGCACACCGCCCGCCGCTTCATAGGCGTCCACGGTCATGGTCCGGCCGCGGCGGCGGCGCCAGGTCTCCAGCAGGGCGTGCGACAGCAAGGGCAACCCGCCGGGCTCATCGGTCAGGTCGTCGATCAGCCGGCTGGTCAACGCGCGCTCGACGACCAGGTTTTCGGCCGTGGCGGGTCTGACGATGGCCTCGCGCAGCTCGGCCGGGCTCATGGGCCCGACCATCAACGTCGCATGCTGGAGGGCCGCCACGAGCCCGCGGTGCTCGGCGCAGCGGGGATAGAAGTCGGCGCGCACGCCCAGGACCACCCGCAGCCGGCTGCCAGGACCCTCCGCTGCCAGGAGCAGGTCGATGAACCGGTTGCGTTCCTCCGCGTCGTGGCAGAGGGAGAAGAGTTCCTCGAACTGGTCGATGATCAGCCAGACGTCCCCGTCGGCCTCGGCCGGGGTGAACAGCTGCTGGTGGCTGCGTACCGGGTGGGGCCCGGGGGTGAGGATACGCAGGGCAGCCGGTCGCAGGCCCGGGTCCTGGGTGTGCTGCAGGCAGGGGATCAGTCCGGCGCGGAGCAGCGAGGACTTGCCACTGCCGGAAGGGCCGAAGAGGGCCGCGACGCGGTGCTCGCGCACCAGCCTCACGAGTGCGTCGGTGAGCGCGCCGCGGCCGAAGAACCGTTCCTGGTCGCCGGTCTCGAAGCGGGCGAGGCCCCGATACGGCGCGCTCGCATCGTCCCCGGCGGCCGACTGCGCAGCCAGGTCCTCCCCCACCTGGCGCCAGCGCGTCTCCCACTCGGCGGTGTCCCCGCCACACGCCTCCACGTAGGCCAAGGTGACCGCAAGGGACGGCAGTTTCTCGCCCGCGGCGGCCTGGGAGAGCGTGGGAACGGAGTACGGCACGTGCTCGGCCATCGCCCGGTAGGTGATGCCGCCCGCCTCTTGGCGCAGCTTGCGCAGTTCATAGGCGAGCCGCTGCACCGGCCCGGCTCCCGGGTCCACCGGCTTCTCACGACGCCCCACGCTGCTCCCCGTCCCCCCGCAGTGCCTGACCGCCGGCCACGCTAGGCATTTCCCGGCGTACCCCGCAAGACCGGTCCATGCCGCGTGCAGCCCTCCCAAGTCGGCAGCAAGCGGATTGTTGTGAGCAGGAACCGGGATGCCTAACAACCGGGCGGTCAGCGAGTGTTGGCCGCGGTTCGGCTGATGAACGGGGGTGCCGAGCTCTGGCCCTTGGGCGCCGCGGGACGCAGGGGTCCGCCCGGCCAAGAACTCGGCCCGACGCCGTCCGCGTCGACCTGGCAACGGACAACGCCGTAGTCCCTGCCACCACAATTTCCGAACACGAGAGGAACACGATGATGAATTCGCCACGCAAGGGCGCGGTCGCGATCGCGACCGCCGTTGTGGCAGTCGGCGCAATGCTGACGGCCTCCACGACTGCATCCGCCGCGCCCTCACACACGGGCAAGGCGGCGGACTACCCCTGCTGGACGTCGTTCGACAACCCCAATGCCAACGGCGGTCCCATGATGCAGATCTATAAGAACTGTTCTCCGGACCGTGTTGGGGTGTGCGCCAAGGACATCGAGGGCAACTACACGCACAAGAACGGGCGGATCGAAATCGGTCCGAATGGAGTCGCGTTGTGGTACTGGTCGAGCACCACCCCCGGGCACCACTACACGACCTATTTCTGCTGACACGTAAAGAGCGCCCAGGCGCTCGACGCCCTCGTCGGCGCCGGAACCGCCGTCGTGGCGGTCGCTGAACGCCGGAGCGGCTTCTGGGGCGAGTAGCGGTGAACAAGGGGTGCCCAGCCCGTTAAGGCTGGGCACCCCTTGTTTGTGCGCTTCTTCGCGTCTGTAGCGAGGGCGGCATCGGCGGGCGGGGGCGCCAATCCGTCCTCACGCGCCCGATCCGCGGCACCACCTCCCCCTAACCGGGCAGAAACTTAGGCTAGGCTAACCTACCGTGAACTTCGCGCATCTGGCCGCCTCGGTCGGCTACAGCACGCCTCCGCCCTGGCGGATCCTCACCAAATCCGGCTATTTCGCCGGCCTGTCCGGAGCCGTCGGCGCCACGGTGACGTACGCGGCGGTGGTCCGCCCGGCACTTCGCGCGAGCCAGAGCGAACACGGTGACGTCGACGCTCTACGCCGGCGGACGGCGGTCTTTCTGGCCTGGGCCGGGGTCGTCCTGCTCGTGGCCGGCTACTTCCAGCTCGCCGCTCGCCTGGCCCGGTCCGGCAAGGGCATGCCGTTCGGCGACGCTCTCGCGCCGGGACGGATCTGGGACTTCCTGCGCGCACCCGCCGCGAAGGGGACGTGGATGGCCCAGGGCACGATCTACCTGGCCCAAAACGCCGCCCTGGTCCTGTCCTCCGCCGCGCTCATCGCGCTCTTCACCCCGCAGGCACGACGGCACCTGAACACCCTCGCTCTGACCGCCCTGCCCCTGGCGCTCGCGACCTCGCTCATCGCGGCGATACCCGCCTCCGCACCGAAGAACGCAGACCACGTCCTCGACCCTCTGTTCGCTCAGGTCCACGTCGTCAGCGGCACGGTGTGGATCGGCGGTCTGGCCCTGCTCGCCACCCTCGCCGAAGCCCGTGGCCGACTGAGCCAGAACGCCGGGGTGCTGTGGGCGGACCTCTGGCGCCGCTTCAGCTTCGTCGCCCTGGTCTGCGTCGGCGCCGTGCTCACCTCCGGCCTGTGGATGAGCTGGAAACACGTCGGCGGCATCGGGCAGTTGTGGACGACGACCTACGGATTCTTCCTGCTCATCAAGATCGTGCTGGTCCTGGGCATGGTCACGGCTGGCGGCGTCAACCAGTTCTGGCTGATGCCCCGCATCGCCCAGGCCCGCCGCGCCGACTCCACGGACCCTCTCCTCCACCTGACGCTACGGCACTTCCCGAAAGTCGTCTGGGCCGAGGTCGCCCTCGGGGCCACCGTCCTGGCCGTCGTCCCCTTCCTCAGCGGCTCCGCCCGCACCGAGGCCGGCAGCCCGCCGCCCGTCACGAGCGGCAGCATCTTCGCCGTGGGCGCCGCACTGGTCCTCGCCCTCGCGGCCTCGCTCTACATCACGGTGAGGACCTCCGACGCCCTCTCCCGACGCGAGCCCCCGGCCACACCCTGACCCCGCAACCTCCCAGACCTGCGGCGAGACAAAGCCGAGTGCGACGTCGAAGCCCCTCGTTTCACTTGCACAGCAGGTCAGCGCAATGCCTGCGAGTGAGTACACCGGGGCAGTTCAGCATGGTGCGCAGGATGACTTCAGGCGGGATTGCGCACCGGTGACGCAGGGGAGTTCGCCGCAGTCTGGCGATGCTTCGGGGAAGCCCGGACGCGGCAACGGAGCCCTCGGGAGGACAGAGAGATCGACCGAGATCCGACTGCCCTGGCCGAGCGACGTTTCAAGGCACTCCCGTCATCGCCCAGATGAACCGGTGCGGTTCGCCGAGGGTGTCGATGAGGTGGGTCGGGGTCGCCGCCACGAATGTGGTCGATTTGGTGGGTGCGCCGTCGTCGTCCTATGGACGACGCGACGTGGCCGGCGGTCCGTGGTCGAGAGACCGAGATCGAAACGGGCGAGGGCAAGCTCTACCTCGCCACCGTCATCGACCTGCGTTCCCGCCGCCTGCTCGGCTACGCGATGAACGCCGGGAACGCTTCCTGCGCCGCCTGGCCCGCCTGGACGCCGGGCTGACCGACTGCGCCTCCTACGCCAGGCCCGGAGCGCTCGCCTGGAGCGTGGAGAAGGCCGGCCTGCCCTACGAGAGCTCGTCCGAGGACATCGCCTACGCGATCGGCATGGCACCCCGGCGCGCGCACTCACCGTAGCGGTGCGAGCTCCATCCGTGGCGGCGCTTCCGTCAACTCCACGCCGCCGGCGCCCTGCTCCGCCGCCGTCGACGCGTCGCCGCCATGCCTCCGGCCGTCCGATCAGGACGGTTTGACCAGCCGGGTCTCGTAAGCGAAGACCACCGCCTGCACGCGGTCGCGCAGTTCGAGCTTGACCAGCACCCGACTGAGGTGGGTCTTCACGGTCGCCTCGGCGAGATGGAGGTCGGCGGCGATCTCGGAGTTGGACTTGCCCTGGCCCACCTCGGTGAGGATCTCCAGCTCGCGGGCGGTCAACCGGGCCAGCCGGGCGTCGGTGGGCCCGTCAGGGGTGGGCAGTTGATGGGCGCAGGTCTCCAGCAGCCGCCGGGTCACCCGGGGCGAGACGACGGCGTCCCCGGCCGCCACGGTCCGGATCGCGGAGAGCAGTTCCTCCGGCAGCGCGTTCTTGATCAGGAACCCGGAGGCGCCCGCCCGCAGCCCGGCGAAGGCGTACTCGTCGAGGTCGAAGGTGGTCAGGATCAGCACCCGGGTGCCGGGGCAGGCGGCGATGATCTGCTCGGTGGCCTCGATGCCGTCGACGCCGGGCATCCGCACGTCCATCAGCACCACCTGCGGCTGGAGCTGCCGGGCCAACCGCACCGCCTCGGCCCCGTCGCCGGCCTCGCCGACCACGGTCAGGTCGGGCTGCGACTCCAGTACCAGGTTGAACGCCACCCGCATCAGCGGCTGGTCGTCGACGAGCAGGACGCCGATACTCACAGCTCCCCTTCCGATCCGCCGTGTTCCGCTGCTTCCGGGGCACCGGCCCCCGCATCCGCGGCCTCACCCAGTTTGAGGCAGGTCGCCACCCGCCAGCCGCCGCCGGGCAGCGGTCCGGCCTCGATGACACCGCCGTAGGCCGCGACCCGGTCGCGCATACCGTCGATCCCGTGACCGGGCTCACCGGACGGCTCCACCGGCCGGCCGTCGTCGCGGATCTCCACGGCCACCCGGTCCGAGTGGCAGCTTACGCGCACGGTGGCCTGCGCTCCGGCGGCGGCGTGCTTGAGGGTGTTGGTGAGCGCCTCCTGCACCAGCCGGTAGACGGTGAGCTGCGCGGCGGCCGGTACGGCCGCCAGGTCGCCCTCGACGCGCAGCCGCACCGGCAACCCCACCGCCCGTACCTGAGTGGCCAGACCGTCGAGCTGTGCGATGCCCGGTTGCGGGTGGCGCAGCGCGTCGGGTTCGTCGGCCCTCAGCACACCGAGGAACCGGCGCATGTCGGTGAGGGCCTGGCGGCCGGTTCCGGAGACCTGCTCCATCGCGGCGGTCGCCTTCTGCGGAGCCCGCGGTACGGCGAAGGCGGCGCCGTCGGCGAGGGCCACCATCACCGAGAGGCTGTGCGTGACGATGTCGTGCATCTCCCGGGCGATCCTGGCCCGTTCGCCCGCCACCGCCAACTGCGCGCGCTGGTCGCGCTCACGTTCCAGTCGGGCGGCACGGTCCTCCAGTGCCGCGAGATAGTCGCGCCGTCCGTGCACATTGACGCCGATCATGGCGGCCGCCACGGACATGGCGCACAGTGCGATGAACCCCTTCCAACCGCGCGCGGGGTCGGCCCAGCGGGTGACCGCGAGCAGATTGCCCAGCCCCAGGACGGCGGCGGCGGTCCAGGTCCGGCGGCGGGAGCAGTGCACGGCGACGGTGTAGAGGGCGACCAGCAACGCGATGTCGCCGGTGACGATCATCCCGCCGAAAAGCCACTGCAGAAAGGCGACCGCGGCGATGACTCCGAAGACCACGTAGGGCGCCCGGCGACGCAGCACCAGCGGAACCAGCAACGCGCCCTGGAAGAACAGCAGGTGCGGATGCTGACGGAAGAGCCAGTGCAGCGGCGCGGTCAGCACCATCCCCAGAAAGGCCACCAACAGGGCGTCGCTGAGAAGTTGGTGACGGTTTGTCAGTTCGAGCAGGCCGGAGCCCCGGCGCGGAGGTTCCGCACCGGGGCCATGGCTTGCTTCAGGTACCGAGGTCACGCGTCCCGCCGCTTGAGCAGCACGGCCGCCACCACGATGGCCACGGCGACGTAGCCCGCGAAGAGACCGCAGCCGGTCCACGGAGCGAGCTGGTGGGGCTCGGTGTGCAGCACGGTCAGAGCCTGGCCCGCGTTGCTCGGCAGGTACGGGCCGATGTTGTCGACCCAGGAGGACGGCAGGGCGTGCAGGATCAGCGGCAGGACGAACAGCATCCCGAAGACGCTCGCTATGCCGCCCGGCGTGGACCGGGTCACCGCGCCCATGGCCACACCGAACAGGCCGACCAGAGTGAGGTAGATCGCCGTACCGAACACCACGCGGGGCACCCCGGAGGCCGACAGCGTGGTCTGGATGTGCTGGGAGGAGAGCATCGACTGGCCGGCGAAGAAGGACAGCAGCGAGGAGACGGAGGTGACGACCAAGGTCACCGCGCCGAACACGGCCAACTTGGCCCACAGCACCGGCAGCCGGCGCGGCACCGCGGACAGCGTCGCCCGGATCATGCCCGTCGCGTACTCACCCGTGACGACCAGCACCCCGAGCACGCCGATGGCGAGCTGCGCGAAGACATAGCCGTCGATGCTGCGGCCGGCCGGGTCGAAGTGCGCCCGCTCCGCCATCGGCAGGTGATGCCAGCGGTTGGCGGCGGCCCAGCAGGCCATCAGCGCTATGCCGATCATGGCGACGACGGCGATCAGCAGTGTCAGATAGGTGGAGCGCAGCGAACGGAACTTGATCCACTCGGAGTGGAGGCCCCGGGCCTGGGTGACCTTTCCGCGGCGCGCGGTGGCCGGGGCGGGGAGGGTCGCGGTCGTCATGCGGCGGTTCCTTCGGTCACGTTCGAGCGGGTGGCGGCGGGGACCGCCTGGTACTCCACCGCGTCACGGGTCAGTTCCATGAACGCCTCCTCCAACGAGGCTTGCTGGGTGGCCAGTTCGTAGAGCACCACCTGGTGCTCGGCAGCGGTCCGGCCGATCTGCTCGCTGCTCAGCCCGGAGACCGTCAGCACTCCGGCCTCGTCACTGGTGATCGTCACATCGGGACCGGACAGCTGCTCGCGCAGCCGCTCGGCGTCCGGAGTCCGCACCCGTACGGTGTTGCTCGACGCCTGGCGGGTGAACTCCGCCACGGAGGTGTCCGCGATCAGCCGACCGCGGCCGACGATGATCAGGTGCTCGGCGGTCAGCGCCATCTCGCTCATCAGGTGCGAGGAGACGAAGACTGTCCGCCCTTCGGCGGCCAGTGACTTGAGCAGGTTGCGGATCCACAGGATGCCCTCGGGGTCGAGGCCGTTGACCGGCTCGTCCAGGATGAGGGTGGCCGGGTCCCCGAGCAGCGCGCTGGCGATGCCGAGGCGCTGGCCCATGCCGAGCGAGAAGCCGCCCGCGCGCTTCTTCGCCACCTCGGCCAGGCCGACCAGCTCGATGACCTCCTCGACCCGGGAGCGCGGGATGCCGGTGGTGGCGGCGAGTGCCAGCAGGTGGTTGAAGGCGGTCCGGCCGGTGTGGATGGCGCGGGCCTCCAGCATGGCGCCGACCTCGTGCAGCGGCGCCTGGTGCCCGGCGTACGCGCGACCGTTCACGGTCGCGCGTCCGGAGGTCGGCGCGTCGAGCCCGAGCAGCATGCGCATCGTGGTCGACTTCCCGGCGCCGTTGGGCCCGAGGAATCCGGTGACCACGCCAGGACGGACGGTGAAGCTGAGGTCTTCCACGGCCGTTTTGGGCCCGTAGCGCTTGGTGAGTGCGGTGGCTTCGATCATGAACGGTGGGTGCTTCCTCGTCGTGTGGACTGGCGTGGCGCGACAAAGCTACGGGGCGTTGTCGCGCAGAACGATCCCCGCAGGTCGGATCTCCGACCTCCGGGAGGTCCGCCTGGGGGTGTACGCGGGTACGCCGATGCGCTGACGCCGCCTCGCTGGCGCCGGGCCGTCATTCGACGCGGATGCGCTTGCGGACGTGAGTCCGTTGCCCTGATGTGTGCTTTCCGTGGGTTTTGCACCCGTCCGCCGGCCTGTTGCCGTCTGGGTGGCGTGGCCGTGGGCGCCCAGGCCGGGTTCGGGGTCAGGGCCGTGGCGGGGTGACTTCTCGCTCGCGCGTGCTTTCCTCCTGCCCCCGCCCGAGAGGCCCGGGCCTGTCCGCCTGAGCCGGGTGCTCGCTGCGGGGATACGCCCCCACACCACTTCCGCGGGTGTATGCCTGGCCCCGGGCGGCGAGCGTGCGGTTCCTGACAGCCATGACCTCGCCGAGGGACGCCCCACACTCTTCGGCCACCCGGTACGTCGGCTGTCGGCTCGGGAAGCGGCGGCCGGACCACACCCGGGAGAGGTAGCTCGCCGAGACGCTTGTCAGCTGCCCCAGCTTTCACAGGGAGAGTCCGGAGCTCCTCATGGATGCGGGAAAGGTTGGCCACGAGACCGGGGCTGCCCCGACAACGGTGGCTGAGCCCTCGTCCCGGTCGGCCTGCGCGGGCCTACTGGATGTACCGGGCGATGCCGGTTGCCTTGGCCATCAGCCATTCCAGCGGCCCGCGGCGGAAGAACCGCGACCAGATGGTGGCGAACACGAGGGCGGCGGCGATGAAGCCGACAAGGACGGGCAGGGGCGATCCCGGCAGTTCCTCTATGCCCATGAGCCGTATGCCGACGATGTGGAAGACGTACGCCGTCAGCGACATGGACCCGACCGCGATGACCGGCCGGGCCAGGGCGCGCAGGCGCGGGACGGTGTCGACGGCGATCAGGCAGGTGGCCACGACGGCTACCGCCACGCCGGTGTTGCCCACTATGGACATGGTGGTCTCGCTGTGCGGGGAGGCCACCAGCAGCCAGGCCGGGGTGTCGCCGGTCGGGAAACCGGCGATGTCGGACCACCACGCGCTCGCCGCGCCCGGTCCGGCTACGACGGTGAGCGCATCGAGCGCCCCGGGGACGAGGTGCAACGCCAGCCAGGAGCCCCCGTACCCCGCCACCGCGAGCGCGGCTCCGGAGACGGTGAGCCGTATGCGGACCGCGGTAGAGGCCAGGTCGAGGCGGGCGACGGCCATACCGGCGATGACGAACGGGACCCATGCCACGGCCGGGTAGCTGCCACTGAAGAGGAGGGAGACGATGCCGTCGACCACACCCCGGCTTCGGTGCGCACTCCCCGCGTCGAGCGCCGGCGCCGCGAGGTACAGCACCTGGGGGAAGATGACGGCCGCACCCGTCGCGATCACCGCCAGCGATCCGGCGCCGAGCCGGTGGAGCGGCAGAACGAGCAGGAAGTACACGCCGTAGTAGGCCAGGATGATCTCGACCGGGGTGCCGGTCATGGTCAGCGCCGTGCCCGCCGCCATCAGGATCGCGGCCCGGATCACGACCTTGGCGACGGCCTGGCGGCCGGCGAGCCCGGTCTTCGGCGCGCTGCGCCCCGTGATGAGCACCACGGCGAAGCCCGCCAGGAAGGCGAAGAGCGCCGAAGCCCTGCCATGGGCCAGCTCCATCAGGAAGCCGGTCGCCCCACCCTGGTCCGGGTCTGGGCCGACATGGGCCGCGTACATACCGAAGACCGCAAGGCCGCGGGCCAGGTCGACTCCGATCAGCCGACCCGCCCGAGCCCTGCCGTTCCCATGTGCCGGGGCCGCCGCGCCGAGTGCGGGCGCGGCGGCCTGTGCATGCTGTGTTGTCATGGTCTCCAGTCGGAAAACGCGCTGATCGCCGGGTCTCCAGCGACAGTCCGAACCACCTCCGCCACCTCGCGTGTACCGTCTCCAGGTGGCTGGAGCCGCCGCGCACGAAGCTTCCACGGCCGTCCTGGCCTTTTGCAGTCGGTGCGGCAGACGTGGGACGGCTGTCACCATGCGCGGGTCGGACCTACGGGTATGGCAGACGGACAGGCAACGATCGGGCGGAACGCATGGGTTCCCGGTTCGCGGTGGTGGACTGGAAAGCGCTGATCGTGGACATCGGGAATTGGCTCTTCGGCACTTTCCGTGACTGAAGAGCCGCGGAATCCCCCACTGGCGGACAGTGCGGGATGTCAGAGCTGTGGTGACGTTCTGTGAGCGTCTTCGACGGGTTCACGCGCCATCACCGGTCCTGGTGGTGGGACGCGAACATGTCGAGTAGTCGCTGCAGGGCGTTGTCGCCGAACATCAGCTCCAGGTTGGCGGCGGACTCGGCGGCGGACGCCTCGCTGCGGGGGAAGAGCGCTTGCTCGTAGGCGGTCAGGGCGGCCTCGGTGTCGCCGGGGTGGGCGGCGATCGCCCGGCCGAGTTCGGCGCCGTCGAGCATGGCCAGGTTGGCGCCCTCCCCGGCGAAGGGAGACATCAGGTGAGCGGCGTCGCCCACCAGCGTCACGCCGGGGACGCGGTCCCAGCGGTGTCCGACGGGCAGGGCGTGTATCCGGCGCGGCACCAGGGGGCCGTCGGCGTCGGCGACCAGTGCACGCAGGGCTTCGTCCCAGCCCTCGAAGCGTGTCAGGACGGCCTTCTTCGCCGTCTGCACGTCGCTGAAGTCGACGGTGTCGAGCCAGTCTTCGGCGGTTCGGAGCGCGGTGTAGACGTGCAGGCTGCCGTCGGTCTCGCGGTGGGCGAGGAAGCCCTTGGCGTCCCCCAGGCAGAAGAAGAAGCCCCCGCCGACCAGGGCCGCGCTCGACGGATGCCGGGTGTCGGCCTCCCACAGGTCGGTCTCGACGAAGGAGACGCCGGTATAGGCGGGGACGGCGTCGCAGAGCAAGGGGCGGATCCGCGACCAGGCGCCGTCCGCGCCGACGAGCAGATCAGTGGTGATCGTCGTGCCGTCGGCGAAGGCCACCTCGTGCCGGCCGCCGCCCAGTGCACGGGCGCCGATCGCCTTCTTCCCCCAGTGGACCGCGCCCGCGGGCAGCGCGTTCAGCAGCAGGTCGCGCAGTTGCCCGCGGTCCACCTCGGGACGGCTGCCCGTGCCGTCGTCCTCTTCTACCAGGCGAACCACACCCTGCGGGTCGACGATGCGCATCGCCTCGCCCCCGGCATGGATCAGTCCGCGGAACTCCTCGTACAGGCCGGCGGCGCGCAGCGCGGCCTGACCCGAGTCCTCGTGGATGTCGAGCATGCCGCCCTGGGTGCGGATTTCAGGGTCGGCCTCCAGGTCGAACACCGGTGCCTGGATGCCGTTGACATGCAGTACCCGGGCCAGGACGAGACCGCCGAGGCCGCCGCCGACGATGGCGATCGGGTGATGGGTGGTGGACATGACGGTGCTCCTTTGCGGGGTGCGAAAGGGCGGACCGGATCAGTGGCCGCGGGGGCGGGTGTCCGGGACGGCCGTGTGTGCAATGCCGTTGATCAGCGTCCGGAAGTACCAGCCGAGACGGTCCTGCGGGGAGCCGCTCAGCAGGCTTCCCGCCATGGCTCGCACGTGGGGGTGTGTGTCCTCGGGTACCTCATGGACGGCGCGGGTCAGGGCGTCCCACTCGGCCTCGGCACGGGGCGACTGCGCGCGGGTGGCGTGCTCGGCCGCCGTGGCGGTGGCGACCTGGAGCAGGACGTCCACACCCCAGGCGGCCTGCGCCCGGGGTACACCGCCGTCATCGAGCAGAGCCAGCAGCCTTTCCAGCAACCGCAGGTAGTGCTCGCCGCCGGGGCGCGCGGACAGCGCGGAACGGGCCAGCGCCGGGTGTGCGAACAGCACTGCGGTGTAGGAGGTGAGCACTCCCACCAGCCGCTCGCGCCAGTCGCCGCCGCCCTCGGCGAGGTCCAGGTCGACCTCGCCCATCAGCTCGTCCAGCACGGCCGCGTGCAGTTCGGCGGTGTTGGCGACGTACACGTACAGCGAGGCCGGGCCGGTGTCCAACTCCTGGGCCAGGCGCCGCATCGTCACCTTCTCCAGGCCCTCGGCGCGCATGATGCTCGTCGCCGCGGCGACGATCCCCTCACGGGTCAGGGCAGGCTTCGCCGGCCGCTGCCGCCGGCTGGTCGGGTTCGTGGAACGTGGGGTCACGACTCCACCGTAACGAACGCGTTCGCCACGAACAAGTACGTGACGAACATGTTCGGTGAACAAGCTTGGAGCGCCCGCTGCGGTCACGCCGGGGCTCTTCCGCCCCGTACCGCCAACACGCCCGTCCCCCACACGCCCACGTCTCGACGACGACCTGGCCTTCGGCGCAACCCTGCTCCAGGCAGGAGAAGCCGTCGGCGAACTGCTCGAACGGGAAGACGCGGTCGGTGACCGGCTTCGGTTCGCCCGCGTCCACCAGCGCGGCGAGGTGTGCCAGGTCCGCACCGCTGGGGTGCATGAACAGGAAGCGGTAGCTCGCCCCGTGCCGCCGCGCCTCGCGCCGGATCTTCACGCTGAGCAACCCGAACACGGCGGCGAGCAGCGGGCCCTTGCCCATGTCCCTGCGGGCGGTGGTCGGCTCCGGGGCCTTCGTGACGGAGACCGTGGTGGTGCCCGGCTTGAGGATGGCGAAGCTGTCCAGGAGGTCCTGCCCGCCGGTCAGGTCGAAGGCGCCGTCGTCATCGCGCAGTACGTCCTTGAACTTCTGCTCGCGGTAGCCGATGACGGTCTTCGCGCCGAGCGAGCTCACGAGGTCGGCGCCGCGTGGTGAGGCCGTGGTGGCCACCTCGGCGCCCATCGAGACGGCGAGCTGGATCGCGAGCGTGCCCACGCCGCCGGCGCCACCGGAGATGAACACCCGGTCGCCGGCCTGCGGGCCCAGCTCGTCGCGCAGCGCCGGCAACGCGGTCAGGCCGGCGAGCGGCAGTCCGGCCGCGTCCGTGAAGCGGAGCGCGGCGGGCATCTTCGCCACCGGTGACTGTTCGACGACGGCGAAGGGAGCGAACGCACCCGGCTTGTCCTTGTCCACGCGCGCGAACACCCGGCCGCCGACGGCGAATCGGGGGACGCGGCGCCCACCGCCTCGACCTCTCCGGCCAGTTCACTGCCCGCGACCATGGGCAACGGCAGGCGCTCGACCAGCCGCAGCCCGCCCTCCCGCAGCTTGTAGTCGATCGGGTTGAGGCCCGCAGCGCGCACCCGGACGAGCACCTCGCCGGGCTCAACCTGCGGCGCGGGGAGTTCGCAGGTTACGGCGCCGGCGTGAGCGGGGGACGGGGTACTCGCCCTGGTGGTCGGCGTGATCGTGTCAGGGAGATCGTCTGCCACGGCGGATCAGCGGCCGAGCTCAGCGTTCGCCAGGACGAGGAGGGCCTGCAGCAGCATGGTGGCGTGCACACGGCCCTGCACCGCCGGTTCGGACGTGCACCGGCCCCGGAGCGCGTGAACACTCACAAACGATCGTGACACTCACATCCGCTCTGCGTCGGCGTGCTCTACGACAGAGCCGGCCGAAAGCCGCTATCTGAACAGCAGTGCAGAAGCGCCCTGTTCGGCGAGATCCTCCGCGTGCGCCGGGAGGCCCGTGCCGGCGCGCAGGTGGCGGCGGACCAGGGCGAGGGGAAGGTCGACCAGGGCGAGGGCGACGCGATCGGCGCCCTCGGGGCCGTCGAGGCTCAGGGCAGTGGCGTGGGCGGCGAGGGCGGCGAAGACACGGCGGTTGCCGGCCTCGGCGCGGCCGCGATGCTCGGGCGACCAGTGGGCGCGGCCGAAGGCTTCGGCGCCGTACAGCAGCACGGTGGCCCGCTCGGGGTGGGCGCGGCTCCAGGCGATGACATGGCGGGCCGCCATGCGGGCAGCCCGTGGGGCATCGCTGTCCGCCTCGTTGAGCACGGCCAGATAGCCCTCCTGGAAGTCCGTCACCGTTCGCAGCCACGTCTCGGCCAGCAGCTCGGTGCGTCCGGTGAACCGGTGGTAGACCGAGCCACTCGGGGCGCCCACCTCGGAGGCGACCGCGGACATGGTCACCGCCGCCGCCCCGCCCTCCGCGGCCTTGTGGACGGCGGCGTCGAGGAACTGCTCGGTGGTGAATCGGGCTGGTCTCGCCATGAAGTAGAGAGTAGTCTCCAATGAATTAGAGGAGGGTCTCCAAAATGACAACGGAGGGACGCGATGGCCGTCTACAACGTGCACGAACGGCTACTGAACGCCCAGCAGAGCGAGGTCGGAGCGCTGATCGACACGCTGGCCGGCGAAAGCGACGCGCTGTGGCCGGTGCACACGTGGCCTCGGATGGCTTTCGATCGCTCACTTGCGGTCGGAGCCGTCGGCGGACACGGCCCGATCCGCTACACCGTGAGCGGTTACGCACCCTCCATGTGGGTGCGCTTCGCCTTCAGCGCGCCGCGCGGTTTCGACGGCTTCCACGAGTTCACCGTCCACGCCGCCGGCGAGCACCGCACCCTGCTGCGCCACACCCTGGCCATGCGCACCCGCGGCCCGGCCCGCCTCACCTGGCCGTTGCTGTGGCGGTCCCTGCACGACGCGTGCCTGGAAGACAGCATGGACCGCGCCGCCACGGCCTGCGGGGCACCTCCCTTCCGACCGTCCACCTGGAACCCCTACGTCCGCCTCCTGCACGCCATAGCCCGCACCGCGAACCGGAAGGCACGGCCGGAGGAGGAAACCGCTTGAGCTCCAATGAGCCCGTTTTATCTTGAAGTTGCGGGCCATGGGACTGGTGTGAGCTGGGGCCGAGGTGCCACTGCGGGTCAGGAGCGAGATCGCCGGCAAGTGGTCATCCGGCAGGTGGCGGCTTCGGCTGGTTCGGCCCGTCGACGGGCGGAGTGATCGTCGGGCGGCTTCACAGGTTTCTGGTTTCTGCTGAAGGTCCGGGCCGGACGGGGCCCGCTGACGACCTCCGTCAGCGGGCCGTGCGCTCTGCCGGGCTCACCTGCCCGCCGGGGTCGGCGGGCGAAGCACAGGTGTCAGCAGTTCTCCCGGAGGACGTGGATTCCGGATACCAGGGTGCCTTCGAGCCGGTAGCAGTGGTTCTTGTCAGGCTCGTTGATGTACAGGGGCTGGGAGCCTCCCGTCCAGTAGACGGTGGCGGTGACCCCGGTGGCTCCCGCGGGGAAGTACGCCTTCCAGCTGGTCCCGATCGGGCGGTCGTGCTGGCAGTAGTTCTTTTTCTCTATGCCGTCCGGTCCCTGCCACTGGTAGCACGTGTCGATGAGCGACCCTGCCTTGTGATCGAACTGGATGTAGTTGTCCGTGGCGGCGGCCGCCGAAGGTGCCGTGAGCACCACGCCGGTCAGGGCCGCCCCCAGGGCGGCGACCGCACATGTCCGCGAACGCTTCGTGTTTCGCACGATGGGAGTCCACCTCTCGCTTCGGCTGTCGGACATGCCTAGCAGCCCTTGTCCGTGATCTTCGGGTTGAAGGTGTAGCCGCTCAGCTCGTAGCAGTGGCCCTTGCCCAGATCGGTGATCTGGGGCGACACATTGCCGCCGCCGATCTGTGCGGCTACGGTCACCTCGACCCTGACGCCCTTCGCGTCGTCGGGGATCTCCACTCGCCAGTCGGTGCCTTTGGGCTTTGCGTAATCGCAGGAGTCCGAGGTCGCCGAGTTCTTCCAGTGGTAGCAGGTATCGACCAGGAACCAGCCGTTGTTGGTGAACCCGATGTACTTGCCCGATCCCGCAGCGCTGGCGGACGGTGCCGTCATGACCGCGCCGCCCAGTGCGAGACTCAGGGCTGCGGCTCCGTATGCCACCGACTTCTTGATATTCCGCGCATTCCGCACAGGTGCTCCTTCGTGAGTTGTCGCGGGTGGACCGACGCCTCAGCGCCCGTTCTTCAGGGTCGCGCCGCACGCGACCACGTCGGTGTCCGCCCGCGCCGCCACCTTGAGGGGGATTTCGGTGCGCAGTCCGGTGATCTTCGCGCCGCCCAACTCGCCGCCCTGGATGGTCACATCGGAGACGCGCTGTTCCATGTCGTGGCCCATCATCAGCATCCCCTTCTGACCCGGCTTGATGGTGATCCTGATGTCGCCGCTCTTCGTCTCGGCGTTTGTCTCGCTGTACTGCGCGGAGGCGCCGACTCCCAACTTGTCCTTGACCAGGGTGATATCGATGCTGCCACCGACGTTCCAGCCCCAGGTGAAGGTCTTGCTTCCGCTGAGCGTCTGGTTGATTTCGGAGGCCCCGGGGCTGCAGTTCTGAATGGGGCCGATTCCCATACCGGCGTTGTCGACATCGAACCACTTCGTCACCTGCTGGGACGACGTGGTCGTGGCCGAGCACGAGACCTTGCTGCTCTTGCACTGGTCCAGGGCCCGCTTGACCTCCGCAGCGGAATTCACCTGATAGCCGTTGTCGTAGGTGACCGAGGGGGATCCTCCCTCCACCCAGGTGTCGGTGTGGCCGTTGACATCGGTCGTTCCGGAGCCCTGTGCGGCCGATGCCGCGGGCGCCGCCAGGGCGAGCGCGGCGGCGACGGCTCCGATGGCGACGCCTATTCTGGAGACGGAGGCGGGGAGGGAGGAGCGGACGGTCGGAGTGCATGTGGGGGGCATTGTTTCCTCACTCGGTAGATGTGCGGTAACCCGCACCTGGGGGGAACGCGGGACGGCGGCCGCCTCGCAATTGACGACAAGTGACGGCAAGTGACGTGTTCAGCAGCCCGTTTCCTGGAGTTTCGGGCGGTCGACGAGACCGGTCACCTCGAAGCAGTGATTCCGGTTGGTGTCGGTCACGACGGCGGTGTCCACCGTGGCGTAGGTGACCACACTGGCGCTGAGGTCGATCTTTGCGCCGGTGGCACCGGCGGGGAAATACGCCTTCCAGGTAGTGCCCACCGGCCGGACGTTGTGGCAGTAGTTCTTGTCCTCCGCGTCCCGCCACTTGTAGCAGGTGTTGGCGAGTATTCCGGCGTTGTTGGTGATCTGGAGGTAATTTCCGGTTCCCGCGTGTGCGGCCGGCGCGGAGAGCACGGTCGAGAAGGTCGCGGCTCCCGCCGCGAGAAGGCCATACACGGCTCTACGATTGAACTTCACGGTTGCTACTCCCTCTCACACTTCCCCATGGCATCGGAAGAATCCGATCGTTCGGGACCAGGTCGTTCGATCAGGTCGTTCGATCAGGTCGTTGGGCATGAGTAAGTCATGAGAGAGCTGCCGGATCAATTGATTCCGGATAAGTCTTCGGTACCCGGATTGCAGCTCTCGGGGTAACCACGAGGAGAGCCGGGAGAATCCACGGCCCCGGGAACGCGACCACGGCGCCCACAGCGCCCACGGCACCACGAACTACGGGACCAGGTTGGTATACCCGCAGACATGCCGGAAGCCCCTCGTCCGAGGAGGATGAGAGGCTTCCGGAGCCGACGACCGGGCGGCAGGACCGAGCGGCGGCGCGTTCCGTTCCGGGCCCGGCGGCAGCGCCGAAATTCAGGCGAAGGTGGCCGAGTTCAGGAGGAGGCGGCCGATCCACGCTCCGTGCTCACACCGCTCGCATCGGCCATTGCCGCGGCCAGATATGGGCGCCCGGGGATCCCCAGTTTGCGGTAGGCGCCGGTGAGATGGGTCTCCACGGTCCGCAGCGAGACGACGAGCCGTTCGGCGATCTCCTTGTTGCTGTATCCCTGAGCCGCCAGGGCGCTGACGCGCTCCTCCCCCGCGGTCAGCACCCGGATTCCCCCGGGTCTGCCGACCCGTCCGCCGGCGAGGTGGAGCCGCTGCTCCAGCCGCGCCGCGAGCGTCGTGGCACCGCACCCGGCGGCCAGGTCCAGGCCCCGGCGCAGTGCCTGGCGCGCACCGGGCTTGTCGTCGCGGCGCATGAGGGCGGCTCCGAAGTCGTCGAGCGCACGGGCGAGTTCGAGGCGGGCCGGGGTGGCGTCGAGTACGCTCACGGCCTCGGCCAGCAGGTCGAGCCCCCGGGCACCGCCGGTCGCGGTACCGGACGCCCGCAGCGCCACCCCGAGGGCTCGGGGGATCCGGCAGCGGCGGGCGAGGTCGAGTTCCCGCCCGGCGAGCGTACGGGCCGATGCGTCCTCGCCCAGGGCGAGATGGGCGGCCACCGCGCGCGAGCGCCACGGGTACATCGCGGGGTTGACCGTGCCGACGGCGTCGCAGTGGTGACCGCACTCGCGCAGCAGGGAGAGCGCCGCCCGTGTATCGCCCTGGGCGGTACGCAACGCTGCCAGGCTCATGAGGAACCGGGGCCGTTCCCAGGCCACTTCCGCCTGCCCGGCCGCGGCGTGCGCGAGGGCGACCCGCTCCGCGGCCTCGGTCCGGCCCAGCGCGAGCAGGGCGTCGATCCTGATCGTGTCCAGGGTCAGTGCGTACGGGAGCCGCCCGGTGGGGGAAGCCTGGTCCGCGGCGGCCTTGGCGGTGGCGAGGGCTTCGGTGATGTTTCCCCGGCGCAGTGCCAGGGCGGCCTGGTAGATCCTCAGGGACGAGCCCAGCAGCTCCATGCCCCGGCCCGAGATCTCCTGGGTCAGGTGGCGGCTGAGCCGGTCGGCCGAGTCCAGCGCGTCCAGGTAGAGCAGCGTCTGTGCGACGAAGTAGTGCAGCGGGAACAGGTCGTGCGAGAACGCCGGCAGATTGACCGACGCGCGCTCGACGAGACCGGCGACGTACGGGGCCGGCTCGGCGGCGCGCAGGGCGTGGAAGGCATGTATGGCGAGCAGTTGGCGCTCTCCCGCCGTGCGGTCGGCCAGGTCGTCGTCCGCGCCGGGGGACGGGGCCGGACCCTGACCGGCCACGGACGGTCGCTCGAACTCCATCCACGCGCGCAGTCCGGTCATCCGCAGCGCCGGCTCCCCGTCGGCGGCTCCGGCGTCCGCCCCGGGCCGGTCGCACAACGCCGCTATCTTCCGGTCCACGCTCGACAGATCCGTACGGGAGCCCCGGGACAGCAGCAGCGAGTAGGCCAGCACGCCCAGGGCGTCGGTGCGGGCCGTCCCGTCGGTCAGCCCTTCGAGCGCGCTCGTGACGCAGGAGGTCGCCAGAGCGGCGTCGTAGTGGCTCGCCGCGGTGCCCAGCTCCAGGAGCACCCGGGCACGCTCGGGTGCGTCCAGCGCCTGGTTGAGGGCGGAGCGCAGATAGGTCACCGCGGTCTCCGGCGCGCCGCGGTGAACGGCTTCGGTGGCCGCTCTGCGCAGGACCGGCAGAACCCAGGGTCCGTGCACGGGCCCGGCCGCCAGCAAATGGGCCGCGACCTCCTCGTCGGGCCGGCCGCTGAGGCAGGACACCTGGGCGGCCCGCGCATGGCCGGCGCCCAGTTCCTCGGGCGACAGCATGCCCAGCACGGTGTCGCGGACGACCGGGTGGGTGAAGCCGGGGTCGCCGTCCGCCCGCAGCAGACCCAGCGACCGCAGTTCCTCCGCCGCGGAGCGCACCACCGCCCGCCCGGTCCCGCAGAACGCGGCGAGCAGGTCCGGTGGTTTGCGGTCGCCCAGGAAGGCCAGCGCCTGTGCCAGCTCCATGACCTCGTCCGGCGTCTGACAGAGCCGGTGCGAGATCTCCGCACCGAGCGTCGACAGGTTGACCGTGGGGATACGGTCCAGGAACTCCGTCGTCGGCTTCACGCCACCGCGCTGCGCCTGGCAAAGGAGCGCCCGAACGAACAGCGGGTGCCCGCCCGTGGCGGTGTGACAGGCGGCGCAGAATGCCTCGTCGGGCCGGTCCGTGGGCCATACCGTCCGCACCAGCTGCGTCACGGCGGCAGCGTTCAGCGGCGCCACGGTGATGGTGCGGCAGTTCGCGGGCCGGACGAGCTCGGCGAACAGCGGATCACGCCCCCGGCCCTCGGCACTCCGGCTGGTCACGGCTACCAGCACCGGGTGGCCGTCCGCCCGCCCGACGAAGTGCACCAGCCAGCGCAGCGAGGGCTGGTCGATCCACTGCACCGCGTCGATGGCCAGGAGCAGTGGTCGCCGCTGGGCCAGCCGGGCGGCGAGACCGTCGAGTTCCCGCAGCGTCGATGCCGTCTGATCGGCTGCCTCCCGGAGCCGATCTGTCGCGGCGGCACCGTCCAGCGCCCGCAGTGCGGCGGCCGCGGCCCCTTCCGCGAGCTCCGTACGATCGGCCGGGGCGCTTTCCGCCAGGAGGGGCTTGAACAGCTGGCGTACCGCGCCGAAGGCGAAGGCACGTTCAAGAGGGTGGCAGCGGGCCCGGAGCACGCGGAACCGCTCATTGCGGTTCCACCAGCTGCTCATCAGGGCCGACTTGCCGATCCCTGCGGGCCCTTCGAGCTGGACGACGCGGGTCCGGCCGGACAGGACGCCGGCGGCCACCGCGTCGATGGCTGCGAGTTCGGGCTCACGCCCGACCACCGGCCAGTCGTCACCGCACGCATCACGGGAATGTACGAACGTCACCAGTTGCTCAACTCTCATCGTCCTCATCTGGTCTTCCAGACGACGTGAGGACCCCGACGGTTGACCCGCGCCCGTACGTGCTACGACCATCTTGCGCGCGCCCTCGGGGTCGCGATCACCGAGGCGATGACCGACCGGGGGCTTGCTGGACCGGGAGCAGGGGCTGACTCCCACCAGCAACGGGACCGACTGCCCGGCCGAACTCGGCCTCGTGCCACCTCCCGCCACGGCGCCCGCTCGTGCCTGGACCTAACCGAACGCCGCCCCACCTGGCCGGTGCCGCCGTGTGCCGTCACACCTTCGACTCCGGTTGGATCAGTCGGATCAGTACCCGTCGCGCCATCGCTCTCACCAACACTGGTCGGCGCGCGCTTCGGAGCCACCTCGGCCTGTCCGACGAGACGCGCACCTCTCTCAGATGAACACCGATCTCACCTGGTCAGACGCTGTCGCGACCCGCGCCGCAACCAGTCGTTCGACACTGACCCACGCTCCTCGCCAGCCCGGTCCGGCACGCTGCCCAGGAACCCCAGCGCCACCTTCCAGACACGCTCCGCCGCCTCCGCGTCGTAGTCCGGCAGGTCCCGGTCGGTGAAGAAGTGGCCGGCGCCGGCACAGCGGTCCGCCTCGATGTCCGCGCCGGCCCGACACATCCGGAAGTACCGGAAGTTCAGCCAGTCGTGCGGCTCGTACGGGCCAGGCCCGGCGACGTGCGGCTGCACTGGCAGGTCATGGGCGGTGACGCCCTTGGCGATCTCGGAGGTGCCGGCCACCAGGAGGAGCCCGCGAGCCTTCTCGTCACTCAGGGCGAGGTTGTGCACCAGCGTGCCGAAGGACAACCCGGCACAGACCAGCCCGCGGTCGGAATACGGGGCGACGGCGGCGTGCGCCGGCTTGCGCATCTCCTCCTTGCACAACTCGCCCTTGACCCGGTTGAGGCCGAAGACCAAGTCTGCGGTCCGGTCCTCGAACAAGTCGGGATCGATCACCTCGTGACCGGCGGCGCCGCAGCCGATCCGCGGCGGCGTGCACCGCGGGGCGCAGTCCCCACAACGAATGAAGATCCACCATCGTGAAGTCGCCGGTCGCGGGGCGGGTTTGAGTCGTTGATCGTGTGCTCGTGCCGGTCGCGGGCGGTTGCCGAGGCGCAAGAACGCCTGCGGTTTCGGCGAACGCGGATCCGTGGATTCCCCGGTTGTGCGTGAGGATCAGCTGCACTGAGGTGGTCCAGCGTGGCCGCCTGGCGGGCGAGTTGCTGCGGACGGTAACGAGTGACCAGCGTGAGTAAGGTGCCCAATCGGATCCGGGAGGTCGCCAACTCGGCTGCGGTCAGCAGCATCCAGGAGTCCCCGACGGGGCGCCCCTGGTGCACTCGGTGCAGTACGTGGTCCCGGCGTAGGCTGACGCTCGCACGTACTCGTTGATCAACTCGGCTCGCGGCCGACGTCTCGTCATGGGACCAGCAGCCCCCACGAGAGGGCCCAGGGGATGAAGAGCAGCCCGCCGGCGAGGAGCATCGCGAGCCGGACGGCGCCGCCGCCGTCCCGCCTTCGCCACCAGTCGATGGTGGTCGCCACCGTGGCGGCCACCGTGGTCGCGGCGAGGGCCTGCAGGCCCAGCCAGGGCGGGGTGCGGCCGCCGAGCAGCGGGCCGAGCGCATACCCGCCGGTGTCGGCCACCAGAAACAGCAGACAGAGGAGGCCGAGGCCGGTGCCGGCCAGGCCGGCGGCGGCGAGCAGCCGGGCTGGGGCCCTCGCTGCGGGTGCGGCGCGGCGCCCCATGAGGCGGCGGGCGGCCGCTGTCGCCGGGTAGGACGCGAACGCGGCCAGCAGGGCCGTTGCTGCGGCGAGTTGGAGGCCGACGTCCATCGGCGCCAGTGGGTGGCTCGCGGTGAGCTGGTGTGGCGCTGGGGAGGAAGTGCCGAGCCCCGGCGGCGGGGTGTGGGTGGGATCGTTGATCCAGTCGGCCACCAGGTCGGCCGTGCCCGGGGTCGGGGTGGGGGTGTGGGGGAAGCCGTCGTCGGTCGGCGTGTGCAGGTCGTGGTTGCTGGGCAGGAAGCGGACGCTGACCCGGCGGTTGCCGCCCTGGGCGAGCGCCGCGGAGATCAGGCGGGTGCTCTCGGCCGGCACCGCCTGCCGGTCCCGGTCGCCCCACAGCAGCAGCACCGGCTGGCGGAGTCGACGCCAGGCGGGCAGCGGGTCGTAGCCGGCCGCCGGGAACAGCCCCGCCGACGACACCAGCCGCAGGGCACGGGTCACGGCGCCGGGCATCGAGCCGGACACGCCCGCGTGCCTGAACAGCTGCTCTTCGGCCCAGCCGGTCTGTCGGGCGGGGGCAGCCCCGCGGCGCCGATCGTCACGACGAACCGGACATCCTGTGACTTCCAGGCGGCCAGCGACACCGCCCAGGCCCCCTCGCTCAGCCCCCACAGGCCGCTGCGGGCGGGGTCGACGCCAGGCTGACGGTCCAGGGTACGCAGAGCGGCCAGCGCGTCGTCGCCCAGCTGGGCGTAGTCGTGGTGGAAGGTCGCGTAGCCGACGGTCCGCTTGTTGTAGACGAGGGTGACGACGCCGCGTCGGGCGTAGCTCTCGGCCTCGGGGCGCAGGGCAGTGGTGGCGGGTGTCGCGTGCACGGCGCTGGTGGAACCACCGACCATCACCAATCCGGGCCTACGGGTCGCCTCAGCAGGGAAGTTCGAGGGGGCGAAGACGGTGCCGTGCAAGGTGAGCCCGCCAGAACCGGTGAAGGAGACGGAGCGGGTCGTGACCGGCGCAGGGGCCGGTGGGGCGGCGGCAGCGGTGCCCGTCAGCAGCGCGGTCGCCGCAACAGCCGCGGCTGTTGCGGCTGACGCGGCTGCGACGGATCGAAGGATTCGAGACGGGCGCATACCCCCACTCTGCTGCGCACCGCGCGCCTGTCCCATCCGAACACCCCCCTGCAGGAGCGGGGGTTCACCCCGCCCGACCCGGGGGATTGTCCCCTCGACTTCCGTCGTTCCGACTGCTCATGGGGGCTCAAGCGACGCTGGCGTACGCCCAGGCTCACCGGTCGTGGACGGACCCACGGCGAACGAGATCGGCCATAGGAGTCGCCGAACCCGGCCATCCGTGCCCCTTATGGCCGCACCCACGCGACGACCGGCCCCGGACCGTCCGGGAGCCTCCCGCGAGGACCGTGTCCGTTCGGGACCGCCCTGGACTCAAGGCGGCTCCAGCGACGCCCGATAACGGGAACGGAATCCCCCGGTGGAAAGAGTGCTTCACTCACATGTCAGCTCGCGGACGGGCCGGCGAGGCCGCGAAGACGGCTCCGCCGCACAGCCGCGATTCCCCATCTCCCGAGACGGAGGACGACCTCATGGGTTCGCTTGATCTGACCGGACGCGTGGCCCTGGTGACCGGGGCGACCAGCGGCATCGGCGCCGCCACCGCGACGCTGCTGGCCCAGCGCGGAGCACACGTACTGGTCGCCGGCCGCGACAGCTCCCGCGGCGAGTCAGTGGTCGCCGCCATCCGCGGCCGCGCAGGCAAGGCCGACTTCATCGCCGCCGACCTGCGCGAGGCGCAGTCGGTGCGACAACTCGCGCGGCGGGCAGTGGAACTGGGCGACGGCCGGGTCGACATCCTGGTGAACAACGCGGGCGTCTACCCGTTCGGGCCCACCGACGAGGCAACGGAGAGCGAGGTCGACACCGTCTACGCGCTCAATGTGAAGGCGCCGTTCCACCTGGTGGCGGAACTCGCGCCGGCGATGGCCGAGCGGGGCAGCGGCGCGATCGTCAACGTGAGCACCATGGTCGCCGCGTACGGGGCCGTGGGCATGGCCCTGTACGGGTCGAGCAAGGCAGCCGTGGAGCTGCTGACCAAGGCGTGGGCGGCCGAGTACGGCCCGCGCGGGGTACGGGTCAACGCCGTGCGCCCCGGGCCGGTACGCACGGAAGGCACGGCCGGCATGGGGGAAGACCTCGACGCCCTGGCCGCCCAGGCCCCAGCCGGCCGACCGGCCGAGCCGGAGGAGATCGCCGATGCCGTCGCCTACCTGGGCAGCGACGCGGCGAGCTTCGTCCAGGGCGCCGTGCTCCCCGTGGACGGCGGCCGCACAGCCGTCTGACGCGCGCGGCCCCACGGCGTCCGTCGCAGCAGGTGGTTCCCGGCCGCGCCCTCGTCGAAGGGCTCGGCGCCCGCATGAACCGGGACGACCTGGTCCAGCTCACCGGCCGTGGCCGACAGCGGGTGACGGACGCGGCACACGAGGTCGCACAGACGCGCTCGACCCGGGCCCGCGTCAAGGACGAGGTCCTGCGTTCGTCGACGCCTGGCAGGAGCCGCTGCACATCCTGGTGAACAACGCCGGCGTCATGGCCTGCCCCGAGCAGTACACCGAGCAGGGCTGGGAGTGGCAGTTCGCCACGAATCACCTGGGCCACTTCGCCCTGGCCACCGGGTTGCACAACGCACTGGTCGCCGACGGCAACGCCCACGTGGTGGCCGTCAGTTCCACCGGGCACCAGCAGTCGCCGATCGTGTGGGACGACGTCAACTTCGCCTTCCGCCCCCACGACCCCTGGCTTGCCTACGGCCAGTCCAAGACCGCCAACGTCCTCTTCAGCGGTGGAGGCGAGCCGCCGCTGGGCCGACGACAACATCACCGCCAATGCACTCATGCCCGGCGCGATCTACACGAACCTGCAACGCCACACCGGCGGCCGGGGCAGCGGCCGCGTCCCTGCCGAGCTGATCAAGACCGTCGAGCAGGGCGCCGCGACCTCCGTCCTCCTCCTTGCGGCCTCACCGCTCCTGGAAGGTGGCGGGGGCCGCTACTTCGTCGACTGCAAGGAGTCCGAGGTCGTCGCCTGTCGGCACACGACGGCACCGCCCGCCGTCCGCGCACCGGCGAGCTACTGTCCACGGTGAACTTCGTGCCGCCGGCCCGCGCGGCCGGTTCAGCGGACGGTTCCTGGCCCGGGGGACGGATCTGGGGCTGGCGCGCAGCCTGACCCACAGGCCCCGTTGTCCCGCGGCCATCTCCTCGGCCACGGGACAACGGCGACCGCATCGGCGGGCAACGCCGACAGCCCCGCCGGCCCTGAACAGTGAACCGGCGGGCCTGCCCCACACCCGGATCGCGGTGCCCGGAGCCGGCCGCTCAGCCGAATCGGAACCAAGCCTTCGATGACACCCACTCACCTCCGCGGATCCTCATCGCCTGGCCCGGACCGGCTCAGCGCGCGGCACCTGACGCCACGTCGACCTACCGCCAGTCGTGGCGGCCGTGCCGCCATCCGCGGAAGCCGTCGCGGTCGTGCCGCCATCCCTCGCCCCGGAAACCCTCACCGCCGTGCCGCCATCCGTCACGGTCGTGGTGGTAGCCGGGGTGACGGCCGTGGTAGCCGTGGTGACGGCCGTGGTCGTAGCCACGGTCCGCGGCGGAGGCAGGAAGTGCGCCGACGCCGACGACCGCGCCGGCCACGAGCACGGCGACGGCGATGCGCTTGCTGTAGGACATGGAAGATTCCTTTCCTCGCGCAATACGGCGAGAGCCCCGCCGATTACGACACGGATCTGCCGGCTGGTCACCGGCAAAGGGAATCTTCCCGATCAATTACCCCAAAGCCCCTTGAACGCGCCGCAAGTTACCAATCCGGAACAATGCGCCATTTTCTCCCCAATGCCGTGTGCCACCAGCGCGGCATCGGCGACAGACACCACAACGGCGCGCACCCCGACGTCAGCTCCTCGCGCTACGGGCGATGCGGTACAGCACGTTCGGACGCAGTGGCCCTTCGGGCGCGGTGGGGTCGTCGAAGTCGCCGTCCGGGACCCGCGTCATGCCGATCCGGCGCATCACCGCCTGGGAGCGGAGGTTGGTGGCCGTTGTCACACTGAGGATCTCGGGAAGTTCAAGAGTGTCGAAGCCGTAGGCCACGACCGTCAGCGCGGCCTCGGTGGCGTAGCCCCGCCCCCAGGCCGAGCGGGCGAGCCGCCAGCCGATCTCCACCCCTGTGAACGGCATGTCGTCATCCACCTGATCCAAGCCCGCGAAGCCGATGAACTCACCCGTGGCCCGCACCTCAACCGCCCACCACCCGTAACCTCGCTGGTCGAACTCGGCCTGGAACCGCGCCACGGAAGCATCGCTTTGCTCCCGGGTCAGCAGATCGCCCAGGTGCTCCCGAACCTCAGGATCGGCATTCATCACCGCCCACGGTTCAAGGTCAGAGTCACGCCATCGGCGGAGGGTGAGGCGATCGGTACGCAGTTCAGCCATGCTGCCCAGCAAACGTGAGCTGTGAGCCCGATGCAATCCCTTTTCTTCAGGGCGACAGTGCCACGCAGAAGGAACATGCACGGCTCGCTCCCAGGCTGACGGAGCGACCGCCAACCCGGCGAATCCACGAGGTCACAGGCGGTCCCGCCCCGTCATCGATCCTCACGCGGACGCACCGCACCATCCCCGCCCCCACCAGACGGGCCGGCACAGCACATCCCTGACAAGCTACTCCATATGACCCATCACCCCATGCAACCGGACGGCATCGACATCACGCCAACCCGCAGACCCCACCCGGCCCTTACTCACACCCCCGAAAGGGGAAGGCACTCCCCCGTCAGGATCACATCCATGGCCGGACGAACAGGTCCCCAGACGTCGCCCGACAGCACCCGCGTCCTGCGGGAGATTCCCGAAGGGGCCCTACAGTGATCGGGGCCGCTACATCACGCCCAGCAGCTCCACCCCCCGAGAACAGCTCCACCCCTACCAGTTCATTTGGTGGGGTCACTTCGTCAAAGAGGAGAAGGCCGCGAGGCGGACCGCGCAGGACTGGGCAAGCCGTGCGAGTGCCCGGCGTGGTGCATGCCGTGCGCGCCGGAGCGAGGTTAGACAAGGGGCATGGCCCGAACCCCGGGCCGCTCCTCGCGTGAGCGTCGACAGCGGCCGCCAGGCTCTCCGAAGCCGCCGAAGCGGCGTTCCCGGCCCAAGGCGAGCATGAGCAGCGTCGCCGGGCAGATGTTCATGCTGCAGGCGCTGATCATCGTGCTGCTCGTCGCGGCGGCTGTGGCCTCGCTGGCGCTGACGGCCCGCAACGACAGGTTCCAGGCGGCGCGAGCCCGCTCGCTGGCCGCCGCCGAGAGCTTCGCCCACGCCCCCGGCCTGCCCGCCGTGCTGCGCGGCCCGAACCCGGCTTCCGTGCTCCAGCCGCTGGCCGAAGCGGCCCGCAAGACGGGCAATGTCGACTTCATCGTCGTCATGAACCCGGACGGCATCCGCTATTCGAGCCCGCGGCCGGAACGGATCGGCAAGAAGTTCATCGGCACCATCGGACCGGCGTCGACCGGCCACGTCACCATCGAAAGCCTCCAGGGTCCCGTCGGCGAGGAGATACAGGCCGTGGTGCCGGTGAAGGACGGGGGCAGGGTCGTGGGCATGGTGGCGTCCGGGCTCAAGGTCAGCAAGATCAGCGGTGCCGCCGACCGGCTGCTCCCCTTCCTCATCGGCGCCGGCGCCGGCGCGCTGGCCCTGGCCACGGCCGGGACGGCTCTGGTGAGCAGGCGGCTGCGGCGGCAGACCCACGGTCTCGGACCGGCCGAGATGACACGGATGTACGAGCATCACGACGCGGTGCTGCACGCCGTGCGCGAGGGCGTGGTCATCGTCGGTGACGAGGACCGGGTCGTACTCGCCAACGACGAGGCGCGCCGGCTCCTCGCTCTGCCCCCGGACGTGGAGGGGCGGCAGGTCGACAGCCTCCACCTCGACTCCAGGATGACGGGGCTGCTGCTTTCCCGGCGCGATGCCTCGGACGCGGTGCTCCCCGTCGGCGACAGTCTCCTCGCGGTGAACAACCGGTCGACGGACCGCCACGGCGGCCCGCCCGGCAGCGTCGCCACCCTGCGGGACTCCACCGAGCTGCGTGCCCTCGCCGGGAAGGCAGAGGCCGCTCAGGGCAGGCTGCGGCTGCTCTACGAGGCAAGCGTCACCGTCGGCACGACCCTGGACGTCACCCGCACCGCCGAGCAGCTGACCGAGGTGGCCGCCCGCTGGTTCGCCGACTACGTCACCGTCGACCTCGCCGAACCCGTCCTGCACGGTGACGAGCCACCGCCCGGCGGATACGCGCAGGCGCCGGAACTGCGTCGCGTGGCGCTCGGCGGTACGTTCTCCCATCCCCAGTACCGGGTGGGCGAGGTGTACCGGTACGCCCCCGCCACGCCAATGGCCACCGTCTTCGTCAGCGAACGGCCCGTGCTCGTACCCGATTTGTCCGCCGCCTCTGAATGGCGTGCGGGAGACCCCGAGCGCACCCGGATCGTCATCGAGCACGGCCTGCAGTCGCTCATCACCGTGCCGCTCAAGGCACGCGGTGTGCTGATGGGCGTCGCCAACTTCTGGCGGATGCGGGAAAGCCCGCCCCTGGAAGAAGACGACCTGACCCTGGCCGAGGAGCTTGCGGCCCGGGCAGCCGTCTGCATCGACAACGCGCGCCGCTTCACCCGCGAACACGCCATGGCCGTCACCCTCCAGCGCAGCCTGCTCCCCCGCGTGCTGCCCGAACAGACCGCGCTCGACGTCGCCTACCGGTATCTCCCGGCCCGGACCGGAGTGGGCGGAGACTGGTTCGACGTCATCCCGCTGCCCGGAGCCCGGGTCGCGCTCGTCGTCGGCGACGTGGTCGGCCACGGCCTGCACGCAGCCGCCACCATGGGCCGGCTACGCACCGCCGTGCAGAACTTCTCGACCCTGGATCTGCCACCGGACGAACTCCTGGCCCACCTCGATGACTTGGTCGACCGCACCGACCGGGACACGGCCACAGGCACGGCCGCCAATACGGACTCGGACAGGGATACGGGCCCGGCGAAGGACGAACTCACCATCACGGGCGCCACCTGCCTCTACGCCATCTACGACCCCACCACCGGCACCTGCACCATGGCCCGGGCCGGCCATCCGCCACCCGCCGTCGTCCACCCCGACGGCACCGTGGAAGTCACCGAGCTCCCCGCAGGCCCGCCGCTCGGCGTGGGCGGTCTCCCCTTCGAGGCCGCGGAGCTACGGCTCCCGGAGGGCAGCAGCCTCGTGCTCTACACCGACGGCCTCGTCGAGGACCGAGAACGCGACCTCAACACCGGCCTGGAGACCCTCTGTACGGCCCTGGCCTGCCCCTCCCGCCCACCGGAGGAGATCTGCGACGTCGTCATCAGCACGCTGCAGCCCGCCCGCCAGAGCGACGACATCGCCCTCCTCGTCGCCCGCACACACCTGACGGATCCCGGCCGCATCGCCGAGTGGGACGTGCCGTCCGAGCCCTCGGCCGTGGCGGGCGCCCGCGCCGACGTCACCCGACAGCTGACACGCTGGGGGCTGGAGGAGCAGGCGTTCACCACCGAGCTGATCCTCAGCGAGCTGATCACCAACGCCATCCGCTACGCCCCCGGCCCGATCAAGGTGCGCCTCCTGTACGACCGGACCCTGATCTGCGAGGTGACCGACACCAGCAGCACCTCACCCCACCTGCGCTACGCCGCCGACGAGGACGAGGGCGGCCGCGGCCTCTTCCTCATCGCCCAGCTCGCCGAACACTGGGGCACCCGCTACTTCGCCCGGGGCAAGGTCATCTGGGCCGAGCAGGCGGTGACCTGACAGAGGCAGAGCAGGCCGTGCCCTGAGAACCGACGATGCCGGCGCGAGCGGACGGCCAGGCCGGAAGCCGGCCCGTGTCGCCCAGGGAAGTCACGATCTTCTTGCGGTACCGGTCGACCGCGCCGAGGACGGAGTAGATCGCGTCGAACCGCTCATCGGATGCCTGCAGGTAGTGCAGGGCTTGGTCGGCCTCGAAAGTCGGATTGCCACTGAGGGACCGGGCGGGCGGCCAGTGGCGTGCCCTGCCGATGGGTTGCGCTGTGCCCATGACCGGATGGGCCGCGGCGGTCGCCGTGAGCCTGCGGGGGGAAATGCGCTGGCACGCTTTCCGGTGATCTTGTTACGGTGCTGGGGACCGCAGATCGCGGACCCCGTACCGGGCCTGTGTGCCCTGGGAAGAGAGTGTTGATGCCCCGGACCGCGCCGAGCGCGCCTCGCAGCACCGTGTGACCGTCCGTCTCTCCTGCCGCCGTTCCTGCACGGCGACCGGACGTGAGTTCCGGTGCCCTGTACCGCCAAGCAGCACCCTGCCCGCCCCTGGGCGGTGTGTGCGTGGCCTCTTCGTCGAGGACCGCTCGGCCGGCTCTTGCTGTCATCGCAGACTTTTCAGCAAGGAGCGCCACGGGTGTCCCACATCAGCAACAACACTCACAGGAACAACAGCACGCTCAAGGTCGACACGTTCACCTGCGCATGGTGCGGTCTGACCGTCTCCACCTTCGCCGCCGACGGCGCGCGGCGTAACCACTGTCCGTCGTGCCTGCACTCCCGGCACCTCATCGACCACGTCGAGGGCGGCCCGAGTCAGTGCCACGGCCGCATGACCCCGATCGCCATCGCCGTGCTGCGCACCGCTGACTGGATGCTCATCCACCGTTGCGTGCGCTGCGACGAGCTCACCTCCAACCCGGTGTGCGCGGACGACAACCAGCTCATGCTGATGCGCATGGCCGTCCGCCCGCTCGCACAGCCGCCGTTCCCGCTCGAAGCCCTCGGCAGCCTGTGACCCCGGACGGAAGGAGGAACACCGTCATGCCACGGCGCAAACAACCACGCGGCCGGGACCGGTCGGAACGGCGTCCGCAGCGGTACAAGGACGTCCTCCACGGTAGCGGCGGCCACCGCGCCAACGACTTCCGGTGCGTCAACTGCCGCCTGGACGTGTCCTTGACCGCCCCGGGCACGGCTCACCGCAACCACTGCCCGAACTGTCTGGCCAGCCTGCACGTCGACGGCCGTATCCCGGGCGATCGCGCCTCGGACTGCCGTGGGCGGATGGCGGCACTTGCCCTGTTCACCCGGCCGGACGGCGAGTGGATGATCGTCCACCAGTGCCTGACCTGCGGTGAGCTCAGCGCGAACCGCATCGCAGGTGACGACAACGCCCTCGCCCTGGTGCGCCTGGCGCTCAAACCGCTCCAGGACACCACCATGGCCAGCCGCGCCCTGCTCACCCTGTAGGAAACAGGGCCGGGGTGCCGGTGCACGGCACCGGCACCCCGGCGACCCGACCCACCAGCAGCCGGACGCCGGGCCGAAGCGGGCGCCTACGGGTGGTAGCGCATCGCCCCAGCCGCCGGCGGCCGTACCGTCGTGAAGGCGCGGGACGGCGTGCACGTCCAGGTTCAAGGGAGCAGGACGAGCTTTCCTTTCGTGCGGCGGGCGAGCAGGTCCTCGTGCGCCTGGCGGGCCCGCCCGAGCGGGTACGCCGCCCCGACCAGGGGTCGCAGGCGCCGCCTGGCCGTGAGGTCGAGCAGTTCCTCCAGCGGTGCGCCCCCGGCCCCGTCCCGGACGAGCAGCGGGATGAGCCAGAAGCCCGCGACGGTAAGGCTGTCCACTGCCAAGCGGCTCGGCGCGACGGCGGAGGCCGGCTGCCGGGCAGAGGCCCCATAGGTGACAAGACGACCCAGGTATCCCAAGGTGTCCAGGGCGGCGTCGACAACCGGGCCGCCAACGGCATCCAGCACGATGTCGACCGGCCGCCCGCCGTTGGCGGCAAGGACCCGCTCCCGATAGTCCCGCACCTCGCCGTCGATCGCCACGTCCGCTCCCAACTCCAGGGCGAAGGCGCGCTTTTCCTCGGAGGACGCGGTGGCAATGACCCGTCCGGCCCCGAACTCCCGGGCCAGCTGGACGGCGAGGCTTCCGGTGCCGCCCGCGGCGGCATGCACCACTACGCTCTCGCCGGGCCTGATGCGGGCGACCGAGCGCAGCAGGTGCCAGGCCGTCAGCCCCTGGACGAGGACCGCCAGCGCCTCGCCCGCGCTCACGCCCTCCGGGACCGCGACCAGGTCGCGCTCGGCCACCACGGCCCGCTCGGCGTAACCGCCCTGCAGGAGGTGGCCGAGCATCCGGCGCCCGTCCGCCGTCCGGCCCACGACCTCCATGCCCGGGATCCGCGGCAGCGGACCCTTGGGCGCATAGGGGCCGTCGGGCTGCTCGCCGGCGATCTGCTTGATATCGCCGAAGTTGACGCCCGCGGCCTCCACCTCGACCACCGTCTCCCCCGGCCCCGCCACCGGGTCGGGCACCTGGTCCTCCGCCAACACCTCGGGCCCGCCGAACCGTTCGAACCGCATGGCACGCATGTGTCTCCTCCTCGCTGAAAGGATCTTTCCAGGGCCTCCACGCCGATGGCCATCACGCCGATGCCGGACCCGGACATCACCTGCGACGGCACCGGGCTGCTCCGCGTCACGCTCCTGCTGCGGCTCCGCACAACGAATCGAAGGCGCCGCGCCGGGCACCGTCGTGCACGTCACCGCCACCGGTCCAGCCGCCCCACTCGACCTGTCGGCATCGTGCCACCCGGTCGGCCACGCGTACCTGGGCGCGGTGGACGCGGGCCGACCGGCCCGCCTATGCCTCCGGCTCGCCGCCAACTCCCGGGGCACCCGATCCCCTGCGCCATGGCGCCCTGTCGACTGACCGCTTCCCCCTCACGACTGCCGTCTGACGGATCAGGCCGACGACTTCGGCTCCACGGCCGGCCGATCACACGGCAGACGGTCGAGCTCGGCCGCCCAGCGGTCGGACCAGCGCACCAGTCCCCGGAGTTCGTCATAGACATCCCGGCCCAACCCGGTCAGCCGGTAGGCGCCGGACGCGTCGCGTTCGACGAGCAAGGTCTCCTGCAGCTCGCCGAGGCGCTGCTGCAGCACGCTGGACGACATGCCGTCGCACCGCTGCTGCAGTGGCCGGAAACCGAGCGGCCCGTCGCGTAGTTCCCACAGGATGCGCAGGATCCACCGCCGACCGAACAAGTCGAGTGCGGCCATGAGCGGACGGCCGGTGGTGGAACCACGAACGGGGCGTCGGGGGCGAGGTGTTGGGGTCATCCGGGATGCCGTCCTGCTGGGTGCCGTTGGAGGTAGCGCTTCGGAATCAGAAACATTACTCTCCCTCGTGACGCTTCGAAATACGAAGCGCCGCCAGGGGAGGAACCCGCCGCCATGGCCACCCGGATCCCACCACTGTCGGCTCCCTATCCCGGACAGACCGCGGCAATACTGCGGCGCATGATGCCGAACGGGGAGGAGCCGATCGCACTCTTCCGCACCTGCGCCCGCAACCTCCCACTCGCCGAGGCGCTGCACGGCTGGGGCTCCTACCAGCTCAGCCGCCGCCTCAGCCTCGGCCTGCGAGACCGGGAGCTCGTCATCGACCGCACCTGCGCCCGGTGCGGCTGCGAGTACGAATGGGGCGTCCACATCACCCGCTTCGCCGATCGCGCCGAACTGACCTCCCAGCAGATCACCTCCCTCACCCATGGATCCAGCGCCGACCTCTGCTGGACCGGCGAGCGCGACCGACTGCTCCTCGATACCGCCGACGCCCTGCACGACGGCCACGACATCGACGACGCCCTGTGGGCCCGGCTCAGCGCCCAGTTCAGCTCCGAACAGATCCTCGACGTGCTGATGCTGTGCGGCTGGTATCACGCCATCAGCTTCACCGCCCGCGCCACCAGGCTCCCACCGGAGCCGGGCGCACCGCGGTTCGATGCCTTCCACACAACCGACTCGCAGGTTGGTCGCTGATGAGTGAGCGCGGCCTGCCCGTCGCCATCGTCCGCGCGTGCCTGCGCGACGGCAGAGGCGGCAGCCCCACTGCGGTGATGGATGAGGCGCCGTTGAGTGACGACGAGCGCCGCCGTGTGCCGGTCCTGACGGGAACCTCGCACGCCGTCTTCGTCTCCGTGAACGACGGCCGACCCAGCGGTCCCGCGGTTTCCCTTCGCTTCTTCACCGCCGAGGGAGAACTGCCCGCGTGCGGCCACGGGACGATCGCCGCTCTGGCCTTCCTGGCCGACCGAGCCGAGTGCCGGGAGTACCGGGCCACCCTCCATACCTCGGAGCGTGTCCTCCCCGGCTGGGCCGTACGCGAGAAGACGCACGTCAAGGCCGCCTTCGCCCCCGGCCCCATCGACCTGCGCGCCCCCACCGGGGCCGAGTGCCACCTCATCCTGCCCGCACTCGGCGACACCTCGACCACGCTCGCTGCGGGTACCCGCGTCGCCTCCGTGGACCTGGGGCGGCCGCGGATACTGGTTCCCATCGGCTCCCGGGCCGCTCTCGCCACCCTCGCCCCCGACGTCGAACGGCTCCGCGCCGCCTGTGACCGCCTCGGCATGCTCGGCTGCTACGTCCACACCGCGCCGACCTCCGCAGGCCGCGTCGCAGCCCGCATGTTCGCGCCATCGATCGGCGTCGCGGAGGACATCGCCAACGCCAACAGCACCGCCTGCCTGGCCGCACACCTCGCCGGGCAGGGCATCACCGGCATCGCCGTCGACATGGGCGACCGCCTCGGCCACCCCTCCACGATCACCGCCACCGCACAGCACACCCCGTCCGGCACCACCGTCCATCTGGGCGGCGCTGCCGAGGTCACGCATGTCCTCCGCCTTCCGCAGCCCCCGTACGGCTGGCGGGCGGCAGGCCGCACCGACCCCGTAGAGCCCATCCGCGAACCGGCCAGGAAGCGGAATCCAGAACCCGATCTCTTCCCTCCCTGGTCAGTGTCCCGGTGAGTGGCCCGAAGGCGCTCATGCCGTCGGGAGCACCCGAACAGGAAAGAGTGAACGCGCAATGAACTCAAGCACGTTGACCACACCGCTGTGCCGCCTGCTGGGCATCCGCGTGCCCGTCATCCAGGCACCCATCGGTTCGGCGGCCACGCCCGAACTGGCCGCCGCGACCTCCCGCGCGGGCGGACTGGGCACACTGGCGCTCACCTGGACCGGGCCCCAGCAGGCCGTGGCGCAGATCCGCCGGGCCCGCGAACTGGCAGACGGCCGCCCCTTCGCCGTGAACCTGGTGCTGGACTTCCCCATCGACGACGTGATGACCGTCTGTCTGAACGAGGAGGTGCCCATCGTCTCGACCTTCTGGGGCGACCCGGGCGACGTCTCCGGACGTCTCCACGCCGCGGGCGTGCTGCACCTGCACACCGTCGGCTCCGTCGAGGCGGCCGAGCGCGCGGCCGATTCCGGCGTGGACGCCATCGTGGCGCAAGGCTGGGAGGCAGGCGGCCACGTGCGGGGCCAGGTCTCCACCCTCGCCCTGGTGCCGGCAGTGGTCGACGCGGTCGCGCCGGTGCCGGTCATCGCCGCCGGCGGCATCGCGGACGGACGCGGCCTCGCCGCCGTCCTCGCCCTCGGCGCGCAGGCAGGCTGGCTCGGCACCCGCTTCCTGACCGCGCTGGAGGCCGCGACCCACGAGGTGTACCGCGCCGCCGTGCTGCGCGCGGCACCGCAGGACGCGGTCCACACCCGCTGCTTCGACGGCGGCTGGCCCCACGCACCCCACCGGTCGCTCCGCAACTCCACTCTTACGGCCTGGGAAGCAGCGGGCAGCCCCGCCGCCCCCAACCGGCCCGGCGAAGGCGTGATCGTGGCCACGGACAGCCAGGGACGCACCCACCAACGGTACGCGGACATGGTTCCGATCCCCGGGATGACCGGCGATGTCGAGGCTCTGGCGCTCTATGCCGGCCAGTCGGCCGGCCTGGTCCGCGACACCCTCACCGCAGAGCGGATCGTGGCATCCATCTGCGATCAAGCCGAGCGGATCACGTCCGGTGCCTAGACGACTCAGGCCCCGCGATTCCTACCCAGACCACACTGCCGACACCCGAGGTCGCAGCGGTTCACCATGCAAAGCGAAGGAACAGACATGAAACTGGCCCGGGAGATGATCTACAGCGAAACCATCGACGGCCCTTGGGGTCCGACCACCGGCAGTCCTCTGGGAGAACGGCTGTGCTGGCGGGTGAACACCGCGCGCCTCGTCGGCGAGCGGATCGACGCCACACTGGTCACACCCGGGATGGACTGGATCCGGCTCGGCACAGACCAGGTGCGCCGACAGGATCTGCGGGTCACGCTGGCCACTGACGATGGCGAGGTCATCATGCTGAGCTACGACAACGCACTGATCCGGGAAAGCCCGGCATTCCTCGCCGCGCTGAGCGAGGGACGGGAAACCCGGTTCGATGACCAGTACATGCGGATGGTCGCCCAGTTCGACACCGGCGCCCCCAATTACCGGTGGCTCACCCAGAGCCTGTTCATCGGCGAGGGCCGACTGGCCGGCCCTCGCACCATCGAGTACCAGATTTACCGCCTGGACTGACACGGCAGCCGTAAGTCGTGATCAAGAGGATCGCGGGACGGGGTCGGCGTGGGTGTGCCAGCGCCGAAGGGTCGGGCGGCTGAATGCCTGGCCCGTGGCAAGCACTCGTCCCACCTCACAACGCGGCGCCAGGCGGTGGTGCTTCGAGCCCGGCGGGGAAGGACGAGCGGCTTGCCTGCGCGGCCTACGAAGTGGCCCACGACCCGCCACCCCGGGTGCTGGCCGCCGTCCCCAGACTGGAGTCCAATCCAGGGCTGAACTACTTCGTCCAGGGGGCCGTCCTCTCCGACGAGAAGACCGGTGGTCCCTCGCTGTTGCCGGCACCGTCGCCTCAGCCGCCCGGCGCCACCAGCCCCGTCTCGTACGCGACGACGACGGCTTGCGCCCTGCTGTCCAGGTCGAGCTTCGTCATGGTGCGGTTCAGGTGTGTCTTGACGGTCGCCTCGCTGATGTAGAGGCGGTCGGCGATCTCCAGGTTGGACAGCCCCCGCGCGATCAGTTTCAAAACCTCCACCTCACGCGTGGTCAACGCTGCCAGGCTCGGGGGCGGTTCGGCCCCGCCCCCGGCTCCGGTCCCGGCCTGCCGGGCGAACGCCTCGACCAGGCGCCGGGTGACGCTGGGCGCGAAGAGCGCGTCGCCACCACCGACCGCGGCCACCGCGGCGAGCAGACGCTCGGGCCCCGAGTCCTTGAGCAGAAACCCGGAGGCACCGGCCCGCAGCGCCCCGTAGACGTACTCGTCGAGGTCGAAGGTGGTCAGCACCAGGATCCGGGGCGCGGGGCCGTCGCCTTCGGTGGCGGCCCGGGCGAGGATGCGCTCGGTGGCCTGGATGCCGTTCAGGCCGGGCATCCGGATGTCCATCAGGATCACGTCGGGCCGGGTCCGCGTGGCCAGTGCGACGGCCTCCTCGCCGTCGGCCGCCTCGCCGACCACCTCGACCCCGGGCGCGGCGCGCAGCAGCCCCACCAGGCCGGCGCGGATGAGGAACTGGTCGTCGACGACGAGCACTCTGGTCATCCCGTGGTGTCGTCCCCCTGCCCTGCGGCCTGTACCGAGGTCGGCAGGGTCAGCCGCACGGCGAACCCCCCGTCACTCCGCGGGCCGATGCTGACCGTCCCGCCGTAGAGCTTGGCCCGCTCCCGCATGCCAATCAAGCCATGTCCGCCCCCGGTTCGCACTCTGTCCGGATTCACCCCCTCTCCGTCGTCCGTGACCGACACGCCCACGTGGTGCGGCCCGTATGCCAGCACCACCTCCGCGCTCGCGCCCGGCGCGTGCTTCAGTACGTTGGTCAGCGCCTCCTGCACGACGCGGTACGCGCACAGTTCGAGGCCGGGCGCCAGGGGGCGCGGGGTGCCATCGACGCGCAGTGCGACGGGGACTCCCCCGGCGCGGATCCGCTCGACCATCTCGTCCAGACGTGCCAGGCCCGGCATCGGCGCGGCCGCTGCGCCGCCGTCGTCCGCGGCGCGCAGCACCTTCAGCATGCGCCGCAGCTCCTCCAGCGCCTCCTTGCTGGTGGCGTCGATGGTGTCGAGCGCCGTACGCGCGGTGACCCGGTCGCTGTCGAAGACGAAGCGGGCGAGACCCGTCTGCACCGATATGACGGACAGGTGGTGGGCGACCACGTCGTGCAGTTCTCGCGCGATCCGGCCACGTTCCTCGGCGACTTCGCGCCGGGCCCGCTCCTCCTGCTCGCGGCGGAGCCGGCGGGCCAGCTCGGCCGACCGGCGGGCGACGGCGCCGAACCGCCACAGGACGGCGGGAAACGCCAGCGCTTGGCTGACGACGGACGGCATCGACGCGTGGACGGTGACCGCACCGGCGTAGATCCACAGTGCGCCCGTCAGCGCCGCGCAGGGCACGGAGACGCGGGCGGGGCGAAGCGCGGCCACCGTGTAGACGGCGAGCAGCGGGCCGAAGCTGCTCACGACGGGCCAGTAGCCCAGGGTGACGTAACCGGCGAACGCCAGGTGCACGGAGGCGAAGACGGCGAGCGGCGCCTTGCTCCGCAGGGCGACCGGCAGGTTCGCCAGGGCCGCCAGCACATGGGCGGGCAGGTCGAGTGCGGGCCAGCCCTGAGCCGCGGCCTCCCGCCCGAGCAGCAGGGCCACGCCGGTCTCGGCGAGCGCGATCAGGGTGTCGACGACCAGCACACGAGACGGGCGGATCCGCATCGCCGCAGCGTAACTCCGGGGCGGCGGGCCCGGCGTCAAACTCCTGCGGTACCACGGAAGTTGTAGGAACCACGCGGCTACCGCCCAGGGTGCGCGCCGAGTTCAACCCGGCGTGGGACGCCCAAGGCTCCGGGTCGCCCGTACGTTCTTGCACCAGCGGCACCGCCCGACAAACGGAGCCGCGAGGCCACGGGCCTTCGGGGGACCCGAGGGGGCCCGGCCCGTGTCCGGGGAAAGGGGAGACCGGAACCATGAACGCGCCCAAGAGCATCGCCCTCGCGGCGGCGACCCTCGCACTCGGTGCGGGGCTCGCGGCCACGGCCCCATCGGCCCAGGCCGCCCAGTCGGCCGGCCCGGTCCGGGCCCACGGCTGGCACCTGCTGTTCAGCGACACCCACACCCCGGCCCTCGGCTGGCGGACCAAGGACTTCGTACCGGACGTCAACAACCTCGGGGTGAACTTCGGCTGCTGGGGCGAAGACGGGCAGAAGATCAAGGCCGACATCGTCCGCACCCGCGACGGCCACGTCATGGCGTCGAGCCCCACACACTACTGCCAGGGTGGCCATCAGTGGGAGGTCGATGCGGGCAACGTCCGGGCGGGCACGTCGTACTACGTCCACCTGTCCCAGACCGGCGCGCACAAGCACAGCATGTATGTCAAGGCCTACGACTACCACTAGGCGCCGGGGGGCGACCGGTGGCCCGTTCCCGCCGAGGCGGGGACGGGCCGCCATCGCCCGCGCACGCGGTGTGTCCCTCGCGCCGCCCCCGCCTCACGGACACCGGCCAGAGAGGGAGAAAGGCACCCTAACCGCCCTACTGGCCAGGAGCCTTACGTGCCGACCGCGCACGGGGCCCCCGGTCGGCACGGGAGCGAGATACACCGCCGCCCCGGCCCGGGGCGGACTTCCTCTTCACGGAGTTCCTTCCCGCCGGGGTTCAACCAGGTCGCGTACGCGGTGAGTTCGTAGGCGTGCGGGACAAGGCCGCACGTGGAGTGCGTCGAAGAACGTGGGGGTTTCGAGGCGGCTACGCGGGGCCTGAAGAAGCGTCGAGACGGATCACGGCCGCCACCCCACCATGCGCTCGTACGCCGGGGCGGTACGGCCCATGCAGTTCCTGCCATCGATATTCGAGCAGTACGCCCAACCCGTCCCGCCCAACGGCGCGAACCCTCCCGCCCCCTGGGACCCGGCCGATGCCGTCCGGGCGGCAGCCCGGATGCTGTGCGCAGGCGGCGCCAAGACCGGAACCGGCGAGGGGCTGTACCGGGGTCGCCCTCAGCCAGATCGGCATCCCCTACGTATCGGGCGGCGACACCATCAACGGCCCCGCCGCAGGCGGCTTCGACTGCTCAGGACTCACCTCATACGCCGTCTACCAAGCAACCGGACACCAAGTGGTCCTGCCACGGACCTCGCAGGAACAGCGACACATCAGAATGTCCGTTCCGCGCGACCAGAGGCAGCCGGGCGACCTCATCGTCTTCGACAAAGGCGGCTGGGGACACGTCGGCTTCCACGCCGGCAGCCACCGCATGATCGACGCCCCCGACCTGGAAAATCGGTCGAGGTCATCAGCCTGGCCGGGGATTGGGAGCACTACGCCCGGGACATCCGACGCGTCGGATAGAACGGGCGGGTTCTCATCACACATGCCGCGGTCTCAGCGTTTGGTCCCGAGACGACGCCCCGGACACGTCGCAGGTGCGTGGGCGGACCGTGTCGCCAGGATCAGGCCAGGCGCCGGATGGAGCCGTCACGCTCCCGCCCGGTGCCCGGAGCACACCGTCGGCCCCGGCCGCTGCCCTTTCCCTCGCAGGGCAGCGGCCGGGGCCGACGGTGTGCACACCCTAACGGGCTGACCAGCAGACTTCACCGGTCTTCAGGAGCTTTGTGCGGATCGGCGAACCTTCGCGCCGACAGTGGCCGATGCCTCGGGCGCTGATCACCTTCGTCGGGTCAACAAGAGACCGGCCCGCCTGTCGGTCAACCTGGTGCACAAGCGTCTCATCTTCCGCTCGGCGACTTCAGGGCAACAGCCCCGTCTGCACTCTTCGTCTGAGCCCGCCGCCGCTCCAGGAAGTGACACCTGAGTCGCGGGCACCCGGCGCGGTGGACTAACCCGGCGTGCGCGCCCCGGGCATTTGCCAGAGGCTAGGCCATGAAACAGCGTGTGGTCGTCCATCCCCTGGACGAGCGCGGGTGGCGTCGGCTTACGTGCGGCGACCGCGTTCTGGGCACGGTCTACCAGCTGGGTGTTGTCAGGCTGAATGCGGCCCGAGGGCTGCTGCTGCCCAGGCCGTAACGTCCGATGACCGTCCAGGAGAGCCGACGGGATCGGGCAGGGGAGCACGGAGCAGCCAGAGGACGCCCCTGGCGTGGCCTCCTGCCCCAGGACGTGCCGTCCGAGCCGACCGCCGACAGCGTGGCCCCACCGTCATCGCCACTAACCGGTCAAGCCGTCCGCTGCACCACCAGGGGCGACCGGCCCGCCACACTCCACAACACACCGGAAAGCAGGGAACATGAACGACATCACCCCCATCTCCACCGGCCTCAGCAGGCCCGAAGGGGTAGCGATGGACGGCGAGTACCTCTACATCGCCATCTGGGGCAGCGACACCAGCACCGGCTCGGTGGTGAGGGTGAAAAAGGACGGGAAGTCACCTACGGACCACACCGTCATCGCCACCGGCCTCGACAGGCCCGAAGGTGTGACTGTGGATGGGGAGTACCTCTATACCACCAGTGGCCAATTGGTGGTGAGGGCGAGAAAGGACGGGAAGTCGCCCAAGGACCACGAGACCATCGCCTCCGGCCTCAACATCCCCACCGCTGTGGCGGTGGATGGGGAGTACCTCTACCTCACCAACTTGACGGGTAAAGTTCCGGCCCCCGGCCGCGACACGGTGATCAGGGTGAAAAAGGACGGCAAGTCCCCCACAGACCACACCATCGTCGCCGAATCCGGCCTCAACCGACCTGTCGGTTTGGCGGTGGACGGCGAGTACCTCTACTTCACCAGCTGGGAGGACAACTCGGTGATGAGGGTGAAAAAGGATGGGAAGTCACCCACGGACCACCCTGTCATCATCAAAACCGGCCTCAACGGACCCGCCGGTATGGTGCTGGACCGCGGGTACCTCTACATCACCAACTACAAGAAGGACGGCTCGGTGGTGAGGGTGAAAAAGGACGGGAAGTCAGACCCCGTCACCATCGCCACCGGCCTCAACGAGCCCTTCGGTGTGGCGGGGGACGGCGACGGCCTCTACATCACCATTCAGGGCAGCACCACGGACACCGGCTCGGTGGTGAGGGTGCGCGTGAGGGTGACTGCGTAGGTGAAAGCCGGCTGAGAGCGGGCGTCGGTGAGTTCGAGTTCTGGCATCGGTTCTCGATCGAGACGCTGGGAGATGTCGACGAGTACCGAGAGCACGGTCTCGGCGTATCGGTGACCAGCGGCCTGATCCGAGCCGTGGATCTGTGAGATCTGAGAGCGGAACTGATGCCTCGTCGGCGGGCCAGCAGCAGCTGGACGAGCTCTGCCGGCGGTTCGGCCCCGGCCAGCAGCTGCTGGCCGGGGCCGAAGGGCACCCGCAGGGGTCCCTGGGTACGGAGGTGGAAGGTGGCTTCCTCTGGATGCCCACAAGGCAGCGAGCCGACATCCCGCTGGTCCCGCAAGGCAGCCACCCGGGCCCGCACCCGCAGGCTGCGCGGCCAAGCGCGCCGCACGCTGCCTAGCGGAGGGTGTAACCGCCGTCGGTGTACAGCGTGGAGCCCGTGGTGAAGCCGTTGGTGAAGAGGAAGACCACGGCCTGCGCGATCTCGTCCTCGGTGGCCGGGCGGCCCAGGAGCGCATCGCTGCGGTACTGCGCGAAGGCGGCCTCGCGGGCGGCGTCCGGACGGTTCGACCACAGGTGGCCGTCGACCGTGCCGGGCGCCACCACATTGACCCGGACCGGGGCCAGTTCCACGGCAAGGCCCCGGCCCAGGCCCTCGATCGCGGCGTTGCACGCGACGTAGGCGGGGGCGGGTCCGGCCGGCCGGGCCGAGGCTGCGCCCGACATCAGTACCACGGAGCCGTCCTCGGCCAGTTTGGGGGCGGCCCGGCGCACCGCGTGGTACTGGCCCCAGAACTTGGAGTCGAAGGGCGATGCGGCGTCCTCGTCGCTCAGTTCGCGCATCGGGCCGACCTGGTAGGAGGCGGCCGAGGTGAAGAGGTGGTCGACGCGCTCGATCCCGTCGAAGAAGGCGGCGAGCGATGTGGTGTCGCCCGTGTCCACGACGCGCCAGGTGGCCGCCTCGCCCAAGGGGCCGGCGGCGGCCTCCAGGCGCGCCGCGGTGCGCCCGCCGAGCACCACTCGGGCCCCGGCGGCCACCACCCGGTGTGCGACCCGCAGTCCGATACCGGAGCCGCCGCCGATCAGGACGACCGTACGGCCCCGGAGATCCTCGGCGCCGCCCTCGGCGGCCAGATACGGGACGGTGACACCGACAGCGGCCTGGCTCATGTGCTTCCTCGCTCACAGACGGGTTGGGGTGAGAGTGGTTGCGGTGATCGCGGTTGCCGTGAATGCGACTGGCGTTCCGTGATCACAGCGCGATACAGCCCAACCGCCGTGCTGCCGACGGTATTCCCGTGCACCGAACGGCACCCCCTCAGGCCGCTGCCCCACCCCCAGCCACGCCGCCCCGTTGCCAGGCAGCTGTCGAAGGAGAAGCCCTGGGGCAGCTGCCCGCTGCTCCAAGGCGAGCGGGGCACCGGGTGGCCGGCGGCGCGTTCGGTGACGAGGTCCGCGCCGGTGGACGCTCAGGCCGGCGATCAGCTGGGCACGCTCGAGGTCAGCCCGTCGGCGCACAAGTCGCCCCGATACCACACCACTTGGACCGTCTGCCGGGCGCCGGGGTAGTCCAGGCAACCGAACGGGGCGAGCGCTCCCGGACGCGTCATCCGGACGTCGCGCACCCACCGGGACCGGAGCCAGCCATCACGCCCCTGTCGCACATTCTTCCGGTCACTATTCTCTGGCGCTCGGGGACTATCGCAGCTCCAGATGGATTCCAGGATTCTGCTAGTGCCGGCGCGACTTCAGCGGATAATATATCGCGCGCTGCTCGCGATAGCGGTCGGTGAGATCAGCGGCGGGGGCGGGGGTACCGTGATTGATCTGCAAAAACACGCAACCCAGGGCGGCCACACCCAAGACCCTGAACGCGTGTTCGCCTTTTCTGGCCTGCGGCGCTTACAACTCACCCGCAATATCCTCAAACGATCACCGCAAAGCGGTCCACGCAACAGCAGTGGACCCTTTTTCTTTTCCGTGGCGTTCGCGACCGGCGTCCATGTTCGGGTCCATGAAGTGGGCGTGCAGCGAGAAGCGGGGGCTTCAGTTTTCATGACGAGAGAAGTGTGGGGAGTGTGATGCCATGAACCGAGTCGGCAGAAACTCACGCCGGTCGGCCAGCAGGCTCGTGGAGCCGCTGGCGCGCGCAGGGTTATCTGTTCTTTTGCTGGCGGGCGGCGCCGTGGGAGCGACGGCTGGGCCGGCCGCCGCTTCAACCACCGACGGCACGCTGACGGTTGAGGTGCTGCGCGACTTCTTCGGCACCGGCGTGATCAACGCGACGATGGACGTGCCGCAGCGGGGCATGAAGGTGGAGATCTCCGACCCCGCCGGGCACGATGTCACCAGCGTCACGGATGCCACCGGAAAGGTCGTGGTGTCGCGGTCGACGGTGCTGAGCGGCGGCCGATACCGCGTCGACGTCGACGTCCCGGCACCGTACAGCCACTATCTGCGGGCGGCGCCTGCGTCGACGGCGGGGAACCACTTCGACAGCTTCACGTCGTTCGTGGATGTGTCGGGCGGAAAGAACGCCTCGGTGGTGACGGGGGTGTGGGATCCGGCCGACTACGCACAGCCGGACTCACGGTATTTCGTACCGGTCCAGAACGGCGCCAACGGAACCGACACCCGGGCATTGGTGGCGTTCGGGACGAAGACCCGAGGCACGTGTCCTACTGATGTGTCGTGCCCGGCCACGCTGGACACGCAGGCCCAGGTGGGCACGACGTTCGGGTTGGCGTACGACAAGTACCGGAGCCGGCTGTTCCAGAGCGCGTTCGCCCGCCGATACGCCGCGTACGGGCCGAAGGGCGGTGGCGCGATCTACACGGTGCCGGTCAGCGGCGGGGGCGCGCCGGAGCTGTTCGCGCAGCTGCCGAACGCCACGGTGACGCCGCACGACACCGCCGACATGATCAAGGATCCCGGGTTCACCAACGCACCGGGCAAGGAGAGCATCGGTGGCCTGGCCCTGTCGGAGGACGGCTCCACGCTGTACGCGGTGAACCTGCTGACCCGCAGCCTGGTGAGCTTCGACGCGACAGGATCCACCGCCTCGGTGCCCGGGGCGACGGTGCGGATCCCGGACCCGGGGTGCGCGAGCCCCGGTGACTGGCGGCCGTTCGGTCTCGCCACCCACAACAACACGCTGTACGTCGGCGGCGTGTGCAACGCAGAGGGCACGCAGCAGCGCGCGGACCTGAAAGCCGTCGTCTACGCCTACGACGGCAAGCGGTTCACCACGGTGCTGACCCACCCGCTCACCGACAAGCGCGGCACCGTCTTCGTCGGTGCCGGCGACGCCGCCCAAGCCACCCACTGGAACCCGTGGAACACCACTCTGGCCACGTGGGACGAACGGAAGGCGGGCGGCGCCTTCATCGATCCGCAGCCGGAGCTCGCCTCCCTCGCCTTCGACCGCAACGGTTCGATGATCCTGGGTATCCGCGACCGGTTCATGGACGTTCTCAGTGCGAAGGGGCTGGACCCTCGCCCGCTGAACAACACACCGGAACTCGGCATGTCCGGTGGCGACATCACCATGGCCTGCGCCACGCCCGCTGGCGGATACGCATGGGAAGGCACCGGAAACTGCCCCAACCACGCCACCCCCGCCACCGATGGCGGCGAGGACAACGGTGTCGTCGAGTACTTCCCGGGCGACTTCTTTGCCGGCGGGCACCAGGAGACCGCGCTGGGGTCGGTGGCCTATATTCCGCAGCAGCAGTGGGTCGTCAGCACGGAATTCGACCCGACCGTCAACATCGAAACCGCCGGAACGGGTTACTACGACATCACGACGGGCCAGGGCCCGGGCAACAGTCCGGCCGCCAACGCGTACCAGTTCGTCGGTCAGGAACAGAACGGGTTCGGGAAGGCCGGAGGGCTCGGTGACATCGCGTACGCGGCGGCGAACGCGCCGATCCAGATCGGCAACCTCGTGTGGTTCGACGGCGACCACAACGGGATCCAGGACCCCGCGGAACCGCTGCTGCCGGGAGCCACCATCAACCTGCTGGACGCGGGCGGCAAGCAGGTCGCCACGACCAGGACCGATGCCGCCGGCGAGTACTACTTCGGTGGTGTCGGCGCCGCGTACCAGCTCACGCCGGGTGCGAAATACACGGTGCAGTTCGACGTGTGTACCGCTGACACCAGCAAGGTGCCCGGCCATCCCCCGGCAAGCGAGCTGCGGTTCACGCTCCCGCGAGCCGGTGCCAACCGTGCGCATGACTCCAATGTGACCCCGCCGACCACCGGGCAGCTGTGCAACGGCTATGCGCCTGTCACGGCGCCGGACAGGCCGGGAGGGGTCGATCACACCATCGACGCCGGGGTGTACATCCCGAAGGCAACGCCGACCCCGACTCCGACTCCGACCTCACCACCGGCCTCTACACCGCCTTCACCCGCACCCCCCGCCAACCCGGCCCCGTCCGGCGGGAGCAAGGGCTCCCTGGCGCACACCGGTATGTCCGGGCTGCCAGAGATGATCACCCTCGCCGGTCTCCTGGTGGGTGCGGGTCTGGTCATCGCGTTCGTAAGCCGGAAGCGTCGCGCCCGGAAACACTGAACGAACCGAACAACAGTGATCTGCCTGCCGGCGGTCGGATGGCGCGGTCAGGCAGATCACGTCTCGGCCGGTCCACGAGGGCCGGCCTTGGCGTCGTCCGTCACGGGACTGCCGAGTGTCGCCGCGACCGCACGGCGGCCGAGCAGTGTGGTGATGGAGAGGGGGAATCACAAGAGTGTCAACGTCGAGCCGCGTGCGGAGCGTGAGAATCCAGCAAGCTCTACCGCGCCGTACGGCTGACCGGCGCCGATGGCTGAGGCCACGCCGTGCGGCAGCCGTCATCGGCACAGCGGCCGTCGCGGTGGCCGCGTTCCTGGTCACTTGCGGCGGCTCGGGCCCCAGCGGTCCGCGCGCACTGACTTCGGATGAGGCGAACCGGCTGGCGATCACGCGGTTCCGCAACTACGAGGCGCACGGCCGCGCAGTGACGATCACTGTGCCAGGCACCGCCGGCGGGCTGATCGTCACCGGGTCGGTCGACTACCGAGGCAAACGGGGTTACGGCGTGGTGCACGGCACCGGGCGCGACACAGCCAGCGACGGGCTGATCGAGTGGACCGCCGCCTCGGTGTTCGTTCACCCGATGGCGAACGCCCCGGCGCACGCACCCGCGTCGCCGCCCCGCTCGGGCTGGTACGGCCGTCAACCGCAGTCGTCCGGCAGCTCGTTGGACAGCTCGCTGGCCATCGCGCTCAGGCTTGGCAGCGACCGGCCGGACAACGCCGAACTGCTGCCGCAGAACGGCGCCGCCTGGTGGGGACGAGACCAGGTGGACGGGCATCGGGTGGACGTCATGACCGGGCCGTCCGCCCGTGACCGCTCCGGTACCGCGGGCAGCGTGCGCTACTGGGTCGGCTCGGACGGCACCATGTACCGGGTCCGCGCCGGCGTGGGTTCCGAGTCGCAGCCGGTGGTCATCGATTTCGACACCCAGCAGTACCTTCCGGTCAAGGCGATACCCACAGGCACCCCGAAGCGGTAGCCGCTGTTCAGGAGGTCTGCACGCGCGCGTCCGTGGCGAGCAGGGACGCCGACGGCAGCGGGATGCGTGCCGTGTCCGGTAGGGCCGGAACGGCCGGGACAGCGGTGGCGCCCGTGGTGAGGGCGTGGGGGAACTGCGGCTGTGGACCAGGCACCGCGACCCCGGTGAACGGGATGCCACCGGGTGCCGTCGGCATCGCCCACCTGCCGGCCGGCGAGGGCGACCTGGCCGGAAGCGGGCAGGCCGCGGTTGTCGCGAGCCGGGCGGGCACTGTGGTGCGCAGATCGTTGCCGCGCAGGCAGTTGTCCCGTCCCTGCGTCGCGGTGGGGAACGTCCAGCCGACGTCGACGCCGTTGCCGGTGAACGCGTTGTCCACGATCTGGTTGCCGACCGGAGGTATGTCGGCGGTTGCGGTGATCACCAACCCGGCGTTGCTGTTGCCGGCGATGCGGTTGCGGACGAACTGGTTGTCGCTGCCGCCGTCGATACCGATGCCGGTGCCCCACCCGCCGTCGGCCTGCTCCGGGGTGGCCGTCTGCTGGTTGGCAGCAATCAGATTGCCCGCGATCACGGCGCCCCGCTGCGGGAGCAACTTCTCCTGGTGGTCGGAGTCGGTGGTCAGGCCGACCCGGTTACCGACAAGACGGTTGCCGACCACGTACATGTCGCCACTGGCGTTGGTGCCTTCGTAACCGACCGCGTTGAGCTCGGCGACGTTGTCCCGCACCACGATGTGACACGGCTTGCACTGCCCGACATAGATCCCCGAGTCGGCCCCGCCTGACGTGTAGGCATGCTCGATGACACCGTTCTGCGCGGAGAACGCGTAGATGCCGTACAGACCGTTGCGGGTCGCGGTCACATACGAGACCAGGAACGACTTCAGGAAGGTGACGGGCTCATCGCCGGTGTCGTAGCCGCCGCTTCGCCCCGGCAGCCCGGCGGCCGCCGCGGCCGAACCGGTGACCAGTACCCCGTTCTGCGTGTTGTTCTCCACGGTCAGGTTCTCCACGGCCACCCCGGGCGCCGCGACGACGACACCGTTCGGCTGCTGCAGCCGCCCGTCGATGACGACCTTGTCCCGGGACGCGCCGCGAAGAGTGATGCGAGCCGTGCCGATCTTCACCGACTCGTGGTACACGCCCGGAGCCACCAGCACCAGGTCGCCGGGCCGAGCCAACGACACCGCAGCCGAGATCGTCGGGGCGTCGGCAGGCACTCGGATCGTCACCTGCGTACCGGTCGGTCGCCGGCCTATGCCCGACCCGCCATCGCCGTCGCTGCAGCCGACCACAAGTGTCAGCGTGCCCACTAGCGCGGCCAACACGCGAAGAGCTGATCGAGGCATGATCCCAGTCTGGCATGACGCCCAATTCCGCGCCAGAATAGGGAGATTGACCGGCACGCACGATTCGGGTGTGGCACTCTGCACACCATGCACCGAGCCGACCACCACCCGTCGCGACGCAGGTTCCTCGATGTCGCCGGCACCATGGTGGCCGCCGGTCTGACCGCCGGGTGCACATCGGACTCCGCCCAACAAGGCCGGCACGCCCCTTCCGCGGCGGCCACACCCATGCCGGTTCCGGCAACGGGCCGGCACCAGGCAGGCATCACGCTCCCCCAGCCGGCCCAGCGCAACCTGCTGGCCGTGGTGGCCGACCTCGGTACTCCCAGGGCCGCCGGGCCGCTACTGGCCGAACTCGGCCAGGCCATCCGCACACTCATCGTGGGGACCGACCCGCGGTTGCTGGGCCTGCCACCGGGCGACCTCACCGTGACCGTCGGCGTGGGACCCCGGCTGGTGCGCACGGCCGGTGCCTCGCTGCCCGGCGCGGCCGACCTCCCGCGATTCTCCCGCGAGCGGATCGCCCCGCGGGCACGCGGCGGTGACCTGCTGATACAGATCTGCGCCGGCGACCCGCTGCTCTTACCGGTCGTCGCCGCCGCGCTCCTGGACCAGGCCGGTGACCGCATTCGCGAACGCTGGCGGCAGTCCGCACGCCGCGGTACGAACGTGCCCGTCGGCAACGGCCTTACCGCGCCACGAAATCCGCTCGGTTTCATCGACGGCATCGTGGGCCCACACACGACCGCCGAACAACGACGCGACCTGTGGCTGGCCGGACCCCCTGCGGTCGCCGGCGGCACCCTTGCGGTACTGCGGCGCATGGAACTCGACCTGCCGCGGTTCGCCGCCCTGTCCGTAGCCGAGCAGGAGGCGGTCTTCGGGCGGCGCCGGGCCAACGGCGTCCCCCTCTCCGGCGGCGCCGTCGCCTCGGGCCCGGAACTCGGCGCCAAGACACCGGACGGGCGCTATCTCGTCCCCGTGGACGCCCACGTGCGCAGGGCGAACGCCGCCGTGGTCGGCGCCGGCCTCATGCTCCGCCGCTCCTACAGCACCGACGAGCCCGCCCCCGGCCTGCTCTTCATCAGCTTCCAGAACGACCTGCGGACCTTCACCGCCACCCTCACCCACATGGACACCTCCGACGCACTGCTGCAATTCACCACCACAACCGCCAGCGCGACCTTCCTGATCCTCCCCGGCTTCGACCGGCAACACCCGCTCGGTTCCCAGCTGTTCGGCTGATCACGCCGTGCCCCTTCGCTGCGGCTGCGGGCGGTACACGGAAGAGGATCCTGCAGGCTGTCCAGCCCAGCACCGGCCCGCCGAGGCGGTGAGCCGCGCACGTGGCGGGTTCACCACCGAGATCCACCTGACCAGTGAGGCGGATGCCGCCCACTGGCCGCTGTCCATACTGTCCCCCGGGCAGTGGGGTGATGCGCCGCAGTTGCTCCCGGTCCTGGACCGTATCCGTGTCCCACGCCCAGCGGGCGGGCACCCGCGGACCCGCGGACCCGCCCTGACCGTCTGCACGACGATAAGGCGTACAGCTCCCGTCGGAACGGCTTCTCCCTGCGGCGACGGCAGATCCAGCACACTGTTCCCGAGCACAGAGGCCCACGATCAGAGATCGGCGGTACTTCCGGGTGAACAGCCTTGCGGTCTCCGGCTGTTCGAGCGGAGAGACGACCTGCACATGGGTTCCGAGGTCCAGCCCCGTCCCCGTCGCCGCGGGTCGAAACCTGACGGGTCGACCCTGCCGGTCGGTGGACTCGATGACGGGCTTCCGATGATCGTCCGACGACGGCTGCGCCTGATAACCCTTCGCCGAGTCGAGCCAGTCAACAGGTCAGTGCAGTCAACTGGCCAGGCACGGCGGGCTCGCTGACCCATCGGACACGCCCCAGGGCGCCTTCTTGTACGGGTGGGGCAGGCATAGCGCACTGCGTCGCCGGTGGGGCAGGGCGCCGGGACCTCCGTCTCACGGGGTTCGGGCAAGGTGGATCTCACCGCGTGCAGCGCGTCGGGAGGGACTTCCTCGGCTCTGTCACATCGGCATCAGGGCCCGGAACCCCCACAGCAGCGCGCGAGTCGAAGGACGAGCAGCGCGTCGAGGTCGCCTGCCGGGGGCTCGGTCGAGCGGTTTGACAGACCGGTTTCGCCGGGGGTGCCTGCCCGTAGTTCGCTCCATGGTCACAACTGAGCGGCAGCGGCAAGAGGCTCCTGCCGCTGAGCGTGAAGAAGCCCGCGACCAGCGAAAACGCCCAGTGACGTGAGCGATGCCTTACGACGGATCGCCGACGCCGTGACCGATGTCACATGGGCTGAGGTGCTGAGCGTGCTCGGTGTCGTCTCGGTGCGTCGGCGGCCCGTCACGGCAGAGGCGCCCGGAACGCCTCTGCCGCGCAGGGAGGCCCCTGGAACGTCCACTCCGAGGTCGAGGTGGGTGTGAGCTTCGGGGTTGTCCCTCGGCGCAGCCCAACGCTGTCTACTTGCCACTGAAGAAGCCTGGATCACCGGCCGGCTCCGGTCGTGGACATCCGCCGCGAACCTCCGACGAGCGGGTGGTCCCACCCGCCGTAACGTGCCCCCTGCCGGGCGTACTCAGGTGGGCGGGGCCGCTTCCCGGCCTGAAGCAGCACCCCGTCCTGTGACGGCCCACACAACGGGTTGCGCGACCGATGGGTTACCGTTTCCGGACTTGCCGGATCGTCGCAGAGCCACGCGGAGAGAACGTTTGCCTCCTCACGACTCAGCTCACGTCTCAGCCCCTGCGGATTCCGGGCCCTCTGGGAACAGCGCCGTGCCCCATGTCCGCGGCCTGCCCTCGCCCCGTGCCGTCGTATGGGCGGTGGCGTCGGCGATCGTGGCGGTGGGCTCGGCGGCGCTGCTGGGCGGGTGTGCGGAGGCCGGTGCGCCAACGAGCGCGGGGCATGCCGCTCCCGTTACCGGCCCGGCGGAGTTGTGGCCCGGCAGTAAGCCCGTGCCGGCGGAGCCACCGGCCACGGGAAGCCAGGAGAAGCCGCAGCCGCTGACCGCGCTGCCGCGAGTGCCGTCCGGGGACATCCGGAAGGTGTCCGCGGGCTCCGTCCTCCTGGCGCAGATCGACGTCGACAAGCGCCACGGCCAGCCGGTCTTCGACAAGGATGAGGAGCGCACGATCCGCTCCTGTGCCGACAAGCCGGGATCGGACTCCTGCCCTGTACGGGCCCCCGAATACCACGATCTGACCGGCGACGGTAAGGACGAGCTGATCGTCGGCGTTCGGAGCGGAAGCAACCTCCTGATCATCTATGCCTACACGGTCAAGAACGGGGTGGTGACCTCGATCCTGGATTCCACCAGTTCCCCGCAGTCGGTGGAGGTCGCCGACCACAAGCTGGTCATCCACGAGCCCGGGGACGCTCCCGGCTACGAGAGCCGCACGGTCTACGCCTGGGACGCGCGGCACCAGGTCATGACCATCCAGGACGTGGGCTACGGCCGGCGGGCCCCGGCCTCTGCAACCCCTTCGGGCAGGTGAGCCGTGCGCCCTCTCCGGCCGCGTCCGCCGCGGTGGCTGCCTGCCTGGACGGCGATGCTCCGCTGGAGGGCCGCCGTCTTCATCACCGTCATGTGCTGCCTGCTCGCCACGGTGCTCGGCACCCTGGTGCACGTCCTCGTCGACCGGCAGACCCAGGATCGCGCGCGCCACGCGGCGCTGGCGGAACTGGGCCGCAGCAAGTCCGCCTACGTCGCCGGCGACCCTCTCGACCGCAACGTCTCGGTGAACCCGCCGGACCTCCCCGCGCCGCTCCGTGAGATGACCGTGCGGCGGCACGAGCGCGGTACCCAACTCGCCACGCACCAGGGCCGCCCCGTGATGTGGGCCGCCACCCCCGTCACCGGCGGAAAGGTGCTCGCGCTACGGCTGGACTACAGCGAACAGGCAGCCTCCCTCCGCGGCCTGGACCGGGCCATCACCGGCTCCTCCGCCGCCGCGATCGCCCTCACCCTGGCCGCCGGACTGCTCTCCGTCTCCCGTATCACCCGCCGACTGCACCACACGGCCCGCGTCGCCCGACGTATCGCCGCCGGCGATCTCGACGCCCGTGTGAACGACCCCCGCGCCCGGCGCCCCGACCGAGCCCAGGACGAGGCCGCCGCCGTGGCGACCGCCCTCGACGCGATGGCCGCCAGCCTCCAGACCCGGCTGCACAGCGAACAGCGTTTCACCGCCGACGTCTCCCACGAGCTGCGCACACCGCTCGCCGGGCTCCACTCCGCGGCTGAACTGCTGCCGCCCGGCCGCCCGACCGACCTGGTGCGCGACCGGGTCCAGGCCCTGCGCGGGCTGACCGAGGACCTGCTGGAGATCTCCCGGCTCGACGCCCGGGTCGAGAGCGCCGACCTGGACGTCCAGCAACTGGGCCCACTGGCCGAACGCGCGGTACGGGCCACCGGAACGACAACCGAGGTCCGCGTCGTAGCGGACGACCTTGTCGAGACCGACCGGCGCAGGCTCGAACGCGTCCTGGGAAACCTCGTCGCCAACGCCCACAAACACGGCCGCCCGCCCGTCATCGTCACCGTCGACGCCTCAGTCATCACCGTGCGCGACCACGGCGACGGCTACCCCGCCTACCTTCTCGACCAGGGACCCCAGCGCTTTCGTAGCCAGTCGGGCGGGTCTGAGGGCGGCAAGCGGACCGGCCACGGCCTGGGCCTGACCATCGCCGCCGGCCAGGCCCACGTCCTCGGCGCCGACCTCCACTTCTCCAACTCCCCCGACGGCGGCGCCGTCGCCCAACTCCACCTCCCGCCCTCCCCCGAGCAGCGCAGCTGACCGACCTGCTCATACCTCGGTGCCATCTCATCGGCCGGCGTCGAGATCGTCGCCGACCCCGAGAACTCGACCGGATCGGCGTCGCCGCGCGGCCCTGCCTCCGCTTGTCGCTCGCCGAGGCTGCCCAGCACCCGAGCCTTCGGCCGTCGCAACGAGACCACAGGCCGCACAACAGCGGCCCCCGGCTGCGGAATCGAGCCGGGGGCCGCTGGTGCGCCGGAGACGGCCAAGACCGATTCGGCCTCGCAGCTCGGTGCGCAGGTCCCGGTCGCCGCCCCACCCAGACCACCGTACAAAGCCATGTTGTTGACGCACACCTGGGTGCGCGCCCGCAAGATCTTCCCGACCCTCGGGGCGATGTGGCTGCTTATGCTCGTCTCCCACCTCGCGAAGTAGCGCGAAGCCGACCGACGGATCCTGGGATGCGTCGGCGGGTGGGCACCAGTCGATCGATGCGCCGGTGCGGGCGATCGCCGATCGCGGCAGCGGTCCGTCCATGCCTTGCCGTAGGCGATCAGCGATCTGCCGGAACCGGGAGTGTCCGGACTAGCAGTGGACCGGCTTGCCGCTCTGGCGGATGATGTTGTCGGCGGACATCCAGCCCGCGTCCTTCGTCCCGGCGATGCGGGCGTAGATCCACTTGTGGCCGTAGGAGTTCTCGACCGAGCAGTGGAACCACAGCTTCGTGCCGGACTTGGCCGAGGCCGCGGAGGAGCAGTCCTTGTAGGGCCCCGTGAGGATTTTGTGGTCGCCGGACAGGTAGCCGTACGTTCCCGGCTTCGGGTCGAGGTGGTTCCAGCCACTGCAGGTTGTTGGCACCGAAGTGGGCTTGGCCGATGAAGAAGGGGATGCGCGCCGCGGAGCGCTCGGCTTGGCCGACGGAGAGGCGGAGGGCAGGGAGTTCCCGCCGGCGACCGTTCCCTCGCCGCTCGGTTGACCCTTGCTGGCCGGGAAGTTGCTTGCTGAGGCGGCCTGCGGCTCGTTACCGCTCGCCCCGCTGGTCAAGGCGTAGGTGACGCCGCCTCCCGCGACCACGACGAAGGCGGCCGCCGCCGCGGTGAGGGTACGGTTTCGGCGCCGACCGCTGTCGGCCGTGGCGGGGTCGGAGCCGGGAGCGTGACTGGCGGCCGGTACGCCGGGGTGTGGAAGCGTGGGCGGCAGGCCGGAGGGTGGGTAGCCGGTGTGCGGAGCCTGAGGGGAGGAGGAGGGGGGCTCGAACCTCGGTGCGGCGCTGAAGCCGGGTGGCGGTGTCGGTGCTGTAGCCGGGAATGGTGTGGGGGCGGCGGTGCGGGGTGGGGAAGCTGCCGCGGACTCCGTCGATGTAAGGGCGGGGGTGGGTGCCCCGGGAGGCACGGGGGTTGGCGGCGTGAGGTTCATCGTCCTGCCTGCGGCCGCTCGCTCCAGCATCTCGCGTGCCTGCTCGGCTGTGGGCCGGTTCTCCGGCGCCTTCGCCATCAGGGCCTGTAGCACCGGCGACAGCGGCCCCGAGCGCCGGGGCTCCGGCAGGGGCTCGGTGATGATCGCCGACAGGGTGGACCACACGGACGTGCGGCGGAACGGTGCCGTGCCTTCCACTGCCGCGTACAGCGTCATGCCGAGCGACCAGATGTCCGACGCGGGGCCGGGCGCCGAGCCCTGCGCGCGCTCCGGCGGCAGATAGTCGAGGGAGCCGACGAGCTGACCGCTCTGGGTCAGCTTGGCCGCGGCCTCGTCGTCGGAGGTTTCCATGGTGGCGATGCCGAAATCGGTGAGCACGACCCGTCCGCCATGCTCCAGCAGCACGTTCCCCGGCTTGACGTCCCGGTGCAGAACGCCCACCCGGTGCGCGGCGTCAAGCGCGTCCATCAACTTGGCGCCGATCGCCGCCGCCTCGTGCGGCTCCAGCGGGCCGCGCTCCGTCAGTACCTCGTCGAGCGATGGCCCGTCGACGAGTTCCATGACGATGACCGGCAGGCCCTGCTCCTCGGTGACGTCGTGCACGGTGACCACGCCGGTGTGCCGGATACGGGCCGCGGCCTGCGCCTCCCGCTGCATCCGAGTCCGCAGGTCGCGCAGTTCGGATGTGGAGGCGTCGGTGAAGGCCCGCAGGACCTTGACGGCGACCTCGCGGTTCAGCAGCTCGTCCATTGCCCGAGCGACCACGCCCATGCCGCCGCGCCCGATCGTCGCGGTCACTCGGTACCGGCCCCCGAGAGCCTTGCCTATCAGCTCATCGCCGCCCGCTTCCCGCGCCGTCACCGCATACCCCGTTCCCCTACCGTTCGTCGCTGCTCGTCGTTCGCACCTGCGCCCCAGCGTAAAGGCAGCTCCTCCTCGACCAACCGGCGGTCCGGTGTGGCTGGTGCTCGACCGGGAGGGGCCGCCCCCGAGGATCCCCGGGGGCGGCTCCGGACCGGCCCTGGGCCCCAGACATGCGCCGATACGTCACGAACAGGAACCAGAGCACCGGTATCAACGCACCGAGGACGGCAGGCCGTCGGTACAACGGCTTTCCGGGATCCGGTTTGGGCCGGATCACCGTCCGCTGGGGAAGTCCGGGCTGCCTCCTGGTCCTCTGGAGCATCTGGCGGCGGGGAGTGGCTCCCAGAGCGCGAGAACTGCCCGGGCGCATACCTCCTGCCGGCCTGCTCGGTCGTCCGGCAGGTCATGACTGGCGGGCGTCGCCAGACCGGCGGCAGCGGATCCATCGAAGACCTCCTGACCGGTGATATCCGCACGAGCCGCGTGCCCGCCCAGGACGACCGCCGGCCAGGTTCCGGCCCTCTCTCCAGTAGGCCGCACCCCTTGACACAGCTCGGGCATGACTGAGGCGAAGTGGCAGGGGTGCGGCGGTCGTTGCCGATGTCGGCGTGGCTGGAGAGCAGGGGCGACTGGCCGCAGGGCTACTACCGTGGGCAGACGATTGACGTCATATCAGACCTGAGGACCCGACGAAGATCTCACGGCTGAGGAAGTACTGCGTCCCGTTACCTGATGCCGTGGATGGCTTGGGGGTCGGTGGCAGGGAGGGCGGGCCCGGCCTTCATGGCGGCGGGTGATGGGGTCACATAGACCGGGGCGGGGTCCGCTTCGGGGGCGCAGGTCTTGGCGATGAAGCCCTTACCGGTCGGGAGGCGGCCGTCGCGCAGATAGGCGGTGAAGGTGTCGTCCAGGCAGGAGTTGCCGTGGAAGAGGATCTCGTGGAAGCTGCCGCCCTTCTGGACGACCAGTTTGGATCCGGGCAGCGCCTTGTGCATCGCGACAGCGCCCGGATAGGGGGTGGCGGCGTCCTCGGTGGCCTGGAAAAGCAGGACGGGCGGCAGGCCCTTGCCGGTGATCTTCAGTCGGCCGGTCTGGTTGCCCTGGTAGGGCCAGAACATGCAAGCGGCGTTGTACCACATGTTGTTGTAGGTGTAGAAGGGTGCGACGGCGTTGATCTTGGCCTGGTCCTTCTTCCAGAACTGCCAGTCGCGCGGCCAGTTGTTCTCGGTGCACTGGACCGCGTTGTATGCCGGGAACGTGCCGTCGTCGGCGCCCGGGGCCGCATAGCGGTGGTAAGCAGTCTGCAGCGGGCGGGTGTCGTTCCTGGTGAGGTAGGCCGACAGCGCTGTCGCCATCTGCGGCCAGCGCAGGAAGTTGTAGCCGCCGCCGTAGAAAGTGTCCTCGAACTCGGCGGGGCCGATCTTGCCGGGGGCCGGGGCGGCATCCACCGGGTTGGTCCGCAGTGCGGCCTCGACCTGGTAGTACTTCCGCTCCACGGTGGCGGCGTCGGCGCCCAGGTGATAGACCGGGTCGGCCTTGGCGGTCCACGCCGCGAAGGCGTCGAATCGGCGCTGGTGCTCCTTGTCCTGCAGGATGTTGTGGTCGTACCAGGTGATGGTGGGGCCGACGATGCTGTCCAGCACCATCCGGCGGACATGGGAGGGGAAGAGCTGGCCGTAGGTGGAGCCCAGTGAGGTGCCCCACGAGCCGCCGTAGAAGTTGATCTTCTGAGCGCCGAGCGCCCGCCGGATGCTGTCCATGTCGCGAGCGTTGTCGACGGTGGTCATGTGCGGCAGGAACCAACTCCAGTTCGCGGCACAGTCGGCGGCGTACTTGGCCGACTTCTCAAGCCACGCCTGCGAAGTGCCCTTGCCGACCTGGTAGTCGGGCCGCTCGGCGTCGAAGTAGTGCGCGTCGCAGGTGACATGCGGGGTGCTGGCGTTGGTGCCGCGCGGGTCGAAGCCGATCCAGTCGTAGGTCGAGGCGACGTCCTGGGGGATCTTGCCGGCGATGTAGGCGGGCATCCACAGGCCGGAGTCGCCGGGGCCGCCGGGGTTCAACAGGATCGGACCCTGCTGCTTGTTCTTGGGCGCGGTGGCCGGGAGCCGGTTCACCTTGATCTTGATCTTGGTGCCGTTCGGATGCGCGTAGTCCAACGGCACATCGAGCATGGCGCACTGGAGCGCGGGAGTGGTCGCGTCGTGGCAGGAACTCCAGACGAGTTTCCCCTGACCGGTGTCCTCCGATGCGGACACGGAAGCGGAGGCAGGGGTGATACCCGCGAGGAGTCCGCCGATGGCGGCGACGGCCCATATCAGGGCTCTGGCTCTTCTCATGGGAGCAGCATGTGACATGTGCAATATCACATACTGCGGTACGGAGAGCACGTTACCCGACTGTGACCGTGATGCAGGGTCCGTTGAGAAGGCCTCCATCAGCAAGGTGGACGACACCGGGTACAAGCAGAGCGCGAACTCGTCCGCCCTGACGTCCTCCTCCTCGACGACTTCGCGTTGCGCCGGCTCACCGCGGCCCGAGCCCAAAGGCGAAGCCCTCTACGAGTTGATCAGCGAGCAACAGAGCCGGTCCCTGATCATCACCAGCAACCCGGCACCCAGTGACCGGCGTCCCCTCCCCCAACCCCGCCGTCCCCGAGGCGCTCCCGGACCGGCTGATCGGTACCAGCCAACCAAGCCATCACGCACGGGTCGTGCCACCGGCCGAACAGGCGGCCCGAGAACCCCACCGGCAGAACCGGCAGGCGGGTCAACTGAACTTCGCGGAAGGTGTTCGACCTCAGCGGGCGGCGTGCTGAGGAGTGCACACGCAGAACGTGTTCCCTTCGGGGCCAGCCAGGACACGCCAATCGACTTCCTGATCACGCTCATGGATCACGGTCGCTCCCAGTCCGACGAAAGCCCGCGAGCACAACCGCCGCACCCGAGGCGTCGACCTCGCCAACCTGACACCTCCGCCGGGTCGTCGGGGGGCAACGCCGCCGCTGCTCCATCCGAAAGGCTTCCCGCACGGGCCGAGATGGGGTAGCAGCTTGCCGGCGCACGGCGCGGGCCCACGCATCGATGCCGTCGGGCCGTCAGGGAGCGGCGCGGTTGATCCGAAACAGGGGCCCAGGGTTCTGCGTTCTCCGGACCGTGTCTGTTCGATGCCGCCGATGCGTTCGCGGTATGTGTCGACGGCGCACGTGGGGCCGTCTGGGGTGGGCAGAACGGCGTGGGGACGTGGCTTGCGAAGGCGGGCGAGCGCCTCGGCGAAGTGGTGACTGGGCGAGCGTGTAGGCGTGGGGTGAGGAGTGGGTTGACTGTCGAGCGCTCCCGGGGCGAATCCCCACATGAGTGCCGAGGCGGCGAAGACGCGGCGCGGGGCGCCGAGGCCGCGGTGAGGGGAGAAGTCCGGCTCGCCGATGACGGAACCGGGGGCGGTTCACATCATTCAGTGGACCATGTTCCACATCTGGTACCGGTTGGTGTGGTTGTAGCAGGTGGTCTGGGCAACGGGAGCACCCTGCGGATTCCCTTGGTCCCAGAGGAGTTGGTTCACGTGCCCGTCCTGGCCACCGTCGAGGCAGTAGACGTGTCCGTCGCCGTCCGGGCCGTTCTGGTGATTGGCGAACTGCCAGCTGGACCTCGGGTTTCCGGGTGTGTTGCCGACCCAGGTCAGATTCCGCTGCTGGTGGTAGTCGGTCCAGGAACATCCGGCCCCGCGGGTGGCCACCCAATCCTGTGCGCCCCACGGCACGCTGGAGTGGTAGCGCTGAGCGCGAAGGCAGTTGCCTGACTTGCGGTGGACTACCTGCACCCGGTCGTAGTAGCCGCCGACGTTGCCTTCGTAGGACACCACGTTCCACCGCTGGAAGGGGTTACCAGGCTGGCAGGGGTTGGTGTACACGTCGCCGCCGTTGCTGTCGAGGCAGCGGCCGGTGGCGTAGTCCTGAAGCATCACGTTGTACTGGTAGGTGTTGGCGTTGGCGGTGCCCGTCGTGCCCACTAATGCGGCCGCCACGAGCGCCCCGGTCGCCAGTGCCGATCTGACCTTGATGTTCATCGTGCGTCCTCCCCTTGTCTGTACCGGCGGTACGGACAGGACTGTGCCGGAAAATCGCATGCCGGGATAGAGGAATGACGGCGACCGGTTGAGGGCACCGAAGTGCCCGACGGGCCGCTCCGCGGCCAGCCCGCGGACCGCGGCGCCAAGGAGAAGAATGACTGCGGCCGGGGAGGACTGCGCCGTACGTCTGCATCCGACCCGACAGGCACAACGTCGTGGGTCAAGTCGCCCGGAGGAGTCGGACCCCCGGACGGCCCACGGACGCCGCCTCGTCAGCGGCGGCAGGCCCGCGTCGTCGCTGGTGGGGGGGCGGCTGTCATGCACGGACCCACCCACCCCACCAAGCTCGGCCGGCCCTTCACCCGCTGGCCGATCCGCGAACTCGCCACCTCCCGGTGCCGCGTGCACGGACGCGTCATGGGCATCAGCCGTGAGGCATTACGGTGTCTGCTCCTGAGCCGCACCAGCACCATCACCTTCCAGTGCACCAGGACATGGAAGGAGTCGCCCGACCGCGATGCGAAGCTGGACCGGATCGAGGAGGTGTGGGAACGCTTTCCGAACCGGGCTTTCGCCGTTGGCGTTCGGACACACCCTAGCGGTGCAGCGTTCCCACGCCTGCGTACTGGGCACTGTCGCCCAACTGCTCCTCGATGCGGATGAGTTGGTTGTACTTGGCGGTGCGGTCGGAGCGAGACAGTGATCCGGTCTTGATCTGGCCGCAGCCCGTGGCAACGGCCAGGTCCGCGATCGTCGTGTCCTCCGTCTCTCCCGAGCGGTGCGAGATGACGACGGTGTAGCCCGCCCGGTGGGCGGCGTTGACGGTGGCCAGGGACTCCGTCAGGGTGCCGATCTGGTTGACCTTCACCAGGACCGAGTTGGCGACGCCGGAGCCGATGCCCTCGCGCAGGAGGGTCTCGTTCGTGCAGAACACGTCGTCACCGGTGAGCTGGCAGCGCGCACCGACCCGTGCGGTCAGGTCCCGCCACCCTGTCAGGTCATCCTCGGCCATCGGGTCCTCGATCGACACGATGGGATAGGCGTCGATCAACTTGACCAGGTAATCGGCGTGTTCGGCGGGTGTGCGCCGTACTCCTTCCCCGGTGTAGTCGTAGACGCCTTCGCGGAAGAACTCCGACGACGCCGGGTCCATGACCAGGCCGATGTCCGTGCCCGGCCGGTAACCCGTGCGCTCGACGGCGGTCACCACGAAGTCGAGGGCCTCCTCGGCGGTGCGCAGGGCGGGTGCGAAGCCGCCCTCGTCGCCCACGCCCGTGGAGTGCCCGGCGGCGAGGAGGTCGCGGCGCAGGGTGTGGAAGATCTCGGACCCCATCCGCACGGCCTCCGCGAAGGTCTCCGCGCCGATCGGGGCGATCATGAACTCCTGGAAGTCCAGGGGATTGTCGGCGTGCGCGCCCCCGTTGACGATGTTCATCATCGGTACGGGCAGCAGCCGGGCGTCGGAGCCGCCGAGGTAGCGGTAGAGCGGCAGGCGGTGGGCGGCGGCTGCGGCCTTGGCGGCGGCCAGGGAGACCCCGAGGATCGCGTTGGCGCCGAGCCTGGACTTGGTGGGGGTGCCGTCCGTGGCGACGAGGACGGCGTCGAGGCCGGCCTGGTCCTCGGCCTCGCGACCGGTGACGGCGGCCGCGAGCTCTGTGTTGACGTGGCGTACCGCGTGGTCGACGCCCTTGCCGTGCCAGCGGGCCGGGTCGCCGTCGCGGAGTTCGACGGCCTCGCGGGCGCCGGTCGAAGCGCCGGAGGGGACTGCTGCCCGGCCGATGGATCCGTCCGCCAGTTCCACGTCCACTTCGACGGTGGGGTTGCCCCTGCTGTCGAGGACGCGGCGGCCGGTGACGGAGGTGATGGCGGTCATGGGAGTCCTTCCCGTTGTCGCATGCGTGCCGGGTTTCGGCTGCGGCGACGGTGGCGCTGGACCCGGCTCGGGAAACTCTACAGCAGTGCTGTGCAGTTTTGCTGTTCAGTCCTGCTGTGCAGTTCTGCTGTTCAGCTGTGCTGCGTTAAAATTTCGGTATGCCCCTTCCGGAATCCGCCGCCGTCGCGGCCGAACTGCGCACCGCGTTGGGAAAGCTCACGCGGCGCGTGAAGCTGGAGGACCAGATGCCGTTCGGTCAGGTGGCCGTCCTCGGCGCGCTGGACCGCAGTGGTGCGATGACGACCAGCGAACTGGCGGCCGATCAGCGGGTGCGCCCGCAGTCCATGGCCCGAGCCGTTGGGCTGCTCATGGAGCAGGGGCTGATCACGCGCCGGGCGCATCCGACCGACGGCCGCAAGAGCCTGGTCGAGCTCTCCTCTGCGGGGCAGGCGCTGCTGGAGGAGGAGCGGGGACGCAGGGCGGATTGGCTTGCGCGGGCGATTGAGGCGGAATTGACGGGCACGGAGCGGGAGTTGCTGGCGCGGGCGACTGGGCTGGTGGAGAGGCTCGCGGCCCACTAGTCAAGCGCGGATTTGCCGACGCGGTGACAAGCTATTCAGCTTGACATGGGTCGTCCGGGCTCAGGCGGTGTTTCTTCGATCAGTCGCTCGCTGTTCTGGTCCTGCTCAGCAGGGGGAATCTGACCGAGGACGAGTGGGCGGTACCGAAGTCGCTGCTGCCCAAGAGCAACAATCGGTGCGGCCGCTGGCGCGACCACCGGCAGGTGATCAACGGGATCATCCACCGGCTCAGCACCGGCTGCCAGTGGTGCAAGCTGCCCGAAAGCTTCGGCCCGTGGCAGACCGTCCACGAGGGCCACCAACCGTGGCCGGCCGACGGCACCTGGGAACGGCTGCTCCAGCATGTCCAGGCCGAGGCGGACGCCGCCGGGGACGTCGACTGGGACGTCAACATCGACTCCACCTCGGTGCGTGCGCATCAACACACCGCCGGGGCACCGAAGAAGGCACCGCCTGCAGCCTCAAAAGGGGCGGCAGAAAGATCGGTTCACGTGCGCGCGCAAGGCGTGACCTGCTGGGCGGATGCGGTGCGGCGGGCGAAGGACTCGGCCGCTCCCGCGGAGGGCTGACCACCAGGCTCCACCTCGCCCCAGAGGGGAAGTGCCGCCCGTTGTCACTGGTCATCACGCCGGGCCAACGGGCGGACTGCGCCCAGTTCGAGAACGTGATGGACAAGATCCGGGTACTTCGCACCAGTTCGGGCCGTCCACGTCGCACAACCGACAGCGTGAGTGCCGGCACGGCGTGCAGCGCTGGAACCTGTCCGGGAGCAGTTCTCCCTCCTGCTCCCCGTGTGCCTCATCCGGACCAGCCGCTCGGACGTCACCGGCGGCGGACCCCGGACCGGGGGCCGGCCTTGCAGACGACTTGTATCAACCCATTGACACAAGATCCCGTCCCCGGCATCTGGTACCCACCACTTCGTGCAAGCGTCGCTTGCGGCAAGCACCGCCCGCTACCACTGGGCACACCAGCTGCGCAGCCCACACCACTCACCGAGGCCCCACATGCTCGATACCGCTCCGCCCACGTCCCGCCGCCGCGCCGCCCGCTACGCCCGCCGGGCCGGTCTCGCCGTCGGCGCGGTGGCCGGACCACTGTGGGCCGCCACGGACATCAGCGCATTCGGCAACGACCTCGGTATGAACATGCCCTTGGTAAGCGCCGTCATGGCTTTCGGTCTGTGCGCGGTGGGCGGCGTCCTGCTCGGCGACGCGCTCACCCCCCGCCCCCGGGAAGCGGTACGCACCGCCGGTCTCACCCCGCGCCGGGTCAAAGACCACGTCCCGCCCCGTATCACCCTCCTGCTTCTCCTCCAGGCGCTCCTCGTCACCGTAGTGGTGGGGATCGGGGCCGCGATGTCCTCCACCGACGCCATACACCGGGCGGCCCACGCTGTGACCGTCGCCTGCGACGGTGTGACCGACCCCCCCCGTCAGCCTCTGGCCCGGCATCTTCTACGGCAACCAGATCCTTGCCCTCCTCGCCATCGGAACCGCCGCCTGCGCCTGGGCCCTGCGCCGCATCGCCCTCCGCCCGGGCGACGACCAGCTACGCCGCAACCGCTCATGGGCGGTCACGGCAGCCTGGGGGGGGTACTGGTCTCGACCCAGCTACTGGCCGTCCTTTTGTCGATTGCCACCTGGCTGCCGCGCAGGAACTGCGACGCCGGCGCCCTGGGCACCGTCACGGCCCTGGTGGTCTACCCCATGGGCCTGCTGGCCCTGGCCACCCTGGCATGGTCGCTCTTCACCCTGGTGGTACCCCGGGCGGCTCAACGATGACCGGCCCCGCAGTCCGCGTCGACACCACCAGCCCGGTACCACCGTACGAACAGATTCGCGCCCAGCTCGCCGCCCTGATCCTCACCAGCCGACTGGCCGAGGGCGAGCGCCTGCCGACCGTGCGTCAGCTCGCCGCCGACCTGGGCTTGGCACCAGGCACCGTGGCCCGCGCCTACCGCGAACTGGAGGCATCCGAGCTGATCCGCACCCGCCGTGGCGCAGGCACCCGGGTCGCGGCACCCCTACCCGAACCCAAGCACCCAGATCAATCCCAACTCGCCACACCAGCTCGCGATTTCATCTCTTCCGCCCGCGCTCTTGGCGCCGACGCCGAAGCCGTCCTGGCCGCTGTCCACAAGGCCCTGGACCAAAGCGCGTTGTGAGAGGTCAGGTGTCATTTCAGGCATCGGACTGCTTGCCGGGTGTCCCATCGGTAGCGGTTTCGGCCCTGCTGGATCAGGCAACGCACGGTGACGAACGTGCCGGCGAGGTAGAGGTGGAGGTGGAACTCGACGGCCTGCGTCGTTCGCTGGAAGCAGCGGCGGAGCTCGCCGGTCCCGTTCATCCAGGGCGTTCGCCCCCCAACGGCACCCGACCTGGATCGGAGCCTTCATGCCCTCGACGGCGATCTCGCCGACGAGTCCGCGCTTCTCCAGCACCTGCGCGCATGGCTTGCCGTTATACGCGGAGTCCAGGTGAACGGTGGGATGTTCGGGCAGGGCAGGCCCAGCCTTGCTCGTGCACCGATTCCAGGGCGGGATCGAGCAGCTTGAAGTCGTGCCTTCGCGCCGGCGACCGCTAGGGCGACCGCACCCCCTCACCGTCGGTGGCAACCGAGCGCTTCAGGCCCTGCTTGCGACGGTCGACCGGCGAGGGACCACCCGATGGGAGGGATTCGTTCGCCCACACCACCGAGACCTGCTGGACCGACGGCGCAGCGCGGGCTCAGCCCGGTGAACCGGTGAACGGGCCCTCCAGGACGGCTGCGACGCCGTGATTGCACCGGGCGCCACGGGATGCTCGAGCGAATCCCGCCGACTGGCCTGGCCGGCCACACCGGCACGTATCCGTTGCGGCAGGTCCGGACCTGTCCGGTCCGGTGCGGTTCCTGCTGACGCTCCCCGCCACGGCGGGCGCCCGCCCGTGCGGCTTTCCACACCGCCCAGTCATCGCATTTCGGTAAAGCGTTCGATATGGGCATGCAAACATCTTGTCCTGAGCATGACTTAACCGATGGGATCTCGACAGCCGCTTTGTGCGGCTCAGGCCCACTCAGGGAGAATTCATGCGCATAGCCCGTACCAGTAGACGTGCCGCGGCCACGACGGCCGCAACCGCCGCCCTCACCGTCGTCGCTCTGGCGACCACCCCGCTCGCCGGTACCGGTACCGCCGCGGTGCCGCACACCAAGGCAGTCCCGGCCATCGCCGGGCACCCGTTGGTGCACGGCGTGGGCAGCCCGCTCTCCATCGCGGAGTGCCGGGCCAAGTTCAAGCTCGCCTGCTACAACCCCCTCCAGTACCGCACGGCGTACAACCTCAACGCGCTGTACAGCAAGGGAATCACGGGCAAGGGCCGCACGATCGTCATCGTGGACTCCTTCGGCTCGCCGACCGTCCAGCACGACCTGGACGTCTACAGCAAGCAGTTCGGCATCCCCAGCACCACGGTGAACGTGGTCAAGTGGGGCAACGTCCCCGCGTTCGACCCCAAGAACCCCGACATGACCGGCTGGGCCGGCGAGACCACCCTCGACGTCGAGATGGCCCACGCCGTGGCGCCCGACGCGAAGATCGTCCTGGTGGAGACAGCGGTCGCCGAGACCGAGGGCACCACCGGTCTACCGGAGATGATGGACGCCGAGAAAGCCATGGTCGACCGTGGCGTCGGCGATGTGATCAGCCAGAGCTTCGGCGCCACCGAGAACACGTTCCCCGGCTTCGACAAGGGCGACTTCTCGAGCATCAAGAACCTGCGGTACGCCTTCAAGGAGGCCGCCAAGAAGCACGTCACCGTCCTCGCCTCCTCCGGCGACGGCGGTGCCACTGACAACACCGCCGACGGGAAGGGCTTCTACAAGGAGCGCGTCAACTCCTGGCCGTCCTCAGACCCGTTGGTCACCTCAGTCGGTGGCACCCAGCTGCACCTCGACGACAAGGGTCAGCGCGTCAAGCCGGACAGCGTCTACAACGACCACGGCGCAGGCGGCGGCGGCCAGTCGCACGTCTTCACCCGCCCGGCCTTCCAGAACGTGGTGAAGAGCACCGTCGGCGACCGTCGCGGCACCCCGGACATCTCGATGACCGCCGCCGTCGACGGCGGCGCCTGGATCTACTCCAGCTACGACCCGACCGACACCGGCTGGGGCATCACCGGCGGCACCAGCGAGTCGGCTCCGCTCTTCTCCGGCATCGTCGCCCTCGCCGACCAGGCCGCCGGCCGCCGCCTCGGCGACATCAACGACGCGCTGTACTCGCTCTACAAGCGCTCCGCCCACGACAAGCGCACCGGCATCGTCGACGTCAACGACGGTACGAACAACAGCTACGAGGGCGTCACCGGCTACACCGCAGTCAACGGCTACGACATGGCCACCGGCGTCGGCACCGTGGACGCCGCCCGCTTCGTCCCGGCCCTCGCCCGGGCAAGCCACCGCGGCTGACGCGCACGCCACCTCTCGCGGTCCGGGCCTCGCTGGGCCCGGACCGCACCGCTGTGCCGAATTCCTCGCGAGTCGCCACGACCGCGTCAGGCAGCTCCCCCGCCGAAACCACCATCAAGTGGCCTGCTCGGGCCGCACCTGCTCGGCGCTCTCCTGCGGGCCCACCATGCGCCGGGAGTGTCTAATCAACGGCGGATCTGATGATCAAGGAGACGCCAGATGACTAGGACTGCCGGGGAGCCCGAGTCCGTACAGCCTGCTGCCGGGGCACCGTCGAATTCGGCGACCGACGAGCAGTTGATCGCGATGCTTGTCGACAGGGCCCGTAACGAGGGCTTGCAACTGACCGGCGAGGGCGGGCTGTTGCAGCAGCTGACCAAGCGGGTGCTGGAGTCCGCCCTAGAGGGCGAGATCACCGACCATGTGGGCTACGAGAAGCACGATCCGGCCGGGAAGAACAACGGCAACAGCCGCAACGGCACACGTGCGAAGACCGTGCTGACCGATGTTGGGCCGGTCGAGGTGAAAGTGCCCAGGGACACCGCCGACACCTTCGAGCCGCAGATCGTCAAGAAACGGCAGCGGCGTCTGACCGGCGTCGACGAGATGGTGTTGTCGTTGTCGGCGAAGGGGCTCACGCACGGCGAGATTTCGGCTCATCTGGCCGAGGTGTACGGCGCTGAGGTGTCCAAGCAGACCATCTCCACCATCACCGACAAGGTGATGGAAGGCATGGCCGAATGGCAGAGCCGTCCCCTCGACCGTGTCTATCCGGTCCTGTTCGTGGATGCCATCAACGTCAAGATCAGGAACGGGCAGGTCGCAAACCGTCCGGTCTATGTCGTGATGGCGGTGACCGTGGACGGCACTCGGGACATCCTCGGTATCTGGGCCGCTGACGGCGGTGAGGGGGCCAAGTACTGGCTGCACGTGTTCACCGAGCTGAAGAACCGCGGCCTGGACGACGTGCTGATGCTGGTCTGCGACGGGCTCAAGAGCCTTCCCGATGCAGTGGAGGCCGTCTGGCCTCGCACGATTGTCCAAACGTGTGTGGTTCACCTGCTGCGGAACTCGTTCCGTTACGCCGCCCGTCAGGACTGGGACAAGGTCGCCAAGGCCCTCAAGCCCGTCTACACCGCGCCCAGCGAGGACGCGGCGACGGAGCGGTTCCTGGAGTTCCAGGAGTCCTGGGGTCAGAAGTACCCGGCGATCGTGAAGCTGTGGTCGGACGCCTGGGCCGAGTTCGTGCCCTTCCTCTCCTTCGACGTCGAGATACGCAAGATCATCTGCAGCACGAACGCGATCGAGAGCGTCAACGCCCGCATCCGCAAGGCCGTCCGCGCCCGCGGACATTTCCCCAACGAGGCCGCCGCCCTCAAGTGCATCTACATGGCGCTGATGAGCCTGGACCCGACGGGGAAGGGCCGCAAGCGGTGGACCATGCGCTGGAAGGCACCCCTCAACGCGTTCCAGATCGCCTTCGAGGGCCGCCTGACCCCGAGGAACAACTGACCACTCAACAACCAAGATCAGCCGTTAAATTGACACACCCCGTACAGGGCCCTCAGCAAGTCCTGTCGCTGCACCTCAGAGGCACTTTCTGCCTTCTCGATCACGAGCCAGACAACACTCCTCGTGAAAGCCCGAGGCTAGCGAGGGTCAGCTGGTGGCCTTGCCTATGCAGAACCAGACGGTGCCCGCGCCGACTCCGCCTGCCGCGGCGATGCACGGAACGCAGGCAGCACCAGCGGTTCCCACGCATGCTGCTGCGCATGCGGTGCCGATGAGGGCGAGGGCCCAGGACGAGATGCCAGCGCCGGAGAGGCAGTCGTTGAGCTTGCCCCAGCTGAAGCCGTAGGCAGAAATCTGCGGCTGCTTGGCGGGCAGGCCCTTGGGAAGGTCCGCGGCCTTGATGATCTTGTCGGCGGTCAGGGCGCCGTTGCGCCACACCTGCGCATGACCGGACTTGTCGTCGTGGGTGAGCTGCATCTCCAGCGTTTCGACTACCTTGCCGGAGGAGTCGTAGACGACATTCAGGCTCGCGCCGCGCTCCTGGTCGCTGAAGGGAACCGAGACCTGAGTGTTGCCCTTGTGGAACTTGTAGACCGTGGCACGTTCCGTCACCAGAGACGAGCCGGCCTTGAGATGCGTGGCGACCTTCTTGTCGCTGACGTCAGCGGTGACCCGCTTGACCCATGTCTGAGCCTGCTCGCCCTCAAGGACGGAGGACTGGCTCTGCAGCGTCTTGATGTTGTTGACCAGTGCCTAGGTCTCGGACGAGACATCGCTCGTAGAGGACACCGAGGCGGTGACCGAAGCGGCCAATACTGGGCTCTGAGCGGCGGTGATCCCAATGAGCGACACGTCCACCAGGGCTGCAGAGGCAATACGGTAAGAGAGCTTCACGGAAGCGGATTTCCTTCTTGATCAAGGATGTGTAGGTGCGATTCAGACTGGCCAGAACCGTCAGCGCTTGCGGAGGAGCACGAGAAAGAGGAGAACAGAGGTTGCGGCAGCAGCCGCCCACGGACTGGGGCCGCCGTTCCAGGTGACCACCGCCGCCGCGATGGTCAGAGCCGCGTTGAAGGCGGCAATCCCCAGGGCCAGTCCGCCCGTTCGCTTGTCAGTCATGTGCATCCCCTGCTGTGGTCGTTCAACGCCGCGGTCGGAAGTGACGATATGGGTGGGGTAAAGCCGCCTCAACCAACTATGCGGGCAAAGTGATCATTTCCGGTCTGATGTTGCACAGCCCAGCGCGGCGCGTGCCATCGCGTGCGCCATCGGCTGCCCGTGCTACCAAAGGCTTTCGCTGCAGCATGAGTTGACAAGGAGTCCAGCCTCCGCAGGATCCCTGTTGGTGCAGTCTCTCCGCTCGAAAGGGCATCAGCGGGATGTCCTGATTTCGCAAGGGGGTGTGCGCGTTGTGCAGCCCTGCGTCGCCCGCACACGCTGAAGCTCCGACGTTCGTGGTCCCAACTCGACTCGGACAAGAAGAACTACAGCCACTGCACGGCTCGGTGCTGAGCGCCGACGATGGGCTCAGCTCCCGCCAGGGCCGTAAGTGTCGGCGTTGGCCGAGTTCGACCGTCGCCGAGAAGACGCGCGGCATAGACTTCCAGCGGACCTGGCGCCGTCGGCCACGGAAATGCGAGTGGCCGTGAAACCCTCCGTGTCAGCAAACTACTGGCAGTCGCCGTCGCCCCAGGGTCAGCCCGCGTCAAGCCTCCCAGCGGTTTCGGCGCCCATCATCTGCGCCAGCTCCTGAACGCTCAGCTCGATCCGTCTGCCGTCAGCCATCCGAGCTCGCCCCAGGGACGCCGCCACTGCGTCGTCCACGCTCTCGATGTACGCACGGACCTCGTCTCCCACCAAGCCAGCCCCTCCCATAGCGATCGGTCGCCCCCGCACAACAGCTGCTGGGCGACCGATTCATTCCCCCATGCACGGACATCAGCAGGTGATGCCGTGGCCGGTTCGCCCACAGCAGACGCACACTGCCGCAACGGACTGGAGACCTCCTCCCCGACCATGTCAACTTAACGGCGTCGGGAAAAACCCCAGGTCAACGAAGGGTTCGTTGTTCATGACGCTCACCGTCAACACCCCGCTCCAGTCGCCCGCCGACCTTCCATGCGCCGCCCTCGGGGAGCGCGATTGGCCGCTCGACTGCCACTGCCCCCGGCCCCGTCACCAGCCTCCTCAATCATCAGGGACGGGACGTCGTCGCCGACCTGGAAGGAAACGTCCACTACTCCAGGCCGGACCAGCACGTGTACGTCGGGTTCGTCCCCGAGAGCCCAGCTGCGGCGCGCGGTGAACTGTGGCGCATCGTCGTCAACCGGCCCGACGGCACCACGGCCTGGCAGTAGACCTTCGGCAACGTTCCCGCGCAGGCCGTCGCCGGATTCCTCGCCGCCCTCATCGCCTCGCCCGACTGCCACTGCGCTTGCATCTGACCACCCGCTCGGCAAACGCAGCAACGCCGGACCCGAGCTCCCTCGGAGGCGCCATGTCCCGTCACTCCGCCACCGTGACCGCGTACCACCCCGACGGCACCACGTGCCCCTCAGACCACCGGGACGCCGCGAGCAGCAAACCCGTCCGGGCGGACGCTGTTCCTCGCGTCGTGCTGCTGCAAGGAGTGGACCAGCAGCCCCTCGTCCACGGAGAACTACGCCACCGAAATGGGCAGACGGCACCGCGAATCGCAGCGCCGGCCGAAGCCCACAGCCTCGTCGGACGAGCCTGTCGTGCTGCGTGAACTGCTCCAATCCGACACCGGCTAAGACACGCGCGCTCCTCGCTTCCCCTTCCCTTCGTCCAGTTCTCTCATGGAGGTTGCCGTGCCGCACGACATCACCGTCGGCCAGCTGATCCATCAGCTCCAGACCCTCGATCCCGGCCTGCCCGCGTACTTCGCGATCAACCCGGACTGGCCCTACGCCCACCGCATCGGCCAGATGGTCCAGATCACCGGACCGGACGGCGCCGTCTACATCGCCGAAAACGGTCAGGAAGGTGTTCCTCCCCCAGCCGTGCGCAACCAGCTGAACTGGGGGAAGGTGTGACCTGCCAGCCCTGCTCACGTCGGCCAGCGCCCCCGATCAGGCCCGCAGACGACTATCTGTCCCTCCGCGATCTCGTCGAGCGCCCCATGCCCGAGTACGCCCGCGGCGCCCTCGTCCGCGCCGTACCACCGCTTTCCACCGAACCGATCCACGTCGCCTGGTCACCCACCGGAAATCCCAGCAGGCTCCGCTCCGGCTCCATCCTGCTGAGCTGGGAAACCAGCGCCCACGGCGGCATGGACGTGACCGCACTGCTCGGCCTGGCCACTACCGAGGTAACGCTCGCCATCTGGCCGTCCCTCCGCGGCGACTGGACATCCGTCGTCCGCCCCACGCACTTCGAGGTCACTGGTCTTCACGCTGCTCTGTCCATCGCAACCGACGCATTGCATCTCGCGAACCGATTGGCAGACACCTGAACCCACACCACTCGGCCAGACTGTCGAACGTTGGTCTGCCCCCGCTGAATTGGCTCCCCTGGGGGCAGACCAGCCGATTTGGATGACGCGAGGCCGCTGCCGGGGAGTGACTGTCTGCACCCCTCTCCCCGCGAGCAGCATCGATCCGCAGGTCACCCTTGGCACAAGGCCATTGGCCGCCTCCGGCCTTGCACAGCGGGATCGGTGACCGACCTTGTGTACCGGCTGAATAAGCTGCCACACATGACGCCCGATGAGCTGCTGGATGCGTTGATACGGCTGAGAAAGGCTGCTGTCGGAGGACGACGTGTGCCGCACAAACCGCTGCTGCTGTTGTGGCTCTGCGGCAGGTACTCGACAACTGGCAGCTCGGCGGTCACGTACGCAGAAGCCGAAGAGCAAGTCAGTCGACTGATCAACGACTTCGGGCCACCGGTGGTCAGCGCTGCCGCTCAGCGTCAGCGTGCCGCGATGCCGTTCGTACACCTCGAACGAACACTGTGGGATCTCAAGGACGGCGAAGGACATCCCATCGGACCCGACGCCCCCGAGCGCGGCAAGTGGCTACGAGATCGCGGAGCTCACGGACAGCTCCATCCGGAAGTGGAGCTGCTGCTGTCCGACCCGGGAACCCTGATTAGTGCAGTGCGGCTTCTGCTCGATCAGCACTTCACGCCCTCGTTGGAGGCGCTGATCTGCAGCGGGGCTGGACTCGACCTGGCGGGCCTTGAGGAGTCGGCTCACCCGGTCGTTCCGCCGAAACCCAAACGCCCTCGGCGGTCGGGGTTTGCGGAAGAGGTATTGCGCGCCTACGCGTTTGCCTGCGCCATGTGCGGCTACGACGGGGCCCTGGCTCGCAACCCGGTCGGGCTGGAAGCCGCCCATGTACGGTGGCACAGCCAGGACGGCCCTGACGACGTGAGCAACGCGCTGGCACTATGTGCCCTGCACCACGCGCTGTTCGACCTCGGAGTACTCGGGTTGACTGCCGACCTACGCATTCGAGTGTCCGGACTGTACGTCGCCCGGAACAAGGCGGGCCTTGCTATAGATGCCTTGGCGGGACACCCCCTTGCGGCACCGCGGCCAGGGAAGCCACCGGTCGATCTCACATTCGTCACCTGGCATGACAGGCAAGTGTTCAAGGACTCCTAACAAAAGTGGTGGGATTGACCTGGTCAGCGGTCGGTGTCGTGCACGAGGCCGCCGGGTAGCGGGACGCGGTCAGCCGCGCCATCGCACGCGATAAACCCGGCGACGTCGACGATCATCCCCGGGATACTGGTCGCCCATGGATGAGGTCAAAGTCGTCGTCGCCCATTCCGAGCGCGCGACCCTGCGCGTCGGCGACGTGTTCCTGAAGGTGGACGCTGATCAGGCGCGCATCGACGTCGAGGTCGAGGCGATGGCCCTGGCGCCGGTCCCGACCCCGAAAGTCCTGTGGCGCAAGCCGCCCGTGCTCGCGATCGCCGCGGTCCCGGGGACAGGGCTCGGCCGCCTCGGCGAGCCGTCTGCCGCGTCCCCGGCGGCGTGGGCCATGGCGGGTGCCGCCATCCGGAAGTTGCACGACGCGCCGTTGCCACCCTGGCCCGGCCGGGGCGGCCGGAGCCTCGACGAGTTGGCGGCGGATCTCGACGGCGAGTGCGAGTGGCTCGTGACGAACGGCGTCCTGCCCGCCGACCTGGTCACCCGCAACCGCCAGGTCGCCGAGGCCGCACTCCGGCCTTGGACTCCGGTCTTCACGCACAGCGACCTACAGATCGCTCATGTGTTCGTCGACGGCGACGAGATCACCGGCATCATCGACTGGTCCGAGGCGGGCCAGGGTGATGCCCTGTTCGACCTCGCCACCTTGACGCTCGGACACGAGGAGCACCTCGGCGACGTCGTCGCCGGCTATGGCACCGACGTCGACCTCGACGTGATCCGCGCGTGGTGGTCGTTGCGAAGCCTGCTGGCAGTTCGCTGGCTGGTCGAGCACGGCTTCGACCCGTTCGCGCCGGGCTGTGAAGTCGACGTGCTGAGATCCCGGATGTGAGGCTGCGCGGGCCCGACTGCTACGAGTGCGTTCTGACGCATCGAGCAGGCCATCTCCTCAAGCGCATCGCCTCCCCTTACTGACAGTGAGAATCCATCGTCGTACCGTTCAGGGGAGTTGCTGATCGCACGGGAGTCGGAGTTCGTGGGCAGCGTCACCGCCGCCCGGCATGCTGCCCGATGGGGCGCCATTCACCGGGAGCCGGTTCGAGCATCTGGCCGGCGAGGGAGACCGGGCTGAGGCCCGCTGCGACCTCGCCGCCCGGACCAGGCTGGAGACGCTCACTGCTACTCCAGTAGAAGCTCGTTCTCGTGACGGCTCGGGCTCAACGTTTCCCCTTGTCTGCCCGGCAGCTTGGACGGCAGCGAACCGCCTCTGGAGCCTTTCAGTGCCGTGATGGCCATTCTCAGTCCGCGCGCGGGACTGCTGGTGAACAGGCCGGACTGCGCGACGTCGAGCGGGTGAAGGTGCGGCGGTAGGCAGTGGGGGTGGTGTCCAGTGTGCGCCGGAAGTGCAGCCGCAGGTTGGCTGCCGTGCCCAGCCCGCTGTCCCGCGCCACCTGTTCCACCGAGCGGTCCGTGGTTTCCAGCAGTTCCCGCGCCTTGCCGAGCCGGGCGTTGAGCAGCCACTGCAACGGGGTCGTGCCCGTCTCCTCGCTGAACCGGCGCATGAAGGTGCGCTGCGAGAGTCCCGCGTGTCGGGCAAGCACGCGCAGCGTGAGCGGCTCGCCGAGCCGGTGCAGGGCCCATCCACGGGTACCGGACAGCGACGCCTGACCGGCCACTGCGACGGGAGCCGGCACGTACTGGGCCTGCCCGCCGTCTCGGTGGGGGGCGGCGACCAGGCCGCGGGCGATCTGGTTGGCCGCCTCCGCCCCCAGGTCGCGGCGCACGATATGCAGGCACAGGTCGATGCCGCAGCACACCCCGGCCGAGGTGAGCACGTCGCCCTCGTCGACGTAGAGCACGTCGCGGTCGACCGTGACGGCCGGGAAGCCCCGCTCGAACTCGTCGATGTGCTTCCAGTGGGTCGTGGCGTGCAGCCCGTCCAGTACGCCTGCCGCGGCCAGCGCGAAGGCGCCCGTGCAGATCGACACCACACGCTTGCCTCGGTCGCGAGCTTCGGTCAGTGCATCGAGCACGGCGTCCGGCAACGGGAGGATCGGTTCGAATCCCGGCACGATCAGGGTGTCGGCGGTGCGCACCTGTTCCAGGGTCCCGTCGGCGACCAGGGCGAAGCCCGCGGTGGTGGCCACCTTCGCCTCCAGCGCGCACAGGGTCATCTCGTAGGGGGTTTCCGGCCGGGTGGTGAAGATCTGCGTCGGGATCGCCAGGTCGAGTGGGGTGACCCCGTCCAGCGCCAGGACCGCGACTCGATGCACTGCCATGGCAAGATTCTAACGAAGTATGGAAATTTTGCCTCTCACCAGGTCAGGACGGTCGCGGCCAGGCTGAAGACATGACCGGACCTACTCACGAGGCGACCGCCGACCCGATCACGCTGCCCGGCACACCGCTTGCCGACGCCGTCATGAACCTCATCCGACCGGTGGAAACGCCGTCCGTCTTCAACCACAGCATCCGCAGCTACCTGTTCGCCCGGCTGGTTGCCGGCCGCCTCGGCCTGGCCGTCGGCCACGACTACCACGACGACCTGCTGTTCGCCGCGTGCGCGATGCACGACCTCGGCGTGGCCTCGGACGGCCCGCACAGCCAGCGGTTCGAGGTCGAAGGCGCCGACCGGGCCGCCGCATTCCTGATCGACCACGGAGTACCCGCAGCCGACGCCGACCAGGTCTGGCAGGCCATCGCCCTGCACACCTCCCCGGGCATCGCGGAACGCCGGGGCACGCTGTGCGTACTCGTCCGCGAAGGCGTCGCCCTCGACTTCGGCGGCCCACTGGGCGCCGACCACGTCGACGCCGTCACCGACAAGCAGGCCGACGCCGTGCACGCCGCCTATCCACGGCTGGACATGATCCGCTCACTCACCGACGCGATCGTCGCGCAGGCCGCGAAAGACCCGAAGAACGCACCCCGCTACGCGATCCCCGGCGAATTCCTCCGTGAACGCGAGACCTTCGGCCGGACCCGGCTGGAGCACGCCTGCCGTTCGTCCCGCTGGGGCAACTGACTCCACGGACTCCACGACCCCATCAACAGAGAAAGGGCAGCACCGCAATGACCATCCGCACTGTCGAGGTCCCCGAGGACAACGCAGTCTTCGGGCAAACCACCAGCGCCTTCGCAAGCTTCGGCTATTCCGCGGCGGTCCGCGCGCACGGCCTCCTGTTCATCGCCGGAACGATCGGTCGCCGCGCCGACGGAACCATCCCGGACACCATTGAAGAGCAGACCGAGATCGCCATCCGGAAGATCGAAGAGATCCTTCGACTGGAGAACCTCGACACGTCCGCCCTCGTCGACGTCACCAGCTACCACGTCGACATCCGCCAGCACCTGCCCGGCTTCATCGATGCCAAACAGCGCCTCGTCAATGCGCCCTACCCGACCTGGACGATCATCGGGGTCAGCGGACTCGCCAGCCCCGGACTCCTCATCGAAATCCGCGCGACCGCCGCGTATCCCGACGCATCCCGGTAGACCGCCGCCCCTGGGCCCGCTCTCCGGCCCAGGAGCCCGTCACGGCGGACGTGAGGTTCGCTTCTGTACCAACCGGCCGTCACAGCGGGCGGATTCTCAACCGAACTGCCAGCTCCGTCCCTTCGAAGCGCCCGAGTCAGTAAATGCTGAACGAGCCATCGAGGGCTGCCCGGTCCGTGAGGTGTGTCCGAGGTAGTTCTCCACCGGATCACGGCGGTTGGCTACCGCCTGCGCGGCCACCGGCGGACTACGGTCAGAGCATGGAGATCATCGTCGTGTACGAGCTCGACCAACCGGCGAGCACGACCGACACCAGATCCGGCGAGGCCGGGGCCCTGGTCCGACGAGTGCACGCAGCGCCCGGCGCTCCAGGAGCGCCTTCCTCCCCCGGCCCACGGACCTTCTGCGGCAAGGACACCTTCGCCATGGAGACATCCTCCTGGCGGCCCTCGGGACACCCGGGTTCACCGTGGTACCCGCAGGCGTACGCCGACCGGGTCTGCGGTAACTGCGACAGCGCGATGGAAGACGAGACCTGAGCCAAGCCCACCGGATAGCACGCCGTCGTCCATACGAAGGGCTCACTCAGCTAGCTTGTTTTTTAAGGATTCCTAGCAAAATGAGGTTTTCAGGCGTCGCCAGCAGATGATGCTGCAGCCGAGGATGAGGAAAGCTTCGTGGAGGTCTTCTCTGATCTCCCAGCGGATGCGCAGGCGCCGGAACCAGTGCAGGAGGGCGAAGGCTGCTTCGGCGACCCATCGGTGAATGCCCAGACCGGAGCCGTGCTGGGTGCCGCGGCGGGCGATGAGGGGGCGGATGCCCACCTCGCGCAGTTCGCGGCGGTAGGTGTCGGAGTCGTAGGCGCGGTCGGCGAACAGAGCGTCGGGGCGCTTTCGGGGGCGCCCCCGCTTGCCTTTGACGGCCGGTATGGCGTGGACCAGCGGCATGAGCTGGGTGACGTCGTGGCGGTTTCCGCCTGTGAGCGTGGCCGCCAGCGGGATGCCGTGCGCTTCGGTGATCACGTGGTGCTTGCTGCCTGTCTTTCCCCGATCCACCGGTGAGGGCCCGGTCTTCGCGCCGCCCTTCATCGCCCGCAGATGGGAGCCGTCGACCGCGGCCCGGGAGAAGTCCAGCAGCCCGGCCGCACGTAGCTCGGCCAGCAGCAGTTCGTGAAGAGCCTGCCACACCCCGGCCTGATGCCAGTCGCGCAGCCTGCGCCAGCACGTGCTGCCCGAGCCGTATCCCAGCTCCTGGGGCAGGAACTCCCAAGGGATGCCGGTGTACAGCACGAACAGGATCCCGCTCAGCACCCGCCGGTCATCGAGCCGTTTGCGACCCGGATACCTCACGCGGCGCTCAATCACCGGCAGCAGCCCGGCAATCCGCTCCCACAACCCGTCCTCGACTTCCCACGGCCTCCGCTGCACCATGCCCAACGCCCCCACCACAACACCAGACAGAGGCACAACACCGGCTGACGGCCTGTCATTCCAAGGCAGTACAGCTCATTTTGCTAGGAGTCCTAAGATCCAGTCTCGAATGTGCTTCGAACTTGATCAGCGTTTTCGCAGTTCAGCGGACGTGAAGGCGGCCTTCGGCTGATCATGTGCTCCGACCAAGGAACGCACACACTCAGCACGAAGGCCGTAAGGATGAGTCTGTCGCATCACGCCGTTGAACATGGGCAGTTCGCAGAACTGTCACGCTTCCGAGGCGAGTTCTACTCCTGTCTGACCAGGCGTGCGGACGCACAGTTCGAGTTGGCCGATGCCGTGCTGAGTGCGGACGGCCCGGTCCGTTCTCTGGTTGAGTTGTCGCTGGTGGGGGAACATCGCCGCGGGCACGGTGGCCTCTACGACGCCTTGGCCGCCGGCCGGATGGACATCGGCCGGCTGCGGCGGGCAGTGGCCGCAGTACCTCTGCCACGGGCTGCGGACGGCCGGCTGGTGCTGGCCGCCGACATCACCTGCTGGCTGCGGCCCAACGCACACACCTCACCGCAGCGGATCCTGTGCCACACCTACGGCCGCGGCAAAGACCAGCACATTCCCGTTCCGGGTTGGCCGTACTCGGTGATCTGCGCGCTGGAGACGGGCCGCAGCTCGTGGACCGCGCCACTGGACGCGCTCCGACTGGCACCGGGCGACGACGACGCCACCGTCACCGCCAGACAGATGCGCGAGTTGGTCGGCCGGCTGATGGAGGCAGGGCAGTGGAAAGGCGGCGACCCCGAGATCCTCATCGTCGTGGATGCCGGATACGACGTGCCCCGCCTGGCATTCCTGCTCAAGGATCTGCCGGTGCAGGTGCTGGGCCGGATGCGTTCGGACCGCGTCCTGCGTCGTGCCGCCCCACCGCGAAAGCCCCATACGATAGGCCGCCCGCCGCGTCACGGCGGCGAGTTCGCCTTCGGCGACCAGTCCACCTGGGACATCCCAAACGCGCAGACCGTCACGCAGACCCGTCTGTACGGCACCGCCACCGCCCAGGCATGGGACCGTCTCCACCCACGGCTGACACACCGTTCCGCCTGGGTCGCCGAACTGGGAACCCTCCCGGTCATCGAGGGAACTGTGATCCACCTGCAGGTCGAGCGCCTGCCCAGCGGCGCCATCCCGAAACCGGTGTGGCTGTGGTGGTCGGGCACCGACGCCACCCCCACTCAGGTCGACCTGCTCTGGCAGACCTTCCTGCGACGCTTCGACATCGAGCACACCTTTCGGCTGTTCAAACAGACCCTCGGCTGGACCCGCCCCAAGATCCGCACCCCCGAAGCCGCCGACCGGTGGACCTGGCTCATCCTCGCCGCATACACCCAACTCCGCCTTGCCCGGCCACTGGCGGCCGACCTGCGGCGGCCCTGGGAACGACCAGCAGAGCCCTACAAACTCACCCCTGCCCGAGTCCGCCGCGACTTCAGGCACCTCCGCCCGAAGACCCTCTGCCCCGCCGAAGCACCGAAACCCTCCCGCCCCGGCCCAGGCCGACCACCCGGCCGCAAGAACACCCACCCCACACCCCGCCACGACGTCCACACAGTCCGCAAAACAGACAAAACGAAACGACGAACGAAGAAATCAACAACCCCACGACCCCGCCGCAAAGGTTAAAGATCAAGCTAAGGCGTGTTTCGAAAGTGCTGGTCACAGCCAGATCCGAGGTGGGTGACTGCGCTGGTGCGGGCCCTGTTGGTCCTGACGAACCGAGAAGTCGCCCGCTGGCCGACGATCTACACCGAAGCCATCCACCCACAACCAGCGTGAGCACGCCGACACCGACGCACACCAGGTCCGTGACCCGCCACTTCACGATGCACACCACTCACTCCGCGAGCCTGACTACAAGGAGGACACCGCCTCCCCGTTCCGCCAAGCAATCCGCCTCGGCATCGGTTCCCCTACCACCGAGTCCCGCAGGAACAGCGGTGTCCAGCCGCCCATGCTCAGGTAGCCGTTCACACTCCGGGTGAGGGTCAAGCCGTACCCGTCGGGGGCGTCCGCCCAACCCGTGCGCGTACGGGCATCCCCTTCGTCCCTGATCGTCCAGCCCCACTCGCGCCACACCCCTGTCACCAGGTCGAAATACCGGTCGCATGTGTTCGGCGTGGTTCCCAGCATCCAGTACCTGATGTTGAAGGTCGCCCAGCCGTCATCGGGATGGTTCAGGTCCTCGGACAGGACAACCCCGCCGTGCAGGCCCGCGCGGGGCAGGTCCGGATGCCGTAGCGCCAGCGACAGTTCCGGGGGCAGCACACGGAGCGTCTCCGTGAAGTGCCGTAGCAGCTGGGTACGCGCCTCTGCCTGTGTTCTCGCCGTTCTCACCCGCATAGGATGCCCGTGATCAAGCGAGAGAGGGCTCCCGTGGGAGAAATACCTGGTGCGCGTGAGGCGTTGGACCGGCTCGGGCGTTCCCTGCGTGCGCAGCTCGTCGAGCTGATCAACGACCTGACCCCCGGCGCCGACCTCGGCCTCCTCTTCCTCGATTGGCCGGACGTCGCCGACTGGCACGAGCCTTTGCGCTACAGCTACTCGGCCGTGTTCCGTGGGCGACGCCCCGAAGGGGTCGGCGCTGCCGACGTCGTCTCCAGGGCGGCTGGCCTGTTCAGCCCGGCCGACTGGGACATCGCGGGGCCGGAGGAGGAGATCGACGGCACGAAACGCACGTACGTGCTCACCGCCCGCCATTCCGACGGCACTCGCATCGAAGTCCGCACGGGCGACCGTACCTCGGCCGTGTTCTACAGCGGGCAGACCCCCGCCCTGGCCCTGCACGAACCGGAGGAGTTCCAGTGGCCGGAGCCGGTCCGGACGCCCGAGACCCTCACGTCCGGCTACGTGCTCTGCTACGAGTGTGACGGCCTCGGCGCCTGCCACGACTGCGGTGGACGCGGCTGGGTGCCCAGCGAGCCCCACGGGCGCAGCAACTGCAGGCAGTGCGGCGGGCATCGCGTCTGCCCCATCTGCCGGGGCGCGGGCCAGCTGGCCGTCTCCGAGCTGTCGTCGTACCAGCTGACCTACTACCCCGAACTGAGCCGGTAGCCGCTATGACCTGTTCGAAAGTGGATCAAGGTCGTGCGATGATCGCCTCCCGTGGCTCGGGCAGATCCGACAGAGATTCAGTGGACGGTGCTGGAAGCGTTGTTGCCGAAGGGCGCTAGCGCGCGTATCGAAAGTGGATCTTGGGCGTGAGATGATCTTGGCTCGTGGCACGTGGAGATCTGACGGATGCACAGTGGGCCCGCCTGGAGCCGCTGCTACCCAAGGGCAAGAAGCCTGGCCGGCCTCCGATATGGACGAGGCGGCAGCTGATCGACGGCATACGGTGGCGGACCCGGACGGGTGTGCCGTGGCGGGATATCCCGGAGCGGTACGGGCCATGGGGTCGGGTGTACGACCTGTTCCGGCGCTGGCAGCGGGACGGCACCTGACAGCGTATCTTCACCGAACTGCAGGCCCAGGCCGACGCCAAGAACCTGATCACCTGGGACATCAACGTCGACTCCACCATCTGCCGGGGCCACCAGCACGCCGCCGGGGCGCGGAAAGGGGGATCTGCAAAAAGAGCCGCCGGGTGGCATCACCACCGAGCCGGCCGACCACGGCCTCGGACGCTCGCGCGGCGGCCTGACCACCAAGCTGCACCTGGCCGTCGAGCAGGGCCAGAAACCCATGTCGATCGTCATCACGGCCGGACAGCGCGGGGACTCCCCGCAGTTCGAGCTCGTCCTGAAGGCGATCTGCGTGCCCCGTATCGGGCCGGGCAGGCCCCGCACGCGGCCCGACCATGTGCGCGCAGACAAGGCGTACGCCTCTCGCGCCAACCGTGCCTACCTGCAGCGACGCGGGATCCGCTGCACGATCCCGGACAAGGCCGACCAGGTCCGCAACCGCAAGAAGCGCGGCTCCCGCGGCGGTCGGCCGCCGAAGTTCGACAAGACCGACTACCGCGAGCGGCACGCGGTCGAGTGCGGGATCAACCGCCTCAAACGCCACCGCGCGGTCGCCACCCGCTACGAGAAACTCGCCGTCCGCTACGAAGCGACCGTTCTCGTCGCAGCCATCAACGAGTGGCTGTGACCAGCACATTCGATACACGCCCCAGTGGGCGCGACGCAGCCAAGTCTTCGGGCATTGTTGATGAGCCCTCACTCCGCACGGGGCTCAGCGAGATAGGTGCCGGCCAGCGTGCCGTCGTATCCCGCGGCCTGGACTGCGGCCTACAGGGTCGGGGAGTCCTGGCCGATGCCTTCGCCGATCATCGTCAGGTAGTGCGCGCGAGTCAGTTCGCGCTCGACCCATTGGTGTGCGCAGCGGCAGCGGATGCTGACTTCGTTGCGGTCGCGGATGACCATCCAGTCGCGTCGGGCGCCGCAGTTCGGGCACATGACGGTGATCCCGGTGATGACGATTTCCTCGGGGTGTGTGGTGGCGCGCAAACCGATGTTCCCGCCAGAGGGCTGCGTCTCCTGCTGGAGCCGCAGCAGCGGGTCGTCGCCGGCTGCCGTCTGGGGCAGAGCGGTTCTCGGGGCCTGACGGTTCTTGCTGAGTGGTGGCGAGCCTGGACGGACACGGACCCGCCCTCCGAGCTCCAGGCCCTGATAGACGCGGTCACCACCGGACACGGCATCGACCTCTACCGCCGGATTTAACGAACTACCGCTACTGAGGCTTGATGCTGGGGTTGACGGCTCGTCTGGTGGTGCTATCCCGTGGTTATGGAGGAGACGGGATTGACGCGGGAGGGGCGTCTGCATCGGGAGCGGCTGCGCTTGCAGGCGGCCGAGTGGTTCGAAGAGGGCGTTCCCCAGGCAGAAGTAGCCCGGCGGTTGGGGGCTTCCCGACAGGCGGTGCACGTCTGGCACAAGAAGTGGGAGAACGGTGGGATACAGGCATTGCGCTCCGCAGGGCCGTCGGGCAGGCGCCCGCTGGTCTCGGGGGAAGAATTCGCGCAGGTCGCGGAGGCGTTGAAGCAGGGCCCCGCCGCACACGGCTTCACCGGGCAGGTGTGGACCCTGGCCCGGATCCGCCGGGTGATCCAGGAGACGACCGGCGCCGAGTACACCACCCCGTCCGGGGTGTGGCGGCTGCTGAAGCGACACGGCTGGTCGCGGCAGACCCCCACGCGCCGAGCCTACGAACGCGATGAGAAGGCGGTGATGACCTGGCGGAGCGAGGTGTGGCCCCAGGTAAAACCACCGCCGAGCGCAGTGGAGCAGTGATCGCCTTCTCGGACGAATCCGGTCTGTCGCTACTACCACCGGTGCGACGGACCTGGGCACCCGGCGGCCAGACCCCCACCATCGAGATGCGGATGGGGCAGCGGCCCAAGGTCTCCGTCGTCGGCTGGTGCTCCTGCCGCCCCGGCCGGCCGGCGAGGTACTTCTACCGGGTCGTGCCCGGATCGGTCACCGACCGCATCCTCATCCGCCAATTACGCCAGGTGCACCAGTCCCTCGGCCGCCCGATCATACTGATCTGGGACAACCTCAGTAGCCATCGCAGCCGCCGGATGCACACGTTCGCCGCCCGCAGCCACTGGCTCACCTTGGTCTATCTCCCGCCTTACGCACCGGACCTCAACCCGGTCGAAGGCGGCTGGGCACACGTCAAAAGCGGGCCGCTGGCCAACCTCGGCGCCCGAACCCTCGACGAACTCCTCACCACCGCCCGCCGCGGCCTGCGACACATCCAACATCACCCGGCCCTGGTCACCGGATTCCTCGCAGCCACCCGCCTGGACTGGAACCCACAACCGTCAACCCCATAAACAAAGGTCAGTAGAGGCTGTCGTCATGAGGGCGGGTGACAGAGGCTGACGTGCCGAGGGCAGGTGATGCGCCCCAGGTGCCGACGGCGCCGACGAGCGGTAGAACGTAGGGGTGAGGGACGAGAACATCCCTGATGAGGAAGCACGGTCGCACCGTGTGACGAGGCCGGAGATCGACTACCAGGCGCTGTTCGCGGTCACCCCCAGCCCCTATATGGTGCTGGGCCCGGACCTGGTGATCGCCGACGTCAACGAGGCGGCCTGCCGGGTGACCGGCCGTACTCGGGAGGATCTGCTCGGGCAGTACCTCTTCGACGCCTTCCCTGATAATCCGGCGGACCCGTGTGCTGACGGGGCGCGGAATCTGCATGTCTCCCTGCACCGGGTCCTGCGCTCGAAGGAGCCGGACACGGTGGCGGTGCAGAAGTACGCCATTCCCGTGGTCGGCCAGCCCGGCGTGTTCGAGGAGCGGTGGTGGTCCGCGATCAACACCCCGGTGCTCGGGCCGGATGGGGAGGTGGCGTGGATCATTCACCGGGGGGAGGACGTGACCGCGTTTCTCCTCTCCCACCCCCGCCCGCGAGAAGGCGGGGCGCTCAGCGACGTGGAGGCTATGGAGGTCGAACTGTACGCGCGGGCGCGCGAGCTCCAGCGACTGAACGAGGAACTGCGCCAAGCCCATGCCCGGGAACGCCAGGTCGCCCTCACTTTGCAGGAGGCCATGCTCCACTCGCCCCACCTGGCCCGGCACCGGGACGCCGTGGTGCGCTACCTGCCCGCCGCCGGGTCACTGAACGTGTGCGGCGACTGGTACGACGTGGTCGACCTGCCCGAGAACAGATGCGCCGTCGCGGTCGGCGACGTCGTCGGCCACGGCCTGGAGGCCGCCGCCGTCATGGGCATGCTCCGCAGCGCGCTGTCCGCCTCCATCCGGGCCGTCGAAGGGCCCGCGCGGGCCCTGGACTGCCTGGGCCTGTACGCACGCTACGTGGAGGGTGCGCTGGCCACCACCGTCGTCCAAGCCGTCATCGACTACCACGCTCGCCGCATCACGTACAGCAGCGCCGGCCACCCGCCCCCCGTCCTGGTCCACCAAGACGGCAGCTGCGACCTTCTCGACCAGGCCACCGACCCCCCGCTGGGAGCCCGCCCCAAACACGTCCCCCGCCCCCAGGCCGACCTTCCCTACACCCCCGGCGACACCTTCGTGCTCTACACCGACGGCCTCATCGAACGCCGCGGCGAGGACATCGACGTGAGCCTGCAACGCCTCACCGACGCGCTAGCCCGCCATGCCCGCCACAAACCCGAACGCCTCGCCGACGCCGTGCTCGCGCACCTCGGCGTCAGTAGCGGCGCCCGCGACGACATCGCCCTGATCGTCATCCGCCTATGACCCGCGCGCCGCCAGCTGGGTCAACCGACTGAATCCGCTGAGGGGCCCGTTCATCCGTACGTGGCTGGGGACGTTCACGCCTACGCCGACACCGGGTGTGCTTTGTCGGCCTCACCGCCCTGGACATTGGCCTGTCTCAGGTGATTTCGAGATTGTCGGCGACGGTGGAGGTCGGGGTGTGGAGGATGGCGTCGAACGCCTCGAGGACGGGGGTGTGCAGGTAGGCGCTTTGGATCCGGATGCGGTCGGGGCCCGGGACAAGGCCGGCGTTTCCGCGGGCCTGCGGGTGCGCCTGGTGGAGATCGGCGATGCTGAGGCCGAGTTCGGCGTCGGCGAAGGCGGCTTCGATGCTTCCCGGCTCGGCCGGCTCCAGCGCGGTGGCGTCGATGGTGAAGCCGAAGCGTGTGTTCTCGTCCCGGGGCATGTCCGCGGTGTGTCCGGTGGTGCTGATCAGGCCCAGGGCGAAGTATTCATCGCCGAGCGCGCGGTGCAGGTGCTGCCCCATGGGGAGTCCCGTGAGGTGGCCGTTGAAGGAGATCGGTGTTTTCTGGATATGGGCGTTGTGCGCCGCCAGCACGACGCGGGTCCCGGGTTCGAAGCGCTCCAGGTGCCACAGGACCGATCCGGCCATGTAGATGTCGCGGGCCGAGGTGTCTGCGGTCAGCCCTGTGCCGGCGAAGAGGTCGGCCATGGCGCGGAAGGTGTAGTCGGCGTGGCAGGCGCCTTCAAGGCGGCGCACGGCGATGTCGTAGCTGTGCTGGTCACTGCGGGAGACATACAACGGTTCGAGGGAGCGGAACCGGATGAGCAGACGCGTCAAGGTGGCGCTGAGGGCGTCCTGTTCGGCGGTGGCCAGGCGTACCCACGCGGGCGCGGCGACGGCCCCGGAACCACCGGCGAATGATTCGGCGATCCGCATCGCCTCCTGGACCGCCCGCAGCGTTTCGGGGTCGACCTGACGCAGGTAGTCGGCGACCGGAGCCAGGGCGGGAAGCAACGACCCACCGGCGGCGGGGATGTCGATGCCCGTGAAGCGCACCGGAGTTGGGGCCGTGCGGTTGTGCCGGCGCATCCAGCGCAGCGGCTCATCGACTCCCACGGGGACCGTCGCGGCGAGGTGGGCCGACAGGTCATCGTCCGTCCCCTCGCCCTGGGCCCAGGCATCGAGGGGGAACCCTTCGCTGAAGCCGTACTCGAAGGCCAGGACGGTGAAGCCGCAGCGTTCGACCAGGAACCGCAGGATGCGCTCGCGCATGAGGGCGAACTCGTTGATGAAGTGGGAACTTTCGCCGATCGCGACGACGCGGGCGTTGCCGATGATGGCGCGCAGCGGCTCCAAGTCATCCAGCGGCGCCTCAGGGGTGAGGTGGGTGAGGGGGACGGCGTGGGTGCGCAGCCAGTCGGCGAACGGGTTGCGGTGGGGCGAAACAGGCATGCTGACAGCTCGATTCTGGGTGCTGGAATGTGGAGGGATCGCCGATACGGGAACGGAGCACTATGCAGAGGGCAACCCCCCGGGTGCGGCGACATGGGGGTGAACCGTTCGGCCTCACTGCGCGTCGCGTCTTCGGAAGACGGAGCCGTGGACTGGCTGGAGCGGGGAGCCTGCGACCGGTGACGATCTTCGCAGGTCGCAGGCCGGCCTCCGCAGATCCGGTCGTGCTGTGCCGGGTTCGTTCAACGGCTCGTTGCGCTGCTGGGCGGTGGGTCTTGAGGTGCCCTTCCCATGTTCTCGGGTGCCGCGTTCTCCAGGTCGTCGATGCTGCCGGACATGATGGTGCGGATGTGTTCGGTGAGGTGCTGGAGGGGCCAGTCCCACCAGGCCAGTTGGATGAGGCGGTTGATGTCGGCGTCGCTGTAGCGGCGGCGGATGAGGCGGGCGGGGTTGCCGCCGACGATGCCGTAGTCGGGGACGTCGTCGACGACGACGGATCCGGAAGCGATGATCGCTCCGTGGCCGATGCGTACGCCGGGCATCACCATGGACCGGTATCCGAACCAGACGTCATGGCCCACCACGGTGTCGCCCCGTCCGGTCAGGCCGGTGATGAGGTCGAAGTGCTCGGACCAGGAACCGCCCATGATGGGGAAGGGGAACGTCGAGGGGCCATCCATACGGTGGTTGGCGCCGTTCATGATGAACCGCACGCCCTCGCCCAGCGCGCAGAACTTCCCGATGACCAGCTTCTCCGGCCCGTAGTGGTACAGCACGTTGCGGGTCTCGAAGGCGGTCGGATCGTCGGGATCGTCGTAGTAGGAGAACTCTCCGACCTCGATCAGCGGCGAGGTGATCAGCGGCTTGAGCAGCACCACCCGCGGCTGCTCGGGCATCGGATGCACCACGGTCGGGTCGGCGGGAACAGGCTGTATCACGAATTGATTCCTTCCTGAAGAGGTGTCTGCGGGCCGGCGAACGTCAGGCGCCGGTGGGAGACGTCGCAGTCATCCGCATAGCCAGGTGGGCACCCTGTTCGGACATTGGTGATCGGCATTGTCGTTCTCAGGGGGTGCCGAACCAGCCGGAGAGCGCTTCTCGCAGCGCGGGCGCGGCGGTGTCGGCGGGTTCGTCGATGGTTGCGGCCCAGGCGATGTGGGCGTCCGGACGGATCAGGAGTGCGTCGGCTGGTCGATCGTCGGTTTTGGCGGTGTGAACCTCGACGCGATGCTGCCAGTCTTGGGCGGCCTGGCGGAGGTCTGGGCGGTCGCCGAGGTCGAGGAGGATGGGCCGCGCGGTGTGCATGAGTTCGGCGACGCTGGTTGTGCCCTGGTCGGTGTGCAGGGTGAGGTCGGGTGCGAAGGTGCCGGCCAGCGCGTGGTGGGATCCGGGCATCGGATAGCGGATGTCGGTGCCGGCGACAAGCGCTCCCATGCGGCGCAACGGCTGCTTGTCGACGAGCAGTTCCTGGAAGACTTGGCGAAGCGCTTCGGCGGCCGGGTCGTGCCCGCGCCGCAGTGCCACCTGAGCTCGGGTGTGCAGCATGGTACGGGCGCCGGCGAGGTGACGTTCGTCGTGGTAGGTGTCCAGCAGGCCGGCCGGTGCCCAGCCGTGGACGTCGGCGGCCAGCTTCCAGGCCAGGTTGACCGCGTCGAGCATGCCGGCATTGAGTGCCACACCGGTGGCGGGGAACAGATGCGCGGCATCTCCGGCCAGCAGGATCCGCCCGTCGCGATAGCGCTCGGCCTGCCGAGCCTTGAAGGTGAACCGCGACAGCCGAAGCGGTTCACCCAAGGGCAGATCCGAACCGAGCACGCGGCAGAGACTGTCCTGGAGTTCGGCCACCGTCATCGGCGAGTCGTCGTCGTATTCGGTGGTCTCGTCTTCGATGGTGTAAAGGGAGACGACCTTGGAGTCCGGCGACGCGCCGAGTCCGAACAGACCTCGGTCGGTCCGGGTGAAACCGGCGCGGATCGTGCCGAAGCCGGGGACGTCGAGATCGCCGTTGCCGAGCACGGTCACCGTGTCGGGCAAGGTGACCTGGGCCAGTCGGTTGACCTCCGGGTAGGTGGTGCCGGGGAACGGAATACCGGCCCAGTCACGGACCCGGCTGCGGCCACCGTCGCACCCCACCAGGTAGCGGGCGGTGACCCGGTACGGCCCGTCCGGGCCACGCACGTCCACCATCAGCGCGGCATCGTCCTGGCTGACCCGGGACACCTCGTGTCCGCGGCGGACGTCGACACCGAGTTCGCCGGCGCGTTCGTCGAGCAGCCGCTCAAGCCGCGGTTGCGGGAGCGGCAGGGCATGCATCGGCGGATCTATCAGCTGAGTGAAGTCCAGATGCACACCGCCGAACGGGAACCGGGGAGCCGGAACAGGGTCGGTGCAGGCCGCTTCGAAACGTCCCAACAAGCCCCGGTAGCTGAGCAGTTGAAGGATCTGCCCGCCGATACCACTGGCCTTCGGGGTGTCTCGGCGCTGCGGCTGCCGCTCCAGCACCAGCGCTCGCACACCGGCCAAACCCAGTTCACCGGCCAACATCAGGCCGGTCGGGCCGGCACCCACAACGATCACATCGGCGTCCATCACTGGCCACTTCTCTCGCAGTTTCACGGTGGCTGACCAAGCCCGGGCCGGCACGGCACGGACCGTGCCGAGTCGAGAGTCTGATCAATGTAGCCGCCCACTGTCAATACGGCACGTTCCGTGCCGCTAGAGTGGCGACATGACCGATTGCCGCGCCAGCCGTAGCGACAACCGAACCGAAACGATCATGAGGGCCGCGCTCGACCTGGCTCTGGAGGTCGGCTATGCCAAGCTCAGCATCGAGGCGGTCGCGACCAGGGCCGGTGTCGGCAAACACACCGTCTACCGCCGCTGGTCCTCCCGGGGCCTTCTCTTCCTCGACGCGGTACTCAGCCTGAGCACCGAACGCCTCAACCACCCCAACACCGGCGACGTCGTGGCAGACCTGCGCGAGACGATGACCAAGGCCGTCGACCTGTTGGGTCGGCCCCCATGGGGCCCGCTGTACCAGGCCCTCATCGGCGAAGCGCAGCACGATCCCGAGGTCGCCGCCGCGCTCAACCGGCGCTTCATCGAGCCGCAGACCGCCGACACCCTGGCTCGCCTCAAAGCCGCCGAGGAACAGGGGGAACTCGCGCCCGGCTTCGACCTCGACCTGGCATTCGACATCCTGTCCGGCCCCCTGTACTACAGACTCCTCATCACGCAGAAGCCGATCACACACGACTACATCGACCGCGTCCTGCAAGCGGTCTTCGCCGGGATGAGCCCCAGACCACAAACGCGATAGAGACCGACAAGCAACCGACACCATGTCCTCGCGCTTGCCACCTGCATCGCGGTCGGGCCATTGCTCCGCGTGACCCGTGCCTACGCCACGATCATGGCGTCCGAGCCCCCGCTGCCTGTGCCAGGCGCCGAGCCTCCGTCAGGTCCCGGTCCCTGAGCACCTGCCTGACCCGGCGGCGATCACAGAGAGACACTCAAACCTCGCGCCTGCGCTTGGGTGTGTCAATTTAACGGCTGATCTTGGTTGTTGAGTGGTCAGTTGTTCCTCGGGGTCAGGCGGCCCTCGAAGGCGATCTGGAACGCGTTGAGGGGTGCCTTCCAGCGCATGGTCCACCGCTTGCGGCCCTTCCCCGTCGGGTCCAGGCTCATCAGCGCCATGTAGATGCACTTGAGGGCGGCGGCCTCGTTGGGGAAATGTCCGCGGGCGCGGACGGCCTTGCGGATGCGGGCGTTGACGCTCTCGATCGCGTTCGTGCTGCAGATGATCTTGCGTATCTCGACGTCGAAGGAGAGGAAGGGCACGAACTCGGCCCAGGCGTCCGACCACAGCTTCACGATCGCCGGGTACTTCTGACCCCAGGACTCCTGGAACTCCAGGAACCGCTCCGTCGCCGCGTCCTCGCTGGGCGCGGTGTAGACGGGCTTGAGGGCCTTGGCGACCTTGTCCCAGTCCTGACGGGCGGCGTAACGGAACGAGTTCCGCAGCAGGTGAACCACACACGTTTGGACAATCGTGCGAGGCCAGACGGCCTCCACTGCATCGGGAAGGCTCTTGAGCCCGTCGCAGACCAGCATCAGCACGTCGTCCAGGCCGCGGTTCTTCAGCTCGGTGAACACGTGCAGCCAGTACTTGGCCCCCTCACCGCCGTCAGCGGCCCAGATACCGAGGATGTCCCGAGTGCCGTCCACGGTCACCGCCATCACGACATAGACCGGACGGTTTGCGACCTGCCCGTTCCTGATCTTGACGTTGATGGCATCCACGAACAGGACCGGATAGACACGGTCGAGGGGACGGCTCTGCCATTCGGCCATGCCTTCCATCACCTTGTCGGTGATGGTGGAGATGGTCTGCTTGGACACCTCAGCGCCGTACACCTCGGCCAGATGAGCCGAAATCTCGCCGTGCGTGAGCCCCTTCGCCGACAACGACAACACCATCTCGTCGACGCCGGTCAGACGCCGCTGCCGTTTCTTGACGATCTGCGGCTCGAAGGTGTCGGCGGTGTCCCTGGGCACTTTCACCTCGACCGGCCCAACATCGGTCAGCACGGTCTTCGCACGTGTGCCGTTGCGGCTGTTGCCGTTGTTCTTCCCGGCCGGATCGTGCTTCTCGTAGCCCACATGGTCGGTGATCTCGCCCTCTAGGGCGGACTCCAGCACCCGCTTGGTCAGCTGCTGCAACAGCCCGCCCTCGCCGGTCAGTTGCAAGCCCTCGTTACGGGCCCTGTCGACAAGCATCGCGATCAACTGCTCGTCGGTCGCCGAATTCGACGGTGCCCCGGCAGCAGGCTGTACGGACTCGGGCTCCCCGGCAGTCCTAGTCATCTGGCGTCTCCTTGATCATCAGATCCGCCGTTGATTAGACACTCCCCTGCGCTTCCGTGAAGGCGGGCCCGTAGCGGGCGCTCAGGCGTGCCGCTGGGGCCTGTCAATCTAACGGCCCTGTCTCACTTTCGGTGGTGACGGAGAGTCGTGAGGGTCGTTGACGTCGGTGTGATGGATGTCAACGAGCTTGTGCAGACGGTGTTTTCTGGTCTGTCTCCGCTGGTCATCGAGGGCGTGGTCGACGAGGGTGAGCGGATCGTGGTGCGGGCACGAACTCCGCAGGACTCCGCGGTCTGTCCGGTGTGCGGGGCGTCGTCGGGACGCGTGCATGGCTATCACTGGCGGACGGTGGCCGACGTCCCGGTTGGCGGCCGGCGGGTGGTGGTCCGTGTGCGGGTGCGGCGTCTGGTGTGTCCCACGCACGGCTGCCGCCACACCTTCCGCGAACAGGTGCCCGGGGTCCTGGAGCGTCACCAGCACCGCACAGCCCGTCTGACCAGTCAAGTCAAGGCCGTAGTCAAGGAGTTAGCGGGCCGGGCGGGAGTCCGCTTGCCGGCGATACTCGCGATGGGCCTGTCGCGTCACACGGCCCTGCGCACCTTGTTGCGCATCCCGCTGCCCGGCGGCCGGGTACACCGCGTGATCGGCGTCGACGACTTCGCTCTGCGCCGGCGCCACCGCTACGCCACCGTGGTAATCGACGCCGAAACCCATGAGCGGATCGACGTACTGCCCGACCGCACGGCCGACACTTTGGAGGCGTGGCTGCGCGAGCATCCAGGCATCGAGGTCGTGTGCCGTGACGGCTCCACGACCTACACCCAGGCCATCCGCCGCGCCCCGCCGGACGCGGTCCAGGTTGGTGATCGCTGGCACGTCTGGCGCAACCTGTCCGAAGCCGCCCTGAGCGAGATCAAGGCGCACAGCAGCTGCTGGGCCACCGTCCTGGACGCGCCCCTGTACGACGGACCCCGCGCACAGACCACCCTGGAACGCCGGCACCAGATCCACGACCTGCTCGACCAGGGCGTGGGCCTGCTCGAATGCGCCCGCCGCCTACAACTGGCCCTGAACACCGTCAAACGCTACGCCCGAGCCGATCGGCCCGAACGCATGCTCCGCGTCCCCAAGTACCGCGCCGGCCTCGTCGACCCCTACCGCGAGCACCTGCGCACACGCCGCGCCGAGGACCCCGCCGTCCCCATCCAGCACCTCTTCGAAGAGATCAAGGCCCTCGGCTTCACCGGCTGTCTCAATCTCCTGCACAAGTACATCAACCAAGGACGCGCGGACGCCGACCGCAGCCACACCTCCCCGCGCAGGTTCGCCCGGATGCTGCTGACCAGGCCCGACAACCTCAAGGCCGAACATCACGAACTCCTGGCCAAGCTCACCACAGCCTGCCCCGAGATGACTCAACTCACCAACCACATCACGGAGTTCGCCCAACTCCTGACGCCTCACACAGGAAACACCGACGCGCTCGCGCGCTGGATCGTCCAGGTCCGCGCAACCGACCTGCCCCATCTGCACGCCTTCACCCGCGGCCTGGAACGAGACCACGACGCCGTGATCGCCGCGCTCACACTCCCGTACAGCAACGGCCCCGCCGAGGGCGTCAACACCAAGACCAAACGGATCGCGCGCCAGATGCACGGTCGAGCAGGCTTCACCCTGCTTCGCCACCGCATCCTCCTCGGATAGCGACACCCTCCGTCACCACCGAAAGTGAGACAGGGCCGTTCTATTTACAGTCCCTGCCCCGACCGAGCTCAACGAAGACATCGGCCACCATCTCAAGAGCACCGCCGACGACTTCTCCGCCCGCCTCCTCGGCGGCGTCTGCGGCATCGCCGGCACCTTCTCCATCCTCAACGACCTCGCCCGCTTCCTGCGGTACATGCTCGACCCCACGACCGCCCCCACAGCACCAGGCTTCGGGCCGAACTGGGTCGAGGAATCGCTCAACGTCCAGACCGGAACCCTGGAACCCGTACGCGACCTCTTCCGGCACCCCGCCCCCGGCACCGCCCCCGCCGACCGCTCGTACGTGCACTACGGCTTCACCGGCACCGGCATGTAGATCTCCCCCAAACGGGGAACCTGGGCCGTCCTGCTGACGAACAAGCTCTACTACACCCGCGACCGCGAACCGGTGACCCGTATCCGCAACGCCTTTCGAAGCCTGGTCTTCGGTTGACCTGCGCCATACCCGTCAGCGAGCCTCAGGCAGCCGTGAGCAGCCTCGCCGGTGAACAGGACGAGCTCGTCCAGCTCGACGCCGAGGCCGACCAACGAAGGCAGGCCGTCGCCCTCGGCATGCCGACGCGCAACCATGGATGCGGAGATTCGACCACGGAGGCGCATGCCAGCGGAAGGAGGCGATGGCAATGATGTGTACGGCTGCGGATGGGGGTGGGGTGGCTGGCTTACCATGGCCGTGACGGTGGCGTTGTTCTGGGGGCTGCTGATCGCTGGGGTCATCGCGCTGATCCACTACTTCACAGGCGCCCGACGGGAGACCTGGCCCGGCCCCTCCGGAACCTCCGGACCAGCCGGAGAGCGGGTATGGGGGCCTGGGCAGGGCGAGGATCTACTCGCCGAACGGTTCGCTCGCGGAGAGATCGACGAGGAGGAGTACAAACGGCGGCTCGCAGTGTTGCGGGAGCCGCGGTGAGTGCGATGCCCTTCCATGGCCACGACGGTGACGCTCATCGCTGCATGATGCGCGCTCCCGGGGTCGCGCTCACCTCTGCCCTGCGGGGGCGATCGCGTCGACGGGTCCCGGCGTCGATCTGGTCCTGCCGCACCCACTTGCGCAGCGTCTCGGTCGTGCCGATGCCCAGCTTCTGGCGACCGTTTTCATCGCGGCCCACTCGGTGTCGTACTCCGGCCGCACCTCGGCGACCATCCGCACCGCACGAAGGCGCAGCTCAAGCGGGTACTGGGAAGGACGTGCCATAACTCGCTCCTCTCAAACGATCGAGTCCTTACCGAACCCGGAACGGTTCAGGGCTTGGTCAGCGCACTGACCAGGCTCTTTGCGTGTGTGTCCGGGGGGACTTGAACCATACGTACATGCCGGTGTTGCGGGGCGAATTGCAATTGCCTGCCTCGCCGGCTTCATCCCAGCCCTGACGCTCTATCTCACGGCGGACCGCGATGTCTGGACCCTCACACTCCGGATATGCCTACCGGAGACGTTCGTGGGATCTTCCATGCCCACGGCCTCGGACACCGTCCTCGATGTAAGCCAACTCGTGAAGACCCACCGCACACCCGCCAGCGAGTTCCGCGCCTCTGCCCGGCTGACCATCACCCGGCAGGAGATCACCTGCTCCGTCCGGGTGCTATCGCGACACGCCACCACGGGGATTCCGCAGCCTTGCGAGTCCACCGCATGGCGTGATGCAACGAGCGTTACATTCGCCATGCCAAGAGGTGCCCGACAGCAAGGACACGAGGCACCTGGCCAGTACGACGCCCATGTCGGCGTCGGCAGGCGCGCGGTGCCGCCCATGCCGCCAGTGTTGGCCGCGGATCGCGAGGAATGGCCTGTCAGAGGCACACCGGGCCCGGGTCCAGAAGGTGAGGGCGTATGGGGGCTCCCAGGATCGCGCGGAGACGGGAGACGCCGCGGGTCGAGGCTGCTGCGGTCGCAATCGACGGGCGGACGCCGCTGTTGGACGCCGCCAAGGGGCTGGTCCGCAAGGTGTTCCCGGACCACTGGTCGTTCCTGCTGGGCGAGCTGGCCCTGTACAGCTTCGTCGTGCTGCTGCTGACCGGCGTCTACCTCACCTTCTTCTTCAAACCGAGCATGGGTGAAATCGTCTACCACGGTTTCTACCGGCCACTGCGCGGGGTGTACATGACCGAGGCATACGCCTCCACCCTGCACATCAGCTTCGACATTCGAGGCGGCCTGCTGATCCGTCAGATCCACCACTGGGCCGCGCTGGTGTTCGTTGCCGCGCTCGGCGTGCACATGCTGCGGATCTTCTTCACGGGAGCCTTCCGCCGGCCGCGGGAGCTTAACTGGGTACTGGGCATGACCCTCTTCATGCTCGCCATGGTGGAGGGCTTCTGCGGCTACTCCCTTCCGGACGACCTTCTCTCCGGCACCGGCCTGCGGATCGCCGAGGGGATCATGCTCTCCCTCCCGCTCGTGGGAACCTATGTCACCGTCTTCGTCTTCGGCGGCGAGTTCCCGGGCCGGGACGTCATTCCCCGGCTCTACGAGCTTCACATCCTGCTGGTACCCGGCCTGCTACTGGCGCTCATCGGGGCCCACCTCACCCTGGTCTTCTCCCTCAAGCACACGCACTGGGCCGGGCGGGGAAGGGGCAACCGCAATGTCGTCGGCATGCCGATGTTCCCGCAGTTCCTGACCCGCACCCTTGGCCTGCTCTTCGCCCTCCTCGGTGTCCTGACGCTGCTCGGTGGCCTCGCCCAGGTCAACCCGATCTGGGTCTACGGTCCCTACCGCCCCGACATTGCCTCGACGGACTCCCAACCCGACTGGTACATCGGCTTTCTGGAGGGTGCACTGCGCCTGATGCCGGCCGTCGAGACCCAGGTCTTCGGCCACACCCTCTCCTGGAGCGCTCTCGTGCCCGCTGTGCTCTTGCCGGGCGCGATGTTCACGCTCCTCTACCTGTACCCGTTCGTGGAGCGGTGGCTCACCGCGGACCAGAGCGAACACCATCTGTGCGACCGGCCGCGCAACCAACCCACCCGCACCGGACTCGGTGTAGGCGGCATCGCCTTCTACGCGGTACTGCTGGTGGCCGGAGGCGACGACGTCATCGCCTACTCCTTCGGCATCTCCGTCAACGCACTCGTCTGGACGCTGCGCGTCGCGCTGATCGCCCTGCCGCCCCTGAGCTTCATGGTGGCCAAGCGGCTCTGCCTGGCGCTGCAGGCGCGCGACCGTGAGCGACTGCTGAAGGGCGAGCGGACAGGCGACATCGTCCAGTCGGCTGAGGGCGGGTACTCCGAGCCGGACCGCAGAAGCCTGACCGCGGATCAGCGCTACGTCGTCCTGGTACGAGACCTGGCGGAACCACTCGAAGCACCGCCGCCGTACGAGGCGGGAGAGGTGTCGCCCTCAGCCCGGCTGCTGCAGCGGGCCCAGCGGGCGCGCGCCGCTCTCAGCGCATGGTTCCACCAGGACCGCGTAGAGATGCCCGCCACCGATGCTCAGCGCCGGCAGATCGCTCGCGCTCTCGCGCCACCGCACGAGCCTGACGGTGAGCCCTCAACCGCCACCGATGCCGAGTGCAAGGAGGATTCATGACGGCCGTGGACACCACGCCGACCGCCCCGCGGGCGCGGATCCGGCACGGCCGCACGCTCCTGCGCTGGCTCACGTCAACCGACCACAAGGTCATCGGGAACCTCTATCTGGCGACGGCCTTCGGGTTCTTCCTGGTGGGCGGTGTGATGGCGTTGCTGATGCGGGCCGAGCTGATGCGCCCCGGCCTGCAGTTCTTCAGCAACGAGCAGTACAACCAACTGTTCACCATGCACGGCACGATCATGCTGCTGCTGTTCGCGACGCCGACCTTCGTCGGCTTCACCAACGCGATCATGCCACTGCAGATCGGTGCGCCCGACGTGGCCTTCCCCAGGCTCAACGCCTTCACCTACTGGGTGTTCCTGTTCGGCGGGCTGATGGTGGTCAGCGGCTTCCTCACCCCACAGGGCGCGCCCGCGTTCGGGTGGTTCGCATATGCGCCGCTCAACAGCGCGATCCGCACCCCCGGCCTCGGGGCGGACCTGTGGATCATGGGCCTAGTGGTGGCCGGTGTGGGCACCATCCTCGGCGCGGTGAACTTCATCGCGACCATCACCTGCCTGCGTGCGCCGGGCATGACGGTGTTCCGGATGCCGATCTTCACCTGGAACGTCCTGTTCACTTCGATCATGGTGCTGCTGGCCTTCCCCGTGCTGACGGCAGCGCTGCTCGCCCTGGAGGCGGACCGGAAGTTCGGCTCCCACGTCTTCGATCCGGTGAACGGCGGCGCGATCCTCTGGCAGCACCTGTTCTGGTTCTTCGGCCATCCCGAGGTGTACATCGTCGCGCTGCCATTCTTCGGGATCGTCAGCGAGGTCATCCCGGTCTTCAGCCGCAAGCCCATCTTCGGCTACACCACCCTCATCGGCGCCACCATCGCCATCACCGCGCTGTCGATGTCGGTCTGGGCCCACCACATGTTCGCCACCGGCACGGTGCTCCTGCCGTTCTTCGCCCTGCTGTCCTTCCTCATCGCGGTGCCCACGGGGGTGAAGTTCTTCAACTGGATCGGCACCATGTGGCAGGGCTCGGTGTCCTTCGAGACCCCGATACTGTGGTCGATCGGCTTCCTGGTCACCTTCCTGCTCGGCGGCATGAGCGGCGTGCTACTGGCCGCCCCGCCGGTCGACTTCCACGTCACCGACACCTACTTCGTCGTCGCCCATATGCACTACGTGCTGTTCGGCACGGTCGTCTTCGCCACCTTCGCCGGCTTCTACTTCTGGTGGCCGAAGATCACCGGACGGATGCTCGACGAACGGCTCGGGAAGATCCAGTTCTGGCTGCTGTTCCTCGGCTTCCACACCACCTTCCTGGTGCAGCACTGGCTGGGCCTGACCGGCATGCCGCGCCGGTACGCCGACTACCTGCCCGCCGACGGGTTCACCACGCTGAACACCATCTCCTCCATCGGCTCATTCGTCCTCGGCTCCTCCACACTGATCTTCCTCTACAACGTCTGGCACACCGCCGAGTACGGCGAGAAGGTGACCGAGGACGACCCGTGGGGCTGGGGACGGTCCCTGGAGTGGGCCACCTCCAGCCCGCCGCCCGCGCACAACTTCCACTCCCTGCCCAGAATCCGCTCGGAGTCACCGGCGTTCGACCTGCACCACCCGGAGGTCGCCGAGTTGGAGGCCCGCCGCCGGCGGCTGGCCGCTGGGTCGCCCGCCGCGCCCGGCGAGAAGGGAGGGGAAGAGGCATGAAGATCGAGGGACGGCTGTTCGTCGTGATGGCCCTGTATTTCGGCGGTACGGCCGCCGTGTACGGCTGGCGGGCCGAGGAGCCGGCGGGGACAGCAGCACTGACGGTTGCTTTCCTGATGTCGAGTCTGGTCGCCTGCTTCTACTTCGTGCAGTACCGGAAGCGCGGCCTGCGTTCGCAGGACCGGCGGGACGCGGAGGTGGCCGACACAGCGGGTCCGCTGGCCTTCTTCCCTCCACGCAGCGGCTGGCCGCTCCTCACCGGACTGGGGCTCGCGCTGTCGGCGCTGGGAGTGGTGTTCGGGCTCTGGCTGTTCGTCATCGGCATGGGCGTGCTGGGCGGGGGCGTCTTCGGCTTCGTCTTCCAGTATGTCGACCGCGATGCCTGACACGTCACGGACACGGGCTCTGGCGCCGGTCGCGTCGTTCGCGGCACCGCACCCCGACCGGAAAGATGGACCGCCCGCAGCAGGACGTCGTGATCTCCGAGATCGTCATCGAGAAGCGCTGACACCACGTTGAACCCCATCGACGGCACCGGACCGGCCAGCCCCGAGAAGGGGGCGGCCGGTCCACCGCGGTAGCCACCCCTTAGCACTCAGCCCGACCGAGCGTTGACTCCTAGGCCGTAAAGCTCGGCCCGACGTCGGAGCCTCCCCCGCCGCCGAGAGAAACGGCACCTTAGAAGTCGTCTCATTTGGTGAGTCTGCGGTAGCAGATGAGGCTGCAGGCGATGGCGGTGAAGGCGAGGAAGTGTTCAGCCTTGCGCTCGTAGCGGCGGTGCAGGCGGCGGCAGCCGGCGAGCCAGGACATTGTGCGCTCGATCGTCCAGCGGTGCCGGCCCAGTCGGGTGGAGGACTCGATGCCTCTGCGGGCGATGCGGTGCCGGATGCCTCGCCCGCGGAGCCATCGACGCAGGTCGTCGTAGTCGTACCCCTTGTCCGCATGGAGCTTGGCGGGCCGTCATCGGCGCGGCCCGCGGCGCGAGCGGATCGGCGGGATGCCTCGGACGAGCGGCTTGAGTGCCTGACTGTCGTGCAGGTTCGCACCGGAGATCCCGATGGACAGGGGTAAAACGGTCCGCTCGGTGATCAAGTGGACCTTCGAGCCCTTCTTGCCCCGGTCGACAGGATTCGGACCTGTCAGCTCCCCCCTTTCAGGGCCCGCATGTTCACCGAGTCGATGGCGCAGCGCGACCAGTCCAGGTCCCCGCGCGATCCCAACTCGTCGAGGATGACGCGGTGGAGCTTGGCCCAGACCCGGGCAGCGGTCCACTCGGTGAAGCGCCGGTGGACGGTCGGCCCCGACGGACCGAAGACGGGCGGCAACTGCCGCCAGTTGCAGCCCGTCGTGGCCACAAAGATGATCGCCGCGAGGACCTCACGGTCACCGTACCGGCGTCGGCCCCCGCCCTGCGGCCGCGACGGAGCGGGTGGCACAACCCGCTGGAACAGCTCGTACAGCTCGTCCGGCACCAAGCGTTCCACCATCAGCACGAGCCCAGACTACCGACGAAGCCAAATGAGACGACGTCTTAGACAGGTCCCATCGTTGCAGGTCAGCAGTGCTCTCCTCTTATTTGTTCAAGGCGTGGACGAGCACGCGCATGAAAGCGCGAGTTTAGGTCGCTTTGTGCGGCTCCCGGTAGGTGGGTTGCAACGCTCACGAACCACCGGATCTCGGCCCGTTCGACAGTCGTCCGGACGCGTGTTTGTATGAAAGAGAGGGATGCTGCGACAGCGGATCTGCGCGGAGTTCGAGCCCATCCTGATCACACCCGGCCCACCCAGAAGCAGGAGCTGCCGCAGTAGCGGAATCCTCGGCGAAGGGGTTGGTTGCTCGTGTCAGTTACTCATCAGCTCCAGGTTGAACGGCTCTACCGTTATACGGTGCCGCCCGGGCTGGAGACCCCGATCAGCGTTGCCACACTGCCGAATGCCAGATGCAGGGTGCGTACGGAGCGGGACGACGGTCCCTATCTCGTGGCGTATTCCGGCCCCTATGGGATCCTCGAATTTTCGGTTCGACCACTGGGCGAGAGCAACGAGACAGCCCACTTGTGCATCGACGCGGCAACCGATGGCGAGGGAATGCAGCACGTGGTGGATCTCCGGTCCACCACCCAGCCGACCGAAAAGATGCCGCCGCCACCCGCCAGAGCTCGAACCTCTCAAGCGCGAGATGGCCGCACCATTCCTCCTCTGGAGCTGGACGACTGTCTGGGCCTCGACGACGAAGAGCTCTTCGCACGCGGATACCCGCCGCGGCCGAGCCCTGACCTCGCGCCCGCCGCCTTCGTCGCCTGGTGCCGATTCGTCTCGGCTCCTTTCACCTTTGTGGAGCCGCATCTGGTCCCCCGTCCGGACCTCACCCACACGTATCGGAGCCTGAGCGGGCGGGACCGGGACCGGAACGTCGAGCCACTGTCCTTGCGGGAGTCGAACAACTGGAGCGGCTACCAGCTGATGGGCAACCCTGGCACGTACGACTACGTATACGGCAGCTGGAATGTCCCCGGCGGTGGCGCGGGCCCCTTCAATCCGTATACGTACAGTTCCTTCTGGATCGGCCTGGATGGGGCGGGGACCCCCGACCTCATCCAAGCCGGGACGGAGTCGGACGGCATCGTGGATCCCAGCCAGACGGTCCCGGTCTGCACGAGCGTCTATTACGCATGGACGTGCTTCTTGCCGCAGCAGTGGGCCGCGCAACAGCTAGTGAACTTCCCCGTCAGGATTGGCGATGCAATTCAGTGCTCGGTCATGGTTGCCGCTGACTTGAACTCAGGACCCGTGATGAACGGCCAATTTGGGTCCTTCAACATTTCCAACCAGACAACGGGGTCGTACACCCGCATCTTGACCGCACGCGGTTCAACTGCCGTGAGCGGCTCCCAAGCGGAATGGATCATGGAGCGGCCGACCAAACAAGGCGGTCATTCTGATCTGGCGACCTACGGTACCGCCACCATGAAGTACCCCTTGGCCGAAACCGCGAACCCGGTTAAGTGGGTGGGCTATCTCGATGCGAACAACGACCAGATCACGATGGTCAACCCAGACGAAATCCCCTTGTCGACCGTTGCCGCCGTGGACCGCGACACGATGCAGTTCACGTGGCACAAATACAACTGACGGCAATCCCGTTGGATGGACCTTCGGGGAAAGGATTAGCCTCGATCGTTCACGAGTCCCTGTCGGTTCGTTGACGGGGACTCTGTGATTGTGTGGTGTGGTCTTTCGGAGGCCACCGGGCCGAACACCTCGGGCTCGGCCCGCAGCATGCCGACATCGGCCAAGCAGTCCCCGCCGAGCGCGACATCCAGCAGGACATTGCCCGGGTCGTGCACCGCCCGCGGCATGCGCCACGGCGCCATTGCCGCCGATATCGCGCCGCCCAGACCGGATTTGCGGACCGTCTCGACCAGCAGCACCGCCCCGGCCTGCGAGACCACCGACCGCCCACCGCCCTCAACACAGACAGGCGGGTAGGACCCGCTACGCTTCTTCACCTGAGGAGTGCAGCTTTCTTGACGACGACCAGGACCCTAGACAAGTCCCATCGTCCCAGGTCAGGGGCGCTCCTCACCTCTTTGATCACACTTCGGACTGACCCGTTCGTGAAAGCGCGAGGCTAAGGGCTGTCCCGTAAATGATCTAGGGCATGCTCGATGACCTGTGCCTTCTCGTCACCCGGCGAGGGTCAGGTTGTACAGGCGGGCTATGCCGAGCATGGCGTGGTGGACGCCGTTGCCTTTGAGGCGGCAGTCGCGGAGGATCTTCCAGCTCTTCATGCGGGCGAAGGCATGCTCGACGCGGGCGCGGACTTTGCGGTGCGAGGTGTTGTGTTCCTCTTTCCAGGCCGGGAGTTCAGCCTGGCCTGGCTCGCGACGGTGCGGGATGACCAGGCCGGTTCCTCGGTATCCGCCGTCCGCGATGACGGTGGTCTGGCCGACAGCGTCCTTGGCACCGGACAGCTCCCACGCTTGCAGTCGTTGCGGTTGCCGGGCAGAGGCCGGCCGACGGCGACGACGAGCCGGGAGTCGGCGTCGATGACGACTTGGTGGTTGGTGGAGTACCGGTAGTTCTTCGACTGCTCGGCGACGGTGTGGTCGCGTGTGGGGACCAGGGTGCCGTCCACGATCAGCACGGCGTCCTTGCGGAACCGCTTGCGCTGCTGGAGCGCGAGCGAGGGGCCGAGGTGGTCGACGATGCGGTCGACAGCTGACTTCGACACCCCGAACAAGGGGGCGAGTTGACGCAGGGTGAGGTTAGTGCGCCAGTACGCGGCGACCAGCAGGACCCGGCCCTCCAGCGGCAGGCTCCAGGGCCGACCCTTGCGGACCGGGTCCGCGCCCTCGCGACGCAAGGCGTTGATCAGTTTGCCGAACTGCCGCGGACTCAGCCCGGTGAACGGGGCTATCCAGGACGGCTCCGAAGCCGTGATCACACCAGACACAGCAAGATCATCTCACCTGTGACCAGCAGTTACGGGACAGCCCTTAGCGCCACTGGAGCGCGGCAGACCCGAGTGGGGTACGCCGGCCGGGCTGGGGGATCATGCGCCCGCTGTATGTGAATGGTGTCGCCGGTTCAGTGAGCGGGCCGAAGTCGGTCCCGGTGGTCGACAGTGCGGCGAGCGGCGCGCGTCCGGGGCGGGGCAGGTCGAGTACGTCCTCCTGCGCGAGGAGCCCGAGTTCCTGCACCCAGTGGCACACCCCGGCCAAGGTCACGCGGATCCGCCATGAGCCGCCCTCGGCCGCACGCCGGCGCAGGACCGTGGCGACGGCGGCGGCTCCGAGGTAGGCGGCGAGGTAGTCGTTGAGCAGGTACGTCGGCGGCACCGACGGCCGGTCGGTCCACTCCTCCATGGCGAATCCGGTTGCCGAGCAGGCGAGTTGGTCGAACCCGCCGCGTTCGGCCCAGGGGCCGTCGGCGCCCCAGCCGTGGTATTCGAGGGTGATGAGTCCGGGGCGGCGCCGGACAAGTTCCTCGGTCGACGCCCCGTGCCGGGCAAGTCCCCGGTAACTGTGCATGAAGACGTCCGCGTCCTGGAGCGCGTCGTAGAAGGCCGCCCGGTCGTGATCGTCACGCAGATCGCAGTACGCGTTGCGCTTGCCGCCGCCGGTCATCGCGATCATCGGGATCGGGTCGGGGCGGTCGGGACGCGACAGGTGCAGCACATCGGCGCCGAACTGGGCGAGGAGTCGCGCCGCGACGGGACCTGCGATCACATGGGTGAGATCGAGCACCCGCACGCCCGCGAGCGCCTCGTCCGCCTCGCCGATCGGCTCGAAGGGCCGGACGGGTCCGTCGCCGACGCGTTCGATCTCGACGACCGGGCGCTGGGCCACGTACCGCCCGGCGGGGTGCGCGAACCATTCGTCGCGGGTGCGCACGGCGCACGCCACGCCGCCCCGCGCGCAGATGGCCTCCTCCAGCGTGAAGGCGTTCCAGCCGGCCGCGGCCTGCGCGATCCCCACCTTGTCGAGCGGGCACCGCAGCACGGAGGCGACGGCGTCCCGCAGATGCGGATAGGCGGTGATGATGAAGATCCACCGGCCGTCGCGCGCCCGGTAGAAGTCGTTGTTGCCGAGCAGTGCCGGATCGTCGAGCAGAACACCGAGCGGGCGCCCCGAGAGCGTCGTGTGATACGTCGCCATCAGCTGGTCGATCGCGGCCCCGGCCTGCACCTCCACCCTCTGGTGCCGGTGACCGCGCTGTTCGCCGACCGCCGCCGTCTGCCGCCCGAAGACACCGATCGCGGCGGACATGGCATCGGCGAGGCGGTGCACCGAGGGCACCAGGGGATCGGCCCCGACGACGGTGATGTCCTCGGCCCCCCGGGCCGGATCGGGGTCACCGAGGGTGTGCAGCAGCCGGGAGACGATCTCGGGCGTCGGCGGTGTCGGCTTGGTCGTGGTGAGCGTGTTCGAAGTCATGCCGGGATGCTCGTTCCCCGCACTGCACGAGCGCCCTGATTCACGGATATCCGTGAATTGATGCGGACGTCACGTCTGCTTCTCCTGGATGTGCGCGAGGAGCCGGGCCGCGGCACGGTCCAGGCGCAGCCGCTCCGAGCGGCCGCGACGCCGGTGTATCAGAGCGAGGGCGCCGGTGACGACGGGGCCGTCGGTGACGGGGATCGCGAGCGCGCTGACCTCGGTGTCGGCCAGACCCTCGCTGCGGCTGATCCGCGACGCGCGGATCGCCGGAAGAGCGCAACGGAACTCGGCGACCCCCTCGGCGTCGTGGCGGCCGAGCTCGTCGAGCAGCCCACGGCGCTCCGCCTCGTCGGTGAAGGCCAGCAGCAGACGGCCCGCGGCGGTGCGCAGCAGCGGCCGGGCGACGTGCTGGTCAGCGAGCGGCACAAGGCGGGGCATCTGGTCCTCGCCGCCGCGCGCGAGGTACACGGCGTCGAGCCCGACCCGCACCGTGAGCAGCACCGGGGTACCCGCGACGCGGCTCAGTTCGTCAAGCTCGGCCTGACTGATCCGCGGGACGACCCGGCCGGCGATGAGGTTGAGGACGTGCGGGGCGGGCCCCAGCCTGAAGTGCCCGTGCTGTTCCAGTAGAAAACCCGTCGCGACAAGGCCGTTGACCAGATCCTGCACCGAACTCGCCGGCGCCCCGACCGTCCGCGCCAACTCGGCCACGGTCACCCCGCCCGGCGCCCGCGCGGCAGCCTCCAGGATCCACGCGACCCGGTCCACCGTACGGTGACGCCGCCGTCGGCCGTGCTCGCTCACCCCGCCCCACCTTCCCCTTCTTGTACACCGCCGGCCACTGGCGCCGACACGGCCCGTCGATCCTTTCCCGCACCACCCCGACGAGCAAGCCGACCCCGGCCCCCGCAGACGTCACCAGCCCGGCAGCAGAAGGCGGTTCACGTGAAGGCGGAGGGACCGTCTCCAGGGCGAAGCCGTCCGCCTCAGCGAGCTCATCGAGTTGATGGCACGTTGCGCGGTGGACCCCCCGGGCCCCGTCGAGTCCTTTGCCGAGAACCCCGCCGCCACACCCACACCGAGCACGACGAACAGTCGCCCGCGAACCGATTCCCCACGCCTCCCCTTTCGCGCTGGCGCACGCCTACGACCAGGTGGTTGCGGTTGTCCTGAGCGACATACCGGCCTCGCACGCCCTGGAGACATACCTGAACCGCGTCGAGGCGGACGCCGGCAAAGGGACAAGATCGTGAGAGACGTTGCCGTGGCCCCTGGATGAGACAGACCGAGGACACGCAGGCCGGCATCACGGAACAGGACATTCCAATTGAGGGCCTACACAAGCCGTAGGCTCGCATTTCCGGTGTCCCCTTCCTACTGACGGTGACCCTTTTCTGGCCTGAGGGACAGAGCAGTGAGACGAACTCCCGCCTGATCCTTCACCGCTAGTAGCGGTTGATGCCCGCCTCGGGAGTAGCCAAAAGATCGGCTATATGTCGGCGGGTGGCCGCGCTAAAGTCCTCACCGGGGAAGGGCTAGACATCAGCGGAAGGCCGTCACCGTGGCCAGTGAGTTAAGCGAGTTGCTGCGGCGGCTACGGCGCCGGGCGGGGATGACCCAGGAGGAGCTGGCGGAGCGCTCCGGAGTGGGTGTGCGATCCATCCGCGGCCTGGAGACCGGCGAGCGATCCGACCCACGCGTGACCACGGTGCGGCTGCTGGCCGATGCGCTGGAGCTTGGCCCCGAAGAGCGCGAGGAGTTGCTGAGCGCTGCCGTCCGCCGAAGTTCTGACAGCGACCCGGGGAATCGGTACGCGCAGGTCGGGTACGCCCGCTGGGACGAGCCCGCCGGGGGGCGGCCGGGTCCTAGCGAGCCGGGTTCGGCATCGAGTGCCCCACTGGCCGATATTGCCAAGCAGCTCGCGGGGATGGTGGCTTCCCGCTGGTGGCATGAGCAAGAGCTACTGCAGGGTGAGGATCCCTTCCCGCTGCCGGTGCGCTGGCAGCGGGCCTCAGGCGAATTGACCGACGACCGGGCTAACATCCGCCGTCTTCCGCCGGGAAGTGTGGCCGGCCTGATGGACCTCAGCGGTCGTCTGGATGACGTTGCGGAGGTATACCGACGGATACCGTCCGGACGGCTGGTGGTACTGGGAAGGCCCGGCTCTGGAAAGTCCGTTCTGGCTGTGCGGTTCGCCCGTCGCTACCTGGCGTCGAGGGACGGTCGCGATCCTGTTCCGGTGATCTTCAGCATCGGCGGGTGGAACCCCGCCGCCGTCACCCTGACAGAGTGGCTGACTGGCCAATTGGCGTGCGATTACCCCAATCTGGCTGTCCCCGGCCCAGGTGGAGCGAGCATGGCCGCCATGTTGATCGAGGACGACCGCGTACTCCCGGTGCTGGACGGCTTCGATGAAATCGCCGACGGTCTGCGGCGCCGCGCTCTGGAGGAGCTCAACACCACCACTCTGCCTCTGCTGCTCACCAGCCGCCCGGCTGAATACGCCGCCGCCGTGGCAGAGAGCGACGTGCTCACCTGCGCCGCCGCTATCGAGCTGATCGATCTCACTCTGGAGGACCTGGCCCACTACCTGCCGCGCACCACCTACAAGGCCAGCGGCGCGAGCTCCGCCTCACATGTCTGGGATCCCGTGCTCGCCGAGCTGCTCAAGCGGGGGCGCAGCCGGTCCGGTGCCAATCTTGCCGCGGTGCTGACCACTCCGCTGATGGTCGCGCTCGCCCGCATCCTCTACAGCGAAGTCCCCGAGCGCGACCCTTCCGAACTCCTGGACACCGCCCGGTTCCCAACCCCCGAGGCCCTTGAAGAACATCTCCTGGACGCTGTCGTCCCCGCCGCCTATCGCCGCTCGTCAGGCGAGCGCAGCAGGGGACGTCGCCGCCAGCGGCACTGGGATCCCGAGCGTGCCCAGCACTGGCTCGGGTACCTCGCCACGCACATGAGCAGCCTCGCTACACCGGATCTGGAATGGTGGCGACTGGGCACCACCGTGAACCGGTTCTCTCGCCTGTTCGTGCTCGGGGTGCTCACCGCGCTGGCCGTCGGGACGACAACCGCGCTCGTGAGCATCCCCGTGGACCTTGTCTCGGCATCGCACGGGCTCGGCTCCGCGCTTGAACGGGGGCTCGCGGTCGGGCTGGCGGCCGGGCTCGCTTGCGTCATCTTGTACGGGGCCGGCTACCCGGAAGGGGCGGGAGAGGCAGAGCCCTCGCGCCTGCGCGTCCCGATCTTCGGCAGACGCCGGGAGATACGCAGGAGGCTCCTCCCCAGGTTCGGGCTAGGGCTCGTCTTTGGGCTGCTGGCCGCACTGACGCTGGCGCTCGCGGGAGTCATGGTCGCGGGGCTCGGGCTGGATGGCGGGCTCGCGGGCTCGCTCGTGTTCGTGCCCGGAGTCGGGCTCGGGACCGGGCTGTTGCTTGGCCTGATGACCCTGCTGGAAGAGCCCGATGACACCCGGTCCGCCGCCAGCCCCACCGATCTCTTGAACACCAGTCGAAGGAATGCAGTCTTCCAACTGCTCTCCTGGGCACTGCTGTTCATGCTCGTGGCCGGAATCGTCAACCGGTTCACGGCGTGGCATGGGTACGGGATTAGTGCCGCGCTTGAGGCAACCTTCGGGCTTGGACTCGGATACAGGATCAGTCTCACCGCCTGGGGCCAGTGGGTGGCACTAGTACGCATCTGGCTGCCCCTGACCGGGCGAGTGCCCTGGGCATTGATCGCCTTCCTCGACGACGCATGCCAACGAGGCGTGCTACGCCGAACCGGCGCGGACTATCAGTTCCGTCACCCCCGACTGCAGCATCATCTTGCGCAGACGTCAGGATGCGAAGCTGAGCCGGCCCCAGGACTGCACGCCGAGCTCAACGACCTCCCGCCCGTCGAAACCGCCCCCTCGAACCCGTCTGCCGGGGCGGAACGGAGAGTGGTCCGGGTCTACTCGCGGGCAGGGGGCCGCGGGGGTCAGCATCGCCGTGAGGGCGGGGACAGCGAGCGTCATCGTCTCGTTGCGGAACTCGCCGAGCACACTGCCCCGGGCAAAGAGGTGCCTCTGCAGGTGCAGATCGTCACTGGTGGCGGCAGCCGTGGTGCACTCCTACGCGAGTTCCACGTTCCGGATACGGGGGCTCGCCTCCTAATCACGGTCCATGCACCGGCGCTGGTCATCACTAGCGAGTTGCAGCAGGAGGTGACCGTCCTGCCCAGGCAGGATTCGGACGTCCTTCACTTCGGCATCCGAGCGAATCAGCCCGGGCTCCACGAGGTGACGGTGCGCGCGTTCCGCAAGGGCACCTTCCTCGGAGAGGTGCGCTGCCAGATCTCCGTGGAAGCCGGTGGAACCACCCGTGGCGGACCGCCCCACTCTACCGACCTGGAGACACTCGCCTTCGACCCTGGCGAAGTGACCCTGCAGGTCCTCAGAAGCGGACCAGGGGCCTTCACGTTCCAACTGCTGAGCGAGACCTGCTACGCACCCGAGACCTTCCAGGCCGGCCACCCACACGAGGCGGCCACCCGAATCTTCCACGCACTCAAGGAGGCCGCTGCGAAGGCCGGCCAAGTCGACGCGGCATTCCTTCGCTCTCGGCTGCGGGCACACGGCGTTCAGTTATGGACCTCGGCGGTCCCGCAAACTGTCCAGCACCAGTTTTGGGAACAGAGCCGCCGCATCACCTCCTTCACGATCCTCGGCGAGCACGACGTCATCCCGTGGGAACTGCTGTACCCGCTCAACGAAGGCCACGATCAGGGCTTCTTGGCCGAATGGCTCCCCGTCGTTCGACGCGTCTTCGGCCAGGACCGAGTCCGCGAGCTGGCCCTGGGAAAGATGACATTCGTCGTCCCCCCAGGATCTCCCACCCACGCCCTTCAAGAAGTCCGTGCACTGCGCGCTCGCTTCGGTCCGGGACTAGAAGACCTCGGTGTGCTCAAACGGCGCGAGGCGCTTACCAACCTCATAGAAGTCGGCCTCGGCGGGCTCTTGCACTTCGCCTGCCACAACACATTCACGGCCGCGGGATCACAGGTGTCGATGGCTGACGGCCCCTTCGCCCCGATCGATCTGGCCGTCGCCGCACAACTGCGCAGCCTGCGTGCTGAACACCCGCTGGTCTTCTTCAACGCCTGCCGCAGTGCAGGGGAAATCGACTGGTTCGGCGAAACGCTGGGGTGGGCTCCGCAGTTCCTGCGGGCGGGCGCCGGAGCGTTCATCGGCACGCTGTGGCCGGTCCGCTCCCAGTCCGCGCTGGACTTCGCGGACGCCTTCTACGAACAGCTCATCACCCACCGAAGGCCCCTTGGCCAGGCATCCTTGCAGGCCCGCCAGAGCATCAGAGGTCAGGATGGCGATCCGACCTGGCTGGCCTACGCCGTCTACGGCAGTCCCGCTGCCGCCGCCCACACCCCGATATAAAGGAGCTGGCCCAGTGACTGATCCGGTCTTCGTCGTCCACGGCGTCGCCAACCGCGACCCTTCGGGTTTCACCGCCGCCGTCGCCGCGCTCCAGGCGGCTTCCAGCGTCGAGATGCATCCGGTGTACTGGGGCGACCTCGGCGCCCAGGACCAGCACATCGCAGCCACCCTCCCACCGAGCGGCGCTCCGACCGACATCCTGCGCGCCATGAGTGGAGCACCGCACACCACGGCAGACGACGCCCTGGCAGCCGACCTGTTCGACACACGTACCCCCTCACCGGACGCCCTTACACACGTTGAACAAACGCTTCGCGAGCACCTCACCGCCACAGCGGAGGACCACGACGACGGATTGAGGGACGGCGACTTCACGCCCATCGACAGTGACCAGGTCGCGGAGTACCTGACCGAAGCGTGGGACGAAACGACCTGGCTGCAGTGCACGGACGACGTCTTCCTACTGACCGAGGTCGGACGGAACCTCGCCCGGACTCTGCTCGACGACGTGCCTCAGGACGAGTTCGGCTACGCCGAGCTGCGCAGCTCAGAGCCAACCGACTCTCAGGGTCGACTGCGCTCGCTCGTCCGCAGACGCCTGTCCGACCTTGACCGCGTGGCCGGAGCAGCGATCCAAGCGGCTGTCGGCCGCATGAACCACGCGCTGAGGTCCCGTTTCGGCCCCGGGACAACACGCTTTCTGGGGGACGTCCTCGTCTACCAGCGCCATCAGGCCGCAATTCACACCCGGATACGGGCGTCCATCGACGCCGTCGACCCCGAGCTCGGCCGGTCCGCAGACCGACCCGTACGGGTGGTGGCCCACAGCCTCGGCGGAGTCATCGCCGTGGACATGGCCACAAGCACGAGCCCACTGTGGACTGAAAGGCTGCTCACATTCGGCTCGCAAGCAGCCTTCTTCCACGTCTGCGACCCTCGTGGCGGACAGCTTGAGCCGTACAGCGGAGCCCAACGCGTCGCTCTCCCCGCATCCCTCGCTCACTGGACCAACCTGTGGGAGCCGCTCGACGTGCTGGCTTTCGCAGCCTCCAACGTCTTCCAACTACACGACGGCAGAAGCCCGCTGGACATCCCCGTCCCGCACTCGGCCAGCACCGGCTTGTGGACCCATTCCGCGTATTGGGATTCCCCCGAAGTCGCCACAGTCATCGGCCGAGCCATGCGCGCCGGATCCGCACCAACCGATGCGCTGATCAGGCCCGACCACAGTCAAGACACAGACGCGTGATAGGCGGCCGAGTCCATGAACACATTGGCGACGCCGTGTGACCAGACGTCCGTCAGCTGCGGATGAACTGACGGACAGCGGCAGCTTCAAGGGACAAGATCGTGAGACAGAAGTGCCGTGTCCTTCAATGAGACAGTCGAGAAACACCAGGCCGTCACGGGACATTCCAATTGTGAACCGACAACAAGGCAATGCCCCTGTCCGGCCCAGGGCTCAAGGAAGTGGAGGTAGACGACCTCCACTGCACGCTGCTGCACGCCGTCGGCCTCAGCAACGTGGATAAGGCAGCCGTGGGCGCTCCCTGCGTCCTCACTTACGACCGGCCCGCGGTCGGCAACGTGGCCGTGGAGATCAGCGGCTGGCCAAGCCACCCCTTCAAGGAGATCGTGGAGACGCTCACGCAGGTGATGGAGCGGCGGTTCGGGCCGTTCAAGTCTGCGCAGAGCCGCTACCCGCACATCTCCCTCGCCTACACCACCAGCGGCGCCGAGGATATCGACGCGACCGACCTCAAGGCGGCTCTGGCCGCCATAGGCCAGCCACTTTCGGGGACGGTGCTTATGGACCGGTTGCATCTCGTCGAGCAGTGGCACGACGGGGCGCGCATCACGTGGACCCCCATCGCCGAGGTTGCTCTCACCGGGGAGGTGCCGGCATGACCTGGCCCGGCACCCGACCGATCCACGGTGACCGGGTCGTCGTCATCACCGGAAAGGGGACGATGGACTTCGTCGGCAACATCAAGACAGTGGGCGTCCGGCGTGACGGCCACGGTTTTGTGGAGCCGACCTTGCCGGACGCCGACCCGCAGCAGCACCGCACGTTGGAAAACCTGACGACGAGATTCGAGTACTGGATGTACTCCGGGGACAAGACGGTGTACCTGTCCCCGCCCTTGCGGGTCCGGGGGACACACCGGATCGAAGACGGATCGCTGGTCGTCGTCGCGGCGCCCTGAAAGAACGCCTACCTCAGTGACACGGGCAGGCGCTCTCACGGAAGAGCCCGTCATACGCGCTGTAGGGCCCTGGTCCTTTCGGATGCCGTAGCGTCAGGCCGAACGCGGCGATGGAGGCGGGATGGCCACGGGGTGGGAGCAGCAGCACGAGGAGGTCCTCGGAGAGGGCCCTTGGGCCCGCGTGCAACGACTGGCCCGGCAGCTGACGGAACGCAGAATCGGTTACTCCGCAGGCGACATGGACGCCTATGAGGCCGGTGAGCACACTCCTGAAGCAGCGGCCGAACGGAGGCGCACCTGGCTGCCGGCCTCTCGACTGCTGGCGCTGGCTCTGTGGAGGGCAGCGCGCGACGCTGGCCTCCTTGTCGATGATGCCTTCACCGACGGGGTCTGCTGGGGTGTCACAGGCCGGCCAATCGGTTCCACAAGCACGCAAGCATTCAACGCGTTCACAAGGTCGAGGTCTTGCGAGGCTTCCGCCGGCTGGATTCCGGGGGCGTACTGGGGTCTGTCCGGCGCTTCGGGAAGCGGAGCAGGAGTGCCGGCTGGTCTCTGCCGTGCAACGGTGCGCCTGCGCGCGTGCCGGGCTCGGTAGACGGTGGTGAAGGAATGGGTGTGTGGTGCTCACAGTCGTGGTTGAGGGCGGGCCCTTGGGGCTTGGGCGGGTCCAGCAGCTGGATATCGAGATGCCCGTAGACCGGGTGGTGGTGGCCTATTACGGACGGCATGAGCATTTCGAGCTGACGGGCGAGAAGGCGCGGGTGGAGGGCCATGACGTGCCGGTCTTCCGCTGGAGCTACAGCACGGCCATCGCCGAGTAGGCCAGGTGACGGGCATGCCGGTTTCGCATGAGGTGCCGATCGCCATCGTCGGAATCGGTTGCCGTCTGCCTGGCGGCGTGCGGTCGCCTGAGGAATTCTGGCAACTGCTGTGTGATGAGAAGGACGCCCTGTGCGGGTTTCCCGACGACCGCGGCTGGGACCTGGTCAGGCTGTTCCATCCCGACCCCGACCACCGAGGCACCGTCCCCACACAACGTGGCGGATTCCTGGACCGCACAGGGGAGTTCGACGCCGGATTCTTCGGGATACCCCCGCGCGAGGCGGTGGCCATGGACCCGCAGCAGCGGCTGATGCTGGAGGTCTCCTGGGAGGCGCTGGAGCGCGCGGAGATCGATCCAAGGTCGCTGCGCGGGACGGCTACCGGTGTGTTCACTGGGGTTATCTACGGGGAGTACGCGGCCGCCCGGCTCATGCGTGCCCCCGGCGGCATGGAGAAGTACGACGAGTTCTTCTACACGGGCACCGGCGGCAGTGTCGTCTCGGGACGGGTCGCCTACACGCTGGGCCTCCAGGGGCCCGCGATCTCGGTGGACACGGCTTGCTCGTCCTCGCTGGTGGCACTGCATCTCGCCTGCCAGGCGCTGCGCTCGGGCGACTGCGAACTCGCCCTCGTCGGCGGCGTCACCGTGCTGTCGACTCCCGGCGTCCTGCTGGAGCTCGGCAGACAGGGGGTGTTGACCGCGGACGAGCGCGTCAAGGCGTTCTCGGCCACGGCTGACGGTACGGCTCTCGGCGAGGGCGCGGGCGTCCTGGTCCTGGAGCGGCTGTCGGATGCGCGAAGCCGCGGGCGGCGGATCCTGGCCGTGGTCCGTTCTACCGCGGTCAACCAGGACGGTGCGAGCGACGGACTGCGCGCTCCCAATGGCGTCGCGCAACGGCTCGTCATCCAGCGGGCGTTGGCCGCAGCCGGTCTCGCTCCTGGTGAGATCGACATGGTGGAGGCGCACGGTACCGGGACCAGGCGAGGGGACGAGATCGAGGCGCGGGCGCTTCAGGAGGCGTATGGGCAGAACCGGACGGACGGGCAGCCGCTGTGGCTGGGGTCAGTCAAGCCGAACATCGGTCACACGCAGGCCGCTTCGGGCGTCACCGGTGTGATCAAGGCGGTGCTGGCGCTGCAGCACGGGGTGCTGCCGCGCACTCTGTACGTGGAGGAACCCACCCGCCGGGTGGACTGGTCGTCCGCCGCGGTGCGCGTGCTGGATCGGGCCCGTGCCTGGCCGGAAACCGGACGGCCCCGTCGGGCTGGTGTGTCGTCCTTCGGGATCAGCGGCACGAATGTCCACGCCATCCTCGAGCAGGCTCCGGCGCCGGTGTCCGAGGTTGCGTTCACGGCGCCCGGTGGCACACGGCCGATGGCCGTCGGGCGCTTTCCCTGGGTGGTCTCGGCCCGGTCGGACACCGCCCTGCGTGCCCAGGCCCAGCGGCTGCTGGACCACGTCGGCCAGGTCCCGGGGGTGGACGCAGCCGACATCGCCTTCTCTCTGGCCACCACACGTACCGCCTTCGAACACCGCGCCGTCGTCACCGGCCGGGACCGGGACGAACTGCTGTCCGGCACCCGGGCGCTGGCCGCTGGCAGACCCGCGGCGAGCCTGATCAGGGGCACGGCCAGTGCAGGCCCTGGCCCGCTGTTCCTCTTCCCCGGACAGGGCTCGCAGTGGACCGGCATGGCTGCGGAACTTCTCTCTTGCTCAACGGCCTTCCACCGGTACGTCGAAGAGTGGGACGCGGCCCTGGCCCCCTACGTCGACTGGTCGCTTCTCAATGTGCTGCGCGGTGCCGACGGCGCACCCTGGCTCGACAGGGTGGACGTCGTGCAGCCGGTGCTGTGCGCGGTGATGGTGTCGCTGGCCGGGCTGTGGCGGGACTACGGCGTGGAGCCGGCGGCCGTGTGCGGACACTCCCAGGGCGAGATCGCCGCCGCGTGTGTCGCGGGCGCGCTGTCGGTGCCGGATGCCGCGCGGGCCGTGGCGCTGCGCAGCAAGGCGCTGCTGGCACTCGCAGGTCGCGGGGCCATGCTCTCGGTCAACCTGGCCGAGGAGGAGGTCGTGCCGCAACTCGCCCCGTGGGAGGGCAGGTTGTCGCTTGCTGCCGTCAACGGTCCGGACAGTTCCGTGGTCTGCGGTGACCCGGACGCCGTCGATGCCCTGGCCGACCGGTGCCGGGCGCATGGTGTGCGCGTGCACCGGATCGCCGTGGACTACGCATCGCACTCCTCCCAGGTCGCGGAGGTACGGGAGCGGATACTCGACGACCTGGATCCGCTGGAGCCGCGGCCGCCGCGCGTCCCCTTCTACTCCACCGTGTCCGCAGCGCCCTTGGGCACCACCGTGCTGGACGCCGCTTACTGGTACGAGAACCTGCGGCGCCCGGTTCGCTTCGAGCAGACCGTACGCAGGCAGCTGGACGACGGCTATCGCGTCTTCGTCGAGGTCAGTCCCCACCCACTGCTCGCCGCGGGGATTCAGGACACCGCCGGCGCCGCGGGCGTTGACATCGCGGTACTTGGGACGCTGCACCGGGGCGAGGGCGGCGGCGCCCGGATGCTGACGGCGCTGGCCGAGGCATGGACGCACGGCGCGGAGGCGGATTTCAGCGCGGTGTTCGCCGGGACGGGGGCGCGCAGAACAGCACTGCCCACCTACGCCTTCCAGCGCACTTGTTACCTTCCCGATCCGCCGGAGCACCTCTCGGACGCGCGAGATCCGTCCGGCGCGACCGCTTCACCTGCCCCGACGCCAGACGCGCTGCCAAAGGAGCAGGCACCACTGCTCGGACGGCTCGGCTCGGTGCCGGAACGGGAACGTGAGTTTGTGCTGCTGGGCCTCGTCCGGGAACACGTCGCCGCACTTCTCGGCTACGAGGACCCCGCAGACGTACCGCCTGGCCGCGCCTTCCGGGAGATCGGCCTCACCTCGGTCACCGGTGTCGCGTTGAGCCGTCGGCTGAGTACGGAGACCGGGCTGAGACTGCCGTCCGCCGCCGTGTACGAGCACCCCACTCCCACCGCTCTGGCCCGTTACCTGCAGGGGGAGCTGACCGGACCGAACGGGCAGGCGCCCGCCGGCCGGGCGCCGTCGCGGCCCGACTCGCTGGAAGCCATCGAGACGATGGACGAGGCGAGTCTGCTCCGGCTGGCCGGAGAAGAAGCAGACCCCTGATCTCTGGAACTTCCCCGACCCTGTCCGCCGAACGGATCCACTGCCGAAGGGGCAGCGCATCATGGACGTGTCACGTGCACAGCTCACTTCCGCACTTCGCAGGTCCCTGCGGGAGAGCGAACGACTGCGGCGGCAGATCGAGGAACTGCAGCAGGCCGCACACGAGCCCATCGCCCTCGTCGGGATGGCCTGCCGCCTTCCCGGGGGCACGCGCACGCCCCACGACCTGTGGCGGCTCCTGCTGGAGGGGCGGGAGGTGCTCTCCGAATGGCCGGCCGGCCGAGGCTGGGACCGGGAGGCGCTCTACGACCTCGATCCCGACCGGGTGGGCACCGTGTACACGCGCAGCGGGGGTTTCTTGGACGACGCCGATGGCTTCGACGCCGAGTTCTTCGGCATCTCCCCGCGCGAAGCCCTGGCGATGGACACCCAGCAGCGGCAGATCCTGGAAGTCACCTGGGAAGGTTTGGAGCAGGCCGGGATCGACCCGAAGTCGCTGCACGGCAGCCGCACCGGAATCTACAACGGGGTCTCGTTCCAGGACTACGGTGCCCGGCTGATGGCGGCGCCGGAGGGACTCGACGAGTTCGAGGGGTACTTCGTCAGCGGCAGTCAAAGCGCCGTCCTGTCGGGCCGGGTCGCCTATCAACTGGGCTTTGAGGGACCGGCGGTGACTGTGGACACCGCCTGCTCCTCGTCGCTTGTGGCACTGCACCTCGCCTGCCAGGCACTGCGCTGGGGCGACTGCGAACTCGCCATCGCGGGTGGAGTGACCGTGATGTCGACGCCGGGCATTCTGCTGGAGTTCGCCAGGCAGCGCGGGCTGGCCCGGGACGGACGGCTCAAGGCGTTCTCCGCCGAGGCCGACGGCACCGTGTTCGGGGAGGGCGCGGCCGTCCTGGTCCTGGAGCGCCTGTCGCAAGCGCAGCGCCGCGGGCGGCGGATCCTGGCCGTGGTCCGCGCCACGGCGATCAACCAGGACGGCGCCAGCAACGGGCTGACCGCACCCAGCGGGCCGGCTCAGCGCAAGGTCATCCGCCAGACGCTGACCGCCGCGGGGCTTGAGAGCGCGGATGTGGACGCCATGGAGGCGCACGGCACCGGCACCCGGCTCGGCGACCCGATCGAAGCCCAGGCCATCCTGGACACCTATGGACAGGGCCGGCCCGCAGACCGGCCGTTGTGGCTCGGATCCCTGAAGCCGAACATCGGGCACGCGCAGTGTGCGGCGGGCGCGGCCGGTGTGATCAAGATGGTGCTCGCGATGCGGCACGGCCTGCTGCCACGCACGCTCCAGGTGACCGAACCCACCCCGCACGCCAACTGGTCGTCCGGAGCAGTCAAGCTCCTCACCGAGCAGCAGTCCTGGCCCATCACCGGCAGGCCGCGCCGGGCCGCGGTGTCCTCCTTCGGGGCCAGCGGCACCAACGCGCACGCCATCATCGAACAGGCGCCGCCGGAAGGCGGTCCTCCGGGATCCGGCACACCGGCCGACTCACGCCAGGCGGCGCTCGTACGGGTGCCCTGGGTGCTGTCGGCGCGCACGGAGGCCGCCCTGTGCTCCCAAGGCGCCCGCCTGTACACATACGTTGCTTCCGCGGAGCCCGCGCCGGACCCGCACGACGTGGGACTGACACTGGCGACCGCCCGTACGGCCTTCGAGCACCGCGCGGTCGTGACAGGCTCGGACCGGGAAGCGTTGCTCAGGGGACTGCGAGCCCTGGCCGCCGGAGAGGAGGCGACGAACCTCGTCCGCGGCGTGTGCGCCGAGGGCTCCGTGGGTCGGCTCGCGGTCCTGTTCACAGGGCAGGGCAGCCAGCGCCCGGGCATGGGGCGTGAACTCGCTGCCTTCTTCCCGGAGTTCTCCTCCGCACTGGACGAGGTGTGCGCCGAGTTCGACCGCGTGCTCGAACGACCACTGCGCGAGGTGCTCTTCGCTCCCCCGGAATCCGCGTCCGCTGGCCTGCTGCACCGTACCGGATGGGCTCAACCCGCCCTGTTCGCCTTCGAAGTGGCGCTGTACCGGCACTTCGCGCACTGGGGTGTACGGCCGGACTTCCTCATCGGCCACTCCGTGGGCGAGCTGACCGCGGCGCATGCGTCAGGGATCCTCTCCCTGCCGGACGCCGTACATCTGGTCGCCGCGCGAGCCCGACTGATGCAAGCCCTGCCGGGCAACGGGGCGATGTACGCGCTGGAAGCGAGCGAGGCCGAGGTACTCGCCCTGATCGAGGGGTTCGAGGACAGCGTCTCGATCGCCGCGGTCAACGGGCCCCGGTCGGTGGTGATTTCCGGGGACGGAACCGCAACGGCCCGCATCGCCGCCCACCTGTCGCAACAGGGCGGCAGGACAAACCAGCTGACGGTCAGTCATGCCTTCCACTCGCCGCTGATGGAAGGCATGCTGGAGGAATTCCGGAAGGCCGCCGCGGCCGTGGACTACCGGCCCGGGCGCATTCCTGTTGTGGCCAACCTGACGGGACGTCTGGCGGACGGCGTGGAACTGCGCTGCGCCGACTACTGGGTGCACCATGTCCGCGAAGCCGTCCGGTTCGCTGACGGCATCCGCCGACTGGATTCCCAGGGGGTGACCACCTATCTGGAACTGGGTCCCGACGCCGCGCTGACGGCCATGGTGCCCTCATCCGTCTCCGGCAAGCCGCTGCTGCTCGCCGCGCAGCGCCGCAACCGCACGGAGACCGATGCCTGCGCGGCCGCTCTCGCCGGGCTCCACGCCCACGGGATCCCGGTGGACTGGAAGGCCGTCTACAGCGGTACCGGGGCACGCCTGGTGGACCTGCCCACCTACCCCTTCCAGCACCAGAAGTTCTGGCTGAACCCGCACCCGCCGGCCAAGGACCCCTCGGCGCTCGGGCTCGAATCCCCCGACCATCCGTTCCTGGGCGCCATCACGGAACTCGCGGACTCACAGGGATACCTGTGCTCGGGCCGCCTGTCCCGCCAGGCCCACCCCTGGCTCGCCGACCACGCGGTGCACGACGTCGTGGTCGTACCCGCCACCGGGATCGTGGAGTGCGTCGCCCGCGCCGGACAGGAGGCAGGCTGCCCACACGTGGCAGAGCTGACCCTCCAGGCCCCGCTGCTCCTGCCGGACCAGCGAAGCGTGCGGCTGCAGGTGTCCGTGGACGACGCCGATGCCGCAGGCAGCCGCCAGTTCCGGGTGTACTCCCGGGACGAAGACGCAGGGTGGATCCTCCACGCCTCCGGAACGCTCACCTCGGCGGCCGCCGTACGGACCGTCGCCGAGGCCGCCTGGCCGCCCCCCGGAGCCGAGGAGCACGATCCCGCCGAGTTGTACGCACGGATCGCGGACCGGGGCTATCAGTACGGGCCCGCCTTCCGCGGCGTACGCACCCTGTGGCGGCGCGGCGACGAGCTGTTCGCCGAAGTCGCGCTCGCCCCGGAACAGGAGCGCGAAGCGGCCCGCTACCGGGTCCACCCGGCGCTGCTCGACGCCGCCCTGCAGCCGTCGGTCCTGCTCCGGCGGGACCCGGACGGAGCACAGCTGCCCTTCGCCCTCACCGGCATCGAACTGCACGCTCGCGCTGCCTCGCGGCTTCGGGTGCGCATCGCCTCCACCTCCCCCGGCGCGTTCTCCGTCGAGGCCATGAACGAGGCGGGCCAACCCGTCGCCTGCATCGAGGCGTTGACGACCCGCCCGGTGGCCGCCGACCAGTTGCGGGCCGCCGCCGGGATGCACAGCACATCCCTGTTCCGGGTGGAGTGGACCGAGCCGACGCCTCCCGCGCCGCCGAGGCAGGCCGGCCCCGTCACGGTCCTGGGCGACCCCAGCCAGAACCTCGCCCTGGCACTGACCGCGGCGGGCATACCGACGGACACCCTCGACGGGCTGCCGCAGCTGCGCGCAGCCCTCGACAAGGGAGCACCGGCGCCCCGGACCGTGCTCGCCTGCCTGGATGGCCCCGGTGCCGACGACAGCTCCCGGGACCCGGTTCAGCAGGCGCATGCCGCTGCATCGAGGACGCTCACCCTCGTGCAGTCCTGGCTGGCCGACCCGCGCCTCGACGCCACCCAGCTCGTCCTGGTGACCCACGGGGCCCTCACCACGGGGCCCGCCACCGACCTCACGGCCCCTGCGCTGACCACAGCCCGAGGGCTGGTGCGCACGGCCCAGACGGAGAACCCCGGCCGCTTCGTCCTGCTCGATCTCGACGACAACCCGCCGCCCACGGCCCTCGCCGCGGCACTCGGCTTCGCCACCGCAGAAGACCAACTCGCCCTGCGGGACGGGAAAGTACTGGCTCCGCGGCTGGCGCGCGCGCACGCCGCCCGGGATGCCTCGCACACTCTGCCGCACCGCAACGGCACCGCCTTGATCACCGGCGGCACCGGGGGCCTGGGCGCCGCCGTCGCCCGGCACCTGGCCACAACCCACGGGGTACGGCATCTTCTGCTGGTCTCACGGCGCGGACCGCAGGCGCCGGGTGCCGAGCGTCTACGGGCCGAACTGACCGCCGCGGGAGCCGAGGCGACGATCGCGGCCTGCGACGTGGCCGACCGCGACGCGCTGGCACGCCTGCTGTCCGACATCCCCGCCGCACATCCCCTGGCCTGCGTCGTCCACACCGCCGGCGTCCTGGACGACGGAGTACTGGGCACCTTGACCGACGAGCGGATCGAGAGGGTCCTGCGTCCCAAGGCTGACGCAGCCTGGCACCTGCATGAGCTCACCAGCGGACACGACCTGTCGGCGTTCGTGCTGTTCTCCTCCTTCGCCGCACTGTCGGGGAGCCCGGGCCAGGCCAACTACTCGGCGGCCAACGCCTTCCTGGAAGCACTCGCCGTCCACCGCAGGGCACGTGGACTGGCCGCGACAGCACTGGCCTGGGGACCGTGGGCCGGGGAAGAAGGCATGGCCGCCCGGCTTGCCGCGGCGGATCGCGCACGCATGGAACGCGCCGGGATACTCCCCCTCGCCCACGGCCCGGCACTGGACCTGTTCGACGCCGCACTCACCGCCGACGAAGCCGTCCTCGCGCCCATCCACCTCGACACGCAAGCGCTACGAACCCGGGAGCCCAAGGACGTGCCGCCTCTGCTGCGCGCCCTGGCCACGCCCAGGACACACCCCACGGAACGTACCCAGGAAAGGGGCGGCCCCGCCCTGCCTCCGCTGGCAGCACTTCCGCCGGACCTGCGCGAGCAGACGGTCCTGGAGCATGTCCGGGCCGAAGTCGCCTCCGCACTGGGATACACGAACCCTCAAGCGGTGGCGGACGACCGTCTCTTCACCGACCTGGGCATCGACTCCCTCACCGCCATCGAACTACGCAACCAGCTGTCCACCGCCACCGGCCTCAAGCTGCCCGCCACCCTGCTATTCGACCACGCCACCGTCGGCTCACTGACCGTCGCCCTGTGCACAGAACTGGCCCGGACAGGCTGCTCCCCGGCAAACGGTCCCAGCGACGGCGCCCTGCCCGAGACGCGGATGCCCGACGCAGAACAGGACATCCAGACACTGGACGCCGACGGGCTGATCCGGCTGGCACTTGGAGACGACACGACCCCGTGAGCCGAGCTCCGAGCCGTGCCCGCGGCCGGAGGTACGGACAGGAGAGGAAGGCCATGTCCGACGACCGCACCGCAAAGCTCGTCGAGGCCCTGCGAGCCGCGCTGACGGAAAACACCCGCCTGCGGCAGGCGAATTCACTGAACGAAGAACCCGTCGCGATCGTCGGCACGGCCTGCCGCTACCCCGGTGCGGACAGTGCCGAGGCACTGTGGCGGCTTGTGGCCTCCGGAGGCGACTCAGTCCGCGGCTTCCCCACCGACCGGGGCTGGCCGGCCCGGCGCGCCACCGCAGGAAGCGGACTGCCACACGTGACCCAGGGCGGATTCCTCGACGGAGTACCGGACTTCGACGCCGACTTCTTCGGCATCCCGCCCGCCGAGGCACTGGCGATGGACCCGCAGCAGCGCCTGCTGCTGGAGACCGCCTGGGAAGCAATCGAACACGCCTGCCTCGACCCGCATGCCCTGCGCGGCAGCAACACCGGGGTCTTCCTCGGCGCCATGTACCACGACTACCAGGACCTGCTGGCCCGGGCGGCACCCGACGACGGGGACGTACTGGGCTACCTGTTCGCGGGAAATGCCAACAGCGTGGCATCCGGGCGGGTCGCCTACCACCTGGGCCTCGACGGGCCTGCGTTCACCGTGGACACCGCCTGCTCCTCGGCGCTCACCGCCGTCCACCTCGCCTGCCGGGCGCTGCGCCAGGGGGAGTGCGCCATGGCGCTAGCGGGCGGGGTGGCCGTGATGTCCACGCCGCACGCCTTCGGCGAGGTCGGACACTCCTACGGCCTGGCCGCGGACGGCCGCTGCAAGTCCTTCGCGGCTGCGGCCGACGGACCGGGCCTGGGAGAAGGCGTGGGGCTGCTCGTCCTGGAGCGGCTGTCGGACGCCCGACGCGGCGCCCATCCGGTCCTCGCGGTGATCCGGGGCAGTGCCATGAACCAGGACGGTGCCCGCAACGCCATGATCACCCCGAACGGGCAGGCCCGCGAACGCGTGATACGTCAGGCGCTGAAGGCAGCCGGCCTAAAGCCCTCGGAAGTGGACGCGGTGGAGGGCAACGGCACGGGCGCGCTCCTGGACGACCCCTACGAAGCGGAGGCCGTCCTCGCGGTGTACGGGCGGCACCGTCCCGCCGACGGGCCGCTGTGGCTGGGCTCGGTGAAGTCGAACATCGGCCATGCCCAGGCGGCCGGAGGCATCGCGGCCGTCGTCAAGATGGTGATGGCCATGCGGCACGGCACCCTGCCGCGCACCCTGCACGTCGACAAGCCGACCCCGCACGTCGACTGGACCACCGGCGCGGTACAACTCCTCACCGAAGCCCGCGACTGGCCACGCACCGGACACCCACGCCGCTGCGGAGTCTCCTCCTTCGGACTCAGCCACACCAACGTCCACCTCGTCCTCGAAGAACCCCCGCCCGAGACAACCGATCCCCCCGCGCACCCAGACGAACCGGCCGACTCCACCGCCGTACTGCCATGGGTTCTCTCAGCCCGCACCCCCGCCGCGCTACAGGCCCAGGCAGCCCGGCTGCGCGCCTGGCTGGAGGAGTTCCCGGATCTCCATACGGCCGATGTGAGCCTTTCCCTCGCAACGACACGGGCCGCCTTCACCGAGGAGCGAGCCGTACTGCTGGGTACCGACCGCGCCGGGTTCCTCGCCGGGCTGCGGGCCCTGGCCGAGGGCGGCCTGCCCGGACGGGTGGCGGACTGCACGGGCAGCCGGGGCACACCGGACACAGCCCACGCCCACGACCTGGCGCGGAGGTGGCTGAAGGGCGAACGCATCGACTGGGGGCCGGTGTTCGCAGGCACCGAAGCGCGCGGCGTCTCCCTGCCGACGTACGCATTCCAACGCCGACGCTACTGGCCCGAGACCACCCGCCAAGGCCCAACCCCATGACGTGGCGCGACGCCGAGCCGGCAGCAACAACACCACCGCAACCTCCAAGCGGCAACCACTGGATCCGCCGCTACCACACCGCCGCACCGAACGCACCGCTGCTGCTCTGCTTCCCACACGCCGGCGGAGCAGCCAGTTTCTTCCGCCCGCTGTCCGCAGCCCTGACCCCGTCCATCCAGGTCCTTTCCCTGCAGTACCCCGGACGGCAAGACCGGCGCACGGAGCCACCACTGGACTCGATCGACGCCTTGGCCACCCAAGCCCGCGAAGCGCTGCCACCGGGCATCACCGAGCGCCCGTGGGTGCTGCTGGGCCACAGCATGGGCGCACTCGTGGCCTTCGAACTCGCCCGTCGCGCGCGGAGCACCCCCACGGGACTCATCGTCTCCGGGCGCCGAGCCCCGCCAACCCACCGCGAGGAATACGCACACCTCCTCGACGACGACGGACTCGCCGCAGAGGCCGCGCGCCACGAAGGCCCTGCAGCCCACCTACTGGCCGACCCGGAGATCCGCAGCGCCGTACTCCCCTGCCTCCGCGCCGACTACACCGCAGCGGAGACCTACCACTACCGGCCAGGACCAGCTCTTCCGTGCCCGATGAGCGCGCTGACGGGAGACCGGGACCCACTGTGCACAGTGGAGGAAGCCACCTGCTGGAAGAAATGCACCGACGGATCCTTCCGCCTGCGCGTGTTCTCCGGCGCGCACTTCTTCCTCGACTTCCAGAACGCAGACGTAGTCACAGCAATACGCGAAGAGCTCGGAGCCATGAGGGCCGCGTCCACTGACACGGCACCGAGCCAAAGCCCGGCCGTCGATAACTGAGCCTCGCCCAATCTCACGCTGAGGCGTGTACATGCAAGCCCCTCCGCCAGCACGACGCTTCTGTTGCGCCACTCCAACCACGTCTCCCTCAGTCATCGCGCCTCCAAGGGGATTTCCAAGGCACCGAACAGGCTCACAGGGCAGACATCTACATCAGGGTCCACTGCGAATTCTCGCCGGCTCAACAGCTCGGGCACGCGAGGCTGCCCGCTCCCCCGGCTCAAGGCACACGCGGATGAAGTAGCGCACCATCGCATTTAACTGACGAGGCCTCAGTTGAATCAGCATTGAGTCAGCATGCACCCTACCGGAGGTGGTGACAGGTGGCGGCACATGCACATGCACCAATCCACTCTGCACCACCTCTGAGCTGCATACGTGCTGGCCAACCCACTTCACCCGCAACGTTGCCCCAAACCCACTGCCAGTGGAACCCGAAGAGACACGGCAAGGCATCGTTGCAGGTCAGAGGGCATTTCCAGGTCAGCAAGTCAGCACAAAGTCAGCATCGGCGGCGTTACGTCGGGAAACACGTCGACTTCCGGGGGTCATGCGGCACTCCATGGTCCAGAACTCTGCACTGCCCGGGGTCGAGAACCCGATGCCAGTTGTCGCACCACAGTACAATTTCCCGGCCATTGCGAAAAACGTTCAGGCTGGCCCGAGTTGGACCGCGCTGGTATCGGCAGCCCCGACGCCCGTTGCATTTCGCTCTCCAACTAGGTTGGCAACGGGCTGTGTTGTGGCTAACTTGATCTTTAACCTTTGCGGCGGGGTCGTGGGGTTGTTGATTTCTTCGTTCGTCGTTTCGTTTTGTCTGTTTTGCGGACTGTGTGGACGTCGTGGCGGGGTGTGGGGTGGGTGTTCTTGCGGCCGGGTGGTCGGCCTGGGCCGGGGCGGGAGGGTTTCGGTGCTTCGGCGGGGCAGAGGGTCTTCGGGCGGAGGTGCCTGAAGTCGCGGCGGACTCGGGCAGGGGTGAGTTTGTAGGGCTCTGCTGGTCGTTCCCAGGGCCGCCGCAGGTCGGCCGCCAGTGGCCGGGCAAGGCGGAGTTGGGTGTATGCGGCGAGGATGAGCCAGGTCCACCGGTCGGCGGCTTCGGGGGTGCGGATCTTGGGGCGGGTCCAGCCGAGGGTCTGTTTGAACAGCCGAAAGGTGTGCTCGATGTCGAAGCGTCGCAGGAAGGTCTGCCAGAGCAGGTCGACCTGAGTGGGGGTGGCGTCGGTGCCCGACCACCACAGCCACACCGGTTTCGGGATGGCGCCGCTGGGCAGGTGCTCGACCTGCAGGTGGATCACAGTTCCCTCGATGACCGGGAGGGTTCCCAGTTCGGCGACCCAGGCGGAACGGTGTGTCAGCCGTGGGTGGAGACGGTCCCATGCCTGGGCGGTGGCGGTGCCGTACAGACGGGTCTGCGTGACGGTCTGCGCGTTTGGGATGTCCCAGGTGGACTGGTCGCCGAAGGCGAACTCGCCGCCGTGACGCGGCGGGCGGCCTATCGTATGGGGCTTTCGCGGTGGGGCGGCACGACGCAGGACGCGGTCCGAACGCATCCGGCCCAGCACCTGCACCGGCAGATCCTTGAGCAGGAATGCCAGGCGGGGCACGTCGTATCCGGCATCCACGACGATGAGGATCTCGGGGTCGCCGCCTTTCCACTGCCCTGCCTCCATCAGCCGGCCGACCAACTCGCGCATCTGTCTGGCGGTGACGGTGGCGTCGTCGTCGCCCGGTGCCAGTCGGAGCGCGTCCAGTGGCGCGGTCCACGAGCTGCGGCCCGTCTCCAGCGCGCAGATCACCGAGTACGGCCAACCCGGAACGGGAATGTGCTGGTCTTTGCCGCGGCCGTAGGTGTGGCACAGGATCCGCTGCGGTGAGGTGTGTGCGTTGGGCCGCAGCCAGCAGGTGATGTCGGCGGCCAGCACCAGCCGGCCGTCCGCAGCCCGTGGCAGAGGTACTGCGGCCACTGCCCGCCGCAGCCGGCCGATGTCCATCCGGCCGGCGGCCAAGGCGTCGTAGAGGCCACCGTGCCCGCGGCGATGTTCCCCCACCAGCGACAACTCAACCAGAGAACGGACCGGGCCGTCCGCACTCAGCACGGCATCGGCCAACTCGAACTGTGCGTCCGCACGCCTGGTCAGACAGGAGTAGAACTCGCCTCGGAAGCGTGACAGTTCTGTGAACTGCCCATGTTCAACGGCGTGATGCGACAGACTCATCCTTACGGCCTTCGTGCTGAGTGTGTGCGTTCCTTGGTCGGAGCACATGATCAGCCGAAGGCCGCCTTCACGTCCGCTGAACTGCGAAAACGCTGATCAAGTTCGAAGCACATTCGAGACTGGATCTTAAAAAACAAGCTAAGGGCTGTCCCGTAACTGCTGGTCACAGGTGAGATGATCTTGCTGTGTCTGGTGTGATCACGGCTTCGGAGCCGTCCTGGATAGCCCCGTTCACCGGGCTGAGTCCGCGGCAGTTCGGCAAACTGATCAACGCCTTGCGTCGCGAGGGCGCGGACCCGGTCCGCAAGGGTCGGCCCTGGAGCCTGCCGCTGGAGGGCCGGGTCCTGCTGGTCGCCGCGTACTGGCGCACTAACCTCACCCTGCGTCAACTCGCCCCCTTGTTCGGGGTGTCGAAGTCAGCTGCCGACCGCATCGTCGACCACCTCGGCCCCTCGCTCGCGCTCCAGCAGCGCAAGCGGTTCCGCAAGGACGCCGTGCTGATCGTGGACGGCACCCTGGTCCCCACACGCGACCACACCGTCGCCGAGCAGTCGAAGAACTACCGGTACTCCACCAACCACCAAGTCGTCATCGACGCCGACTCCCGGCTCGTCGTCGCCGTCGGCCGGCCTCTGCCCGGCAACCGCAACGACTGCAAGCGTGGGAGCTGTCCGGCGCCAAGGACGCTGTCGGCCAGACCACCGTCATCGCGGACGGCGGATACCGAGGAACCGGCCTGGTCATCCCGCACCGTCGCGAGCCAGGCCAGGCTGAACTCCCGGCCTGGAAAGAGGAACACAACACCTCGCACCGCAAAGTCCGCGCCCGCGTCGAGCATGCCTTCGCCCGCATGAAGAGCTGGAAGATCCTCCGCGACTGCCGCCTCAAAGGCAACGGCGTCCACCACGCCATGCTCGGCATAGCCCGCCTGTACAACCTGACCCTCGCCGGGTGACGAGAAGGCACAGGTCATCGAGCATGCCCTAGATCATTTACGGGACAGCCCTTAGCGCGCTGGTATCGCGGGGCACCCGAGCAGCAACACCGCACTGGCCACCATCTCCTCGGCGGTGGCATGGATGCGTAAGGCAACTGGGACGTTCTCCTGGGCTGGGGCGCCGTCGCTCTCATCGCAGTACCGCTCATCGCCGCGGCGGCCTACGGAGTCAGGCACGCGGTCGCACGCCTGCGGCCGATGACGCTCACCGCCGTCCCTCTCCTTGCGGTGGCCGCGTACGGGTCAAGCGCGCCCTACTGCGCTTGTTCCGTCGGCCATCCCCGCCTCGTACGCGATGAGCGCGGCCTGGACTCGGTTCGAGGTGCCCAGCTTGGCGAGGATGCGGCCGACGTGGACTTTCACCGTGCCGGTCTCCACGCCTATCCGCCGGGCGATCTCGGCGTTGGTGAGCCCAGTGCCGAGCATGGCGAGGACTTCCCGTTCACGGCCGGTGAGGGCCGCGATCCGTTCGACCGCCGCCCGCGTGCGGTCCGCCCGGCAGTCCTGCCGCATGCGCCGTACGACGTGGGCGATGACGCTGGGCGAGAGGACCGCGTCGCCGGCGGCTGCGGCGCGCACTGCGTGGATGAGTTCCTCGGGGCCGGAGTTTTTGAGCAGGAACCCGTTGGCTCCGGCGTGGAGGGCGCGGGTGACGTTCTCCTCGTCGCCGAATGCGGTGAGCATGACGACGGCGACCGGGGGGTTGAGGGTGGTGAGTCGGCCGACGGCGTAGAGGCCGTCCGTGCCGGGCATGCGGACGTCGACGAGCGCGACGTCAGGGTGTTCGCGAGCGGCGATTTCCACGGTCCCCTCCCCGTTATCGGCCTCGGCCACGACTTCGATGTCGTCGGCGTGGCTGAGGATGAGCCGCACTCCGGCCCGCACCAGTGCTTCGTCGTCGGCGAGCAGCACACGGATCATCCTGTCTCCACGGGTACGTCGAATCGGTCGATGCTGGTCAGGCGGCCGTTCATGAAGCAGTAACGGACCAGGCTGAGCCGACCGTCGCGGACCGTCTCAGCAGAGTAGGGGTACAGACACGTTGTCCCGGCGGGTTTGTGCGGGGCGTGGCCGGCGGCCGCGGCACGGGTGGCTGCGGAATCCACTCCGACGCGTGAGACGACCTCGGCGTGGGTCATGCCGCGGTGGATGGAGTCGACGCTTTCCGCGTACTTGGAGGGCTCGGCCGGCGGATACGCGTACCGGAGGCCGAGCACGAGCAGGCCCGCGACGGCGACGAGCCCGAGCGCCCCGGCGGCCAGGCGGGGCCAGTGCGAAGGGGCCGGAACGCTGGCGTTCGCGGCAGGCTCCTTCGGGGTCGAGGCAATGGTGGGCGTGACCAGCGGCAGCGTCGCCTCTACGGCGAAGCCGCCGTCGTCCGTGGCGCCGGTCCGCACCTCACCGCCCAGCAGCCCCACGCGTTCCCGGATGCCGACCAGCCCCCGGCCGGTGCCACTGGAGGTCGGAGGGCTCGTTGCGGCAGTGTTGCGGACGCGTACCAGCACCTGCCGTTCGTCCACGGTCACGGTCACTGTCACCGCTGCCCCCGGCGCGTAGCGGTGCGCGTTCGTCAGGGCCTCGCGGATCACGCGGTCCAGCGCGCGGCGCACACTTGAGGCGGTGTCTGCCACGTCCGGGCCCGTCCAGTCCAGGCGGACCTGGGCACCCGCGGACGACGAGGCCCCAGCCAGCGCCTCCACATCGGCACGTGACCCTGCCGCATCCGTCTGTGCGTCGTCCGGCGGGCCCAGCACCCCCAGAACCTCGTGCAGCTCGTCCAGTGCGTCGCCTGCCATTGCCCGGAGCCGTACCGCATCACCACGCAACTCGGGCGCCAGTTTGCCGAGGGTCATTTCCAAGCCGCCCGCATAAAGGGAGACCAGGCTCAGCCGGTGACCGATCAGGTCGTGCATCTCGGCGGCGATACGGGCACGTTCAGCGAGCCGCGAGGCATCCTCGGCAGCGGCGGCCTTGTCCCGAAGCGCCGTCACCAGCCGATCCTGCTGCCCCATCACCGTGCCCACGAGACCAGGACCTGCCACCGCCACCGCCGACAGCACCATGCCCAGGCCGACATCGGGGATCGCGGTGAGGACCGGGAGTACCGTCGCCCCGCCGAGGGCCGGCAGTCGCCACCGTAGTCCGGAGCCCGGGCGTGCCGCGGCTGCGCGGCCTGCCGTGCAAGCTGCCATCGCTGTGGGCAGGCCCGCAGCGGGTAATGCGCCCAGTACGGCTGCCAAGCCCAGGAGCGTGGCCACCGGCCATCGGCGGCGGAGGGCTAAGCAGAGCAGAGCGGCGCCGCTGAGCGCCGCGGTTTCCCACCGGCCCTGCGGCATTTCGTTGAGGTAGACGACGACCTGGTCCGTAACCAGCATGGCGATCCCGGCCAGGAACATCTCGGCGCAGGACGCGAGTGCTGCCCGGCCGCGAACTTTCATGATCACCGGTCGAGTTTAGAGTCCCACGGCGACGGCTCTGCAGGGCCGGTCACGCGTCGCGTTCTCCGCTCCCGGGGAACTCCCTCCGACGGCCTGCGCACTGCAGCCCCCGCCGCGACAGCGTGCGTATGCCATTCGGGGCAGCGGCGTATGCCGAAGGTGTAATGAGCACTTCATTCCGGAGGCGTATGTTCCGCTTAGAGAGGGGCCCAAGACTGGGACGGACCCCTCAGACCCTTCTGGTGGCGGGCCCGCCGGGGGTTTCAGGATGGGGCTACTGACCAGTTGATCTCGGAGTGAGGCTGCGGCGTGAAGTCTGCCGCCTGCCTCTCGCCGACTGTCCCGAAGGGCTCTTGATGAGGCTTCCGCACCCTGACGACCACGACAAGATTCTTGCCAGTCTGCGTGGCGCCTTGGTGGACGAGCGTCCGCGCGATGGTCATCCCCGGTTGCAGCGCGTGGAGGAGAACCGTGCTCGGCATCATCTGGTGGGTGTAACGCTGAACGCGTTCGCGCGACTTGGCGAGGGGAAGGAGCTGACGGGCTTCGAGGAGAAGCTGGTCGGCCCGTTCAGGCGCATGGGCTTCTCGGACGGCCAACTGGCCGAGCTGGGTGCCGTGCACGCCGGAGCCGGGAAGGCGGCCAGGGAGGCCGTCTTCCCCGAGGCCATTGCCGGTCTGACGACCGAGCGCGGGTACACCGAGCAGGACTTCCGCCGCGATGCCCCGAAGATGGTCGTCGACATCCTGACGCAGCCGAACGTCAAGGTGGTCGACCTTGCGGACCCGTCCGTGGCCGCCGCTCCGGCTGGCATGCGCGAGGATGCCCTCGAGGCGCAGCCGACGGCCTTCTCCCAGGCTGCGTCCGCGGCCGGCTGGAGTCTGACCCTGCACGGGCGCAGCTCAAGCAGTCCTGCCGCCGAACGGCCGGGCAACGGCACCGACTCCGGGCTGTTCAGCCTCCGCGCGGACAAGCTCTACTGCGGGCAGCAGGGCGGGGACGATCACGGCACCCCTGAGGACGAGTACTACTTCGGGTTCGTCACCACCGACCGGGTCCGGCACACCAAGTACAAGTCCGAGGTGATGGAGGACATGTATACCGGCACCTTCCGCTACTTCCAGGGGAACACCCTCTGGTACGGGCCGGTCAGCGACAACGGCCTGGTGTGCACCGTCGATGGGTGGGAGCAGGACGACGAAAGCGGCTACGAGAAGTACGGCGGCGCTCTCGACGACATCCTGAATGCGCTGAAGGACGACCTGACCGATCCCAGCATGTGGCTGGAACTCGTCCAGGACATCCTCGACGGCGAGATAGCCAAGATCATCGCCGAGGGCATCGGTATCGCCATAGTCGTCGCCATCGCCGCCATCATCGACGCGTGCACCAGTTGGATGGCCGACGACCACCTCGCCACCACCATGGCCGCCTTCACCCCCTCGGCGCTCGCGGGCATCACGGGAAGTTACGAGACCAGGGTCGAGGTCGACGGCCGTGACCACGGCGAAGGCATGGTCTACCTGTTCCTCTCCTTGGACCGGCTGCCCCAGCCGCTGCGCACGCTGACCAATGCCGGCAGCGGAAAAGCCCTGGGGGTGAAGGGCGGAAGCGTTGACGGCGGGGCCAGCGTCGAGCAGTGGGAACTCAACGGCAAGCCGGAACAGCAATGGACTCTCCAGGAGTCCGACGGGCACTACGTCGTGTGGAACGCCGGCAGCATGCGGGTCCTGGACGTCTGGCAGTCCGGCACCGAGGACGGACGTAACGTCGATCAGTGGGATTACAACAAGACGCCCGCTCAGTGGTGGCGCCTCCGGCACAACGACGACTCGACCTACACCCTGACCAACGTAAACAGCGGCAAAGTACTGGACGTCGAAGACGGCAGCCACGACAACGGAGCCAATGTCCGGCAATGGACCTCCAACGGCACGCCGGCCCAGCGGTGGTACATCAACCCCGATCCGGATCTGCCGCACCCGCAGGCGCCTTACCTGCGAACGTTCCAGGGCAAGGACAGCGTGGCCTTGGGCTGGGGCGCGAAGGGAGGTGCCAGTGACTACACGTCCATGCGCGAATGGAAGCTCGTCGATGCAGGCAATGGCTACTTCTACCTGCAGAACAAGTACAAGACCGACGCGCACGACGAAGCCTGCTACCTGCGAACCTTCCAGGGAAACGACCACGTGGCCCTCGGAGGACCCGCGAAGGGAGGTGCCAGCGACTACACCTCCATGCGCGAATGGAACCTCATCCCGACAGGGCTCTTCTCCTTCCTCCTGCAGAACAAGTACAAGACCGACGTGGGCACCGAAGCGTCCTATCTCCGAGCGTTCGATGGCGAGGACAACGTGGCCTCGGGAAAGAGCGCAAGGGGAGGCGCTAGTGACGACGCCTCCAAGAGCGAATGGCTGCTCACCAAGCTAGAAAATGGCTATTTCACCTTGCAGAACAAGTACAAGGCCGAACTCGGGTAGAGCCGTGTAGGTATTGCCTGGCAGGTCACGTGCGGAGCCAGAGAGGGATGGCTGCGAAGGCCACAGTGCCGTGAAAGGCATACGCACTCTTGTCGAAGCATGCCGCTACGGCCCGGGAGATCTTCGACCGTTTGATCAGCCGCTCAACCTCGTTCCTGCGGGCATAACGCGCTGGAACGAAACCGGCAGGCCCACCGCCGTTGCTACCACGGCGACGGAGGTGGGCCCGCTGGTCGTGGCGCTCGGGAAGGGTGTGTCTGATCTGCCGACGCCGCAGGTAAAGGCGGTTGAGGACCTGGTGGACAAGTTGGTGGTCGATTGCGTCAATCCGCTGGGGTTCGACAAGCACGGTGCCTACGCGCTCAAGCCGGAGGAGGGCAGCGCCGCCCAGCAGACCGCCGCGCTGCTGCCGGGGTCGCGGGTGACGGCCGCCTTCCACCACCTGCCCGCCATGCTGCTCTCCGACCCGGGCATCGGCACGATCGATACCGATGTGATGGTGCTGGGGGACAAGCGGGCGGATGCCGACATCGTGCAGGCGCTCGCCGCCCGTATCCCGGGGATGCGCGGGGTCTATGCGGGGCAGCTGCGCATCGCTCATCAGGTGGAGCCGCTGGTGGCGAATCTGGTCTCGGTCAACCGCCGGTACAAGGTGCACGCGGGCCTGCGCGTCACCGACGTCTGACCACCGCCCGGCCGCGGAGGGCCGGCGGGTTGCGGGGGTGTCAGGGCTTCAGGGGCAGGGCTTGTGCCAGTTCGCGGTACTGCCGCAGCAGTTCGGGGTAGCCCTGTCCTTCGGACAGGGCGATCTGCACGGCGACGTGGCCGGCTCCGGCTTTGTGGAACTCCTCGATGCGGGTGCGGACTTGTTCGGCGTCGCCGAGTGCGACCCGGGCCTCGACCAGGCGGTCGCTGCCGCCGTCCTTGAAGTCGTCGTCGGTGTAGCCGGCGCGGGTGAGGTAACTGGTGTAGTTGGGCAGGGACAGGTACTTGGTGAGGTAGTCGCGGGCGCTGGCGCGGGCGCGAGCCTGGTCGGTGTCCAGGACGACCGATCCGCCGGTCCATTGTCTGTGGATACGGGCAGTTGGGGCTTACGGCTGCGATGAGGCGGGTGCGGTGACGCCGACGTGCATCCGCAAGTCGGCCGTCGGCGAGGTTCGCTGCCCCACGAATGGGCCAGGATGCAGAACCGGGCACTTCAAGTGCCTCAGAAACGGCCAGGGGCCCCTTGAATCTTGGGCTTTGGGTGGCGACGGGCGCACGGAGGTTGCCCCGCTCGGCTTGAAAAGTCAACGGACACGTCACACGGAGAGGTCGAGAAGGTGTCTCTCCGTCAAATAGATCTACGCAGGAGGCAAGCAATAATGGCACGGCAGCAGAACGAGGATGAGTGGGTGCGCGCCGATCTTCCCTGGGTTCCATGGATTGCACCCGACTCCTCATGCACGATAGGCATCCGACTGGATTCCAGCAGGTCTCGCAATCCAGAAAGCATGGATATTGGTTTCGCACTGACCTGGCCTGGCCTCTCCTTCTCCTCTTCGTCGGTCACTCGGGAGGTGGAGAATGGAGAATCCTGGACCGAGGAATGGGAGCTTGTAAGCCCGGACAATCTCGTATGCCCCGTACCTCTCCCTCATTCGATTAACAAAGGCATCTCATACATTAAGGCGCAGGTGTCGGCCACTGAAGATTTCAGAGCGGGCTCCGGCAAGGCCGGATGGTTCCTCTTCGGCGATCGGGATGTCCAGGTGCAGCCCATCGCTTCCGCCGACCTGAAATTCAATGTCGCATTGGGACCTTTGAAGATCACATCCCCTGCTCCCGGTGCACCAATTTCAGCTCGGGAAGTCTTCATTGGTACCGCAGATACCATGTCGCCGCCGCCGACCATATATCTCTCCTGCAATGGCGACCCTACTGTTTACGGGCAAACGTCCATGGATGGCCAGTGGAGAATTTCCCCTGCCCGGGATCTCCCTCCCGGTGCCCATACTTTTGCCGTGGGCTGGGACAACGGTCTCCACGCATCCCAAGAGAATACGGTGATGTCATCGGATGTGAAGGATCTGGTGTGTGCGGCTGGGCCGGTTGCTGTGGTCGCGGGTGGTGCGGCGGCTGATGTGAAAGTGACGGTCAGTCCGAGGACGCCGGGCATGCCGGTGGTGCCGGGCAGCAGGAAGTTCACAGTCAAGGCTCCGGACAACTGCGTGTTCGCGGACTTTGTGGTGCACTCGGAATACGGCAGTGGGCACACCTTCGATCCCACGGTGACCCGTATAGATGACCGGACGCTGACGTTCACCGACAACCCTGACCTGAATGACACGGGCAACCACAAAGAGCCTCTTACCTACACGTTCCATATCAAGACACTTGGGACCACGGCGCCGGGTACGTACCGCAACGGCATTTTCCATATCGACGGCGCCGACAATTTCCCCCTCACGGCGACCGTGGCTGAGGCGATCGCGATCACATCGCCGGGAGAGAAGGCACAGGTTGGGTTGCCGGTGACGATCACGGGGACATCGAATGCGGCATCAGGGAAGGTGGACCTGTACCTGGATGGCGGTGGTGGTCCGTGGCAGACGGTGCCAGTGACGGACGGGAAGTGGTCTTACACCGGTGATCTGCCGGCGGGCCAGCACACGGTAGACGCGTTCGCCTCCCATGGGGCGGGCGTGAAAGCACACGTGTCGTTCACGGTGCTGGGTACACCGATAGCGTCGGTAACGCAGTCGCAGACGCCTCCTGTGATTGCGGGCGGTTCGGGGACGGTAGCGGCGTCGGTGGTGTTCTCGCGTGGATACAGCGGCAAGGCTCAGCTCACGTTGCCAGCGGGTTTCACCTTCGACTCTTCCCAGAAGCCACGCTGGTCGGAGAACGGCAGTAGCGGCACCGTCGATGACGCGGAGTTGTCGAATGGCGGGAGGACGTGGTTGTGGTCAGGGCCGAATCCGACTGCGGGCACGGTGGTGTGGTCGGCGCAGGTGACAGCGGACACTAAGACGGCTTTGGGGCCCCACACACAGCAGGACGGCTGCTCGTTCACGCCGGACGGGTATGCGGCGACGAAGGCGGACCTGACAGCGACGGTGCAAGCGTCTCAGGACGTGAAGGATCTGGTGGGTGCGGCTGAGCCGGTTGCTGTGGTCGCGGGTGGTGCGGCGGCTGATGTGAAGGTGACGGTCAGTCCGAGGACGCCGGGCATGCCGGTGGTGCCGGGCAGCAGGAAGTTCACAGTCAAGGCTCCGGACAACTGCGTGTTCGCGGACCTTGTGGTGCACTCGGAATACGGCAGTGGGCACACCTTCGATCCCACGGTGACCCGTATAGATGACCGGACGCTGACGTTCACCGACAACCCTGACCTGAATGACACGGGCAACCACAAAGAGCCTCTTACCTACACCTGTCGCATCAAGACGTCCGGTGCTACCGCGCCGGGTACTTACGGCAACGGCAGCTTCCAGATTGACGGCGCCGACAACGTGCCTCTGAGGGCAACCGTCACTGTGAAGGCGACGCTCTCGGTTCAGGAAGTACGGGTGTGGCCGCAGACACTCGCACCATCGGGCGGCGATGTGTTCTTCAGCTGGAAGGTCACCAACACAGGACCGTCCGCTGCCTGGAAGGTGCACGTATCGGTGGCCTTGCCGGAAGGGGTGACGGTCTCCGACAAGTACACCCTCGACGGCCAGGGGCACGTGCAGATGGACCTGGCAGACTTGCCCGTTGGCGAGTCGCGCTGGTTCCGCATCGCCGGACACACCGACAGCCCGTCGGGGAATGCGGTGACGGCGACGGCTCAAGTGACGGCGGTTTCCGGGGACACCGGCCCCAGCAATGCAACGATCCCCGTAGCTTCCGGCGGCGGTGATGCTGGCGGCGGCCTGTCGTGTAACTGGCTGACAGACATCTTCTCCTTCGTCGGTGACTCCTTCGGGGCTTTCGCGGGACTGGCCGACTTCTCTGGGCTGCCGTTCGGAGGTGGGGGCGGTGGCATGCCTGATCCGGACGAGCCCGATCGCGACGACCCGGACAAGGAAGAGGAAGACCGGGGAGTGACGATGTTGAAGATCGGCAACTCCTCGGCAGCGCCAAACCCCGCAGTTCCGGGCCAGGACAAGGTGACTTTCACTTGGACGGTGAAGAACACCGGGAGTCGCACCGATGCGCGGTTCGTGGTGGCCTTGGTGCAGCTCCCGAAGGGCTTCCTCTTCGTCGATGGCCCCACCGGATGCGTCGATGCCGGCGGTGGTCGGATCATGTGTCCGCTCACCCAGGACCTCGCCGCCCAGCACACCGTCGACCTGAAGATCACTGCGTCAGTACCCGCCCCGGTACAGGGCAACCAGGAGGCGTGGGCCTATGTTTCGGCTCTGAACGCCTGGCCGGCTTCGAAGAAGGTCACGCTCAGGACCGACCCGCACGGAGCCTGGGCGCTGACGGAAGGTACGGCGTCCCCGAACCCGGTCGCACGCGGACAGCAGGTCACCTACAACTGGACGTTGACGAACAACGGGCCCTCGGAAGCCCATGAAGCGGTCCTCACCGTGGCGATGCCCGACCACACCCACACGGTGAGCGCGAGCGCCGCCCTGGACGGCACTACCTATCCCGGGACGCGGAGCGGCAACGACATCATCATCAAGATGCCTTCCGTGCCGACCGCGACAAGCGGGGCGCACTCGGTCCGGATCACTGCGCACGGAACGGTGGCGGACGATGCCAAGGGTGCGCTTGCCGCGACGGTGAAGGCGGTTGCGACCGGGACACCTGAAGTGAACCGGGAAGCCACGGCGCAGACCGCGCTGCCCGATCTCGTCATCACTGGCCAGGCATTCCCCAGGGACGCAGTTGCCGGGCGGGAGGCCACATTTGTGTGGACGGTGGCCAACAAGGGTAACCACGACGCGACCAATGCGGTGGTCACAGCGGTGCTGCCGGATGGCTGCACGTATGTGACCGCCTCCGGAGGAGGCACTGGCAGCGGCCGGAGCATCACCTGGCCTGCCCTGGGCACACTCGCGCAGGGTGCGCAGGCCACGGTCACCCTCACTGCCCGTCTCGCCGCCGATGCCACTGGCGACTTGACCCCGGTGGCGCAAGCCTCAGTCAGTGCCGACAAGGCGGACAGCCCGCCACCTGCCACCGCTCCGCTGACCGCCCATGCCATGACGGTGCTGGGCTTGGAAGGAGCCCCGCACGTCAGCCCGGCTACTCGCGGGCATGAGATCACCTACGGATGGACCATTACGAACAATGGCCCTTCCACCGCCCATGACGCAGTGTTCGCGACCACCCTGCCCGCCGGAGTTTCCTTCACCTCCTTGAAGGTCGACGGCAAGGAGACACCTGCCAAAGGCGCCGACCCGTCCTGGTCCGCTCCGCTGCCCAAGGGGCTTACTCCCGGCACCCCGGTTTCGGTGACAGTCACTGCTCGCCTGGCCGACTGCCAGACCGGCTTCCTCACCTGCGCAGGCACCATCACCACAGCCGATGACCGGGCCGAGGCCACTGCCCACCTCGAAGTCCTCGGCGACACCACGCTGTTGGCCACCGCCGGCACGGACACGGTCTCTCTCGACGCCGGCACCACCCACGACCTGACCTGGACTGTCACCAAGGCGGGTACAAGTCCTCTTCTCAACCCGCAGCTCATCCTCGACCTGCCGTCTGCCGCTACCGTGGCCTCTGCCACCGTCGACGGCATCTCCGAGGAGCCGGTCATCAGCGCGAACGGGCGCACAGTCATCCCCGTTACCAGACTGGTCACACAGGACCACTCCACGGTCACGGCCACCCTCGCTCTCGCGCCCGATGCCCCTGCCACTACCGGGGCTCAGCTCGAGGTGACCGCGGTCGCCGAAGCCAGCGGCACACCCACGAGTCCCCCGGCCACCACCCACCTGGCCGTCACCACCAACTCCAACTTGGCGATCGCCCCCGTTACCATCACCCCGCTGCGCGCCGGAGCCGACGCCCGCTTGGAGTGGACCGTCACCAATACCGGCCCCTCCACCGCGGTGAACACTCTGTTCACCGCTACGCTGCCCACGGCGTTCGGTCTGGACGAGGCTTACCTCAACACACACCCCCAAACTCCGGCCCCCGCTGGTGCTAACACCTGCCAGCTCCCCGTCGGCGATCTCGCGCCGGGCACTTCGGCTCAGATCACGCTCGCTGTCCACTGCGCCCCCGACACCGGGGGCCAGCAGGACCTCACCGCGACTGTGACGGCCGGCACTGCCCAGCCCGTCACGCAGCCCAGCCAGGTGACGGTCAACGCAGGAACCGCACTGCAACTCGCCGTGCAAGCCACTCCGGACCCCGCCCTCGTGGGCAAGGACGTCACCCACGTCATCACCGTCACCAACGCCGGAGCCGGCACCCTCAAGAATCTTCGCCTGACCACTGTCATCGACAACAGCGCGTACAAGGCGCTCGCCACATCCGCGAACGGCACCTGGACTACAACGGCCGGCGGCCAGACCACAGTTACATGGACCCTGGACGACCTGCCTCCGGCGGCACAGGCCACTGCCACCCTCATCGGCCGCCTCGCCGACAGTTCCAGTGGCACCCTCACGGCTCATCACACCGCGGCCTCCGACAACGCCCCACAGCAACAGTCCACCACTGACACTGCCATCACCACTGCCCCGGCCCGTCCCGCACGTCACGCGGAGCGCATTGTGGTGGCACTCGGCGCACCTCAGCCCCACCACGATCGGGAAGAGCGAGCACCAGTCGTCTACAACCACGTCTCCGATGCGGAAGACGCCGCATCGCGTGAGAACTACAAAGCGTTCATCGACGCCTTCCGTGGTGCCCTGACCGACCGCGAAGTGCCTGTTCCCGGCATTGCGGCACCACCCATCCCGGCAACGAACTCCGAAGCAGTCAACCAGTTCATCCATATTCAGGTGACCCGCGACGGCGAACCCGCGATCACACTCGTCATCCGCCGGAGCGACGCCTACCTGGTCGGCTGGTACACCGATGCCTACGTCGACCCCGAGGCCAAGGCGGAAATCGCCCGGACACTGTTCATCCGCTTCACGGACGAAGCCGATGAGAAGAAGGCGAACCACTACACCCCGAGCGTCGACAGGGACCGGTGCTTCACCCTCACCTACGACGGAAACTACAACTCCCTGGGAGAACGAGAGAAAATCCCCCTCGGCTGTACTCCGCTCGACGCCGCGCTTGAACAGCTCCATAACTTCACCGCGAAAAAGGATCAGTACTCCCTCAAAAACCCCCTGACAACCGTGATACAGATGGTGTCCGAAGCCACCCGCTTCAACGCCGTCTTCCAAGCGATAACCTTCAAGAACAAGACCGAGGACAGGTGGCGGGACGGGAACATCCCAGAGCAAGCAGTGCGGGACTTGGAGAACGCATGGAAGCCCATCTCTGACTACCTGCTCATACCAGAGCCCGGGGACACCTTCAGTGAGGCGATCGGCGGCAAGACACGTGACCGCGCGACACTGACGAAATGGATCGCGGTCGCCAAAGGCATAATCCGCTGATACAAGCCCATGCGGGGTGCCCAGGTCACGGCCCGGGCACCCCGTTCAGCTCATGCAGAGCGTCGCCCAACATCAGGTCGGACCCCCTACAGATGCCGGGGCGGACGGTTTCCGGCACGAGCGCCAGACCAAGACGCTGCTGCAGAACACCGCTGCGCTGCGTCTGCCCCGACCCGGGGCCACCACCGACCTGCTCGCCCAGGTGCGCACGCTGCTGGCCGAGGGCCACAGACAAGTGCTGTTCACGGTGATCCCACGAGCTCAGTTGCAAAGCGCACCTTCGGCCGGCTCATTCATCATCGACGCCCAGCCCGTGACTACAACGCCCAACTCCACCGCTCCGAAGCCGTGATCTACCGGCAACGATCGACCTAACCACCAGACGCCTCATCGCCGAATCCACCCCAAACTGGCGTGACGCCTAAATGCCGAAGCAAACACCACCACCGGGATGAAACACTGTTTAGGATTCCTAGCAAAATGAGGTTTTCAGGCGTCGCCAGCAGATGATGCTGCAGCCGAGGATGAGGAAAGCTTCGTGGAGGTCTTCTCTGATCTCCCAGCGGATGCGCAGGCGCCGGAACCAGTGCAGGAGGGCGAAGGCTGCTTCGGCGACCCATCGGTGAATGCCCAGACCGGAGCCGTGCTGGGTGCCGCGGCGGGCGATGAGGGGGCGGATGCCCACCTCGCGCAGTTCGCGGCGGTAGGTGTCGGAGTCGTAGGCGCGGTCGGCGAACAGAGCGTCGGGGCGCTTTCGGGGGCGCCCCCGCTTGCCTTTGACGGCCGGTATGGCGTGGACCAGCGGCATGAGCTGGGTGACGTCGTGGCGGTTTCCGCCTGTGAGCGTGGCCGCCAGCGGGATGCCGTGCGCTTCGGTGATCACGTGGTGCTTGCTGCCTGTCTTTCCCCGATCCACCGGTGAGGGCCCGGTCTTCGCGCCGCCCTTCATCGCCCGCAGATGGGAGCCGTCGACCGCGGCCCGGGAGAAGTCCAGCAGCCCGGCCGCACGTAGCTCGGCCAGCAGCAGTTCGTGAAGAGCCTGCCACACCCCGGCCTGATGCCAGTCGCGCAGCCTGCGCCAGCACGTGCTGCCCGAGCCGTATCCCAGCTCCTGGGGCAGGAACTCCCAAGGGATGCCGGTGTACAGCACGAACAGGATCCCGCTCAGCACCCGCCGGTCATCGAGCCGTTTGCGACCCGGATACCTCACGCGGCGCTCAATCACCGGCAGCAGCCCGGCAATCCGCTCCCACAACCCGTCCTCGACTTCCCACGGCCTCCGCTGCACCATGCCCAACGCCCCCACCACAACACCAGACAGAGGCACAACACCGGCTGACGGCCTGTCATTCCAAGGCAGTACAGCTCATTTTGCTAGGAGTCCTTAGGATTCCTAGCAAAATGAGGTTTTCAGGCGTCGCCAGCAGATGATGCTGCAGCCGAGGATGAGGAAAGCTTCGTGGAGGTCTTCTCTGATCTCCCAGCGGATGCGCAGGCGCCGGAACCAGTGCAGGAGGGCGAAGGCTGCTTCGGCGACCCATCGGTGAATGCCCAGACCGGAGCCGTGCTGGGTGCCGCGGCGGGCGATGAGGGGGCGGATGCCCACCTCGCGCAGTTCGCGGCGGTAGGTGTCGGAGTCGTAGGCGCGGTCGGCGAACAGAGCGTCGGGGCGCTTTCGGGGGCGCCCCCGCTTGCCTTTGACGGCCGGTATGGCGTGGACCAGCGGCATGAGCTGGGTGACGTCGTGGCGGTTTCCGCCTGTGAGCGTGGCCGCCAGCGGGATGCCGTGCGCTTCGGTGATCACGTGGTGCTTGCTGCCTGTCTTTCCCCGATCCACCGGTGAGGGCCCGGTCTTCGCGCCGCCCTTCATCGCCCGCAGATGGGAGCCGTCGACCGCGGCCCGGGAGAAGTCCAGCAGCCCGGCCGCACGTAGCTCGGCCAGCAGCAGTTCGTGAAGAGCCTGCCACACCCCGGCCTGATGCCAGTCGCGCAGCCTGCGCCAGCACGTGCTGCCCGAGCCGTATCCCAGCTCCTGGGGCAGGAACTCCCAAGGGATGCCGGTGTACAGCACGAACAGGATCCCGCTCAGCACCCGCCGGTCATCGAGCCGTTTGCGACCCGGATACCTCACGCGGCGCTCAATCACCGGCAGCAGCCCGGCAATCCGCTCCCACAACCCGTCCTCGACTTCCCACGGCCTCCGCTGCACCATGCCCAACGCCCCCACCACAACACCAGACAGAGGCACAACACCGGCTGACGGCCTGTCATTCCAAGGCAGTACAGCTCATTTTGCTAGGAGTCCTTAATACCCACAGCATCCGGGCCCGTTCTGCGCCTGGTCCAATGCATGCGACGCAGCCGATATGAAACAATTTCAGGTTTGACTGACGGTGCATCAGTGAAGTCAGCTTCGAGTCAGCATGAACCCTGCCAGAGGTGGTGACAGATGGCGACACATGCATGCACATGCACCAAACCATTGCGCACCACCTCTGGCCTGGATAGATACTGGTCAACCCGCCGCAGCCACAACCTTGCCCGAAACCCGGCGCCACTGGAATCCGAAGAGGTGTCGCAATCAGCATCCTGCGAGGTCGGTGTGCTCATATCCCGACGGTTGGCAGTCCCCTCTTCCCTGGACTCCGCCCGCTGCTCGCCGAACTTCGATGGCAGTTCCGCGGAGGGAAGCGACCACGACCACGTTCGAAGCAATTGAGGATCGCCACGCCGCGCTGCTCCAGGAGATGCGCCGACCGCGTGGTGCACGGCCCCCGAGTGCCGTCGACGGCTCTGGGAGCAGTCAGGAAGCCGACGCCAAGATCCGGACCATACACGGACCAGCTCTCCTCCAACGCCTATCACAACCACCGTTCCAGCAGGTCAACACCGCCATGAGCGCTGTACCACCAGCAGACCAAGAACCTGCTGATCGGATGGTGCTGGTGCGGCTATCCAGCCCGAAGAGGTGTTCGTCCGCGGCGACCACTACGCGCTCACGCCTGACGACGATCACCGAGCGTGCCTGCGGCATTGGCGGCTCCCACACCTCGATTCCGGCCGTGAACGTGCAGGTGGCTGGGGAGAATCTGGGGAGAATCTAAGGATTCCTAGCAAAATGAGGTTTTCAGGCGTCGCCAGCAGATGATGCTGCAGCCGAGGATGAGGAAAGCTTCGTGGAGGTCTTCTCTGATCTCCCAGCGGATGCGCAGGCGCCGGAACCAGTGCAGGAGGGCGAAGGCTGCTTCGGCGACCCATCGGTGAATGCCCAGACCGGAGCCGTGCTGGGTGCCGCGGCGGGCGATGAGGGGGCGGATGCCCACCTCGCGCAGTTCGCGGCGGTAGGTGTCGGAGTCGTAGGCGCGGTCGGCGAACAGAGCGTCGGGGCGCTTTCGGGGGCGCCCCCGCTTGCCTTTGACGGCCGGTATGGCGTGGACCAGCGGCATGAGCTGGGTGACGTCGTGGCGGTTTCCGCCTGTGAGCGTGGCCGCCAGCGGGATGCCGTGCGCTTCGGTGATCACGTGGTGCTTGCTGCCTGTCTTTCCCCGATCCACCGGTGAGGGCCCGGTCTTCGCGCCGCCCTTCATCGCCCGCAGATGGGAGCCGTCGACCGCGGCCCGGGAGAAGTCCAGCAGCCCGGCCGCACGTAGCTCGGCCAGCAGCAGTTCGTGAAGAGCCTGCCACACCCCGGCCTGATGCCAGTCGCGCAGCCTGCGCCAGCACGTGCTGCCCGAGCCGTATCCCAGCTCCTGGGGCAGGAACTCCCAAGGGATGCCGGTGTACAGCACGAACAGGATCCCGCTCAGCACCCGCCGGTCATCGAGCCGTTTGCGACCCGGATACCTCACGCGGCGCTCAATCACCGGCAGCAGCCCGGCAATCCGCTCCCACAACCCGTCCTCGACTTCCCACGGCCTCCGCTGCACCATGCCCAACGCCCCCACCACAACACCAGACAGAGGCACAACACCGGCTGACGGCCTGTCATTCCAAGGCAGTACAGCTCATTTTGCTAGGAGTCCTAAGCCCTTGGGGAGCGCATGGGGAGAATCCGCTGCATAACCCGGCACGAGCCTGAAAGACGGTGAAAGGCTCATTCGCGCAAGTCAGCGACCTACTGACGCGCAACATCGCAGGTCAAGGGCGGTGCCTGGACAACTCCATGATGTACGTACTGAGATTGACGGTCTGTACGTGACCCCCGATCTCGGCGGTGCCTACGAGTCTGCACGGTGGCAATCAACGCTGCGGATTTCTTGCCGAACGGCTGGTCTTCATCCGACGTACTGCGGGCAGCGGGTACGGCGCGGGCCCCACGTTCACTCGCCACACTATTGGCCTCCCCGCTGACCTGGGCTAACGTCAGCCCGACCGATACCACTTTCCTCAGAACTTCGCAGGGGCTAAGGGCTGTCCCGTAAATGATCTAGGGCATGCTCGATGACCTGTGCCTTCTCGTCACCCGGCGAGGGTCAGGTTGTACAGGCGGGCTATGCCGAGCATGGCGTGGTGGACGCCGTTGCCTTTGAGGCGGCAGTCGCGGAGGATCTTCCAGCTCTTCATGCGGGCGAAGGCATGCTCGACGCGGGCGCGGACTTTGCGGTGCGAGGTGTTGTGTTCCTCTTTCCAGGCCGGGAGTTCAGCCTGGCCTGGCTCGCGACGGTGCGGGATGACCAGGCCGGTTCCTCGGTATCCGCCGTCCGCGATGACGGTGGTCTGGCCGACAGCGTCCTTGGCGCCGGACAGCTCCCACGCTTGCAGTCGTTGCGGTTGCCGGGCAGAGGCCGGCCGACGGCGACGACGAGCCGGGAGTCGGCGTCGATGACGACTTGGTGGTTGGTGGAGTACCGGTAGTTCTTCGACTGCTCGGCGACGGTGTGGTCGCGTGTGGGGACCAGGGTGCCGTCCACGATCAGCACGGCGTCCTTGCGGAACCGCTTGCGCTGCTGGAGCGCGAGCGAGGGGCCGAGGTGGTCGACGATGCGGTCGGCAGCTGACTTCGACACCCCGAACAAGGGGGCGAGTTGACGCAGGGTGAGGTTAGTGCGCCAGTACGCGGCGACCAGCAGGACCCGGCCCTCCAGCGGCAGGCTCCAGGGCCGACCCTTGCGGACCGGGTCCGCGCCCTCGCGACGCAAGGCGTTGATCAGTTTGCCGAACTGCCGCGGACTCAGCCCGGTGAACGGGGCTATCCAGGACGGCTCCGAAGCCGTGATCACACCAGACACAGCAAGATCATCTCACCTGTGACCAGCAGTTACGGGACAGCCCTTAGCTTGATCTTTAACCTTTGCGGCGGGGTCGTGGGGTTGTTGATTTCTTCGTTCGTCGTTTCGTTTTGTCTGTTTTGCGGACTGTGTGGACGTCGTGGCGGGGTGTGGGGTGGGTGTTCTTGCGGCCGGGTGGTCGGCCTGGGCCGGGGCGGGAGGGTTTCGGTGCTTCGGCGGGGCAGAGGGTCTTCGGGCGGAGGTGCCTGAAGTCGCGGCGGACTCGGGCAGGGGTGAGTTTGTAGGGCTCTGCTGGTCGTTCCCAGGGCCGCCGCAGGTCGGCCGCCAGTGGCCGGGCAAGGCGGAGTTGGGTGTATGCGGCGAGGATGAGCCAGGTCCACCGGTCGGCGGCTTCGGGGGTGCGGATCTTGGGGCGGGTCCAGCCGAGGGTCTGTTTGAACAGCCGAAAGGTGTGCTCGATGTCGAAGCGTCGCAGGAAGGTCTGCCAGAGCAGGTCGACCTGAGTGGGGGTGGCGTCGGTGCCCGACCACCACAGCCACACCGGTTTCGGGATGGCGCCGCTGGGCAGGTGCTCGACCTGCAGGTGGATCACAGTTCCCTCGATGACCGGGAGGGTTCCCAGTTCGGCGACCCAGGCGGAACGGTGTGTCAGCCGTGGGTGGAGACGGTCCCATGCCTGGGCGGTGGCGGTGCCGTACAGACGGGTCTGCGTGACGGTCTGCGCGTTTGGGATGTCCCAGGTGGACTGGTCGCCGAAGGCGAACTCGCCGCCGTGACGCGGCGGGCGGCCTATCGTATGGGGCTTTCGCGGTGGGGCGGCACGACGCAGGACGCGGTCCGAACGCATCCGGCCCAGCACCTGCACCGGCAGATCCTTGAGCAGGAATGCCAGGCGGGGCACGTCGTATCCGGCATCCACGACGATGAGGATCTCGGGGTCGCCGCCTTTCCACTGCCCTGCCTCCATCAGCCGGCCGACCAACTCGCGCATCTGTCTGGCGGTGACGGTGGCGTCGTCGTCGCCCGGTGCCAGTCGGAGCGCGTCCAGTGGCGCGGTCCACGAGCTGCGGCCCGTCTCCAGCGCGCAGATCACCGAGTACGGCCAACCCGGAACGGGAATGTGCTGGTCTTTGCCGCGGCCGTAGGTGTGGCACAGGATCCGCTGCGGTGAGGTGTGTGCGTTGGGCCGCAGCCAGCAGGTGATGTCGGCGGCCAGCACCAGCCGGCCGTCCGCAGCCCGTGGCAGAGGTACTGCGGCCACTGCCCGCCGCAGCCGGCCGATGTCCATCCGGCCGGCGGCCAAGGCGTCGTAGAGGCCACCGTGCCCGCGGCGATGTTCCCCCACCAGCGACAACTCAACCAGAGAACGGACCGGGCCGTCCGCACTCAGCACGGCATCGGCCAACTCGAACTGTGCGTCCGCACGCCTGGTCAGACAGGAGTAGAACTCGCCTCGGAAGCGTGACAGTTCTGCGAACTGCCCATGTTCAACGGCGTGATGCGACAGACTCATCCTTACGGCCTTCGTGCTGAGTGTGTGCGTTCCTTGGTCGGAGCACATGATCAGCCGAAGGCCGCCTTCACGTCCGCTGAACTGCGAAAACGCTGATCAAGTTCGAAGCACATTCGAGACTGGATCTTAAAAAACAAGTTAGGTTCGCCGTCCCCTCGGCGGAAATGGTCGACACCCAGGCGATCGACCGCAGCACCACCGTCGCGGTCCGCGTCGTGCAGCGCGGCCGGCACAGCAACCAGTAGAACTCATTGCGGGACATGTCAGCACGGTCAAAGTCGGTGCGCATGGTGATCAGTGTCCACACGGGCGGCGGCGGATCCACGGCACCGCAAATGCCCTGAGTTCAGTGGAAAGTGCCCGGTATCGGAGCCACCGGGCGCCAGGAGCCGAACACCGTGACAACCGCAGCACTCACCGTCTGGGAGGACTTCGACGTCATCGCGCACGCCCGCGACGGACGGGTCGCCGCGTCCGACGCGGCCTCGCGTCTCGCTGAAGCGGCTGGAAGCCGTTGCCGGGCTCTGAATCAGCCCTTCTCCACCCAGAGTCCGCCAGCAACTCGCCCGGCCATGCAAACTCGTGAACCGGGCCGCGTAGCCCCATCTCTGTGAAGAACGGCGACCAATCGTAGATCTTCGTGCCAACCACGGCGTCCAGGTCAGTCATCCGCAGGCGGAGACAGGAGACGGGGGGAGGACTGCGCCAGCTGGTTGGGGCGCCGGTGGCTGCGGTGAGTGAACGTCCTCGTGGCCGACCACTGCGAGTTTCCCCGTGGGCTGTGGGCGTGCCACAACCACTACGACTGCACCACCGCCCGCGAGGTCGGCATGCACTCCGGGCTGAACTGACTGACCTTCAGGTAAGTCAGCATGGGGTCAGCATGAGTCCGACCAGAGGTTGTCACACATGACTGAACACGCGACCCGCAGGGTGCTCCCGGAGTCACCGTTTTGAAGCACGGCTGGCCACTCAGGGCCGCACAGCCCGGCTGGTGGCGGACGCACGCGTCGCTGATCCACTGACGACTCATAGCAGCAGTTCAGCGCACACGTCCGCGTGGTTTCAAAGATCCGTTCGGCAGCTCGGGGGCGGGTAGTCGATCGCCGTCGTAGCCCTTCACTTCGCCGAAGCGCGCACCATCCGCACCATTCATCCAGGCCGAACGGGCCTCCACGATATCCTGGTGCGACCGCCCCACGAAGTTCCACCACATGACGATCTCCTCCTCGAAGGGAGTTCCGCCAAGCAGGACCATCCGTGCGATGTCGTCCGAATCGTTCGTCAGCATCAGCGCGTCGCTGCCCGGACGGGCGTAGCCCAGCTCCGCGGGGGCGACCAGGGTGTCGCCCAGGCGTACGTCGCCCTGGTCGACCAGGAGGCCGTGCTCGAAGCCGGGGTCCACGGCAAGCGTGACGGTCGCGCGGGGCCGGAGGAGGATCTCGGCGCCGACCAGGGGGGTGAAGGTCCGCACCGGCGAGACATCGCCGGCCAGGGACCCCAGGAAAACCCTGATCTCGGCCCCGTCGATCCGCACGGGCTCGGGGGCGTGGTGCTGGAAGGCCCGTTCGGCGTTGCGGTGCTCCTCCGGCAGCGCCACCCACAGCTGGACACCGTGCAGGATGGTGGTCCGCGGCGTGGACACCTCGGAGTGGCAAATACCGAATCCGCCCGTCATGAGGTTCAGCTCGCCTGGCCGTACGTAGGCGTGGCTGCCCAGGCTGTCACGGTGCTCGATCTCCCCGCCGAACAGCCAGCTCACCGTCTGCAGCCCGGTGTGCGGATGCGGGGCCACATCCATGCCACCCGTCAGCGAAACGTCATCGGGACCGTAGTGATCAGCGAAGCACCACGCGCCGATCAGGGTCCGGGCGCGCTGCGGCAGTGTCCGCCGCACGGTCATCGCCCGGGGGCCGCCGAGGGGCACCTTGCGGGCAGTCAGTACATCCACCCGTGCCGCCTCGGCCGGCCGCTCGCCGGCCGCCGCGGCGCCGCATCGCATTTCCATGGGTTTCGTTTCGAGATTGCTCACCGTGGACCGCCTCCCAACCCGAATCTTTCATGTTCAATTATCGGCCGGATGGTGTGCGGTGGCACCAGCAGGTACCGCCACGGCTCCAGCCCCCTCCCACGCCTTGCAGTCGTTGCGGTTGCCAGGCGTAGGTCGGCCGACCAGCACGATGAGCCGGGTGTCGGCGTCGATGACGCCCCTGGCGCACTCGAACCACCCCAACCACACCGTCCAGCCCCGCGCGCTGCACTCCTACCTGTGCCGGCGCGACGCCAACGCCCGCCATCGCCGCGCAATCAGGCAACGCGGCCGGCGTTGCAGGTCAGCACCGGGCCCATGCCTCGGCGAGCAGGCTGTTCACCGCTTCGGGCTGGTCACGATGCGGTGAGTGATCGGCGCCTGGTACCAGGACCAGTCAGGCGCCGATCCGGTCCGCTGTGAACTCGCCACAGGACATCATGGCCTCGCCGATGAACGCGCGGTACTCAGCGTGCGCGGTCTCCCAGGTGCCGTTGACCACCAGCTTCGGGAAGTCGGCCCGCGCGAGCGCGGTCAACGGGATCTTGGCGTCCCAGACCGGACGCTCGGCCATCCCCGAGGCGGCGGCGCGCAGCAGGTGCGGGGTGGACTCGGGCGACGGCAGGTCGTAGCCCTCAGTCGAGTACCGCAGGTACTCCTCGGGGCTCATCGGCTCACGCCGCTCGCCACATGCCGCCCGGATCCGGCCCAGCGCCTCCGCGACCGCTGGATGCTCCTCGGCCACGTGCAACGCGGACGGCTCGATCAGCGTCAGCGAGTGAACAACCTCCGGCCGGCGCGCTGCCGCGATCACCACACCCGCCGCGCCGGAGGAGTGACCCACCAGGTGCGCGCCGGTGCCGAGTAGCGCCACGATGTCGTCTGCGTCCACCTCGTAGTCGCTGCGCTCGATGTCCGGACTGTCCCTGAAGCCGCGCCGGTCCATCAACTCCAGCCGGAAATGCTCAGCGAGCAGGCGCTGGCCGTGGAAGCAGTCGGCGCCCCAACTCATGGTGCCGTGCACAAGAAGCGCGGGGGGCGGCCGCCGATGCCTCGTCCTGCCACAACGTCAAAAAACTGGTTCGCGTCCCACGGCAGGGATCCCATGAGCAGTCAGGCATGCGTGGACACCTGCGCATCGAACTCGCCAATGGTGAATGCGTCGAGGCTCTCAAGAACGTCTCGCCACGACCTCGGCAGCGATCAGCCGCTGGTCGGCCACAACGCCCCGGACTTCCGTCTGGAGGACGGCACTTGCCTCGCTGACCTGATGCAGGACGGACGAGGCGTCGTGCTCGACTTCAGCAGCGACCACCGCCTGCGGGATGCGGCGACGGGCTGGCAAAGCCGGCTGCGTTACGCGGCCGGGACGGCGAAGAACAACCTGGGACTGGGAGCCGTGCTCGTCCCACCGGACGGCATCGTCGCCTGGGCGGGTGAGCGCGACATCGACCGGAAGGCATTCGAGCGGGCCGGCGGCGAGTGGTTCGGCACTGCGGAAACCTGAGCCGGCGCCCGTTCCCCGGCGAACCTTCCCTTCCCCAACCCACCCTCCCCTTCTCCCAACCCACGTTTCAAGGAGCACAGTTGACGATCGCCCTCCGTCCGGGAACCACCGTGATGTTCACCGGAGATTCGATCACCGACAGCCGGCGGCTGCAGAGCGAGGACGGCCTCGGGTTCGGCTACCCGCTGCGCGTCGCGGGCGAGTGGCACCTGCGGCACCCGGACCGGCCCGTGACCTGGCTGAACACCGGGATCGGGGGCCACAAGGTGAGCGATCTGGAAGCCCGATGGCAAGCGGACGTGCTCGACGCGTCCCCGGACGTGGTGTCGATCCTCGTCGGCGTCAATGACATGGGCTGGCACACGATCGCCCCGGACGGCTACGTGATCCCCGCGGAGGGAGCACTGGGCTGCGGACGGCGTGCACCCGACGCCGGCCGGTCACGCCGCCCTCGCCGCTGCCTGGCTGCGTCTGGTGGCGTAAGCGTGCCTCGCGATCGCCCGCGAGCTCGGAGATCGGAAGGAGCTTCGCCGGTCGACCCGCCGAAGGAAAAATCACTGGCTGGCCACTGTGAACCCGTCCCTGCAGGTGTCGAAGACGGGGCGGTAGGCGTCCCACTGTGCTTCCGGTGCCGAGAGGTAGATGTCGTACTCCCGCCCGCCCGCGCGGCCGAAGCCCTGCTCGATGCCGCGGAACACGCGCGCCTTCCCCTTGAAGGTGAACTCCCATACCACGGCGGGCTGTTCCCGGAACGTGGTCTGCTGCATGCGCAGCCTCCGGTAACCGGAGGGGTAGTTGCCCTTCGTGATCGCCTCCATATCCGTGAAGTGTGCCATGGGGGTCGAACCCGCGGGTTCCACCATCTTGACCGTGAGGCCGCCCCGGCCGGACTTGTCGGCGAAGGTGACCAGTTCACCCGACCGCGTGACGGCCTTCCAGCCGTCCGGCACGGGGAAGGAGGCGCCGATCTCGCTGACCTGGTGGAATCCCTTGGGTACGGGCGGTGGCGTGTACGCCGGTGTAGCAGTACCGGGGGTTTTCAGGGCGCCGGTGTCGGGTGTGCCGGTGCCATGGTCCGATGTCGCGTAGATCGTGCCTGCGATGGCCGCGGCCCCTGCGGTCACGGCAACGGTGGTGGCGACGAGGACGCGGCGCTTGCTGCCCCGGCGCCGTTCCCTGCCGCCATCGGTTCGAGCGGGTCCGGCCGCTACCGTCTCTCCACGGGAAGACCGAGCCGGGGCCTCGCTGTGCGGTCCGGCGGACGGGGTTGCAACGGGCTCCGGAGGCAGAACCGTCGTCGGCCCGGTCGGTCCAGCTGATTCACCCGATCCAGCCGATTCAGTCGATGGAGCCGATCCACTGCACTGAGCGGCCCGCAAGGCCCGCTCGGTCTCCTCCGCCGACGGCCGCTCGTCCGGATCCTTGGACATGAGGGCTTCGATGAGCGGTGCCAGCGGCCCGGCGTGCTTCATGGGCTCCAATGGGTCGACGACGATGGCGTACGCGGACTCCATCACGGTGGGCCGGTGGAACGGCGGCCGGCCCTCCACCGCCTGGTACAGCGTCGCGCCCAGTGCCCACAGGTCTGATGCCGGTCCCGGCTTCTGACCGCGTATCCGTTCCGGCGCCATGTACTGGATGGAGCCAACCATCTCGCCGGTCTTGGTGAGGGTGGAGACGTCGGAGGTCATCGCGATGCCGAAGTCGGTGAGCACCACGCGGCCCTCGGCGCCGAGCATGACGTTGCCGGGCTTGACGTCGCGATGCAGCACCCCGGCTGCGTGCGCGGCCCGCAGTGCGGCGGTCATCTCCAGGCCGATGCGGGCCGCCTCTTCGGGCGGGATGGTCTGCCTGTCCTTGAGGAGATCTCCGAGCGTGACCGCCGGGACGTATTCCATGACGATGCAGGGCCGACCGTCGTCGTCCACGACGTCATGGACCACGACCACATTGGGATGCACAATGCGGGCGGCGCTGCGCGCCTCACGGCGCATGCGCTCGTAGAGCGTGGCAAGCTCGCCCTCGGACAGGTGCGGATGGACATGGATCCGCTTGAGCGCGACCTGGCGGCCCAGGACTTCGTCCTGCGCGCGCCACACCGTGCCCATGCCGCCACGGCCGATCTGCTGGGTGAGCCGGTAGCGCCCGGCGATGAGTCGCCCCTCGTCCGTCACAGCCTGCCTCCGCCAGTTCCGGCCCGTTCACTTCTTTTTGTCACCATAGCTGCCTGTTTGAACTGCTATGTGGGGCGACTGCGCCACCGACGACATGTCCACACCATCGCCCGCGCCGCCAACCCCATCACAGTCCTCGACCAGGCACCGGTCGCCGAGGCGCAGACCGGTTCCTACTACGAAGGACGCTGCTGCCGAGCATGGCTACGGAGACCAATCCGAGACCTCGGACGGGCAACGGGCTACCTGGTGGCGCGCGCCGGGCACGATGCGCGCCCCGACCGCCCGCGGGTGTTGATCGCGCACCGGTCAGCGTTCGCCGGCCCCGCCCGCTGACGCACCATCAGCCACTTCCGGTGAACCGCTGTCCCACCCCGAGGCGGCGCAGGTCGGCGAGGGCCTGCGGGTCCTGGCCCGGCTCCAGCTTCTGCGGCGCGGGCGGCTGGTTGGGCTGCTTCCCGGTGTACGCGGTCGAACCGTCGCCTATCGGCTTGCCCTCCACCACCTGTCCGGGCTTGGTGCAGACCTTGCCGGAGGTGGACGACCCAATGGCCGAGCACCCGGCGACCGAGGGCACGGCCGCCGCCCCAACCCCGAGTCCGCATATCCGTCGGCGGCTCAATTCGCGCATTGCGGTCCCCGTTGCACTGGTTCGAAGTTCTGGTCGGTCGGGCGTCCAGAAACGTGGGTCGCTCAGAGAGATGGGCAATCGGAGGCCGGAGTTCCATTGACGACCCCGGAAGGAGATTCCTCGACGGAGGGTCGTGAGCGGTTTACGCTCCGCTGTTCACAGCCAGGCCCTGACGCCCCTGGCGACCCCTCGGCGAACTCCTCCTCGTCAGCGACGTGCGCGCCTCCCCAGAGGTGGCGGAGCAGGCGATGTAGTACAGCCTCCGGCCGGTCTGCCCGCTCGGGCTTGCCGCGCCGGGGTGAGCAGGGTTCCGGCCATGGCGCACCCGGCAAGCCCATCGGCTCCCGCCAGGCGAAGGCATGATGCCGTTACCGTGCCTCGGGCTATGCGGCGGAACGCGTACAGCCCCAGGCACACGGCGGTCGGAGTGCCTACCCCGCCTGGAGAGCGAGGGTCGGGGGGAGCTGTGCGGCGCGGACTGCCGGATACCGTCCCGCCATCGACCCGATGAGCAGCGTGGCGGCGAAGCCTCCGCCCGTCGCCCCAAGAGGATCACCCAGGGCATGCCGCCCGACACGGCGAACACGTATGTGGCCGCCGAGCCCAGTACCGCGCCGGCCAGTCCGCCGAGTCCGGTCCCGCAACAACGCCCTGCGACTGCTGCTGCACATCCCGAAACTGCAGACCACTCTGTTCGACAGCGCCACCGGCTTCAGCGTCAGCTACCCCCAGCCCACTGATCGCCCCGAACCACGCCGCGACCGGCGTGGCGGCCCGCAACCCGGGCAGATCGCCCCCCGGCCCCAGAGAGCACCACTGGTACCCGGCCTGGGGCGACGACACCCGTCAGCAACTGCTCCTGCTCCCCGGGCCCGACGTCGACACCGAGGCCCCCTTGGCCTGGACTGCGGCCCGCGACGGCCTCCTCCGCCCGCTGTTCCTCACCGATCCCACCATCCCCCAGGGGTACCGCGCCCGCCGTGTCGCGCTGTATCTGGTCCGCCCCGACGGTGTGATCGCCGCCCGCTCCACCGGTGACCTCACACCGCTGAGCGCCTGCACGGGCCGTCGACTCGCCCGCGCCCTCCCCACCCCAACAGCGGCCCGATACCCACCACCTACCGGCGTGCCGTGTCCAGCCCCGTCCGAAGGGGCTGGACACAGAGCGGGTCGGGAGCCAGTTGCGAAGGAGCGGCCGTTGGGCCCAGCGCCGTTGACGGGCTCCAGTACGCCCCCTCTTGCAGGAGGATCAGGCACGTGTCCGTCCAACGACTGGAAACCCTCCTATCCGACCTGTGCGGCAACAGCCGCCACGGCTCGGGAGGTTCGCCATGAACACCAAACACCGCACCATCACCACTATCGGAACAACAGCCCTCCTCACGTTGGGGAGCATCATCCTGGCCACGCCTGCCCAAGCGCAGGGCCCCGGCGGCCTTCTCGGTGGCCTTCTGGGCGGCGCCACCGGTGGCTTTCTCAGCGGCCTTCTCGGCGGCCTCTCCGACCGTGCGCTGAAGACGGACGTGACGCCCGTGGCCTGGAACGCATGATCACCAGAGTACGGGCCCTTCTCGCGTCAGTGGCCGGCAGTTGGAAGGCAACTTCTCCGGGATCCGTCCCGGCCGGTCTGGCATCAAAGGCCGGTCCTGCCACTGCGCGCAGCTGTGGTCCGGTGAATGGCTACCGCGTTCCGGAGCAGGTGGTTGCGCTGCCGGTGAGCTCGTGGCGCTACCACTGGGAGGACCCGCATGTCCGGCACATGGGGCCCATGGCACAGGACTGGTGGTCCGCGTTCGAGGTCGGGGAGAACAACCGCACGATCAGCTGTATCGACAGCAACGGGGTGGCCATCGTCTCCATCCAGGCGCTGCACCGGCTCCTGACACAGGCGCAGGAGGAAGTCGCCGACCTGCGCAAGCAGATCGACGACCTCCGCAAGCTGCACGACGTACCCCGGGAGAGCGAAACAGGTCACGTCCGCCCCTGAAGAGGACCGGCCAAGGCAGCCGAAAAGGACAGCCGGATGATCTCGGCGCCCTGCGGACCAAACCGCCCGACCAATCCTCCGGTGCCAGCCGCCGAAGTATAGAGCCGGTACAGACTCCCGCACCTCGCTGGTGTCTACGCCCGTGATGCTGCGGCACGCTCGACGGACGGCGACCACTTGGGCACGGGCCAACTCCTTGACATCGTGGCTTCATTGGTCGGGGATCGGGACGAACGCAGGTGGTTGAGGATCGCCGCGGCCCCTGCTGCGTGGTGTGTTTGCGCCGGTGGGTGCGTTGCTGGGTGGCGCGGTGGGCCAGGTCGGCGCGGTAGCCGGCGGGGCCGCCGTTGCGCATCACCTCGCGCGTGATGGTGGAGGTGGGGCGGTCGAGACGGCGGGCGATCTCGGCGTAGGCCAGGCCGTCGGCCAGCCCTGTGGCGATCTGCTGGCGTTCGGATTGGGTGAGCCTGCCTCCCGGCATGACGACCCCCTTCATGCCCCACGGGTGCTCCATGGTGCTGCTCGGTGTTCCTCGACGCCTTCACCATAGCGTTCACCCTCAACGCATTGCAACGGGCGACCGTTCCATCGTTGCGTTAAGCGGGAGGGTATTGCAATGATTATCGCGCTTTCGCCTGCGCAGATGCTGTTTTCATGCAAAGGACTTGTTGCTCGAAGTTGGAAAGCAACGTAGCGTTTCCGTCATCAGGAAACAGCGAGTCGCCAGCACACAGGAGCGCATGATGCACAAGTTCCACACCCCCGCCCCGATCTCCGCCGTCCTGGGCATCCCCGCCGGACGCGTCCAGTTCATCGCCGCAGACCGAGCCGACACCACGGTCGAGGTCCTGCCCGCCAACACCTCGAAGAGCCGCGACGTGAAGGCGGCGGAGCAGACCACGATCGAGTACGCCGACGGCGTCCTGCGGATCGAGTCGTCGGCGAAGGACCAGTACTTCGGACCGTCCGGATCCATCGAGGTGACGGTCAAGCTGCCCGCCGGCTCCCACGTCCAGGCCAAGACTGCCAGTGCCGAACTCCGGACCCTCGGCCGCCTCGGCGACGTCGTCTTCGAAGGCGCCTACAGCCAGACCAAGTTGGACGAGGCCGCGAGCGTGCGCCTCACTGCCGTCGACGGTGACGTCGAGGTCGGCCGGCTGGGCGGGCCCGCGGAGATCAGCACCGCACGGGGCGACATCCGGATCACCGAAGCCACGGGCGGCAAGGTCGTGCTCCGCACCCAGGCCGGCGACATCACGATCAGCGCCACCGCCGGCGTCTCGGCCGCCCTGGACGCCCACACCGCCTACGGCCGCATCCACAACGCCCTCAAGAACGACGGCACCGCCGAACTCGACATCCGCGCCACCACCTCCCACGGCGACATCACCGCCCGCAGCCTCTAACCCGGCCCCCCAAGCAGCACCCCTCAACACAACACAACCCGGCCATCGGGCGAACACGAACGCGAACTCCATGGACACCACGCCGAGGAAGCGTCCCGCACCCCGAACGCAGCACCGCCACCGCGCCGGGACGCGCCCGCCGGCAGCCACACCACCAAGCCAACCACCCACCGACCACACACCTCACAAGGAGCCACAATCATGTCCCTCAGCCTCACCCCCGGTCAGCGCGGCGGCTTCTCCGAAACGGGGCTGCGCACAGTCCGCGACGTGCTGACACGGCACGTGGAGTCCGGGAAGATTCCCGGACTCGTCGCCCTGGTCAGCCGGGGCGGTCACACCCACGTCGAAGCGATCGGCACGATGCGCCACGACGGCGGGGCGCCCATGCGCCGGGACACGATCTTCCGGATGGCCTCGACAACCAAGCCGGTCACGATGGCGGCGGCGATGGTCCTGCTGGACGAGTGCCGGCTGCGCCTAGACGACCTGGTCGAGCCGTGGCTGCCCGAACTCGCCGACCGCCGAGTGCTCAAGCGGGTCGACGGCCCGCTTGAGGACACCGTCCCAGCGCGGCGGCCGATCACCGTACGGGACCTGCTGACCTCCACCTTCGGCCTGGGCATGGATCTGACGGCACTGGGCACCCCGATCATGGACGCGGTCTTCGAGCGGGGCATTTTCAGTCAGAGCGCGACAGCGGTGGCCGCGCCGGACGAGTGGATGCGCCGGCTGGCGACGCTGCCACTGATGCACCAGCCCGGAGCGCACTGGCAGTACCAGGTCAGCAACGATCTGCTCGGTGTCCTCGTCGCCCGGGTCACCGGCCAGTCGTTCGAGACGTTCCTGCGCGAACGGATCTTCGGCCCGCTGGGGATGAAGGACACCGGTTTCCACGTGCCCGCCGGCAAGATCGACCGGCTGCCACCCTGCTACACGCCCAACCCGGAGACCGGGGAGTTCACCGTGTGGGACGAGGCGGTGGGCGGACAGTACAGCACGCCTCCGGCGTTCCAGTCAGGCGGCGGCGGACTGGTCTCCACCGTCGACGACTACCACGCCTACTTCCGCATGCTGCTCAACGGCGGAATGCACGAGGGCGAACGCATCCTGTCCCGGCCGGCCGTGGAACTGATGACCACCAACTGCCTCACCCCCGAACAGAATGCCGCCCGCAGCGACTTGGCCCGCAACAACGTCCACATCTCTTTCGGCCAGGGACAGCACGGCGGCTGGGGCTACGGCATGGCGGTGCGCACCTACCGCGGCGACTACGCACCCATCGGCCAGTTCGGCTGGGACGGCGGTACCGGCACCACCGCCTACGCCGACCCGCACAACGGGCTCGTCGGCGTCCTGCTCACCCAGGTCGGACTGTCCCTCCCGGCCCCGGCACAACTCGTCCACGACTTCTGGACCACGCTCTACCAGGCCATCGACGACTGACACCGACGACGGACACCGGCGTAACCGCGCACGAACTCGGTCGCCGACCGGCCGGTGTCCATCGCTCGCGCCCCGGAACACGGCGAATTCCAGGGGTCGTCGCAACACCGTGATCAACTGGCTGTCGCTAGGAGCTCAGGGCGTGTCCGACAGGTCAGCGAGCCTGCCGTGCCTGGTCAGTTGACTGCACTGACTCGTTGATCGGCTCGACTCAGCGAAGGCTGATCAGGGACAGCAGTCGAATGCCCGACGGCGAAGGCGGCTACCGCCCGTTGCAACGGGAACGAGGGTGGGGATAGGGATAGGGATGGACCTTGGAACCCATGTGCCGGTCGTCTGTCTGCCCGAACACCCCGACAGTGCAAGGGCGTTCTCCTGGAAGCACCTCCAACCCACGGTCATCGGCCTGCTCACCGGAAGCGTGCTCTTCCTGGGCGCCGCGGTTGGGATCGTGCTCACCCGCTGAGCTTGTTCTCCCTCCTCGTTCTCCCTCCTCGTTCTCACTATCGGATCCACAGCCGGATCGATGCGACGCTGACCATGCCGTGAATGACGAACGCTCTGGCCCAGAGGTCCCTCAGACCCACTCAACCTCTGAGTGGACGTTCGAGGGGCCTCCCTGCGTCGGCAGAGGGGTTCTGGGCACCTCTGCCACGACGGTCCGCCGACGCTCCGAGACTGCGACACCGAGCGCGCGCAGCGCGTCAACCATCTCAGCCTCTGTGACATCAGTCATGGCGTCGGCGATCCGTCGTAAGGCGTCGCTCACGTCACTGGCCGTTTGCACGGGTCTCAGGCTTCCTCGCGGTCAGCGGCAGCATCTTCTCACCGCTGTCGCTCAGTTGTGGCCATGTATCGCACTGCGGACAGACACCGGATGGCAAGCACGGCTGCAACGTCTTCTGGCTCTTCGTTTGGATCAGTGAGCCACTTCCATCCCATCCCGCGGGGGTGAAACGGGCTGGTCAACGGCGGTCGTGACGCGGCTCGTCTGTCTGACCTGTGGCCTTCCCCCTCCGCCTGATGGGCTGACCGCAGGCACCGAACGGGTGAACGCAGCGTGCCGTGCGCGCACGCAGCGCGGCGACTGTCGAAGCTGGGGCCGCTCCAATCCTCGACGCCTCGTCACCGGAGGTGCGCCACGATGCGCCGATTCCTCACGGCCGCAGCTGCTGTCCTGACCGTGACGGTCTGCTCGGCCGCGTCCGTTTTCGCCGCTTCGGCCGTGCCCACCGCGCCGCGGCATGTCGCCGCCGAGCCCCCGCCGGCTCGGTCAACCACCCCACTCGGCCGACTGGGAGCAGTCAACTTCGCTCTGCCGGTGCTTGCCTCAGTGCCGGACCCCGACCGCTCCCCGGCCGGAGCCAACGACTTCACCTGCCGGCCCTCCGCCGCCCACCCCCGCCCGGTAATCCTGGTGCACGGCACCTTCGAGAACGCCTTCAGCAACTGGAGCGGGCTTGCCCCGGTGTTGAAACACGCCGGCTATTGCGTGTTCGCCCTCAACTACGGCCAGACCAAACCCCACGCCCTGATGAAGGGGACCGGCCCGGTTCCCGACTCGGCCAAGCAGCTGGCCGCCTATGTCGAGAAGGTGCTTGCCGCCACGGGGGCGCGGAAGGTCGACCTCGTGGGCCACTCCCAGGGCGGCGGACTGATGCCCCAGTGGTACCTGCGCTTCAACCGCGGCGCCGCGAAGGTGCACCGGCTGGTGGGCATCAACCCCAGCAACCACGGCACCACCGTTGACGGCCTGGCCCATGTCGCCGATGCAGTACTGGACGTGGCGGGACACACCGGCAAGCCACTTGGCCTGGACGTCCCCGCCGCCGAGGACCAGACGGTCGGGTCCCCAGTGCTCCGGCATCTCTACGCCAAGGGTGACACCGAGCCCGGTGTCACCTACACCAACATCGTCACCAAGACCGACACCCTAGTGACCCCGTACACCAACCAGTTCCTCACCGCTGTGCCTGGTGCAACCGTCCACAACATCCTGCTGCAGGACGTATGCCCACTGGACCTCACCGGTCACTTCAGCGGCGCGGACGACCCGAACGTGCACCAGTTGGTGCTGAACGCTCTCGACCCCGCACACGCCGCGCCGGTGCACTGTGCGCTCAGGCCGATTCCGCTGTGACTCCGATTCGTCGGCCACAGCACAGGAGAGTTCACGGCACTCTGCGCGGAAAAGCGGCAGGCGCTAGCTGTTCTGTCCGGGGAGGTTGTGGACGGTGAGGCAGGTCTCGGCTGAGGGATCTTGAACAGGTGAGGGCCTTCCGGGTTCGGTGTGGATTGCGACGTCTACACCGACCGAAAGGCCCTCGTGCCCCACCGTAATGCACCCCTGACCGAGACTGGACGGCTGCGTCTGGCCCGCTGCGTCGTCGACGAGGGCTGGACCCTGCGGCGGGCCGCCGAACGCTTCCAGGTCTCGCCCACCACCGCCCAACGCTGGGCCGACCGCTACCGGCTGCTGGGTGAGGCGGGGATGGCAGACCGTTCAAGCCGCCCGCACCACAGCCCGCGCCGCACCCCGACACGCACGGAACGGCGCATCATCAAGGTCCGCCTCCTGCGCCGGTGGGGCCCGGCCCGCATCGCCCACCTGCTGCGACTGGTCCCCTCGACCGTGCACCGCGTGCTGACCCGGTTCGGCCTGGCCCGCCTGACCCACCTGGACCGGGCCACAGGCCGGCCGATACGCCGCTACGAACGCGACCGCCCCGGCGAGTTGGTCCACGTGGACATCAAGAAGCTCGGCAACATCCCCGACGGCGGCGGCCACAGGACACTCGGCCGGCAAGCAGGCCGCAAGACCCGCTCGGGAGTCGGCTACAGCTACATCCACACCGCCGTCGACGACCACTCCCGCCTGGCCTACAGCGAGATCCACACCGACGAGAAAAAGGAGACCGCCACCGCCTTCTGGACCCGGGCCCAAACGTTCTTCACCACCTGCGGCATCACCGTCGAACGCGTCCTGACCGACAACGGCGCCTGCTACAAGTCCCACACCTGGCGCGATGCCCTCGCAGCAGCCGGGATCACCCACAAGCGAACCCGGCCCTACCGACCACAGACCAACGGCAAAGTCGAACGCTTCAACCGCACCCTGCTTGACGAATGGGCCTACGCGAAGCCCTACCGCTCAGAGACCGAACGCCGCGAAGCGTTCCCCCAATGGCTCCACACCTACAATCACCACCGCGGACACACCGCGCTCAAGGGCAAACCACCCGCCAGCCGCGTCCCCAACCTCACAGGGCAATACAGCTAGCCACCGCTCGGCAACCGCCAACGGTCTCCTTCCTTGCCTGTTGGTGGCCGACCGGCACCCGACGACCAGTGAGCGTTGGTCATCCTGGAGGTGCCGGTCATGGGGTTGGCGTGGGTGGTGGGTCGTGTGCTCGTGCTGGTCGGGGGTGACTGTCTGGCATCGAGACCCTCCGTCAGCGGGTGACCTCGGCGTTCGTCAGTACGAGCAGGGACGCAGGAGCGTGGTGGATCTTCAATGCGGGAATCCGCAAAGTCTGCCACTATCAGCCCAGTTGAGACGCCGATCGGACCAACAAGACGGGGGAACTGCTCATGCCTACCACGTGGCGTATAGCCACCGCCGCCACGCTCTCGGCCCTGCTGGTGGCCGGCCTGTCGGCCTGCGGAGGATCCCAGGGCGGGGGGTCCTCGGACGGCGGATCTTCGGGCGGGGGTTCCACGGCGCCGGAGAAGAAGGCCGCCGACCTGGACCCCAAGGGCGCACTGGAGGCAGCGGCCACCGCCATGGCTCAGGCGGGCAGCGCCAGTATGGCCACATCGAGCGTCGCTCCCCCCGCAGGCGGCAGTAGCGGGTCGTCCTCCGGGCAGGGCGGCAGCGGGTCGTACACCTGGAAGTCGCCCGAGGCGTTCCAGATGTCCATGAACAACGGCAGCCGGGCGGAGATCACCCTGTACGTCGACGGGACGATGTACTTCGGCGGCGACAAGATCACCAAAAACGGCAGCGGGAAGAAGTGGCTGAAGTGCGACTCCACCACCTACCCGACCATGAAGAAGACGGACCTCTCGGTGCCGAGCCCGGCCGCCATGACCGAGATGCGCGAGTTCTACAACCCGGTCGCCCAGCTCACCGCCAACGCGAAGGCCGGCCGCCTCACCAAGGCGGGCAACGAGACGGTCGGCGGCACGAAGACGGTCCATATCCAGAGCTTCATCAAGACCGATGTCTGGGCCGCCGCCCTGCCCGGCGTCGCCGCCCAACAGAAGGAGGTGGCCGGGGCCATGCACCAGCAGTCGGCCACCTACGACTTCTGGATCGACGAGCAGAACCGCCTGGTCCAGGTCCGCATGAGCGACCCCGGCCTCCCCTACAAGCCCGGGATCCAGACCACCTACTCCGCCTACGGCACCGCCCCCAAGATCAGCACCCCACCGGCGAATGAGGTGCCGGGCGCGGCGCAGCTGTCGAAGAACCTGCAGCACTGATCGCCGAAGTCGGAGCCTCCGCGTCGGCTGTCCCACCCGGGTCTTTCCCTGAGCCCTCTGTTCATCCGCCGACTCTCAGCCAGGCTGCGACGCAGGTCAGCTCAACCGCGGACGGTGCCAACCAGATGGCGCAGAACGGCATGCAGGCAGCACTGCTGTTGCCGGCCCGCTGCCGCTGTTCCGCCGCTGTTCCGAATCGCCGCGCGCGCCCGTGGCGCACAGGGCGACCGTGCCGTGGAGCAGTGGCCGCGGCCGTGGCGTGCGGGTCGTCTCCGTGGTCGCCGGGGTCAGGCCCGGCTGGGCGGACATCGGTGTGCGCGCCGCGTGAACGCGGGCATGTTCACGGGCTCGGACCTATGCGGCGGCTGACCTCGACCGCACGCACGAAACCGCATGGTGAAAGGCCGACAGACATGACCACAGATATGGGCGGCGTCACCGAGCAGCCCTCGGCGGACCCCGTCGACCGCGCGGTGTCGCGGCGGCACATGCTGCGGCTCGGGGCCGGCGTCGCGGGCGGCGGTACCCTGCTGGGGGCCGCCGCCGCGGGCGGAATGCTCGTCGGGTGGTTGCCCGGTGGGGTGAAGCTGAAGAAGGTGCTGGGGCTGACCGGGAAGGACGGCACGGTGCCGGACGTGGCGCCAGGGGCGGTACACGTCGAGCGAGTGCGCTCGGCGGCGCGGAGCCGGGTTGTGACGATGGTGACCATGCTGCCGCCCGGCACCGCGGCGAGCACGAAGCTGCCGGTCTGCGTGATGCTGCACGGGCGCGGGAACGACGCGCAGGGCATGGTGACGCTGGGGACGCCGCAGTTCCTGGCGGCCGCGGTCAAGGGCGGCATGCCGCCGTTCGCCGTCGTCGCGGTGGACGGCGGGGACGCCACGTACTGGCACCAGCGCTCCCCCGGTGACGGCGACGACCCGCAGGCGATGCTCCGCGAGGAGCTCCCCGGCTGGCTGCACGCCCGCCAACTGCCCACACCGCGCGCCGCGATGGGGATCTCCATGGGCGGCTCGGGCGCCCTTCAGTACGCCATCGGGCGCACGCAGAGCGGCCGCAACCTGGACGCCGTGGCGCTGCTCAGCCCGGGCGTCTTCCGGACCTGGGCGGACGCCCGCGTCACCGGCGGGTACGCCGACGAGGCGGACTGGCAGGCCCACGAGCCGACGCTCCGCCTCGACCGGATGCAGGCCGGTGCCCTCGGCGTGTGGTGCGGCCAGGAGGACCCGTTCTGCCCGGCCGCCCGCGAGGTCGCGCGGCAGGCGCGAGCGCGAGAGGCGCGGTTCCCCGACGGGGAGCACACGGAAGGCTTCTGGCGGCGGGTGATGCCCGACGCGATGTCGCTGTTGGGGCACACGCTCGCCACCACTTGAGAAGAGACTGCCGCGCGGCGACGCGCAGCACGTCGGCCGCGACCAACGGCAGCTGCTTGTGGGCACGGGAGTCGGCCAGGCGCCGACGACCGGTGCCACGGTGTTGGGCAGCTCTCCTCGCACCGACGAACGCGGAGGTCACCCGCCGACGGACGATCACCGCACGGCGGTCATGTTCCCAGTCAGCACGAGCATTCCTTGCCGACACCACGTCAGCATGCTGACCGGCGACTTCAGGATGGAATTCCCTCACGGGGTGCCCCAGGGCCCGTGAGAACGCCCGAAGGCCCCTCAGACCCACTCAACACCTCGGAGTGGACGTTTGAGGGGCCTCCCACGAGAAGGCTCCTGGCCCGCGGCCGGTGCCGGAGGCCGTGCACCGCTCACGGATGGGGAAAGGCCGGCAGTCGCCCCTGTTGAAGCGGACCCGGAGCACAGGGACGCCCTCCTCGGAACGGTCGGGGTTCCAACGCCTCGTGGTCTTGCCTCCAGGGCAGGAAACCTGCTCGTTCTCCCAGTCGATGGTGAAGGCGTCGCCAGTGAAGCCGCCGCCCGCCAGAGTCTGGGGACTGGCGTCCCGCCTGACCGGCCCGGTGAGCGTGATGCCGTACTCATGGCGGGCGGGAACGAGTTCATGTGCGTCGACGTATCCGGCGTCAACCAGGTGCTCGCCGGGCAGACGGCCCGCTTCGGCGAGCCGGGCATCCGACCGCGGCGAGGATGCCGTCCAGGACACGCCGCCCCGCATCCGCCTCCACCAGACGGTCCCGGAACTCTGACAACACCGAGAAGTCGAACCCGGGATCGCCCAGTTCCAGCCCGAGCGCCTACTGGAAGTCGCCCCTCGCCCGCACTGCCTCCGCCGCCTGTCGGTCGGTCGGTCCCTCCACAAACCGCAACACCAGCACGAGCGCCAACCGCCCCGGCGGCCAGGCAGGCTTGCCCCAGGCCGGGAACAGATCCGCGAACTCCTCGTCACCGAACAGCGGAGCCAACTCGTCCCGGACCCGGATCGCCAGGCTCCCCTTCGGGAACGCGGCCCGCGCCACCCGCACCGTCTCCACCGGTACCTCCCCCGGCTCCACCGGCTGCACAGACATCGACACCCGCCCGATACGACAACGTCGGCTCCCAAGACCACAACCGCGTCTTGGGAGCCGACGTCACGCGAGCCCCCGGATTAACCGACAGCGTCCGGAGACTCCGTGACCGGGGCCCCAGGATCAGCTACCGCGGAAGGTGCCGACCGCCGCTAGTTCCGGTACCGGAACACGATCCGGCCGCGCGTCAGGTCGTACGGCGGGAGCTCCACCAGTACCCGGTCTTCCAGGTAGATCTTGATGTAGTGCTTGCGGATCTTCCCGCTGATGTGCGCGAGCACCTGGTGGCCGTTCTCAAGCTCCACGGTGAACATGGCGCTGCGCAGGCACTCGACGACCTTGCCCTCGACTTCGATGACGTTCTTGTTCTTCGTCATCGCACCAGCTCCAGGTTGCTGCTCGCCGGCCCGGACCGCGACCAGCCCGATACGCGGCCGGTTCACCGTCACCACCCGGATCAGCCCCAGGTAGCGGTCCGGCGCCGCGGCCACCGCGTACTTCGACGGGTCGACGATGGTGTCGCCTTCGGGGCGGGGAATCACCTCCGCGGGCATCGACTGCCACCCGACGGTCGCCTCGACTTCGTCACGGATCGCGCGGTCCACCGCCCTTAGCAGACTCTCGTCCGCCTGACCGGCGGGCACGATCGTCACGCCGGAAGGCGGCAGGACTGCTTCGAGCCCTGTGCCCCGCGGGTCGGTCGGCACGACGTACTCCCACTCGCGGCGCCGGATCGTGAACCCGGCTCGCCGCCAGCCGGCCGTCAGCTCGACGTCGGCTTCGTCGACCACCGTGTACAGCGGCGCCGGCAGTTCCGCCAGCATCGCCTCGGCGAGCCGGTCGAAGGTGGCGTCGTGCCAGGCGTCGATACTGACGAACAAGCGTCCGTCGGGCCGGTGCTCCGCATGCCCGCGGCCGATCACCAGGTCGTCGTCCAGTGCATGCCATTGCCTGTCCGCGATACGCGCGATCATCACCGCGTTCTCGCTCAGGCCGGATGCGAAAGGCTTCGTGTTCATCGGAGTCTCCTTCCAGGAGTGCCTCGATCTCAGGCGCTCCTGGCGACACCGAACGTCAGCCGCCGGACCGTGACGGGTTGAGGGAGCACCCACGGGTAACTGTGTTCACGGGGCTCACCTCCATACGACGACTTCACGGTCCACCCTGAAAGTAGCAGCGGGGTGCCGCCTCGCTCAAACCCTTTTCCATGAGCACGAAACGCACTCATGATCCGGTGTTCTCTCCGGAAGCCGGATCGAACTTCCTCGGCCCGACCCACCATGAGGAAGCCGAACTCCCTTCCCTTGCCGAGAAGTTCATGCCGCGACCGACAGCCCCCACGCCTACTGAGTAACAACTTTCTCTACGGGTTCAAGGCGGCTCGCATGCGCTCGCCGCACTCGCGGCCCGGCTCTCCGCCAGGCCGGACGCTCCCACCTTCGTCCCACTCGGCCCGCGCGAGCGCAGCTGCAGCTTGATGTCGAAGGGGTAGGTCGTGGCTGGGGCGAGCGGCGCTCGGTGCCCGCCCCGGGTGCGGAAGGTCCGCTTACCTGGTCCCACCCGTGGGCAGTCGGTCTGCTGGGACCCGGAAGCGTTCGCGGAACTCCTGGCTGCCTGGTTCTGTCAGGGCCAGGGCTCGGGCCCGTGCCGATCCTGGTGACCCAGCCTGCTTCCAGGGTGCGGGAGCAGATCGCGGCTCCCACGGCACCGCCCAGATGGGGGCGGCGTTCGGTCCAGTCCATGCATGAGCGCACCAGCGGGCGGCGCGAAGCGGGTGGGGAGCTTGATGCCCTTCTCGGCCGTCCAGGCCGTCCCTGCCAGGGTGGGCTGTGGCTCCGGGTCCCAGGTGATCAGGCCGTTGTCGACCATCGCGTCCGTGATGGCCAGGCCGAGGGCTCCCGCGAGGTGATCGCGGCACAGCCGTGCGCGAGCCAGTGCCTTGGCCCGGCCCGTCGCGCCCAGTGAAGTGGCCGGGCAGCGCGGCGTGGGGCGACTTCGGCCAGGCTCTCGATCAGGGCCATCACCTTGGGGTCAGCCAGTCGCAGGTCCCGGTGGCGGCCGTGCCGCTCCTCTGCCAGGAGCCCGCCGCCACCAGCGCGTTCAGGTGCTCGGTGGCGGTCGAGGGTGCCACACCGGCGTGCCGAGCGAGCTCCCGGGCCGTCCAGGCCCGGCCGTCCAGAAGGACGCAACGGGAGCCCCGGCCGCGACCGGTCAGGACCTCACAGACCTGGTTCCTTCTCGCTTCTGGCCTGCGTGGGCGTGGGCAGTGGGGCCGCGAAGCACCGCAACCGGCGAAACCATCGCCAGCCCAACCGGCCCCTGACCACGACCCGATCCAGAGCTGCAGGATGCCGTGGCATGCGGGCCGAAGACCTTGGCGAGGAACTCCGCGTCAGCCAGACACTCCTGGGCCGGTCACCGTCATGCACGATGAGTACCGGCGCAGCGTTGGGGTGACATGGCCGGTTGGGGTGACATGGCCGCCAGCTGGGGGAGGTTCGGGTGGCGGGAGGAAGGACGGCGAATGATCCTGCCGAAAAGTCGCCTTGACCACTGGAGGTCCCTCGTGAAGCACCTGACCGCTGTCGCTACAGCCGTAGCGGCCTCAGTACTGATCATCCTTGGAGCCGGCCCCGCCAACGCCGACGACGGCTACCAGCCCACTGTCGTAGCTGCCCAGGTCGGAACTGTCCCGATCACCGAAGGTCTTCAAAGAGTCTTGAGCGGCTCCTGGCTTCTAGGCGGCTGACCTCCTCCCAATGAGCGGCCAGCGGTCGGAGCTGGTCGGCTCCACATCGAAGCCGACCAGCCGGCCCAGATGCAAGGGGTCACCAGGTCTCCTCGGTTGCCGCACGCCGGGTGTGGCGGGATGACCGGCAGCGTTCGTCGGTCTCTGGCTTGTCGGGGCCCGGCCGGCGGGAGAAGTCAGCACCGGTGCGCACCAGATACTCGGAATCGCCGAGAAAATCCGGCCCCCCGCGGACAACCGTGCCGGTACCACCGGGCAGATTGCGCGCCCAGATCTGGCCACCGTGGTAGACCCGGGTGCCGGGGTCGAGACGGGTCCCTGATCGACGGGATTGTGCGCGAAGGCGCCCGCCGGTGCTCGCAGCCGCACTGGAAGCGGAAGTCAATCTGTACTTACCCGGGTTGGCGGCCGAGACCGACGAAGCATGCCGGCTTCTCGCGGTCCCTCTGGTCCGGGCCGGCGCGAGGTTCGAAGACGGCGTCCTGGCCGAGCGCCCGGAGGTTACCGCTGCCTGATCATGAGGCCGAGGTGCGTGGTCAGCTGCTGCGGCGTCAGCCCAGCACGCCGGTCAGAACGCGGGCGAGTACGGCATCGAACTGGTCGCGGGGATTGCCTTCGGACGGGGAAGCGGCGAGCAAAGCGGTGATGCGGGGGTGGTTTCCTGCGGCGGCAACGTGGCGGAGGTAGGCGGACCGGCGCTGGGCACTGGTGTCCGCCGTAGCCATCTCGTTCTGGACGAACAGCGCGGCCAGGCCGCTGAGGAGGGCGAATGCCTCTAGTTTGCGGGTGGGCTCGGCCGGATGGTCGGCGAGCACCTGGAGCACGTGCTCCAGCAGGTCGATGCCGTGCGGACCGAGGGCCGGACGGCTGACAACCATGGTGGGTAGCCATGGATGACGGCGCATGATGTCCCGGGCCTGGCGGGCCATGGTGAGCAGATCGGACTGCCAGTCGCCGCTGGGGGCGGGCAGGTCGTATTCGCTCGCGGTGCTGTCGGTCATCAGGTCGAGCAGGTCGTCGCGCGTGGCCACGTAGCGGTAGAGCGAGGCGGCGCCGGTGCCCAGGACGGATGCGACACGGCGCATGGAGACGGCCTCCAGTCCCTCGCGGTCGGCCAGTTCCACCGCAGCAGCGGTGATCTCGGCACGGCTGCGTTCAGCCGGGCGCCCGACCGGCGCTTGCTCAGGCCGCATCCAGATCAACGGTTCCTGCTGTCCTGCCACCGCCACCTCCAGTGTTGCCGCCAGCCTACCTATCGCATACGTTGTTCGCGAACGATGTTCGCAAACCAGGAAGGGTGTGGTGATGACGCGCTTCGCGTACAACGGCGAGATCCAGATCGCCTTCGAAGACCTGGGCGGCGCGGGCGGCGACCCGATGCTGCTGATCATGGGATTGGGGACCACACGGTTCTGGTGGCCGGACGGCCTGGTGGCCGAATTGGTCGGCCGCGGCTTCCATGTCGTGGCTTACGACCAGCGCGACGCAGGCGAGTCCACCCACCTGCCGGACCAGCGCATCGGCCCGCCGGTCAAGGCCCTGCTGCAGCGCAAAGCGCCGGCCTACCGTGTCGAGGACTTCACCGACGACGCGGTCGCCGTCCTCGACGCCCTCGGCTGGGAGGGCGCCCACCTCTTCGGCCACTCGATGGGTGGACTCATCGCCCAGCGCATCGCGATCCGTCACCCGCAGCGCGCGCTGAGCCTGGCCACCTCCTCGGCCGTCCCCAGCGACGCGAAAGGCCTGCACGTCCTGCGCCACCTGCGCCTGGCACCCCTACTCCGTTTCGCCCGGCTTCACTCCCCCGAGACCCCTCAGGGCAATCTGGAGCTGGCATTGGCCGTCGTCCGCATCCTGGCCGCACCCGGCCAGCACATCGACGAGCACGATGTGCGCGAATTCGTGGACAAGGAGGCAGCGCACCAGGTCGCCAGCTTCCGCGACCAGAAGGCGCAAAGCCGCCAGATCGGGGCGAAGTGGCACGGCGGGTCACTCGCCGCGATCACCGCGCCGACCCTGGCGCTGCACGGCGAGCAAGATCCACTGCTACGCGTGTCGGCCGCACGCGACATCGCCGCCGCCATCCCCGGCGCACGCCTGTGCCCTGTGCCCGGCGTCGGCCACTTCCTCGCCCGCGGCGTCTGGGCCACCTACGCCGACGAACTGCGCGCGCTCGCAGACCAGGCCCACGAGCAACCGCAGACCGACGGGGTCACGCACAGGTAACCGGCGGCCGCCTCCCAGTGCCCTACTTCACGGACCACTGGAACCGAACTGCCACATCGGGCAGCTTCGAGCACACACGCCCACATCTCTTGACAATTGCTCTCCACGCACCGGATCGGCCCGCCTCAACGGCTCGATCCGGCGCCACATCTCATCAGCGATCACTCATCGGACGGACGCAGCCGATCGACGGACCAGCCGTCTGGAGAGACACACGCGACGCCTTCGCCTTGCGCGATGAGCCGTCTCAGTGGCCGACAGGCGCCTTTAGACGTGCAGCTCGGGAGGGTGGAAAGCCCGTCCAACGCAGCTCGACAGGCAGATGCCGCATGTCGATGGCGATGAGGACGGAGGCGGATCGACCGGGCGCGTAGCGGATGACCGTGAGTGCCGCGTTGCAGTGGTTGAGGCCGAGCCAACGCCGCATCGGCGCCTGCATGGCGTCTCGGACGAGCGAGGCGACAAGGAAGTTGTGGGTGACGACCAGTTCGTGCCGGTCCTCATCGCCGTCCACCGGCCCGGTGAACAGATCCAGCGCCTGGCGGGCCGGCGCGGGTCCGCGCTTCAGCTCCTCGTCGGTGGCACCAGCAAGGTAGCGCGGGTAGAAGTCTGCCGATTCGGCCGGAAGTTCGCCCTCGTCCGGCACGTAGGGCACGTGGCCACCGGCGACTTCAGAGACGCGCAGAGGAGCGTTCTTCAGTTGCTCGCCGATCAGGCGTGCGGTCTCCTCTGCCCGCGGCAGCGGACCGTGGTGAACAGTCGTAAGAGGAATGTTCCGGAGGCGTTGGCCGAGCAGTGCCGCTTGCCGCCTGCCGGCCTCTGCCAGTCCACTCTCGCCAGGCGGTGCCTCGCCGTGCCGAACGAGAGAGGTAACGCGTGACCGCGCTGGTCATCTCAGGCTTCTCTGCACCGGCGGCATTCGGAGGCCGAGGCGGGCGTAGCCCCACCGGGTTCCCTCGTACGACGCGCCTGCCTGACTGGCAGGCTGCCGGTGAAGACGCACCGGGCGGGGGCGTCTGCGGCGGCAAGGCGATCGGTCTCGCCGCGGGCGACTGCGCGCTCCGGGAAAGCGGCGACGCGCTCGTGGGCGGGACCGGGGCCGTTTGGGGAGTGGTTGGCAGAGAGCGGGGCGCGTCGCCGAGTCCAGTGCCTCCAGCGGTTCATCAGGCATTCGCCATGACATGTCCGGACTGCGGTGCCCGTCACCAAGGAATCTACACACAAGGGTCACGAGGGTGCCACATGACCTACGCGTAGGGGCCGAGGTGTGCCGCTAGCGTTGCTCGCCGCCCGGTTCCACGTGCGAATTTTGGTCAGGTCGTCGGCGCCCCTGGCGGCGCAGTCAGCACAGAAAGATCCCAGATGGACTACTGCTCGTCGTGCAGTCGGATTCTCAACGGTGCACTGGTGTGCCCCGGGTGCGGCGCTTACGCCCCGGACATAGCCCCACCTGCCCACGGCCGACACGCAGCGGCGGCCGCCCCCGCGGCGTGGGACCCATGGCATCCAGCCGGCTCCGCGGCTCCTGGCCCCGACCAGGAAGCGGAGCCACACGACTTCGATGCCGCGCCCCCTGCCGACGTCACGGCCTCAACCGGGCAGGGACGAGCGGCCCGGCGCCGTCAGCTCGCACGGTGGAAGAAGCACCGGCGCCGGGCTGCCGCTGCGACCGCCGTTGCCCTGGTCGGCGGCGGACTGACCGTCTCTCTGCTGCAGAACAAGCCATCCGCCAGCCACACCCAGGCGGCCACGACGCCGGAGCCGGAGCGCGGGTCCGCTCCCGGAACCACGACTCTCGCCGCCGCACCGGGGGCGGATCCGGGCAACCAGGCCGCACAGCACCACGGCACCCGCCTGCCTGCGACGGCCGGCCGCGATCAGAACACCCCTGCAACGCCTCCCTCTGCCATGACGTTCCGGCATCCGGATTCCGCAGCCATGGCCCACCCGGCCGCGGCGCCCCGCACGATGTCGCACACCGCGCCCGCGTCAGCCGAGCGACCGCACGTCGACCATGCCGCCGCGGCAGCACCGGCACCCACCGCACCCGCGGCCACCACACCCTCCGGCACGGGCAGCACCTCTCCGACGCGCCCCGCACCGACCGCTTCCACACCGCCGACGGCCCAGCCGACGGCCCCGACGAACGTGTGCCTGCTGGGACTCGTCTGCGTCGGCTCCTGACCGACACCGCGGAACCGGGAACGGGGACCGGGGCACTCCTCCGCGACTGAAGCGGCGCGGCCTCGCCGCAGACATCGGCGAGGCCGGCACAAAGGACGACGGGCGGTAGCGGCCGCTGTCAGCAGGGATGCGTAGTGGTCGTGGCCTCAACCTGTCGTCCCAGGAGCCAGCCGCAGTCGCGGGCCAGGAGCTGCACGTGCACGAGCGCCGCGAACGGCTCGTGGGACAGGGGCTGTTCGACCTGCCGGGTGATGCTGTCCAGGCGGGCGCTGCGCTGGTACCAGGCGATGTCCCCGCGCCACGGCGAGTCCGCGTCGCTCCGGGTTGGTGGGATCGGATCGAAGGTTGGTTTCTTGGGCGGCTCCACGGGTGGTCTCATCGTGGGGTTCATGGTGGTTCCGAGGCTCGGACCGAGGATGGGACGTCATCGAGGACGCAGTGCCCCGTCACCGCAGGCCAGACCCTGTGGGCGTGCCTTCTGCCCGTGCCGACATCTCTTCCTGCGCGATAGGCGGAGGATGAGTCCTGTGCCGTGGCGCGAGGCGAACTGCTCGACGGCAGACGGTGCCCCTCCCCAGCCCGCTTGGGCTGTTCGTCTCCGGCGGCCGACGCCGCACACGGTCACCGAGGGCCTCGTAGCGAAAGGTTCTGCATCTGCCGGAGTTCGTAAAGTCGTTGCCGCAGGCGCCGGGGTTTCGGGGGCAAGTACGCCGAACCACCGGAGTATGCGGTGCAGTGACTTCTGCCAGTGGGTCTGGCGGCGCTGGTGTCGGTGCGGTGGCGGCGGCGTCATGCTGATGCTGGGCGGTGTCGGACTGGGTTTCCGGTTGTCGCGGCGGGCGCGGGCTGCGGAGGGATACGCCCGCCGGGACAACCAGAACCCACACCCACGCCACCGGCCGACAACAGGAGCCAGCAGCCACCCCGCCAGCGATCAGGGCCACCACGCCCAGCACGCCAGCCGCCGCAGGGAACGCCCACTGCACCCTGAACAGAACAACCGGCTGCCTGGCAGTACAGGGAGCCGGTGCGATCCGTGTTGACGACTACTGCGTCATGACTTCGCGTGCGTTCTTGGCGGCTCTCGCCGAACAACTCGTCACTCTCGCGGACGGGGCCGCCAGCCGCGCCATGGTGCTGAGTGATGCGGACTACGGACGACACGCGCGGGCAGCAGCAGAGGTCCTCCTGGAAAACGCCCTGCCAGGCACGAGCTGACGAGGACGACGTCCGCAGCGGAAAGCATCCGCCGCCGACGCAGCTCGCACTCGCACACCGCCTCCGGCGGCTCCCTGACCCGGAGGAGAAGTTACTCGGCCCGATGCCCCAGCGAACGATCCGAACGAGACGGCCTAGGGCGTTTCTGATGGCTCTTGCTGGGGTGGGTGGATCAGTGCTCCGGCTGGGCAGGTGCGTTCTATGGTGCGGCGACATGAGCTGACGGACGCGCAGTGGCAGAAGATCGAGGCTTTACTGCCTGCCAATGGCAGGCCCGGCGGGCAGTGGGCCGATCACCGCAGGGTGATCAACGGGGTGCTGTTTCGGGCCCGTACCGGTGTTCCCTGGCCGGACCTGCCCGAACGGTACGGCCCCTGGCAGACCGTTTACGAGCGGCACCGTCGCTGGTCAGCGGACGGAACCTGGCAGCAGATCCTGACCGAGTTACAGATCGAGGCCGATGCCACCGATCCCGACGGGGCCCTGGCCAAGGACGTCGAGAAGGAAAGTGTGCGGCGCCGGCGGGAATGGGCGGTGAACATCGACTCCACGTCCTGCCGGGCCCACCAGCACGCAGCCGGTGCCCGCCACAGGCCGCCGCGGGACTTTCCGCAAAAGGGGGCGGTTCGCGTGTGGAAGGCGATGGGCGTGAGGCGTTGGGACGCTCACGAGGCGGGCTGACCAGCAAAGTCCATCTGCTGGCCGACGACCGGGCCCGCCCGCTGACTTGGCGGACCTCTCCAGGCCAGCGGGGCGACAGCCCTATGTTCATCCCTGTGCTGGAGGGGCTGCGGATCCGGCGGCGCGGACCGGGCCGACCCCGCAGTCGACCGGATCGCGTCCGCGGTGACAAGGCGTACTCCAGCTACGACAACCGTGCTTATCTGCGACGGCGGGGGATCAAGGCGACCATCGCCCAGCCCGATGACCAGCGGGCCAAGCGCCGGCGGAAGGGCCGGGCCGGCGGACGTCCTCCGGCCTTCGACAAGGCCCAGTACCGCCGCCGCAGTGCCGTCGAACGGTGCGTCAGCAAGTGGAAGCAGTACCGCGCAGTGGCCAGCAGGTACGACAAGCGTGACTACATCTTCAACGGCACCCTGGCCGTTGCAGCGATCGTCATCTGGCTCCGCGACACCGTCCAAGAGCCATCAGAAACGCCCTAGTGTCCTGTGCGTTCCGGCCCCACTTGCGGGGACCCACGGAGGGCGGCGTCCAGAGCAGTCATGAGCTGCGCAGCGCGGCTCCTACCGCTGGGCGCGAGAGGGTACCGCTGGAGGACATCGAGCAGGACCGGTGTGGCTCGTTCGCGGGCCTCTTCGATCGCCCTGTTCCCGGCCCTGGGATCCTCGCCCGCGCCGATTTCGGCGATGCGTGCCGCATTCGCAGCGGCACGCAGGATGTGACCCACCTGGTGAGCCTTCGCGATCGGGTGCAGGTAAGCGGCAGATGCGGCATCGCCGGCGGCTTGCGCAGCGAGACGTGCAGTTTCGGTGGCAGTCTCCTGCGCCGCTCGGTGAGCGTCCAGCGACGTGACGCGCTGACGCTTGGTCCTGGGCGCACCGTTGATGAACTCCCATGCCGCGTCAATGGCCGCACGTGGTCGGGGGTCACCGGGGTTGGCGTCCTCGAACACCGGGAGAACTTCCTGCGCTGTCTCGGCAACATAGCGCGCTACAACTCGCAATTCGTCCATGGACAGTTCGAAGTCACCGTTCACGCTCGTCACGAGGCCGATCGTCGCACATTCAGGAGTGGGGCACGCTCCCGGGCAGACCCTGCTCCTTGGTCCGGGCGAGAGGCACCAGGCTTGGCTCCGTCCGTGATCCGTAGGACAGTCCCCAGGATGGTCAACATGTGGTCGCCGGGCCAGGTATGGGAGTGGGAGGGATCGTCATCGACCGGGTGGAAATCAACGGTATTGAGGCGGACAGCGAGGATCTGAAGCTGCTCGCGCGGGTCAACTACGCGCATTTCACCTCGATGCAGGTGCGGGGCGGTGCGGTCCGGGGTCTCGATCTGCATCTGAAGCGGCTGGATGAGAGCGCGCGTGAGTTGTTCGGCAGGGCCCTGGACGCCAAGTCGGTGCGGGCCTACGTGCGACACGCCCTCGATGGAGGCCCGGACGCGGTATCAGTCCGAGTGACCGTCTTTACCCGAAGGCTGGATGCCGTGCTGCGCGGCGAAGCCGTGGAGCCGGAAGTGGCGGTGGCCACGAGCGCCCCGGCCGAGGCGCAGACCGAACCGATGCGGCTGCGGGCTGTGGAGTACGAGCGGGACCTGCCACATGTTAAGCACGCCGGGACGTTCGGGCTCACTCACCGCCAGCGGCAGGCGGTGATGGCCGGGTACGACGACGTACTGTTCACCGACCGGTACGGCCGGATCAGCGAGGCGTCGGTCTGGAACATCGGCTTCTACGACGGGGATCGGATCATCTTGGCCCGAGGCCGCCGCGCTGCCGGGCATCACGATGCAGTTGCTGCAGCGGGGGCTGGAGGCCAAGGGCAGCCCATCTGAGCGGCGTGAGGTCCAGCTCAGTGAAGTCGCGGCCTGTGCATCCGGCTCCCCGGTCTACTTTGCCTTTCTGACGAACTCGATCTCGCCGGCCGTGCCGGTCGCAAGCATTGATGGGGCGGAGCTGGCCGTCGACTCGACCGTTACGGCCTGCTCGTGGACTGCTACGGGACCAACCCCTGGCAAACCGTCTAGGAGTTGCTGGGAAAGTTCTGGTCACAGCCACTCGTTGAGGACTGCAACTAGTGCCGCATCGGACAACGTACGCCCTGTATGGCGCTCATCGGCAGCCATGGGAAGCAGGGTGATCGTGAATCACCCGACGCCAGATGGGACGTGCGTGCCAGGATCGACCGTATGACTTCCGCTTCCAGAAGCTCTGACGTGCACGCAGACATCCCGGCACCCTCGCAGCCGCTGTGGATCCGTCCTGTCCCGGAGGGTTCCGCCGGGCCCGGCGAGCAGGCTGTGCCCAACGACTACGACAGCTTCGCCGAGGCGTACTCGGCCCAGAACGAAACCAGCCTCTTCAACGCGCACTACGAGCGGCCTGCGATGCTGGACCTGGCCGGGAACGTGGCCGGCCGACGGATCCTGGACGCCGGCTGCGGCTCCGGCCCCCTGTCCGCGGCGCTGCGCGACCGGGGCGCGATCGTGACCGGCTTCGACTCCAGCACCAAGATGCTGGAGCTGGCCAGGAAGCGGCTCGGTGACGACGCGGCCCTGCACCTCGCCGATCTGGGCAGCCCGCTGCCGTTCCCCGATGCCGCGTTCGACGACGTCGTCGCGTCCCTGGTCCTGCACTATCTGGAGGACTGGAGGGCACCGCTGGCCGAGCTGCGGCGCGTGCTGACTCCCGGCGGCCGACTGATCGTGTCCGTTGATCACCCCTCCATCGGCCTCGTGCAGCCGGGCACCGACTACTTCGCGACGTATAAGCACTCCGAGGAATGGACCCTCGGCGGGCACACCGCCCTGATGGCCTTCTGGCATCGGCCGCTGCACGCGATGACCGACGCCTTCACCGCGGCCGGGTTCCGGATCAACGTCATCAGCGAACCGTTCCCTGCACCGGGCGCCCGCGAGCTGTTCCCCGACGTCTTCGTGGACAAGCCCTCGGGGGCCTTCGTGTGCTTCCTGTTCTTCGTCCTGCAGGCCGACTGATGTCGTATCAGGCCACGTTGGCCTTGGCGACGACGGCCCGGAGGCGGCGGTCGTCGGCGTGGCGGTTCCGCCGGATCAGGTAGCGGCGGATCATGCTGCCCTGCTCTGTGAGGCTGGCGTGGTCGGTGCCGTCCCGGGCGAAGTAGCGCAGGGCGGTGAACTGGGCCTCGATGCCGTTGAGCCAGGAGGAGTTGGTCGGGGTGTAGGCGATCTCGACGTTGCTGGCCATCGCCCAGGTACCGACGCGCTGGCACCGTTTCGTGGTCAGGTGCGGGGAGAAGTTATCGCACACGATCGCGATACGGATTTCGGGTGGGTGGAGGGTGCGCAGGTAGCGGCAGAACTCCAGGAACTGGGACGGCTTCTTGACCGGTTTGATGTGGCCGTAGAGCCTGTCGTGCTTGAGGTCCAAGGCGGCGAACAGGTGGCGGACCCCGCCGTATCGGTTGCAGGTCGCCCGGCGCCGACGCCGAGGCTCGCGCTCGGGGTGCTTGTGCTTGCAGCCGCGCTAGGCCCATTGCCGGCCGGGGTGCGGCTGGAGGTTGAGCGGACCGAACTCATCCACGCAGAGGATGACTTCGGGCTCGCCGTCCTCGGGGATGACTTCACCGTCGGCGATCGCGTAGCGGTGTTCGACACGAGCCTTCTTGGCCGCGTAGTCGGGGTCGCGTGAGGTCTTCCAGGTCTTCACGCGTTGAAACGAGACGCCCTCTTCGCGGAGCACGACCCGAAGGCCCTCGTGGCTGATGTCGTCGACCGCCCCCTCGGCGACCGGGAAGTCGGCCAGCTTGGCCAGGCTCCAAGTCGAGAACGACAGACCGTGCTCGGCCGGCTTCGCCTTGGCGATCTTCTTGATCTCCCGGCGTTCCTGGAGGGTGAATGTCTTCGGCCGGCCACCCTTGTACTTGGGATAAAGCGAGTCGATGCCGTCCGCGTTGAAGTTGTGGAGCACGTCGCGGACCCGGTCCGGGCTGGTGAACGTCACCTCGGCGATCTTCGCCACCGGCATGCCCTGCGCGGATAACAGCACCATCTGAGCCCACCGCCAGGTCACCACCGAACCAGTGCCTCTGCGGATGATCGGCAGCAACCGCCTGCCCTCGTCGTCATCAACTTCCCGGACACGCACGCGTTCAGCCACGTGATCATTCTGGCTGTCTGGTGCTTCCCGGCGCAGCAACTGGGCGACACATCACGACAGGGCGAACGTAGCTTGATGCGGCACTATGGCGCGTTTGCAATGTGTTCGATAATGACGAGCGAGCCTATGCTGCCGGAGCGCACGGCATGCTCTATTCCCGCCTCGACGATGTGCATCTCCCCCGCGCGCACTTCGACGTCGATGTCGCCCGCCATCAGCTGCAGCGTCCCGTCGACGACCAGCAATGCTTCCGCTGTGTCATGGGATTCCGGTTCCAAGGCGCGTCCGTCCATCCGCAGTACCTTCACCCCGGTACGCCCGACCTGCCCGAGCAGGACCGAGGTCCAGGCATCGGGCAGTTCCGCGGCCGTGCTCGGTAGGTCGACAACGTTCATGACATGCCTCCTGACGGGCTGCCTGACCAGAGGGCTGAATGAGCCGCCGGGAGACGCCCGCAATCGTGATCAAGGGACACCACGACGTTACGACGCAATGGCTCAGTGATGGTCGACCGTTCCGTAAAAAACCTCCTCGTCGCGGTCCTTCCTCTCCTGCCCGGCCGGGCGCCTCAAGCGCCACCGGGCCGTGGCCACGAGGTATCACCGTGAGGATGAGCAGGTGCCGCCTCGGGCGGCGGTCCGGCCCGAGGTACGGCTGGCTCTGATGCCCTGAGTTTGATCTGCCGACAGTCGTTCGAGGCGGTGCTTGCTGCCGCCGGACCGGTGGGCGTGTCCCGATAGGGGCCTTCGCGACAGGCACCGTCACAGTCCTGATCGCCTCACCCGGCGCGGCGTCGGCCACCGGTGTTCCCGATGTGCTCAGGAGACAGACAGGTGCCCAGCATGACTCAGGCCGCTCAGCCCCGTCACCACGTATCCCTACCGGCCGAATACATCGTGCTCAGTGTGGACACCCACAAGGACGTTCACGTGGCGGCGGTGATCACGATGACCGGAGCCCTGCTGGACGCCCGGAGCATTCCGACCACCCGGGAAGGCTACCGTCAACTGCCGGCCTGGGCACGCGCCTTCGGCCGCTTGCAGCGAGCCGGCGTGGAATGCACCGGCTCCTACGGAGCGGCCCTGGCGCGCTACCTGAACAGCGAAGGCATCTCGGTCACCGAGGTAGACCCGCCCGACAAGACCACCCGATGGCGACACGGCGAAACGGACGCGATCGACGCCGCGGCCGCCGCCCAAGCAGTGCTAACCGGCCGGGCCACGGCCACCGCCAAGACCTCCGACGGCCCAGTGGAATCCATCCGCATGTTCAAGATGGCCAAGACCTCCGCGATCAAGTCCTGTTCACAGGCGATCAACCAGTTCAAGGCCGCCCTGGTCGCCGCCGACCCCGCACTGCGCGAGGCACTGACCGGCCTGAGCAACCCCAAGCTCATTCGCAAGTGCTTCGCGCTGGAATCCGCAGACCGCACAACCCCGGCAGCTGAAGCCCGCCACACCCTTCGGCTGCTGGCCAGACGGATCCAGCACCTCACCGAAGAGATCAACGACCTCACCGCCAGGATCACCGCCGCGATCACCTCCCGCGCACCAAAACTCCTGGACCGCTACGGCGTCGGCCCGGACACCGCGGCCCTCAACCCCGTAGAAGGCATCCGGTCCCTCCTACGACGCGGCCCACTGGCCAACGGTGGCCTTCACCGACGCCCACCAACCCACCCGGACCCTGCGCCGCGGCCTGCGTCAGATCCAGTACCGGCCCCACCTCATCGACGGCTGCCGGAGCGAAACCGGACTCACCGGCAACGACCAGCACCCGACAACACGCCCAGAACCTCAGTAGCGCCAGGGATCGAGGACGAACTCAGCAGGCGGGGCGCCGCCCGGAAGGCAGAAGGTGGATGGCGAGCTGGAAACACACCTCGGCGCTCAGCGCGAGCAGGGCCATCAGCAGTGAGTTGAGGATCTTGCCGTCGGCGAGGAAGCCCCCACCGCTGACGGCCGCACCGATGACGAGGAGCGCCCCGAGCACGGTCCAGAATGCGACCGCACGCTGACGGAGCAGCACGGCGCGCACTGCCGCGACGATCGACAGCAGGACGAGCGTGAGCCCGAGCACGGCGTGCACGGCTAGGGCGAGGGTGCCGTGCCCGACCGCCCAGACGAAGCCCTCATAGGCCCCGATGAGATAGGCCCCCGCCCGAGAGCCCGGATGAGGAGCCGCATAGAGGACGTAGAGATTGACGACCAAGCCGACCGCCGCCTGCACAAGCACCAAAAAGCCGGTGGCGATCAAGATGCGGCGGACGGCACTGGGAGCAGTCATGCGAAAACTATACACAGAGTGACTGTTGAATGCGGAAAGTAGCGAGATCGGTTGGGTGCGGTGCCGGCCGGGGCACCGGCCTGGACGTCGGCCACGCGGTAGGTGCGGCCGTGCCCCCCCTCACGGGCCAGGACGTCTACGGCTGCATCAGAGCTCGACGCACGGGCCGGATGCTTGGGCCATGGCTGATTCCGCGGCAGGTAGGCAGCGCACCAGGCGCGTGCATGCGTCAGATCGGCCACCCGCTGCTTCAGGCCGGCTATGCGGCGAGCAGGTATCGTCCCGCTGACGGTCCCAGAGACAGCGCCGGTCAGCCGTGACGCGAGAGCAAGGTGGCGATGCGGCATACCCGCCGGCTGCCTGAGTGACGTAGCGCGGTGCGTTGATGTCATCCACTGATGGGTCTTCGGGTGCACCCACTCACCGAGGAGTTTCAGCGGCTCGACGATCAGGCCGGTCTCTTCCTGCGCCTCCCGAACGGCCACCCGCTCCCCGGTCTCGCCGGCCTCGACCTTGCCCGCCGGGAACTGCCAGCGCACATCGCCTTCTTCGACCGCTCGGCGAACTACAGTGTTCGTGATGCCAGAATGACATCAAAGATGCCTGCGGCGGCTTCGTGCGCGCCTGCCCCCCTGTTGGATGGTGATCATCAGGGGGAGCGAAATGACGTACACGGACGAGGGGAAGCCGCCAGCCCGGGGGGCTGTGGTCGGTCGGCACAGGAACGTTGCCCCGGCACGCACAGGGCGGCGCACTACCCGCGGACCCGCAAGCGCCCACCGGGCGACAGCGAGGTCCCTTACCCCTCCCGGCCCGTGCCGGCCACGCTGTCGATTCCCTATGTGCCGTCTTCATCCTCGCTGGCGGCGCGCTGATGGCGTTGGGTGCAGTTCCTCTGGGGTGAAGGGCTGAGCTGGCGGAACGCTGGAGCACAGTGCGGGCGGGCAACGTGCTTGCCGCGCCGCCGCGTTGCGTGATCAGATGGCGGCAGCATCGCGTGCCGGTGGCGGACTGCGTCAGGCATGGAGGCGGAGAACCGAAGGGAAGGCCATCCGTGGCTTCCCGCGACGGCGAGCGTGTAGCCGCCTTGAGCCTGCAGCTCTCACAAGCACATCAAGAACTGCGTCGCCAGATCAATAAGATCAGGACAGGTCTCGGACACCGTCGGTTGAGCGACGACGCACTTGTCACCCATTGCCTGGCCTTTTGTGCCGCATTGACGTCGCATCATCAGGGCGAGGACGACGGGGTGTTCTCCCAGTTGCTGCGCGAACGCCCGGATCTCGCACCGACGGTCGCGAAGCCGATTGAAGATCATGGAATGATCGCCTCGATCCTGTCCCGTGTGCGTGAACTCGCTGGCAGGGCTGCCGAATCACGTGGCCCCGTCCTGGAGGCGATCGGGCGTGAGCTTGACGGCCTGGCTGCGATCATGGAATCCCACTTCAGCTATGAAGAGCGGACGATCAGCGAGGCACTCGACGACGGAATGCCTGACACCGACTGGCCCGACATGGTCTTCCGGTTCGGTATGGCGTGAGTCGACATGGTTGTGGTTCTTCGCCGGGAAGTGCGTGATCAGGCAATGAGCTCGTATTGGTCCTGGTCAGGGGTGGGGTCGAGGCGCCGGTACGCGCGGGCGGCGTGGAAGCGCCAGTAGACGTCGAGGTCGCCGTGGGAAACGAGGGTGCGCAGTCGCAGGACGGCTTCAGATCCGGCAAGGCCCCAGCGGGCGCCGGTGATGTCGAGGCGGTCGGCAATCAGGTGGCGGCAGGCGCCCTGGACCGCGCCGGTCGCGATCGGCCATCCGCTGGCGAGGGCGGTGTCGTCGTGGAGCTGGTCAAGGTGGCCCATCTGGTAGCGGTGGCAGGCATCGACGGCCTCGCGCCGGGCGGCCGGTAGTCCTTCCTTGTCGGCTTGGGCAGTCATCTCGTGGACGGCGCGGGCGGCGTGACCTGCCAGGATCGCGGTCAGGTTGTCGGCGGCCCAGGTTTCAGCTTCGTTGGTGCCGGATTTGCGGAAGGAGTGGGCGGCGGCCCAGACATACTCGGCGACGTGGACGAAGTCCAGCAGTACGTGCACGGTAATACGGCGTCGGATCGTCTCAGCGGCGATCAGGGCGAGCTGGTGGCGGGCACCGTCGACGAGGACGATCCACGGCCGCAGTTGCTTCGGGTCGCGGGCCTGGGCTTGGTCGAAGGCGTCGGCGACGACCTGCTCGGGCGGGCGGACCAGAGAGGCGGTGCACCACTTGTTCTCGGCTTTCGGCCCCGGGCGGGCCGCTCGCTCGTCGCTGCGGCCGCCAGGCGGACGGATCACGTCGTGGGGGCGCCGGGGCGCGGGACGGGTGTACAAGACGCAGGCCACGGTGGCCACCCGCTTGCGGTTGGGCTTCTCACCGGGCGCGAGCCGTGCGCGGTGGCCGCCCGCGGCTTTCTCAGCGGCCCGGCGGGTGGCCTCGCGCAGGGCCTCGGGCCGCATGACCACACTCTTGCCGTCGGCCTGCACGACCAGCGGCATGTCCCGGCTGCACGGGCGAGGGATCCGGGCGCGGTAGAAGGCGTCGACGTCGACCGCGGCGCCAACCACGAGTTCTTCCAGCCGCCGCTTGCCGAGCACGTTACCGCGGCGGTGCGTCACAGCGTCCCGTGCCTGGTCGAACGAGCCGCGCACCGCTTCGGTGACCGCGATCTCGCGCATGCCCATCGAGTGCCGGCCGACGGGCAGGGGCTGCGCAGCGTCAGCGGGGTGGACATGGCAGGCACCGGGACCCCGGTAGCCGACTCGGGTGATGCGGACCGGCCCGACCACGCCGGCCAGTCAGCGCGCGTGTCGCGTCTCCCGCCATGTCCGCACCCGTCCCTCCTGCCCGCTCACGACCGGCCGGGCACCGGCGCGGACCTGGTCCTCCTCCCGCCGGGCAGGGAGGTCAAGATGGCCCTGCAGCAGCCGTAACAGGTTCCGCCCCGCCGTCTCCAGGTGTTCCTCCAACTCGGCGTGGGTCCACGCGCTGGCCTGGTCGCCCGACAGGGTGTCCATCAGTGTCGCGAAGGCGCTGACCGAGCGGGCAAAGGGGGCGGCTGCGGCATGAGTGTCGTACGGTTTCATCTCCGGGGCTCTTCCCGTCCTGCGTCCGACACGGTTGGCACCTTCGAATGTAGGTGGAAGAGCCCTGCTGTCAACGGGAGTTGGACAAAGCGCCCGTCTGGCGGCAGGCCGGGGTGAACCGGGGACGTTCTCGTCCAGCCAGCCCCGCTCCACCAACCGTTTCAGCTCCGACCGGGTGCCCTCGGTTCTGTCCGTTGCCAAGGAACCCAGCCCGTTCGTCACCGATTCCAGCCGCCCGCCTGGCGTCGGGTCCCTCAGTCGGTCTATCCCCGGCGCTGTACGGCGCGATGCCTGCGGTAGTAGGAGAACGTGACGGCTGCGGTCAGCGGGCCCCAGAGGACCAGCGGCTGGTAGAGCATGCCGACGAGCAGGTGTCCGGTGGGTGTCATGTCCTCGTGCGGATACGTCCACCACCAGGGGACGTTGGCCCAGAGCACGGTCAGAGCCACTGCGCCCAGGGCTGCAGGGACGACAACAGCCATGCGACGCACCCTGCGCCCTCCGACCAGCGGCATCCAACCCGGAACAACCTCGCCCCACGGCCGTACCAGGCCGATCGTCAGGAAGGCGACCAGCTCGCAGAGCACACTGAGCGTCAGCATCCATGCCTTGGACCCGACCGTCTCGAAGGGCACGAAGCCCAACTCCGTGTAACCAGCGGGGTATCCGAGCACCATGGCGATGCGCCACAGCCCACTCGGCAGAACCACCAGCGTGGTCAGATGCGCGGCCCAGATCGCCCAACGGGGTGCTGCCGCTGCGAATTTGGTGGGAGAGGAGGAGAGGTGGAAGTCCATGTGACTCATCCTCAAGCTTTCCCCGACGCTTTCCGTCAGCCTGCGCGGCACACTCGTATGAGCCGCCAGTACGAGACTTGCGCGGCGTGATCAGGCGGGCGGCGGAAGCACAGTCATCCTCCGAGACGATGTGGCCGACGGGCCGTTCGCCTCCGCCGCAACGACTGGGTTCGGTGGCAAACGGCCTGGATTCATTGGCGAGGGACAGTTTCCGGAGGCAGTTGGTGATCAACCGGCTCTGGAATGTGGAGGAGACATGACGGCACTGCGTGGATACGAACGTGGGGACGGCCAGCCACCCGGAGGGCGGCTGGCCGTCGAGGCAGGTAGCGGCAGAGGTCGGTACCTGTTTCTGACTCCCCGTGGCCGGGTGAGAGAGTGCAGCCAGCCCTTGGCGTGCGGGCGTTTTCGACCGGCCTTTAATCACTTGACCCGGTCCGTACGGTGTTCGAGTGATGGACATTCGGAGACACGAACTCCGCGCCGCGTATGACGCCCAACTCCGTGGTGTCACCCCGCCTGGCGGCAGCGCCCGCATCGAGCAGGACGGCCCATTGACACGTGTCGTCGGTTGGCACCGTGGCTTCGTCACGGGCCCACGCGACCTCGGTGTGTGCGGGGCGGAACTCGACACGCTCATAGCGCGGCGGCGTGACTACTACGCTGCCCGTGGTGAGGCGGTCGAATGGAAGACTCGCGCCCACGATCTGCCCGCCGACCTCACCGACCGACTCACCGCGGCGGGCTTCGTCGCCGAGGACAGCGAGACCGTGCTCATCGGGCGGTCCGCGGACCTTGCCACCGACCCCGTCCTGCCCGACGGCGTGACCCTCCGCCGTGTCACCGCCCGATCAGACCTCCAGCGCATTGCCGCTATGGAGAGCACCGTCTGGGGCGAGGACTGGAGCTGGCTCGCGGACGACCTGACCGCCCGGATCGAGAATGCCCCGGAGAACACCATCGTCCTCGTCGCCGAGGCACGCACCGAAGTCGTCGGTGCCGCCTGGCTGGTGTTCAAGGACGGCGTCGACTTCGGCGGCCTCTGGGGCGGCTCAACGCTCAAGGAATGGCGCGGACAGGGCATTTACCGGGCCATGGTCGCCCACCGAGCCCAGCTCGCCGCTGCCCGGGACGTCCGCTACGTCTACGTCGATGCCTCGGCCGACAGCGCCCCGATCCTCACTCGCCTTGGCCTGCACGCGGTAACCACGACGACACCGTATGTCTGGTCGCCCTGAGCTCAGCCGGCCTTCGCCGGCCCCTCATCTGGTGCCCAGGTGCTGGCGAGGCGGTAGGAATCGGTGCCGGTCTCGATGATGGTGCCGTTGAAGGTGACGCGGTCGACGATCGCCACGCAAAGGCTGAGGACCGGTACGCCGGATCTCGTTGCAAGTGAGCGGGATCAGCCCTGGAATGTCCTTCCAGCTCGGATCACGGCTCGGATGTCGAACAGAGTCTCCAGATGCTGCAGCGGATTGCCGGCTACCGCGATGAGGTCGGCGTCGTAGCCGACGGCGATCCTTCCTTTGCGATCGGCCAGCCCGCATGCCTGTGCGGCAAGGGAGGTTGCCGAAGCCAAGGCTTCGGTGTTGGTGAGGCCGAGAGAGCCGAAGTGGAGGATCCCGTACGGGAGCACGCCGTGAGGCTTACGGGGACCGGCACCGGCATCGGAGCAGCAGACCAGCCGCGCTCCTTCGCGGTGCATCCGTGCGAAGTTCGCGCTGCGCTGCTCCACACGCTCGGCCATGTGCGGTGCGACCATCGAGCCTGTCGGCAGCCATGCTTCGGTGGCGCCGACGAAGATGCCTGCCTCCACCACGGCCCCAACGGTCTTCCAGTCGGGCTCGACACCGCCTTCGGTGAAGAAGGAGGCATGCTCGAGGCCGTCGACGCCGGCTGCGACGGCATCAGCCATCCCCTGGCGGCCGTGCGCATGCGCGGTGACCGGCCTGCCGTGCGCATGGGCGATCCGGGTCACCGCGGCCAGTTCGTCGCGTGTGTACTGCGACTGGTGCGGCCCCCAACCAGGAGTGGTCACACCACCGGTCGCCATGACCTTGACCACGTCGACGCCGCGAGCGACGTGCTGTCCGACCGCGGCCTCCACAGCCGCGATGCCGTCGGCTTCGCCGCCCAAGTACCAGCAGTGTCCGCCAGTTCGCGTGATGGGAGGCCCGGCGGCAACAACCTCCGGACCCATCTCCATGCCTGCCGTGTAGCGGTCACGGAGCGACAGGGCGAGAAAGCGACGATCGCCGAGGTCCCGTACGGTCGTGACGCCCGCCCGCAGTTGCTGTTCGGCGTGGAAGCGCATGCGCGTCAGGGTGGTGTGGTCATCTTCATCCGCCATCGTCTGCTTCGACCTGTCGTCGGGGTCGAAGGCGAGGTGCACGTGGGAGTCGATGAGCCCGGGCAACAGCGTGGCGTCGCCGAGATCCAGAACGCGCAGATCCGCAGAGGGGGGCGCTCCCGTCATATCGACACCGGCAATGCGTGAACCCTCGATGACCACGAGCGGGCGCCCCACTCGCAATGCGTACCCGTCGAACAGCCGCGCCGCGCGGACTGCCCAGATCCGTTGGCCCTGTATGTGTTGTTGTTCGCCGTTGGCAATCACCCGACTGTGTCTCCTCACCGCTCAGTAACTGCTAGTACTCCAGCCGCAGTTCGCGATCTTGCTGATGGGGCGCAGACCGACACTAGGCCACGGGACAGCGCACGGACAGGTCCGCTCAGGAGGAGGGAAAGGGCACCGTTGGCCAATGAGCCCCTGGTCGCCCGGCTCAGCGTGTCCGACCGGACAGGACGCCGGCTCTCAAAGACTTGGCCGCTTGGCTGCCGAGTTCAGGGTTTGGCTTGATCATGTGTGTACTACCGATGGAGCGACATGAAAGGGTCAAACGGAAACGATCACTGGTGAATAACGGGAAGGGCGTCGCATGGCAGGGCTTTCTTGGCGACTGGCCTGGGCTACTATTCCCGCACTGTCATCCGGGCTTGTCTTGCTGGCAACAATCACCCGATTCCATCCAGCGATTTGCTGGATTGCGGCACTCGCCCTGTTGCTGATCTTCGGGCTAGCGCCCGCAAGAAGAAGGTTCGGCCATGGAGCCGGAGCCTCAAAGGGCACTACCCGAACTGATCATTCGGGCGGATGACTTGATAAAAACAACCCAGAAGCGCCGGGAAAATCAAACCCGCAACGGAATTAGTCGTCGCAGCCACGGAGTCCGCCTCGATAGTCACCCACCTCGGCCAATGGTGGACGGTGAACTACGCTGCAGCAGCGGCGCATTCGGGTAACAGAATGGACATATCCACCGATCCGCTGGCCGGAGGCCCCCCAGCGAGCCACGGTGCGATCACCGTAGCAATACAGGACGGCAAGATCTCTGGGTAACGAGAAGTGCACCTCACAGAAAAATCCCTGGGGTCGGAACGGTCCAGACTTGGCTGAACGGGACGACGGAACTCACCAGGGATGTGACCCAAAACGACGAGACTTCCCAGAACACCGGGGCGTCTCCACGGAGGGAATCCTCAACTCGGGCTGGTGGCACTCGTTCAACTCCTGTCTGTCAGCCCAGGGGTTCCGGCCTGGGTCATCGTCGGGATCGAAGCCGCAGTCGGCCTGGCCTGTGTCGCATCAGAAGGCCCCGGCTCCGTTCTGGCTGCCGGTGCAAGCCCCGCAGTCGCCGGAACCGTCGTCAGTTACTGCGGTGCATGGGCCGGCGAAAACGAAGGACGAAACTTCCAGCCCTACTGCGGTCTGCAGCCAGAAGCCTGCCAACGGCGTTGCTGAACATCCGACACTGCAAGAACACCGAGCCCCGGACCAGTCGGTTCGGGGCTCGCTTCGCCCGTGTCGGCATCGGGCGATGACTCCGCCCGTGACACGCCCGGAAGTCCTCACGTGTGTCTGTGCAGAAACCGCCGCACCAGTTGATGCCATTCCTTCGGCTGCTCCCAGTAGGCGCTGTGTCCAACGTGGCGCATGACCTTGAACTCGGCGTCCGGAATTCGATCGGCCATCATTTTCATGACCGGAGGCGGAGCATAAGGGTCCTCATCGCCGGCGAGCACCAGCGCCGGAACGGAGATGTCCGCAACGCGAGCCAGTGTGAGGGGTTCGCGTACGGACTGGTAGGAAAGGTGGCCCGTGGAGTCACCTCCCTGCGCCATGTCCAGGAAACGGCGCACCCCCTTGGGGTGCGCCGCCCGATAGGTCCTGCCCAGTTCCTTCTCCTCGGTCGGCAGTCCGAGGAGGTCGGGATCGACGTACTGAGCACGGAACCGAACGGATTCTGGGTCAACGAGCCTGCAATAGCTGGTGGAGACGACGAGTGCGGCCAGTGACGACGGATCGTCAAGGGCGTACTCGACGGCGCACCAAGCCCCACGTGCGGTGCCCACCAGCGAGAACTGCGGTAATTCGAGTTTCTCCACCAGGGCTTCAAGGTCACCTGTCATCGACCCGGAGGCTCGCTCCTCGGGAGCACAGCGCGTCCGGCCGAAGCCGCGCATGTCGTAGGTGATGACCCGGTAGCCCACGGTCTCGAACATCGCTCGCTGCTCCGCCCAGCAGGCGCTGGTGCCGGCGGCGGCGTGCAACAGCACGACCGGTTGACCGTCACCGCCACTGTCCTCGACCCAGAGTTGCGCTCCACCAATGTCGCGGTACGGCACCTGAACTCTCCTTGCCGGTAGGGCTGCCAACTACCTGAAGTTACTGGGAATGAGCCACGCCATGCCCGGCACAGCCATGCCCCAGATCCGGGTAGGCCGCTCGCCGACTCCCCCGCCCCGTTTCGGGACTGCGGCCTTAGCTCCCGCTGATGCCCGGTCCCCGGCCGGCCCTGCGCGACTGGCTCACGTGACATCAGCGCCCGGCCCTGGTCCGGCATGACGAGCGCGGCCTGCCGGCTGGAATCTCCGCCCGAGCCGATAGAGTTCACCTCACCGGCCCCGGACGCTGCCCGTTCCCCCGTGGCGCAGCGTCCGGGGCCGACTCGTGCACTCGGGTGCCGGGCGGAGAGTGTGGCGGCCATGTCTGGCACCCGGTCTACTTCCGGTCGGCCGGCTGGAAGCAGTAAGTCCCGTGGCCTGTGCTTTCGCCCGCCGGCCCAATCCCATTCGGGGTGTTCGTGCCAGACTGTCGGGCGGCCGGCGGCATCTGAACCCCGTATTGAGCTGCTTCTTCAGGGCGGTTTCCTTCTGCGGCCGCCCTTGAGCCCAGGAACGGCTTGGCGTTGGTTTTCCGGCAGAAGCCGCGAGGCCAGTGCCCCCTGTTCTCGACGCTGGAGGCGATGGCTGCCACCGTCCGGGCACCCCGGTGACGGACGTGCGTCGAGCGAACTCACGGGAACCGCTTCGCGATCGCCGCCGTGATCGCATCCGGTGCGTGTTCCTGAATGAAGTGCCGCGCGTGGGGCAGCTCGACCAAGTCCAGATCGGTGAAGGCGGCACGCATCCGCGGGATGGAGGTGTTCGGACGGAACACCATGTCCTGCATCCCCCACACCAACAGGGTCGGCTTGTCGCCGAGCCGAGCGGGCACCTCTCGTGCCAGCTGGTCCAACAACGCCCGCGCGGCACGAATTTCCTTGGGCATCACGGCGAGTCCACGCCGGGCTTCCGCAGTGGGCTGCACCGCACGGTAGTGGTCAGCCTCGGCCGCGGTGAGCTTACGCCCCAGCTCTGCGAGCAGGACGCGCTCAACGAGGAAATTCCGTTGGAGTATCCGCCGCTGCATCGGACGGCTACCCATGATCACGCTGAAAGCCCGATTCGCCATCGCCTCGATCGGCCAGAACACCGTGTTGCCCAGCACGATCCCCCTCACCCGGTCCGCGCGCCCGGTGACCGCGCCCAGACCGATAGGGCCACCCCAATCGTGTCCCATCACAACGAAGTCGTCGAGCTGCAGGTGATCGATCAACTCGCCGAGGACCGCGGTGTGCTCGGCGATCGTGTAACCGAAACCCACAGGACGTTCGGACAGTCCGAATCCCAGGAGGTCGACAGCGACACACCGGTACCGATCACGCAGATCCTTCACGATGTGACGGTAGAGGAAACTCCACGCCGGAGCGCCGTGACAGAACAGGATCGTCGGTCCGGTCCCCTCCTCGATGTAGTGAACCCTGCCAACGGACGAGTCGAACCAACGCGACTCAAAAGGGTAGAGATCTCCGTCGGGAACGAAGTCGATCAGCATGGGCCCTCCCTCGGACGCCGTGCCACATAGTCTCCCAACTCGGCGCACGCGGCATCCGGCAGACTGGTGGTCATGCGTGTTGTTTCGCTGGTCCCTTCGCTCACCGAAGCCGTCGCCGCCACCAGGCGGGACCTGCTGGTAGGCGCCACCGACTGGTGTACCCACCCGCACGACCTCGATGTCGTCCGGGTGGGCGGCACCAAGAACCCCGACACCGAGCGGATCGCCGCGCTCGCGCCCGACCTGGTCATCGCCAACGAGGAGGAGAACCGGGCACCGGACCTGGCCGCGTTGCGTGCCACCGGGCTGCGCGTCCTGGTCACCGAGGTACGCACCGTGGAGCAGGCGTTCAGCGAACTGCGCCGGGTGCTGGTCGAGGGCTGCGGGCTGCCCGGACCAGCCTGGCTGGCCGAGGCGGAGGACGCCTGGCGGCGGGTGGCGCCGCCCACCCGGCTGGTCCCGGCCGTCGTGCCGATCTGGCGGCGGCCCTGGATGGTGTGCGGGCGGGACACCTTCGCGGGCGACGTACTGGCCCGGCTCGGGGTCGGCAACGTCTACGCCGGTCACGCCGAGCGCTATGCGCGTATCCCGATCGGCGAACTGAACGCGGCCGGGGCCGAGTTGGTGGTGCTGCCCGACGAGCCGTACCGATTCACCGCCGACGACGGTCCGCAGGACTTCCCCGGGCTTCCCACGGCGCTGGTCAGCGGACGCCATCTCACCTGGTACGGGCCCTCGATGCGGGAGGCGCCCCAGGTCATCGGCGCGGCGCTGCGAGCAGCTCACCGCTGACCAGGCCGCGCGGCGGGCGCCGCGACAAGCGCTACGCCCAGCACGTCGCCCCGCTGCAGGAGGTCGGCGCGCTGCTGGAGGCGAAGTCCATCCACCCCGGCCGCTCCGCCTACCACCACCTGCTCTCGCTCGCGCTCACCCACGGCATCCCGCGCCGCCGGGTCGACGAGGTGGTAGAGCTCGCCGGGCTCGGAAAGGTCGCCAAGAAGCGGGCGGGCGCGTTCTTGCTCGGCATGGGCCAGCGCCTCGGCATCGCCGCCGCGCTGCTCGGCGACCCCTGCAGACGATCATGCTGGACGAGCCGGTCAACGGGCTCGACCCGGTGGGCGTGCTGTGGATCCGCAACCTGCTCACCTGCCTGGCGGACGAGGGCAGGACGGTCTTCGTCTCCTCGCACCTGATGAGCGAGATGGCGTTGACAGCGACCAACCTGGTGATCGTCGGCCGGGGCCGACTGCCGGCTGACACCACGGTGGCCGACTTCCTCTAGCGGTCGGGCGGCGACAGCGTCAAGGTCGTCTCCGCCGACTCCGCGCGCCTGCGCGAGCTGCTGCTTGGCCCGAAGGTGACGGTCACCGGCGAGGCAGGCTCGGAGACGCTGCTCGTCAACGGCCTGACGGCGGCGCGGGAGATCGGGCAGCGCGCGGCGGACGCCGGCGTCGCCGTCTACGAGCTGACCCCGCAGGTGGTCTCCCTGGAGGAGGCGTGCATGACGCTGACCGGGGACACCGTCGAGTACCGCAGCAACGCAAGCACCAATTCCCACGGGAGTGTGGCCGCATGAGCGCGACCCTGACGGCGCCGGCCACGCCGCGGACCGAGGCCGCGAGGCCGAGCTACAAGGTGGCCTTCCCGCGCGTGCCGCGCGCTGAGGGTGCCAAGTTCCTCTCGCTGCGGTCCACTTGGATCACGCTGGGGATCTCGCTGGGGATCTCGCTGCTGATCCTGGTCGGCATCGGCGTCATGTCGGCCTACCGCTACAACCCGGCCGACCTGCACGGCCCCGACGCGGACGCCAAGAACGCGGTCGCGCTGGCACTTCGCAGCAGCGGGCTCGCCCAGCTGGCGCTCGGCGTGCTCGGCGTGTCGGCGTGCTCGGCGTGCTGATCACGGCCGGCGAGTACACCACCGGCATGATCCGGTCGACACTGACGACGGTTCCCAGGCGGCTGCCGGTGCTCTGGTCCAAGCCGCTGGTCGGCTTCGGCGCGGTGCTCGTGGTCGCCACCATCGGCGCGTTCGCGTCGTTCCTGGGCGGCATGAGCTTCCTCACCGGCAAGCCGATCGCGCTGGGGCTCGGCGCGGAAGGGGTGCTGCGCTGCCTCTTCGGTGCGGACCTCTACCTCGCGCTGGTCACCGCCTTCGGCGCGGCGCTCGGCATGCTGATGCGCTCGGTGGCGGGCGGGATCTCGCTGCTGGTCGGCACGCTGATGCTGTTCCCGATCCTGCTGGACATCCTGCCCAGCAGCTGGAAGACGGACGTCTCCCTACCTGCCGGGCGAGGCGGGCAGCCAGGCCGCCGGTTCGTGGTCGGGCCGGTGACGTTCGTTCGGGCGCGGAGGCTGAGGGGCGATGTCGAGGAGCGCGGCGCCCCGGTCGGTCACCATCGACGGGCGGCCGGCCTCGACGAGGAAGGCGCGGGTGGACAGTCCCTGGGCAGAGGCGGGTTTCTCGGCGGCGTCTACGAGCGCGCCCCGGTCCCCGCCGTGCTTCGGCCGGAAGCACGGCGGGGGGTCTACGCGTGGGACGTGCCAGCAGACAGGGGAATCGGGTGGTGCGTGGCCAGGGCCAGATCGAGGTCGGCTATCAGGTCCTCGGGATCCTCGAGCCCGACGGAGAGCCTGACCAGGCTGGCGGCGGGTCGGGCCTCGGGGGCGACGGGCCGGTGCGTCAGCGCCGCGGGGTGCTGGATCAGCGAGTCGACACCGCCCAGGGACACCGCGTGGGTGAACAGGCCGGTCGCCGAGGCGACGCGCTCGGCTTGTTCGTACCCGCCGCGGAGATCGATGGAGATCATCGCCCCGGTGCCCTTCATCTGCCGGCTGAGCAGTCCCTGTGGGTCCCCCTCGATCCCGGGATAGTAGACGCGGGCGATGCTCGGGTGGGTCTTCAGCCACGAGGCGATGCGCTGAGCGTTCGCCTGCTGGGCACGTACCCGAACCGGAAGCGTGGCGAGCCCTCGGTGCAGGAGGTAGGCACCGAGGGGGTGGAGCAGGCCGCCGGTGACGGCGCGGACCCGGCGCAGCGCAGATGCCTGCTCCTGGCCGCAGGCGATGACGCCGGCGACGACGTCGCCGTGCCCTCCGAGGTACTTGGTCGCGCTGTGCAGGACCATCGCGGCACCGAGGTCGATGGGGTTCTGCAGGATCGGCGTCGCGAAGGTGTTGTCGACGAGGACGGGGATGCCGCGGGCATCCTCGACGACGGCGCGGATGTCGACCAGTTCGAGGGTCGGGTTGGCAGGCGTCTCGAGCACGATCATCGCCGTGTCGGGGCGGATGGTGGCGGCAACGTCCGGCGCCGAGCAGTAGGTCACCTCGGCCCCGAGGATGCCCGAGGCCAGCAGGTGGTCGGTCCCTCCGTAGAGGGGGCGGACGGCCAGGACGTGGCGGCGGCCGGTCTCCTTCATCGTCGCCAGGATTGCCGCGGTCATCGCAGCCATGCCCGAGGAGAACGCCACGGCGGTCTCGGCGTGCTCCAGCTGGGCGAGAGCCGACTCGAATCGCGCCACGGTCGGATTCCAGAGCCGTGCGTAGACGGCTCCGCCTTCGGCGTTCGGCGTCCCTCCGCCGGCCATGGCCTCGTAGGACAGGCCTCCGGCCTCGATGCTCGGGAGCGGACTGGTCGACGACAGGTCGATGGGCGGTGCGTGGACGCCGAGTTCAGCCAGGTCCTCACGGCCGGCGTGGACGGCAAGGGAGTCGAGTTGCAGATACGACGAATTCATGGCCCAGAGAGTGAAGCGATCCACAATTGCATGCAATAGTTATGGTGGAAACCACAGGCATTAGCCAATATTGCCGCAGGTTTACCAAGAGGAGGGTTCATGGCGAGTCAGCAGCCGAAGAAAACACAACCCACTCCGGCGACTCTCGACGGAACCGATCTGGCTATCCTCGCCGCGCTCGTAGAGGACGGCCGGATGACCAACGCCGCGCTCGCGGCCCGGGTGGGCGTCGCCGAGTCGACTTGCGCGTACCGAGTACGCGCCCTGCGGGAGTCCGGTGTCATCACGAGCGTCAGCGCCCGGCTCGATCTCGGCGCACTCGGCCACCCCATTCACGCAATCATCAGGGTTCGTCTGGGAAGCCACAGCCGCGAGCACGTCGGCACCCTGTACGACAGACTGGTCGATGTTCCGGGCGCCTTGACGGTTCTTCACGTCGGTGGCATCGATGACTTTCTTCTGCATGTGGCCGTGGCAAGCCCGGAAGAACTACGAGACCTCATCCTGGAGCACGTGACCGTCCACCCGATGGTGCGGCAGACGGAGACCCAGTTGGTGTTCGAGGTTCGAGACGGCCGCGGCGTGCTGGACCGCTGAATCCTCGCGGGCGACAGGTTTGCGCAGCTCACTGCCCGGAGCCGCGCTTGTCGAGGCGCCGTAGCGACGGAAGCGACGCGTCGAGGTCCCGACCTGCTCTGAAGACGAGGCCGTCGCCCGCGGCGCGCGGGCCGGAGGCTCTCAAGCCTGTGAACAGGAATCTGCGGCTATCAGGGCAGTGGCTCTAGTCGCCGCGCCGCACCCGGGCCGCCTTGCGGGCCTCGGCGAGCTTGCGGGCCTCGCTGGCCTTGCGGGACTTGCCACCGGTGCCGCGGGAGGCGTCCTTGCTGGTGCCCAGGCCGCGGAAGGGGGCGTTGGAGTTCTTGGGCCGGGGTGCGGCGGGCCCGCCGTCGAGCGGGATGCCTGAGGGGGCCTTGGCCCCGGTGATCCGGCTCAGCTCCGCCTCGCCCGAGCGCACCTTGGTGATCGTCGGCTCGATGCCTGCCCCGGCCATCAGCCGGCTCATCTCCCGGCGCTGGCCCGGCAGCACCAGCGTGACGACGCTGCCGGAATCACCGGCCCGGGCGGTGCGGCCCGCACGGTGCACATAGTCCTTGGGGTCGGTGGGCGGGTCGACGTTCACCACGAGATCGAGGTCGTCGACGTGCAGACCACGGGCCGCGACATTGGTCGCCACGAGGACGGTGACCTGGCCGTTCTTGAACTGTGCAAGGGTCCGGGTGCGCTGCGGCTGGGACTTTCCACTGTGCAGGGCAGCGGCGTGCACTCCACTGGCCCGCAGATGCCGGGTGAGCTGGTCGACCGCGTGCTTGGTGTCCAGGAACAGCAGTACGCGGCCGTCGCGGGCGGCGATCTCCGTGGTGACGGCGTACCGGTCGGGGCCGTGGACCACCAGCACATGGTGATCCATCGTCGTGACGGCGCCCGCGGACGGGTCGACCGAGTGGACGACCGGGTCGTGGAGGTAGCGGCGGACGAGCTGGTCGACGTCGCGGTCCAGGGTGGCCGAGAACAGCATCCGCTGGCCCTCGTGGTGCACCTGGTCGAGCACCTCGGTGACTTGCGGCAGGAAGCCCATGTCACACATCTGATCGGCCTCGTCGAGGACGGTGATCCGTACCCTTCCCAGGCGGCAGGCCCTGCGCTCGATGAGGTCGTGCAGGCGGCCGGGCGTGGCGACAACGACCTCGGCCCCGTCGCGCAGCACAGCGACCTGCCGGGCGATCGACATGCCGCCGACGACCGTGGCCATCCTCAGCCGGAGCGCGTCGGCATACGGCGCGAGCGCCTCGGTCACCTGTTGGGCCAGCTCCCGGGTAGGCACCAGGATCAGGGCGAGGGGCTGCTTCGGCTCCGCGCGCCGCCCGGCCGTCCGTGCGAGCAACGGCAGGCCGAAGGCGAGTGTCTTGCCCGATCCCGTGCGCCCGCGCCCCAGGACGTCGCGTCCCGCAAGGGCGTTGGGCAGCGTGGCTGCCTGGATCGGGAAAGGCTCGCGCACGCCCAGCTCCGTGAGCGTTCGCAGAACCTCGGCCGGCAGTTCCATGTCGGCGAAGGCGACCGGGGACACCGTTGGGGTGAGGGTCACTGGCCGGGCGAGGTCGCCGTGCGAGGTGCCGAGGCGGTCCGGGTGGTTCATGAAGAGCCTTCCGCATAGGGAACGTACCGAGGAAGGCCCGGCAGGAATGAGCAGCCGACGAACACGGGGAACCGCACGGACGGAGTCGCCAGCCGTCACAGCCGTCCAAACATTTGAGGCTAACACAAAGTGACATTTCGGCCCGGCGCCGTGGTGCTGATCGCTCCGCCTACGCCGGTGACGCCACACAGGCTGAGAGCCGTCTTCGACGTGCCTGGCCGAACTCCCGCTCACAACGACTCCTCCGTGGTGCGATGGCTCGACAGCGGGCAGCAGACACGCACCCGCTGGCGTGCGCTGGTCGCCACTCGACGCCAGTACCCGCGCACCGCCCGCTGAACGCACCGGCCCACTCGGCATGACAGGCCCCGCTGGGGTGCGCCAAGGGCCGGGAGCCCCAACAGTGGAAATCATGAACGACAACATCCTTTTCCTGAACGTCGACGACCCGCAGGCCGGCCACCAGGCGCTCGACGCGCTGCGGCAGGCGCACGCCAACGGCGAGGTGAAACTGCGCGAGGCAGCGGTCGTCGCGCGCGACGCCGACGGCGTCCTCGACTTCCCCGACGCCGTCGACACCACCGGCACCGCCCGGGCCTTCGCCGTCGGCGGCCTGATCGGCGGGCTCCTGGGCATCCTTGGCGGCCCGCTCGGCGTCATGATCGGCTTCGGCGCGGGCGGGCTGATCGGCGGTGCCCATGACGCGCGCGAGGCGACCGCTGCCAACGCGGCGCTGGAGATGCTGGCGGCGGAAGTTCCGCCGGGAAGCACCGTGCTGGTAGCCGAACTGGTGGAGGACGATTCATCACTCGCCGACGGACTGCTCGCCCCTTACGGGACGGCCGCGCGCTATCCCGCGAGGGAGATCCGCAAGGAAGTGGAGGAGGCGATCGCACAGCGGCATTAGGCCGGGCTCGGCTCTGCAGGGCTTTGGCCGATGGCAGAATCCACCGACAGCCCCGCCTCTTGAGTGGTGCCACCGACGCCACCGAGCAGAGCGCCACAGCACGGAGCGGCCCGCTTAGCACTCACGCAGGCTCGCGCCGCCGGCCGGGAGTTCCCAGGCTCGCTCGGTGACCAGCGCGCCGATCACGGCGCCGACTTCAGTCAGCGAACGGGCAGTTGGCGGCCCGGCACAGCTCACGGCCGGGCACGCCGCGCGCACCACAGGCGTAGTGCCAGCGGGGCGGGGTGGCTGCGTAGCTCGAGGATGGCGGGCAGTATCCGCTGCACAAGCAGAACTTGGCGGGCTTCAGCAAGGTCATGCTCCAGGCTGCGACCGCGACGTCCCGGCCGCAGCGACGTGCTGCTTCGCGGTCACAGGCACGTTCAGTCCACCAGCGGTAACTGATCCCGAGGACGGCGAGGAGAACCAGGACGAGGGCGGCCTCCGACAGTGGCAGGAGCCCGGCTACCCGTGGCCGGTGACAGCCCGGTCAGTTCGCGTAGGACGCCCAGTCGGTCGCGGAAGAACGGTCCAGCCCGACCGCTCGCTGATCCGCGCTCACCGGAGGCGGCAGTTCATCCGGCGCCGGTAGCGCGTGCGGCGGGTTGGTGAAGGCTGTCGAGAACCTTCCTCTGCAGGGCGCAGGAGCGCGCTGGCAGCATGGGGGTGGACCGGCGCGGCCACCCGCCGGCAAGGGGAATGCGCGCTACGCAGACCGCAAGGAGAGGCTCGTGCCCACAGATGACAGGTGGCTCGGCCCGGTTCCCACATCCGGGGATGGCCACGGCTTCCAAGGAAGACATCAAGCGCATGCGGCCGAAACGGCGGAACAAGTACCGTCGCCCCGGCTTCACTTGGTCGAGGATCAAGAAGATCGACAGGTCTGTCGGCCGCCGGGAGAAGACGCCGAACCTCAAGACCTCCGCTGGTGAAGTCACCCTCACCCTCCCGCCCACGAGTCCTGGATCGGCACCGGAGGCGTAGGCCGGCCGCTGCATTCCATCCGGGCCAGGAGGGCCAGCCCGACCGTTCTCTGATCCCCTGTCACCAGACGCGGCAGCTCAGCTGACGCCGCCGACATCAGGTGCGGCGGATTACTGAAGGCGGTCGTCGGAACTGTCGCGGCCGCCTCGTTCATGACTGGCGTCGTACCGCGCGTTCTGGCGGGTGCGCGCAGCGCCACTGAACCGGGATGACATCGAAGGGAGTTTCGATAAATCGGACTTGCGTGCGCCTCTACGGCTGATACGCAGTGCACATCCTCCCAGAAGCGAGACCAATTCACACTTCCTCCAGAACCTGGTCGAGTTTCCATCGCATATGGAATTAGCAGCCGAGTTCAAGGTTTGGCTTGATCAGGCGTGTACCGTCGATAGCGCGACATGGAAGGCTTAAATGGAAACGATCAGCGGTGAGCATCTGGAAGGGCGGCGCATGGCAAAGATTTCTTGGCGAATAGCCTGGGCGATTCTGCCCGCGCTGTCATCCGGACTTGTTTTGCTGGCGACCATCGCCCGATTCCATCCAGCACTTTGCTGGATTGCGGCACTCGTCTTATTGCTGATTTTCGGGCTGGCACCCACAAGAAGGAGGTTCAGTCATGGAGTCGGAGGCTCAAAGGGCACTACCCGAACTGACCAGCCGGGTGGATGACTTCATCAAAAACCACCCGGAAGCTCCGGGAAAAATCAAACCCGCAACGGAATTAGTCGTCGCAGCCATGGAGTCCGGCTCGATAGTCACCCACCTCGACCTAGGGTGGACGGTGAACTACGACGCGGCGGCGGTACATTCGGGTAACGGGATGGACATTTTCACCGCTCCGCTGACCGAAGGCCCCCCAGCCAGCTACGGTGCGATCACCGTAGCAATTCAGGACGGCACAATCGCCGGGTACCGAGAAGTGCACCTCACGGAAAAAAGCCCAGGGGTCGGAACGGTCCAGACCTGGCTCAACGGGAAGACGGACCTCACCAGGGACGTGACCCAAAACGACGAGACGTCCCAAAACACCGGGGGCGTCTCCACCAAGGGAATCCTCAGCCCGGACTGGTGGCACTCGTTCAACTCGTGTCTGTCAGCCCAGGGAGTTCCAGCCTGGGCCATCGTCGGGATCGAAGCCGCAGTCGGCGTGGCCTGTGTCGCATCAGACGGCCTCGGCTGCGTTCTGGCTGCAGCCGCAGGCCCCGCAGTCGCCGGAACCGTCGTCAGCTACTGCGGTGCATGGGCCAGCGAACACGAGGGACAAAACTTCTAGCCCTACAACTTCCCGCGGCCAGAAAGACGCAACAACGCGGCGTTGAGCATGCCGACGGCGTGGATAACGTCCGCCCCGCACAACACGCGAGCCCTGGACCGGTCGGTCCGGGGCTCGCTTCGCCTGCGTCCCACACGGCAGATGCCGCGAAACAGCAGCTGGTCCGGCGGAACGAGCCCGACTGCGCCACCAGCCTTCAGGGCTTGAGGACGAGCCACGGGCAGGCTACCCGTGCCAGCGTTGCGGGTCGGTGACGACCAGGACGATGCCTCGTCGGGCCGGCCCGGAGTGGGCTGAGCCGTGTGTGGGCAGCGCGCCGGTGCCCATGCGGGTGTGGAACTCCCGGCGAGGGAAGAACGGGTCGTCAACGGCCGCCCTCAGGCACTCCCTGAAGTCCGCCGAGACCCGGAGCGGTGGCCCGGGCACCGGGGCCCGGCTCGCGCGATGGCGATCCGGGCCTTCGAGCACGATCGACGAAGGACAGCGCTCAGTGGCGGTGGCGGCGACGTGTGGTGGCGAACACCGCGGCTCCGGCCAGTAGGAGCCCGCCTGCGACCAGCACGATCGGGAGGGCGGCACCGCCCGTGGAGGCAAGGCGGGTCACCCTGGGGCTGCCGTCGTCGTCCGTGTCGGGCGTCGCCGTGGAGTCGGCGACCAGGCTGACACCGGTTGCCTGCGTGAGGGCGCCGTGTGGCGTGGGCGTGGCGCCGGGAGCCGACGGGGTTGCCGTCGGCGACTTGGCGATGGTCGCCATGAACCGCTCGGTCGCGGTGATCCAACCCTTGTCGGTGACGGGCCACGCGCCGCTCCAGATCACCACCCCGGGGACGAGCCGGCGCGCCGTGTCGAGCTCGTAGCTCCAGTGGCCGGCCGACAGGAACTGAGGGCTCTTGGGCGTCCCGTCGTGGTACTGCGGCCACAGGTAGGGGTAGACGGGCTTGCCGGGGTCGACGGCCTTGGCCTCCTCAAGGTCTTTGACGAGCTTCGCCCGCCAGGCCGCGCGGTTGTCGTCGAACGTGTACAGGGTGGGGAAGAACGCGCCCACATACCGGGCGAGTTGCCGGGCGAGCGGGTAGTACCGCGGTGCGGTGTTGCCGAGTACGCCGTAGAAGCCGATCACCTTGCCGGGGAGGGCTTCGTGCGCCCACTGGGCGAACTTCTCCAGCTTCTCCAGACGCCGTTGGGCCGTGTCGGGAGTGCCGGTGAGGTAGAGGGACTCGAAGTCGAGGACGACGGGGCCCGGCTTGCTCGCATGCTTGCGGACCAGGTCTTTGTAGGCGGCCTCGGGCGGCAGGTCCAGCTCCGTCCCGGGCCGCTTCCTCCCGTTCAGGGCCGCAACGTACCCCTCGTAGACGACGTTTGACGGGATCGCGCCGTAGCGGGCCAGGCCGACGTCGCGGTAAGCGGTGTTGTCGTAGACGACGAATCGCCCGGCTGACGCTGTTGCCGTGCCGGGGCCCGCCTGGGAGGTACCTGGTGCGGCAGCGGCGGGCTCCGCGACGACACCGGAGAGAAGTGTCAGAGCGAGGCCGCCGGCTGCGAGAGAGGCCGACCACTTGGCCCGGCGGCCGGGAGCGGGCGTGCGACGACGAGACAGGTACATGAGTGGTGGGGCCTCCGTGAGTTGACGACGGCGGCCCACGGTAGGTCGTGCGTTTGACCATTGGATGACGGTCTGTGCCCGGGAACTGTGTTTTTGAGATTCTTTGCACGGCGCGACACACTCTCCTGGCGGCGTCCGCGGCTCCACGCGAAGCCGAACCGCGCCCCTCCAACCAGGCAACGCCGCCACCGACCCCGTCAGGTACGCGTACAACGCCGCACTGCCGCCGCAGTGCACACCCGCGTAAAGGTTGGACACCCCAGTCGTGGCTGCGGCGAAGCTCACCTGCGGGTCTCCGCCAGAGCCCTGCCCGCGGCAGCCGACTCACCCGGTGCGACGCTCAGCCACAACGCCGCCGACGCCCGCAGGCCCAGCAACACCGGATCGAAATCAACGTCGAAGTACACCACCCCACTCGCGCGCAGTTCCGCCAGCCGACGGCGTACCGTCGCCTCCGACCAGCCCGTCGCCGCTGAGAGCGAACGAAACCCCACCCGCCCGTCCATGGACGGGCCCACCGCAGCCTCCGGCACGCACCGCACCCGCACCCGCACCCGCCACAACTGCCGCCCGACCGCCTCCGGCCACACCACACCCGACACCCGCACCCCCGACTCGGCCCGCAGCCGCGCATACCGCCGTGCGATCGTCCGGTCCGACACCCCCAACACCTCACCGACCAGCGAGAACGCGACCCGCCCAGCAATCTGCAGCGTCTGGAGCAGTCCGCGCTCCATGCCATCCAACATGGATCTACCTTCTACCGAGCCGTCGACCACCAACCTCAGGAGGCAGGACTACCGATACCGACAACCACGCTGAGGTCTGCCACCGTGCGGAGCCGGTGGCGTGGAGCTGGGATGCAGCCCGTTGTCCAGGTCGAATGTGCCCACGTTCCCCTGAAGCACATGCGCAACCCGCCCGCCCTGCCCCCTTTCGCGTGCACGACGCAGGAGCACGACCCGTACGATCGCCGCATGCATGTTCGGCTCATACTTCTCACGGCCGCGCGCAGTGCCCCGCTGTTGGCCGAGCGTTTCCACGAGGACCGGCCGCTCGACCAGGCCGGCTGGTACGAGGTGCAACGCGCCGCCCCCACCCTGCGGCCGCTCGCGGCCGCGGAGTTGCGCTACTGCTCGCCGACCCCGCGCAGCCGGGACACCGGCGAAGCGCTCGGCCTGACGCCGCTGGCGCAGCCCGCGCTGCGCGACTGCGACATGGGCCGCTGGAGCGGGTCCACCCTCGCCGAGGTCACGGCCCGCGAACCGGACGCCGTCGACACCTGGCTCGCCGACCCGCGCTCGGCCCCGCACGGCGGCGAATCCCTGCTCACCTTCATCTCGCGCGTGGGCCGCTGGCTCGACACCCGGCCCGTCGACGACGGCGGCAAGATCGTCGCGGTCGCCGAACCAGCGGTCGTACGCGCCGCGGTCGTCTACGCCCTCAAAGCACCCCCGACAACGTACTGGAACATCGACCCACACCCCCTGTCGACCATCGCACTCACCGGGCGCGCGACCCGCTGGACCCTCAGCCTGTAAAGCCCGCCCGCCACGCCCCAACTGTGAACAACCGCTCCAAAAAGACGAGTTCACCCCTCAGCAACTACTGCCGCGATGCGACCGGGGCCAGCGTGGCCACCCCGCGCCGCCGCGGGCACCACCGCCGCCAAGCAGCATCACGGCACAGCACCCCACAACCAGGACCAGGACGCGGATGTACTCGCGTTTCATGGGGGTGTTTCAGGCATCGAGTCGTTTGCAACAACTCATGGAACACCGATTCCGCAGGACGGCCTCCGCCCGGCGGGCTGTTTCGTGAGCGACGGTTGGCGGTGCCGCCGATGCAATCGTGGTGCGGCGGTTCCCCTGAGAGCGGCCGTCGCGCCGACCGTGACCGTATCCGGTCACCTGTCTGTTGTCGCGGCGCCGACGGCTCGCCGGGTCCCAGTTGCGCCCCGGCGGTGTGCACCCCCACGATGCTCCTATGGATCGCACCCCGGAGGCCCGTGTCTTGCCCATTCTGGTGACGGGGGCGGCGGGCAGCGTCGGTGCCGTCGGACGATCCGTGGTCGAACGCCTTCGGCAACGGGGCCTGCCCGTCCGAGCCATGGTGCGTCGCGATGACGAGCGGGCGGAGGCGCTGCGCGCGACGGGTGCCGAGGTCGTCGTCGGCGATCTGACGCGCGCGGGCGACGTCGCCGCAGCCCTGGCCGGTTGTGGACGCATGTACTTCGGCATGAGCGTGTCGGCGCAGTATCTGGAGGCTGCCGTGACGACGGTGGCCGTCGCGCGCGCGTACGGGCGCCTGGAGGCGTTCGTGAACATGTCGCAGTTGACCGTCTCCGAGATGGACCTCACCAGCACCTCCGAGTCGGTTCAGCAGCGGCAGCATTGGCTGGTGGAGCAGGTCCTGGGCTGGTCGGGCCTGCCCGTCGTCGAGGTCAGGCCCACCGTGTTCCTGGAGAACCCGCTGTTCCGTGTCGGCTTCTCCTCGATCGCGAAGTACGGCAGCATCAGGCTGCCCTTCGGCCGGGCGAAGACCTCCCCTGTGGCGGCCGGGGACGTCGCCGCGGTCGTGGCGGAGATCCTGGCCGATCCTGCCCCGCACATCGGCAGGATCCATGAGCTGACCGGCCCGCGCGCGGAGGACATCGCCGCTGTGGCGGCGGAGGTTTCCGCAGCTCTGGGGCGACCGGTCGGCTACACCGACGTCCCCCTGCAGGAATGGATCGACGACGATCTCAGGCCGTTGGGGCTGCCGGACCACGTCTTCCAGCACATCTCCACCATGGCTCGCCTTCATGCGGAGGATCGCTACGACCGCATGGCGGACGGGGTCGAGCAGGTCATCGGGCGACCTCCTTCGGGGGTGGCCGACTACGTCCGTCAGAACCCCGGCCTGTTCAGCGCCTGAAGCCGCGTCCTCGTCGTGGGTCGTCCAGCCGGTTACGGGCTGACGGCACATCCGGGCTGGGCCGACGAGGTCCGCAAGGCAGCTGGCAGCCGCCCGGTGAGCGTGGCCATCGACCCGATCGGCGGGAAGCCGGCGGAGAGCCTTCTGGACCTGTTGACGCCGGGCGGGAGACTGGTCGGTTACGGGCTGATCGCGGAGGAGCCGATCTCGGTGCACGCGTCGACGCGGCTGAACAGGTCGCTGACGTTGCGGCGCAAGAACATCGGCCGGTGGCTGTCCGAGGCCTCCGCCGAGAGGCGGGGATCCGATGGTGCCACCGCGAAGCAGATCGCGCTGGGGCTCAAGGACCAGTTCGAAGTGGCCGCCACCTACGGCCTTGGTGAGCTGGCCGACGCCGTGGAGCACGCGGTACGGCAGGGCAGGGTCGGCCTCGTTCTTGTCCGCCCCTGACAGCCGTCGGAAGGCCTGGGGGCCCACCGGTTCGGTGACCGTCAGGGGATGTCGATGCGGAGGAGGTCCACGAACCGCCGTGGCCCGCACCGTCGGCACGGTCCTCCACAGCGGCCGCCGCACCGCCCTCGCCCAGGCAGGGCTCCGCGATTCCGACGCCCGGCTGCTGGCCCACGCCGCCAGCGGTTGCACGCTCTTCCCGCTCCCGGCACGCTGACCGCCAGACGCATCGCGACGGAAAGCACCCGGCCATGAGTGAGGAACTCCTCGATCTCGCAATCGCCACCGCCGGCGGCCAAGCACTCTGGGGCACCCTGCGGGGCCTGAAAGTCGACATCTCCATCGGTGGCCCGATCTGGGCGACGAAGGGCTGGCCTCCAGAGAAGACGTTCCACCAGATCCTGACGCTCGACACGGTCAGAGAGCACATCGTCTTCAGCCCGTTCACCCGTCCCGACCAGCGGATGGTCTTCGACGCCGCCGCCGACAGCGTCACCATGCAGACCCTCGACGGCGAACCGGTCGAGACCCTCGCCCCGGCACGCGCCAGCTTCAAGGGAATGCTGCGCAACAGCACCTGGGACGCTCTCCACCTCGGCTACTTCCTGGGCTATGCGTGCTGGAACTACTTCACCACCCCGTTCCTCTTCGCCCATCCCGACGTGCGGGTCCACGAGATCGAACCGTGGCGCGAAGCCGGGCAGACCTGGCGACGCCTGCAGGTGCACTTCCCACCCGAGATCGCCACGCACAGCCCCGACCAGGTGTTCTACTTCGACGCCCTCGGAATGCAACGCCGCATGGACTACATCGCCGAAGTCAACGGCAGCACCCTCGTGGGCCACTACACCAGCCGCCACCAGAGCTTCGACGGGCTGCTCGTGGCGACGCGCCGACGAGTCTTCCGCCGCAACCCCGACAACAGCGTCAACCTCAACCTCCCTTCCATCACGCTCGACATCCACGATGTCGAGATCGTCCACTCCGACGACGAACAGGCACGGCCATGAGCACGGACACCGCCGTCATCGACCACCCCGCCCGGCGGCTGGTTGTGACACTCCCCCGTCCCTACGATGCAGCGCGCGAGCACTACGAAGCCCTCGTCCCGGAGATCGATCTCCACCGCTTCTTCCAGATGGCCTCCTGGCGGGCCACGCTCGAACTCGCCGAGATCAACGCCCCGCACGGGTTCATGCGCTACTACCGCAGCGACATCACCGCCGTCATGGCCGGCTCACCGTCCACCTGGAAGGCCACGCAGTACCTGATGGGCAACCACACCATCGCCGAACGCATGTTCCGCCACGACCCGTCGGTCATGCTGCACGCACCACTGCGGACCCTGCTCTACGCCGACCCCGACGGCGACACCAAACTCGCCGTCGACCAGCCCAGCCTGCTGTTCGCCAGCTACGGCAACCCGCACGTCGCCGACGTCGGCCGCGAACTCGACACCCTCCTCGCCCAGCTGATCACCCTCCTCGGCGGCGACGCACCTCCCCACCTGTGACTCCATGTGGCGGCGGCCGACCGGCACGGCGCGGCCGGCGGCCCGGCCTCATCCCGCTCCTTCAGCTCCAGCGACGCCGCCGAAAGCCACCCCAGACACGTCTCCACCTGCCGCAGACGATCCGTACGCGTCTGCTCCCGGAACACCCCGTTGCCGCGCAACACCTCGTCCGTCACGAAGCCCGGCCAACCCAGCGTGCACAACTGCACCGCAACGTCGAGAACCCAGCCGAGAACCGTCGGAGGAAACAGGAACTTCCGCAGGAACGCCTCATCCGCCCACGTGCGCACGCTGTCCGTGAAACGGCATCAGGGAGCCGCTGAGGAGCGGTCTCTCGCGAGCGCTCGAGTCGGATCCGGGGCCCCGCTACGGCCAACCGGACCCTCGTGCCGTACGGCACGGCCGCCCTGGCCGACGTGCCGGAGCAGGAACGCCTCGACGAGGGTGTCGGTGAAGTCCTCGCCGACCGGTTCGGCCGACACCACTGCGCGGTAATAGAGCGGGCCCACCAACTGGTCCGTCTCGGCGTCCAGGTCGAGGTCGGCGGGCAGTCGGCCCCCGGCCACGGCTCGTTCCAGCAGCAGGCGGTCGCGGTGGCGCTGCGGGTCCAGGCAGCGGGAGCGGAACTCCTGGGCGAACGCCGGGTCGTGCTCGGCCTGGGCGAGCAGGGCCCGGAAGACGGCGCCCGGATCGGACTCGCCGAGGAACAGGGCCAGTTGACGCAGATAGGCCCGCAGATCGGCGGCGAGGTCCCCGGAGTCGGACGGGGTCAGGTCCTCGTCCGCGTCCTGGAGAAAGGCGTCCACCAGGACGTCGGTCTTCGTGCTCCACCAGCGATAGATGGTCTGCTTGGCCACCCCCGCCCGCGCGGCGATGCCCTCCATGGTGACGCCCGCGAAGCCCTTCTCGACGAGCAGGTCGTCGGCCGCCTCCAGCACGGCCAGCCGGGCCTCTTCGCTGCGGCCGTGCCGGTTGCCGTGATGCCGTCGTCCCGCACCGGAAGTCATGTCGCCTCTTTCCGTAAGGAGGTTCACCGAGGAGGTTCGCCGAGTTCGCCGAGGAGGGTCGCCTCTGGAGTGCGCCAGGAAATCTCTAGACCTGACGCAACGTCGCGTCTACTCTAGCGCCCATGACTCACACAGACGCACTCACCGACCCCCGGGTCTAGGCCGCCCTCCGCAGGATGTTCGAGCAGGCCGAGCAGGACGACGCCGTCGCGTCCCGGGTCGACTGGGGATCCGGGTCGGCGTCCATGTCACCCCAGGAACACGCCGACGCCGCCGCGGAGATCTACATGCCGATCTCGGCGGCGGGCGGTGAGCTCCTCTACAACCTGGTCCGCGCCGTCCGCCCGGACACGGTGGTCGAGTTCGGGATGTCGTACGGGATCTCCACGCTGTATCTGGCGGCCGCGGTACGGGACAACGGTGCCGGGCGGGTCGTCACCACGGAGCTCAGCAAGGAGAAGATCGCTGCCGCGCGCCGCACCTTCGCCGACACCGGCCTGGACAACCTGATCACCGTGCTGGAGGGCGACGCCCTGGACCGCCTCGGCGACCTCGACGCCCCGGCCGGTTTCGTCCTCCTCGACGGCTGGAAGGACCTCTGCCTGCCCGTGCTGAAGCTCCTGGAACCGCGGCTGGCACCCGGTACCCTCGTCGTGGCCGACGACACCTCCTTCGCCAGCATGCGGCCGTACCTCGACCACGTACGCGACCCGGCGAACGGCTACCGCAGCGTCGCCTTCCCCGTCGAGGACGGCATGGAGATCAGCTGCCGGCTCTGACAGTCGTCGGGTGGATGGCGGGGGAGGCCGCCGGCCGCCGCTGTGCGGGGCGGGTCGTAGCGGCGTCTCGGATCACAGCACTCCCACCCCCTTGGCCAGGGTCGACAGCCCGCCGGCCAGCGCGAGCAGCAGGACGAGCTGCCGGGCCCGGCTTTCCGGGACGCATGCGGCGAGCACCTTGCCAACGACCGCGCCCAGCACCGCCGCGGCGACTGCTACCGCCCACCCCGCCGCGCCCAGCTGCGGGACGCCGTTGGCCGCAATGGAGAAGGCGTTCACGACGATGCCGTAGAACTGCGCGTTCGGCACGAACTCATGGACGGTCCAGTCGGCGTTCATCGCATAGAGGGAGAGCGGCGGACCGCCCAGTCCGGCGGAGGCGTTCATGAACCCGCCCGCCGCGCCCGCGGCCACGGCCCCTTTGGGACCGGTCAGGGCGGACACCCGCAGGCCGCGCATCACCAGTAGCACTGCGAGGGTGACCAGGAGGCCCATCCCGACGAGCAGGACGGGGCGCGGCAGTTGGGCGGCCACCCATGTCCCGGCCGGGACGGCGCACGCGGACGCGACGACCAGCGGCACCATCGCCGTGAGTCGCACCCGCCGCCAGCCGCCGACGAGCCCGACGGCGCTGATGGCCCCGGCCGCGCAGTTGGCCAGGGCGACGCCCTGGAACGGACCGAGCAGCAGCACGAGCGCGGGCACGGCTACGAGTGCGAAGCCCATCCCGGTCAGCCACTGCACGCAGGCGCCCACCATGACGACACCCCCGAGGAGCAGCTGCGACGTCCCGCTGGTCATGCGCTGCCGCGGGTGCGCAGCAGGTTCACGACGGTCACACGCAGCACCGGCTCGCCGTTCTGGTCGATGAGTTCGGCGAGCGTGCGTACGATGCCGCGCCGCGGGTCGGAGCGCGAGAGCCGGGTGTCGAGGGTGTGCAGGCGCAGGCGGAGCCGGTCGCCGGGGCGCACGGGCTTGAGCCAGCGCAGTTCGTCCACGCCGGGGCTGCCGAGACTGGCGACCGCGGACAGGTAGTGCCGTGCGAACAGCTGCATCATGAGGGCGACTGTGTGCCACCCACTGGCGACCAGCCCGCCGAACGGCCCCTGCCTTGCCGCGACGGGATCGACGTGGAAGGACTGGGGGTCGTACTGGGAGGCGAAGCCGATGATCTCCTCCTCGGTGACCGCGGCGGTGCCGAGCTCGTACACCGCGCCCGCCGTGTAGTCCTCGAAGTACCGGTCGTCGATGGGAGCGGTGAATCCGTCCGTCCTCTGATGGTCGTTCATATTCCCTTGTTCTTCTGATTGCTGGGCAGTAGTGCTGCGGGGAGCGGGCCGAGGACCGCGACGGCGGCCAGAAACCATGACGTGGTTCCCCTGCAGGCGGCGGCGCCTGCGCTGGTGGCGACGGCGATGCCGAGGGTGGGGCCGATGTTCGTCGCCGTCTGCTCGACGCCGCCGACGGCTCCGGCGCACGCGGGTAAGGCGTCGCCGGCGACCGTCCAGCTGAACAGCAGCGGGACGCCGCGCCGCAACCGCCCGGTCATGCGACTGCTGGGCCGAGATGAGCCTTCAGAGCCGCTTCGACAAGCCGGCCGGGACCGTCCGGACCGTCGCCGCCGGGGCTGCCGCCGAGGGCGAGTTGCAGACTGGCCCAGGACCACAGTTGGGCGATGCCATGCAGATTCGACCACAGGGCCGCCGCGGTGACGGCCGCGGAAGGCTCCATCGCCTCCCCCCGGCACCGGACGACGAGCTCGACGATGCGCGCAAACATCGGGAGCATCGCCTCGCGCAGCCGAGGCCCGTCCGCAGCCCCCTGCCGCGGCCCGCTGTCGAGGAGGTCGTGACGGAACATCAACTCGAACATGCCGCGCCGTTCCAACGCATAGGCGACATACACCCGCGCCGGCGCCGCCAACTCCTCCCGCAGCGCGGCTGTTTCGGCGATGGCTGCGGCGGACCCCACGCCCAGCTCCTCGAAGCCCCGGCGGGCAATGGCCGACAGTAGCGCCCGGTGCGTCGGAAAGTAGCGCCGGGGTGCGCCGTGCGACACACCCGCACGCCGGGCGATCTCCCGCAGACCGGCCGAAGCGGCGCCCTCGGACAGCACCAGCTCCACGCCGGCATCCACCAGCCGCTCCCGCAAAGCCCCCTCGACGTCCATAGACAGTGTCTATCAGAGGGCCGTAGACGCCGTCTATGCCTCAGGAGGCGGCTTGCAGACGAGGATCGGGCCATGGCGACATGCCGAGCGCGGGACAGCTCCGTCCACTCTGATCAGTTGCTCGGCTCGGCGTCAGGGCTTCTCATGCTGGCGGCCGGCATGATGCCGCGGGCGGATTGCCGGGCCGGCGATGCAGTCCGAGCCGGTTACTTGAGCGTTCGGCAGCCAGTCGCCAGGAAAGACAGCCCCACCTGGCATGGATGGACTCGTACTTCGCGCCAGACATCATCGATCACGTACGGCTCCACGCGCAGCCATGCGTCCAGATCCTCGCGGGAGTCCGCGGCCATGACCAGCATCGAACCGATCATCTCGCCCTCATCGCCCAGGATCGCAGTACCGAAGACGGCTTTGACCTGCTTCATCGACGCCGCCTGGGCCAGATGCCGTTCCCGGGCACGGGCGCGACGTCGACGTCCCTCTGCGCCCGGGCGGTCGTATGCGATGACCAGGTAGCGCATCCCACTCCTCCGTGGATGGTTCCGCCGCCGCCGACCACACCCGGCGATCGACACTGACACAACACACTAGTAGACATTGTCTACGATCCGGGCCAACCCCGCTTCCGAATGCGCCCATTGACGTGCGGCCAGGTTGCGAGACAGGACCCGACGACGGGCAGCGCGAGAACCGATGCCCTCCGGATCATTCACGCAGCCTGCCTCGCAGGTAGCCGCCATCACCCACCCGCCGCCTCTCCCAGAGCACCCTCCCGGATCCGTCAGGCCCTGCGAGAGTGCTGCCCCCGGCAGACACAACACGGTTGTTTCGGGCGGTTCTTGGATCGCAATCCGTTGAACAGCGCAGAAACGAGACCGGGTGGCAAGCACGGCCTTCAGCGCATCAGCGGGATGAGAGCTGGGTGCCGTACGCGGGCTAGTCCGGGCACAGGTCCAGCTCCCCGGGCTCCGCGTGGAAGGCGACCGCCTGGACGTGCGCGGGCAGGTTCGGGGAGATGGCGACCGCGATGGCCGAACCCTGCAGCCCCCCACCGGGCTGTTGCGGTATCCCGACGGAGCCTCACCTCGCAGGAGCGGGCAGGGCGGGAGCGGAGGGAGTGGCTCGGGCTCAGTCGTGCCGATCCTTTGTACGCCCAGCCCTTCGCCAGATCACCGTCATTCCGAGCCCCAGGATGCTCAGAGCCGCGACCACGATGACGACCTTGATCACGCGGTCCAGCAGCAGGTGGTAAAGGAGCTCGGACGACTCCATTCCGAGTCCTGTCATCGCCAGTCATCCTGCCGCCGTGATCGGGACGTCCGGCTCCGCCCATCGCCCAGCCGTCGGGCGGCGGCGCGCAGCCCAGCCTTCACCACGGGGTCCGCATACCGGCGTACCTCGTCGAGCCTGCCCCTGCGCTTGAAGGCCAGGGCGATGGCGAAGACCAGCGGCGCCAGCACCACGACACCGCCCGCTATCAGGCCGAACCTGATGAGCATGAAATTGAGGTACTGCTCCACGATCAAGCCTCCATCTATTCTATCACGCGTGTGATAAATCCGTTGTATCACAGGCGTGATAGAAAGGCTTCATGCCAAAGCATGTGGATCCGGACGCGCGTCGCCGCCTCGTCGTTGACGCGTTGTTCCGAGTCGTCGTCCGTGAGGGCCTGCAGCGCACCTCGCTGCGAGCCGTCGCCGCCGAGGCGGACCTCAACATCGGCTCCCTGCGCCACTACTTCGCCAGTCAGCAGGACCTGATGCATTTTGCGATGCAGTCGATGCTTGGCCAGGTCAGCGCTCGACTACTCGAACACGTAGAGCAGATCGGAGACCTGGGCCGATATCCCCGCCCGAAACAACTCCGGCTCACAGCCGGGCTCCTGGCCGAGTTTCTCCCCCTCGACGAACGCCGCCGTGCGGAGGTCACCGTCTTCCTCGACTTCAACACGGCTGCCCGCACCGACCCGGCCTTCGCCGATCTGTCGCGCCAAGCGGCCGAAGGCACAAGAAGGTTGATGCGCCGCGTGCTCACCCGGCTTGACGAATCAGGCACCCTGCGCCATGACCTCGATCTCGACATCGAGGCCGAGCGGCTGGCGGCACTGCTGGACGGACTCAGCCTCCGCGCCGTCCTCCACCCCGAGATCCTCGCCCCGCGGGTGTGCGTCGACGTGCTGGTCGCGCACCTGGGCGATCTATCGCTGCCTGCAGCGACTCCAGGTTCAGCGCACTGACCCCATTACCTCAGCCGTGTTGCCGTGTGCTCCCGCCAGGTGCGCTCTTCAGGAATCAGGTTGAGCAACTACCAGGATCTACCGGTGAGTTGAGTGGGCACTCGGCGCCTCCGGGCCCCGGTTTATCCGCACCAACGCCGGCTGATCGCCACGTAGCGCAAGTCGGTGTCCATGACGGCCGGTCCGATCGAGAACCGGGATATCAGCAGGGTGGCCAGGGAAGGTTCTCGTTCCCCGGTGCGCAATGCGGGCTGGTCGGTGGCGATGCCCAGAGCGTAGCGGTCCCCCTGATCGCCTTTGAGGAATCACCTGAATGAGGCCCGGATGGGATCTGGCGCGACATGGCGATGACGCCGGCCACAGGCGGAATCTGATGCATCGCCGCACCCCCGCGGTGCGGCGAAATCTACAGCCCGGCCCGCCTCCCACCCCCGATGAGGCAGGCGCCAGACGGTCGAAGCGACCACGGCGACCACTACTGCACCACAGAAAACGCCGAGCGCCATCACCGCGAACAGCCCCCAGTGCGCTCTACACCTGCGCAGAGCGGGCGGGTCCGGCACTTCCCGCCCCGCCGCAGCCGGCAGGCAAGCGAGGGCGCAAGCCCAAGCGCGGGCCGGAGTTCACGTTCGAGGATCCCACTATCTGGCCCGCGCCGGCCGTCGCCACGGTGACCGACCCACGCACTACGGACGGGCCGAAGCCGCTGCCTGGGACCGGCTGCACCCGCTGCTGGTCCGGCGCTCGGCCTGGGCCGACCACCCCGAAGGTCGGCTGACCAGCGCACCGAAAACCGGCACGGCAGGTCCCGGCCGACCAACAGGCTCGAAGAACAGACACCGTGCGCGCGAACACCCCGTCGGGAAACACGGCAAACCAGCCATCGCCGAGGGCGTCACGAACAATCGCGCAACATAAAAGCCAAGCCAAAGCCCGGAGGATCTCCAGGCAGTTCGTTCGCTTCGCTCTTCCTGGCGTTACTCCGTGGCCATGGCCTCGACTTGCTCGGTGAAAGTCGGGGCAGTGCCCGAGTGCGGGATGTGAGCGGACGCCAGCAGCGAGCCGGTGGCGGCCACCGCGACTGCTCCTCCCGCCGCGAGGAAGGCGCCCTGGGGTGAGGCGTCGACGAGGAACGGGAGGAGCAGTATCCCGGCTGAACTGCCCACTCGCACCACGGTGTTCTCGACCGTCATGAGCCGCAGACATTGACTGGGCGGGAAGGTGCCGATGTAGGCGCGCAGGGTCACGCTCGCCGTGGGGGCCGCGATTCCGGTCAGCACGGCCAGCGACACCAGCGGCGTCAACTGGCCGGAGAGTCCCATGCATGCCGTGGCCGCACCGTCCACCGCCCATGCCCCGCAGCAGAGGATCGCCCAGTTGGCCGGGCGCCGGTTGCTGACCAAGGGGTTGCCGATCAGCGTGCCGACGCCGACGGCTGCGGTGACCACACCGTAGACGGCGGGTCCGGAACGGTTGTGGGCGGCGAGAAGTACAGGAAGGCCGATCGTCATTGCGGCAACGCACAGGGGTACCAAACTCTGTACCGCGATCGCCAGTCCGACTTGAGGGCACGCCTGCACCAGAGGCCATGCGCGGGCTGGCTTCGATGTGCCGCAGCGTCGTTGCCCTACCGCGGCGGGGGCCGGTCGGGTGCGGTGGCGGGACAGCGCTCCCAGTGCGGCGGCCGAGACCGCGAAGGTCATGCCGTCGATCGTGAAGAGCTGCATTTTGGGGAGGGCCAGAAGCAACAGGCCGCCGCTGGCCCGGCCCGCGATGTGGGCAATGCGGGCGGTCAGGTCGAAGAGTCCGGTCACCTGTTGGACGCGCTCGGGCTCGACGAGACCGGGCACCAGTGCGGCCAGATTGGGATCGAAGAGAGCGCCCAGCACGCCCAGGAGCAGCACCCCAGCGAGCAGGACGACCAGGCCGCGTTGGTCGGGCGACCACAGGTACGGCAGGGTCACCGCGACGAGCGCCCGCGCCGCGTCCACCCAGGCCAGGGCGCGGTACGAGGAGAACCGTGCCAGCAGACGCGGGCCGAGGAACCCGAGGACGGCGTAGGGACCCGACTCGGCGACCGCGATCAGGCCCATGGCCGAAGCCGAGCCGGTGCTCGTGTACACGCTCCACATCAGCGCCATGGTGTAGACCCGGTCACCGAGTACGGACAGGCTGCGGGCCGCCCACAGCACCGCGACAGGCCGTCGCCGCAACAGCAACAGGTATCCCACGTGCTCTCCCACCCGGAACGCAGCCGGACGAGGATTCCCGACTCCGGACCGGACTGTCGCTCACGCCGGACGAACGAAGGGCACGCCACGCAGCATTTCTCCGTTTCACACCCGAATGGCGTGGCCTGCCACGACAGGACGTGGCCCGGGATCCATCTCCGGCAGGCCGTGCGGGCACTCACGACGACGGAAAGGCGCTTCGGATCACCGAAGCGCCTTTGCCTGTCTTCTACGGATAGCCTCTGCGCAGCAATCGGGGCCATCCAGCATCTGCGCGATTGCCTCTCGACTTGAGGCTCACTCCCGCCCCTTGCGACAGTTCATTCTCACCGACTCGAACCCATCGCCATCCCAGCCGGGCGAACTTCCCGTCACAGGGGGTTGGCCAGACACGTCGATCGTTCCTTGCACCCGTGAGCCGCGCGCTGTGTGATGTGCTGCTTCAGAACAGCTTTGCCTGTTCGTGGGCTGCGGTGGGGAGCGTCTGCGGATTGCTCCGCCGAGATGGTGCCGGCCCGAAGTGCCGCGCGTGGGGCAGCTCGACCAAGTCCAGATCGGTGAAGGCGGCACGCATCCGCGGGATGGAGGTGTTCGGACGGAACACCATGTCCTGCATCCCCCACACCAACAGGGTCGGCTTGTCGCCGAGCCGGGCGGGCACCTCTCGTGCAAGCTGGTCCAGCAGCGGCCGCGCGGCACGAATTTCCTTGGGCATCGCGGCGAGTCCGCGCCGGGCTTCCGCAGTGGGCTGCACCGCACGGTAGTGGTCAGCCTCGGCCGTCACGTCGTGCTTGTCATAGCCGACGTGATCGGTGATCTCGCCCTCCAGGGCGGACTCCAGCACCTGCTTGGTCAGCTGCTGCAACAGCCCGCCCTCGCCGGTCAACTGCAGCCCGTCGGTGCGGGCACGGTCGACCAGCATCGCGATCAACTGCTCGTCTGACACCGACTCCGTAGTCGAATCGACGGCCGGTTCCTCCACGGCCGACTGCTCGGTGATGGTCTCGCTCGTCAGGCGTCTCCTTGATCAGGTGATCCGCGTGTCGGCGGACCGTCAGGAGTCGGTGCCGTGCCCGATGCGCGGGACGCCGACCAAGAAGGTGCATGGCCTCCACAGGCGCACGGTGGCTGACGTGCCGGTGGACGGCCGACGGGTGGTGGTGTCGGTGCAGGTACGGCGCCTGGTCTGCCTGGCGCTGGGCTGTCCGAGGCGGACTTTCGTTGAGCAGGTCCCTGGTCTGCCGTCCTCAACAACGCCGAGACCGGCGAGCGGATCGACGTACTGCCAGGCCGCACCGCCGACGCGCTCGGGAGATGGCTGCGCGAACACCCCGGCGTAGAGCCTTCACGAGACGCCCGCGATGCCGAGCGCATCGGCTCTCCTCCGTCAGCTCGCACCCGCTCTTTCGCCCCTTTGGGGGGTCACGGTGTCCCGGTCGGGGAAAGAAGGGTTTCCCACGGTTGCGCTCTGCCACGATGGGCAACTGTCAGCATTCCCCCTCCCCCATCGCACCTGTACTGGCGGCGTATTGCACGTGCCGCATCGCTTCACAGGAAGTACGCAGGAAAGAAGTCCTATGGGCGCTCATGACGTAAGGAAGTCGGTAGCTGCGGATGCCATTGCCGTGGTGGGAGTCGCATGTCGCCTGCCCGGTGGCATCAGTGACTTGGGCGGTCTGTGGGACACGCTGGCCGGCGAACGGGATCTGATCACCAACGGCCCGCCCGACGGACGTTTCGATACGTCGCGTTTCTTCGATCCGGACCCGGCAAGCCCCGGGAAGAGCTACACCTTCGCGGGCGGATATCTTCATAACTTGGCGGATTTTGACGCGCAGTACTTCGGGATCTCGCCGCGCGAAGCGAAACGAATGGACCCACAGCAGCGCCTTTTGCTGGAGATGGCGGCCGAGGTCTTCGACGACGCGGGTATCGCCCCCCAATCGTTGGCCGGCTCCGACACGGCCGTCTTCGTAGGCGTCTCTGACACCTCCTACGGGGTGCTGCAGATGCTCCGGTACGAGGACATCGATCCGCACACCATGTCCGGCGGATCGGCGTCGATCGTTGCGAACCGGTTGTCGCACACCTTTGACCTGCGCGGCGCGAGCATGGCGGTCGACACCGCCTGTTCCTCGTCCCTGGTGGCAGTGCACCAGGCATGTGAGGCGCTGCGTACCGGCCGCAGCCGCGTCGCGCTGGCAGGCGGAATCAACGTGCTGCTCAGTCCGCAGCCCTATGTCGGCTTTTCCCGCGCAACGATGCTGTCGCCCCACGGGCGCTGTGCGGCGTTCTCCGCCAGGGCGGACGGATATGTACGCGCCGAAGGCGGCGGCGTGGTCCTGCTGAAACGGCTGGCCGACGCGCTGGCCGACGGCGACCGCGTGCACGCCGTCATCGCGGCCAGCGGCACGAACACCGCGGGACGCACCGCGAACCTGTCGGTGCCGAGTGCGGACGTGCAGCGGCAACTGCTGCTCGATGTGCACGCCCGGGCCGGGATCGGTGCCGACGACGTGGTGTACTTCGAGGCGCACGGTACGGGTACACCGGTCGGCGACCCCCTGGAGTGTCTGGCCATCGGGCAGGCCGTTGCCACGCGCCGCAGCTGCGGTGCGCTGCCGATCGGTTCGGTGAAGTCCAACTTGGGGCACTCCGAGCCCGCTTCCGGAATGGCCGGTCTGTTCAAGGCCATGTTGGTACTCCGGCACGGACGCATTCCCGCCACCCTGCACAGCACCCCGGCCAACCCGGCGATCGACTTTCGGGGCCTGAACTTGGAACCGGTCACCTCGATGTGTCCGGTGGCAAGGAGCGGGGGTTTCGTGGGGGTGAACAGTTTCGGGTTCGGCGGCGCCAATGCGCATGTCGTTCTGGCGGAGCCGCCTTCGCGAGCCGCTCCGAGCAACCGGCGGCAGGGGGCACTGCCCTTGGTGATCAGCGCTCGCAGCCGGCCGGCACTCGCGCAGACGGCCCGCGAGATGGCAGGGTTCCTGGCGGGTGGCCGCCACGAGGAGTTCTACGACCTGTGCTGGACCCTGAACAGGCGACGGACCCGTCACCCGTATCGGGTCGCCGTTCTGGCCGATGGCTCCCTGGACGCGGCCCGTCAACTCTCCCGGTTGTCCGGCGACGACGGCGAACTGTACGAGAGTGAGGCGGGAGCGCCGCGTCAGGGCCGGGTGGCCTTCGTGTTCTCCGGAAACGGTGGACAGTGGCACGGCATGGCCGCCGATCTCATGACCTCCGAGCCCGTCTTCCGTGCAGCCGTCGAAGAAGCGGACGTCTACCTGACCCCACGGCTGGGCTGGTCGGTCGGCGAACTTCTGACGGCTGGCGGGCGCGACTCCGTGCAGGGCTCGCACGTCATGTCCGACACCCGGTATGCCCAGCCGGCCCTGTTCGCCGTCCAGATCGGCCTGTCGGCCCTTCTGGCCCACTACGGGGTGCGCGCGCACGCTGTCATGGGCCACAGTGTCGGAGAAGTCGCAGCGGCTTATGTGTGCGGTGCTCTGGATCTGCCCACCGCCGCGCGGGTCATCGCCGAGCGCAGTCTGGCCCAGGCATCCACCGCCGGGAAGGGGCGCATGGCCGCGGTCGCCCTTACGCCGCGGGAGGCAGAGAAGGAAATCGCCCCGTACGCGGGCTTGTTGGAGATCGCAGCTGTCAACAGCAGCCGGGATGTGACGATCTCCGGCGATCGGGAGGCGCTGCAGCAACTGGGCGACGATCTCGCCACACGCGGCATTCCCTTCCGTACCCTGGAGTTGGACCACGCGTTCCACAGTGCCGCCATGGACGGTATCGAAGAGCCGCTGCGCCGGGCACTGGCCGGATTGGTGTCTGCCGAGCCCCGGCTCCCCATGTACTCCACCGTCACCGCGGAACCGGTACGGGCGGGACAGCTCGACGCCGGCTACTGGTGGGAGAACGTGCGCCGCCCCGTGCTGTTCGAGCGTGCGGTGCGCCAACTGACCGGGGAAGGTGGACCGTTCGACGCTCTGGTTGAGATCGGCCCGCAGCCGAGCCTGCGCGGTGCCCTGACACGGATCGCCGCCGCATGCGACGGCGGGGCCTTCACCGTCGTGCCGACGCTCAGCCGCGGCCCGGACAGCGCCGAAGCGGTCCGCCGGGCCGTAGCGCGGCTCGCGGCCGCCGACGCCGGAATGGACTGGGACAGGTGGTTCCCCACGACCGGGCAGGTCAGGGACCTGCCCGCATACGCATGGCAACGCGAACGGCACTGGTTCGGTACCCCGGAGCACTGGATCCGCACCAGTGGCGACGGAATTCTCGTCCATCCCCTTCTGGGCGAGCGCGCACCGGTCCTTGAACCCACCTGGCAGGCGAAGGTCGAGCGCACCCGTTGCCCCTGGCTGTCCGACCATCGTCTCGACGACGGCGCGGTAATGCCTGCCACCGCCTATCTGGAGATGGCGCTCGCCGCGGGCCGTGAGGTCTTCGGCGACGCCGTGGAGCTCGACTGTGTGGACGTCACCCGGCTGCTGCCCCTACCCGACGGCGCGTCCGGAATCCAGCTGCAGACCTCGTTGTCGGACGAGGACGGCATCTTCCGTGTGGCCAGCAGAACGTCGGAAACGGCCGGCTGGCGACTGCACGCACGGGGTCGTTGCCGCCGCCTTGCCGGATCCGCCCCACGGCCGCTGAACGCCGCACAGGTGCGTGAGCTCACCCCGCGACTCGTCACTGGCGAGGAACACTACGCGGCGATGGGCAAGAGACGGCTGCGGTACGGCCCGGCCTTCCGGGTGGTGCGCGAACTGCGTATGGGCAGTGGCGAGGTGCTGGCCTCCTACCATCACGGGTCTCGGGACGACGGCGGGTCCTACGTCACGCACCCGGCGATCCTCGACGTCGCCTTTCAGGCCGGGGTTCACTTGCTGCCCGAAGGAACGGACACCTATCTGCCCGCGGCCGTGGGACGCGTGCGGGTGTGGCGTGCGCCCTCCCCCACCGGTCTGGTCCATGTCCGTGAACGTTCGAGAACTCATCGCGAGTTCGTCTGCGACATCACCGTCACCGATGACGACGGCCGGGTCTCCGTCGAGCTGGAGCGGTGCCGTATGCACCGCTCGGCGCTCCACGACGACGTCCCGGACGAGTACATCACGGTGTTGCGGGCCGCGACCCCGCCCGGACAGCGCATCCCGCCTGTTGAACTGCCGCATCCGGAAGCGGTGCTCGAGGAGGCCCGGCCGGAGATCAGCACCATCCTGGAGAGCTGGGACGAGCAGCGGTACGCACGGTACACGGAGGCCCTCGCACGCTCGGCGGCCCACAGCGCCGCCGAGGCATTCGCAGAAATCCTGCCGGGGCAGGATTCGTTCACCCTTGACGACCTCGTCGCCGCAGGCGTCCGCTCCGAATACCGCTCCTATGCGGCCATGCTGGCGCGCATGGCGTGCCGACAGGCGCTGCTGGACGGGGCCGGCGAGCATGGCTGGATCCGCCGGGCCGCCGGGGACTTCGGGAGGACCGTCCGGGAAGGGTTGCGGGAGAACCCGGGGTATCCGGCCCTGGCCGCCCTACACGGTCCGGGGGGCTTGCACCTCGCCGACGTCCTGCGGGGTCGTCGCGATCCGTCGCACACGCCGCTCCAGGAGAAGGGGCCTGCCCGGCTGCGGCACATCCACGACATCGAGCCGGTCTGCGCCCTGCACGACCGGATCGCAGCCGCCGTCGTCAGGTCCCTGGTCCGTGCGGCCCCCGGCGACCGGCCGCTGCGGGTGCTGGAAGTCGGGGCAGGGAGTGGTGGACTCACCGCCTGTGTGCTGCCGCTGCTTCCACCGGAACGCACGGAATACGTCTTCTCCGACGCAACCGCGGCGTGCTTCCCCGCGGCTCAGGCCCGCTTCGGCGGCTACGACTTCGTGCGGTACCGCACCTTCGACGTCGACCGCGATCCCACCGAGCAGGGACTCACCGCAGGCAGCTTCGACCTGGTCGTCGCCGGGCAGGCGCTCCACGCCGCCCAGGACGTGGCGGCCTGCGTACGGATGCTGGCGCGCCTCCTGGCTCCAGGGGGGAATCTGCTCGCCGTGGAGGCTCACGACCCCGAGCTCTTCGCCCTCAGTACAGCGATGCTGCCGGGCTTCTGGCAGGTCCAGGACCGCGGCCTGCGGGCCGGCTCCGCGCTGCCGGCGTACGACCAGTGGCGGAGTGTGCTCGCGGGGAACGGCTTTCGCGTGCACGAGGCCGCCGCCACGCCGCTGCCGGAGCAGTTCTCCGTTGTTCTGGCCCGCCGGGATCAGGACGTGGCACCTGGCCGAAGCCGACATGCCGAACCATCCGACGCGGCCGGCCCCGTCCCATGGCTCGTGATCACCGAGGACGACTCCGAACCGGCCCTGTTCGCCGCGCTGGTCGAACGGCTCGCCATGGGGACCGGCGGCGCACGCACCGTCACGGCAAAGGATGTGCGCGCCCACCGGGAGTGCCTCTTCGACGGGACACCCGCGGGCATCCGCATCGCGTACGTGTTGAGTGAGCAGGAGGACCTGGCGGTCTCCGGTCTCCCCGCGGCGGCGGTCGATCTCGCGGTGCGCAGGGTGGCCACCTTGCGTGAACTCGCCCGCGCCTGCCAGGACGGTGGCGAGGCCGTGCGGTCCCTGTGCCTGGTCACCCACCCCACCGGGTCCCTTCCGGCCCCCGAGCGCCCGGCCTGCCCCGGCCAGGCCGCAGCGTGGGGTGCCGCACGGACCCTCGCCAACGAGCTCACGTACCTGCACGTCAAGCGCGTCTCTCTGGAACGCGGCGCACAACCGTGGGACGACGCCCGCCGGCTGACGGACGAGTTGCAGGCGGTGCCGGGCGAGGAGGAGGTCGTTCTCACACGTGGCGGCCGGTTCGTGCCCCGCGTGGTGCGGGCGCCGGAGGCTGTCGTTCCGTCCTGCGGACGCGAGGGATCGGGCCACCGGGACTGCTCTCTTGTGGTGGACGACATCGGACTCGGCTACCGGCTTCAGTGGGACGAGGCTCCGGCGCCCCGGCCGGAAGCGGGCGACGTGGTCGTCGAGGTCCGTGCGGCCGCGCTCAACTACCGGGACGTCATGGTGGTCACCGGGCTGCTCCCGCCCGTGGCCGAGGACGGCGTTCCCTCCGAGCGCCTCCTCGGCCTGGAATGTGCCGGAGTGGTCACCGCTGTCGGGCCGGGCGTGGACCAACTGGCCGTCGGAGACCGTGTCTTCGGTATGGTGCCCGGAGCATTCGCCACCAGCGTGCGGACCCGGGCCGCGATGGTGAGAAAGATCCCCGGCCACCTGTCTTTCACGGAAGCGGCCACCATGCCCACCGTCTTCCTCACGGTCCAGCACAGTCTGGACCTCCTGGCCCGGCTGCGTGCCGGTGAAACAGTGCTCGTACACGGCGGTGCCGGAGGGGTGGGACTGGCGGCACTCCAGTACGCGCAACGCATCGGCGCGACCGTCATCGCGACCGCGGGGACGCCCGCCAAGAGGGATCTGCTGCACCTTCTGGGCGCCGACCATGTGCTGGACTCGCGCGGACTGGACTTCGCCGACCGGATCCGGACCCTGACCGGCGGCCGCGGGGTCGATGTCGTTCTCAACTCGCTCAGCGGGGAGGCGATGGCGCGCAGCATGGAGGTTCTCGCGCCGGGGGGCCGGTTCGTGGAGCTCGGCAAGCAGGACGTGTACGCCAACCACCGGGTCCTGTTGCGTCCGCTGGCCGGCAACACCGCTCTGTTCGTCGTGGACGTCGCCGAGATGACCGCGGCGCGCACCGAGTACGCGTCGGAGGTGCTCGACACGGTGTTGGAGCACGTGGGGAACGGCGAGTACCGCCCGCTGCCGCACCAGGTCTTCCCGGCCCACCGCATCGCCGATGCCTTCCGGCTGATGCAACGCTCACGGCACATCGGCAAGGTCGTCGTCTCCCTCGACGGGCCGGTTCCCGTACGTCCGGCCCGGGTGCGCCCCCGCATGGACGAGGAAGGGACCTACCTTGTCACCGGTGGACTCAGCGGTCTGGGGGCCGTGACCGCCGAGTGGCTCGCCGCACGCGGCGCCCGTCGCCTGGCGCTGGTCGGCCGCCGTGGCGCCGGGACGCCGGGCGCCGCGGCGCTGCTCTCGCGTCTGGCCGCCCTGGGTGCCACGGCCCAGGCGTATGCCGTCGACGTCACCGACGCCGAGGCCATGCGCGCGCTCGTCCGCAGCATCGACTCCGGCGGCCACCCGCTGCGCGGGGTGATCCATGCGGCCATGCACCTGGAGGACGAGAAGCTGACCGCGCTCGAGGACGGACGCATCCGGGCCGTTCTGGCGCCGAAGCTGGGCGGTGGCCTCGTCCTGGACGATCTCACCCGCGGCCGGGACACCGGCTTCCTCATGTACTCCTCTGTCAGTGCCATGGTCGGCAACGTCAAACAGGTCGCCTACTCGGCGGGAAACCTCTTCCTGGAGGCGCTGGCCCGACAGCGCCTCCAGGACCGGGAGCCCGCCCTTTGCGTGGCGTGGGGCGCCATCGCCGAGACGGGGTACGCGGCCCGCAACGGGCTGAACGAGGTGCTGGCCAAGGGCGGTTTGCGGTCCGTCACGCCCGGCGAGGTGGGCGCGGCGCTCGACCGGTTCCACGTCCGTGGTGCGGACGTCGTGGCGTTCGGCCGCTGTGACTGGGCTCGTCTGGCGATGACCGCGTCACCCCTGAACGCGCGGCGCCTGGTGCACCTCGTTCCGCCGCCCGCCGAGAGCGCGGACCGCTGCCAGGAGGACCTGCGGGCCTGGCTCGATTCCTCGCCCGGGAAAGCCGTGGACCGCCTGGAAGAGGTCATCGCCTCCGCGACCGCGGACGTGCTTCAGATGCCGGTGGACAGCCTCGACCGGGTCCGGCCCCTCCAGGAGTACGGTCTGGACTCGCTGATGCACATGGAGCTCCTCGTCGAGCTGCGGCGCCGCTCCGGCTGCGAGCTCGCGGTGATGGACCTGTTGCACAGCGACGGCTCCGTGAGGGGCATCTCCACGGTCCTGCTGCCCCGGATGACGGCCTCACTGACGGACCGTTCCCCCGGCCCTCCCCACCCGCGGGGTTGACCGCCGCGGTCATCCCCGTTGTCCGGCGCTCACCACGCCTCCGGTCCCTGCCAGGGAGTTTCACCGTTCCCGGGGTACATCAGGGCGGCCGGTGGCATGAGGTCCGCGAGCCACCGCTGGGGGTCGTCCTCGGCACCGTCCGGCAGGCTTCGGCAGTCCGCGTCGGGAGGAGAGGTCCCGTCGTGGGAGCGGGAAGCGAGGGGGAGGTGGATCACGGAGCGCCGTTCGGCGTCATGGAAGACTTCCTGGTCCGCGGCGAGCGGGGCGCCGCCGGTGTCCACGAGATCCGCGCTGCCGGTGTGTCGCGCGATGCGCGGGTGGCCGCCACTGCAGAGGTGCACCCGCAGTCGGTGGCCGGCCCGGAAGCGGTGGGCCACCGGCCACAGTTCCACGGAGACCCGGTACACCCCGTCGGCGTCGGCGGGGCCGCGGTTGCCCGGAGTGATCCGGCGGACCCCCTCGCACACGTTGATCGAGGAGCCGTCGGGGTGCACGTCGCAGATCCGGACCCCGCAGTCGGTGTGCGTCCTTGAGGAGCGCATGAAGACGTCCGCCGTGACCGGTCCGATGATCTCCATCGGGCCGGTCAGCGGTCGGCTGGTGTAGACGAGGACGTCGGTGCGGTTCTCCAGCGGACGGCAGTCCTCGGGTCGGGAGTCACCGAAGATCACCGGGCCGCGGGGGACGGGCGTGGGGTCGGCCGGGTCGTAGCGATAGCGGCGCGGCTCCCCGTACGCGGGCGGCGACAGGCTCAGGCCGCCGTCGGATTGCGGGTACCACTGCTGGCGCACGGTCCCGGGCGGCGGCCAGTCGGAGTATTCCCGCCATTCTCCGGCGCCGGTGACGTAGAGCCGTACCGCGGAGCGCCGCAGGACACCGGAGCCGGTCAGGTGGGACCGGAAGAACTCCATGGCCTCGCGCAGCGCCACCGGGAGAAGGCGCCGGTCGCAGTGGTACCAGGGGCCGATGGTCAGGTAGGGCCGGTGCCCTGCGGTGCGCAGGGCCTGGTAGTCGCGGAGCTGCCCCGGGAGGAAGACGTCGTACCAGCCGGCCACCAAATGGACCGGAACGGTGGTGGAGCCGACGAGGTGGGAGGCGTCCATCCGGGTGCGCAGCGGGCTGCCCGGGCTCTGGCTCGACAGCAGCTCCTGGAAGATGGGGATGGGCATGCCGCCGGCCACGGTGTCGAGTTCATGGAGCGGGCGCCCGGAAGCCAGGGCACGCCGCACCCTGTGGGGAAGCGTCGCCAGCCGTGAACGGTCGCGGCTGGCGCACCAGTAGAGACTGGATTCCAGCGCGAACGCCCCGCCGGGATAGATGGCCTCGGACAGCGCGGAAGCGGCGATCTGCACCGACATGGCCCGGCATTCGGGGACGTCGCGGGCGAGTGCCCACTGCACGCAGCCCGTGGCGCTGGGTCCGTACATGACGAGGGTGCCGTCGAACCAGGGCTGTGTCCGCAGCCAGGCCACGGTGGACAGGCCGTCCTCGCGTTCGTTCCCGGGGTCCTGGATGGAACCTGTGCCCAGCACCACATCCCGTGTCTCCTGGACCACCACATGGAATCCATGACGTGTGAAGTACTTTCCGTAGACGAGCCCCATGGGGATGCGTCCGACGGGGGAACGTACGAGCACGGTAGGGCCCGTTCCTCCGGCGGAGGAGGGATAGTGGTCGGTCGGGAGTACGGTGCCGTCCGCCATGGGGACGGGGATGCCGCGATGAGTGCGCATCGCCTGCTCCTCGCATACAAGGTCATTTCAGCCAGTGGAGGCACCGGCGGGCCAGGTCGCCGATGGACGTGCTGTTGACGATCTCCAGCATGGGGAGATTGCACCCGAGTCGCTGCTGAAGAGCGCCCATGAGCTCGGCCCCCATGAGGGAGTCGACACCGAGATCCGACAGGGAGCGGTCGGGCGGCAGCCGGTCCGGGGTCGTCTGGAGCACTCCCGCCAGCGCACGGGTGAGGACGTCGGTGATCAGCGCGAGGGCGGACTCCGGTGTGGCGGAGGCGAGTTGGCTCGCCAGGTTCTCGTCGCCGTCGCGGGCGCCGTGGCCTTTCGCCAGCACGGTGGAGAAGCGGGCTGCGGCCGGGACGATCTGCTGGATCCGGTGCCAGTCGATGTCGGCCAGGACGGCCACGTCGTCCTCGGCCGGCAGGGAGCCGAAAAGCCGCAGGAGTTCATCGGCGGGGACCGGTGGCATGCCGATGGTCCGCAGGTAGGCGGTCATGTCGTTGCGGGCGGCGTGACCGACGTCGGCGACCGCGCCCCAGCCCACGGCCAGCGCGGGCAGGCCGTCGCGGCGGCGGGACCTGGCAAGCGCCTCCAGGAACACGTTGGCCGCAACGTAGCTGCTTTGGTGGAGGTTTCCGGTCATCCCGGTTACCGAGGAGGCGAGCACGAAGAAGGCGAGGTCGCGGTCGCGGGTCAGCTCGTCCAGTACGGCCGCGCCCCCTGCCTTGGGGGCCAGAACGGACCGGAGGCGTTCTTCGGTGAGATCCATCAAGGGGCCGTCGTCGAACGTCGCGGCAGCGTGGACGATGCCGCGCAGGGGGTGTTGGCGGGTGTCGACGTGGTCCAGGACCGCGCGCATGGCGGCGGCGTCCCCCGCGTCCGCGGCATGCACGGTGACGTGGACGCCCCGTCCGTGCAACGCGTCGAGCAACGCCGGCGCTTCGGGGTGGTCCGCTCCGCGGCGGCCGGTCAGGGCCAGCCGGCGTGCTCCTTGTCGGACCAGCCACTGGGCGGTGGCGGCACCGAAGCCGCCGAGGCCGCCGGTGACGAGGTACGTCGCCTCACGGTCCAGCACCACCGGCGGGAGCGGGTCCGGAACGTGCGGCGGCGACTCCAGGGAGACCACGACCTTGCCGATGTGCCGTGAGTGCTGGAGTGCCTCGAACGCATCGGTGATCCGGTCGGCCGGGTAGACGTGGTGCAGGATGGGACCGTAGATGCCGTTCCGCACCCGTCTGGCGATCTCCGGGCCCTCGACGCCCGCGATGTCCGGGTGGTGGGTGAGGAGTTCGTGGATGTCCCCCACCGCCGACAGCGTGAGGTTGTTGAGGAACGGGCGCATCGGCAACCGGCTGTTGTGGTACAGGTCTCGCTTGCCCAGCTCGATGAAGCGGCCGCCGCTTCGCAGTGACTCAAGGCCCCGGCTGATCGCCTCGCCGGCAAGGGAGTTGAGGACGACGTCCACGCCCTGGCCGCCGGTGATCTCCTTGACCTGGTGGGCGAAGTCCAAGGAGCGGGAATCCAGTACGTGCCGCACGCCCAGCAGCCGCAGCAGGTCGCGTTTGGCGGGGGTCCCCGCGGTGGCGATGACCTGGGCACCGACGTGTGCGGCGTACTGCAGCGTGGCCAGGCCCACACCGCCGGCGGCTCCGTGCACCAGAATGCTTTCGCCGGGTGCGAGGCGGGCCAGCCGGTGCAGGCTGTGGTGGACGGTGAGGTAGACGCCCGGCAGGGTGGTGGCCTGGCAGAAGTCCATCCCGTCGGGGATGTGGCCGGTCAGCGTCTCCTGGACGGTGGCGTGCGAGCCCAGCATGTCGGCGCCGAAGCCGAAGACGCGATCCCCGACCGCGAATCGGGTGACGCGGGAGCCGACGGCGATCACCACGCCGGCGCACTCGAGCCCGAGGCCGTGGCCCGTGCCGGGTGCGCCGCCACGCCGCGCGGTGCTCAGCGGGATGAGGTCGAGGGCCTGCAGGACGTCCCGGTAGTTGAGCGCGGCGGCCCGTACGGAGACGAGTACCTCGTCCGGTGCCGGGGCCGGGGGCTCGGCGGGCTCCCACACCACCCGGTAGGTCCGTCCGGGAGAGTGCAGCCGCAGGGCGAAGCAGCTGCCTTCGGGGGCGGGCGCGCCGGTGGTGAGCGTGGGTCGCGCATGGATCCGGGGCACGAAGCGTCCGGAGGGGGTGAGGAGAATTTCGTCCTCGGTGGTGGGACCGACGAGCTCCGCGGCCAGCCGGCCGGCATCGGTGTCCGGGCTGTCACCGCGCTCCAGCGCGATGCGGCGGACGGCTAGTTGAGGATGCTCGGCGCCCAGGCAGCGCGCCGCTCCCCAGAGGGTCGCGGCCTCCGACGCCAGAGGACGTTCGGGAGCCGGCAGCGCCCCGGTCGGCGGTGTGACGAGCCACAGGGAAACATCGCTGCGTTGGGCGGCCGCAGTGACCACGGCCCGCAGCGCGGCCAGGCGGCGCACCGCACGGTCGGTGTCCAGGTGCCGGGAGTGCTCGTCCTCCCCGCCGAGGAACAGCACGACCCCTACGTCGCCGGAGTGTGCGTCGAGCAGGCCCGACCATGCCCCGGGGTCGGTGCCGGGCGTGGCGCGGCGCGCGCCGAGGTGTCGGACGGTTGCCTCGGCGAGCGGGTCCTGCGGAGATTCCGACGCGACGATCCAGGTTCCCGTCTCCTCGGTGGGCGCGGCCCGGGTGGCGGGCTCGGTGCGGTGGGGCCGCCGGGCGAGCAGCAGCGAGGACCCTGGGTGTCCCCAGGTGGCAGGGGCGTCAAATCCGCTGTCGGACAGGACTGTTGCCCATGCCTCGGCCGACAGCAGCGGCCCTGCTGGGCGCAGACCGGTGTCGTGCCGGTCCCAGAAGCCGGGGAGCAGACCGGACAGCAGGGCCCATGCCGCCGGGTCGTGGGGCTCGGTCGCGAACAGCCCTCCGCCGTCCGCGAGAAGCCGCCGGATGTGGTCGAGCGAGCCGCGCAGGTCCTTGGCGGTGTGCAGCGCGTGCCCGGCGATCACGAGGTCGAAGCCGGCCTCTGGCAGTCCCTGCTCGATGGGGTCCGCATCGAGGTCCAGTACCTCGTAATCGACGAAGTCGTACTCGCCGAACTGACGCCTGAGCCGGGGGAAGAAGCTGTCGGAGAGGTCGGTGCACAGGTACCGGGTGCGCTCGGGCGGCAGGGCGGGAAGGACAGCGGCGGTGGTGCCGCCACTACCGGCACCGACCTCCAGCACACGCAACGGCCGGTCGAGGGGCCAGTTCGCGACGACGGTCTCGACCGCGGCACGGAGGGCGCGGGTGCCGAACCGTGCCATGCCGCCCCCGGCGTAGAGCTCCTCCAGCAGAGGGCGGTTGGTCGCCGAGAGGAGGACATCCGCCGGTTCGACGCGCCCCCGCAACACCTCCGGCAGACGCGAACCGCAGGTGCCGAGCAAGGTGAGTTCCACGGCAAGGTCAGGATGCCGCCGGGTGAGTTCGCGGACGCGTTCCCCCGGTGCCCCGTGCCGCACGATCCGCCACCCCCGGTCGTCCGACACGACCAGCCCGTGGTCCCGCGCCACGTCGAGCAGCACTTCGAGCAGGGGGACGTACGGGGCCGCGGCGCCGGCGTCGATCAGGTCGGCGGTGGTGAAGGCGCCCGCCTCGGAGCCGGGGAGCAGTTCCGCGACTGCGGCCGTCACGAAGTGCGCGCCCAGCTCCCGGGACGCGTCGACCGCATGCGCCCCGCCTTCCGGCTCGTGCACCGCCTCCCGGCACTTGTCCGCGATGGCAGCAGGGTCGGGCAGCGGGCTGGGGCCGACGGGATCCTGGCCGGGCCGGCAGTCGGCCCGCAACACGGTGACGTGGCGGATGGCGCCGGTGGCGGACGATCTGGTGAACTGGCGCAGCCTTACGCCTTCCAGGGCCAGGCAGACCATGCCGTCGGCGTCGAGGACCATGAGGTCCAAGAGCGACTCCCGGGCGGACCGGGCCCGCAGCCGGGCGTGGAAATGGCCCTCGGCGGGCAGTGGCCGCCAGGCACGTACCCGGTCGATGGACGCGGGCAGGCAGGGCTTTCCCTGGACGGCCAGCTCCTCCAGCAGGATGAGACCGGTCTGAACCGCGCCGTCCAGCAGCGCGGGGTGTGCCTCGTAGCCCGAGAGATCGGCCTTGGCGGTGTAGCGGGTCAGGGACTGTGTCCCATCGGTACGGAGATCCTCGGTCAGCACCAGGAAGTCGGGACCGTACGCGACTCCGACCTGCTTCATCAGCTCGTAGAACTCCTCCGCCGTCCAGTGGTCGGGCAGTCCGGCGGCGAGGTGTCCGATGTCGACGCGTTGGGGCTGTGGCTCGAGCAGTCTGCGGACCCGCCCCCGGGCGTGCTCCTGCCAGGCGTCCCCGCCGTCACCACGGCTGGCGATGCGCAGCAGGCCGTCGTCCGCCGAAAGCGTCGTCTGGACCTGTACCTGCCGGTCGTTGTCGAACGGCAGCACCAGCGCGCGGGGGATGGCGAGGTCGCTGATCTCCACGGCGTGGTCCCAGGCGCGCCGGCCTGCCGCCAGTGCCATCTCGGTGAAGCCGGCGGCCGGCATGAGCACCGCGTCAGCGATCCGGTGGCCCTCGAGCCAGGGAGCGCGCGCGGGATCGAAGGAGCCGTGCCAGGAGGGGTCGGCCAGGGCCGCCCGCTCACCCAGCAGCGGGTGGTCGACCGTGCCGTCTCCGCAGCGGCGCGCCCAGGCGCCCGGGTCGCCGTTCCAGTGGCGCTCGCGCTCCCACGGATAGGCGGGCAGGTCCACCACACGGCCTGGGCGCGGGAAGAAGGAAGCCCCCGTGTCGCCCGCCGCCACCAGGTGGGCGACGGCAGTGCGCACCGCCGTGGCCTCGCAGGTGTCCCGGCTCAGGGTGGGTACGACGGTGAGCGGCCGGCCGGGGGCCGGTCGCCGCAGGTAGCTGCAGAGCACGGGGTGCGGTCCGACCTCGACGAAGATGTCGCAGCCCCGGTCGCGGAGTTCGGCGACGGCCGGTGCGAACAGCACCGTGTCGCGCAGATTTCTCCACCAGTAGGCGGCGTCCATCTCGGGGCCGTTGAGCACCGTGCCCGTGGTGGCCGAGGCGTACGCGGTGTGTGCCCGCTGCGGCTTGAGATCGGTCAGGGCCGGGAAGAGCCGGCTCTCGAGGCCGTCCATGGCGTGGCTGTGGAAGGCGTACCGCAGGCCCAGGTCCTGGAAGAAGATCCCCTGCTGCTGCAGTTCATGGCCCAGTCGGGCCAGGGCCGCCGCATCCCCGCTGACCGTCACGTCCCGCGCGCTGTTGATCCCGGCGATCTCCAGCCGCCCCTCGTACGGCTCCAGCAGCAGCCTGGCCTGTCGCTCGTCCGTGCCGACGGCCGCCATGCCCCAGTCCCCGGCAGTCGACGCCTGCGCCTGGGACCGTTCCACCACGACCCGTGCCGCGGCTTCCAGGTCGAGCGCCCCGGCGGCCCATGCGGCAGCCATCTCACCGGCACTGTGACCGACCACCCCGGCCGGACGGACACCATGCGCCCTCAGCATTTCGACCAGCCCGGTCTGCACGGCGAACAGGAGCGGTTGGACGACATCGGTGGAGTCGCCCCGCCGGCACTCGGTCAACTCCTCCAGCACGGACCAGCCGAGGAGCGGACGCAGCGCCTCGTCCGCCTCTTCGACGGCCGTCCGGAAGACCGGGTCGGCGGTGAGCAGGCCGGCTCCCATTCCGGCCCACTGGGAGCCGTTGCCGGAGAACGCAAAAGCCACGCTCCCTCGTTCGGCGGCGGCTGCCAGGGAACCGGCGGCGATGTCCCGCTCTCCGGCGGCCAGTTGTCGCAGGAGTGCGGCGGCCTCACCCGGGGTGTCGGCCAGCACCGCTCCCCGGTGGAGGTGGTGGCCTCGCCGGAGGCAGGAGGTGTACGCCAGGTCGTAGAACTCCTCCTCGGCGCAGCTTTCGAGTCGCCGCGCCATGCGACCGGCCGCGCCGGCGGCCGCTTCGGCGGTACGGGCCGAGACGACGACCGGCAGGGGGCCCGACGGCGGCTCCTCGCGGACCGGTTCGGGCGCCGTGGTGAGGATGATGTGGGCGTTGGCACCGCCGAACCCGAAGGAATTCACCCCGGCCACGGCCCGCGCGTCCGATGGCTGCCGCAGTGCACGGGCCTCGGTCGCGGGAGCGAGCCGCAGACCCTCGAAGTCGATGGCGGGGTTGAGCGGAAGGGCGTGCAGATTGGCCGGTACCAGGCCATGGCGCAGCACCAGCATGGCCTTGAACAGTCCCGCCATGCCCGACCCCGGTTCCAGGTGGCCCAGTTGACTCTTGACGGACCCCACCGGCAGCGGTCGGCCCGAGGCCCGCCGGGTGCCCAGAGCCGCTCCGACGGCCCGGCATTCCGTCGGGTCCCCGATGGGGGTGCCGGTGCCGTGCAGTTCCAGATAGGCGACCTCGTCCGCGTCGATGCCCGCCGTCCGGTAGACCTCGCGCAACAGCGCCTCTTGGGCTTCGTGGCTCGGCTGTGCCAGCCCCGGGGTACGGCCGTCGGAGTTGACGCCGTTGCCGAGGATCACGGCATGGATCCGGTCGCCGTCCGCCAGAGCGCGCGCCAGAGGTTTGAGGACCACCAGGCCGCCGCCCTCCGCCCGCACGTAGCCGTCGGCCTCCGCCGAGAACGTGCGGCAGCGCCCGGTCGGGGAGAGCATCGACGCCTTGGCGAACCCGACGAACTCGAAAGGACTGAGCAGCACATGGACACCGCCCGCCAGCGCGGCCCCGCAACGCCCTGTGCGCAGCGCCTCGCAGGCGTGGTGCAGCGCGACCAGGGCCGAGGAGCACGCGGTGTCCACGGCGAGGCTGGGGCCTCGCAGGTCCAGGAAGTGCGAGGCCCGGTTGGCGACATTCGACATGGCGGCGCCCGTCATCGTGTAGGCGTCGGTCGACTTCCCCTCCAGTCCCTGCAGCACTCCGAACGCCGGGCTGGAGACGCCCGCGTAGACGGCGGTGTCGGACCCGGCGAGCGACGCGGCCGCGATACCGGCGTCGTCCAGGGCTTCCACCGCCATTTCCAGGAAGAGTCGTTGCTGGGGATCCGTGCGTCCCGCCTCGCGCGGCGACATGCCGAAGTAGCCGGCGTCGAAGTGGTGAATGTCGTCGAGGTAACCGCCTGCGAGCGTGTAGGACTTCGCCGGTCTCCAGGACACCGGGTCGAGCCATTGGCCCGGGTCGAACCGTTCCGGGGGGAATTCACCGATCAGGTCCCGCCCTTCGACGAGTGCGGTCCACAGTCCGTCCAGGTCATTGATTCCGCCTGGAAGCCGACAGGCCACCCCCACCACGGCAATGGCGTCGGAATCGTCGTGCATCATGATAATTCCTTTATTGGAGAGAGTCGCGGCATTGGCTACACAGCGGCCGCACACAGGCGTGTAACGAGCTGGCGGCATCAACGTTTCGGACCGATTCACCGGGGACGGAGATCACTTCGCTACGGGTGGCAATTCCTACTCCGTATGGTGAGCCCGCATTTGGTTCTGACCACCCTTCGCAATGTCGCATGCCACTCTGTGCCCGAGAGGGAAATCCGGGATTGCGCATCCGGTGACCGCAAAGCGTATGAGGAGACGAGATTCACTGTGCCGCCCGATGCCTGCGTGGAAAGCCGGGGAAGCGACGCGGCGGCAGCCGCCGGCCAGATGAGCTGGACAGGTCGTCTGGGAGTCGGCGCCGCCAGACGTTGGCGCTTCGTGGTGGCGACCTGGGTCCTGCTCGCTGTCCTCTCTTCGATTCTCCTTCCCTTTCAGTTGGGCAGGTTGAGCATTCCCACCACCGATATGGCGGACTCCCCAGCCCGTCAGGCCGCCGCGCTCATCAGCAGGGGATTTCCCCGGCTGGGCTCCGAACAGATGATTCTCGCCTTCGACTCGCCGGATCTGCCGGCCACCGATCCCGCCTATCAGAAAGCCGTTTCATCGACCGCGCGGGCCCTGATTTCCCAGGCGGGTGCCGGCACGGTACTGCCGGTGCCCAAAGTGACCGGGCAGAACCCCCGTCATTCCTATGTGTCCATCGGTGTCATGGGTGATGAAGCCGCGCGTCAACGGCGCCTGCGTTCCCTGCAGATGGTCGCCTACCGCACGGCACATGGGACATCCGGTGGGCACGTCAGAGTGGCGGTCGTGGGTCTTACGCCCGTGCTGGCCGAACTGGTCCATGCCGACGTGAACGACTTGCGGCTCGTCGAGAGCGTCACCGTGCCCGCCGCCTTCCTGCTGCTGGCCCTCGGCCTCGGTGCGTTGGGGGCTGCCGCCGTCCCCGTGGTGGTCGCCGCATCGGCGATCCTCGTCAGCACAGGCACTTTGATGGCCATAAGCCTCATGACCCGGGTGGACACCACGATGCTCACCGTGACCACGAGTATCGGCCTCGGGCTCGGTCTGGACTACGCGCTGCTGATCCTCCTGCGCTACCGACAGGCCCGTGCCCGTGGTGACACACCGTACGAGGCCACCGCCCAGGCAACGGCGACGGCGGGTACCACGGTCTCCTGGTGCGCGCTCGTGGTCGTGGCCACCAGCGCGGCCCTGCTGATCATTCCGGTCCGGAACGTGCGCATGCTGGCGTTGGCGGCCATGACCACCACCTGCATCACGCTCGGCGCCGCACTCACCTTGTTGCCCGCTCTGCTGCCCCGCATCGACCGGTTGCTGGACCTTGGCCGCCTCCGCCGGCGGAGGACGGGGCCGGGAGTATCCAGGACCCACCGGTGGTGGACCCGCTGGACGCTTCATCTCATGCGCCGCCCCTGGCCGTACTGTCTGGGGGCGCTCGCGGTGCTGGTCCTGGCCGCCGTCCCGGTCCTGGGCATCCGCCTGGGGCTGCACTACGACCGTACCGCCATCGCACGCACGGAGACCGGCCGAGGGCTGATCCAGATGGAGAACGACCGGCTCGCCAGCGTGACCCTCCTCGCCCTGCCACATGCGCCCGGCGCTCCGCCCGTGGACACCACAGCCCTGGCGACGGCTCTGCGTAACGACCCACGCGTGGCTCTGACCGGCTCACTGGACAACGGCACCGATCTCACCATGCTGGCCGTCGGCGAGCGAAACGCTCCCGACAGCGCGGCCTCAGCCGCCCTCCTCACCCGCATCCGTCAGGTCGCGTCGCGAGTCCTGCCCGCCGGGCAGCCTGTTCTCATCGCGGGACCGGCGGCTGCGCTCAAGGACCTGACGCATACCGCCGTCACAGGCCTGTGGCAGGTGGCGGCGATCGTGCTGACCGGATCCTTCGCACTGCTGCTGGTGCTCTTCCGCAGCGTGCTGATCCCTCTCAAAGCGATCGCGATGAACATTCTCGCCGTCGGGGCGGCCTTCGGTGTGCTCACCGTGGTCGCCAGGGGAACGTCATCGGCGGGTCAGATCAATGTTCTGATCCCGCTGCTCGCCTTTGCGCTGATCTTCGGCCTCTCCATGGACTACGAGGTGTTCCTGGTCCACCGCATCGCCGAGCACTACAGGCGCTGCGGTGACAACACCGCGGCCGTCGCGCACAGTTTGCAGCACACCGCCCAGACCATCACCCTCGCCGCGAGCGTCATGATCGTCACGTTTGCGGGTCTGCTCGCCACGCACCGCCAGGACTTCCAGCAGATGGGCCTGGCAGTCGCCGCGGCCATCGCCATCGACATCACCGTCGTCCGCATTGTTCTGGTGCCCTCGCTCATGCGGCTCCTGGACCACCGCAACTGGTGGCTGCCACGGCCGCTGGCACGTCTGCTCCCCGGGCCGGGGATCGCCCGGCAGGAGGCGGGTCGGCCGGCGAGCCACCACACCGCGCATCAGACCGACTGCACGTCACCGACGCCGACACCGACAGGAGAACAACCATGACCGCCTCGGCTCCCTTTCGCCCCGCGTGGGCCCCCCGGCTCACCGTCGCCATCGCCGCCCTGGCCTCCATCGCGGCGGCCGTCCAGCCCGCAATCGGCACCCCGGCCACGCGCCACCCGCAGCAATCGGACGAAAGTACCCTGCTGACCTGCGCGGTCAGCACCGTCCCGGATCAGCCCCTGTCCTTCACGCCTCCGCTCGGCCAAGTTCCGCGCACGACCACCGTGCACGGAACCCTGTACCTCACCAACTGCGCTTCGCCGGACGGGACTTCGGCGGACCTCCGGTCCGGCACGCTCACCTTCGATGGGAACAGTGAAGCCAGCTGCACCTCCGCAGAGGCCATCCACGGCGAGGGGACCATCACATGGCACGACGCGAACGGCCGCCCCGTCGGCAGCTCGACCCTGCGCCCCAATCTCCACCAGCTCGACACCTACAATCCAGGGGACGCCCTGCTGGCGGGCACCGTCACCCGGGGCTTCCTCTACGGCGCCCGTGTCTCCGGCAGCGCCACCCCCACCAGTGACGTCAGCGGTTGCGTACTGGGCGGGCTGAGCACCATCAGCGGCAGGGGAAAGGTGGCCTTCCTGCGCTGACGCAGCACTGGTCGACGCACCGTTACAGACGCACCTTCAGACGGCCGACACGCGGTACGACGCGGCCTACCTCAGCGGCCTAACGCCCATACACACTCCGCCCGTGGTCTGGAGGCCCGCGTCGCCCCGGCCGAAGGCATCGCGTTCACCACGGTCGCCACGGGGAAGATCCGCCGCTCCGGCAACCCGCTCAAGCTCGTATCGCCGGCGAACGTGCGCGATATGGCGCGCGTGCCGCTGGGTGTCGCCCAGGCCCGCATCAACGATGTGATCCGCGGCGCGCTGCCGTGGCTGCTGGAGCGCGCGAACATGGTGCACCAGTGCGGGCCGGCCCATGCCGAGGCACTGCAACAGCACGCCGCCACCCTGCCCGCCGAACTCGCCGGCCGGTACTACCCGACCGGGTTCGTCAGCCCGGAACTCCCCGACGTCCTGGCGGTCGCCGACGTCGTGACCTCCCGCAGCGGCGCCGGCACCCTGGCGGAACCACCACCCTCGGCAAACCGGCGGTGTTCATCCCGCTCGCCTCCTCGGCCGGTAACGAGCAGGCTCACAACGCCAGGCACCTCGAAGAGGCCGGTGCCGCCGTCGCCCTCCTCGGCGATGTCACCGCCGATGCTCTGCGGCACGCGGTCGAGCCTCTGCTGACGGACTCAGCCCGGCGGGGCGCGATGGCACAGCGGGCTCGGACGCACGGACGGCCGGACGCCGCGGACAGGCCCGTGGACGTGATCCTGTCCGCCGCTTCCGACTGACCGGCGCGGACCCTACGGGAGGCGTCGGGCGGCACCCTCCTCGCACAAGACGACGGCGGCGGCGAATGCGTGCGCGTCCTTTCCCCACGGGTCGGGGGACATTCAGGTCGCCGAGGTTCGGGGGGGTTCGGTGCGGTGTACTCGTCGACCAGGCCATGGAGAGCCCTGAGGTTGCCACGGCTTGTCGGGGGTACCTGGCAGGAACTGGTCCGGTAGCGGCTGCGGAATTCGACCAGCAGCTCATCGGTCGCATCGGTCCCGGCGCTCACCGCGGCGTGGATGCCACCCGTGGTCACGTGTGCACGACATGCGACTTGTCAGGACACCGGGAGTTGCGAAGGGGCACGCCCGCTTCGGGCCGCGGTCTGCTTCACGCATCACCATGCCCGGCCCAGCTCACGAGCCGACAGACTCCCACGACCGGCCCGGCGTGCTCGCTTCAAGGCTGAAATGCGCTCGTGTAACAGCATCAGCAGCCCGCCGAAACGCTGGAGTCCATCAGCGCGCAGTGACGCCCTTCACCACGCACCCATCACCCCCGGCGCCGGGCCCGCGCTCCTCAACTGAGGGCGGGGGTACGGGCGTTCTGGCCCGCACGAGCCGGACAGCCTTGCGCTGCCGCTCCGCCGGATCCCTTGACACCCGATGTCATGTCATGGACATTTCCCTAGACCCTAGTTGGTCCAGGCCAGAGCAGGCCGCCACAGGCGCGCTCATGCAAGTACAGGCAGATACGGGCTCGCTCAGGCCGGCGCAGACAAGTACAAGCACGCTCGGACCAGCTCAGGGAAACCCCCCACACGCCCTGGAGGTCAACCGTGAACAGCCCCGGACTCAGAACCGGTTCCAGAGCAAGATCTCGTTCACCCCTCGCAGCCCTGGCCCTCACCGCCTCCGCCCTCACCGCCCTGGTGACCGTGACCCTGGCCGCCCCCGCCACCGCCACCACCCAGCCGGCCGCCGCCCGGACCACTCCGCCGCCCTCCCCCACGGCCCCGCACACCGGCGTCGTCGTCGGAGCACGCACACCGGCCCGCACACCGGGGCGCGCCCACGCCGTCCGTACGTTCCTGGCAGGGCGCCGGACCGTATCCGGCCCCGCGTGGACGCACCACCCCCGGATCCCCGGCGGCCGGCCGACCACATCGGCTCCCCGGGCGGGCCAGATCACCCACAACTGGTGGGGCGTCTTCCCCCAGCCCGGTACACATGACGGCATCATGGCCACCCATACCGTCGACCCGTCCTACACAGTCACCGACGCGGACAACGTCACCTACGCGCCCACCACCAAGGCCCAGAACTCCTGCATGGAAGTGGTGACCGCGTACACCAACACCGGCAACGAGATCTGGGCGTGGGACTGGTGCGGGACCGTCGGCCCGGCCAAGACCGTCCCCATCGACGACAACTTCCTGAAGAACTACACCCCCGGCAACGGCGGGCCGGCCGCGTACAGCGTGCAGATGGTGCAGGACGACGCCGCCACCAACCGCTGGTCGGCCTATCTCTACAACTACCGGACCGCTGCCTGGGACCTGCTGTTCCAGCAGTCGGGGACGGACCAGAGCGGGCTCAACCACGGCTGGGACATGTTCGAGATCTATGCGAGCCCCAACCCCGCTACGGGAGAGGGGTATTACTGCACGGAGGCACGGAACACCACCTTCGACAGCAGCGCCGTGCAGCTGCGCAGCAACGGGGCCTGGAAGCCCACGAGCCCGTCCGACTCGCCGTGGACCGACACCAACCCCGATCCGAACGCGTTCCTGTGCCCGCCGCTGAAGTTCGTCCAGGCAGGCGCCAATGATCACTGGACCGTCCACCAGTGACTCGGTAGCCCCCGGCGCACAGCCTCCCCACACCATGAGGAAAAGGGCGGCGCACCCAACAGTGCGCCGCCCCACGGCCGTTGGCCCAGACATCGGGGGGCCGACAGGCCCTCGGGTCTGTCGGCAATCTCCCACGTCCTCCCGATGGGCGGGCCCCGCGGTAGGTGCCGGACCGGCGACGGGGCGGGACTGGGCGAGACACCAAGACGGGGTGCGACAACGGTGACCTCACCACTGCCGTGGCGGCCGGTGCCGGCCGGTTTCTTCCGAGGCACCTCGGCAATGTCACGATGGCCGGGACCGTCGTACGGTGCAACGAAGGACTCCCGTACAGGCGTTGTGACGATCTCTCACTCCTCCGTCCCCAGGGAGCCCCACGATGAAGGTCCTGCTCCGACTGCTGGTCCTGGCCGCCTTCCTCTTCAACCTCGTCTCGTATTTCCTCTGGGGCGGTTCACTTCAGGCCCTGACGAGTGTCGGCTCCGGCCTGATCTGCCTGGCAGCGGCCGGAGGACTCTGGCTACTCCGCAGTCGACGCACGGCGCCCAGCTCCTCGGTCGCATCTTGAAATGATCTCGGACGGTGGATCACCGTCGGGTGGCCCATCACCATGAACTGTCCGACGCCGAACGGGAATTCGTGACTTCTCTGCCGCCCCGTCCGGAGCGTGGCCGGAAGCGACCGTTCCAGGTGCCGGCATGCCGCCGCTGAAGCCGTGCCGAAGGCCCTTGCGGATCTGTTCACCGAGCGGGCATCCGCGGCGCTCGGTGTCACGACCCAGAGGCAGGCGTCTGCCTTGCCGGGTGGAGGATTCCTGGGGCTTCGTGCCCCAGGCCCCAGGCCGGCGGGGCTGAGCTGACGCATGTCGCGTTCGGGAGGATGCGCGGGGAACTGCGCGACCGACCTGACTGACCGCAGGCGATCGACAGGACGGTCGGCCGTGTCTTGTTCGTGGCCTTCCGCTCGGCAGGACCATCCTGTTGTCTTTCGGGAATGGTGAGGATCGTGACAGCCGACGTGGTGATCGTGGGGAACGGCGCGCTGGGCCTGTCGATCGCCGTGGAGACGGCGCTGCGGGACCGCTCCCTGCGGATTGCCGTGGTGGGCCCGGAGGCGCGCCCCGGTTCCGCTTCCGTGGCGGCGGGGGCGATGCTCAACTGCTTTGCCGAGGTCACGGCGCGTACCGGTGAACATCCCGCGTCCCGGGCGAAGTTCGCGCTGGCGCGCGAAGCGGCTCGCCTGTGGCCGGGCTGGCTGGACCGGCTCGCCGACGCCGCGCGACCCGTGGCGGTTCCGGTCGGGAGCATCCGGGGGACGCTGGTCGTGCTGGGGGCGCGCTCCACGGGGGACGGCCTGGGCAGCATGCGGGCGATCCGCGCAGCCGCCGAGGAGCACGGCGAGCCCTTCCAGGACGTGGATCCCCACGGCATCGCCGCTTTGGAGGCGGAGGCGGGTGACCAGCCCGTGGACGCCTTGTACTTGGAGAACGAAGGGGCCGTCGACGCGCGCCGTGTGCTCGCGTCCCTGGAGGCCGCTGCGTCAGGGCTCGGCGTCAGGCGCGTCGCCGGCGAGGTGACGTCCCTGGTGACGGCCAAGGAAGCGGTCACCGGAGTGCGGCTGTCCTCGGGAGCGACGCTCCCCGCGGGAGCCGTCGTCCTCGCGGCGGGTGCGGCCAGTGGGCGCCTGATCGAGCAACTGCCCCGGGGCACGGTGCAGCCGATGCTGAACGGAACGGGTGTGGCACTGGAGACCCAGCGCGTGCGGGGCGAGGCCGTGCCGTACGTCGTGCGCACACCCACCCTCGTCGGCGGATGCGGGCTGCACGCGGTGCCGCTCGGGGACGGCGTCGAGTACCTGGGCGCGACCAACCACGTCTACTTCGACGCGCCTGCCGGACCGCGGCTGGGCATCGTCCAGGCGCTGCTGTCCGGCTACATCGCGCAGTTCGACCGGAACATCGCGTTCTCGGCCGTGCGGCGCTGGCATTACGGCCTGCGGCCCGTCCCGCTCGACACCTTCCCGCTCCTGGGCCGCGCGCCGATGCCGCGTCTGTTCTTCGCAACGGGGACCTACCGGGACGGCTTCCACAGCGCCCCGGCGATCGCCCGCCACCTGGCCGGGCTCCTCACAGACGGCGCCGCGCCGGAGCACGATCCGTACGCGGTCTTCGCACCCGGCCGAAAGCCCATCGAGACGATGACGGCAAACGACGCAGCGGAGCGCTTCGCGCAGATGGCACTCCTGATCGCCGTCGAACGCGGCATGAGGCTGCCGTACATCTTCGGCACGGAACCGATCGCCGCGGCGTGCCGACAAAAGGCGCTCGCATGCGTGGAGCGGCTGGGCGTCCCGGTTGCACTGGCACCGGAGATCCTCGGCGCCGTGTCCGAAGCCGACACGAACCGAATCCGGCACGTGGCCGACTATCTCAACGCTGTGGCCGCCCGTCCCTGACCGCGCTTCTCCCCACTCCGCTCCCGCTTGAATCGGCTCGCCCTTCCCACGCCGGCCGGTCGACCTTCGTTCTGTACCCGACGGCCGGCGGGGATGTCGATCGGTTCGCCCTGCGACGCCATGGCACAGGCGGGCATGAACACCCCGTCGATCACGTGAGCCTCGGCAACCCACATGATCAAGGCATCCATGCCCGCCCACCCACCGCGAAAGAACGTCCCGCGCTACGACTTCGCCGAGGCGAGGGGCAGCACGCCGGAGAGCCGCAACAGCTTGCCCTGCCGGTTGCTGACGTAGATCCAGCCGTTGTCGCGGTCGAGCCCGACGCCGCACACCGTGCCGAGACCGTCGGCCACCACGCGCCGAAGGCCCTTGGCGTCGCCGTAGGCCACGGCGACCTCATGCAGCTTGCCGCCGCTCGAGTCGGAGACGTATGCGTTGACCGCGCCGTCCAGCGCTACACGGACGCTGTACCCGAGGTTGGTGGCGACGTTCCGCGGGGCGCCGCCATCCGCGTTCAGGTCGACCTCGTACAGGCCGCCGAGGTCGTACTGCCCGATGTACGCCTTGCCCCCGTTCAGCGCTACGCCGGCGGCCCTCGGCACGTCCCAGGTGCGCTGCCGCGCCGCCGGGGCGCTGGTCAGGTCGAACTCGATCAGCTTTCCGCCATCGACGTCGGTGACATAGGCCTTGTTGCCCGGCAGGTCCAGCGCGACGCCGTACGCGCGCATACCCTCGGCGACCGTGACCGGGGAGGCGGAGCGGTCGGACAGGTTCACCGTGAACAGGCGCTTGCCGCTGTAGTCGGTGACATAGGCCTTGTTGCCCGGCAGGTCCAGCGCCACGTCGTTGACTTGTCCCAGCTTCTCCAGGACCCAGTCTGTGCCGCCGCCGGCGAGATCGACCTTGTACAGCTTGCCGTCGTTGTACCGGTCGGTGACGTACGCCTTTTGGTTCGTCAGGTCCAGCGCGAGGCCATCGGCCGTCCCCAACCCGGTGGCGAGCTCGACGGGAGCCTCTCTCGGGATCTCTCGCTCTCCGCTACCGCCCTTGTAAAGAGGGTGATTTTTCATGTCGAAATTGAGCGTTTCAAGCTCGAAAACCTCGTGCACCCCGGCGAGGGTGGATACGACTTCGGCTTCCCCTTTCTGCATGAACGGCTTTCCTTCATCGGTCAGGTCGAAAGCCTCCGTGACCGTTCCAGTCTCGCCGAGCTTCCAGGCAATCACCCTGGAGTATTTCGGCTCCTTGGCCTGCGGGCCGTCCGGACGGGTTTCCTTGACCTCTACTGGCTCGGGGTAATACAGAGCAACCCACCCGCCGAAGGAGATGGGATATTCGTAGTCGAACCTCCTCACCTGACGTCGCTGCGTGGCCAGGACATCTACCCGGCTGGCAACTTCCCCGCTCAGTGTGGACGACGTCTTGAACGCAGTGGTCAACGAACCACTGACAGAAGCAGTGATCCCGAGCATCAGCTGTGCCGACAATTCCCCGGTGCCCGTGGCGGTACTCGTGGCCGTTGTGGTACTTGTCATTTGCGACTGGGACTCTACGTCAACACCCTGATTGTCTTTGCTGTTCTTCAGGGTAATCTTCTCGGACTGGTTCATCGCCATGCTCTTCTGTAACTGCTGCTGCAGCGATGCGATGACTTTTGCCCCAAAAGTGAGCTGCACCTGCCCCTGGAGCGACCAGCTGATTGTGTTCGAAATCGAGAATTCGACAGTATGTGACCATTTGGTGGGGACGGGGTCGGTTCGATTGACGTACGTCTGCTTGGAAATCACGTCAGGAGGAGGCTGTACGATGTCGCCTCGCTCTTCAACGAGTGGTACCCCCACCGTCATATAGGCACGCCACCCGCGCTCGTGTGCCGTGGCCTCCCCGACGGGAAATTCGCTGAATCGCTCCTTGTTCAAAGAAAACCCGGTAGGGGAGACATACCGGTCCGTTCCGTCTGCCGATTTCCTCTCGGCCTTCCTCTTCAGTTTGCCCTGGTCCCGCTCCAGGATGACATCGGCCCTGTCGGCGATGTGCAGCTCCTTCAGGTTGCGCCCCGTCAGTGGGTGACGCATAAATCGTTCGCCAAGATAGGCTGTACTCACGTTGTTCTTGGTGGCGCCGCCCATGCCCTTCAGTCTCCTCGCGTAGTAGAATTCAACGATGCGTCAGTTACTATTTGTGCGCTGGTTCCGGCCTGGCGTGACCGAATGAGAACTCGTCAGGCTGCCAAGCGGGGATGCTTCTTCTGCGCAAGGGCAGGATCCTGAAACCGGGACTTCTGGACCACCCTTCGACCCTTGAGTCGAATTCCTGATCGACCCTCACTCCTTGGCCGGCCCGCCGTCAGCCCTCTTGACGTTCTTGACCGATTCGTAGTTATCCTTTCTGAATTCTTCCAGCCGTTCGTCGCCGACCTTCGGCCGGTCTTCGTCCCTGATCTCCACCTTCACCTTCTTGAAAGCCTCATCCTTGACCGAAGACGCCATACCGGATGTCGATTCGGGGTTTTCACTGGCTTCCCGCTGCTTGTCGGCTACTGTCTGTGTGTTCTTGAACAGAGGGGCGAGGAAGTTGTTCATGATGCTGAGCGCCTCAGGCGACGTCTCGCGCATGATCTTCGGGTCGCGCGCAACTTCAGGAATACCGTCGTATAGCTCCGGATCGATCCCTTCCCGTTCGGGCCGGGCTCCAGGAATTTTTTCATAGACCTTTTGAGCGGACTCTTCGGCGGACTTGGCTCCACTTCCGCCGCTGTCGAAGATGTTCTTGAAAGACATGAACTTCCCTCCGGATCCTCTCGGTGGGCGCAGAATCACCCCCTGCAAAGAGGGGGATCTTTCTCGCCACGATCAACCATGACTAAGTTCTTCGCATTCGAAGACCTCGCGCGTCCCGGCGCGGTAGCAATATTTCCGGGTTCCGTGTCACCCGCTGTGTGCACCAGGATCATCGCGTGCCTTCCTACCCCTCCGGTGATCTATCTATCCAGCCCGGCCCTGCAGTTTCTCGCCATTCGCCTGGCGGACCGGCTGTAACGTTGTTACTCAGACCACCATGGCGGCTGGAAATGATCCCGGTCGGTTTCCATGTGAACGATTCCCTGAAATGACCCCGCCTGTGACCTGCAACTACCAGCTTGGAGGGGGCGCTTCAGCACGTTATCGAACTGCAGATTGCGTCGAGTCCTGGCCAAATCGGCGGTCCTCATTATCGAGCCGAAACCGGCAAGTCTTCGGTCTGTTGTTCGGGGATGGGTGCCGAAGTCGGAGACATGCGTCGGCTGGTGCCCGCGGGGCGGGAGGATCTGCCGCTGCGGGGCGTCGCGGCACTGGAGTCGGGCGAGGCCGCCACCGTCGCCAGGGCTCGGTTCCCGGACGGCGTGTACGCGAGCATCGGCGCCGCCGAGTCCCCCAACCGGTCCTGGCAGGTCGCGCGTACCGCCCTCCGCTTCACCACCGCGCGCTGGCCCGTCGTCCACCACGACGACGTGAGCGCGCCGGCCTTGCTCGCCCGGCCCCACCGAGCCCGCCGGCCTGACCCGGGCCGCGCCCGCACTCACCGTGTGGCGTCTCCTGGACGTCTTACCCTCGCCCCACCTGCCTCAAGTCAAGGCCTGCTACCGGGACTTGACGGCGACACCGCCATGAGGGGCAGGGGTTGGAGGTCTCTGTCCAGCCCGCCCGAGGGGTGCACGTCGCTCGGACGGCGACTGTGGATATGACATGCGGCTGTGGGACGGCCTGCTGGGAGGTGACGCGCCCAGTCGACCGGTGAGGTGCGAGGCGGGTGCCGCCGCGAGCGGTGGGCCTTCGGCTGGTGAAGCAGATGAGCAGAGGCGACGTCCCACTCGCGGTCAAGGGCCAGATGTCCCGCAGCAAGGACAGCCGTCGAAAGCGTCGTCGGTGTGGAAGGGCCTCGCTCTCCGGCCACTGGGATGGGAGCACTGTCGTAGGGCACGCCGCGCGGACGGACTCGCCGGCCAAGGCGGGGAAGATCACCCCCGGGCATTCAGCGGAATGGGGTGACCTGATGTGCCGAGAGCAGAGAGATGCCGTTGACCTGCGGGGGTGCGAGTGGCTACGTCGTATCCGCTGCAGCGAGCAAGGCACCTTTCTGGTGGTCGAAAGTACAAGGGTGGGCCCGTCGGCTGTCCGTGGTGGCTGACGGGAAGAGGCCGGCGGGGCACGCGGGGGCGGTGCTCCTGCGGATCACCCGCAAGACGCTTCTCGCCCTCCCCGACACGTCCGACACCCATCGCGGCTGTGATCGACGCGAAGCCTAGGCAGCCTTCGGGCGGTCGGCGGGCGCGCGGTCCAGGCTGCGCAGGGCGAGCAGCCCGCCGATGCCCGGGACAGCCGCCAGCAGCACGCGTCGCCCCGTCGAACGCGGATCGCGCCAGGTGGCGATCACGCCGTAGAGCCAGGCGAAGCCGTGGACCGGGCCGGTCAGCGCGGCAACCGTGTGCGCGTTGAGCGTCGCCATGTTCGTGAACAGCACGGCGAGGGTGACGAACTCGATCGTCGCGGAGATCCTCAGCGGCATGCGAGTGGCCATCGTCTTCACACCCCCGTCGTCGAGCCGGGGCGGACGATCATCAAGACGGTGACCGTCGCCCACAGCAGATTGAAGATCCCGGTGAACACGGCGAGTCGAGCGGCGGCGGATCCCTCCACCACCGCTTCACCGAGGCGATCCTCCAGGGCGGCGAGTGCGGCCTGCTGGCGCGGCAACACCAACAGGCCGAGGACGACCGCCGCCGCCGCGGTCAGCGCGATGGAGGTGATCAACCAGGGGCTGCCGAGAACGTGCAGCTCGCTGGCAACGGCGAAGCCGAACACCGGCACGGCAATCCCGATGTGGGCGTAGACCCGGCAGATCCGGTGCAGCAAAGCGACGGTGACGGTGCCGCCGACGTCGCCGTCCGCGGCGGCGCGGCGCAAGGCCGTGGGGAACATGCTGGCGGCCACGGTCACCGGGCCGACCGCGATGATGGCGGCGAGGACGTGCAGGGCGAGCAGGAGTTTGGTCACCGGACCGTACTCCCCACGCTGCTCCGGGTGCCGGCGGAAAGGTGACGCGTGGATGGTGCGGGCATGTGTGAGTACGCCTTCTCAGGTGCGGGGCAGCAGTAGGAGGCGCGGCCCAGAGGCGGGCCGCCGCCGAGATCGACCCTAGAAACCCGCCCCCGCGACTCCCAGCGGCTGGAACGACAGAAAGCAACGGGATCTCGCCATCCCTTTGACCTGCGCGCTTGTGCACCATAGGAAGAAAGGGCGTGGTCAGAGCTGTGGCCGATAACTGAGGAGTCCTAGGTGCACACCGTCGCGGTCCTGGCACTCGACCGGGTCATCCCCTTCGACCTGTCCACGCCCCTGGAGGTGTTCGACCGGGTGCGGCTGCCCGACGGGCGACGCCCCTACCAAGTGCGGGTATGCGCCATATCTCCGCAGGTCCAGGCGCGAGGCTTCGTGATCACCGCGCCCTGGGGACTGGAGGGCCTGGCCGACGCCGACACCGTGATCGTCCCCGGGCGTGCGGAAGGGGCGCCCCCGCCCGCCGAGGAGGCACTGGAGGCGCTGCGGCAAGCGGCGGCCCGGGGCGCGAGGATCGCCTCCCTCTGCGTCGGCGCGCTGGACCTGGCCGCGACCGGCCTACTCGACGGGCTGCCCGCCACCACCCACTGGGCCGCGGCGCCCGAACTGGCCCGCAGGCACCCCCAGATCGAGGTACGCCCCGACGTCCTCTACGTCGACAACGGCCAGTTCCTCACCTCAGCCGGAGCCTCCGCAGGCATTGACCTGTGCCTCCACATGATCCGCCGTGACTGGGGCTCGGCCGTGGCGGCAAGCGCAGCGCGCCTGGCCGTCACCCCTCTCGAACGGGAAGGCGGCCAGGCCCAGTTCATCGTTCACGCCCAACCACCGGTCCCCCGCGGGTCGGCCCTGGAGCCGGTGCTCTCCTGGATGGAGGAGCACCTGAGCGAGGAGCTGACCCTCGAACTGCTGGCCCGGTGCGCCGGGATGAGCCCGCGCACCTTCAGCAGGCGATTCCGTGAGCAGACCGGCGCGACGCCGCTGCAGTGGCTGCTGCGAGCCCGGGTCCGTCGCGCGCAACTCCTGCTGGAGAGCACCGATCACACCGTCGACCGCATCGCGGACCAGGCCGGCTTCGGGTCCCCGACAGCCTTCCGGGAACGCTTCAAACGGGTCGTCGGAACCTCCCCGCAGAGCTACCGGGCCGCCTTCCGCGGTCGAGAACAGACATGAAAGCCAGGGGCCGGGTGCCACGTCGGCACCGAGGCCGTCGGCGGGCAGGTGCACACAGCCGTTCCCCCCATGGCTGCGACACAGACCCATTGCCCGGAACGGGAAACCGACCGCAGCGTCCTGTGAGGTCGCCGGGACGGCCAACACCTGGCCCGACCGGTCAGCTGACCGGATCGGACTCCTCGCCGGCTGGCGAGAACCCGTTGAAGGGTGTCACGAACGCCACTGGGATCGGGCGCCTCCCCTGCCTAGCGTGAACCAGGAAATCGGCCCTTGCCGACAAAACCTTCACCCTGAGGGACCTGCGGATGCACGTTCAGATCGTCTTGTTCGACGGCTTCGACCCGCTCGACGTGATCGCCCCCTACGAAGTCCTCTACGCCGGAGGCACCGCCGGCGACGGCGCCGTGACCGTGGAACTGGTGTCCGCCGAGGGCCCCCGGGAGGTCGTCAGCGGCACCGGAGCCCTGGCGTTGCGCGCCACCGCCTCCCTGGACCCGGACCGCCCCGGCCTGGTGCTGGTCCCCGGGGCCTCCGGCCGCGTCGGCGATCCCGGGGAGATGCCCGACCAGGAAGCGTGCGAGGAAGGCGAGTGGCGCCAGGACGAGTTCATCTCCGTCCTCCTCGGCCGTACCCTCACCACGGAACTGCCCGCCCTCCTCAAGGCGGCCATGGACAACCCGCAGATCACCATGACCGCCGTCTGCGGCGGCTCCCTGGTACTGGCGATGGCCGGGCTGATCGAGGGCCGACACGCCACCACCCACCACATGGGCCTGGACATGCTGGAGGCCACCGGCGTCCACGCCCTGCGCGCCCGCGTCGTCGACGACGGCGACCTGATCACCGGCTCTGGCGTCACCTCCGGCCTGGACCTCGGCCTGTACCTGCTCGAACGCGAGATCGGCCCGCAGATCGCCCATGCCGTCGAGGAACTCTTCGCCCACGAGCGCCGCGGCACGACCTGGTGCGCCCAGGGCCCCGCCCCCGTCGCCCTCTGACGCCCACCACCGCCGACAGCAAGGAGCAGCCGAGACATGTCCGTTGAAGGCACCTGGGACCTGACCATCGCCACCCCCATCGGACGCATCCGGCCCGTCATAGAGCTGAGCCGCCGTGACGGGCAGCTGACCGGGATCGCACACGGCCTGGACGAAGACGTCCCCCTCCAGGACATCGCCCTCGATGGCGACACACTCACCTGGAGGCAGGCCGTCACCAAGCCCATGCGCCTGAACCTCACGTTCACCGTCACCATCGACGGCGACACCCTCGCCGGTACGTCCAGAGCCGGACGTCTCCCCTCCTCCAACGTCACCGGCCAGCGCCGCGCGCACCAGGGCTGAGTCCTTCCCGTGATGCCCTCGCGCACCGCCTGGCGTGTCGCAGGATGCGCATGCGTGAGACTGCCTCCCCGGCACGCGAAACGTGACCCGTACGAGCCCGCCATTGGTGGCACAGGAGCGGGTTCCGCCCGCACGACCGATGAGTTCCACCGTGTCGCGTCGTCTGCGTGTGGGGAACATCCCCCTTCCGCGCCCGCGAGAGACCCGAGATGAGATGACAAGGAGCGTGCACACCGTGGACCAGGAGAACGTGAGCGCCAGCCTGACTGTCGCCGTGCCCGCCGCGAGGGTGTTCGCGGTGCTGGCGGACCCGACGGCCCATTCTGCGATCGATGGCACCGGCTGGGTTCGGGAAGCTGTCGACCGGGCGCCGCTGACCGAGGTGGGGCAGATTTTCCGGATGGACATGTACCACGCCAACCACCCAGACGGTGGCTACCAGGTGGCCAGCAAGGTCCAGATGCTCGACCCGCCGCGCGCCATTGGCTGGCTGACGGGGCAGGAGAAGAGCGACGGTCACCTGGAGTTCGGCGGCTGGTTCTGGCGATACGACCTTGCGCCGCTCGGTCCGTCCGAGACCGAGGTCACACTCACCTACGACTGGTCGGCGGTGCCGCAGTTCATCCGGGAGTACATCCAGTTCCCACCGTTCGACCCTGAGCATCTCACCAACTCCCTGCACCACCTGGCCGAGCTTGCCTCCGGCAGGTGATGCCCTCGACCAGAACAACCATGAGCACGGAGACCTCGCATGCAGACGATGCCGGTCGGCGCCCGCTGTGACCTGACCGACGTCCAGTGGGTGGCACTCGAACCGCGGCTGCCGGGCGGGGCGGGGCCGGGCCGGCAGCCGGATCGCCCGCGGCGGCTTGGCGCTTGGTCGACGGGGTGAGACCTCGTGCACCCCGCGCACACCACGTTGGACTGTGCGCAGTGCGGAGCGGGACCAAACACGCACTGCCTCTTTCGGAACGTACCTATGCCTGCACCGTGTACGGAGCCCTGTCCCCCAGGACAAGAACTCCGCGCGCGTGATGCTGGTCCGGGCTGGTCTCAACCCAGCTCGTGCTGAGGGCGTAAGACCATCTGAGCCGCCGGCTCAGATGGCAGCCTGCGCCAGAAATCCCCGCTCAGCCCTGGAGGGTGAGGAATGCCCTTCCTCTGGGAAGGGGAGGTTACAGCCACGTCCATCAGTACCCCGCAGCAGCGACGGATCTCAAGCCTCGGAACCGGACACAGGGACCACGCACGCGACGACGGTGTCGCGATCCAGCGCTCGAACGGTCTCCGGAACTTCCCAGCATCGGAAACCGCTACCAACAACGGATGGGGTTCCCCTCACACCTGTCGGTTGTCCCAACGGTCTGTCGAAGGTCCGTCGTCCGCACGAAGACACCGCGGGTCACACGTCCCATCGTCTTGTCGGGCACTCGCGCCGACAAAACGATGGGACACCCGGATAGTTGCAGGTCAGCGGCGTGCTCTACGGCAAGTCAGTGGCCTCCAGGACTATGTCTCGCATTGGCTATTCGATTTCAACCCGGCCGCCGGGGGCGGTGCCGTTGTTGTTGGTGTGGCCGGAGGCGTCGGGGGTGCCGAGGTTGCGGCGTACCGAGTCGAGGATGGTGAGGCCCTGGCCGACCAGGCCGGCGGCGATCTCGCCGAGGCCGTCGGTGCCGTTGAGGACGTTGACGTTGGCGCCTGCGAGGCCGGCGGAGGCTTCCTTGACGATCTGCGGGAGCTGGTCGATGAGCATCCGGTCCAGTGCGACCCGGTCGTGTGAGGCGGCGGCCTCGGCCTGGATCTTCATGCGCTCGGCTTCGGCCAGGGCCAGTAGCCGGATGCGCTCGGCCTCCGCCTCGGCGGGCTTGACGACCTCGGCGACCAGTTCCTGCTGGCGCAGTTTGGCGGCGCGCTCGGCGAGTTCGGTCTGCGCGGCCAGTACCTCCTGCTGGGCGTGTGCCTGGGCGAGTGGGCCGGCCTGGGCGGCTCGGGCCTGGGCGCGGTCGACCTCGGCGTTGTACTCGGCCTGCACGACGGCGGTCTGCCGCTGGTACTCGGCCTGGTTGCGTGCCGCCTCCTGCTGGGCCTCGACCGACGCCTGGGTGGCCTGGGCCTGGGCGACCTGGGCCTGCTGCTGGATGGCGGCCTTGTGCGGCGCGGACATCGCCTCGATGTAGCCGGTGTCGCCGTCGTCGATGGACTGGATCTGGAGCGAGTCGACGATCAGGCCGATCTTGGCCATCTCGGTCTTGGAGGTCTCCAGGACCTCGGTGGCCAGCTTCTGCCGCTCGGTGACGATCTCCTCGACCGTCATCGAGCCGATGATGGACCGCAGATGACCGGCGAAGATCCGGCCGGTCAGTATTGCCATCTGGTCCTGGTCGGACAGGAACCGCTGACCGGCGTTGACGATGCTCTCGGTGTCGTTGCCGACCTTGAACGCGATCACGGCGCGGACGGTGAGGGTGATGCCCTGCCGGGTGACGCACTTTTCGGCGACCTCGGCCTCACACATGGCCAGGGTCAGGAAGCGCACCTTGCGGATGACCGGCAGCACGAACTTGCCGTGGCCGGTGACCACTCGGAACGGAGCGCCGCCCTGGCCACGCTTGCCTCCTGAGATCAGCATGGCTTGATCAGGGGCGGGAACGCGGTATCCGAACATTGCTTGTTCTCTCCTTAATCGGCGTCGCCGGGCGACGCGTCCAACGGATCAGCCCACTCCATGACGTCGACCTGGCGATTGCCACGGGACTCGATCACGAGCACCGTCGTTCGTGCCGGAAGGGGCTCGGCGGACCACGCGAGAAAAGCTTCGGAACCCCCGCGGACCCGCACCAGAACCTCACCGGGTCCGGCAGCCCCACGAGTGCCGATCAGCAGCACTCCGGTACAGCCGAATACGGCGTCGTCCCGGACCATTTACCGCCGCCTTTCCCCCGTTGCGTTCGTGGTGCCCGACCCTAACTCACCGGATCTGACCGCGCTCTGTCGGGATGTGTCCGATAGGGCTGGTGAGGGAACGCCGGCCGGGCATGCTTTGAACAGGGCGAATTTGACGCGCCCTTAACGGGCTCATCGCATGTGAGGACGCCGTCGAACCGGTGAGGGTCATCGATCAGACGTCGCTTGCCTTCGGCGAGGATCTCGCTGTTCGCGGTATACCAGGACACCGCCAGCCCCCCTGCGACGACGCGACTTACGGAGAGGTGACCGAGTCCATCGAGACGGCAGAACGCGGTCAGACAGAGCGCGGCGGACATAGCGTGGAGCCTGTCGAGGTCTTTCGGATGGGCAGTGGAGGAAGAACTTCCATCCTGGAAGGCCTCCACGCCTGCCCGCCAACACTCCCGACTGCGAAGAGCCGATGAACGTCGCCGATCAGTAACCGTAGACGTACTGATTGAGGACGTTGTTCGAAGGCGACGGTTGGCTCTTAGTGGTGCCGTTGGGGTGCACCCAACGCGACAGATGTGTCGCAGACGTGGGGCCTGCTTGGATGTACCGAGGTAACGATCACTCCCCCGATTCCGGGTTCTTCCGCCGGTTGGCATTGAAGCGCGCTTTCTTCTGACGATTCCCGCACGTGTTCATGTCGCACCATTTGCGGGTGCGACTTTGACTGGTGTCGAAGAAGGCGGCTTGGCAGGTTGGTGAGGCACACAAGGCCAATTTTCCGTCTCGTTCGCCCGCGATGATGCTGATCGCGTCGGCGGCGATCACGCTGAGGGCATCTTCCACGCAGGAAGCCGAGCTGAGCCGCCATCGCCGCTTGCCCTCGGGCGTCAGGACAGCCGCGGCCCGACCCTGAGCGCTGCAGTCATTGATGACTTGGACAGCAGATGCGGGGAGAGCGTCCTGGATCGCGGCCGCTGTCGCGGCGGCGTGAATCGACTCCCGCAGTTCCCGAGCGAGGTCGAGCTGGGCAGCGGTGCAGGAGTCCACGGCGAGGCCGTTCACTGCCAGCCAGTCGACGAGTCGGTTCGGCGTGGGAATGCGCTCCACGGCGTTGCCATGACGCTCCGACAGAGTGCCCGTGAAGCTGGTCGCCAGCACATTGCCGAGGCGGAAGTCAGGGAACGCAGCACGCATGGAACCACCTTAGCCGGTTGCAGCGTGGCTCGGAGAACTGCTAGAACCGCCTTAGCCGGTTCGCGATGGATCGTGGCCGGTTCCACGATGGTCAGGAGGTCTCATGCCCCGTCTCACCAGCGACGTGCAAGCATTCGAAGCCCACGCAGCTGACGCTGACCTCGACGATCTGCGCGCGCGACTAGCCGCGGCGCGACTGCCGGAGGCCGAGACGGTCCATCGCGCCGCGCCCGACCCTCAACGATGGGAACAGGGCGTTCCTCTGGCCGACCTCGTCGATGTCGTGAACTACTGGCGCACCGGGTACAACTGGCGGTCGTTCGAAGAGCGCCTCAACCGTATCGGCCAGTTCCGCACGACCATTGATGATCTGGGAATCCACTTCCTGCACCGCCGATCCGCGCGCGCAGACGCCACTCCTCTGATCTTGACGCACGGCTGGCCAGGCAGCATTGCCGAGTTCATCGATGCAGTAGACGAGCTGGCAGATCCGAAAGAGGGAGACGCGCCGGCGTTCCACGTCGTGGTTCCATCGCTACCAGGCTTTGGTTACAGCGACAAGCCGGCCACCACCGGGTGGGGAACCGAAAAGATCGCGGCCGCCTGGGTGGAACTGATGGGAAGGCTCGGCTACAGCAAGTTCGCAGCCCACGGCGGCGACTGGGGAGGCAATATCACCACGGTTCTCGGCGGCAGGTTCCCGGCGCACGTTCTCGGCATCCACACAACGTTCGCGGAGGGACCGCCCGGGTTGACAACGGACGGGCTGACGGCGGTCGAGCGCAAGTGGACCGAGGAAACCCGCGATTTCTGGCGCCACCGCGCGGCGTACGCGAAGCAGCAGGCGACCCGACCGCAGACCATCGGCTACTCCCTCGTCGACTCACCGGTCGGGCTTCTTGCCTGGATCCTCGACAAGTTCGCCGAGTGGACAGATACCGATGACAGCCCGTTCGAGACGATTTCCAGAGACCGCGTTCTTGACGACGTCACCCTGTACTGGCTGACGCGGACCGGCGCATCGGCGGCCCGCATTTACTACGAAAGCCACAACTCGCTCGACCCCGAACTTCGGGTCGACGTCCCGTCAGCAATCACTATGTATCCCCGCGACATCGAGAAGTATCCGCGCCCCTGGGCACAGGAGCGGTACCGACAGATCGTCCGATGGAGGGAGCCCGAAATCGGGGGGCATTTCCCGTCGCTGGAGGTTCCCGAGTATTTCGTCAAAGATCTGCAAGAGGGCCTCGCGGCAGTGCTGGCCGCTCATCGGTGAACGCGGCCGGGTGCCGGCACTCGATCACCGCCTGATCCGGCTCAAGGCGTTGTCCGACGGCTTCCGGACCGAGTTCATCGAGTCGGCAGATCGTGGTCGGACAGGGCGCGGCGAAGATGGCATCGGCCGCAGCCCAGCCCACCTGGTACGCCGGCAAGGCCCGTGCGATCGCCAAGCGACGGCGGATGGGTTGCACGGGTAGCCGTCAATCGGCCCCGGTGAGTGGTGAGCAGGGACATGGTGGCGCGAACGCCACTGTGCCTCATCCGTGCCCCCGGTCTGGTCGGGAACGGTGGGCAAGGGCGCAGGTACGCAGGACGGAGGCGTATCGGTGCCGGAGTCGAGTCGTCACGCCTGTGACCGTCGCAGCAGTGACACCAGCAACCCGACGAACTGTGTTGCCGCCCACGGCAGTCGACGGCCGAGCATCGTCTGCACCTGGGCCTCGCGACCGCGGAAGACCGGGTGGTCGAGCGGTACGTAGACGACGCCTTCGGCCGCCGGGTCCGGGTGCAGGTCGCCCAGGTCTCCGACGAGCGCGATGCCACCGCCGGAGCGGACGAACTCGTACTTCGAGGCCATGGCGTCGCAGACCAGCGCCGGCCGGACGGCCAGTCCCTCCAGTTGTACGCCGATGTCGAAGAGGTCGCGCTGGGTGGTTCCGGCCGGGGCCATGGCGAGGGGATGCGCGCACAGCTCGGCCAGGCCGACCCGCTCGCGGTCGGCGAGTTCGTGTCCGGGCGGCACGATGGCGGCCATCGGCACCACGACGGCGCACTCCACCCGTACGTCGTGCTGCGGGCCCATCGCGTACGTGACGGCGATGTCGGCGATGCCCTCGGCCACGCGGCGGGTCGCCTCTTGGTGGGGTACGCGGTCGAGCCTGAACGTCACGTCCGCGTGGTCGCGCCGGAAGGTCGCCATGGCACGGGGGACGAGGCGGCGTGCGAAACCTTCCGAGCAGGCAACGGTGACGTTGCGGACGTCGGCGCCGCTGCCGGTGCGCAGCTCGGTGACGAGCGCGGAGGACTCGGCCTCGCTGCGGCGGACGTGGGCCAGCAGCCGCGACCCGGCATCGGTCAGGGTCATCCCGCGCGGATGCCGGACGAACAGGGGGACGCCGATCCCGGATTCGAGCTTGGCGATCTGCCTGCTGATCGCCGAGGGGGCGACCCGCAGCCGCTGGGCGGCCTCACTCACCGCCCCTGTCCGGGCGACTTCGAGAAAGTACGCCAGGCTCACCGGCATGAGCTGCATCGGACCTCCGTGGGGCGAGCGTGCCACCGACGCATCGGTTTGCCGAGATTAGAACGCGACCGCGCGCAAACGGCAATAGTCAGGCGGCTGGAAACCGTCCTACGCTGCTGAGCCAACCCCGCACAGGCACGTGCCGCCGCATCTGCGCGACTTGTAGGAGTAGCCCTGTGATTTCCGAGAATCTGGTCCAGCAGGCCGAAGATTACGTCGACTCGGGGGCGTTCTTCGCCGACCTGAGCGCGATGGTCCGCTACCCGACGGAGAGCGCCCGCCCCGGAGGCTACATTGCTGTCAAGGCATACCTCGACGAGGTTCTCGTACCCGCGTTGCACGGCCTCGGGTGCTCCGTGGTCGCGTACCCGAACCCGGACTCCTCCGGCGGCCCGTTCCTCGTCGGCACCCGCGTCGAGTCCCCCGAGTTCCCCACCCTGCTCTGCTACGGCCACGCCGACGTGGTGGACGGTCACGCCGGCCGGTGGAGCGAGGGCCGCGACCCGTGGACCCTGACCGCCGACGGCGACCGGTGGTACGGCCGTGGGGCGGCCGACAACAAGGGGCAGCACCTGGTCAACCTCGCGGCGCTGCGGCTGCTGCTGGCCGAGCAGGGATCACTCGGCTTCAACCTGACCTTCCTGTTCGAGACCGGCGAGGAGGTCGGCTCGCCGGGCCTGGCCGACTTCGCCGCCACGCACCGCGAACAGCTGCGGGCCGACGTCCTGGTCGCCTCGGACGGGCCGCGCCTGGACGCGGCGACGCCGACGCTGTTCCTCGGGGCGCGCGGCGGCGTCAGGCTCCTGCTCGATGTCGACCTGCGCCCCGAGTCGTACCATTCCGGCAACTGGGGCGGCATCCTGCGCAACCCCGCCACCACCCTGGCCGGTGCCATCGCGAGCCTGGTCGACGGCCACGGCCGCCTCCAGGTCCCCGCGCTGCTGCCGCCCCCGATTCCGGCCCCCGTACGCGAGGCGCTGGCCGGCGTCACGGTCGCCGGCAACCCCGGCGACCCCGCCCCGGACGAGGGGTGGGGCGCGCCCGGCCTGACCGCCGCCGAGCGGCTCTACGGCTGGAACACCCTTGAGGTCCTGTCGCTCGGCTCAGCCGACATCGACCACCCGGTCAACGCGATCCCCGGCCGGGCCCGCGCCGTCCTGCAGCTGCGGTACGTCGCCGGCACCGACGTGAGCCGGATACGGGAGATCGTCGCCGAGCACCTGGCCGCCCGCGGCTACCCGATGGTGGACGTGACCGTCCGCAGCAGCTTCCCCGCCAGCCGTACGCCGTTGGACGACCCGTGGGTGGACTGGGCCAGGACGGCGCTGGAGCAGGTCACCGGCAAGGCCGTCGCCGTCCTGCCCAACATCGGCGGCTCGCTGCCCAACCACGTCTTCACCGACATCCTCGGCCTGCCCACTCTGTGGCTGCCGCACTCCTACCCCGGCTGCCTCCAGCACGCACCCGACGAGCACCTGCTCGGCACGATCGCCCGCGAGGGCCTCGTGCTGGCCACCGCGCTCTTCCACTCCCTCGGCCATCCCTCGGCCGAGCACCCGCTCCCCGCCCGTGCCGAAACCCACCGACCGCGCGCCGTCCGCGCCGGCGCCGACGCCCCGTTCTCCGCCCGCGACTGAGCAGACCACCGACTCCCCCACACCTGCTCGGCCGACTTCCCGCCACCCATGCCCCGTTCGGCCTGACGACGCAGCCGAGCGCACGCCGGAAGGATCCGCCATGACCGGAGTCTCCCCGCACCCCGCCCGGCCGGGGACATCCCCGGCCGCACCCCCGAGACGGCCGTCGGCCACGCGCGCGATAGCGGCGGCGACCATCGGCAACGCCCTCGAATTCTTCGACCTCGCCCTGTACGCCCTGATGGCGACGTACATCGGCAGGAACTTCTTCCCCGATGCCGACCCGGGCGTCCAACTCGTCCAGACCTACGCGGTGTTCGGCGTGACCTACCTGGTCCGCCCGATCGGCGGCCTGCTGCTCGGCGCGTACGCCGACCGACAGGGGCGCAAGAAGGCGCTGATGCTGTCGATCCGGCTGATGGTCCTCGGCACCCTGCTGATGGCGTTCATGCCCGGCTACCCGACGCTCGGGGTCGCCGCGCCGCTGGGCATCGTGCTCGCCCGGCTCATCCAGGGTTTCGCGGCCGGCGGTGAGTTCGGCGCCGCCACCTCCTTCCTGGTCGAGCAGAACAACCAGCGCAAGGGCTTCTTCGGCAGCTTCCAGTTCGCCGGCCAGGGGCTCGCCACCCTCATCGCCTCCGGGTTCGCCGCGGCCCTGACCACGACGCTGTCCGACGCCCAGATGACGGCCTGGGGCTGGCGGGTTCCGTTCGCCTTCGGGCTGCTGGTCGGCCCGGTCGGCTACCTCGTACGCCGCTACGTCGAGGAGTCGCCCGCGATGGCGCGGACACCGGCGGCACGGAACGGCGGGAAGGCGCCTTCGCCGATCCGCTCGGTCTTCCGCCACCACTGGGGCGGCCTGCTGATCGCCGGCGGAGCGCTGGTGGTCTCCACCGCGCTCAACTACGCCCTTCAGTACATGCCCGCCTTCGCCATCAGGGAACTCGGCCTGGACAAGTCGCTGTCCTTCACCGCCCTGCTCGTCACCGGCGTCGTCCTCACCTTCGGCACCCCGGTGGTCGGCCTGCTCGCCGACCGCTTCGGCCGGCTCAGGATCATGGTCCCCGCCGCGGCCCTGATCGGACTGAGCGCCGTCCCACTGTTCTTCTGGATCACCAAGGCACCGTCCTTCCTGTCCCTCGTGCTCTGCATGACGGTCCTCGGCCTGCTGAAGGCGACGTACTTCGGCGCGCTGCCGTCGGTGATGTCCGACGCCTTCCCCGTCGAAGCCCGCGCCACCGGGCTCGCGTTCAGTTACAACGCCACCACTGCCCTCTTCGGCGGCTTCACCCCCACCATCGCCGCGACACTGGTCACCGCGACCGGCTCCCAGATCTCCCCGAGCTACTACCTGCTGGCCGTCTCAGCCCTGAGCATCGCCGCCCTTGTCAGCGGATCCCGCATCCGCGGCATCCGCTGACAAGGGCGTACGAAGGCGACTCGGTGTGGACCTACAAGTGGTGACCACCTGGTGTCTCTCCCGGCTGAAGCCGGGAGAGACACCGACCCCTGCTATCCCCGACGCTTGACGAACGTCATCGGAACCGAATTGCCGGGCGCCTGGATCAGGACACGGGCCGGGATGAGGACCAGCTTCTGCTTCTCTTTGCCGCTGCCGTCGACGAAGTCGAGCTTGTAGACGATGTACCCGAGGTACCTACCGCCGTTGGCGCGCCCCTCGACCCACCCGGACACGCCGTCCGGGACGTCATAGGTGTTGTTCTGCTCGGTCATGGTCGTCCACTTGTTGGTGGTCGTGGTCGACTCGCTGTAGGTGAAGTTCAGCTCCGTGCCGGCCTTGCCGCCGCCCGGCCCGCCGGGAGTCGTCAATTCCGAGCTGACCTTGCCGCCGACGGACCAGCCACTGGTCTGGCTGGTGTCCTGGCCGACCGTGGCCTGGGTCTTGTAGGAGAACTGCGCCTTGCCCATCACCGCCGCCGACGTCTGCATGGTGGGGTACTTCGTGTCGAGGACGCCGACGAAGCCGCAAGGCATCGGCTTGCCGTCGGGGTTGTGACTGGGCTGGCCGCACACCGACTTGGCGTCCCAGTTGCCCAGCCACGGCTCCTTGTCGTCGCTGCTGCTCTTGCGGATGTCGGGACCCTCGGTGGTGATGGACGGACCGCCCTCGGTCGGTGCGGACCGTGCGAGGGCGAATCCACTGCCCAGCTTGGACGGGACGTCCTTCAGCGCCTGGTCGTGCGGGTAGACCTTCTCGACGTCGTCGAGCTTGACCTGCTGCGAGTCCAGACCGTTGACGGGGTAGCCCTTGACGGCTTCCTTCTGGTTCAGGGGCGCGCTCTGGCCGAGGAAGTTGATGACTTCCTGTTCGGTCTTGAAGTAGGTGTTGCCGGCCTCGGCGTGGGCAGGGGTGGACGAGCCGACCAGCGATATGCCGGTGAGCATGGTGGTGGCGAGTGCGGCCGCTGTCAGAGCACTCCTCCGTCGGCCTCGACCAGCAGGGGTGGTGCACGGTGTGGTTGACACGTGAATCTCCTTGACCTGTCGGGAACTTGCTCGGAACTTCTCGGGCGTCGGCCGACGATCGGCCGCGCCGCTCTTCAGATGGCTTGTGAGGGTGGTGAGGGCGTGCGCCGAGGCCGGTCCCCCGGCCACCAGGCGCACGGGCGGGGTGCGTCCCCGGGCTGAAGGGCTCAACTCGCCTGGATCGACCGCAGCATGTTCAGGCGGGCGGCTCGGCGAGCCGGCCAGATGGCTGCCAGGACGCCGATCACCAGCGCCAGCACCAGGAAGGTGCCCAGCCTGTCCCACGGCAGGGCCGTCTCGTATGCGTGCATCGAGGTCGTGGTCAGTCCACCTGCGGCCCAGGCCAGGAAGATGCCCGTAGCGATCCCGAGGACCGCGCCGAACAGTGAGATGACCACCGACTCCAGCCGGACCATCTGCCGGATGCCGGAGCGGTCGAGGCCGATGGTGCGCAGCATCCCGATCTCGCGGGTGCGTTCGACGACGGACATGGCCAGGGTGTTGACGACGCCGAGGATCGCGATGACGACGGCCATGCCGAGCAGCCCGTACAGCATGCTGAGCACCGTGGTGACCGACTCGTTGCTGTCCTTGACCAGTTGCTCCTGCGTTCGGACCTTCAGCAGCGGGCTGTCGCCGAGCGCGGCGCGGATCGTGCGCTCAAGACCGGCGGCCTTGCCGGGCTCGGCCGTGACCAGCAGGTTGTCGAACTGCTTCGTCACGGAGTACGGGAGCACGTCGGCGCGCGTGCCCAGGGCGTCGTCGACGGTGCGGGTCGTGGCGTAGATGCCGACGACCGTCAGCTTCCGCTTCGCGGCCTTGCCGCCGGCCGGCCCGCCCCCCATCTCGGCGTCGAGGGTGGCGCCGACGCTCAACCCGGCCCGCTTGGCGAACCCCTCGGAGACCGCGATCCGGCCGGGGGCGATGTCGTGCAGCGACCCGGCGCTGAAGTCGAGCCGTGCAACCTTGCCGAACGCCTTCGGATCCGTGCCGGTGATGACGGCGGACCGGCCGTGAGTGGCGAGCTGCGCCACGGTGAGGGGGGCGGCCGCGGCGACCCCGGGTACCCGGGCGATCCTGCCGACGGCGTCCGCGTCGAGCCCCCGGGCGGTGCTGTAGTTGACCTTGTAGTCGGCGGTCAGGCCCTGGGTGGCCTCTTTGGCCATGGCGTGCTGGGCGGAGTGGGCGCCGACGGTCAGACCCGTGATCAGCGCGAGACCGATCATCAGGGCGGATGCGGTGGCGGCGGTGCGGCGCGGGTTGCGCAGGGCGTTCTCCTTGGCCAGCTTGCCGGTGACGCCGAAGAAGCGGGTGGTGGCCTTCCCGGCCAGCGTGATCAGTGGCCGGGAGAGCAGCGGGGCCAGCACGATCACGCCGCCGAGGGTCAGTACGCCGCCGAGCATCGCGGCCATCAGGTTCGGCTCCTTGCTGTTCCGGAGCGTGGAGACGTACAGCATCACCAGCGTCCCGGCCCCGGTGAGCAGGATGCCGAGCACGTTGCGGGTCCTCAGGGCGCGGGCGGGCGGAGCCTGGTCGACGCTGCTGAGCGCCGTCACGGGGGCGATCCTCGCGGCCTTGCGGGACGGCAGCCAGGCCGCCAGAACGGTGATGACGACGCCGACCGCGAGCGAGGCCAGCGGGGCCGCCGGCGTGATGACCAGCGGGCCGTCGGGCAGCCCGGCGCCGGTGGTGTTGAGCAGTGGGCGCATGGCGGTGGCGATGCCGATGCCGAGCGCGAATCCGCCGGCGGAGGCTACGAGGCCGAGCAGACCCGCCTCGATGAGGACAGAGCGGACCACCTGGCGGCGTGCGGCGCCCACGGCCCGCAGCAGCGCGATCTCCCGGCTGCGCTGGGCGATGAGCATGGTGAAGGTGTTGGCGATGAGGAACACGCCGACGAACAGCGCGATGCCGGCGAAGACCAGCAGCGTCTTGGTGAGGTATCCGGTGTTCTCGGCGATCTGGGCGGACTGTTCGGCGGCCAGTCGGGCCCCGCTGGTGGCCCTGGCGCCCTCCCTGGGGAGCAGCGCCCGCACCTGTTCGGTCAGCGCGTGCTCGTCGGTACCGGGGTTGGCCGCGACCGCGATCTCGTCGAACTGTCCAGGGTGGTGGAACAGTTCCTGCGCGGTTCGGGTGTCGAAGAGGGTGAGGGTACCCCCAGCGGTGACCTGGGGGTCGTCGGTGGAGACGATGCCGACCAGTTTCTTGGTCAGGGCGGGGCCGTCGGTGGCGAGGCGGACGGTGTCGCCGATGCGGTAGCCGGCCTTCGCGGCGGTCTGTGCGTCCAGCGCCAACTCGCCCTCGGCGGCGGGGCCGCGCCCTTCCTTCAGCGGGAAGTGGCGGTCCTTGCCGTCCTTGCCCGGCAGGTAGTTGGTGGCCAGGTTCCGCCCATCGGTGTCGGCGTTGACCGGGCGGCCGTCCTTACCGGCCAGAGTGGCCTGGCCGTGGACGGTGGGGCGCACCGAGTCGACGCCGGGCAGTCGGCGGATCTTCCGCGCCAGCGCGGTGTCGAGGGCGCCGGTGGCCTTACCGGGCGCGCCGCCTGCCATATCGGGACCGGTGGTGGCCTCATCCGTGCGCACGGAGACGGCCACGCCCTTGAGGCTCTGGGCCGAGGCGTTGCGGAAGGCGTTCGCGGTGGTGTCGGCGAAGACGAGGGTGCCGGAGACGAAGGCGACGCCGAGCAGGACCGCGAGCGCGGTCATGATCAATCGGGCTTTGTGCGCAAGGACGTTGCGCAGGGCGGTACGCAGCATGGTGGTCGGTTCAGTCCTGGGTGCGAAGTGGCAGAGCGCGGGTGCGGAGTGCGGGGCCGGGGGCGGTTGCGGGCCGCGTCAGCTCGTCCGTCCCTTGGCGTCGAAGAGCCGCATACGGTCCAGCACGGCCTCGGCGGTGGGGGCGGACAGCTCGTCGGTGACACGTCCGTCGGTGAGGAAGACCACCCGGTCCGCGGAGGAGGCGGCGACCGGATCGTGGGTGACCATCACCACCGTCTGCCCCAGCTCCCGTACGGAATCCCGCAGGAAGCCCAGGACCTCCGCGCCGGAACGGGAGTCGAGGTTGCCGGTCGGCTCGTCCGCGAAGATGATCTCCGGACGCCCGGCCAGCGCACGGGCCACGGCAACCCTCTGCTGCTGACCACCGGACAGCTGCGACGGACGGTGCCGCAACCGCTCGGCCAGGCCCAGCGTCCCCACGATCAGCTCCAACCACTCCTGGTCGGGCTTACGGCCGGCGATATCCAGCGGCAGCGTGATGTTCTCCAGGGCATCCAGCGTGGGCAGCAGGTTGAAGGACTGGAAGACGAAGCCGATCTTCTCCCGCCGCAGCCTGGTGAGTTGACGGTCCTTCAGCCCGGACAGCTCGGTGTCACCGATCCGAGCAGACCCGCCGGAGATGGCGTCGAGCCCCGCCATGCAGTGCATCAGCGTCGACTTGCCCGAGCCGGACGGGCCCATGATCGCGGTGAACCGGCCGCGCCCGAACTCAACCGTCACCGAGTCGAGGGCCACGACGCGGGTCTCACCCTCGCCGTAGACCTTGGTCAGCCCCGTCGCACGGGCGGCGGCGGAGGGGGCGCGGAGGCGGGCGGTGGCAGTGGCATGCGGCGGCATAAGTGCTCCTGGAAGGGGGGCGAAACTCCCGACCATCGTGGCCGCGACGCACCCTCGAATCCGTCGCCCTCAGGTCGCGAATACGCCGCCTGCCAACAGGGTGGACCCGCCGCTGCCGCGTCGCCCTCACGGACCACGCCCCCTCTACCAACAGACAGGCGCTGCCCCTCTGCCAACGGACAGGGCCGCCTGCCCTCCCGAAGGCAAGCAGGCGGCCCCGGCAGGATGCTTCAGCCCATGAGCCCGGCCTGGTGCGCCAGCAGCCCGGCCTGCACCCGGCTGCCGCAGCCCGTCTTCTCCAGGATCGACCGGACGTGGCTCTTGACCGTCCCCACCCCGATGCCGAGCCGCCTGCCGATCTCCGGGTTCGAGATCCCCTCCCCCAGCATGACCAGCACTTCCCGCTCCCTGCCGGTCAGCCCCGCCACCCGGCCCTCCGGGGCAGCGGTCCCGCCGCCGCTCAGCATCCGCCGGATCACCGTCCCGGTAACGCCCGGCGAGAGCACCGCATCCCCCGCGGCCGCCGCCCGGACCGCGCGGATCAGCTCCTGCGCCCCCTCGTCCTTCAGCAGGAAGCCGGTGGCACCCGCCCGTAGCGCCCGGGTGACGTTCTCCTCGTCGCCGAAGGTGGTGAGCATGACGACCTGCGGCCTGGGGTCGAGCGCGATCAGCGGTTCGATGGCCGCCAGCCCGTCGAGGACGGGCATACGGATGTCGAGGAGGACCACATCGGGCCGGTGCTCGGCGGCGAGCCGGACCGTCTCGGCACCGTTGACCGCCTCGCCCACCACGTCGATGCCGTCGGTGTGCCGGAGGATCAGCCGGATACCGTGCCGGATCATCTCCTCGTCATCGGCGAGCAGCACCCGGATCGCGGAACCCGCCCCGGAGTACACGGAGTTGGCCTGGTCAGTCATGTGTCCTTCTCCCATGCGGCGGTTCGGTCACCTTCTCCGTGACCATCGGAACCGTGAACCGGTCGATCGCGATCAGCGTGTCGGCCCGGAAGCAGTAGCGGACGATACCCAGCCGCCCGTCCTCGGCCCTCTTCTCCACGTACGGATACAGGCAGTCCGTGGCGGACACCGGCCGCGCCGGCTCACGCCCGGCGGCGGCCGCGCGCACCGTATCGGAGTCGAAGGACACGGCCCGCTCGACCCGCTCCCGCGACATACCCACCCGTGGCTCTTCGTCGCTCCGATACTGGGCACCGAACTGCGCACCGTGCACCAGAACGAGCCCGAACAGCATCATCACACCCACCCCCGCCAGGCCGACCAGCCCGATGACGGCACCGCCCAGGCGCCGTTGGAAGGCGGAGAGGCCGCGGCCGGGCTCCTCGACAGCGGCGCCCGGCCCCTCCTCGTACGGCTCGGCCGCCGGCGGCTCCGCACCGGGCCCGGGCTCGGCGGGGATGCCGGCGGTCACGGCGAAGCCGCCACCGGGCGTCCGCCCCGCCTCCAGATAACCGCCGAGCAGCGCCACCCGCTCCCGCAGCCCGATCAGCCCGCGTCCGGTGCCCAGCCCGGTCACCGCGGTATGCGCCACGGGCGGCACGCCGTTGCGCACCCGCACCTCCACCCGCTCGCCTGCGTGGCGGACGGAGACGGTCACATGGGCCCCGACCGCGTACCGGTGGACATTGGTCAGCGCCTCGCGCACCACGCGGTGCACCGCCCGCCGCACCCTGGCCGGCCGCGCATCGAGATCGGGCCCCTCCCAGGACAGCTCAACAGGGATGCCCGCGCCGCGGGACTCCTCGACCAGCGCCTCGATGTCCCCGCGCGTACCCGTCGCGTCCGTCAGCGCATCAGTGCCGGTGTCCTGCGCCAGCGGGCCCAGGACCCCCAGCACCTCCCGCAGCTCCCGCATCGCCTCACGGGCGGCCCGGCCCACCACGGCGGCCTCGTCCCGCAGCCCGGGCGCCTCCTTGCGCAGCGCCAGCTCCAGCCCGTCCGAGTGCAGCGCGACCACGCTCAGCCGGTGCCCGACCAGATCGTGCATCTCCGCGGCGATCCGCGTCCGCTCGCGCACCCGCGCCTCGCTCTCCGCCAGTCGCCGCGCCTCCTCCGCGGCGGCCGTACGCTCCCGCAACGCCCGCAACAGCCGGTCCTGCTGTCCCGCGGCGGTGCCCACCAGCCCGGGCACCACGACCGTGGTCACCGCGAGCACCGCGCCCAGCGCCAGGCCGAACACCCAACTGCCCACCTCCAGCACGGGCGCGGACACCGCACACGTCACCATCGCCACTCCGGCCGCCCCGAGCAGCAGCCCCACCCGCCGCCGCGGCGTCTCCCGCTGCCGGGCCGCGGTATAGGCCGCCACCGCGGTCAGCAACGCCACCGCGGGCGCCACCCCCATCAGCGCCGCAAGCCCGGCCACACCGACCACCGGAAATCGGCGCCGCACCAGCACCAACGCGATGCCGACCGCTGCCAGAGCCGGTACCCGGCCCACCAGCCTGGCCTCGATACCCGACTCGCCCAGGTAGGTGAGCAGCACCACCACCACGGCCAGAACCGCCTCACCCCCCGCCCGCCATAGCTGCCGCCCCCGCTCGTCGGGCCCCGCGAAGGGACTGCGGGCCAGGCGACTCGCGGCAGCCGGTGGTGCGCTGGACGTCATGGCGTCGATTATCGGCGGCTTCGTACGGCGATCTCCTGCGCCTTACGGACGACCCCGCCTCTATCGACAGGCAGAGCCCTCCACCGGTGGTTCACGGCGGTGCGGCTCCTGCCGCCGACCGAGCGCTGTCCCGGGCGCCGGGCGCCCGTGGTGCCGCACTGGTTGCCGGAGGTCGCCTCGCAATCGGTCGATTCCGAGGCAGCCCTCAGCGCCCACGTTGGCCTACACGGCCTGCTGGTCGATGCCGTCCCGTCTCACGTGCCCCCGTCTCTTTCGCACGGCGCCCTGTTCGGATTCGCCACTGGTCTCACCCGGTGGTGTCCTTGCGGGCGCCAGGCGACGGCGCGGCATCCGGCTTCGCTTCGGCCCGGGCTGTGAGGTCCGGAATGGAGGCGGATCCGCTGCCGCGTCGCACGGTCCAGCTGGTCGAGCCGGTCAGCGAGGCGCGGATCACGGGGTCACGCACCGCTGAGGTGGCATCGGTGACCGTGGCCGTCAGCCGGTGGGTGCCGCGGCCGAGCCCGAGTTCGCGCACCGCCACGCGGTCATGGTCACGGTAGCGGCGCAGCTCGCGCCCGTCGAGATACCAGCGCACCGCGACCTTGCCGTGAGCCACGTCATTCGCCCGGGGCAGGGAGAGGCGTGCCGTGCTGCTCCATCTCTGCGTACGGTCAGCCGGGGCGGCGGGGGAAGCGTGCCGGTAGAACCCGGCGATCATGGCTTCGCGGCCAGGCAGGTTGAAGGGCTTGCCAAGGCTGCGCATGAGGGAGTCCTCGGTGGGGCGGTACAGCCCTTTGACGTAGAAGTTGCCGCCCTCGTAGGTCCCGACCGCCCCGCCGTCCGGTGACGCCGCACCCAGCCATCGGAACCACTTGGTGCGGCCGGCGGCCATGGCATCAGCGTTCAGGATGGACGAGTTGGGCTGCGGCATCTCGGGCCCGGTGTACTGCTCGTATCCCGGTACGCCGGGGTAGGAGTATTCGTCGGCGAGCTTGCCGAGGGAGTGGCCGGTCTCGTGGATGGCGACCTGGTCGGCGTTCTTGCCGTGCGCGGAGGCGGTGGAGATGCCCTCGTAGCCCAGTGTCGGACTGGCCTCGTTGTATCCGGCGCCGCCGTACTTGGTGCTGTTGGCGAGCACCAGCACCAGGTCGGCTTGCGGGGCCTTGGCGACGTAGGCGTCGACCTTCTGCTGGTCGATGCAGAGCAGCCGCTCAACGCCGTCGCACCAGAAATGCGCGCCGAGCGCGGTGTTGCGGGAGACGTCCTTGCCCGGGTCGCCGCTCACCCCGCTTTCCGCGGAGACGGCGTCGACGGACCAGACGTTGAAGAGCTTCTGGTACGTGCCGTACGGCTCGACATTGAGGAATTCGTTCCACTTCTCCTTGAGGTCGGTGTGGAACTGGTCCAGTTGGTCGACGGTGTATCCGTCACCGATGACGACGACGTCGAGGCGGTCCTTGGTGTCGCCGTTGTCGATCACCTTGGTGACCTGGCCGTCGGCGGCGCGGGCAGGTCCCGTCAGGGCAGCCCCCGAAGTATGGGAGAAACTGCGCGGGACGTCGCGGTAGCCGGCTCCAGCCGGGCCGCCTGCGGGGCCGGGGACTTCCACGCGGACGTGGGGGTCGGGGGCGGTGGCCGCGGCCGGTCCCATGGCAAAGCCCGCGATGGCGAGAGCGCAAGCCCCCACGCAGGCTGATATCCGTCGGAAACGGCGGAAGGTTCTGTGCACGAAGTCCTCCCGAAGAAAGGTAAGTTGAACGATGTTGACCAGACGTCAGACGAGTTGCCTGCGCTTCCGCATCGGCGGCGCACAGACCCCGGCGAACCGGGACGTCGGGAAACGATCGCATGGAACGTCGCGTCCCTCGACGTGGTTGCCGCGAAGGAGCACGAGAAGTGAATCCGCGAACCCGGTGTGAAAACACAAGGCTGGAATGGAGCGCCAACCGGCCGCCGGTTCGTCGAGGAGCGAGCCGGCCTATGAAATTTCACACCGCGCCGGGAGGGCCGCAAAGGCCGTCGAGCGACAACCCCAGTAGCGTCACACAGTGAACAACCATGCGCAGAATGCGGCGAGTTGAGACTGTCTCCTGTCGAATCTGGCGGCCGACAGGGGGCCACGCGCAACCCGACCTCCAGGTCGTCGTCACTCCTGGGCAGGGCAACCGATTGCGCGTTGGCGATGCCGGCCAGGGCGGCGGCACGATCCTGTGAGAGCAACGCGCACAGCAGTCCCCCGGCCACCTACGGGACTGGGACCGGCAAGCGGGCCTCCGATGCACTGACCAAGATCCACCAAAGGGTTCTGGCTCCCTACCCGCGTCGAGCCCGATGCCGCCGCACCGCATCGCGGTTGGCGCAGGCGTGGGAGCAGTATCGCTGCCGTCCGCCCCGGGTGAAGTCGCCGTATACGCGGTCGCATTCGGCCAGTGCGCAGCGACCGAGGCGGTCCATGCCGCGCCCGGTCAGGTGCAGAGCCGTGCCCACGCTGACCACCGCCCGGACCACGGCGCCCAGGCCGAGGCCGTCGTCGCGGTAGTGGATGTGCCAGCCCCCGTCGGCGTGGTCGGTCACGCGCGGGTGGGCGGCGGAGGAGGCCAGCAACGCGTTGACCAGGGTGGCTCGTTCCTCGTGCGTGTCGGCGTCGGCCACGGCCAGCCAGCGCGGGATGAACTCCAGGATCTCCGCCAGGTCCCTCGCACCCACCGGGCGGTCGATGGCCATGCCCGCCGCCAGGCTGCGCTCGGCGAATTCCTCGGGAGTGCGCGGTGGCCTGGCCGCGAGCTGGACCATGAACCGCACGGGATCCTCCCCGTAAGGGTTTTGCTGCATAACGCTATTACAGCACCCTTGATCGAAACGGCCCCCCTCGGGAAGGAACCCCGGTCATGCGGAAGCGGCTGCCCTCGATGGCCACCCGTCTGGGCACGTCCATGCCGCTCGTCCACTCGACGATCGGTGACGGTGGCACTCCCCAGCACGGCCGACAACCTCAATGCGGGGGTGATGTGAGGCCGGTGAGCGCGCCGGCCGCGAAGCGGCCCCTGGGCAATGCCCAGGGGCCGTCAACGGGGGCTCAACCTCAGCGGCGCAGGATCAGCCAACCCACCCCGCTGCCGCCAACACTCGCGACAAGAGTGCCGAGCCAGATGGTGGCCCTGCGGGAGAGACGCAGGGCGACCGTCAAGGTGAGGTCGATGTGGTTGGACACCTGAACCTCGATCCGCATGAGCTTCCTGCCCTGGTCGGGCAGAGGGACCTCAGGCCCAGTCTCTGCGGCCCATGACTCCTCCTCGGCTCGGTCGTACGCGAGAACAGCACCACCGTGCCACCCATCCGCGGCACCTGCGAGGCACGTTAGGCCGGACGGGTGACACGTTGGACTCTCCATCCGGTCGCCGGAGCGGTTCTGTCAGCCCTGCCGACCACACTGCAAGCGCAGGCGGTCAGGTGGACGAGAAGCCGGGATCGGAAACAGCTTCCGAGCTTGTTCTTTGCGGTCTGCCCTGGAGGGAGAACCGGGATGATCAGCCCTCTTCACGGGTGGTGCGTTGCCGGACGTCGGCCATCAGTTTGTCCAGGAGCGCGATCAGCACCCGGCGCTCGTGCTCGGAGAGGCCATTGACGAGTGTGGCCTCGCGGCCAAGGACGGTGTCAACGGATCGCTCGATGAGTGCGTGGCCTCCGGCTGTCAGCTCCACCAGGACGGTGCGGCTGCCCATGGGTCCGGGGGTTCGTCGGACGAGGCCGTCTCGTTCCGCACGGGCAACGCGCTGTGAGATCGCGCCGGCAGTCACCAACGTCCGCCGGGCGATCTCACGGGTGCTGAGGGTGTAGGGCGGGCCGGAGCGGCGGATGACTGACAGCAGATCGAGGGTGGCCGCATCGATCCCAGCCTCTCGGAGGGCGCGATTTCGGTCGTCGGTGAAGAGCTTTGCCAGCCACCAGACAGGCGTGACGATCTCGATTGATGCTGTGGGGGTTCCCGGTCGTTCCCGCTGCCAGGCGGTGGCGATGTCGGAGGCGGAAGGACGGGACTCGGGGTCCTCCGACCCTGTCTTGATGTTGGTCATGGTGTGGATCCCCGTCATCATCAGCTACGTTTAGGTCTAAACATAGTAGAGAGCAGGAGGACGCTTGACTCGCACTGTGCTCGTGACCGGTGGCACCAGCGGCATCGGCCGCGCGATTGCCCAACGGTTCGCCGCCGACCAGGCAGAGGTCTTCATCACCGGACGAAACCCCAACACCGTCGAACAGACCGCCAAAGAGATCAAGGCTCACGGCGTCGTCTGCGATGCCACCTCAACCGAGCAGGTTGGGGCGCTCGCCGCCCGGCTGGACACTGTGGACGTCCTGGTCAATGCCGCCGGCGGGCTGCCCGCGCCCGCATCGGGTGACCCGTCGACGCTGGAAGCGCAACTGACCCAGTGGCAGAGCAGTTTGGCCCAGAATCTTCTCACCGCGGTGCTGACCACCGTCGCGGTCCAGGACAAGCTCAGCAGCAGCAGCTGCGTCATCAGCATCGGCTCGATCGGTGCCGAACGCCGTGGCGGCTCGTACGGTGCGGCAAAAGCCGCTCTGGCTGCCTGGAACGCGTCCCTGTCTGCCGAACTCGCACCCAAGGGCGTCACCTGCAACGTGATCTCGGCGGGCTTCGTCGCCGACACCAATTTCTTCGGGGGCCAGCTGCCCGAAGAGCGCCACCGGGCACTCGTGGAAGAGACCCACAACAAGCGTCCGGGAGCGGTCGACGACATCGCCCGGACGGCGTGCTTCCTCGCCTCTCCGGGAGCCCGGCACATCACAGGCCAGACCATCCATGTCAACGGAGGTGCCTTCACCACGCGGTGAGTCTTGCCGCACTCCGAACAGCGCCCCGAACCGGTTCACTCACCAGGTGGTTCGAGGTACGCCGACGGCGGTCTTGGCGTGGTCCTTCGTGCTGAGCAGAGCGCGAGATTCACCTGCCCCAAGACCGCCGGCTCGGTCCCGAGCACGACGTCACCGAGGTCGCTGCCCGCCAGGTCCGCCGCGTCGTCGAGGACCCCGCAACGGGCGGGCAACGGAAGGACGGCGACGCCGGCATCTACGTCTTCTTCGACGCCGGCTACAACACCCCGCGCCTGGCCCATCTGTTGGCCGGCCTGCCCGTCGAGATCCCGGGCTGGACCGCCCCCAGGCTCCGCAGCCCGAGGCCACAGATCGATGGACCTGTCTCGTGATCGCCGCCCACATCCAACTCCAGCTCGCCCAGCCCCTCGTGAGGGACCTGCGTCACCCCTGGGAGAGGCCGGCCCGCCCGAGCGGCTCACCCCGGCCCGGACCCGGCCGTCCGCCGGGCTCGAAGCATCGACGCCCCCCGCCACGACGTGGGCGGAGTCCTCGCCGCCCGCCGGCCCTACCAGCGACCCGCCCACCCCAAGGTGGGCACCAGGCCACGGCGCATCGACGGAGATCCCCTGGGGTGTCAGGCGATGTCGTGAGAGGGTGCACCATGCCCTATCACCTGCGGTTCTTCTTCGAAGCCGGCGTCACGGACACCCCACTGTGGCCTCACAGCGTGGACAGTCCGTACGGCTACCCCTGCGAGCTGAAACGACTGCCGATCAGCCCGACTACCCGGGCCGAACTGACAAGGCTGTGTGAGCAGTACCAGTCGTCCATCGACTGGGACTACCCACCCGACCCGTCTCCGTGGACCAGGGAGCAGGAGAGGCTGTTCGACCAGCAGGCGGACGCTGCACTGGAAACGCTGCGGCGGGAACTCGGCGACGGCTGGACAGTCGACGACCGACGCTGACCGTCATGCCTCCCCACGCGGCGCTACCACTCCGACTGCCTGTCGCGTCCCCTGCGTCCGCTGTCCGGCGAGACCTGCACCCTGTACTCGCCGCACTGATCAGCGACCGAGCGGCGGCATCACGGCAGAGCAGCGGAACATGAAGCTTTGCCGAATCGGTCGCCCACATTTCCATGTCACGGCAGGTCGGCTATTGCCGAGTGCCTGGAACTCCCACCCGCTGACCGGCATGTGAACGCCACCGTCGAAGTACTCCGCAACGGCGAACTCCCCCCTGAGTGCGAGGCCCACGGCGAGGTACTGCGCGTGCTCGACGGCACAGGGGAACCGGCCGTCGGCTGTGTCGAGGTCACGGTGGGCCCGGGCGAGATGCACGAGGTGTCGGCAGGCGCCCGCCCCGCCGGTGGCACGGGCAGCCACGGGAGGCCGTGGTGCTCGTCGAGGTACCGACCGAACAGGGCCAGCAGGCGGGCGCCGGCACTGCGATTGGCTCGCGCACGGCTCCCTGGTGTAGAACTCTCCCGATCCATCATGATCACGTCATTCATCACTCCACGGGGGACCTTTCGACATGAAGCCAACTCAGCGGCTCACCATCACACTTGCTCTCGTTGCCGCCCTCGGCGGCAGCCTCTCCGCCTGCGGCCCGGAGGACGGCCCCTACGGCGACGGCTCCGGCGGCTCCAGCGCCTCGGCCCGGCCGTCGAACAAGCCGGCCCCGTCGGCCCCGAGCGACAAGGCCACGAACCAAGCCGAAGGCCCCGGTGACTGCGGGACGCCGCCGAAGCTGCCGGCCGGGCACAAGATGGTCGAGCCCGCCGTGCCCCCGACGAAGGGCTCCTTGTCGGCCAAGGACGCCAAGCCGGTCTGCACGCCCAACGACTGGATCTACCACGGACAGGGCAAGGCCAAGTACTACCTCTTCGCCCGGGACGTCAAGGCGGCACTGGCCACCGGGTCCGGCAGCACGAAGTCAGTTCCGGTCGGCGAGCTGTGGGTGCATGCCGGTGACTGCATGACGAACTCCAGCACCGTGAAGGCGCCCTACAGCTGCTCCGGGAACATCTACGACATCACCCTGGACTCCGAGGGCAAAATCAACAGCATCAAGGAGATCTGGCACCCCTGAGCCAGGCGAGTCAGACCGTACGGACGCCGGCAGGTCCCGCCTCACAGGGCGGTGCCGCCGGCGACGTCGGACATCCTCGGCACACGCCTGGACACTCACACCAGCGTTTCGCCAACCTCTTGGCAACCGCGCCCCGCCACCATGCCGGTGGAGCCGTCATGCCGAGCGGTGGCCGTCCGCTCCCCTCCGGCCGACCGGGGTGCGCGCACCCCGAAGTCCCAAGTCGACCGAGGGGCAGCCGACTCGGGATCACGCCTCAAGGGAACTGCTGACGTCTCACTCCTCGGGCTCCCCCGCTCATGACATGTGTGATGCCCACGTCCTTGACGTCAGGCATCCAGCGGACCTGCGCCCGTCGACGAATTCTGGCGCCGGGGGCCGCGAAGGTGGGGGCGTATGCGGTCGAGGAGAACGAGCGCGAGGGCCAGGACGTAGAAGGCCAGGCCGAAGACGAGGGCGTTGGTGGCGATGCCGGCATAGCCGTGGAGGTCGACGTCGAGGAAGGGGTACGGGTAGCGGCCGTTGGTGCCGGTGGCGAGGAGGGCGCCGCGGATGAGGGCGAAGGGAAGGTAGAGGAAGGGGTAGGCGAGCCACTGCCAGGCGTAGCGGAGCAGGAAGGCGCCGGGGGCGGTGAGGACGAGCCAGTCGAGGACGGCGGCGAGGGGTGTCGCGGTGTGGAGGAGTTGGCTGGCGACCGTTTCGAGGGGGGTTCGGTGGCTGGTCATGGAGAAGCCACTGGAGTCGTTCGACAGTACGAAGTGGAAGACGAGCCCTGTGATGCAGATGTAGAGCAGCGCTGCGCCGGTGATCCGCGGGGAGAGGGCGGGACGCCCGGTCCAGGAGCGGTGGGCGGACCAGGCGAAGACGACGGCCAGCAGGATGTTGGACTGGATCGTGAAGTAACTGAAGAGCCGGCCCGGGTCGTGGGAGGCGATCGTGTCCAGGACGATGCCGGTCACCGCGGTCAGGGCCGCGAGCGCACGGAAAGCCGCCGCGACGGGGCGGCGGCTTCTGGAGGAAAGTGTGAGAGTGGCCGCTGCGGCCGGCCGGCCACACGGCGTCGTGGACTCCGTGGAAGCAGCGAAAGTGGTGGAGTTGGTGGGGGGTGTCGGATCAGGCATTAGTCCACCGTACGGCCCGGCTCTGAGGCGAGCTCCCCTGACTGCCGGAACTGGCTACCGCTCCTCCCAACGGTGCCACTTCGCCACGGTCCGCCCGACCGATCACGCCGACATCATCGTGCACAACGACGAGCCCCAGCAGCCCGCTTGGGAAGCCACGGGCCGCTCCGGCCCGTCCCCGCATCCGTGTCAGGCACTCCGCCGCTGATCGCCGGTGGCCGCGCCGAGGCCGCGGTCCAGGACGGTGTCCGGGAGCAGCCTCGACAGCACGGCGGCCGCCCGCGCGTCCGGGCCGACGCAGTAGCGGGTCTGCGGGCGGTGGGCGGTCAGCGCCCGGAAGACGGCGCGTGCGAAGTCCTCCGGGCGCGTGGTGCTGGACCGCGCCCGTTCCTCGTTCCGCCGCAGGAACCGTTCGAACGGCGCCCGGTACTGGTCGGCGATATCGGCGGCGGTCCCGTCGAGCGCCTCCTCACCGGCCTGCCGCACCTTGTCCCAGATCGGGGTCGCGATGGCGCCCGGCTTCACAACGGAGACGGAGACGCCGAAGGGCCGCAGCTCGCGGCGGAGCACGTCACTCATCCCCTCCTTCGCGAACTGCCCTGCCGCATAGGCGCCGAGGTAGGGGACCGCCAGGCTGCCGAGGCCCGAGGAGACGGTGACGATCCGCCCCCGGCTCCGGCGTAGCTGCGGCAGGAATGCCTGGGTGGTGGCTACCGTTCCGACGACGTTGGTGTCCAGCTGCTGCCGGAGCCGCTCGGGCGGCACGCACTCCAGCGGCGCCGCGAGACAGGTACCGGCGTTGTTGAGCAGCCCCCACACGCCCTGCTCCCCCATGATGCCGGCGACCTCGGCGGCCGCGGCCCGGAGGGATTCCTCGTCTGTCACGTCCATCAGGACCGGCCGCAGCCGCGCGGGGTGAGCCGCGGCGCGCAGCCGCTCACCGTCCGCCGCCGCGCGCACTCCGGCGAAGACGCGGAAGCCGCGCCGCGCCAGTTGGAGCGCGCATTCCTGTCCGAGTCCGGTGGAGGCGCCGGTGATGACGACGGCACGTCCGGCAGGTGGCAGGGGTGTGGGTCGGCGGTTGAACAAGGAGGAGCTCCTGTGGGTGGTGGGTACGGGGGGCAGCGGCCGGTCAGCCGGTGGCCGGGGAGGCGTCGGAAGCGGCCGAGACGGCGGTCAGCAGGGTGCGTACGGACGCGTCGGCGAGGTGGCGGGCGCGTGGGGCCGGCACGATGCCCTCGACGTAGCTGAAGTTCCAGGCGAGGTGGCCGTGGCTGGTGAGGGCGGTGGCCACGACTGCCCCGGTTACCGAGATGCCCGCGACGAGCTGGGTACCGGAAAGGCGCCAGGGGCCTATCCGGTCAGGGACGTCGGAACGGCCGAGGTTGGAAAGGCACAGGTTGAGCGGCCCCTGTTCGTCCAGGTGGCGCATGAACGTCCCGGCGTCGGCGGGCGTGGTGGGCCCCGCTCGGTCCAGCAGGTTGACCAGGGACAGGTGTTCCCCGCGCGCCCGGCGGTGTGCCAGGTCCTGGCTGATGGCACGGGCCATGGGCCACAGCGGTGCACCGGGCTGGTACAGGACGCGGGAGGGAAGGGTGGCCGCGTAGGTGCCGGCCTCGTCGGAGGAGACGGCGGGGTCCAGTTCGGCGCGGAAGTCGAGCGGGGAGCCGATCGCGAAGTGGGCGGGGTCCGACGTGCCCGCCTCCTGGGCGACGGCGGTCACCATGGCGGCGGCGAGTGCTCCGTGCACCGTGGCCCCGTGCCGGGTGCAGGCGCCGACGAGCAGCTCCACTTCTCCGGCGGCCAGGGACCGGTGCACCATCCGGGTACGCCGCTGGTGGAAGGGGACCGGACTGCTGGGGAGGAGACGGCGCGGCCGCAGCCGGGCGGCTTCCTCCTCGTCGCGCGCCAGCAGGGCGGTGAGACCGGCAGCACCCGCCTCGCCCCGGTGCTCGTCCGGGAGCAGGTCCTCCGCCGCGGGCAGCGCCCTGCGCGAGGTACGTGACGGCTGCTCACCGCGGGTGAGTTCGGCGGCGATGTCGATCCACTGCCGGAGCAGGGACAGTCCCGTCTTGCCGTCGGCTATGCAGTGCGTCGCGGTGAGCAGCAGGTCGTGGACGTCCTGTTCGCGCTGGGCGCTCTCCTGTGTGATCACCACGGCCCGTAGCAGCGGCCCGGCGTGCCAGTCGACGCCCTCGGCGAGTTCGTGCTCGTCGACCTCGTGCTCCCATCGCGTGTCGGCCTCGGGGTCGGTGGCCGGCACCCGGATGTGCCGCAGCGGGATCGGCCGCCCGCCCACCGGGCGGAACCTGGGGGCCGCTCCGTTCTCGTCGCTGCTGATCGCGGTGCGCAGCAAGGGGTGCCGGGACTGGAGGACGTCCAGGGCTTGGCGCAGCAGCGACATGTCCAGGCGGCCGTGGAGCCGGGTCCGGATGACACCGTTGAGTGGTGTGGTGCGGTCCGCGATCCAGTACCAGCGTTCCAGGGGGCTGAGGTTGCGCCGGATCCGGGGCTGGGGTTCGGGGACGCCCGGGAAGGTGAGGGCTTGTGCGTTCTGGCGGGCGAGTTCCTGTCGGGGCGTCAGCCGGAAGTGGTCGTCGCGGGCCTGTATCCGTTCGGGGGTGTCGGCCTGTTCGAGGTCGCTCATGGACCGGGATGCGGCGACCATGGCCCGGGTCCGGTCACGGCGCCGGTCTTCGTATGTCCGCAGGGCGAGCGGCAGGTCGTCGCGCGCCCCGGGCTCGGCCAGGGTGTGCGCCAGGACCACTGCGTCCTCGATCGCCATGGCCGAGCCCTGGCCCAGGGTGGTCAGCATGGGGTGCGCGGCGTCGCCGAGCAGGGTGACCGGTCCTTCTCCCCACCGTTCCAGGAAGGCGCGGTCGCGGGAGGGCACGGCGAGGATGTCCGCGGGCGGGGTGGCGTCGATCACCGCCCGCACCTCGTCGGCCCAGCCTGCGTAGGCCCGGGCGATCTCGTCCTTGGTGCCGTCCCAGGCGTGCGAGCGGGCGGCCGGCATGTTCTTGGTGCCCCACCAGTAGAAGCGGCCGTGGCCGATGTCGACGAGGCCGAAGCGCTGCCCGCTGCCCCAGTAGTGGCGCACGCTTCCGGGGGCGATGCCGGGGAGGCGGATCGGGACGATGCCGAGCCAGCAGACGTAACCGCTGTCCGCGGAGTCCTCCGGCCCGACGAGTCGGCTGCGCACGGCCGAGTGGAACCCGTCGGCACCGATCAGCAGGTCGCCGTGTGCCGAACGTCCGTCCTCGAAGCGGACGTGGACACCGGTGGCGTCGGTGTCGAAGTCGGTCGCGGTGGCGCCCAGGTGGATCGGGCAGTCCGCGACGGCGTCCAGCAGGGCCTCTTGGAGGTCGGCGCGGCTCAGGCAGACGCTGGGCGCGCCGAGCTGCCGGCAGACTTCCTTGAAGGGCAGGTCCCTGATCTGTCGGCCGCGGTGGTCCATGATCGTGAAGGACTCCACGACCTGGCCGCGCTTGTCCAGGCCGAGGTCGATGTCCAGGGTGGCGAGTGCGGTGACGGCGTTGCTCATGACCGACAGGCCGGAGCCTGCGGTCCGCAGCTCGGTGGCGCGCTCGTACACCGTCACGTCGATGCCGACCTTGCGGAGGGCGAGGGCGCAGGTCAGTCCGCCGATTCCGGCTCCGACGACGATTGCCTTCAAGGGTCGATTGCTTGACATGGCGTCAGTTCTCCTCGGGGGTTCCGGCCGGGCAGGCGCCGATGAGGTCGGCGACGGTACGGGCGACGTGCTCCACGTACGGTTCTTCCATGATCGAGAGGTGGTCACCGGGCACCGGGACGACCTGGAGCGGGCCGTCGGTCATGTCGCTCCAGCCGTTGGTCCGGTCCTCGTGGCGGCTTCCGGCCGCGCCGTGCATCGCGGCGAGGACGTCCGGCAGTGGTTCCTCGGCGCGGATCAGAGTGAGGCCCAGGTCCCCGGCTTCGGGCCGGTAGTCCAGTGCGGCTTGCCAGTTCGCCCGGTAGACGCGGAAGAGCCGGCGTATCAGGGCCCCTGAACTGCCGGCGGGCAGCACGCCCGCTTCGGTCGCGAGTCGGGCGATGAAGTCGAACTTCTCCTCCAGTGTGGTCAGTTCGTCCGGTATGCACTCCGTCGGCGCGTCGCCGCCGCGTTCCAGCCAGAGCAGTTCCCAGAAGAACCATCCCAACAGCGCCTCGTCGTCGTGGCGGGGGCGCTGCCCCTGGCTGAGCGCGGTGGTGTCCAGGAGCAGCGGATGGGTCACTTCCTCGCCCGCCGCCCGCAGCCGGCGGGCCATCTCGAAGGCGACGAAGCCGCCGAAGGACCACCCGCCGAGGGTGTACGGACCGTGCGGCTGCACTGTCCGCAGCGCGGCGAGGTAGCTGTCCGCGAGCTCCTCGACGGTGCGCAGCGGCGTGGTGCCGGGGTCCGCCCCGGCCGCCTGGAGCGCGTACAGCGGCTGGCCGTCGGGGAGGTGACGGGCGAAGCGTACGTAGCACAGCACATTGCCGCCCATGGGGTGGACCATGAACAGCGGCGGGCGGGTGCCTTCCGGGCGGATCGGCACCAGCGGGTCGTACGCGGCGACCGCGCCGCCCGCGCGCAGTCGCGCCGCGAGCCCTGCCGCCGTGGGGGCCGCGATGAACTCTGACAGCGGGATGTGCACCCCGTAGCGCTGCTCTATCCGAACCACCAGCCGCATGGCGGTGAGCGAGGTACCGCCCAGGTCGAAGAGGCCGTCGTGCACGCCGACTTCGGGGAGGTGCAGGAGGTCCGCCAGCATCTCGGACAGCGCGCGTTCGTAGCCGTCGCGCGGTGCGGCACCGGTGGCTGCGGCGGTGGCGACGAGCGGTGCCCGGCGCAGGGCGGCGTCGTCCCGCTTCCCGCTGGGCGTCAGCGGCAGTTGCGTCACCCACTGCAGGTGGGAGGGCACCATGTGGTCGGGCAGCGTGGTGCGCAGTCGCTCGCGGATGCCGGCCAGGTCCGCGCCGGTGCCCTCGCCCAAGAGGAAGGCCGCGAGGAAGCGGTCGCCGTGCTCGTCGTCCCGGGCCACCACCGCGGCGTCGCGCAGGCCGGGGTAGTGCCCGGAGAGGGTGGTCACGGCCAGCTCCACCTCGGCGAGTTCGATGCGGAAACCGCGCACCTTGACCTGGGTGTCGGCCCGGCCGGCGTACGCGATGGTCCCGTCGGGCAGCACCAGGCCGAGGTCCCCGGTGTCGTAGAGCGAGCGCTCCCCGCCCGCGAAGGGGTGCGGGACGAAGCGCTCCTTGGTGAGGTCCGGGCGGCCCTCGTAGCCGTCGGCCAGGCAGCCGCCGCCGAGGTGGATGGTGCCGCGCACGCCTACGGGTACCGGGCGCATCCGGTCGTCCAGCACGTGGGCCTCGGCGCCGTCGATGGGCCGTCCGATCGGGGGCAGCGTGGGGAACCCGGCCGGGTCCCCGGTCAGGGTGAAGGCGGTGGCGACGTGGGTCTCGGTCGGCCCGTACTGGTTCTCCAGGACGGCCCCCGGCAGCGCGGCGCACAGCCCGCGGATCTCCTGGGTGACGCGCAGCTGTTCGCCGGAGGAGACCAGCACCCGCAGGGCGCGGGGAACGATGCCCAACGCCCCTGAGGTCTCCGCCAGTTGCTGGAGCGCCACGTACGGGAGGAAGACCCTTTCGATGCCCTCGCGGTCGATCGTCCGCAGCAGCTCCGGGATGTCGCGCCGCTCCGAGTCGCCCACCAGGTGCAGTGTGCCGCCGGAGCACAGCGTGGAGAAGATCTCCTGGAAGGAGACGTCGAAACTCAGCGGCGCGTACTGCAGGGTGGCGCAGCCCGGTGCGCCGCTGGTGGCGCGCGTCTGCCAGGCGACCAGGCCGGCCAGCGAACGGTGCGGCATGGCCACGCCCTTGGGCCGGCCGGTGGAGCCGGAGGTGAACAGCACGTAGGCGGTGCTGTCGGCGGGGATCTCCGCCGGCGGCTCCGCCCCGGGCCCCGTGGCCGGTTCGGTCACCGACGCGGCGGGCAGCACGAGAGCGGGGTCGCCGACGAGGTGGGCGTGGGCGGCGTGGGCGATGACACGGAAGGGACGGGCCTGCTCCAGCATCGTGGCGAGCCGCTGGGCGGGGTAGCCGACGTCCAGCGGCAGCACCGCGCACCCTGCCTGCAGGACGCCGAGGAGCACGGCGATGGTCTGCGGTGAGCGGTCCATGGCGAGACCGACGCGGGCCCCCGGCGGGGCGCCGAGGGCGCACAGGCTCCGGGCCACCCGGTCGGCGGTGGCGGCCAGCCGCGCGTAGCTCCACCGCTCCTCCCCCTGCACCAGGGCCGTCGCCGACGGGGTGCGGACGGCCTGGCACGCGAAGCGCTCGACGACGGTGGGACCGGGCGTGACGTCGGCGAGGGCCGGCCGTTCGGCGAGGAAGGCGAAGTCGGGCTCCGCGTATGGCTCCTGCACCATCCTCCGCAGGATCTCCCGGTACGCGTGCGCGAAGAGGCGGGCCTGGTCGGCACCGAACCCGTCGCCGTCGTGGTCGATCCGCAGCCAGACGCGTCCGCCGTCCGGTTCGGTGACCGCGTTCACCAGGAGCCGGAAGTCCGTCTCCTCCCAGGTGCGGAAGTCCCGCAGCCGCATGCCCGGCAGGTGCAGGACCTCGTTCAGCTGGTGGAAGTGCACGTAGTTGAAGGCGGTGTCCAGGACGGGGCCGCCGTGGTCCTCCTGGATGGCGCTCAGCGGATAGCGGCGATGGGGGTGGCAGTCCTGCTCCCGCCGGAAGGCCGTGCGCACCACTTCCACCCAGGCGGCCTGCGCGGTGGCCAGGCGCAACGGCACGGTGTTCAGGAAGAGCCCGGCGGTGTGTTCGGCGCCGGCGAGCTCGGGCCGGCCGTGGGTGACCATTCCGGTGGTCACGTCATCGGTGCCGGCGAACATCCCCAGCGTGAGGCAGTGCGCGGCGAAGAGCACGGACTTGACGGGCAGGCGGTACTCGGAGGCGAACCGCCGTACCTGGGCGACCAGATCGTCCGGCAGGTCGGCGCGGTGCGCGGCCGGCCCGTGACCGGTGCCGAGCAGGTGCGACCGGAAGCCCGGGATCTGCAGGGGTGCGCAGTCGGCCAGCTGCCCCTTCCAGTACTTCCGCGCCTCCGCGGACTCCAGGGCGGCCCGCTCCTCGCGCACGCCGGACGCGGCCGAGGGCGGCTGCGCGCCGTCGACCGGCCCGGTGCCCAGTCCCAGGCGGTACGCGTAGTCCTGGAGGAGGTCCCGCAGGAGGTTCGCCACGCTGCCGCCGTCGAGCAGCGCGTGGTGGAAGCTGAGGACCAGGTCGACGGTGCCGGACCGGACGTGTGCCCGGAAGAGGTGGAGCGGCGCCCGTGCGACGTCGTAGGCGTGCCAGCGGCGTTCCTCGACGTGCGCGCGGACCTCGACGTCGGCCGCGGCGTCGTCGAGCCCGCGCAGATCGACGACCTCCAGGCCGCCGGGCGCCTGCGGGCGGACGATCTGCAGCGGCTCGGAGAAGCCGGCCAGGTCGAAGGCGGAGCGCAGCACCGGGTGGCGCGCCACCAGCCCGTCGAACGACCGGCGGAACGCCTCCTCGTCCCAGGGCAGTTCGAGGGTGTACTGGAAGACGTCCTTGTAGGTGGCGGAGTCCTCGTGCCTGCGGCTGTGGTAGAGCAGGCCGAGCTGGAGCCGGGTGAGCGGCCAGGCGTCCTCGGCGCCTGCCAGCCCGGCCCGGTCCACACCGGACACCAGGGCGAACGGGGTGGGGGCGCCGCCGCTCGGGGGCGCCGTCAGGGGTTCGACGCAGGTGGCCAGCCCGGCGACCGTCGGGTTGCGGAGCAGGTCGGTGAGGGAGAACCGCAGACCTCGTGCCTCGGCCTCGGCGCGCACCGTGAGCATGAGGATCGAGTCGCCGCCGAGCGTGAAGTAGTCATCGTGGACGCCGACGGTCTCCCGGCCCAGCACCCTGGCCCAGATCTCGGCCAGGACGGACTCGGTGCGGTTGCGCGGCCGTTGGCCGGGGGCCCGGTGCGCGGTGTCCTGGAGCGGGGGCAGGGCGCGGCGGTCGGCCTTCCCGTTGGGGGTCAGCGGAACGGCGTCGATCCGTACGTAGTGGGCCGGGACCATGAATGCCGGCAGTGTCCGGGCGAGCAGTTCGCGCAGCCGCGCGGGGTCGACGGTCGCATCGGCGACGTAGTAGCCGACGAGTTGGGTGCCACGGGCGCCGGTGGTGTGATCGATGACCAGGGCGTCCCGGACGCCGGGGACCGCGCGCAGGGCGCCCGCCACCTCGCCGAGCTCCACGCGGTTGCCGCGGATCTTGACCTGGTCGTCGATCCGCCCGAGGTACTCCAGGGTGCCGTCCGCCAGCCATCGGGCGAGGTCACCGGTGCGGTAGAGCCGGCTTCCCGGTACGAAGGGATCGGGGACGAACTTCTCGGCTGTCAGTTCCGGGCGGTCCAGGTAGCCGCGGGCGACACCGACACCGCCGATGCACAACTCACCGGCGACACCCACCGGCTGCGGAAGGTCGTCGGGGCCGAGGACGTACAGCCGGGTGTTGTCGATCGGGCGGCCGATCGGGACCCGTGCGACGCTCCGGGTGGGGTCGCCCGGGCAGTCGTAGTACGTGACGTCGACGGTGGCCTCGGTCGGCCCGTAGAGGTTCACCATCCGCACGGTGGGCATGGCACCGGATGTGCCGAAGACCTGGTTGAACTGCTCGACCCGCGCCGGCGGCAGTGCCTCGCCGCTGCAGAAGACGTACCGCAGGGAGCGTAAGTCCTCCCGGGCCTCGGGGGACGCCTGGAGCAGGTCGAGGAAGGGGCCGAGCATCGAGGGCACGAAGTGCACGACGCTGACCCGCCGTTCCCGGACGGTCCGCAGGATCTCCCGCGGATCCTGCTGACCGCCGGGCGGCAGCAGGGCCACCGCGGCGCCCTCGGCTGCCCACCAGAACAGCTCCCACACCGAGACGTCGAAGGAGACCGGCGTCTTCTGCAGCAGGATGTCGCCGTCACCGAGTGGATGGCGGCGCTGCATCCAGGCCAGGCGGTTGACCACGCTGTGGTGCTCCACCATCACGCCCTTGGGCCGGCCGGTGGAGCCGGAGGTGTAGATGACGTAGGCCAGATCGCGGGGGCCGGCACACGGAGCGAGCGGTGCGCCACTGTGGTGCAGCAGCTCCTCGACGTGCCGCACCGTCGTCCCTTCGGCCACCTCGGGCAGTGGGCCGTCGCCGTCGACGATCACCACTTTGGCGCGGCTGTCCGCCAGCAGGAACCGCACGCGTTCGGCCGGGTAGCCACGGTCCACCGGAACATAGGCGCCCCCGGACTTCAGGGTGCCGAGGAGAGCCACCAGCAGCTGCGGGCTTCGCTCCATCATCACCGCGACCCGGTCGTCCGACCCGACGCCCTGCGCGCGCAGCGCCCGGGCGACCCGGTTGGCCCGCTCGTCCAGTTCGGCGTAGCTGAGAGTCTCGCCGGTGGCGCCGACGACGGCGGTTCGGTCGGGATGGCGGGCGGCCTGCTCCTCGAACAGGCCGTGGAGTGTGGCCCGGTCCGCGTAGGGCACCTGAGGACCGTGGCTGCGCACCGCGGTGAGGTCCTCGTGCTCGGCGGGCGGCAGCATCGGGACGGTCGACGCGGGCCGGTCCAGCGCGTCCACACCGTGTGAGATCAGCGTCCTCAAGTGGCCGGCGACCGCGGTGATGGGCAGGTCCCCGTCGAAGACGTCGAGGGCGTAGTCCAGGTCGACGCGGAGGTCGGCGGTGTCGTCGAAGGCGGACACCACCACGCCCAGGGCGTCCTGTTCGTGCGAGGGGGCCGCCATGGCCGTTTGCCGTTCGACTCCGGGTATCGGTGCCGGCCGCGACCAGTGCAGGTAGGACAGCGTCACGTCGAAGAGTTGGCGGGGGCCCTCGGCCGGTGCGGGCAGTTCGCGCAGGACGTCGCCCAGCGACAGCCGCTCGTGGCGCTGCAGTGCGCGGGTCGCGGCCTGGGTCTCGGCGACCAACTCCCGCACGGTCCGCCCGCACGATGCGGCGACCCGCAGAGGCAGGGTGTTGGCGAACTGGCCGAGCACGTCGCGGTGGTGTTCGCCGGGCCGGTTGAGGAACGGGACGCCGAGCACCACCTCCTCACTGCGGTGCAGCCGCGTCAGCCAGGTGCCGAACATGGCGGCGAGGTAGGCGAACGGCGAGAGGCCGGCGGCGCGGACGCGGTCGGCGACCCGGCGGTCGACGGCGAACGAGTGCCGGCCGCGCCCGCTGCCGCCCACTGTGCGGGTGAAGAGCACGGGTGCCACGCCGGCGAGGGCCTCCCGGTGGAAGGCCCGGTCGGCCTCGCCCGCGGCACCGGCCCGGTAGGCGGCCTCCTCGTCGACGAACGCCAGGTAGGAGGGCGGCTCATGACGGCCGCCGGGCTGCGGGTCGGCGGCCGCGGCCCGCGCGTAGTCCTCAAGGATCTCGTGGCTCAACCGGTTGATGGTCCAGCCATCGGCGACGATGTGGTGTGCCTTGATGTGCAGGTGCGCGGTGTCCGGCCCCTCCCGGAGCAGCGTGGCTTCGACCAGGGGGCCGCCGTCCGTCAGCGACAGCGCGGTCCCCATCGAGCGCCGCATCCACGCGGCACAGGCTCCGTTCGGTACGGGCTGCCCGGCCAGGTCGACCCTGCCGACCCGGATGCCTTCACCCGCCACCCACTGGAAAGGTGTCCCCGCGTCGTCCTCGCCGAAGCGCAGCCGGAAGGTCTCGTGGCGGTGCAGTGCGCTCGCGACGCAGTCGGCGAGCGCATCGAGGTCGACATCGCCTCTCAGCCGTTCGTGGAGGACGCAGTTGAACTGCGGTGACCCCGGAGCTTGAGCCGCGGCCGCCCAGATGTCCTGTTGATAGGCCGTCAGCGGGCGCGGTGCGCCGTCGTCCGCCTGCGCCTGGGTTTCACGGGTGGCTGCTCCGGCAGCCGCGGTCCTCGTCATGATCAACATCATGCCTACCCGCGAGTAGGCCCTTACGGCAGCAGGCGAAGTCAGACGAAATCGCGCCAAGACCGCACCCGTCCATCCCCCGCACATACCAGAGCCGGGAATGCGGCGGTGCAACAGGAGTGATCCCTTCCACCCGCCGGTTGAGATCGGCCCACTCGGCTCGCCGGCCGCATCGGCCGGAAGTTGTCCGAATCCGAGGGGGAAGCACACAGACCGGTGACATGGTGGAAAAAGGCGCCTTGCTACCGGCACCGCCGCACCTCACCGAACGAGCCCAACCTCGGGCGCCGATGCGTGGCCAGCCGGATACCGCGCCTCGTGTGCCACGGACCGGTCCCCAGCGGATCCGAGGCAGCTCACCGCCGGCTCCCGATCCCCGCGCTTCGGGACCTGAGCGGCAATCGAACGGCCCGTGGCGCCATCGTGCCGTCGGGGCTCGGTCACGGCCCTCATTGGGTGAAGTACAGAGCCCGGTGCCGCGGGTCGGCGGAACAGACGTAGATCCCGGCGTCCGCGACATCGTCGACGCGGAAACCGGTTGCCTCCCGGGCGAGCGTGCACTCCTCCGTCCCCCACACCACATGCCGTCCCGTCACGGTGCACAGGTACGTATGCGGGTTCTCCGACACGAGCGGCAGGTCCTCGTAGGAGTCCACCTGGAGCAGGAGGACGAGAGGCGCGCCGCACTCGGGGCAGTCCAGGCTCTCGGGCATGTCGCTGGAGGCCCAGGACTTGCTGCCGCCGACCTTCCAGCCGCCGGTGACACTCTCCTGCCAGTAGAGGTCGTTGAGCTCCTCCGAGTTCTCCAGCTGCTTGCGTAGCCCGGCGGGCAGTTCCTCCCGCCAGGGGTACTCGACGACCAGCTCGGGATGCACGGTGCACGGCCGGGGGACCTCGTCCCACTCAGCGTCCCAGTGCTCCCATGGGTCAGGCTGCGCCCCCGGCCCGTGCACGACCTCGCCGGAGCGCCGCCAGATGACGCGGCAGTGCTTGCCCGTGAACTGCGGTTCTGGCAGGGCGTGCGTGTCGGGACACCACACGATCTGCACCAGGTCGGTGTCCTCGGGAAAGGCGATCTCGGGGACGTCGGTGGCGTACAACTGGGCCACGGACACCATAGGCGCCGATCGTCCGCTTCCGTGGTCCGCGTCCGCGCAGTGCGGCCAGGGCTCACCCAACGGCCAGAGCATCGGCCCGCCGACATGGCTGTCCCGGATGCCGGGCTCGCCGCGGCGCGGGCGGAGCCCGACGACCGTGCGGGCGAGCGAGGCCAGTCCAGGCATGGCGGCCAGAAGACGGGCCAGGTCGTCCTCGCCCTCGTCGGGAGTCTGCGTGGTGCCGGTCACGCCTGCATTCTTGCAGGCACCTCTGACATGGACACGGATCAAACCCAACGGATCAAACCCATATGAGCCCGAAGCCCGGGTGTCGACGGTCATGACGGTGTGACACAGACGCGGCGCCGCATGGGATCGGGCGCCACCTCCCCCCTCCCCCGGCGGCGTTGAGCCGGACGGGGAACCGCCTGCCCAGGCCCCCGGCGTCGAGGCTCTCGCCCGTAGTGCAGCCCGTGCCCGCAAGGCGCGAGAACGGTCCCGCATGACGGACACGTCAACTCTCCGTCCTGCCATGGGTAATAGGCGTTCCACACGCACCACATCGGCGTCGATGATCAGTACGAGGCGGCCGCGGCCTCAGCGCCGTGACATGTAGAAGCCGAGGGCCTTGTGGAGGATCTTGTTGAGCGGGTAGTCCCACTCGCCGAGGTATTCGACGGCCTCGCCGCCGGTGCCGGCCTTGAACCGGAGCAGTCCCAGCAGGTGGTTGCTCTCCTCCAAGGTGTCGGTGATGCCGCGCAGATCGTAGACGCGCGCCCCGAGTTGGTGGGCGTCGGACATCATCCGCCACTGGATGGCGTTGTTCGGCTGGACCTCACGCTTGCGGATGGTCGAGGCGCCGTAGGAGTACCAGACGTGGTCGCCGACGGTCAGCATCGTGGCCGCCGCGAGCGCCTCGCCCTCGTGGTGGGCGAGATAGAGGCGCATGCGATCCGGGTCCTCGGCCCTCAGCGCGGTCCACATCCGCTGGAAGTAGGACAGCGGGCGCGCGATGAACCGGTCCCGCTCAGCGGTCTCGACATAGAGCTTGTAGAAGTCGGGCAAGTCCTCGTAGCTGCCCTGGAGAACCTTGACGCCGGCCTTCTCGGCCTTCTTGATGTTGCGCCGCCACTGCTGGTTGAAACCCCGCTGGACCTCCTCCAACGACCGCCCGGCGAAGGGAACCTGGAACACGTGGCGTGGCTGCCCCGCAGCGAAACCCTCCTCGACGCCCGGCTCGGTCTGCCGCCAGCCCATTCGGCGCAGCCGGTCGGCGATGTCGCAGGCTCCCGGCTCGTGCGCGGTGGCCTCCACATCCCGCAGCCGCCTGGCCTGTGGGGCGGCGATCGCGGCCTTGACCGCCTCGGCACTCCAGCGGCGGGCGACGACGGGCGGCCCCATCTTCACCGAGAACGCGCCCCGCTCCTTGAGGTACGCGAGCATCGGCTTCAACCACCGGTCCAGGTCCGGGGCGCCCCAGTCGATGACTGGCCCCTCAGGCAGATAGGCGAGATACCGCTTCAGCTTCGGCAAGGGCCGCATCAGCACCAGCCCGGCCCCGACGAGGCAGCCGTCCTTGTTGAACCAGCCCAAGCTCTCCGCCCGCCAGTCCGGCTTCACGTCCCCCCACGACGGAACCTGCATGTGACTCACCGAGGGCCGGGCGCCGACGAAAGCGAGATGTTCCTCGCGGGTGATCGCCTTCAGGCGACAACTCATATGCGGAACTCCTTTGTTCGACGCGCAAGCCTACTCATGCGTGCCGCGCGTCGAGGCGCTTCGTACCCACGCTGTCGCGGGGTTGGAGCGAGAGCAACGGCGCGAGGTGGTCGATGACGCGATCCGCTGCCGTTTTCGACACTCCGAACAGCGGGGCGAGCTGGCGTAGCGTCAAGTCAGCGCACCTGTACGCCGCGACCAGCAAGGCCGGGTCATCCAAAGAAAGACTCCATGGCCGGTCCTTGCGAACCGCCTCCACGCTCGCGCCGCAGCAGGGTCACCGGCTTCCCGGAACAGCGCGGGCTCAACCCGGTGAACGGGGCCGTCCATGACGACTCCGACGCCTTGATTTCACCAGCCACACCGAAATCATCTCGCCTGCGAGCAGCAGCACGGGACACCCCCTTCGACTTCAACACGGCTCGGACACCGAGACGACGACAGCCATTGCCAGATGGTTCCAGCGGGGGGCAGCCGGGACGGGCCGTGCTCAGCCGCCCGAACCTCCGAGGAGAACCGCGCGTTCCGATCGGAGCCAGGATCGCTCGGCCACCATCTCGGCCACATCGCCGCGGGCGAGAAACGTCACCCATGGCTCGTGGCCTCGCTGGCCGAGCCGTTGGATGCGTTCGGCCTCGCGGGACTGGACGGCATCCAGCGCATCGAGAACTGCTACCGGGCGTGCCCCGTAGGCGGCGCAGAGGGCGTTGAGGCGGCTCCGCAGGGTGTGCTCCCCGGCGATCGGTGCTCTTCGCTGCTGCTCGATGGGACGCAGCGGCACGGCGTACCAGGCGAGCTGCGCGAGGTCGTCGAGGGCATGGCCGGGCGCCGCGAAGTCCCAGTCGATGAAGCCGGCCAGTCGGTCGCCGCTCCAGATGGAGTTCCACGGGCCGAGGTCGCCGTGCCGAATGACCATGCCGGGTCTCCACTCGCTCTCTTGGCCCTGCCATCGGGCGTCGGCCGGCGGCTGGAATTCGCGGACAGCGTCGTGGTAGCCGCGGAGCCAGGCCCCCAGTTCGCTGATTCCGACGGTCGACCGCAGGGTCGACGGCCAGGGTGTGAACGCCGGTTCGCCGTGCAGCAGTGACAGCACCTCATCGGTGCCGTCGGTGCCGAGGACTCGCGGAGCCCGCGTGAAGCCCACCGATTCCAGGTGGGTCAACAAGGCGTGCACCGCAGGTGTCCATTCGCCGACCGGCCGGCGGATCGTCTCGCCGATCCGCCGCACCGTGGTAACGCTGCCTGTATCAGTGGCGCCGTCCTCGATCACCGGGTCAGCGTAGCCCTGCCCCGACGTCAGTGTCCCTGATATCAACTCCAGTACGGTCGGCGCGACGCGCCCAACGCCACCACCAACCAGACCTTCTGGGCTGTGATCTCACCGTGGGTGCTGCCAGTCACGGAGCAGCCTTCGGCAGGGCTTCCTCCAATCCGGGCGAGTTCATGGCGCCGGGTTGTCCGAGCTGGAAGGAGTCCAGCCAGGTGCGGCATCTTCCGGAGTTCGTGGGGTCGTTGCCGCGGGGTTGGGAGGTGAACGACAACCATGCGGAGCCTGCTGAGTACCGCAATGAGCCGCCGGTCCCGGAGCCGCCGGTCCCGGAGCGGACCGGTTTTCGTGGTGGCCCCCATGGCCGCGCCGCTCCCGGTGGCGAGGTGGTCGGTTGGTCCGCTGGGGTCCCGCGGTCGCGGCCGTCCCATGGTCATGACCGTCCCCCGGCACCGAAATCACACACGAGGGAGCAGATACCGCCTCCCCGTCACATGGCCGTCCGGCGGAGCACGGTGTCGATGACGAGGTCGATCTCCCGGGGGCTCGGTGGCTCGCCGGTGAGCAGAAAGGTCTGCAGTATCAGAGCGGGACCGGTGCGGGCGGCCAGTGGGTGCACCGCCTCGGGGCCGAACTCGCCGCTGTGCACGCCCGCGCGCAGGATGGCTTCGATGCGCTCCAGGCGTGGCGTGATGATCCTTTCGGCGAACATGGCACGCAGTTCCGGCTCGTGCAGCATGTCGACGATGAACTCGATGCCTGGCACGAGGGTTCTGCCCGACAGTACGTCGTTGAAGGCGCCCAGCGCGCCGGCGAGGTTGTCCCGGGCGGAGTGCCCCGGGTTCGGTTCGGGCAGCGGGGGCAGGGCGTAGTGCAGGGCGTCCAGAACCAGGGGCTGTTTGCCGGGCCAGCGCCGGTAGAGCGCGGCCTTGCCTGTGCCGGCGCGGGTGGCGATGCCGTCCATGGTGAGTCGGCCGTAGCCGTTCGCGGCCAGCTCGTCGAGCGTCGCGACGTATATCGCGTGCTCCAGTTCCGTACCCCGGCGGCGGCCGGGTGTCGCACTCTCTGCCATGGGTTCGACAGTAGACGCTGGCGTTCCCTTCTGCCTACACTCGCTTTAGTGAACAACCTCGTCTACTAGAAGAGGTGAGGGTTGAATGACCGATCCGCACACCGCTGATGACCGCCAAGGCGGCCAGGAGCCGGCATGGGACTTCGAGGCGATGTACCAGGGGCGTGAGGTCGCCTTCGGAGCGGACGATCGCCGGGCGGACCTGATCCCGTGGCAACTGGACGCCCCCCAGCCGCTGGTCGTCGAGCTGGAGGCGGCGGGCGAAATCACCGGGCCGGTTCTGGAATGCGGCTGCGGTCTTGGGGACAACGCCTTGTTCCTGGCCGGCCGCGGCCATGAGGTGACCGCCTTCGACGCCGCCCCCTCAGCGATCGAGCGCAGCCGGGCCAAGGCGGTCGCCGCCGGCAGTCCGGTGACCTTCATGGTCGCCGACGCGACGGAACTGCACGCCAGTGGTGTCCCTGGTGGCTTCCGCACGGTTGTCGACAGTGCCATGCTGCACTGCCTGGATGCCGATCAACGACGGGCGTACCTGGCTGGACTGCGTCAGGTGTGTGCACCCGGCGCAAGGCTTCATGTCCTGTGCTTCAGCGGCGAGTTGGCCGCTCACCTCCAGATGCCGGCCGCCACGGACGAGCGCAGCCTGCGCGAGGCTCTCCGCGACGACTGGACGATCCGGCGCATGGAGCCCCGCCACTACACCACCGGTTTGACCCACCAGGAATGGCGGAAGTTGGCGCCCGCCGTCCCGGGCGCCTCGGAGCAGGACGACCTCGTGGCCGTCGACGAGAACGACAGGGTTCTCCTGCCGTTCTGGCAGGTCACCGCAGAACTTACGTGATCGACCACGGCCGGGCTCAGGGGGCTTTCCCGGCACGCCCGCGGAAGCCTCCCGGGGGGCAGTCCTCCGCGGCGCCGTCGATGTCCGGGCCGGCTGCCAGCGGATGATCGTGCTGCCCTGCACGCCCAGGCAGCCCGGAAGTCGGTACGCGCGACCGGGCGCTCACCGCCGCGGTGCGGGACGGCCCGGTCGCCACCGGCGGAGGGCGGCCGCCTCGGAGGCGCTTCTCAGGCGGTAGGGTCGGTGACAACTACCGGTTCCTGGGTGGGTGTTGGGGATGCGTACGCCCGTGCGGCGACGTGCCGTTGGAACCCCGAGTCGGTGCGGAGGAGTTCGGCGTACGTTCCGGTGGCGTGAGCCGTTCCGTTGTCGAGCATGACCACGGAGTCCGCCGCCTCGATGGTGGTCATCCGATGGGCGATGACGAGCAGGGCACATTCCTTCCGCAGGTTGTGCAGGGTGACCGTCAGGGCGGCCTCGTTGGCGGGGTCGAGGTGGGCGGTGGGCTCGTCCATCAGCAGCAGTCGGGGACGGGCCAGGATCGCCCGGCCGATCGCGAGCCTCTGCCGTTCGCCGCTCGACAGGTGCGCGCCCCGCTCGCCCACCTCGGTGTCCAGCCCGGCGGAGAGGCTGCGGACCTTCTGGGTGAGGTTGACCAGGTCGAGGATCCGCCACAGGCTGTCGTCGTCGGCGTCCGGGGCGGCGTAGCGGAGGTTCTCCCGCAACGTGCCGTGCAGCATCGGGCAGTCCTGCTCGACCCAGCCGATGTGCGAACGCCATGCGTCGAGGCCCAGATCCGTGGTGGAGCGTCCGTCGATGCGGATGCTGCCGCTCCACGGCTCGTAGAAGCGGTTGATCAACGCGAAGGCCGTGGACTTGCCGGCCCCGGACGGGCCGACCAGGGCGACAAGCGCGTGGGGAGGGACCGTCAGCGACAGTCCCCGGAGCACCGGGGTGTCGGGGACGTACCCGAACCGCAGATCACGGACCTCCAGCGCCGCCGTATCCGCCCCGCGACGGGCCGGTCGCCGTTGCGGTGTGCCGCGGCCCGGCGTGGCGGTGGTGCGCTCTTCGGTGGGGAGCGAGTAGACCTCCTGGATGCGTTCGGTGGCGCCCTTGGCTCTGCTCATCGAGGCGAGGCCCTCGATCAACTCGGTGATGGGTCCGCCGAGTTGATTGGCGTACAGCAGGATCGCCACCAAGGCACCGAGCGAGAGCGCCCCCTGGTCCACGCGGAACGCACCGACCAACAGGACCAGGACGAAGGCGGCGTTGATGGCCATCTGGGCCACGGGGGCGATCGTCGCGGTGAGCCTGGCACTGCGCACCGCGGCCTCGTAGGCGCGGTGGGCCAGCGTGGTGAGGTGGTCGAACTCCCGCTGTTCGGCACGGTTGGCACGGACGGTGCGCAAGCCCGACAGGGCGCGCTCCAGCCCTGCCGAGATCGCTCCGACGGCGGTCTGCAGCCGCATCGACACGCGACCGATGCGCACCGACAGGACCTTGATCACGACGCTGCCGACGAGCAGCACGCTCAGGATGAGCAGCATCAGGACCGGGTCGATCACGAACATGGCACTGACACTGCCCAGCGCGATGCACAGGTTGGTGGCGAGCTGGACGGAGAGATGCGTCAGCGCTTCACGCAGGACGGCCACGTCCGTTGAGGCGCGCGCCATGAGGTCGCCCACGCGCAGGCGGTCGAAGGCATGCATCCGGATCCGCAACAGGTGCGAGAACAGCCTGGTGCGCGTGTCCAGCACGAACCGTTCGCCCGCGCGCTCCAGCAGGAAGGCGGCGCAGGAACCGATCAGTGCCTGGGTCAGCAGCAGCAGGACCAGGGCCGCCACGGGCAGGAACAACGGCCGGCGCGCGGTGAGGGCGTCGACCACCTCCTTGGCGGCCAGGGGCTGGGCGACCCCGACAGCAGCCGCGACCAAGGTGAGGAGCAGGGCGGCGCTCAAGGAGCGGCGCTGCCCCCGGGTCAGCGTCCATAGCTGTCGAAGCATCGCGTACGCCGCTCGCTCTCAGGCCCGACCGGTCTCAGCACGCCTCCACCATTCCGGACGCCCGGAGTTGATCGGTCATCGCCGCGAGGTCCTCGCGCGCCTGGTCCAGTGCGATGCCGAACCGCTCCGCGAACTCCTTGGCCACTTGGTCCGTGGTGCGGCCGGCGAGCAGTCGCTGCAGCGCGTAGGCGCCGGTCGAATTGAGCTGCCAGTAGTGCCCGGTGCGCTGGCTCAGCAGTACCGCACCGTCGTCGGTGTCGGTGGTGAGCGTGTGGGCGGTCAGGCTGAGCTTCATGGGGGTTCCTCCGGGCGTGGGTGCGGCGCGGGGCGGCTGGGACCTGTCCGAGGGGTCAGGCCCTAACGGGCCCCTTGCCTGGGTGGTACGGGGGCGACGGTGAGCAGCGGCCGGTAGTAGCCGTCGGGATACGGCTCGTCGATCACCTGGCCGTCGGCCTCGATCCAGGCATGGGCGGCGAACGGAGTGGTGCGCACGCCGGTCTGCCAGGTGGGCCACGTCCCCTTGAGCCGGCACACCACGGCCGCGGCGACCGACCGCTGCAGGCAGTGGTGCACGGCACAGCGCAGACTCACCGCGACCACCGCGGTCCGGGCCGCGGAAGCCTGCGCGGCGGTACTCGGACGGGCCCCGACACGCAGCACCTGGAGTACGGCACGCAGATACCGGGGCGGCAGCGCGGCCAGCGGCCGGGCAAGGGCCACGGCGGCCAGCGGCACCACGCGCCGGCGCAGGGGCAGCCGGACGCGCGGCGGCAGGGCACACGGGGGACTGGTCACAGGGCCTCCTCGGGATCGGGCATGCGGTGTGGGTGGGCGGCGGCGAGGCCGGCGGATGCGGTCGGCGGGCCGCCGGGGCGGGCAGCGATCTCCCGCAACCACAGCTCGGCGCCCAGCGTCGCCTCCAGCTGCGCGGACCAGACGTCGGCGCTGCGCGGCGGCGTGCGCAAGGTGGTCCGCAACTTCGCCACGTCGATCAGGCCGCGGTGCGCCAGCAGCGAGTCCGCGAACAGCTCCAGCAGGTCCGGAACGTGCTGCTGCAACGCACGGTCGACGGACTCCTCGCAGTCACCCTTGGTGGACCGGTCGAGGATCACATCGGGCACCAGACCACGCATCGCCGCGGCCAGCACCGGCTTGTACCGCCAAGGGGTGCAGCGCTCGTGGGGATGGATCGCCAGCACCGCCTCCACCACACGGTCGTCCAGGTAAGGCAGCTCCAGGCGCAGCCCCTCGACCGCGAACTCACGACGGAGCAACCGCAACACGGGTCCTGCGCTGCGCAGTGCGGTGAGAGCCTCGTGCTGCCCGCGGTCCGGCGCCAGGGGGGCGATCTCCTCCGCCAGGCCGTGGAAGAGCCGCCGCGTGGTCTGCACCGCCTCTCCGGTGGCCCACGGCGTCGCGGGCAGCAGTGCCCCCCAGCCCAGGGCGGGTGCCGGGCCGGCCGGCGCGGGACGGACGAGTGCGTCGGCGCACCGTCGCCACCACGTGCCGAGGTCTTCCCCGCGCAACAGCTCCGACAGGCTGGTCGCCAACGGCCAGCGGGACAGCGCCCGGTGGGCCTGCAGCTGACGCAGGGCGGTCACCGGGCGGCGACGTAGCAGCGTGTGCAGATAGGCGGCGCTGCCGGTGAACAACTCGTCGGCTCCGTGCCCGGCCAGGTGCCACGTGGCACCGTGTTCGACCAGCAGCCGGATACCGGTGCGGATCGCGTTCATCCCGCGGGTGGTGGCCCTGGGGGCTTCCGTGTCCGAGGCCCAGTACGGTGGGGAGAACACCGGCGGCGCGCTGCTCTCCGGCATGGTCAGATGCTCGGCGCGCCGCAGCGAGCGCGCGGCCTGTTCCGCGTACTGCGGGTCGTCGTTGATGACGCTGCCGCCGGTCCACCGAAAGGTCAGCAGGTCGGGGCGGTGCTCGGCAGCCAGGAAGCACAGCGAGGTGGAGTCCATGCCGCCCGACAGGTCCGCCGACAGCCTGCCCTGCCGGGGCTGCCGCAGGGCCACGGCCTCCCGCAGTCTCTCGCGCACCTGGCCCGCCCCCTCCGCCACGGAAAGGTGCGGCTCCGGCGGCAACCACCAACGCACCATGCGCGCCGCACCGTTGCCGGGGAGGACCGCGTAGGAGTCCGCGGGTACCTGCTGAACGCCTCGCCACCAACTGCGTTCGCTCAGCGGCGCGAAGAACATGCCGGACGTCACGCTCGCCGCGAGCAGCTCCTCGTCCACCTCCGCACCGGTGATCCCGGCCAGTACGTCGGCCCTGTCGCCGGCGATCGGCACATCGTCCACGCATGCGGTGAACACGCAACGGGTTCCGGTGACGGTGCCCTGGAACCGCACCTGGCCATGGGCCGACGCCAGCACATGCGCACTGCCGGGAAGCCGGCGGACCAGCCGGTCCAGGTCAGGCAGGGCGCGCACCGTGGGAACCAGCGCTGACAGACGTTCCTGCGTGAGGGAGACCGAGCCGTAGACCACGACGCGCACGGGCCCGGCGTCGGCCACCACCAGATCCTCCGGATCCCACGAGCCGGCCAGCCACGGCCGACCGGAGGCGTGCGGCACCATCTGTGGTGCCATTGCCCCGACTTGGCGGTGGACCCGAGCGCCGCCCGGGGAGTCCGGGAAGACCATGAGGTTGTTGTCGTTCAGGGACTGCAATGCCTCACCACCAGATATCAGGGCGACATCCGCACCGTTGGCACGGCCGGCAGAACCGTCCATCACCGGAGAAGATCGTGCAACTGCACACAGTTGATATCGCGCCACCACCGCACGGCAGAGCGAATCGGCGGACGGTCGCCTCGATACCCACGCAAAGGCCCGTCGGCGGCGACAACGCATACTTACAAGTCAAGTCCGCACCACGCGCTGGGATTTGCCGGGCCGCGCCTTCGACCGCGATCCACGCCCACACGAACGGGTCACCAGCGACCCCCGGTTGATCCTTACCGCAGGTAAGTAAGCAGCTGGAATTGGCTGGAGTTGCGATACCCGAGTAGACACCCGGGGCGGAAGCCGATTACATGAATCGGCGCCACTTCAGCTTCCACCGAGAGGGACAGGAGAAGGCCATGCCCAAGACCAAGCAGCTTCCGGAGCGTTACATGCCGCCGACCGCCGCCAAGGTCGGTCACTTCAACAAGGACACCGACGGCACCATCCACACCAAGAAGGACGCCACGACCATCGGCTTCAAGAAGTCCCAGTAGTCCCGACAGCGAGCTCCGGCTAACTAACGGAGAACAAACCATACCCGCCCCTGCACCAGACCATGCCCTCGCATTCTTGTGCGACTGCACAGGACATCCGAACCTTCCGGCGCAGGGCCGGGGATCGCTCGGCAACTCCTTCCCCCTGATTCCCATGGGGCGGAAGTAAAAGCGGCCTTCAACTCCCGAACATGGACGGCACGGGTGACGACCCCTGCCACACCAGGGAGTTGGAGGCCGCCTTTCCGTGCGCGGACAGCGTGAGCCCCATACGCCACCGTCCGCCCCGAATCCCGCGACCCGGCCCACGTCACCGCCCAACCGTGACGCAAAACGGCACCGCCGGCGCCGGCTCAGGACCAGAGCGCACCGACCCGTGAGCCATGGACCCCATCCGGCCGCCCAACGGCGCATTAACCGGCTCGTCGCGCCCGCTCTCCCCGTCGTCACGATCCACGTACATGACGGCTCCGCCCCCACCGCCTCGGTGCCGACCGTCAACTGCCGGCCGCAACAAGAGAGCCTCGTCAACGGGAGCGCCCCGCACACCGAACTCCTGGACCATTTCGACTTTCGGGCTCCCCGTATCGGTTGGCCATCCGCCCGGGTCTTCGTCAACTTCTACAGCTGGCCTCACGGTTCGACCTCCAGGGCCAAATACCATCATCGAAGCGTCACCTGAACCGACAGGTCGGATTTCTTTCCACTGCTCCGCCCGACCCGCCTCGGTCAAGGGCAGTTCGCGATCCCCTGAACGGCGCGCAGAATTCACCGAAACGCAACGATCTCCTGGACCAAGGGCCACTTGAACAACCCCGTGGGCGACCAACCATCCCCTCAACCTCGCTCAGCGGCGCCCACATCAAAAGGTCCGGATCTGGCCGGGAGTTCACCAAGACGTGGCACTACGCGACACGAATTTCCCCTGACGCTCGACCGTTATCCCACCCCTCGGATCGCACACAAGCGCGAACGGTCATTTCGGAACTGAATATTACCGCTCGATCGATTCACCTAAATCGCTCCGGCGGCGAGGATCTACCTGGCCCGACCGCATGACCGCGCCGACGTTTTCGACGCGCTCGAACGGTTGGACGTCGCCGAGGCGATGGAGGGTGCGTTCGGAGTGGACGGCGTGCCGTAAACGTCCCTGGCAACCGCCGAGCAGAGTCCGAGCCTCGTCCTTGCACCGCCACAGCCGAGCCGACACCGCCCCGTTCGCACGGCGCTGACCGTCGAAGGACAAGTCACGCCTACGGCTGACGAGATGGCGCCTGACGATCCGAACTCCCCCAGGAGGCCGCCAACGGCGTGCGCGCTGCATGCTTCGGCCCGAGCAGCCACGACAGTGCGGGGTGTGCGGGCCTCGAAGCGACATGACCACAGGGAGGGCTGAGCTGCGTCCCATGAGGGGAGAGGCAGAGTCGACGTCCCATGTCGTGACGGCGATACCCCCGACGGGAGACCGATGTCATAAGGGCATCGGTGCGGCCGTTGTCACTGCGGTTGCTCTCGCTGGTTGTGGGGCCTGCGAGTTCGGGTGGGCCGGGCCTGGAGCCGGTGATGAAGGTCGGCTTCCTCGGCCGTCACCAAGTCATCCGGATGCGGACTCGGCTTGGGGGGTGCCGTCGGCTTCCTGGAGGTCGGCGGCGACGAGCCGGGCTGCTAATCGTTCGGGGCTTGTGGGTCGGTGGGGGCGCGCCACTCCGCCGATGGAGTGAAGGAAGGGTCCTCAAGCTGTGGGGAGGGGATTTTTCGAGGGGTGGTCGGTCAAGCTTGGCGGAGGTTCACTGAACACCCTTTGCACACGGGGACTTTGGAAGGTGGGACGATGTACTCCAAGACCATTGCCGCCACGCTGCTGGCCGGTACTGCCGTGCTGGGCACAGCAGGGGTGGCCGCTGCTGACTCGCCACTCGGCAGGGCTACGGAGACGGTTGCCGGCGAAGTGTCAAGCCTTCCTCTGGAAGCCGCGGGGAGAGGACTTCCGACAGGTGGCCCCGAATCCTTGGCCGTGGGTCAGAACGCGCTGAGGTCCGGCCTGGCCACAGCGCCCGTAACAGTCGACACGACCCTCGCCGCCATGGCTGCCGGTGGTGAGGGCTAGGGCGGTGGCCTGCTCGGCGGGCTGCAGGTGGCGAGCGATGCCGCCAAGGGCATGCCCGCAAGAGCCGTAGCGGGCGCCGCCCCTGGCGGTCTCCCTGGCCCCGGTCGGCCGTTGCCAACAAGCTGAGCGACGGTGCCCAGTTCCAGCCGAGACCTCTTGCCTCCTGGCGCCACGGCGCCAGGAGGCTGTCCGGCGCGTCACGAGATGACGTCGGCGGCAGCCTGCGGCCAAGGCCGGTCGGGGCTGTCGCGGGGGCTCGCGGCCTGCTCGGCCCGGTGCCGGTCTGTGACGGGTGGGTGTCATACGGAGGCGGGGGCATCCGGGTCGCCGCATGCCCGGGTGAGGTAGGTCTCGTCGATGGGTTCGGGATCGGGCAGGTCTCCGACGGCCTCCAACAGGCCGGTCCGGTCATAGGTGCGGCGGTGAGCGCTGAACTCGATCATTCGCGCGCCCTGTTGGGCGATCAGCGTCTCCAGCGGCGTGGGGTCGGGGATGTGTGGCACGACGCTCAAGGCAAGGCGGGGGTACCGGATCTTCATTGCCTTCGGCACGATGTCGACCGACGCGTTGTGCGGGTGGGTGACATGCACGGTGCGTACGGCCGCGCGCCGGCCGGTGTGTGCCTTCGCCACCCGGGCCATGGCCCGGGCGGCATACTCCACCTGCACCAGGTTCGCTGTTCCTTCAGCATCCGCGGCGACGCGGACGCGCACGGCCTCCCCGCCGTGCCAACCCCCCTTGACGTATGCGATCAGGCTTGCGTTGCGTACGGCCCTGTTGCGCATGCCCGCGTCGACGAGCCGCAGCAGGGTGCCCAGCGGTTGGTCGGGAAGCCCGTCAGGGACGGGCCGGTCCGTGACGAGAAGGCCGGGGCGGAACACGGTCACCGGACGGCCGGTGCGGGACGCCCAGGCGCGGACCAGGCGTTCGGCGGTGTACTTGCTCTCCTCGTAATAGGTCTGGAAGCCGTGCTCCTCACGAAGGTCCTCTTCGAGGACGTGGCCGGTGAGTCGGCGTCCCGCGACGTACGCCGTGCTGACGTGCATCAGATGGGCATCGGGGGCGTGGTCCGCGAGTTCCAGGACGTGCCGGGTTCCCACGACGTTGGAGAGGTGAAGGGGGGCCGGATCACCCTCCAGCCTGATCTGGGCGGCGTTGTGCCACAACTGGTGGAGACCGTCCGTTGCCCGTGCGCGCTCCTCGGTCGTCAGGCCGAGTCCCGGCAGTGTGATGTCCCCGCTCAGGTAGTGCAGCCGGTCCAGCGCGCCGACCGGCAGCGGCGGACCCTGGAGCCAGGTCAGGGCCGCTGTCATCCGGGCCCGAAGCTCCGGCCCACTGTGGCGGCCGATGACGGTGATCGGTTCGTCACCGCCCTCGGAAAGGAGTTCACGCACGATGCGGCAGCCGAGGAATCCGGTGGCTCCGGTGAACAGGACGGGCACGGCGTCTCCTTCGCTGGGAGGGTGACAGGGCGGCCAACGACTGGGGCATGACGGGTACTTACCGCAGCTGTGCCCGATGGAAGCGCCAACGTACTCATCAACCGAGAGGGCCACCGTTGTAGGTAAATATGCCTAATGGTGATCAGGGGGAGGGCGCGTGGATATTCGCAGTAAATTGGGGCGCATCGCTTTCCGTGCGGATCGTCGTGGCGGATCGTCGTGCTCGGTGAACCGCCTTTCCAGGAAGGCCGTACCCATGAGCCAGCGCCCAGGCCCCTACCTCGAAGGTGCCCTCGCGATCGTCGGCGTGTCCTGTCGTCTACCTGGTGGTATCGCAGGAATGGCGAGCCTGTGGGCCGCTCTGTGCGAGGGGAAGGATCTCGTCACCGAGATGCCCGCGGACCGGTTCGACGCGGACCGCTTCGTGGACACCTCGATGCCGCGGGCCGGCAAGAGCTACACCGCCGCCGGAGGCTTCCTGGACGACATCGCGGGCTTCGACGCCGGGTACTTCGGGATCTCCCCGAAGGAAGCGGCGCACATGGACCCGCAGCACCGACTGCTGCTGGAGCTGACCGCGGAGGCGCTGGACGACGCGGCGATCGCCCCGGCGCTGCTGGCAGGCTCCGACACAGCCGTCTACATCGGCATCTCCGACGCCTCCTACGGCGCCCTGCAGATGCTCCAACCATGGGCCATCAGCCCGTACACGATGTCGGGGGCGGCTTCCTCCATCGCGGCCAACCGGCTCTCCCACGCCTTCGACCTGCACGGCCCGAGCATGGCGGTGGACACCGCGTGCTCGTCGTCGCTGGTGGCTCTGGACCGTGCCTGCCACACGCTGTGGGAGGGAACGAGCCGCATGGCGCTGTGCGGCGGAGCGAACATCCTGCTCTCGCCGTACCACTACGTCGGCTTCTCCCAGGCGTCGATGCTCTCCGAACGCGGCAGATGCGCCGCGTTCTCCGCGGACTCCGACGGTTTCGTCCGCGCGGAGGGCGGCGGCATGGTGCTGCTCAAGCGCCTGGCCGACGCGCTGGCCGACGGAGACCGCGTGCACGGAGTGGTCCTGGGCAGCGGCAGCAACAGCGACGGACGCACGCTGGGCCTGTCGCTGCCCAACCCGCAGGCACAGGAGGACCTGCTGCGCCGGGTGTACGCGGACTTCGGGGTGCACCCGGACGAACTGGTCTACTTCGAAGCACACGGCACCGGAACCCTCGCGGGCGACCCGATGGAGGCCCAGGCCATCGGCCAGGCCCTCGGCATCCGGCGCATCACCGGCCCGCTGCCGATCGGTTCGGTCAAGACGAACGTGGGCCACCTCGAACCCGCCTCCGGTATGGCGGGGCTGTGCAAAGCCCTGCTGGTTCTGCAGCACCGCACCATCCCCGCCTCCCTGCACGCCCCCGTTCCGAATCCGCACATCGACTTCACGGGACTGGGCATCGAGCTGGTCACCGAGAACCGTGCCCTCAAGGAGGCGGCACGTCCGGTCGTCGGCGTCAACTCCTTCGGCTTCGGGGGCGCCAACGCGCACACCATCCTGACCGATGCCCCTCCCCCGGCCGTTCCACGACCGTGCGCGCCACCCCCCGAAGGCTTGCCCATCCTGGTGACGGCCCGCACCCCTCAGGCGCTGGCCGAGGCGACTTCCCGCATGGCGCATCACCTCAGGACGGTGGATCCGGAGGGCCTCTACGACCTCGCCTACACATCCTGCCTGCGCCGGGGCAGGCACGAGCACCGCACGGCCGTCCTCGCTCACACTCCGCAGGAGGCCGCGAACAGGCTCACCCGGATCGCCGAGCACGGCTCCGGTCCGACCGCCGAGGCGGTGCACAGCGGCCGGGTGGTGTTCGTGTTCTCCGGCAACGGTTCGCAGTGGCCCGGCATGGGCGCGGATCTGCTCACCGACGACCCGGTCTTCCGCGCGGCCGTCGCGTCGGTGGACGACGAACTGGTGCCCCGGCTGGGCTGGTCGGTGGCCGAGGAAATGGCCCGACCGCGCGAAGACTGGCGGCTTGCGGCGACCGAGGTGGCACAACCGCTGTTGCTCGCCGTGCAGTTGGGCGTCGTCGCCGTGCTGCGGTCCCAGGGGGTGGAACCGGCGATGGTGCTCGGCCACAGCGTGGGTGAGGTGGCAGCCGCCCACACGGCCGGCGCCCTCACCCTGGCCCAGGCCGCCGAGGTCATCGCGGTGCGCAGCCGCGCCCAGGCGGCCACCGCGGGATCCGGCCGGATGGCGGCATTGGGCCTGGGCGCCGAGCAGGCGGAGGAGGCGCTGAGGCCTTACGCGGGCAGGCTTGAGATCGCAGGCATCAACAGCGGCAGGGACGTGACGGTCGCCGGATCGGCCGAGGCCATCGCAGAACTCGGCGACGACCTGGCCAGGCGCGAGGTCTTCTGCCGCGACCTCGGACTCGACTACGCCTTCCACAGCCGGGCCATGGACAACCGGCGCGCGGCCATCACCGACGCCCTCACCGCACTGGAACCCGGCCTCGCCGCGGTGCCGTTGTACTCCACGGTGACCGGCGCACGCATCGCCGGCATGGACCTGGACGCCGCCTACTGGTGGCGCAACGTCCGCGAGCCGGTCCTGTTCGCCGCGGCCGTCGAGGATGCCCTGGACGACGGCGCGGACATCTTCGTGGAGATCGGCCCACACCCCGTCCTGCGTTCCTCTCTACGCCGCATCGCGGCCGGCCGGCCGCGGACGACCACCGCCGTACTGCCGACGCTGCACCGCGAAGCCGACGGGCCGGGAGACCTGGCGACCACCCGCGCCACCCTGCTCGCCGCCGGGGCGGCCACCGACTGGAACCGGTACTTCCCCCGCCCGGGCCGGGTCGTCGGCCTGCCCGCCTATCCATGGCAACGGGAACGGCACTGGGGCGGCGGCAAAGACCTGTGGACCCGCAACGGGCCGTTGGATCACCCGCTGCTCGGTGCCAAGGTTGCCGCCCCCATGCCCCTGTGGTCCGGGGCCGTCGAACCGGTCCTGGTGCCGTGGCTCACCGATCACCGGGTGGCCGGCTCCGTCGTCATGCCCGCCACCGGCTACGTGGAGATGGCCCTCGCGGCCGGCCGTCTCGCGCTCGACGCACCGGTCGAGACGGAGCACTTGGACATCACCAGCGCGCTGGTGATCCCTTGGGACAACCCCTCCCGCACTCATGTACAGGTGTCGCTGAACCTCGACGACGGCACGCTGTCGGTCTCCAGCAGCGACGAGCACGACGGCGAACCACGCCGCCACGCCCGCGCCCGCGTCCGGCGACTCGTCGCGTCCCGCCCGGCCCCCGTCGATCTGGACGCCACTCGCGGCCGGTGCCGGCAGCCCGTGACAGCTGAGCAGCACTACACCCGCTGCGCGGACGCCGGCCTCGGATACGGTCCGGCTTTCCAGGTCCTGACCGACCTGGCCGTCGGCGACCGCGAAGTCCTGGCCCACTACACCCACGACACCCCGGGAGCTCCGTGGACCGTCCATCCCGCGCTCCTCGACGGCGCGCTGCAGGCGGGCGTTCCCCTACTGGCCGAGCGGCTGGCGGAGGGACAGGCATACCTGCCGGCCGTGATCGGCTCCGTACGCGTGTGGGCCACGCCCGCCCCGTCCGGCACCTTCGTGGTGAAGGAACGGTCCCGCACCGCCGACGAGGTGTGCTGGGACATCACCGTCACGGATCCCGACGGCACCGTCACGGTGCAGATGCAGGGCTGCCGCCTGCGGCGGTTCACCGCCGCGCACCGCACCCCGCTCACCGTGCAGCACACGGTGCTCCGCGCGGCCCCGCACGACGACCAGCCCTGCGCCCCGGTGCCCCTGCCCTCGCCGCAACGGATCGCCTCCGCCTGCGCAGGCACCATGGCCGAACTGTGCACGGACATGCGGGCCTTGGGCTACGAGAAGTCCGTGCCCCTCCTCACCGAGAGATTCCTCGCGGCGCTGGCCCGCACCGTCTGCGATCTCCTGCCCGATCCGATGGCTGCCTTCACCGAACACGACCTGGTGTCCTGGGGCCTGGATGACCGACACCGGCACCTGTGGGCGCTGCTGAAGCCGTCGCTGCGGCGCCGCGGCATCCTTGTCACCGACGAGGACGGGCGCCACCGCCTCGCGGCACCGCTCGACACGGCGGTCCCTTCCTCTCGCGGGGCCGGGGAGCCCGCCCCCGCCTGCGTCGTCGAGCAGGCGCTCGCCTCGCAGCAGATCCAGCGCCTGCCGGAGGTGCTGCTAGGGCACCAGGATCCGATGGAACTGCTGGCCGACGACGCCGCGGTCCGGACCCTGGAGCAGTTCTACGACACCGCGCCGTACTGCCGGTTCCACAACCGGCTCGCCCAGGCCCTGCTGCGCGAAATCGTCCAAGCCTGGCCGGCCGACCGGCCGCTGCGCGTCCTGGAAGTCGGAGCGGGCACCGGCGGCACCACCGCGGCCCTGCTGCCGCTGCTGCCCGCGGACCGCACCCACTACTGCTTCACCGACGTCTCGCCGGGCTTCTTCCCCCGCGCGAAAGCCCGGTTCGGCGCCTACGACTTCGTCGACTACCGCACCCTCGACCTGGACGCGGACCCCGCAGAACAGGCATTCACCCTGCAGGGCTTCGACATCGTGATCGCGGCCAACTCCCTCCACACGGCCAGGGACCTCGGCGCCGCCCTCCACCGGGTCGCCAACCTTCTGGCACCGCGCGGCGCCCTGCTCGCCGTCGAGGTGCACGACCCCGAGGTACTGGCCCCGTTCTTCGGTACGTTGGAGAGCTTCTACAGTCACCGTGACACGGAGCTGCGGCCGCACTCGCTCCTGCTGCCGCGCGATCAGTGGCCCGCGCTGCTGGAAGAGTGCGGCTTCGAGGACGTCGTCCAGGCAGGCTACGACCAGGTGCCCGCCCGGGACTACGGTTCCGTCCTGCTCGCCCGGGTCGCCGCCACCGGCTCCGACCCGAACACCGCTCCCCTCACGCTGCGCCTGCCCGAGGACCGGTCGAACACGACGTTCCTGGTCGCCGCGGAGTCACCGGACGCCCAGGCGCTGGCCGATGCTCTCGTCAGCACTGTCACCGCCGCCGGCGCTACGGCCACGGAACCGTTCCCCATGACCGAGACCGCAGCCGGCTGGGATGCCCACCTGGCCACAGCCCGCCAGAGCGAGGGCTCGGGAACCCTCGCCGTGGTGCTCGTCTTCGGTGAGGCGGCCGAAGACGCCCCGGACGCCGTGCTGGCACGTGCCGCCCGGCGGGCGGAGACGATACGCACCTGCGCCGTGGTGTGCGACCGCCTGCGCGAGGGCCTCCGGCCTGAACTGTGGCTGGTGACCCACCCCAGCGGCGTCGCCCCCCTGAAGGCGGAAGTCCCCCAGCCCGCGGACGCGGTGCTGTGGGGTCTGGGCCGCTGCCTGGCCAACGAGCTGCCCGGCCTCCACTGCCGACGGCTGGCCCTCCACCGCACCGGCGTCACCGGTGACGACGCAAGACGCCTGGCACAGGAGCTTTTCCGTCCCTCCGATGAGGACGAGGTCGTCCTCACCCCACAGGGCGGGTTCGTCCTGCGCGAGCAGAACCGGCCGGCAGCTGTACCCACCAGGGAAGACCTTGCCTTCGCCTTGAAGGTCCGCGACGCCGGGCTGTCCTACCGCCTCGCCTGGCAGGAGATCGAGCCCCGCGAGCCCGGTCCCGGTGAGGTGCTCGTCGAGGTGCGGGCCGCCGCCCTCAACTACCGCGACATCATGCAGAGTGTCGGCCTGCTACCGGCCGAAGCCACGGAAGAAACGACCTCCGAGGACGGCCCCGGACTGGAGTGCGCCGGCACCGTCGTGGCGTGTGGCCCGGGCGTGACGGCCCTGAAGGCCGGAGACCGCGTCGCCGGCCTGGCAGCCGCGTCCCTCGCCTCGCACACCGTGGCGCGCGCCGACGCCCTGTGGCCGGTACCGGACGACATGACCTGTACCGAGGCGGCCACCATGCCGGTGGCGTTCGCCACCGTCCACTACAGCCTCGTCACCCTGGCACGGATCCAAGCAGGCGAAACGCTCCTCGTACACGGGGCGGCCGGTGGCGTCGGACTGGCGGCCCTGCAGTACGCCACCGCATGTGGAGCGCACGTCATCGCCACCGCCGGCAGCAGCCTCAAGCGGGACTTCCTGCGCCAGCTCGGCATCCCCCACGTCCTCGACTCCCGCTCCCTCGACTTCGTCGAGCAGGTCGAGGAGATCACGCACGGTCGGGGGGTCGACGTCGTGCTCAACTCCCTGGCGGGCGAGGCCATCACCCGCAGCCTCGAACTGCTCCGGCCCGGCGGCCGGTTCCTGGAACTCGGCAAACGGGACATCTACGAAAACAAGCCGCTGTTGCTGCGCCCCTTCCGCAACAACATCGCCTTCTTCGGAGTGGACCTCACCAAGGCCCTCGACAGCCCCGCCCACCTGGAGAGTCTCCGCCGTGACCTGAAGTCCGCGACCCTGCGCGAGGCATGGCGGCCACTGCCGCACAGCGTCTTCCCCGCCGCACGGGTCGCCGACGCCTTCGCGCTCCTGCAGCACTCCCGTCACATCGGCAAGGTGGTCGTCGCCTTCGACCCGCTCGACGAGCCACCGCTCGTCGAACGCCGGCCCCGTGCCCCGCGCCTGGATCCGGACGGCACCTACCTCATCAGCGGCGGCACGGGCGGCTTCGGAGCGGCGACCGCACACTGGCTCGCCGACCTCGGAGCCCGGCACCTGACACTCGTCAGCCGCCGCGGTAGGGACGCACCGGAGTGCGAAGCCTGCCTCGCGGCGCTACGGGAGCGCGGGATCAGCGCCACGGCATACGCGGCTGATGTCACCGACCTGGCAGCCATGGAGGAAGTGGTGGCGAGGCTCGACGCCACCGGACACCCGCTGCGCGGTGTCGTCCACAGCGCGATGCACCTTGACGACGAACTGCTCGTCGACCTCGATGCCGAGCGGATGACCGCGGTCATGGCCCCGAAGATCGGCGGAGCAGCGGTGCTCGACGCTCTCACACGGGACCGGAGTTGCGACCTGTTCCTGCTGTACTCCTCCGGCACGGCCGTGATCGGCAACGTCAAGCAGGCCCCCTATGCCGCCGGGAACCTCTACCTGCAAGCCCTCGTCCGCAGCCGCCGCAGAAAGGGCCTGCCCGGCCTTGCGATCGCATGGGGTGCACTCGCCGAGACCGGCTATGTCGCGCGCAACGAGCTGGTCTCCTCCCTGGCGAGCGTCGGCCTGCAGACGATCCGCCCGGCCGAGGCGTTCGCCCAGGCTGAACACCTGCTGCAGGCCGACGCCGACGTGGCGGGTGTCGGCCGCTTCGACTGCGGGCGCGCCGCCGTCCTGCTCCCGATGATGGCGAGCCCCCGACTGGCGGGACTCGTACCGCCCGGGACCGCGAGCGGTGCGCCCAGCAGGGAGGACCTGCTCCGCAAGCTCGGCCAGATGACACAGGCAGAGGCGCTGGAGTACATCACCGACACCTTGGCCAGGATGCTCGCCGGCGTCCTGCAGATGGACGCCACCCAGATCGACCCGCACCACAGGGTCGACGCCTACGGCCTGGACTCGCTCATGGGTGCCGAACTCCTGGTCCAGCTCCAGCAGCACTACGAAGTGCAGATCCCGCCGATGGAGTTGCTGCGCAACGCCAACAGCTCCATCGCCGACATCGCGCAGATGGTGTACCTCCGGCTGGGACTGGCCCGCAGCACCGAGGCCCCCGCACTGCCGCCACCCCGAGCGGCCGATGCCCAGGCGCAGCTCCCGGCTCCGCACCCCGACCAGCCAGTCCCCAAGACGGACAGCCCTCCGGTCGCCACCTGACCGGACACCCGCACCTTGGCCGGCAGCCGACCGGTTTCCCACACCCCCTGCCGCACAAGGCATGACGGCAACCGCCCCCACCCGGATGACCGCGCCGCTGCCCAGAGGGAGCACGCTCATGCGCACTCGGGCAACTGCGGCACACTGCCCGCCGCCCCTGCCGGTCCGCCTTCGCTGTAGTGACCGCGGATCCCCACCCACCGGCTGACGTCTGGTCCTACGACCGCTACCCAGTAGTGCCGGAGATCGCCGATGAACCACGGACAGGCGAGGACGCGGTAAGGCGGAACCTCTGCCGGGCCCGGGGCACCCTCAAGGCTCGCCGACGTCGGTGGGCTGTGTGGGGCAAGGTGATCTGTCGGATCGGGAGTGGGCTCGTCTTGAGCCGTACCTGCCGAAGAACACGGGGCAGGGCAGGCTGCGGCAGCAGCAGCGGCTTGGGGCAGTGGCCTGACGGTGGCGGCGACTCCCGCTTCACCCGTTCGGGCGTACCTGGTCGTGCGACCGCGCACGGTCACGTTGCTCAGGCCAGGCCCGGATTCCACGGAAGACGTGTCACTTCCGTCGGGTGGCTCGGCGAGCGGGCGGGTGGCGAAGCCAGTCAGCATGGCCCGGGAGACGGCGGGTCCGGCGCGTCCGCTGCACGGGGCGCCCGGTCCATCGGCCGGCTCATCATCCGGTTCCACGGACACGTGGAGGACACCATGCGAATGAACCGCCCGTGCGGCACAGCCGTCGCAACCATGGCACTCGCCATGGCCGGACTCACCGTTCCAGCCACGGCGGCAGCCCCGGTCACCGGACCCGACGCCACCTTCCTCAAGACGATCCACCAGGGCAACCTCGCCGAGATCGCCACCTCCAAGGATGCCCAGAAGCACACCACCAGCACCTGTGTGAAACTGGTGGCGGCCATGTTCGTGCGCGACCACACCAAGTTCGATGCGCAGGTTGTGGCGCTGGCCCACAGCAAGGGCATCACCCTACCCTCCGCGACACCAGCCGCCCAGCAGAAACAGCTCACCACGCTGAAGTCCCTGCACGGTAAGCGGGACTACAACCGGGTGTGGTTGCAGGGCCAGTACACGAGCCACCAGCAGGTCCTCGCGCTGATCGACAAGGAAGTGTCCTCCGGCAAGGACACCAAGATCCGCGCGACCGCCCGGGCCGCCCGTCCCACGGTGGCCAAGCACCTCCAGGCGGTCAGTGGCGGAATCTGCCACACCGGCAAGGCAACGACAGGCACCCGATCCTGACCGCCGGTACCGCAGGCGGCAGTCGGAGAGCGGCGGCAGCATCGCCTGCCGCCGCTCTCAGGCCAGGCAGCCACACCCCGGCGAGAACGCACAACCTCCGGTGCGACAGGACAACGCGCCTGGTCACCACGTCGGCGTTCACGCCGGCCAGAATCGAACGCGCGAACGCTTTTTGTCGGATGTGAGCCTCCGCGTTGCTGGAGGCAGCGCTGCAGATCATCCTCAAGGCAATGCGCGCCCGCACGGAGGGCCTGGAGTCGTGCACACCGTGCCGGCCCGGTACCCGACCCGGCCGAAGACGGCGTACGAGCAGAGCGAGGCTCGGCGCGATACCGCGTCACCGGTACTGCGGGCGCCATTCGAAGAGCAGGATGGTCGCGTCGTCCCGCAGTTGGTTGCGCTGATAATCGAGGATGGCGTGGATGAGCAGCCGCAGCACCTCGGCCGGGAGCTGGCCGGCGGCGGAGGAACGGATGATGAAGTCGGTGAACCGGTCGAGGCCGAACTCCGCACCGTCTTCGTCGCGTGCCTCCACGACACCGTCGGTGTAGAGCAGGACGCAGTCACCCGGTTCCAGTGTTGTCTCGTGGACCTGCCGGGCTGCCGGGGCGAGTTGGCCGGCCAGGCCGATCGGCGGCTGCGGGGGGCTGTCCAGCACGCCGTTGAGCACCCGCTCGGCACGGATCAGCAGCGGCGGCGGGTGACCGCAGTTGACCCATTGCAGCACCCCGGTGACCGCGTCGAGCCGGCACAGCACGCCGGTGCAGAAGTGGTCGGGCAGCCACTGGGCGAGCGCCTGGTCGACGGAGCCGACGACGTCGGTCAGTTCGCCACCGCTGCGGCGGGCGTTCCGTGCCGCCGCCATGGCGACCGAGGTGGTCAGGCCGGAGACCAGATCGTGCCCCATGGAGTCGAGGATCATGGTGTGCAGCACGTCCTTGACCACCGAGTGGTCGTAGGCGTCGCCGGCGACGTCGTACGCCGGTTCCAGGACCGCGGTCGAGACGCACCTGCTGCTGCCGACGCTGTGGGGCGGCAGGAAGGCCCGCAGCATCTCGGTGGGCAACCGCATGGTGGCGGTGCGGGCGAGGCCGGCGAGCCAGTCGCTGTAGGCGCGCTTGGAGGTGATCAGCATGGCGAACAGATAGGCCAGCATCCTGCTGCGGCGCATCCGCACCCCGTCGAGCGAGGCGGTCCGCACCGCCAGCACGCCCAGCCGCTCCGCACCGTCGACCAACGGCAGCCAGACGACCACGCCGCCGTCGGCCTCGGCCACCCGCGGGGCGAGCGTGCGGTACGCCCAGCCGGCCGTCGAGCGGTCCACCCGCAGCGGCTCCGATACCTCGTCGAGCGGGATGAGCAGCCGTTGTTGCAGGTCGACGAGGTAGATCAGCGCGGCGTCCAGGCCGAGGGCCGCGGCGCACCGGTTCGCCAGGGGGGGCAGTTCGAACGGCAGGGCCGTCTGTGCCTCGATGATCAGCTCGTCCAGCCGATTCTCATCGACGGCAGTGCCGCGGCCGGCGGACGCGGGCGGTAGGTCCGACACGGGGATCACCCCTTCCGTGCCCAGTCTCACACCGATCCCAACCACTCTCTCGTCAGGCATGATCGCGCCGGGTGCAGCCGTGGCCAGGGCGGGAGCGGCGGCCAGGGCGGTGAGCTGAGCTGGACCGAGCCCACCTCGTGCGCCGGCCACCCTCAGCCGGTCCTCATCGGCCCCTGGGAGACCGGACCGGAATTCGCCGGTAGCGCTCAGCCGCTTCGCGACCGGGTCCGGATCGGCACCGACGACGTCCAGCACAAGGACGGCGAGGTCCGCGACCTTCCTGGCGACCCGCCCCCAGCCCCCAGCTCCCCCACGACCGATGACTCGTAGTGCTGCGTCAGGTCGGTGCCTCGGCGCGGCCGGCGCCGGGTCGGTGTCGGCCTCTTCGGGCGGGGAGGGGACGTCCGCAGGTGGCGCAGGTTCCGGCCCCGCGTAGTAGGAGGTCCAAGATGGCGTCGAGGGCGTGGTCCTGCTCAGCAGGGGGATCCGACTGGCGCCGAGTGGGCTGTGCTGGAGCCGCTGCTGCCGGTAAGCAGCAACCGGCGCCGGCGGGATGACCGGCAAGTGGTCAACGGGTTCGTTCACCGGCTCGGCACCGCCGCAGCCGGCACCCCTCATCTGCCCGCGCTCGTGACCGGAGTCCATGAGAGGGAAGCACCACTATCGACAACCGGTTGCGCCGTGTGCGGATTCCCGGTTTCGCTGTGACATTCGCCCACCACCAGACACCTTCTCATCGTGGCTCTCACCTGGGCATACTCCACGCCTGCCGCTTCTCAAACCCGGCAGGTACGGGGGCAGTTGGGAAGGAGCGTCTGTGATCGCCCAGTCCCTCGACGAGCGGCTCGCCTCCCCGTGACCTTCGCAGCGGAGCCATGCGGCACACCCGCTTCACCTGCCCGCCCCCGATTTCGACACAACACACCGGACAGACATGGGAGTACAGGGTGAGTCAAGCCCCCACCACGTCAACCGACAGCAACCCCGGGAAGATGGGCGATGCGAAACGATCCTGGGCGGTACGGCGGGGACTGCTGTGGGATTCCGGTCCCCAACGGAAGTTGGCCCTCGCCGGCTTCGTCAACCAGCTCGGCACCGCGGCCTTCCTGACGACCGTGCCGCTGTACGCGCTGCGGGTGATCCACCTGTCCATCGGGCAGGTCGGCCTCGGCCTCAGCATCGCGGCCGTGGTCGGACTGATCGCCGGTATCCCGGTAGGGCATCTCGCCGACCGTCGCTGGCCGCGGGACATCCTTCTCATCACGCTCCTGACCCAGAGCCTGTCTATGACGTCGCTGCTGTTCGCCCACTCGTTATGGCCGTTCGTCCTGGCCGTGACCGTGACCGACCTCGCCGGGTCGTCCGGCGGTGCGGCCCGTGGCCCGTTGATCCGCCGCTTCGGCGGTGACGAGGTACCGAAATTCCGCTCCTACCTGCGGTCGGTGGCCATGCTCGCCAGCACCTTCGGCGCGCTGGCGGCCGGTGCGGCGGTGCAGATCGATACGGACACCGCATACCGCGCCCTCATCCTCGGCAACGCACTGACGTTCCTCGGCAGTGCCGCCGTCCTGGTCAGGCTGCCCAAGCTCGAACCCCTGCCGTCCCCGCACGAGGCAGGCCGGTGGCTCGCGCTCAGGGACAAGCCGTACGTGATGTTCGTCGTGCTCGACGGCATCATGTGGATCCACAGCGAGGTACTGTCCTACGCCCTGCCGCTGTGGGTGGTTCTGCGCACAGAAGCGCCACGCTGGTTCGTCGGCCTGGCGATCGCGGTCAACACCATGATGGTGGTGTTCCTGCAGATACGTACGAGTCGCGGGATCAAGGGCGGCACGGTCGCCGGCCCGAGCATCCGCCGTGCCGGTCTCGCGTTCCTGGTCGGCATGTCCGTCATCGCGACGGCCTCCGCAGTGCCCGGCTGGGCCGCCGTGACGATCATGCTGGCCGGCGTTGCCGTTCACACAGTGGGCTCGCTGTGGCATGCGGCCGGGTCGCTGGAGCTCCGGTTCCGGCTGGCTCCCGCGCATGCCCAGGGCCAGTACTCCGGAGTGTTCGGCATGGGCATGGGCCTGTGCTACGTCGTCGCACCGAGCCTGCTCGGCCTGCTCTGCGTGACCTGGGGGACGCCCGGCTGGCTCGTGATGGGCGGCATATTCGTCGCTTCCGGTATCGCCATGCCGTACGTGATCCAGTGGGCCGGCCACAGCCGGGAGACAGCGGATAGTGCCGACTGAATTACCGTACAGGGGCCGGGAGTTCAATTCCTCGAATCGAACGACCACCCGAGCGCTGATGGTGGACCAGTACGCGCTTGGATGTGAGCGGGCTGCCTGCGGCTGGGCCTCGGACCGGCGGCCCCCGCTACGAGTGTGCTGAAGGCGACTGGCCTGCCAGTGCGGCGATCTGTGGGTTCTGTGCCCGCCAGCGCGCGTACACGGGGCTGTCGGCGCACGTGGACAGATAGCCGTCGGTGACCCGGCGCAGGATTTCGGTGCCGTACGGTGCGAGCGGGCCCTCGTGGTGCCAGGCCAGAATGTGCCGGTACCACAAGGGGTTCCCGGTCAGCGGACGGACTGTGACGCCGGGTACCTCGAAGAACGTGGCCTGGCAGAGGCTGACCGCCAGGCCCGCACGCACGATCTCGACCAGCTGTCGTCCCTCCGCCTCGTACGGGGCGGAGGGGGCGCGGTCCATGCGCGAGCAGGCGGATTCCCAGTATTCGCGGGTCCGGTCGCCGTCGGGCCGGGGAACCGCCCAGTCCTCCTCCAGGAGTTCGGCCAACGGGACTTCATCGCGCATGGCGAGCGGGTGTGCCGCCGGCATGAGGGCGAAGACCGGTTCGGTGGCGATCGTGTGGAGTGCCACGCCCGCAGGCTGCGGCAGCTCCTGGTCCGGGTGGTCACCGAGGACCGCCACTTCAAGCTGGTCCGCAGCGAGGTCTTCGAGGAGAGCGGCGGGCGAATACTGGCAACGGCAGGTCAGGTCGGCCGTGGGCAGCAACCCTTGGACGGCCAGGAGGAGATGGCCGAGGAACGGGGCGCCGACCGAACCGACTCGTATGCGGTCCGCGGACGCCATCCGCCTGGCCGCACGGGCCGTGTCGGAGAGCAGCCCGTCGAAGCCCGGCAGGAGGGCTCGAGCCCGCCCGATGACCAGCTCCCCCAGGGGCGTGGGGACGGTGCCCGCCTGTCGCCGGTCGAACAGCGGCCCGCCCAGTTCGGCCTCGATGCGGCGCAGTTGGGTGCTGAGCCCTGGTTGCGTCATACGGAGTGAGGCGGCGGCGCGGGTGAGGCTCCCCGCCTCCGCGATCGCGCACACCACCCGCAGATGCCGGATCTCCACGTTCATGGCGCGGATGTTATGGACTGTCGACAGCTTTCGGACAGGGGCGTGTCACCGCAGTCTTATGTGACATGACACACGCCGTTCATGGAGAGGTAGTGATGACGTGAGACCGCCACATCTTCTGTCCGGTACACGGGGCGTGCCAGGCGTACGGCCGGTGCTCGTACGGCTGTTGCTCGCCGGCCTGCTCCCCTTGCCGCTACTTTTCGGCGTCCCGCCCGCCCATGCCGCCTCCACGTCCACCGGCAGCCCTCTGCCTGTGCACTGCGCGGCACCACCGGTTGGTCGGACGAAGGCCACGACACGGACTACTCCGTATTCGAGCGTCCGCCGGAACCATCAAGATCGCCATGATCTTCGTGGACTTCCCGGACGCGCCCGCCACCGAGCCCCCGGCCAGTGACGCGGCCCGACTACGGGTACCAGCGCGGGATGACGCACGAGCAGCACGAGGCATACGTCAGGGACGCGGTCACCGCGGCCGATCCGGATGTGGACTTCTTGCAGTACGACATGGTCTACGTCGTGCCGACGAGGAATGCCTCGGCGATCTCCTACACGCCCACCTATGTGTACGAGCCGGGAACGGAGGGCGTCGTCGCCGACGGCACCCGGATCAGGTGGGCGGTGACCTTCGGCCAGGACATGTGGCACTGGGGGAAGAAGCTGGTGGCCCACGAGACCGCGCACACCTTCGGACTGCCCGACCTCTACGCCTTCGACGCGGGCGACGACGCCCACCGCTTCGTGGGCGGATGGGATGTGATGGGTCTGATAGGAGGGGCCGGGCCTCAGTACTTCGCCTGGCAGTCCTGGAAGTTGGGCTGGACCGATGACCGTCAGGTCGTGTGCCGGGCCTCGGCGGGCAGTGACACCGTGCGCCTCACCGCCGTCGAGTACGGGGCGGGTAACAAGACGGCGGTGATACCCACGAGTCCCACGACCGCCTATGTCGTCGAGTCGCGGCGCGCGGTCCAGGCGGATGCCGGTCTGTGCTCCACCGGTGCGCTGGTCCACAAGGTCGACTCCTCCGTACAGACCGGTGCAGGGCCGATCCAGGTCGTGGACGCCAAGCCGAAGACCACGCCGAAGCCGGGCTGCCGCCCGCTGGACGGCGCCCCGTACTGGGCCGGCGAGACGTTCACCGACTCCGCGGCCGGCGTTGCCATCGAGGTGCTGAGCGCCGACGGGTACGGAGAGACCGTGCGGATCACGAAGTCGTAGTGGGACAAGGGTGGTGATGCCCGGCTCCGTCATCCGTGAGCCGGGCACCACCACGCTCGGGCCCTTCAGGCCGCTTCCGGGAAGTGGCATGCCACCCGCCGCGCCGCGCCCGGCTCCACCGGGCGCAGCGCGGGGGTGTCCGTGCGGCAGATCCCCTGGGCCTTGGGGCAGCGCGGGCGGAGGGCGCAGCCCAGCGGGCGGGCGGCCGGGCTGTCGGGGCCTCGCCCGCGCGAGCGAAGCGGAGAGCCTGGGGAGGGCTCCCCCAGCAGGGAGACCCGTTCGCGCGCTCGTTCGACGGCCGGGTCGGGCACCGGGACGGCGGACAGCAGCGCACGCGTGTAGGGGTGCGCCGGGGCCGCGTACACCTGCTCCTTCGGACCGATCTCGACGATCCGGCCGAGGTACATCACGGCAACCCGGTCGCACACCCGCTTGACGACCGACAGGTCGTGGGCGATGAAGAGGTAGGCCAGGCCGAGTTCGTGCTGCAACCGCTCCATCAGGTTGACGACCTGGGCCTGGACGGAGACGTCGAGGGCGGAGACGGGTTCGTCGGCGACGACCAGGCGGGGGCCGGTGGCCAGGGCGCGGGCGATGCCGATGCGCTGTGCCTGGCCGCCGGAGAACTCGTGGGGATAGCGGTCGATGTGTTCGGGGATGAGCCCCACCAGCTCCATCAGCTCGGCGGCGCGCGTACGTGCTTCGGCCGCCGGAGTGCCCTGCACCAGCAGTGGGTCGGCGATGATCCGGGCCACCGTCTGGCGCGGGTTGAGGGAGGAGTGGGGGTCCTGGAAGACCATCTGCAGGTCCTTGCGGAGCGGCTTGAGTTCGCGCGGTGACAGGTGGCTGATGTCCCGGCCGTCGTACGTGACCGATCCTGCGGTGGGCTCCAGAAGGCGGACGATCAGGCGGCCGGTGGTGGACTTGCCGCACCCGGATTCTCCGACCAGTCCCAGTGTCTCGCCCGCGGCCACGTCGAAGGTGATGCCGTCGAGGGCCCGGACCGGGGCAGCGGCTCTCCGTCGCCCGGGGAATGTCATGGTCAAGTCGCGTACGGAGAGCAGGGGTTCAGCGGACGTCATGAGATCACGCCTTCGTACGTGGGGAAGTGGCAGGCGGCCGGATGTCCGGCCGGGCCGTCGAGGAGGGGGCGGTCGCTCTCGCAGCGAGTGCGCTCCTCGGCGGTCGCGCAGGCGAGGCGGGGGCAGCGGGGCGCGAACGCGCAGCCGGGGGCGGGGGTGAGCAGGGAGGGCGGGCTGCCGGTGATGGCTCGCAGGGGTTCGTCGCCGTCGTCGTCGAGGCGGGGCAGGGAGTCGAGCAGGGCGCGGGTGTAGGGGTGGGCCGGTGTGGCGAAGAGGGTGTCCACGTCGGCCTGTTCGACGGCCGTGCCGCCGTACATCACGAGCACCTCGTGGGCGACGCGGGCGACCACGCCGAGGTCGTGCGTGATCATGATGACGGCCAGTTGCCGCTCCTGCTGGATCCGGGCGATGAGTTCCAGGATCTGTGCCTGGACGGTGACGTCCAGGGCGGTGGTCGGTTCATCCGCGATGAGCAGGTCGGGTTCGCAGGCCAGGGCCATGGCGATCATCACCCGCTGGCGCATGCCTCCGGAGAACTGGTGCGGGTGGTCGCGCGCCCGGCGCCGCGGGTCGGGAATGCCGACCTCGGCGAGCGCTTCCACGGCACGCGCACGGGCGGCTCGTCTGCCACTGCCGAAGTGCACGCGGTGGTGCTCGGCTATCTGCTCGCCCACTGTGTAGTACGGGTGGAGGCTGGAAAGCGGGTCCTGGAAGATCATCGCCATCCTCCGGCCGCGCAGCCGGTTCAGCTCGCGCTCCGCCAGCCCGGTCAGTTCCCGGCCGCCCAGCGTGATGGAACCGCTGACCGAGGCGCCGGTGTGCAACCCCATCACGGCCAGGGAGGTGACGGACTTGCCGGAGCCGGACTCGCCGACGATGCCGAGTGTCTCTCCCGGCCGTACCGCGAAGCCCAGGCCGTCCACGGCCCGTACCGTGCCGCGCGGGGTGGCGAAGGTGACCGTCAGGTCCTCTACGCACAGGAGGGGGTCGGGGGTGCTCATCAGTACCTCACTCGCGGGTCCACGACGGCATAGAGCAGGTCGACGGCCAGGTTGGCGATGACGATGAAGGTGGCCGCCAGGAGCGTCACTCCGAGGATCACCGGCTGGTCGCCGCTGGAGAGCGCACCGTAGAAGAGCCGTCCGATGCCGGGGAGCCCGAAGATGGACTCGGTGATCACCGCGCCGGCGAGGAGCCCGCCCAGGTCCATGCCGAAAATGGTCAAGATGGGGGTCATACCTGCCCGTAGGCCGTGTTTCACCACGACGGTCCGGTACGGCAGGCCCTTGGCGCGGGCGGTGCGGATGTAGGGTTCCGCCATCGTCTCGATCATCGAACTGCGGCTCTGCCGCGCATACATCGCCGCGTACAGGATGGCCAGGGCCACCCAGGGCAGTATCAGGTTCGACGCCCAGTGCAACGGGTCGTCGCCGAAGGGCACATACCCCGGATAGGGCAGCAGGCCGGCGATCCGGATCACGCCGTAGATCAGCATCATCGAGGTGAAGTAGACCGGCAGCGAGGCGGCGGCCACGGCACCGACCATGAGAGCGCGATCCGTGAGGGTGTCCTTGCGCAGGGCCGCGACGACCCCTGCCGACAGCCCGAGGACCAGCCAGATCACGGCGGCGCCGAAAGCCAGTGAGGCGGAGACCGGCAGACGGTCCGTCATGAGATCCCAGACATCCTCGCTGTTCTCGTAGGAGTAGCCCAGGCACGGGAAGTGGCAGTGCAGCGTGTACTGTCCGCTGCCCATGGAGCGGCCGGTGAAGATGCCGGCGACGAAGTCGGTGAACTGTCGCCACAGCGGCTGGTCGAGACCCATGTGCGCACGGATCGCCGCCAGTCGTTCGGTGCTGCACGACTTGCCGCAGGCCGCGGCCGCCGGGTCGGACGGCAGGACGTAGAAGATGACGAAGGTGATGGCGGCGACGGCGATCAGGACGCCGATCGCACTGAGCAGCCGACGCCCGACGTATTGGATCATGTACGGCTTCTCCTCGGGTCCAGGACGTCCCGCAGCGCGTCGCCGAGCAGCGTGAACGCGAGCACGGTGAGGAAGAGACAGGTGCTGGGGATGACGAAGTACATGGGATCGGTGTCGTAGAAGGCGACGCTCTCGGCGATCATCTGACCCCAGGAGGGAGTGGGCGGGCGGACGCCGACGCCCAGATAACTCAGAGCCGCCTCGGTGGCGATCATCCCCGGGATGATCAGGGTGGTGTAGGCGATGACCGGTCCGGCGACGCCCGGGAGGACATCACGGGTGAGGATCCGCCAGGGGCCGGAGCCGCCGACGCGGGCGGCGTCGACGTACTCGCGGTGCTTGAGTGAGAGCGTCTGGCCGCGTACCACACGGGCGATACCGGGCCAGCCGAAGAGCCCGATCACGGCGGTCATCAGCATGATCCGGTTGACGTCCCGTGCCACCGACATCATCGCGATCATGAAGATGAGGGACGGGAAGGACATGGTGAGGTCCATCAGCCGGGAGAGCACCGCGTCGGTGCGGCCGCCGAAGTAGCCGGCCGCGATACCGGCCGCCGTGCCGGCGACGACGACGATCGCGGTGGCGGTGAAGGCGATGAGCAGTGAGACCTGGGCGCCCTGCACGACCCGGGCGAACAGATCGCGACCGGTGACGGGTTCGACACCGAGCCAGTGGTCGGCGGAGATTCCGCCGAGCGGGCCGATGGGCTGCCCGCCCAGGTAGGGGTCGACCGCGGTCTTGTCGAACTCCTCGGGTGACCAGCCGCCCAGAGTGCTCAGCAGCGGGGCGGCCGCCGCCGTGATCGCGAAGAGCGCGATCACGACGAGGGAGGTCTTCACGGAGGCGCGTCGGCGCAGCTGCTGCCAGGCACCCTGCCAGGGGCCGCTGCCCGCCGGGGCGACGGTGGAGGTGATGGCCATGACGGGGCCTCCTTCAGCCTTCGCTCTTGGCGGGGTCCTTGAGGCCGACCGAGGCGTAGTCGAGCTGGCCGCCGAAGGAGGTCTGCCCGTACGCGCCCGCGACGTTGGTCCCCACCACCAGCGGCCAGCGCCGTACCAGGACGGGTACCGCCGGGGCCTTGGCGAGGATCTCACCGTCCAGCTTCCGCCAGGCCGCGGTCGCCTTCCTGGCATCGGTCATGGCGGCGATCTCGTCCATCCGTTTCATGGTCGGAGCGTCGCGGAAGAGGGAGTGGTTGCCCGAGTTGCCCTTCTCCTTGATGTAGCGGCCGTCGAAGACGAAGGGCAGGAAGGTGGAGCCGGACGGGTAGTCGGGACACCAGCCGGTGTAGACCATGTCGGTGCGGTGGGTGGTGTCGCCGATGGTGGCGTAGAACGCGGACGGGTCGACCGTCTCTATGGTGACCTTGATGCCGGCCTTGGCGAGCGCCTGCTGGATCGCCTCGGCCCGCCCCTTGTCACCGTTGGAGACCGTCATCGTGGTGGTGAAACCGTTCGCCTTGCCGGCCTCTTCCAGCAACTTCCTTGCCTTGTCCGCGTCCCCGGTGGTGGGGATCTTCAGAGTGTCGGGCTGGGTACCGCCGAAGAGCGCGGCGGGCATGTAGGCGGTGGACACGTCGTTGAAGGCGGGACCGCCGGAGGCGGTGACCACGGCCTCCTTGTCGAGGGCGTACTGGACGGCCTGACGGACCTTCACATCGTTGAAAGGCGCACGCCCGGTGTGCATCTGCACCATGTCGGTGCAGTTGGTCGACTCGGCGAGCAGCCGCTCGCGGACGTCGGCTCTGGGCAGGACCTTGCCCGCGCTCTCCGGTCGGAGCGCGGACCACGGCACGGTGGAGGCGTCCGCGCCCTGGCCGGCGATCATCCGGTCGTCGATCTGGTTGGCCCTGAGCCCCATGACCATGACCAGCTTGTCCGGGTACGCCTTGCGTATCGCGTCCGTCTTGGGGTCCCAGTGGGGATTGCGGACCAGGACCAGCTCCTTGTTGCGCTGGTACGTCTCGACCTTGTACGGGCCCGAGGAGAACGGCCGGTTGTCGTACTGGGGCCCGGTGTCCTTCGCCTCCGGCACCGGAGCGAACGTGGGCATCACCGTCGCGTTGGGGAACTCGGCGAAGGGCCTGCGCAGTTCGAAGACGATGGTCCTGTCATCCGGCGTCTTGATGGAGTCCAGGTGCTTGCCGTCGGCCGGGCCCTGATATCCCGCGGCGTCCTTGAGGTAGCGGGCCGCGTAGTCGGCGCCGCCGGGCAGGTCCGGAGAGAAGGACCGCTCCACGTTGTACTTGATGTCCCGGGCGGTGACGGGCGTCCCGTCCTCGTACCTTATCCCTGTTCTGAGGTGGAAGGTCCACGTCTTGGCGTCGTCCGAGGGCGTGCCGAGGTCGGTTGCGAGGTCGGGGACCAGCTCGCCGCCGGCGGTTCCGGGGGCCGCCTTGTACGACACCAGGGTGCGGTAGAGCAGCCGGGTCCCGAAATCCATCCCGCTGACCACCCAGTTGCGGGCCGGGTCGAGGTGGGTGAAGTCCTGGTCGGACAGGATGGTGAGGGTCCCGCCCTTGTGCGGCGCCCCGCCAACTACCCGGCCGTTGTTGGCCGTTGCGAGGTTCCTTCCGTGGGCGCCAGCCGCCTGCCGCTCGCCGGAGCAACCGGCCGCGCCGAGGACGAGGGCCGCCGCCAGTGCGGTGGACAGGGCGGTGGAAGTGCTCTTGTTCATGGGTGGTCACTCCGCAAGAGATCGGACAGCCAGAGCTGGCTGGAGTGTGACCGGTAACATAGTAATGTGAAATTGCACTGACAAGGTGTCGGTGACTTCTTTAGCTCGCCCACGCCCGAGGGGCTGCCGTCGCGGGCGACCGCAAAGCCGCCTGGACCAGCGCGACTTCCGGCATCCGCAGGGCGCGTCACGACCCGCCGGTCCCGGCGGAACTCGTCGCCGCAGGAAGGCAGTTGACCGCTGACCCTTGGCATGCAGAGTGCAATGTGAAATATTACTGACGTGCTGACAAGGAACTCCGCAGACGTCATCGTCGTCGGGGCAGGCATGGTCGGTTCGGCCTGCGCCTACTACGCCGCCCGGTCCGGCCTCCGCGTCGCCGTACTGGACCGTGGCCCCGTGGCGGGCGGTACGACGGGGGCCGGCGAGGGCAACCTCCTGGTGTCCGACAAGGAGCCGGGCCCCGAACTCGAACTGGCCAAGGTTTCCGGCGAGTTGTGGCGGAAGCTGGCCGAGGAACTCCCGCCGGACATCGAGTACGAACCCAAAGGCGGGCTGGTCGTCGCCTCCGACAAGGCGGGGATGGCCGCGTTGCGCGACTTCGCGTCCGGGCAGCGCGTGGCGGGTGTCACGGCGGAGGAGGTCCCGGCCGACCGCCTGCGAGACCTGGAACCCCATCTCGCCGCCGGACTGGCGGGTGGCATGCACTATCCCCAGGACGCGCAGGTCATGCCGGCGCTCGCCGCCGCCCATCTGCTGCGCGCGGGTGGCGAGCGGGTCCGGCTGCGCCTCGGCGAGGAGGTCACAGGTCTGCTCACCGAGGCGGGTGGTGAGATCCGGGGAGTGCGGACGACGGTCGGGGAACTCCATGCCCCATACGTGGTGAACGCCGCCGGGACCTGGGGCGGAGAGATCGCCCGCCTGGCGCGCGTCGCGCTTCCCGTCCGGCCCCGCCGGGGCTTCGTCCTGGTCACCGAGCCGCTCCCACGCGTCGTGCGCCGCAAGGTGTACGCGGCCGACTACGTCGCCGACGTGGCCAGCGGCTCCGCGGCGCTGCAGACGTCGGCGGTGGTGGAGGGCACTGCGGCGGGGCCGGTCCTGATCGGCGCCAGCAGGGAACGGGTCGGCTACGACCGCACGCTCTCGCCCGAGGTGCTGCGGCGCCTGGCGGCCCAGGCCACCGCTCTCTTCCCGGTCCTGGCCGGGATCCGGGCGATGCGCACGTACGTCGGCTTCCGTCCGTACCTGCCGGACCACCTGCCCGCCATCGGCCCCGATCCGCGCGTCCCCGGCCTGCTGCACGCCTGCGGCCACGAGGGCGCGGGGATCGGGCTGGCCCCCGCCACCGGACTGGCCATCGCACGGTCGCTGACCGGTGGCGAACCGCCGCTCGACATCACCCCCTTCAGACCGGAGCGCTTCTCTCCGGCCGCCTGATTCCACCTGCCCCACAGTCACGAGAGGAGGAGCCATGGCCCGCACCCCCGCCGAACTGGTCGGTGCTCAGCCCGGTCCGCCCTTCCGTATCACCTTCGACGGGCGCGCCGTGACGGCTCTGCCCGGCCAGTCCGTCGCCGCCGCACTGTGGGGAGCCGGGATCCTGGCCTGGCGCACCACGCGCGGCGGCGGACGCCCGCGGGGCGCGTTCTGCGGCATCGGCCAGTGCTACGACTGCCTCGCCACCATCAACGGAGAGCCCAACCGGCGGGCCTGCCTGGTTCCGGCCCGGCCGGGGGACGCCGTCACCACTCAGGAAGGACACGGCCGTGCCGCTCTCGGCATCTGAACCGTACGACCTCGCGGTGATCGGTGCCGGCTCCGCCGGTCTCGCCGGAGCCGTCACGGCCGGTGAACTCGGACTGTCCGTCGCCCTGTTGGACACCTCCGCACAGACGGGCGGACAGTTCTACCGCACCCCCGCTCCCGCCCTGGGAGCCGTCCGACCCGAGGCCCTGCACCATGACTGGTCCGCCTACACGGACCTGCGCCGACGGCTGGCCCGGAGCGATGTCGTCCGTCATCTTCCCGGGCATCACGTGTGGAGCGTGACGAAGGACGAGGAGGAGGGTGCGGGTGTCGGGGCCGGCGACGGACTGTGGGCGGTACACGCCGTCACCGGCGCCGACGGCGGCGGTGAGCGCCCCGTGCGCGTACGGGCCCGTGCGGTGCTGTTGGCGACCGGCGCCTGCGAACGTCAACTCCCCTTCCCGGGCTGGACGTTGCCCGGTGTCGTGGGGGCCGGTGGAGCCCAGGCCATGCTCAAGTCGGGTCTGGTGCTGCCGGGGCGGCAAATCGTCGTGGCGGGCAGTGGCCCTCTGCTGCTCGCGGTGGCCTCCTCGCTGGCAGCCGCCGGCGCGCAAGTGCCGGCCGTCGTCGAGGCGTCCGGCTATCTGCGCTACGCCCGGCACCCCCGGGCGCTGGCCACCAATCCGCACAAGGCCGCCGAGGCGCTGCTCCATGGTGCGGCGTTGCTGTGGCACCGGGTGCGGGTGCGGGTGCGCAGCGCGGTCACCGAGGTGCACGGCACGGACCAGGTGGAGGCCGTCACCGTCACGCGTCTCGATCGCGACTGGCGCCCCGTACCGGGGTCGGGGCGTCGGATCGTCTGCGACGCGCTGGCCGTCGGACACGGCCTGGTCCCTCAGATCGAGCTGGCCACGACGCTCGGCTGCGCCACCCGCCCGCTGTCCGACGGCACCCGGGCCCTGACCCTGGACGACCTCCAGGAGACTTCGGTGCGCGGTCTGTGGGCGGCAGGTGAGACCGGAGGGGTGGGCGGGGCCCAACTGGCCCGGGTGGAAGGGGAACTGGCGGCAGTGGCGGTAGCCGCACGCATCCTCGGACGTCCCGCCCATGGCGGCCGGGTCCGGGAGCTCGGGCGCCGCCGGGACCGGATGCGCGCCTTCGCCGACGCGATGGCCGCCGTCCACGCGCCTGGCCCCGGGTGGCCGCGCTGGCTCACCGACGACACCGCCGTGTGCCGCTGCGAGGAGGTCACCGCCGGGCGGGTCCGGGAGGCGATCGAGGACCTCGGAGCGCGGGACGCACGCACCGTCAAGCTGCTCACCCGAGCCGGTATGGGCTGGTGTCAGGGCCGGATGTGCGGTGCGGCGGTGGCCTGCCTCGCGGCCCGCGGCCAACCCGCCGAACCTCCGGCCGATCGCCGCCCGTTCGCCACTCCCGTCCCCCTCTCGGCACTCGCCGTCCTCGATGCCCCCGACACACCCTTCGTCACCGAGCCAGAGGGCTCTGCCGACGCACCCGGGGGCCACACCACGACCGCATCGGGGCCCGACGCCTCCCCCGGCGACGGCTGACCCCGGGCCAAGCCTTTCCCGAGGCACCACACCACCCAGTGAAATGTCACATTCCATAGAGAGGTGCTTTGTCGACATGACCGACTCCACCACCTGGCACACCGACCGTCCGTGGCGCGGAATCATGGTCGCCACCACCCTGCCCCTGCGGGACGACCTCTCCGTCGACCACGACGCCTACGCGGAGCACGTGCGCTGGCTGATCGACAACGGCTGCGACGGAGTCGTGCCCAACGGCTCGCTCGGCGAGTACCAGACCCTCACCGACGAGGAACGGGCCCGCGTCGTCCGTACCGCCGTCGAGGCCGCGGGCGACGGGGCGAGGGTCATGCCCGGCGTCTCCGCCTACGGCAGCGGCGCAGCCAGGCGCTGGGCGGAGCAGGCGGCCGACGAGGGCTGCGGCTCGGTACTGCTCCTGCCCCCGAACGCCTACCGGGCCGACGAGTCGGGCGTGCGCGCCCACTACGCCGAGGTCGCCCGCGCCGGGATGCCGATCGTCGCCTACAACAACCCCATCGACACCAAGGTCGACCTCACCCCGGGCACGCTGGCCCACCTCCACCAGGACGGCAGCATCGTCGCCGTGAAGGAGTTCACCGGCGACGTCCGCAGGGCCTACGAGATCGCCGAACTCGCCCCGGAACTCGATCTGCTGATCGGCGCCGACGACGTCCTGCTGGAACTCGCCCTCGCCGGCGCCGTCGGCTGGATCGCCGGATACCCCAACGCCTTCCCCACCAGCTGCGCCACGCTGTACCACGCCGCCGTCGCAGGCGACCTGGCCACGGCCCGCCCGCTCTACAAGACCCTGCACCCCTTGCTGCGCTGGGACTCCAAGACGGAGTTCGTGCAGTCCATCAAGCTGTCCATGGACCTCGTCGGGCGGCGGGGCGGACCCACGCGCCCACCGCGTTCTCCGCTCACCGGGCAGTCCGAGGCGGCGGTGCGGGCCGCCACCCAGAAGGCCGTCGCCGACGGTCACCGCTGACCACGTCACCCGCTCATCGACCAGAGCGCCCCGCCCACCGAAAGGAAGCCCGTGCGCACCCGCCATGTCTTCCACGCCGTCGATTCCCACACCGAGGGCATGCCCACCCGCGTGATCACCGGTGGCGTCGGGGTCGTCCCCGGCACCACCATGGCCGAGCGGCGGACGTACTTCATCGAGCACATGGACCGCCTCCGGACGCTCCTGATGTACGAACCACGCGGTCATGCCGCCATGAGCGGCGCCATCCTCCAACCGCCCACCCGCCCCGACGCCGACTACGGGGTCCTCTACATCGAGGTCTCCGGGCTCCTCCCGATGTGCGGACACGGCACGATCGGGGTCGCCACCGTCCTGGTCGAGACGGGCATGGTGCCGGTGACCGAACCGGTCACCACCGTCCGGCTCGACACCCCGGCGGGACTGGTGAGCGTCGACGTGCAGGTGGCGGACGGCGCCGCCACGTCCGTCACGCTCACCAACGTTCCCGCCTTCTGCGCCGCCCTGGACCGCACGGTCGAGGTCCCCGGCCACGGCACGGTCACCTACGACCTCGCGTTCGGCGGGAACTTCTACGCATTCGTCGAACTCGACGCGCTGGGGCTGCCGTTCGACCGCGCCCGCAAGGACGACCTACTGGCCGCCGGACTGGCCATCATGGACGCCGTCAACACCTCTCCGGAGCGGCCCGTACACCCAGAGCGGCCGGAGATCGCCGGAGTCAAGCACGTCTACCTCGCCGCTCCCGGCTCCGACGCCCACCACTCGCGGCACGCGATGGCCATCCACCCCGGCTGGTTCGACCGCTCCCCGTGCGGCACGGGCACCTCGGCCCGGATGGCCCAGCTGCACGCGCGCGGCCAACTTCCCCTGAACCGCGACTTCGTCAACGAATCCTTCATCGGCACGCGCTTCACCGGCCGTCTGATCGAGGAGACCACGGTCGGCGCACTGCCCGCCGTCGTACCGGCCGTCACCGGACGCGCCTGGATCACCGGCACCGCCCAGTACTTCCTGGACCCGGACGACCCCTTCCCCGGAGGTTTCCTCCTGTGACCGCCCCCACCTCCCTCATCACCTCGCACAACCCGGCCGACCCCACCGACGTCCTACTCCAGATCCCGGCGCCCGGCGCCTCCGGGACGGCCGACGCCGTGGGGCGGGCCCGCACCGCCCAGCCCGACTGGCTGCTCGGCGGGGCGGCCGCGCGCTCCGCCGCACTCGGCGCGGTCGCCGCCGCCATCGACGCCGCCGCGGCCGAGCTGACGGCACTCACCGTCCGCGAGGTGGGCAAACCGCTCACCGAGGCCCGGGCCGAAGTCGCCCGCACGGCCGCGATCTGGCACTACTACGCCCAGGCCCCGTACGAACCCGTCGGCGCTGTCCACGAGACCGCCGCCGGCCCTGGCCTGCTTCTCACCCGTCGCCGTCCGCACGGCGTGGCTGGACTGATCACGCCCTGGAACTTCCCGTTCGCCATCCCCAGTTGGAAGGCCGCCCCGGCGCTCGCGGCCGGCAACGCGGTCGTCCTCAAGCCCGCACCCGAGGCCACCGCCTGTGCGCGGCGACTGGCCGAGATCGTTCAACAGGCCCTACCCGGCGGGGTGTTCACCCTCCTGCCCGGCGGAGCCACCGAAGGTCAGGCGCTCGTGTCCACCGCCGACGTCGTCTCGTTCACCGGCTCGACCGCCGTGGGCCGGGACGTCGCCCGCGCCGCCACGGAACGGGGTGTCCCGGTCCAGGCCGAGATGGGCGGTCTCAACGCGGCGATCGTCCTCCCCGACGCAGACATCGAACGGGCCGCGGCACACCTCGCCGCCGCCATCGCCGGGTACGCGGGGCAGAAGTGCACCGCCACCAGCCGCGTCATCGCGGTCGGCGCGGCCCTCGCCCCCCTGCGCGAGGCGCTCACCGCGGCGCTGCGAGCCGTACCCGTCGGTGATCCGGCCGACGCGGCGACCGTGTGCGGGCCGCTGATCAGCGAAGCGGCCCGCGACCAGGTCGGCGACGCCTGGCAGGGCCTGAGCCCGGCGGCCGGCGGAACAGTGCCCGACGGGGCCGGCTGGTACGCGGCCCCGACGCTGCTCGAAAAGGTCCCACCGGGACACCGCCTGCTGCGTGAAGAGATTTTCGGTCCCCTCGCCGTCCTGCTGCCCGCCGACGACCTCGCCCACGCCGTACAGCTCACCAACTCCGTGCCGTACGGCCTGGTCACGTCGGTCCACACCGCCGATCTGGACGCGGCACTGTGCGGCCTCGACCGGCTCGACACCGGAATGATCCGGATCAACGCACCGTCCACCGGTGTCGACTTCCACCTGCCGTTCGGCGGCACCAAGGCATCCAGCCATGGGCCGCGTGAACAAGGCCATGCGGCGCTGGACTTCTACACCTCCACCCGGACCTACACCCTGTCACCCTCGCAGGCAACGTGACATTGTACGGTGGTCCACACCAGACCGAAGGGACCACGAGCGCCATGGGGCACCTGAAGCACCGCGATCTCAACGCCGGCCGGGAGCGGCTGCGCGATCAGGTGAGCAACGCCCTGCGGGCCGCCCTGATCTCCGGTGAACTGCGTCCGGGCACGGTGTACTCGGCACCGGTCCTCGCCGAGGACTTCGGGATCTCCGCCACCCCCGTGCGCGAGGCGATGCTCGACCTGGCCCGCGAGGGCCTGGTCGAGCCCGTCCGCAACAGGGGCTTCAGGGTCACCGAGGTCAACGAGCGCGACCTCGACCAGTACACCGAGATCCGCGCACTCATCGAGATCCCCACGGTCGGCCAGGTCGCACGCACCGCCACCCGCGAGGAACTGGAGGCGCTGCGCCCGGTTGCCGAAGAGATCGTGCGGGCCGCCCGCGATCACGACCTCATCGGCTATCTGGAGGCCGACCGGCAGTTCCACCTCTCGCTCCTGGCGCTCTCCGGCAACGACCGCCTCGTCGAGACCGTCGGCGACCTGCGCAAGCGTTCCCGACTGTACGGGCTCACCGCCCTCGACAACCGCGGCGAACTGATCCCCTCGGCCGAGGAGCACCTGGAGCTCCTCGACCTGATGCTCGCGGGCGACGCGAAGAAGGCCGAGCGGTGCATGGCCAAGCACCTGGGCCACGTCCGCTCCCTGTGGGCCGGCGGCGGCAGCTCCTCCCCGGCCGAAACCCAGGGCGCGACGCGGCGTTCCGGGAAGCGTTCGTCCTGAGGCGTTGAGGCACTGAGGCGGCGGAGGGCCTTCCATAACACCGCGCTATGCCCAAACAAGGGCTCCCCGGAAGCAGCCGGCTGAGGCACGCTGACCTGTGGCACATATGCAATGTCACACCTCACCAGCGCGTCCGTATCCGCCACCCCTCCTTCACCGTGCCTCGCCGTGAAAGGGCACCATGAACCCCGCTTACGCCACCACCGATCACATCTTCACCGTCCCGCTGGACTACTCCCTCCCGGACGGCCCGACCCTCCAGGTGTTCGCACGTGAGGTCGTCGACCCGGCTCGTACCCAGGACCAACTGCCCTGGCTCCTCTACCTGCAGGGCGGACCCGGCGGCAAGGCACCTCGCCCCTCGGCCGGATCGCCGGGATGGCTGCCCCAGGCGCTGAAGACCCACCGGGTGCTCCTCCTCGACCAGCGCGGTACCGGCCGCTCCACTCCGGTCACCGCCAAAACGGCCTCCCGGTTCGCCTCTCCGTCCGAACTGGCCGCTCACCTGGCCCACTTCCGCGCCGACGCGATCGTGGCCGACGCGGAGCTGATCCGCAGGCAACTGTGCGGCGAGGAACCCTGGGAGACACTCGGCCAGAGCTACGGCGGCTTCATCACCCTCACCTACCTCTCCCGGGCCCCCCACGGCCTGCGGGCCTGCTACGTCACCGGCGGCCTGCCCGGACTCACCGCGACCGCCGACGACGTCTACGCCCGCACCTACCCCCGCGTACGGGCCCGGGTCCTCGACTTCTACGCCCGCTACCCCGACGACGCCGCTCGCCTCCGCAAGATCGCCGATCTCCTCGCGTCCGACGACATCCGGCTGCCCGGCGGCGACCGCCTCACCATCCGCCGTCTACGCACCCTCGGCCTCGTCCTCGGGATGGGTGACGGCTTCGAACGCCTCCACTGGCTGCTCGACGAATCCCGGGGCCCGGACGGCGAGTTGACCGACACCTTCCTCCACCAGGTCGAGTCCCTGACCGGCTTCACCGACAACCCGCTGTTCGCCGTCATGCAGGAGACGCTGTACGGGCAGGGGGCCGGCCCGACCGACTGGGCCGCCACCCGGTCACTGACCGGCCTCCCCGAGTTCGCCGAGGACGCCGACCCCCTCCTCCTCACCGGAGAAATGATCTACCCCTGGATGTTCCGTGAGATCAAGGGCCTGCGCCCCTTCGCGGGCGCCGCGGACCTCCTCGCCCGGCGCACCGACTGGCCCCCGCTCTACGATCCCCGACGCCTCGCCTCCAACCAGGTCCCCCTGGCCGCGGTCGTCTATCACGACGACATGTACGTCGACGCAGGACTCTCCCTGCGCACGGCACATGACGTCGGCGCCACCCGCACCTGGGTCACCAACGAATGGGAGCACGACGGCGTCACCGTCTCCAACGGCCGTGTGCTTGCCCGCCTGATGGACCTGGCCGCCGGACGCGCGTAGTCCTCTCGCCTCGCGCCGCCCCTCCTCCCTCCCACGACAGGAGTGACATGTCCCCCCGCCCCACACGTCTGCGCGCCCTCACCGCGGCACTCGCCCTCACGTCCTGCCTCGCCACCCCCGCATCGGCGAACGGGGCCACGCCACCGCCGCCCCCTCGTCCTTCGTCCCCCGCCGCCGACTGCGCACTGCCTGGCAGGACCGGATGGACCGACGAAGGCCACGACACGGACCACACCCGGTTCCAGCGCGCCACCGGAACCAGGCGCGTCCTGATGCTGTTCGTGGACTTCCCCGACGCCAAGGCCACCGGCTCGACACGGCAGTACGCGGCTCAACTCGCCCCCGCCGCCGACTGGATGCGCACGGCCAGCTACGGGCGCACGCGCCTCGCCCTCACCGCACTGCACCGCTGGGTCCGCATGCCGGCGACTTCGGACTCGTACGGATTCCGGCGCGGCCTCACCTTCGAGGCCCACGAGAAGTACGTACGCGACGCGATCACCGCCGCCGACCCGTACGCGGACTTCTCCCGCTACGACATGGTCTACGTCGTCCCCACCAGGGCGGCCTCCGCGATCTCCTTCTCCCCCACCTACCTCTACGACCCCACCACGCCCGGGGTGACCGCCGACGGCACCCGCATCAAGTGGGCCGTGACCTTCGGCCAGGACCTGTGGCACTGGGGCCCCAAGGTCGCCGACCACGAGACCGGCCACACCTTCGGCCTGCCCGACCTGTACTCCTTCACAGGCGCCACCCACCAGTACGTCGGCGGCTGGGACGTCATGGGCAACATCGCCGGCCCCGCACCCCAGTACCTGGGCTGGCACTCCTGGAAGCTCGGCTGGACCCGTGACGCCCAGGTCGCGTGCTTGGCCGCACCCGGCCGACGCACCGTGCGCCTGACCCCGGTGGAACGACGCGCCGGCACCAAGATCGCCGTACTGCGCACCGGTGCGACGACGGCATACGTCGCGGAGTCCCGCAGGGCCGAGGGCCACGACACCGACTCGTGCTCGCGCGGCGTCCTCATCTACAAGGTCAACTCCGCCACCCGGACCGGCGAGGGACCGGTCCGGGTCATGAACGGCCACCCGTCCGCGAAGCCGCAAGCCGGCTGCACCGCCCTCGACCTGGCGGCGTACACACCCGGCCAACACTTCACGGACCCGGACGACGGCGTCCGCATCGACGTGCTCGCGGGCGATGCGGCGGGGGATGTGGTGAGACTCAGCAGGTCGTGAGTCCCTCGGGAGCAACGAGCGGGCGGTGACTGCTCGTTCGCCGTCTCACGCCGCAACCAGCCCTTCCGTGGCTCCCACCAGGTATGGATGCCGACGAGGTGCATCACCGCAGGTACGAGATCGGAGCGGACCACCACCGCGTCCACCGACAGTGCGGCAGCCAGGGAGAATCCCAAGAGCTTGACGACGGTCATGTCGCAACAGGCCTCACTGCCCTTGCTTCAGCCGTAGAGCGTCGTGTGCCTTGGGCTTGGGGCCAGCTGCCGCAGGGGAAACCACGTGGCCTCGGCGGACCCTGCGGGCCCGTCGGCGGACGAGCCCGCAGGGTCGTTCAGGGCCTGCGGCCGTGGAAGGTGCGGCGCAGGTCGCTCACCCAGGCGTCGGGGTTCTCCCAGGGGATGAAGTGGCCGCCGTGGTCGTGGGCGTTGACGTTGACGTGGTTGAACCAATCGGCCTGCGGGCCGGCCTTGAACGCCCGGACGCGCTCGTTGGCGGTGTGGATGCCGGGCGGGTTCTCATACGTGACGAAGGTGAGGCCGACCGGGGCCTGCACGACCGGGGTGCGGTCGTGGGCGGGGGCCCAGGGGTGGCGGTTGGCGTTGGCGTAGTAACGCATCGACGTGGCGATGGAGTTGTTCACCCAGTAGATCGTGGCGTGGGTGAGCAGGTCGTCCTTGGTGAAGACGGACTCGACGTCACCGCCGTTGTCGCTCCAGGCGTTCCAGCGCTCCAGCAGCCAGGCGAGCAGTCCGGCGGGTGAGTCGCTCAGCCCGTGGGCCAGGGTGGCGCCGTCGAGCATGTGCACGACGAGGTGGGACGCCGAGCGGTGGTCCAGCTCGGTGATGCGGGCGCGCACGTCGGCGGGCTGGTCGTCGGTGAGGGGCCGGTTCCGGGCGAAGTCCCAGGCGCGGGGGCCGGTGAAGAAGTCGAGCGGCAGACCGGAGCCGATGTGGATGCCGTACAGCTCGTCGGCGTACTTGTGGCCGAGCTGGCTGGAGACGATGCCGCCGATGTCGCAGCCGCCGGCGGCGTACTTCTGGTATCCCAGGGTCTCGGTCATCAGGGTGTGCCAGAGGTCGGAGACCTTCCAGAAGTTGACGTCCGGAAAGCCCGTGAGCGGGCCGGGGAAGCCGAAGCCGGGCAGGGACGGCACGATCACGTCGAACGCGTCGGCGGGGTCACCGCCGAACGCGGCCGGGTCGGCGAGCCGGTCGATCACCTTCGACCAGTGCCAGAACGTCCACGGCCAGCCGTGGGTGAGGATCAGCGGGATCGGGCGGGGGCCGCGGCCGGGCCTGCGCATGAAGTGCACCGGGACACCGTCGACGCTCACCTGGTAGTGCTCGTAGGCGTTGATCGCGGCCTCGGTCTTGCGCCAGTCGTAGCCGTCCCGCCAGTAGGCGACCAGCTCACGGAGATAGCTGTCCGGGACGCCGTAGGACCAGTCCTCGTTCCCCTCGTCCAGCGGCGGACGGGTCAGTGCGAGACGGGCGCGCAGGTCATCGAGGACCTCGTCGGGCACATGGATCGGGGTGGGTTCCAGAGGGAAGGCGTGCGGGCTGGTCATGGCGTGATTCCTTAACCGGGTAGGGGGAAGCGGTGTCGTCGGCCTGACGGGTGGTTGGGCGGCGAGCCGGGCCGTTTCAGAGAGGGCGGGTGCAGCATGAGGTCAGCCTCCATCCCTTCAGAGGTGGTGACAGGCGGCGATGCACGCACATGTGCCAGAAGCACATCACACCACCCCTGAGCTGAAAGGATGCCGGTCACGTCGCCCGCATCCGCAACTCAACCCCAGACCCGGCACCAAGGGAACCGGAACGTCGACGACTTGGCCATGCCTGCGGACATCGCCCGCCGACAAGCACGGCAGGCCGGGCAGGGGCGACTGGGCGCCTTCCCCGCCCTTACCGGCGGGCGGGAGCCGACCGCCGGGCGCGCCGCTTGGTGGCCTGGTAGCCGATCGTGAGGATCGCGCACCACACGGCCCATACGTACAGGCCGAGGCGGGTGTCGCTGGAGGCGGCCATCAGCACGACCACGAAGACGAGCGCGGCGAGGGCGATCCAGTTGGTGACCGGGGCGCCGGGCATCCGGAAGTCGACGGCGGGCAGGAGCCCGGCGCGCGCCCTGGACCGGTAGCGCAGGTGCGCGATGAGGATCACGGCCCAGGTCCACAGGCCGGCGCAGGCGCTGACCGAGGTGACGTAGACGAACGCCTTGTCCGGGGAGACGACGTTGACGACGACGCCGATGCCCATGACGACGGTGGACAGCACCAGTGCGGGCAGCGGAAGGTGGCGCTTGGTGAGGTTCCTCATGACCCTCGGGGCCTCGCCGTTGACGGCCAGTCCGCGGACCATCCGACTGGCGGAGTAGATACCGGAGTTGCAGGAGGACAGGGCGGCGCTGAGGACGACGAAGTTCATGATCCCGGCGGCTCCGGGGATGCCGACCTGGGCGAGGACTTGGACGAAGGGGCTGACTCCGGGGGTGTACCGGGTCCAGCTGAGGACGGAGAGCAGGATGACCAGCGCGCCGATGTAGAAGACGGCGATACGGACGGGAAGGGTGTTGATCGCCTTGCGGAGCGTCTGCTTGGGGTTCTCCGCCTCACCGGCGGTGAGGCCGATGAGTTCGATGCCCAGGTAGGCGAAGACGACGCCCTGCATGGCGGCCATGGTCTTCCAGGCGCCGTGCGGCGCGAACCCGCCGTCGGCCCACAGATGCCGGATGGAGGCGTCCTGCCCGAGGGAGGAGAAGCCGAAGGTCAGTACGCCGACGCCGATCACGATCAGGGCGGTGATCGCCACGACCTTGATGGTGGCGAACCAGAACTCCAGCTCGCCGAAGAGCGCGACGGAGACCAGGTTCGCGACGAAGAGCACGATCAGGGCCGCTGCGGCCGTGGCCCAGACCGGGACGGCGGGCCACCAGTAGGCGACGTAGTGGCCGGCCGCGGTCACCTCGGCCATGCACGCGGCGACCCATGCGGCCCAGTACGACCAGCCGGTGACGAAGCCCGCGAACGGGCCGCAGAACTCGCGCGCGTAGTCCGCGAAACTGCCGGACGTGGGGCGGTAGGTAAGGAGTTCACCCAGCGCCCGCATGACGAAGAAGATGACGACGCCCGCCACGGCGTAACACGCCAGCAGGCTCGGCCCGACCTCGGCGATTCCGGTGCTGGAACCGTAGAAGAGCCCGGTGCCGATCGCGCCTCCGATGGCCATCATCTGGATCTGGCGGGCGCTCAGTCCGCGCCGGTAGCCCTCGTCGGGTGTTTCCGTGCCGGCGTCGCCGCCGAGACGGGGTGGTGCGGTCTTCGCTGAGGTCATGGTGGTGCCCTTTCGCTCCACGGCTCGATGCTCCACGTGCTGTCCTGCTCTGTCCTGCTCGGTGTGGCCGACTCGTCCGGACCCTCTGGGGGCCACCCGTCCCGCCCGAGGTGGATGGCCCCAACATCCGCTCAGGGACGGCGACTTGTGCGTCCTATGCGGTGCCGACGGTGCGCAGTACCGCGAGTACGAGGGTGCGGGTCACCGCGACGATCTCGGGGAGGGAGACCTGCTCCCGGGAGCTGTGCGCCAGGCGCACGTCGCCGGGCCCGAACTGCAGGGTGGGGATGTCCGCGGCGGCGTACAGCCTCAGATCGCTTCCGTAGGGCGCGCCGCGCTCGCGCAGCCGCGGCCCGCCCACCGCGTCGGCGTGTGCGTCCCGGACCAGGGACCCGAGCGGATGGCCGCTCGGCAGCCGGCCGCTCGCGAACCGGCCGCCGGGCCAGCTGACGGTCGCCGGGTGAGTGCGCAGCCACGGATCGTCCGCGCACGCCTCGGCCACGCAGCTCTCGAAGTCGGCCACCGCCTCGGCCGGATCCTCGCCGAGCCGGACGCCCAGCCGGCCCTCGGCGACGAGGTGGTCCGGCACGCTGCTCGCCCAGTCACCCGAGCGGAGCGTGCCGACGGAGAGTGCGTACGGGATGCGTGACTCCGCCATGAGCGGCTCGACTTCCGCGTTGCGCCGGACTTCCAGCCGGGCCAGCGCCCGGTGGAGGGGCAGGTACGCGTCGATGGCGCTGACGCCGGCGTCGCGGGTGCTCGCGTGCGTGGCCAGGCCCGGGACCTCGATACGGAAGGTCAGCGCACCGGCGTTCGCGGTCACCAGCGTGCCGCCGGTCGGTTCGGTGATGAGGCAGGCGTCACCGGTGTGTCCGCGCTGGAGGGTGGCGAAGGCGCCGAGTCCGCCGTCCTCCTCACCGACCACGCAGTGCGCGGCCACCCGGCCGCGCAGCCTGGCCCCGCTCGCGCGGATCGCCGCCAGGGCGGCGAGGTTGGCGACCAGCCCGGCTTTCATGTCGCAGGCGCCACGGGCCTGGACGACGTTCCCTGCCACGCGCGGGACGAAGGGGTCGCCGTCCCACTGCCGAAGGTCGCCGGGCGGAACGACGTCGACGTGCCCCTGAAGGATCATGGCCGGTCCGTCACCGCCGTCCGGCGTGGTCGCCACCAGCCCCCACGCTTCGTCGCGCGGTGCCTCGGTCCCGGGAAAGCCGGGCTGCGCGCGCAGCGTGGACAGGTCCATGGACCACAGGTCGACGTCGAGACCGAGCCGGTCCAGATGTCCCGCCAAGCGGTGCTGCATGTCGGACTCGGCGGCGCTCCCGGTCACGCTGGGGATCGCGAGCAGCTCCAGGAGCGTCCGGGCGATGGCTCCTTCATCGATTTCCGCCAGAGCGGCGGACTCCTCGGCACTGAGCGCTGCGGTCAATGGTCACTCCTGTCACATCGCGGCTGAGCGGATGGGTCCGGATGCTATGTTCGGGCGATTGACGCAATCAATTGCCATATCTTGTCTGTTGGACTCGATTTCTTGCTTAATGCGGGCTGCTGTGAAGTTTTCTTGCGCACGCAGTGTGTGCCCCTCCCCCGGAGGTAACGGCGTGGACGCCATCGACGAAGAGATCATCCGCTGCGTTCTGCGGAATGCCCGGAGTACCTATGCCGAGATCGGTGAGGCGGCGGGGCTCTCCGCGCCGGCCGCCAAGCGGCGGCTCGACCGCCTCGTTGCCACGGGGGCGATCCGCGGGTTCACCGCGCTCGTCGACACCCAGGCGCTGGGCTGGCGGACCGAGGCGTTCGTCGAGGTGTACTGCAAGGGCAATCCCACCCCCGCCGAACTGCACCGGGCCCTGGAGGAGATCCCGGAGGTCGTCGAGGCGTGCACGGTCTCCGGTGCTGCGGATGCGATGCTCCACATGCTGGCCCGGGATATCGCGCACCTGGAGCAGGCCATCCAGCGGGTCCGTGAGGCTCCCGTCATCGACCGCACCGAGAGCGTGATCGTGCTGTCCCGTCTGCTCAACAGGCCCCGGCTGTAGGCGGTTTCGGCCATGCCCGGAACCCAAGCGTCCAGGCGCAGGGCGAGGTCACCGGCCCGTGGTCGGCGCCCTGGGCGGCGGGCGATCGGGGAGCCGCGGCCCCGCAAGGGGCCTCGTGCCACGATCAGTGGTGGAAGGTGACCGTCGGCGTGGGTCCCGGCCCATGATGTTCGGCCCGGATCCGTTCGGCTCCTTCCGCAGCTCGGCCAGCAATGGATCGGCGCTGCCGGCCGTGCTGGTGCGCGGCACGGCCACACCGATCCGCCGGGCCAGTGCCCGGCCGTCGATCGGGCGGGCCACGATGTCGTCCCGGGGCGACCGCGGAGAGGATCGCCCCCGCCTGACCTGTACCCCTGCCAGACAGCTACGTCGACGCCACAACGGCCGTCACACGGTGAACCGGAACTTTCGGGGCCGAGAGATCGTGGGCACTGCTCCCCCGGCGGTGGGACTGGGCGCCACCCGGGTCTGTTCGGGTATGGCACATCGCTTTCGGCGCGACGGGCAGGGTCGGGCTGTTGGGCCGTGCCATGCTGGGGGCGTGGCCTCCGACGCTCCGTTCAGCGAGTGGAACAAGACCTTCACCGGCCCCCGGTTCCGCGCGGCGTTCGCCGACCGACCCACAGGCACCCTCATCCAGACCGGCCCCGACTCCTGCCGGCCGAAGGCCACCCGGAACGAGGGCCGATCCACGAGGGGTTCATGATGGCCAGGCACGAAGGAGAACCGCAACGGCCGCCCATCCCCGATCCGGGGCGACTGCAGGAGGCCGATCCGGGCGATATCGCCGAGCGACTGCGGGAGCTGGCCGCCGCCAAGGACCGACTGCACGGTCTGCTGGACGCGGTGTTGGCCATCAGCCGGGAGCTGGACCTGCCGTCCGTACTGCACCGCGTCGTCACCACCGCCATGGACCTGGTCGGCGCCCGCTACGGCGCCCTGGGGGTGTTGCACGAGTCCGGCGAGTACCTGGAAGAGTTCATCGCCGCCGGACTGACAGAGCAGGAGCGGGACAATCTGGCCGGGGTGGAGTTCCCCCACGGCCGCGGCATGCTCGGACACCTGATCCGCCACCCCGAACCCCTGCGGGTCGACGACATCCACTCCCACCCGGCGTCGGCCGGATTCCCTCCCGGCCACCCCCACCTGCGCACCCTCCTGGGGGTGGCCGTCAGCGTCCGCGGCGAGATCTACGGCGACCTCTACCTCTCCGAGCGCCACGATGGACGCCCCTTCGACGAAGTCGACGAGGAAGTCGTCGTCGCCCTTGCCGGCGCCGCCGGCATCGCGATCGAAAACGCCCGCCTGTTCTGCCAGATCCGCGACAGCGCCGAAACCTTCCAACGCCTGCTCCTGCCGACCCTCCCAGACTTGCGGCCCTTCACCGCTGCCGCGATCTACCGGCCCGCCGCTGAACCCAACCGATTAGGCGGGGACTGGTACGACGCCGTCATCCTGCCCGACGGAGCCGTCGGTGTCGTCATCGGAGACGTCGTCGGCCACGACCTGCACGCCGCCGCCGCAATGGCTCAGACCCGCAGCATGCTCCGAGCCCTGCTCTACGACCACCGCACTCCACCCAACAACATCCTCACCCAGCTCGACCACACCCTGCACGCCACCACCCCCAACCCCATCACCACCGCACTGCTGGCCCGCATCGAACCCCGGGACCACGGCTGGTCGCTGCACTGGAGCACCGCCGGACACCTCCCCCCACTGCTGATCACCCCCGATCGGCGGGCCGAATACCTCCGCGCCGACCCCGGCGTCCCACTCGGAATCAACGCCGCCCACAGCCGCCCCGACCACAGCCGCCCGCTCCCCGCAGACGCAACGCTGATCTTCTTCACCGACGGACTCATCGAACACCCCGCCCACGCCATCGACGAGGGGCTGGACGCCCTGGCCGCACTGGCCACCACGCATGCGGACCAGCCACTGCAGGACTTGGTGCGGACCCTCGCCGACCACCACCCCAGCAACGGCCAGGACGACATGGCCATCCTCGCCCTACGCACCCCACCCGCCACCTGACCTCGCCGCACAAGGCGCGCCACACGACGCCACGCGATCCCGCGTTCGCCGCGGACGGGCGGAACGGCTGCCGGCGGCGGTATCAGCCGGGTGACGTCGTTGCGATCGCCGCCGGTCAACGTAACGGCCAGGGGGATGCCGTTGGCATCGCAGACCACGCGGTGCGGGGAGCCCGGCCGGCTTCGGGGTGGCGTGAACGAGGGGCGGGAAAGCTGACGTAGGAGGGCGTGCCCGCGCCAGCGGCTCACGGTGCACACCGGCGCTCACGTCCCCTCAAGCGCTCCAGCGCGAGCCCGGGGTAGACGTCGCCCGTGCGCCGCGCGGCGTACGGAAGCGTGGTCGGCGTGCGCCTGCATGCGACGTGCCCCTGTCATATGCAAGATGGCTTGACTGTGCCGTGTCGACTCTGTGCGCCCTGGGCCAGGAGTTGCCGGGGCGGGCTGCGGCGAGTGTTGTAGACGGCGGAACTACTAGCTGGCCTGAAAGACCCGTTGCCGATTCGGCAACGTACGGCAGCTGCGGCGGGCACGCACCGAACGGTGCGGACTCCCAAGCGGCGCCGGGGCCTGCCTGGTCGCCGTGCCGGTGCCGTGGTGCTCCGCGGCCGGGCCGCTGCGGCCCGGCGTCGGTGGGGGTGCGCTGGCTGGGCGGAGGGGGCTGCCGTGCCCACCTCCATGCGTGCGGTGCCGACCGGGCTGTCGTGCGTTTCCGGACCGGGCCCGGGCTGTGGTCACCGCTGCCAGGGGCGCCGCGGCGGGTATGGCGGTGCGTCCGGCGCCGGCCATGGGCCTGCGACCTCAAGGGAAGTCCGCGGATAGCAAAGCAGCGACAACGGAGTGCCAAGTGACGTCGAATGAAACGGTCCGGGACCTGCGCGCTACGCATCAGGCTCGGGCGGACATATCGGATCCGGAGGCTTGTGGGCCGGCCCAGGGGAGGGTCTCGGGAATCTGCCCGAAGACCTGCGGGCCCGGTTCGCGCAAGCCCCAGCGGTTGAAGGCGGTGGCTCCGACGGAGCGGTGTGTCACATCATGAGCGAGCCCAGCGTGTCCTTCGCATCGCGGGAGCCGTTGTCGGTCTCCGGCTGGCTGGTGAACGCATTACGCGCCCAAGGAGTGGAGTACGTATTCGCTGTCCCCGGTGGGCCGCTGCTGTCGTTGTACGAGGAGCTTGCGAACTCACCAGGGGTGAGGCTGGTCCTGACCCGGCATGAGGAAGCCGCGGCCTTCATGGCGGACGGGTACGCCCAGGCGAGCGGGCGGTTGGCGGTCGTGTGTGCGACGACAGGGCCGGGCGCGATGCACACCCTCACCGGTGTCGCCAGCGCGACAAGCGACTCGATGCCGCTGGTGGTGATCACCGCGCAGACCGCGGCTTCGGCGTTCGGCCGTAGCGGACTGCAGGACAGCAGCGGCGGGAACTGGTCGGTCGACACCGTGGAGATGTTGCGAACCGCGACCAAGCTGTCGACCCGGCTCGCCCATCCCGGCCAGTTGCCGTGGCTGTTCTGCCACATGATGCGGACCATCTGGAACGGGCGTCCCGGCGCGGTCCATCTGAGCCTGAGTTCCGACATGATGAGCAGCCCCGTGCCGGACGTTTCCATACCCTCGCCCTGCCACGCGGCGTCCACCGTGCCTGATGCGGCTGCGGTGGCGGTGCTCGCGCAGGAACTTCGACGGTCGCGGCGGCCGGTGATCCTTGCCGGGCAGGGCGCGAAGTTGTCCGGCGCGGCCGGCTCGCTGCAACAGCTCGCCCAGACCGCGGGCATACCGGTCGCGACCACACTGAAGGGCAAGGGCGTCTTCCCTGAAGACCACGCGTGGGCGCTGGGCGTGTTCGGGCTCGGCGGCAACCCTGCCGCGTTCGACTATCTGCTCTCCCCCGAAGTCGACCTGCTGCTGATCGTCGGCAGTGGGCTGGGCGAGGCGGCCGCCAACGCCTTCGACTCCCGCCTGGTGACGGGACGTCAGGTCATCCAGATCGACCTCGACCCGCTGCGTCTGGGTGCCGGCTGCGATCTCGACCTGGCCGTCGCCGGCGACGCCGACACCGTGCTGCGCGCACTGCTTGCCGAACTGGAGGATGCGCCCGCCGCACCATGTGTCCCCGACGCCGTGCTCAGCGCGGCACAGGACCAGCTCCTGGTGCGTGTTCCGGCGTCCGCCATACAGAAGGACCACAAGGTCCTGTCCGCGTCGGCCGTGGTGAGCAGGATGAGCGAGCAGCTGCCTGAGGACACCATCCTCTACGTCGACAACGGCAACTGCCTGAGCTGGGTCGGCCAGCACTACCGGTCCCGGCCCGACGGGCAGATCCACTTCTCCTTCAACGTCGCGTCCATGGGGTACAGCACCGGGGCCGCCATCGGCGGCCAGCTCGCCCACCCGGGACGTACCGTCGTAGCGGTCACCGGCGATGCGGCATTCGCGATGAGCGGGATGGAACTGCACACTGCCGCCGAACTCGGTCTCCCCGTCATCTGGGTCGTCCTCAACAACGGCGGCAACGCCATGGTCCTCAACATCCAGGAGAGCATCTACGGCCACGGATCCCGCTCGATGTACGACTGCCCCATCGACGCAGCAGCCATCGCCCGAGGACTCGGCGCCCAAGCCCGCACCGCAGCGGACCTGGACTCTTTCACCCAAGCCCTCGGCGAGGCCCTGGAAGCCGACAGCCCCTTCCTCATCGACGTTCACGTGGACCCCTCCGAGGTCCCCTGGGCACTCGGCACCCGCGTCACCAGCCTGCGGTCGGCCCTCACCGACCGCCGCGCAGGCAGGTGGTGACCGCGGTGCGCCTGCCCTACCCACGCCCCGAGGACCACCCCGAGCCGCTGAAGGAGGTGCCGCCGCTCAATCTGTTCCGCGCCTTCGGCAATGCCCCCGCCTACACCGGCGGCCTCATCGACCTCGGCCTCGTCGGCCTCGGCAAGCTCGTCCTCACCCCACGGCAACGTGAACTGCTGATCCTCGATACCGCGACCAGCACCGGATCCGCCTACGTGACCCAGGCTCATGTCCCGTTCGGGCAAGCCGTGGGCATCACCGGCGAGCAAGCGTCCTTCATTCGGCAGCGGGAACCACTGCCGGGCCCCTTCCTCCCAGAAGAAGCCGCGCTCCTGGCCGTGGGCCGTGAACTCCTCCAGAGCGCCACCTGCACGGGCGAGGCCATCCAGCGTGCACACCTGCTCTGCGGCGCCCGAGCAGTCACCGAGACCCTCATCCTGGTCGGCTACTACCGTCTTGTCTGCGGCTTCGCCAACGCCCTGGACGTGGAGCCGGACGGCAAGTCCACCCACATGCTCCCCTACGCCTCCTGACCCCTACGCAGGTCTGCTCACGGGCATCACAGCCCGGGGACACCGCTCGTCCCCGTACGCCGGCGGGCGGACCTGCGACCCTGGTTCCGGCCGGACCGGTGGGCCGCGACCGTAGGCCCGCCGGGCGGTGGTGGGCCTGTCAGGAGGGCGCGCCGGCTCCATCACCAGGGCGTCCCGCTGGGACCTCCACCGTCGGAGACACCGGGCGAAACACCCGCTCACCCCTCTGGGGCCTCGAGGCCCCGGTGTCCTCCTGGATGTGCGGGATGGCGATGCCGACGACGGTCACGTCCACCGCGTCCATGAAGGTCGCCACGAGGAGGACGATCAGCGCCCCCCACCGGAGGGGATCCACCGCCGTCGGCAAGGGAGCGACCGGCGCATCGGCAATCCGACGACTCCGCCGAGGATCACCGGGATCTGCCGGAGAAGCCTGGGTCCGTGCTTCTCAGACCGCCGCGGCCCTCGGACTGCGTGACGTGTCACTGCCGGGCACCGGCTCGGAGGCGTCGGCACCGAGGGCCACGATGCGGTTGTCCCCGTCGACGTGCACGACCTTCGGCCGCAGCGTACGGGCCTCCGCGTCGTCCACCTGCGCATAGCTGATCAGGATGACCAGATCACCGGGATGAACCAGGTGTGCGGCGGCTCCGTTGATACCGATGACGCCCGAGCCCCGCTCGCCCTCGATGACGTACGTCTCCAGCCGGGCACCGTTGTCGATGTCGACGATGTGGACGAGTTCGCCAGGCAGCAGGTCGGCGGCCTCCATCAGCCCAGCGTCGATCGTGACCGACCCCACGTAGTGCAGATCGGCCTCGGTCACGGTGGCCCGGTGGATCTTGGACTTGAACATGGTGCGCAGCACAGCGTCACACTCCTGCCGAAGAAAGGTCGCGCCCTCACCGCGAGGTGCGCGCCGGACAAGCCATGCTAGCCGCGACGTCCTGGACGTGTCCCAGGCATTCCAGGCACCACCGCCACTGCGCTACTCTCCGTCACTCGCGCATTCCGAACGTAAGGTGCCCGGCGTTCTGTCGCGGCTGCCGCCGATCTCCGGAACCAACGGGAAGCGGGACGTCCGACGTCTTCGGAGTACCCGAGCCGAAGCCCTCACGGTGGGGCCGGGCCTCCTGCTCCACCGCCGCCTGTGGGGTGTTCGCCGAACCGGGCATCGGCTTCGTTCGGCGGCGGCCGGTGGGGCCCGTCTGCGGCCGGGAGGTCGCACATCACCTCCCGGCCGCAGGGCTCTTCCCGGCGGCGGGGACTGTCGCGCCGCCGCGCTGTCACCGGCCGTTCAGCACGCCGGTTCCCGGGGCCGCCTAACCGAACGCACGGCGGGCCGCGCGACGCCAGCGGTTGGCGGGGAGAGCGGGGTGCAGTGCGGCGAAGGCTCCGCAGTACTTGGTGAAGACGGCGGGGCGTATCCCGTGGGCGTGCAGCAGGAGGTCGGCCTCGGTGAGATGCCCGGTGGTCTTGGTCTCGACGAGCACGAGGTCGTCCGCGCACCGCACGGTGTGTCCGGTGCGCAGGTCGTCGCAGACCAGTGCCGCGTCGCAGGTGATGCGCTCGCCGTCGGCCACGAAGGTGGCGCGGATGTAGTCGGTGCTCAGGGACGGTTCGAGGACGGCCGGGGCACCGATGCCGTACGCGGTCCGCAGGGTTTCGGCGAGGAACCCCCGGCAGTCCGGGTCGAGCGGCGTGCCGGCTCCGGTCAGCGGGCGACGGCGTTTGACGGTGTCGCCGCGCGGCCCCTTGAGCTTGATCTCGAACTGCCGCTCCCCCGTGTCCGCGTAGACCCGTTCCCGGATCTTGAAGCGGAGCCGGCGGCCCTGCCGGTGGTCGTGGAAGGAGCGGAGTTCGGGAGTGTCGTAGTAGACGGAGTGGTAGCGGAAGGCACGCCGGTCGTCGATGGCGAGGGCGCGGAAGGGGCGCCCGCCGGGCCGGCGCGGGTCTGTCAGCCGGCCGACGATGCGCAGGAAGGTGTCCGCGGGCACGAGATAGCTGTGGTCGAAGCGGGCGAGGAGGGCGGCCCGTTCGTTGAGTTCGTCGAGCGAGATGGGGCCGGCGCCGTCGGCGGCGTCGCCGATGGCGCGGACCGCGGCTGCGGAGCGGACCGGTGCGGTGGTCATACCGTCTCCCAGGCGGGCGTGGTCCGGGGGGCGGGTCCGGCGGCGGGGACGGTGCCCCGCTCGGCCGGCGCCGCCGCGGGCTCGCGGTAGCGGACGTCGACGACGGTGAGGTCCCGGACGAAGTCCACTTCCATGACGGTCCAGTGGAGGGGTTCGCCCAGTCGCCGGGCGAGGTCGGCGCGGAGGGCGGCGGGGTCCTCGTGGACGGTGTCGAGGGTGACGACTGCGCGCCGAGTGCCGGCGAGGAGGCGGGGGTTGTCAGCCGCCCAGACAATGAGGAGCAGGGCGGCGCACAGTCCGGCGGTGAGGACGAACGGCAGCCTCGGCAGTCCGCAGAGCAAGCCGAGGACCAAGGTGGTGAAGTAGTAGGCGACTTCTTCGTGCTGCACGGCGTCGGAGCGGAGTCTGACGATCGAGAGCACGCCGAAGAGACCGAAGCCCAGGGCCGCTCCCCCGGCGCCGCGCACTTCGGCGAGGGCGGTGACGACCGTGAAGAGGCCGGTGTTCAGGGCGAGATAGGCCGGTACGAGGTCACGCCGGCGGTGCCGCGGATAGTAGATGGCGAAGGTCAGCACGCCGACGGCGGCGAGGTCGAGCCCGAGGTGGGCGATGAGGTGCCGTAACGATTCCATGGCTGTGCTCCCTGTCGGTGCGGAGATCGGACGGATCCGAGAGAACGGGAAGGAGAGACAGACGATAGGTAAACGTATGGCGAACATGCTTCCGCTTGTGGAGAAACGATGCGCCTCCTTGATGGCCCACGGCCGTAACTGACCTGAAGCACACACCTCCTGTCGCATTCGCCGCTCTTGCCAGCCGCCTCCGGCGCCGCCCTGGGCGCGGGAGGCCGACGAGGGTGCGGTGTCCGAGGTCAGCGCCGCGGACTCCGTCCACCGAGGCCGGGCGGACCCACCCGCCGGCGGCGTGTGCGCCTTCGGCGCGTACGAGCCCCGCCACCGCGCGGGCTGGTGACCCGGCCGGGGCGCTCCCACCCAGGCTCGGACACCGCGGTCAGCGCGTCGATGGCGTCCGTCGCTCTGGGTGTCACGCGGGCTGCTCGGTGCCACTGACTACCGGTAAGCTGAGCCGGATCGCGTGAGGTGGTCGCCCGCTGGCACGCTGCACGCATGCATCACACAGAGGTACTGCTCATCGGAGGACGTGCTGGTGTCGGCAAGACGACGGTGGGGTGGGAGGTTTCGGCGCTGCTGCGCTCCGAGTCGGTCGCTCACGCGATCATCGATGGTGACTTCATGGGGCAGGTACATCCGGCACCAGAGGGAGACCCTCACCGCGCGGAGGTCACCGAGAGCAATCTGACTGCCGTGTGGGCGAACTTCGCCCAGCGCGGCTACCGACGCCTGATCTATACGAACACCACGAGTGTGCTCCCGGAGGCGACGGGCATGTTCGAGCGTGCCATGGGGGCCGGAGTGGGGATCACACGAGTCCTGCTCACCGCCTCCGACGCCACCGCCCGCACGCGGCTGGTGGGACGAGAACTCGGCTCGGAGCTGGAGCAGGAGCTGGAGGGAAGCATCCGCAAGGCACGGCTCCTGGACCAGCGGGCCCTCGGAGAGACCGTGCGAGTGGCGACGGACGGACGGCTCGTCGTTGACATCGCGCGGGAGGTAGTGGCCGCCACCGGTTGGGCCGGGCCTCACGTCACCCGCAGATCATGATCCCGCTCGTCGGCAGGACACGTTCGAGTACCTGATGGGCCGCATCGCGTCGCGGTTCGCGCGGGTGGAACCGCGGTGCCGGGCAGGGGAGTTCGCGCTTGGCCCGTTGTCGGACCTGCCGCGCCGGAACTGCTGGACGCTCGCCGAGCAGGCAAGGAACGCGCCCCCGGACGGCTTGCAGCGTCTGCTGTCGGTGACCAGTTCCTGACGCGAAGAAGCCCCGCAGCTCCGGCCCGGAGCTGCGGGGCCCTGCTCGGCCCTCGCTTGTCTGCTAGGGGTGCAGCTCGACCCAGTCGACGACCGTGTTGCCCGGTACGTTGGTGTAGTCGTCGCACTGGTCAGCCGCGTGCTGGAGCTTGCGCTGGTGCGGCTCTCCGGGGTTGGGGGCCCAGGCGTAGACCGCCCAGCCGGAGTAGACGCAGACCTGACTGACGCCTGTGATGGGGCCGATGTCGTAGCTGCCTGCGTCGTTGTAGCAGTACTTGTTGCCGGGGGTGAAGACGGCAAAGGCGCAGTCCGACGCGGCTGCGGCCTTCTTGGTGACGCGGACCCCGTCGTCAGCCGAGGCCGAGGAGGAGGTCATCCCCAGGAAACCGAGGCTCGCGGCGAGGACGGATGCGGTGGCGACGATTCTTCGCGGTGTATTCACCGTGCTCCTTCAGATGCGGGCCGTCGGCGGCGTCCCCTCCGACGGCGGATCGGAATACGAGGAAGACGCGTCGGCCGCGTGACGACCTCGCGGCGCTTCAACAGACCTTCCCCCGTTGCGGGTTGACCGCAGTGCGGCACTCCGCGCGCCCCCTGGGAAGCGGGGCATGCATGATGCTGCCGTCCGTCCCGCGCCGCCGACAGGACGTCCAGCGGACGTTTAGCGGACGTTCTCCCGGGTCGGCCACAGTGCCTCATCGGAAGTGAAGCCGTGTGGCCGGGGGCCGCGCGGTCCGGGCCCGCGGGGCGAGGAGAGGGCATGCCGGAACGGTTCGACACAGTGCTGCGCGCCTACAGACGGCGGGCCGGGCTGACCCAGGAGGAGCTGTCGGAGCGGGCGGGGCTGTCGGCCCGGACCATCCGCGCGCTGGAGTCCGGGCAGGGACGGGTGCCCCGCATGGCCTCGGTGCGGGAGGTCGCGAAGGCACTCGGGTTGGGGGCGGACGACCAGCGGCGCCTGCTCGCCGCGGCCGACGAGCGGGAGGGGGCGGCGGGGTCCGTGTCCCTGGGGCGCCGACGGTATCTGCCTTATGACATACCGGACTTCACGGGGCGCACCGCCGAGGTGGCCCGGCTCGCGGAGCTCGTCGGCGGCGGCACCGCGAGCGCGGTGGTGGTGTCGGCGATCGACGGCATGGCGGGCGTCGGCAAGACCACGCTGGCGGTGCACGCCGCCCATCTCCTGGCCGACGGGTTCCCGGACGGCCAGTTCTACTGCGACCTCCACGGCTTCACCCCGGGGTACGACCCGGTGGGCCCGGCTTCGGCGCTGGAGGCGCTGCTGCGCATGGCCGGTGTCGACGGCGCACGCATCCCGCACACCCTGGAGGAGCGGTCGGCCCTGTGGCGTACCACGCTGTCGGACTGGCGGGCGCTGATGGTGCTGGACAACGCCGCCGACGCGGCGCAGGTGCGTCCGCTGCTGCCCGGCTCCGCCTCGTGCGCGGTGCTGGTGACCTCGCGGCGGCGGCTCCTGGCACTGGAGGGTGCCGTCCCGCTCTCGCTCGGTGTGCTGTCCGAGGCGGAGGCGTGCGCGCTGGTGGCCCGGATCGCGGGACACGACCGGGTCGCCGACGCGCCCGAGGCCGTCGCCGAGATCGCCGAGCTGTGCGGCTACCTGCCGCTGGCCATCCGGATGGCAGCGGCCCGGCTCGCCCACCGGCCCGCGTGGACAGCGGAAGATCTCACCGCCGAGCTCCGCAGGGGCCGCCGCCGGTCCGGCCCCGGCGGCAACGATCAGGCGGTCAGCGCGGCCTTCGCCCTGTCCTATGCACGCCTGAGCCCGGGCCGTCAGCGGCTGTTCCGGCTGCTCGGCCTGCACCCCGGCGCCGATCTCGACGCGTACGCGGCCGCGGCCCTGGCGGGTACGGACGCGGTGACGGCACGGCAGTGGCTGGAGGAACTCGTCGACGTACACCTGCTGGAGCAGTACGAACCCCATCGCTACCAACTACACGATCTGCTCCGCCGACACACCCAGGAGGTCCTGCACGAGACCGAGCCCCCCGCACAGCGGGAAGAGGCGGAACTCCGGCTCCTCGACCACTACCTGCACACCGCGCTGCACGCCCGCCCCCTGGTGGCACCGGGACAGCGGCTGCTCCCCTTCGAGGTCGCCCGCCCACCGGCCGACACCCCGGACGTGAGCGACCGGGCCTCGGCCCTGGCCTGGTACGAGGCCGAGCACGCCAACCTCGTCGCGATGATCACGCATGCCGCCGCGCGGGGCAGGAACGAGCATGTCTGGCAGTACACCCATCTCCTCCAGCATTTCTTCGACATCCGGGGGCGCACCCTGGACTGGGTCAGCACCCACGAACTCGCCCTGGCCACCACTGGGGACCTCGACAACCGCCTGGCCCACGCCGAGATCCTGACCAGCCTCGGCGTCGCCTGCTGGCACGCCGGGCGCTACGAGGACGCCTTCAACCGGGGGCTGGAGGCGCTGGCCCTGTGCCGGGAGATCGGCGACGCATGGGGCGAGGCCGTCATCCTCACCAACTTCGGCATCGTCCAAGGGCAGTTGGGGCAGAGCGAGGAGGCCATCGACCTTCACCAGCAGGCCCTGGCCCTCTACGGCGGCGTCGACGCCCCCTGGGGCGAGGCCCTGAGCCTGACCAGCCTGGGAACGGTCTACGCCCGGCTCGGGCGGGCAGCGGAGGCTCTCGACCACCACCGGCGGGCGCTCGACCGCTACCGGGGGATCGGTGACCCGTGGGGCGAGGCCCTCACCCTCACGAACATGGGCACCGGTTACCGGCAGTTGGGACAGTTCGGGGAGGCCGTCGACCACCACGCACAGGCGCTCTCCCTCAGCCGCCGGATGGGCGACCGGCGCGCCGAGAGCGAGATCCTCAACGACCTCGGTGCCACCTACCACGCGGCCGGCCGCCGCGACGCCGCCCGCCGTCGACACCTGCGGGCGCTGGACATCGCCCGCGCCATCGACAGCAGCCCGCAAATCGCCCGCGCCCACCAGGGCATCGCCTACACCCTGGCCCCGGACGACCCCGATTCCGCCCGCGACCACGCCGAGCGGGCGCTCGCGATCCACGGCGAGCTGAGCGCCCCCGAAACCGCCGAGCTCACCGCGTTCCTGGACGCTCTCGGTCAGGGCCCGGCCGCGGGGCACTGATCGCCGACCCGCACACGCACCAGCGACTGCCCGCCCGCCCGCTCTCCCCGCGCAGCCTGCCGTCCGGCAGGCTGGTCGGCGTCGAGGGGGCGGGCAACTTGCACGAGCCCGGAGCGCCCTGGGCCACCATCGCGTCATCGACCTGCGTCAGCACGGGTCCTGACGCGCGAGTGCCTTCAGGGTCGCGTTCAACCAGCGCACCTCTGCCTGGCTTGTCGCACGCGCGATCTGCAGGATTCCCTGCCGGAACGGATCACCCAACTCCTCAGCCCCCAGAGGTCGTTCGCCCTCGTAGAAGAAGCTGCTCGGCTCCCGGAGGAAGTCCAGTCGGCGCCGCAGCACGGCCGTCTGCTGATCCGGGTCATCGAGCTGCCGCAGGAAGGCCAGGACGGTGGACCAGTGGTTCTCGTCGCTGATCTCCACGCCGCGGGCTTCCCGCAGTCGACGCCGCAGCTCGTCCCGGCCCTCGTCGGTCAGGGTGAGCACATGCCGGGGAGCCGCTCGGCTTCCAGGCTCGGTCTGGCGGCTCAGCCAACCCGCCTTCTCCAGACGCTTGATCGCCGGATACAGCGTGCCGTCCGCGATGGGACGGACATGACCGGTCAGGTGCGCAACGCACCGCTTCAGCTCGTAACCGCAGCGGCTACGGAACGCCCTGGCGCACCAGGTCATCGGCCGATGGTGGCGGCCGGCATCGTCGGCCGGATCCGTGGCCGGCTCGCCGGGCGGACGCGTCGGGAGGTGGGCCGAGGCCCGCACCGTCGACCGGGCCGGCCGGGCGGGGTCCGCGCGGAGAAGGACCTCAGTCGAGGAGATGGCGCAGATAGGACTGCGGGGTGGCGAGAAAGCGGCGCCAGTGGTCGACCAGGGCGAGTTCGTCCCATGCCACCCGGCGCATACCGTGCTCGCCGACCTCGATGATGTCCGCACCCGGCAGCGCCGTCAGCAGCGGAGAGTGGGTGGCGCAGATGACCTGGCCCCCGTTCTTCACCAGCTGGTGGAGATGGCCGAGCAGTTCCAGGCAGGAGGCGAAGGAGAGCGCCGCCTCCGGCTCGTCCATCACATACAGCCCCGGCTGCAGGAACTTTCCTCGGAACGCGGCAAGGAAGCCCTCCCCATGGCTGACGGAATCCGGCGCGAACCCTTCCCGGCCCAACGCGTCCAGGGCGGTCTCGGCGCGCAGGAAGAACCCCTTGCGGGCGGACCAACTGCCCAACATGCGCCGCCCCCGCGGTGCCGCGTCGAAGCGGATCCTCTCGCCGAGCACCGATTTGGGGCGGTGACTGGCATAGCGCCAGTCGTGCGAGCCGCCCCAGGAGTCCAGGCCGAAACCCTCCGCGAGGGCCTCGACCAAGGTCGATTTGCCCGAGCCGTTCTCGCCCACGAGAAAGGTCACCGGTGCGGTGAAACGCAGTCCGTCTGCCAGCAGCCCCCGCACACAGGGCACGGACCAGGGCCACTCCTCATCCTTCCGCGAAGCCACATGAGCGTACGCACGTTCGATAATCATGTGGCGAGTCTTTCACAGGGCACATCGATCAAGACATGCCGATACCGTGGCGTGGCCCCGCTCGCACAGACGGCGTGATCAACTTTTCCGACTGCGGGCGAAGGACACCCACTCAGCCTCTGGGAGGCTCAAGAGCCATCGGGCCCGGACCGTCGGGAAGCGGTGTGCGCGGTTCGCGCACTCCAGCTTGGCCGCCGTCATCGTTGCCCTCGTCGGTGAAGTCCTCCGGGCGGAGCTCGGAACGGGAGGAACCGTACTTCAACCGGCGGGACACCTTCAGATACTTGGCCACCACTGACCTCCGCAATACGTCTGCTTTGCAGGCGAGTTGGCATGCGCCGCCCGACGTCCGTCTGACGTCCCAGGCTCTTGGATGGTTCCCGCGCACCGCCGCGGGTTCGTCCTCCGGTCGCGCCGCCGCCCCCGAGCGGAAGCGGAAGATCGTGGTCAGCCGCCGGCGCCGCCACGAGTGGCTGCGGCCGAGCGCCGGATGCCCAACTTGCCGTCCATCGTTGGGGACTTCCGCTGTGAGGCCGGTCAAGTCTCCTTAGAATGGGGCTTCTCGACTGTTCTTTCGAAAGGGACGGTGCCAGGTGACGGACGATCACCTCCAGGCAAGAGGTCTCAACCGGCGACAGTTATTGAAACGCGGAGGGCAAGTAGCGTCCGGAGTGGGCGCGTTGTGGGCGGGCGACGCGCTGGGCTGGGCGGCTCCCGCGCAGGCGCGGGACGAAGGTGACCGGGAGCCGTCGGTGACGGTGTCGTCGGGCACGAATTTCGCCGCGGCGGTCTCACCGGACGGGCGATGGCTGGCACTCGACCTGTTCACGGTGGTCTGGCTGGTCCCCGTCGGCGGAGGCCGGGCCCGCCGCCTCACGGAGGACGCACAGGACGCGAGCCGGCCGAGTTGGTCGCCGGACGGGCAGCGCCTGGTCTTCCAGTCGTTCCGCGACGGGTACTACCAGCTGTGGCTGGTCAACACCGACGGCACCGGGCTGCGGCAGCTCACCGACGACCCCGCCGACCACCAGGAGCCCGCCTTCTCCCCGGACGGCCGGCACATCGCCTTCGCCTCCGACGCCGAGAACATGAACGCCATCTGGGTCATGGACCTGGGCGCCGGAACCAGCCGCCGCGTGACCACCGCCAAGGCCCGTGAGATCACGCCGACCTGGTCGCCTGACGGCCGGCGGATCGCCTTCACGGTCGGCGACACGGCGATCGACGTGGTCGAACTCGCCGGCGGCGCCCGCAGTACGGCGGTGACCGCGCCCACCGGCACCACCCTGTGCGGGCCGGCCTGGACCCCGGACGGCACACGGCTCGCCTACACCCGGTTCACCGGCCGCACCGCCGACCTGGTCGTCGGCGAGCGGACCCTGACCTCCGGCGAGGACGTCTTCGGGTTCCCTCCCACCTGGCTGTCCGGCACCGAACTCGTCTACACCGCCGACGGCCTCATCCGACGCCGCACCCTCGACGGCTCCGTCCGCGAGATCGCGTTCACGGCGACCCTGCCCCTGGCCGCGCGCGACTACCGCAGACAGGTGCGCGACCTCACCTCGCCCGCGCCGCGCCCGGTACGCGGCATCGCTAGCCCCGTCCTGTCCCCCGACGGCCACAGCGTCGCGTTCCGGGCGCTGAACGCGCTGTGGGTGATGCCGGTCGGAGGCAGACCGACGGCACGGGTGTCGGACGGGTTCTTCAACACCGACCCCGATTTCCACCTGGACGGCACGAGCCTCGTCTACGGCAGCGACCGCTCCGGCACCGCGAACCTGTGGCGGCTGAACCTGGCCGATGGATCCTCCACCCAGCTCACCGACGTGCCCCGGGGCGCGATGACCCCGCGCTGGTCGCCGGACGGCGGCCGGATCGCCTACCAGGACGCGGACGGCGCCATATGGGTGCTGGCGGTCTCCGACGGGTCGGTGCGGCAGGTGCTGCCGGCGCTGTTCCAGCCGGGGCGGCCGGCCTGGTCGCCGGACGGCCGCACCCTCGCCGTCGCCGCCGTCAGACCGGCGTCCCTGCGCAACAAGTCCGGCACCAACCAGATCCTCACCGTCGATCTGGAAACCGGCGCCACGACCTACGCCGAACCCGCCGCGCACCGCTCCGTCGCCACCCGCGGCGACGACGGCCCGCTCTGGACGCCGGACGGGCGGAGTCTGGTGTTCGTCATGGAAAGCACGGCCTGGGCGCTGCCCGTGGACGGCGCGGGCCGCGCCACCGGGCCGGCACGGCAGCTGACCCGGGAGGTCACCGACGCGGTCTCGGTCGGTGACCGGGGCCGGACGCTGATGTACCTGTCCAACGGCCTTCTGCGCACGGTGCCGCTGGCCGGCGGCACCCCGCGCACCGTGCCGGTCCCCCTGACATACCGGGTGCACGAGGGCACCGACCGACTCGTACTGCGGGCGGGCGCGCTGTGGGACGGCGTCTCCCGGCAACTGCGCCGTGACGTCGACGTGGTGATCGAGGGGACGAAGGTCGCGGGCGTCGTACCGGCCGGCTCGGCCGTCGGCGGCCGGATCGTGGACGCGTCCGGGCTGACCGTCATGCCGGGGCTGATCGACCTGCACACCCACTGGTTCATGCGGGGGCGCGGGTGGGGTGACCGCCAGGGCAGGCTGTGGCTGTCGTACGGCGTCACCACCGCACGCTCGGTCGCCGACCCGGTCTACCAGATGGTGGAGACCCGCGAATCGTCCGAGGCGGGCGTCAGGGTCATGCCGCGTTTCCTCGGCACCGGCGAGGCGTTGGACGGCAACCGGGTGCTGTACAACGCGATGCGCCCGGTGCAGTCGGCGGCGCAGCTGGACCTGGAACTGTCCCGGGCCGAGGCGCTCGCCTACGACCTGCTCAAGTGCTACATCCGGCTCCCGGTCGCGCTCACCGAACCGGTCGTGGCCCGGGCCCACCGGATGGGGGTGCCGGTCACCTCGCACTACGCCTACCCGGCCGCGCACACCGGCCTGGACGCGATGGAGCACGTCGGCGGCGGCAACCGCCTCGGCTACACCCACACGGTGAGCCGCCTGGGCCGTACCTCGGACGGTGTGGTCGACCTGTTCGCGCGCTCGGGCATGCCCATCACCCCGACCCTGATCTACGCCGCCGTGCTGTACGCCGAGGACCGGTCGCTGCTGGAGGACCCGCGGACGAAGGCGCTCTTCCCGCTCTGGGAGTACGAGTTGGTGGAGCAGCTGGCGCGGAACGCGGTGGGGCCCGCGGCGGACACCCTCCGCTTCCTGCTGGCCGGCGCCGTCGACCTGCTCAAGCGGGTGCACGCGGCCGGCGGCCTGGTGGTGGCCGGGACCGACGCGCCGCTGGACACCCCGGCACTGGCGATGCACCTGAACCTGCGGGCCCTGGCGCAGGGCGGGTTGAGCACCTACGACGTCCTGCGCACGGCCACCGCGAACTCCGCGCGGGTGTTGGGGCTGGCCGACCGGCTCGGCACGGTGGAGCCGGGGCGCTTCGCCGATCTGGCCGTCGTGGCGGGCGATCCACTGGCGGACGTCAAGGCCGCGGCGGCCGTGCGCATGGTCGTGACCGGTGGACGGCTGCACTCGGTGGACGACCTGCTCCGCCCGTTCCGGCAGGCGGCGGCCACGACGGTGCGGCGGAACCGGATCGCAGCACCGCTGCGGGGCGCGCAGGCGGACTTCAGCCACGACTGGCACCGGCCCGGCTGGGTCGAGACGTCCTGCTCCTGCGCGCCGCCGCGCTGAACCCGGCGCCGGTCTACGGCAGGGCCCGCCGCCCTCGGCGCGGCGGGCCGGCGACCTCGCGGAGGAACTCCGCGAACCGCCCGATCCCCTCATCGATCCGATCGAGCGTCAGATAGCTGCAGGACAGGCGAAGTTCGTCGGTCCCACCCCCGGAAAGGTAGAAGTGCTCCATCGGGGTCCACAGCACGCCGAACTCCGTGGCACACCACTCCAGTAGAGCGGTATCCACCCGGACGGGCAGCCGCACGCGGACGAAGAAGCCGCCGGACGGGCTGTTCCACCGCACGCCGGGAGGCGTCGCACCGCCCAGCTCGCGGTCGAGTGCGGCCAGCAGATGCGCCAGGTTGCGCCGGTAGTGCGCCGAGGTGGCATCGCCCAACGCGGCCAGCGACCCGCCGTGCGCGAGCAGCATCCCGCCGATGACCGCCTGGCACAGCGGCGAGGTGTTGACCGTGACCATGCCCTTGAGGACCGCCAGGTCGTCGGCGAGGACTCCCTCGGTGCCGTCGGCCCGTACGACCGGCTGGTCGGCGACGGCGAACCCGACCCGAGCGCCGGGCAGGCACACCTTGGCGAACGTGCCGAGGTGGACCACCCGGCAGTCGGTGTCGAGCGCCTTGAGCGAGGGCAGGGCATGGCCGGGCGGCGCGGTGAAGCCGTAGGCCGAGTCCTCGATCAGCACCAGGTCGTCGTGGTCGGCCACGGCCAGCAGCCGCTGCCGGGTCTCCAGGTCCAGCACACTGCCCGACGGGTTGGAGTAGTCCGGGGCGACGTACAGCGCGCGAATCCGCCGTCCCCGCTTGCGCGCCGCCGCGCAGGCACCGCGCAGGGCGTCGAGGTCGACCCCGTCGGCGGTCTCCGGGACCGGCACGAGGTCGACGTCGAGCAGCCGGGCGGCCCCCGTCATGCCGACGTAGGCGGGTTCGACGACCGCGAGCAGGTCGTCGCGCGAGCGGCACAGCGCGCGCAGGGTGAGCAGCATGGCCTCCTGGGCGCCGACGGTGACCACCACGGACCGGGGCGGCACGTCGATGCCCTGGTCGTGGCGGAGCGCGGCGGCGATCAGGTCGTTGATGAGGCCGCGGCTCGGTCCGTACTCGTGCAGCAGGTTCCGGGCCCGCTCGGCCGTCGTGCCCCGGTCCTCGACCAGGTGCCGTTCGTAGCGCGCGGCGTACGCGGTGACGTCGACGTCGGCGAGGTGGGCGAGGTGCGGGGCGCCCGGGGCGAAGGAGATCGCCGACGGGTAGCGCGTCATCACCTCGTTGAGGAAGGCGACGGAGCCGAGCACCGGGTTCTCCAGGCTGGCGTGCAGGTCTCCCCCGGCCAGCACGAAGCCGGGCGCCGCACTCATGGCCGACCGCCCGCGCGGGACCAGGCGCGGTCCACCTTGCCGATGACGTCGAGGCTGTAGAGCCGGGTCGCCTGTACGTAGGCGAACTCCGCCATGTAGGTGCGGAACAGTTCCGGAGGTTCCTCGGCCAGCGTCAGCATCGCCCGGTTCGTCACCACGGCCGGGTTGTCGAGAGCCGACACCGCCTCCTCGATCGCGGTGTCCATCTCCTCCGGCGCCACGACCTGGTCGCACACCGCCGCGGCGCCCGGGTCGCCGGCCGCGATCCGGTCGCCCCACAGGATCACCCGGCGGGCCTGGCGGGCGCCGGCGCAACGGCTCAGGCGCAGGTTGCCCGCGCCGGGAACGATGCCCTCCTGTGCGGCGGGAAGGGCGAAGAACGCGCCGCGCTCGGCGATCACGCGGTCGAAGACCAGCAGCAGTTGCATGCCACCGCCGATGGCGAACGCGTCCACGGCGGCCACCCACGGCTTCCCGGCGACGGCGCCGCCGGGGTGGTGCGTCCCGGCACCGGTGCGGTCCGGACGGTGCAGGCCGCGCTGGATCTTGCTGATGTAGCCCAGTTCGCGCTGCATCAGGAAGCCGGCGAAGGAGATGCGTCCCTCGTGCAGATGACGCAGATTGATTCCGGCGCTGAACACCCGCCGGCCCGCGTACTTCGGATGCGTCATCACCCCGCCGCGCAGCACGCCGACACGGACCCGGTCGTCGAGCAGTGCCAGGTCGACCGCGGTCTCCATGTCCGCGATCAGGGTGTCGTCCTCGGCGTTGAGGCAGTGTTCGTTGTGCACGGTCAGGTGCGCGGCGGGGCCCCGGCGTTCGACGAGGACCGACTCCAGCTCGGCCCGGCCGGTCGCGGTGAAGTCCGCGAGCAGGTCCAGCGCCCGCCGTGAGGGTGTCCGCATCGCGTCGGTCAGATGGGCACCGGAGGCGGGATCGCGCAGGATCGCACGCAGGAAGAGCCCCTGGTCGATCTCCAGTCCCTCCTTGTGCGCCTGGATGTGCTTGCGCTCGGCGTCGAGTCGGGCCTCGGTGGGGACCAGGCCGGGCCACTGCTCACCGGCGGCGCGCAACAGTTCCGGGAGCCGGACGTGGTGGGTCCGGTCGCCGGTCAGGCTGCCGTACACCGCCTCGACGTGCCAGTCCAGGAAGGTGGCGCGCAGCCGGCGGGCTGCGGACAACACCCGTTCTGCCGCGGCCTGTTGGGGCGCGTCGCGCTCGGGGCGGGGCGGCAGGGCCGCGAGCGACCGGTCTGCTGCGGCGGCGTACTCCGCGAGGGTCGCAGCGTCTTCGACGAGGTTCCCGGTCAGGGGCGGTTCGGGAGCGGGCCCGAGGTCCGCGCCGGTGCCGGTGGCGGGCGGGGTGGGCGGGTGGGCGTCGGCGCTCACGGACGTACCTCCCGGAGTTCGCCGGCGCGCATCCGCTGGAGTTCGCGATCGCACGCGGCCAGGTGCGCGCCCAGAGCGTCCTCGAAGGTGGCGTCATGGGCCTCCAGCAGCAGCCGGCGCCGGATGGCCCAGTCCGTCCCGGACACGGTGCGCAGCGTCGCCAGCGCCGCGTCGAGCGCCGCCTGGGGCTCGTCGGTGACCTCGTCGACCAGGCCCATGGCCAGGGCGCGTTCGGCGGTGAGTCGGGCCTCGCAAAGTACGATGCGCCGGCTCCGGGCGACGCCGTACTGATGGACGAGCCGGTACAGCGCCATGCCCGGCCAGCAGCGGTCGTCGTTGCGCGGCAGCGCGATCCGCAGGTCGGTACGGGCGATGCGGACGTCGGCAACCAGCAGCATGTCCGCGGCGGGCCCGGCGCAGCTCCCCTCGGCCACCGCGACGACCGGCGCGTCCAGCCGCTCGACCCGGCGCAGCGCCCGCTCCCACTTGTTGACCTCGTGTACGGCGACGCCGGGGCCCGGCCAGGGCGCCGTGGTGGCGGGCCCCAGGGCCAGTACGAGCACCGCGCCCGCGCCGGCGTCCTCGACCCGCTCCCGGGCGGCGTCGAGGTCGGCGATCAGCGCGGGGAGGGGCTGGCCGTGCGTGTGCACCCGGTGGTCGGCGGCCGGTCCCGGAGGTGCCTGGCCGTCCGTGCCCACCTGGTGGTCGGCGCGAGAATCGTTCTTGCGGGTCATCGTGCGTGCGTCCTTTCGCTGCGTCGCCGTGTCGGTCCTCGTGGTGCCCGCCGCGGTCACCATCGCGCCAGTGCCGTCTCGATCGTCGATCCCGGACCCATCGTCATCAGCACCCCGAGATCGCCCCGCGCCACCGTTCCCTCGGCGACCAGGCGCTCGTAGGAGAAAAGGAAGGAGCCGCTGGAGAGGTTGCCGTAGTCGCGCAGCACGCCGGTGGTGTGGCGTACGTCGTGCTTGGTGAGGCCCAGGTTGACCCGGACCGAGTCGATGACCTTCTTGCCACCGGAGTGCACCACCCAGTGGTCGACGTCCGTCCGGCGCAGGCCCGCCCCGGCCAGCAGCGCGTCAACGGCTTCCTCGGCGTGGGCGCCGACCACGTAGGGCACGTCGCGGTCGAGGAAGAAGCTGAACTTGCCCTCGTCGTCGTCCCAGTCGTAGCGCATGGCGTCAGCGGCCTCGGGGATGATCCGGCTGGAGAAGCCCGCCAGCGCGGGGCCGCTGGTGTCCTGGCCGGGCGCGTCGCCGGCCTCGACGAGAATTGCCGCGGCGCCGTCGCCGAAGAGGCTGTTGACGACCGACGTACGCATGGTGCCGTCGAAGACGTACGCCGAGGAGCAGGACTCCACGCACACCATGGCGGCCCGCTGGCCCGGGTGTGCGGCGGCCCAGCCGGCCACGGCGGTCAGGGCGTTGAGCCCGGCGTTGCAGCCCATCCCGACCACGTCCAGTCGGGAGCAGTCCACCCGGAGCCCGAGTTCCCGGATCAACAGGGCGCTGAAGCCGGGGGTGAGGAAGCCGGTGGAGGTGACGCAGCACAGGTAGCGGATGTCGGAGAGGCCGGCTCCCGCTTCCTTCACGCAGGTCTCCAGAGCGCGGGAGCCCATGTCGATTCCGGTGTTGACGTGCTTGCGCAGCAGTTCGCCCTGCGTCTCGACGCGCCGTTCGCGGTTCGGACCGGGCGGCGGCAGGGTCAGGTGCCGGGTGTTGATCGCGCTGTTGAGGAAGACGGAACGGATGCGCTCGTCGGTGACACCGAAGATGTCGAGGATGTCCTGCTGGGTGTACGACTCGGGCGGCACCGCGGTGCCCACGGCGCGGATCCGTGGCAGCACTCCGGACGGTAACGTGCCGTTGTGCACGGCCGGTTGGGTATGGGGAGGTGCGAGCATGACGGTCATGTGTTCTCCGGTCTGTGCGGTCGGGGGTCAGTGCGCGAGGATCGCGAAACCGCGGTAGCGCGGGATGCGGCGGCTGGCCGCGATGGCGCCGGTGCTCTGCGGTGTGCTCATGCCGTCTCCTCCTCTCCTGGCGAGAAGTCTGGTCGGAAGGCCGTCGGGCGGGTCGCCGGCGGGAAGGGGGGTGTCGTGTTCACCGTGTTCGCGTCATGCCACCTCTCGGGCGGAGACTGCTCGGTCGATGCCGTATCCGGCGGCGGCGAAGCCGGCCAGCACGACCACGGCCACCGCCATGGCCGACGCGGTCGCCGAGGGCAGCAGGTCGTCCGCGTTGCGCACGATCCAGCCGGCTGCCACGTTGCCCGCCATCTCGCCGACCGCGCTCATGATGGTGACCAGCGACAGCATCGCGGACACCTGCTCCTTGGCCACGGCCTTCCCGGCGTCGACCTGTGACTGCGGCAGCGCGAGACATTCGGCGAAGGCGAACAGCGCGAGGCCGAGCAGGACCAGGACGAGCGACGAGGTGAACGACAGCAGCACCCCGGTCCCGCAGGTGATCGCGGCCCCGGCGTACACCGCCCTGCGGCCGGTCTGGGCGAGGACCGGCATCATCGCCAGCTGGATCACGATCAGCGCCAGCGGCTCGAAGCTCAGGAACAGCTCCCGGTAGCCCGACAAGGCCGGGTTGACCTCGTCGTACAGCAGGAACATGGCCATGATGAACCCCATGGCGAAGTACGCGACCAGCGTGTACGCCAGCACCGCCACCGGTCCGGGGCGCAGCAGCAGCCCGAGGCCGCCTCCGACGGCGAGCCGTTTGGCCTTCCCGGTGTCCGAGGTCAGCCGTCGCGCGGTCGCGCCGGCCCAGGCACCGCCCGCCAGTTCCAGCAGGAGCAGGAGCACCAGTGCGTACCGTGCCACGTGGAACCGGTCGGCGGCCTCGGCGGCCAGCGGGGCCAGCAGCAGCGCCACGTTCATGACCACGAAGAACAGCTGGAACGCCCTGGCCCGGTCCTTCTCCACGGTGGCGTCGGTCAGCAGCACCCGCACCGCGACCTTCGAGACCCCGCGGCCGAACCCCGCGAGCACCGCGAAGACGAACAGTCCCGGCGGATGCACCGTGGCCAGCAGCGCCACGAAACCGGCCGATTTCAGCAGTGCGGAGATGGACAGCATCCAGCCGCTGTTCACGCCGCGGAAGACCATCGGTACGACGATGCCGCCGATCAGCGAGGCGACGACCTGGATGGACAGGGCGAGGGAGAACGTCAGCGGGGCGACCCGGGTACCGCCGAAGACCGCCACGGGCAGCATGGTCAGCACGGTGGTCATGTCGATGTTCGTGACGAACGTGAACACCAGCGCGGCCAGGACCGATCCGCGGTCGCTGGTCTGCGTGGGCTGAGGAGGCGTCGTCTCAGCGGCCTGCATGGGGTTCGGGCCTCTCCGGTGCGGGAAGGGACAGCTCCACCACCGACAGAGGGGTACCGGTGGCGGTGACGTGGGCCGGGAGGAACCCCGCGGCGGTGCCGAGGGCGGAGAAGTCCGCCGCGGTGCGTTCCCGGCCCGCCATCAGGATCATCATCAGGACGTCCAGGGACCGCCCGACGGGGACGCGGCGGTCGTCGTCGAGCACCATGTCGACGACCACGACGCGTCCGCCGGGCGCCAGCGCGTCCCGGCAGCGGCCCAGGATCTGCGAGGCCCGCTCGTCGTCCCAGTCGTGCAGGACACGCTTGAGAACGTGGACGTCCCCACCGGGGGGCACCCCGTCGAAGAACGAACCGCGCTCCACCCGGGCGCGTCCCGCGGCGATCAGCGCGGCCAGCGCGGGGACCACCTCGGTCTTCTCCCGCGGCAGTTCGAACAGGATGCCGCGCGCCCCCGGGCTGGCCGTCAGCAGCGCCGCCAGCAGCGAGCCGTCACCGCCGCCGACATCGACGACGGTCTGGCCCGGCCGCAGCGGGATGGCCGCCGCCAGTCCGCCGTCCAGGTCGCGCGAACCGTCCCGCATGGTCGCGTCGAACAGGTCGCTGATCTCCGGTGACCGGGCGAGCCACTCGAAGAAGCGCTCCTGATGGGTCAGCTCGAACGCCGGGGTGCCGGTGCGCAGTTGCTCCACGAGCCGGTCCCAGCTGTGCCAGTAGCCCTCCTGCAGCTCGCAGCGCACCCAGTTGGCGATCCCGTCCGGCGCGTCCCGGCACAGCAGCCGGGACGCCTCGGTGCCGACGTATGCGCCGGACGCGTCGAGCCCCAGGGCCTCGGCCACCACCAGGTGATCGAGGACCCTGCGCAACGGGTCGACTTCGGTCCGGGTCTCGGCGGCCAGTTCAGCGGCGGTCATCGGGCGCCGTGCCAGCAGGTCCGGGATGCCCAACTCGACCGCCGCGTACAGGCACTTGCTGGTGCGATAGGCGGTGATCTGTCCGATCAGCCGACGCCGTACCCCGTCGCCGCTCACCGCTCCCCCACCCCGGTCAGCATGCGGTGGGCCCACTGGAAGAAGGCGTCGGCCACCTTGGTCCGCGCCGGTTCCGGCATCAGCGAGAAGCCGGCCAGCGCGGTGCCCCACTCGCCCAGCACCGGGCCGTTCTCGGTCATCAGCCAGTCCACGTGCAGATAGCCGGCGTCCAGGCTCCCGGCGATACGCAGGCACATCTCCCGTACGCCGGCGATGTCCGGGTCCAGTTCGGCGACACCGCCCTGCCGCAGGTTGGCCCGGTACCGGCCCGCGGCCGGACGGCGCAGCAGCGAGACCAGCACCTCACCGCCGACCAGCATCACCCGCAGGTCGCCGGTGATCGGCAGGCACTCCTGGACCAGGTAGTTCTGGCCGGTCTGGGCGACCACGTCCAACGCCGCCGACAACTGCTCGGGGGTGTCCACGCGCAGTACCGCCGCGCCCATCCCCATCTCCCGGGGCTTGACCACGTACGGGCCGTCGCCGACGACCTCGCGCACCACAGGCAGTGCCTGGCGGGCGTAGCGGCCGAACGGCACGGCCACCGTCCGCGGGGTCGGCACGTCCAGGCTCGCCGCCCGCAGCATCATCGCCAGTTTGTCGCGCTCCAGGCACTCGGGGCCCCGCAACGCCCTGTTCAGCAGGACCGAATCGCTGGCATCCACCGTGCGATAGAGAGCCCGCAGGAAGTGGGCGGCCTGCGGGTCGGCACTGACGTCGTCGACGAGGTAGCAGTGCCGGCGCGCCAGCAGGTCCTCGCCGCGGTGCAGCAGCCGCGGCCGGTCGGCCACGACGGGGACGAGTTCGTTGGCCGGCAGGAACCGGAAGGTGAATCCGTTGCGTTCGGCGGCGGCGGTGTACTCCTTGGTCATGTCCGCCTCGATGGCGGCGGCGTAGTCGGGCGTCAGGTCGTCGGGGTGGCAGATCCAGGTCAGTACGGGTTCGGTGGGCCGTCGGGTCATGTCTCCTGGTTTCCGTACGTCCATGGGGTGCTGGTCAGTCGAGATCTCCGAGCGCTTCGGCGGCGCGGGCGATCTGCTCGTCGGTGTGCAGCGCGGATACGGCGAACCGCACCAGGCCCGTGCCTCGGGCGACGGTGGGGTAGAAGGCCGGGGTCACCAGGATCCCGGCCTTCCGCAGCCGTTCGGCCGCGGCCAGCGCGTCGGCCTCGGCGGCGAAGGCCGCGCCCCGTACCGGCGAGCGTTCACCGGCGTTGACCAGTCGGCCGTAGGTGTGCTGGTCGAACAGCTCGGTGTTCTGCCACAACCGGTCCTGCAACGGGACCACCGCACCGTTCAGGTGCAGCCGGGCCGAGGCCAGGTTGGCGCTGACCATGGGCAGGGCGATGGGGCCGCCGAAGATCAGCGGGTTGCCGAACTTGCGCAGCACCTTGGTGTCCGCGCGGTCGCGCAGCACGCCGAATCCGCCGGCGCCGCCGAACGCCTTGGACAGCGAGCCGACCAGGATCACCGAGTCGGGCAGGTCCGTGCCGAACGCCTCGTGCGCGTAGCCGCCGCCCTGGGGGCCGGCGATCGAGATCCCGTGCGCGTCGTCGACGTAGAGGTAGCCGCCCGCGGCCGCGGTCAGGGCGTTGAGTTCGACGACGTCGATCAGCCCGCCCATCGAGCCGATGCCGTCGACCAGCACGATCGGGGTCCGTCCCGCGTCCACCGCCTCGTCGAGCAGGGCGCCGAGCCCGGCGGTGTCGTGCGCGTCGAACCGGCTGACCGGGCCGATCTGTTCGAAGATGCCGCGCAGTACCTGGATCGAGGCGTGCGCGGTGCGGTCGACGAGGAACACCGGTCCGGCCTCGGCCATCGGGTAGCTGGGCAGCGCGTCGGCCGCCAGCAGCGGCAGCACACCGAGGTGGACGTTGCCGACAGAGGTGAAGGCCGTGACCGATCGCAGACCGTAGATGCGGTCCAGGATCGATTCCAGTTCCTCCAGGTCGTCCAGCCGCATCCGGGTCCGTGCGGAGGCGAAGTGCACGCCGGCGCGGTCGATGGCCTCCTTCGCGCTGTGCAGGAGCTGGGGGTGCACTTCCAACCCCAGGTAGGAGCAGGAGACGAACTCGACGGCCTCGCTGCCGTCGGCCAGTTCGACCACCTTGCCCCGGCGGCAGTGGAAGACGTGCGAGGTCAGGTCGCGCTCGGTGGCGAGGGCGAGCGCGTCGGTCGTGTTCTCAAGGCGGTTGGTCAGCCAGTTCTTGGAGATCTCCAGCAGGGCCACAGACAGTCCTCAGATGAGTGGGAACGTTCGAGTGCCGGAGTGGGGGGGGTGGATCCGGACTTGGGTCGGCGGTCAGAGCTCGACGAAGAACGGAGTCTTGCCGCGTGTGTTGCGCACGAAGTCCGCTGTGGGAACGTGCCGCAGGGTGAAGCCCCGGAAGCCCGGCATGGCAAAGACCCGGCCGAGGTGGTAACCCTCGCGCAGCCGCCGGAGCACCTCGTCGCCGGTGGGGCGGACGGCGAGCCGGTCGGCGAGCAGGAGGACGACGTCGAATCCGCGGTCGGGGGCGCGCCGTACCTGGAACTGGCAGTCGGCCGGGTCGGCCACTCCGAGGCCGCGCAGCTGAGCCATGACCAGGTCCTGGGAGATCGTCGCGCCGTCGACGTTGAGCGAGCGGGGCACGCGTCCGGTCAGCGTGATCCGCGAGGTGGGGCTGCCGCAGGCGCAGCCGCCGGTGGTGTGCCGTATCGCACGGTCGCCCATCCGAAAGCGCACCAGGGGCATCCCGGTGTCGGTCAGCGTGGTGGTGATGACCTCGCCTTCCTCGCCGTCGGCCACCTCGGCGCCGGTCTCCGGGTCGACCACCTCGACGAACATCGCGTCGTCGTGCACATGGTGGGTGCCGTCGCCCTGAAAGGGGCACTGGTAGCCGATGGGGCCCGTCTCGCTGGTCGAGTAGGACAGCGACCTCACCCGCAATCCGGGGATCGCCTCGGTCATGACCGCCGCGCGGGCCGCTCCGAGGTTCTCGCCGATGTACAGGTAGGTACGCAGCGACGCCAGCGACGCCAGGTTCGCCGGGTCGGACAGCAGGTCGGCGCCCATCGCGGGCGAGCCGATCAGCGTGTCGATTCGGTGTTCGCGGATGACCTCCAGCAGTTCCTCCGTGCGCATCGAGGTCCCCAGGGGATACGTCTGCGCGCCGAGGCGCCGGGTGAGGTCCTGGGCGAAGGAGAACGCCCCGTTCAGTTCACCGGGGTAGAGGCAGTTGCCCACCCGGCTCGGGGCCGTCGTCAGCGCGGCGCGTACGCCCCGTGCGCCGAGGTGGGTGACCCGGACGTCGAACTCCCAGGAGTGGTAGAGGACTTTGCGCTTTCCCGAGGTGCCGCTGGAGCGCAGCACCATTCCGCTGTCGGCGCTGTCGAGCACCAGATCGGTCACCGCGGGCGGGCACAAGTCCTCAAGCGTGTCGGGCGACATGAGGGGTAGTTCGGACAGGTCGTCCGCGGTACGGACGCCCTCGATACCAGGCCATCGGGCTGCCGCGGCGGGACGTTTCACGATGGCGTCCACCGTCGCCAACAGGTTGTCGCTACGCAGGCGCGCGAGTTCGTCTGCTCCGAGAGCCTCCAGGTCGTCCGCTAGTTGAACACGCGAATTGCTTGATCTTAAAGGGCGAACAGAGATCGACACTTCCGCTTCCCCCGTCGTTCTTCACCGGGCATCCGCCTGCGCCCGTCGGCGCTTACGCTACGCGGAGCCCGAGCGGCCCGGGCTAGCGAAATTGAGCCAACTCCCGACATGATCTTCGACAAAACCATCGCATGCGGAATCGGATGCTCCACCCGGCATGATCACGCTATTCAGCAACCGGCACACAAGGCTGCAGCCCCCACGTTGACGTGCACTCCAACCACTTCCACACACAAGCGATTTGCCCCTGGAACACATTCCCTGAACAACGATCACACTTAAGCAACTCCAGCCGCATTTCTTGATCACGACCTCTCCGACACGTCGCCGCCGCGGCGACATTTCCCCAGCGGCGGCATTTCCCCGTATCCCATACGGTCTTCCACATACCCCTGGTAAACCGGAGTGGCATGCTCCATGACCCTTCATTCCCTTCATTCCCTTCACTCCCCGCCCGGCTCCATCACCGGTCCACGACGCACACTCGACGCGCAGACGCACAGCGTGGGCAGCTGCCACAGCGCGGGTCGGCTGTAGACCGGTTGCGGGCCGGTCGCGAACCGGCACGACGAACGATCGGACTGATGCCGGCCGGACACGACGACCGGGAGCGTATCCGCGCCACACGCGAAGCACGGCGCCCCAGACGAAGCCGGCAACAGCGCGCTCACGAACCTTCGATGACGCGCCGGCTGTCCGGTATCCGCCCCTCGGCGTCCGCGAGGGCTGAACGGCCGCCGCACCGAGAAAATCGCGCACGCCCCGGCCCGACGCGGACAGTCGTGGGCGAGCCGCTACGGGCACGGCCGGCGGGGCCCACGCGTCAGACATCCATCGCACAGCGCCCGCCGATGCCGCACGGCTCCAAGGTCGCCCCCACTCACAAAGAGGGCCCACCCGCCGAAGCCAGTGACTCCGGCGGTCGGAAGCTCAACTCCCTTGCACCGTAAGGGCCCGCCAAAGGCAGGACGTTCCGCTCCCTCTCCGGATCCGCCACTCACGTCGTCGGCGGCAAGCGCGCTGCGGTGTGCCGTCGCACCGCATTAGCCGTCCGTTAGCAGAACGCCAACCCGGTCTTCGAAGCTGATTTTCGTCCGGAGTGAGAGACAAGAGAACACAGCAACGGGAGACCTGATGAACACCGCCACCACCCGCTTCCGCGGCCGTGCCGGCCGCCGCCTCGCCGCCACCGTCGTCGCCACCGCGGCGCTGGGGCTGGGTGCCACCGCCTGCGGGCAGGGCTCCGGGACAACGGGCGCCGCCGGCCCCTCGGCCTCGGCCCAGCCCACGAGCGGCTCTCCCTCCGACAAGTCCAACTCGCAGGGCCACAACGGCGGCAAGTCCACCGCGGCGCCGTCCGCCGCCCGGGGCTCGGGCACCGGCGGCAGCACCGGCGGCAAGCCCGCCTCCACCGGGGGCGGCGTCGCCCACGCCGGTAACCACCGCACGATCGTCGGCACGCTGAACTACCTCGCGCCCGGTAAACTGATCGTCAAGCCCCAGGGAGGCGGCACCGACCAGGCATTCCTGATCTCCAACGCCACGCGGATCCTCGGCGCGGCCGCGATCTGCTCCGACTCCGACGGCAGCGTGACCATCGGCAGGGACGGCTACGGCACCTCGAAGTGCACCGTGAACCAACTGGAGACGGCTGCGAAGACCAACAGCGTCACCGTCCGCGTCACCATGAACCCCAAGTCCGGCGGTGCCGAGACGGTCGAGGAGAAGTACCACCCGTAAGCCCCGGCACCCCTTCGCCGCGGCCACCACCCGTTCGACCAACGTCTACGCCAACGTGCTGTGCCCGGACCCCAGCGCCCTGTTCACCTACCTCACCACCAGGGTCGCGGCGCTGCCCTCGATCCAGCACATGGAGACCGCAGCGGTCACCCAGACCATCAAGACCCTCTGACGCACGGATCGGAACCGCCCGCGGACGTGACCGTACGCCTCGCGCTTCCGCCTGGCCCGGCGTCCAGGAAGTGATCACATGAGCAGCAAGCGCCTCCGACCGGCAACACCATTGACATGGCGGACAGTTCGATCGCCTGACCTGTGCAATGGCCGCCCTGCGGTGACCCGACAGCCGCCGACTGTCGGACAGGGCAACGCGGTTGTCCGCCGGGAACCTGCCGGGGAAGCGGTGCCGCGGCGGCCGGATGGGGAGCAGCAGGGCAGCCAGCGTGGCGTGAGCATGGCTCGATGGCTCCGCACCATGCGTACATGCCGCCAGCGCGACAGCAGGGCTCGTCGTAGCACCGAGACAGCGGACTTCCCGAGGGGAGTCCGGCCGGGGCCGAACTCCGGCCGCCGGCCGGGCTTCCCCGAGAAGCCCGGCCGGCGGCCTTTTCTTCCGACTGCGGGTCGAGCAGTGCCCCGCGGTCTGGCCCTTCAGAGGCCGAAAGGGTCCGGGACCGGCCTGTGGCGCGGACGCCGGGCCCGGTGTTATTCCCCGGCGCCCCCACCCACCGCACGTACCGGGCCTTCCCCGCCTTCCTTGGCTTCCCCGGCTTCCTTGCCTCCCTTGCCTTCCCTGCCCTCCGAGCCCCCGCTCTTACCTTCATCGCCCCCCTTGTCTCCCCTGTCTCCCTTGTCGCCCTCGTCCCCCTTGCCTTCCCGGCCCTCCGAGCCTCCGGCCTTGCCTTCGTCGCCCCTCTTGTCTCCCCTGCCTTCCCTGCCCTCCGAACCTCCGCTCCTGCCTTCGCCGCCCCCCTTGTCACCCATGAAGTCGACGCTGTTGTCGCAGCCCATGGACGAGCCCATCCTGGTGCTCTGCGCACCGGGGGAGCCCTCGCCGCCGAGCGCGTTACCCAGCACGCCGTTGAGGATCCCGACCTCGCCGAGGACGTCGACGTTCGTGTCGTGCGACCGGCACTGGCTGCCCTGCCTGACCTCGAAGTCGGTGCCGCCCCTCCCGCCTTCCTTCTCGCCATGGGCGTACGCGGTGCCGGCGCCCACGAAGCCGAAGCTGCCGAGGACGGCGGCCACGACTGCGGCCTTCTGAAGCTTGCGCATTTTTTCTCCGGTGGTCGAACGGATGCAATCCGTGATATAGCGACTTCGTACAGTCATAGGAGGCTAATACGAAATATTCCGGAGGTAATCGATGACGCGCCGGATTCACGGCCGTTGCGAACGAGCAGCTGTCGGGAGCCGCCCTGCGCCCTGGGCAGGACGGGCATCGACTGGCCGCGACAGGTGCAGACACTCCGCTCCAACAGCCCTGACCCCAGGGGCCGGCGTGCGCGCCACACATGGCGTCGCTCCTGCGCCCGCCATCACAGCCGGCGGAGCCCACGAACACAGGACCTCACACTCGTGCTTGCCCAGGTGAGCCAGCTCCGGACGGCGCAGCTCGTGATCCGGGGGGAATGCGTTGAGCCAGCGCCTGATCGCCACTGTGCCGCGCCGCGCTCCGCCATCTCGCGTACCCGCATCCATCCGCTTCGCTGCTGAGGGACGGGGGCGCCGTACGGCTTGGTGCTCGCCGCGACGATCCGTAGGCCGTCCTTCCCAGCGGAGGCGTGGCCTTTCCCGGCTGCTCGCTCCGTAGCCAGGGGGCCGGACCCCGCCCGCTCCGCGGAGAGGTGGAGCACGGTCGGGGAGCTGTCCACGGTGATGGCGCTCGGCGTCTTCCCTGGTGCAGTCCGGGCCACCGTGGCCTCTTCGTCCGTCTTGGCGCCTGCCCCATCAGGGGTGGGAGGCAGAGCGGGCCGTGCCTGGACCAGAATCACTACGCGGTGCGTGGTCTCCGTTCCGGTGCCCTGCCGTGCGCTCATCGTTCCGCCCTCCCTCACTCGCTGCTGACGACCACCGGATGGAAGCTGACCGCCCGTCCGTGACATGAGGTCGATGTGATGCACAACACAGGGCGGGGTGGGGACCGTTGAGGTGGTGTCGCATGACGTCCCCCGGGCTGCTGCAGACGGTCAACAGTCCTGTCGCTTATGCAGGTTGACGCCGGGATCGGCGGCGTCCACTGGATGCCGTGGGCTTCCACATGACTGGGGCACGGCGGCCGAGGGGCACGCGGTGGTCGGCCGGACCGGTCGGGACGGCACACCGATCCGACCGCGCGGCACCGTCGCGCCAGGGCATCCCCGTTCCTTCACTTGGTGGAACGGGAACCTCGCACGGAGTGCGCCGGACCGGCAGGCCGGATGCTGTGCCGGCGTGCCAGGCTGAGGGCTGCCGGTCGTCGTGCATCACCGGGTGCGGCGCCGCGCGCGTGAATCGCCGGGTGCGGCGCGTTGCGCCTCGTGAAGGGCTTGTCTGTCCAGAGCGGACGATCACGGCAGAGGGCAGTACCCACTACTCCTTGCCACTCTCAACATATAGCGGACTGGGGGCCTTGCGGCAAGGCCCCGGTCATACCGCACAATCGCTGACCTCAGCCAGAACCTTCGGTAATGGGGGCTTTTCCAAGTGCATGTGTTGTTCTCGGCCTGTGGGTCGTGTGGCGGTGGCGAGCCGGCGTTGGGACTCCATCCGCGATCGCGGGCGCTCGGCGCCGAGGTGCGCGCAGATGCGCCGTTGGACCTCGCGGGCGCGACCTCGGATCGGAGCTGGTGACGTGAATCCCCTGAGCACCAGCGTGTTCGACCTTCCCGACCGCCTCTCCCCCAAGGCCGACCCGACACTGATAGCCGGCGACGAGCTGCACTTCGCGGCCATCGCGGAGAGCCTTGAGCAGTCGATCGCCGAACTGTCCGACCGCCTCGACGCCGAGCTGAGGGCGCCCGGCGGCATCGGCCGCCAGGCGATGGACCGGGACGCGGAGGTCCAGCGACTGACCGGGCGCCTGCGCGCCCTGCGTCGCTTCGGATGGGATCTGTGCCTCGGGCGCGTCGTCGGCGCGGACGACCCCGAGCCCGTGTACATCGGACGGCTCGGCCTCACCGACAGCACGGGACGTCGGCTGCTGGTCGACTGGCGCTCCCCCGCGGCCGCATCGTTCTTCGCGGCGACCCACGCCAACCCGATGGGTCTGGCGAGCCGCCGCAGGTACCGCTGGACGAGCGGCCGGATCAGCGACTACTGGGACGAGGTGTTCACCGCCGACGGACTGGACGGGCATTCCGCACTGGATGACCAGTCCGCGTTCATCGCCAGTCTGGGCAGCACCCGGTCGTCCCGGATGCGCGACGTGCTGGCCACCATCCAGGCCGACCAGGACGCCATCATCCGGGCGGGATCCCGGGGCGCTCTCGTCGTCGACGGCGGTCCGGGTACGGGCAAGACCGTGGTCGCTCTGCATCGGACCGCCCACCTCCTCTACTCCGACCCTCGCCTCGGCCACCGTCACGGCGGCGTGCTGTTCGTCGGTCCGCACCAGCCCTACCTGGCCTATGTCGAGGACGTCCTGCCCAGTCTCGGGGAGGAGGGCGTGCAGACCTGCACCGTACGGGACCTCGTCGCCGAAGGGGCCGGAGCGGCGGTCGAGGCCGACCCGGACGTCGCCCTGCTGAAGTCGTCCGCGGACATGGTCAAGGCAATCGAGGCGGCCGTCAGGTTCTACGAGGAGCCGCCGGCCGAGGGGATGACGGTCACGACCGACTGGGCCGACATCTGGCTGAGCGCGGACGACTGGGCCGAGGCGTTCGACGCGCCGGATCCCAGCACTGAGCACAACGAGGCGCGCGAGCAGATCTGGGAGGAACTGGTCACGATCCTGCTGGACAAGCTCGACGGCGATGTCTCGCCCGACGTGTTCCACAGCTCGCTGCGGCACGACGAGGAGCTGGTCACCGCCCTCAACCGCGCATGGCCCCTGCTCGAAGCGACCGACCTCGTCGGAGACCTGTGGTCGGTCCCCGCGTATCTGCGGCTGTGCGCTCCCTGGCTCAGCCGCGATGAGGTGCGCAGGCTGCAGCGCAAGGAGGCGCCCCAGGCATGGACGGTGTCCGACCTGCCGCTCCTGGACGCGGCGCGGCAGCGGCTCGGCGACCCGGAGGCGGCACGTCGCAAGCGCCGGCAGGAGGCCGCCGTCGCCGCCGAACGCGCCCGCATGGCCGACGTCATCGACAACGTGCTGGCGGCCGATGACGACGGTGAAGGCGCAGTGACGATGCTGCGCGGACAGGATCTGCGGGACAGGCTGATCGACCGGACCGCCGTGCCCGGCGCCGACCCGGACCGGCTCGCCGGCCCGTTCGCGCACATCGTCGTGGACGAGGCGCAGGAACTGACCGACGCGGAGTGGCAGATGCTGCTGCTGCGCTGTCCGTCCCGAAGCTTCACCATCGTCGGGGACCGCGCCCAGGCCAGGCGCGGGTTCACGGAGTCGTGGCAGGAACGGCTGAAGCGGATCGGGCTCGACCGGATCGAGGTGGCCTCCCTGAGCGTCAACTACCGTACGCCGGAAGAGGTCATGGCGGAGGCCGAGCCGTTCATCCGGGCCGAGCTCCCCGACGCCAACGTGCCGACGTCCATCCGCAGCGGCGGTGTACCCGTCACCTACGGATCCGTTGCGGATCGGGAGTCGATCCTCGGCGCCTGGCTCGCCGCGCATGCCGATGGGATCGCCTGCGTCATCGGCGATCCCACGTTCCAGGCGACGTCCCGTGTGCGGTCGCTGACCCCGGAACTTTCGAAGGGGCTGGAGTTCGACCTGGTCGTTGTCGTCGACCCGGAGGAGTTCGGCAAGGGCATCGAAGGAGCGGTCGATCGCTATGTCGCGATGACCCGGGCGACCCGGCAACTCGTCATCCTGACGAGCTCCTGACGGGCTCCTGACGTCGACCCGTTGTGGGCCACGTCCCCGATCCGCCACCGGGCCGCCGCTCCTCGTGGCGCCCCGGCTTGACCGGTTCCTCGTAGCGCTCCCGGGTCCCACGGCCGATCATCTCGGACATCACCCCCGCGGACCCGGGTGCGACACCCCTCTGTGCCGCCAACTCGCCCAGAACACCCGCCCATTGACACCATGCGGCGGCCTACCCGGGCCGGGCAGGGTGCCTGGGAACGGCGCGTGAAGCCGTCCTGCCCCTGCCGCCAGTGCGTGGAACGGCAAACCACCCAACAGAACACCGGCGGCATCAGCGGACCACGCACCCACGGACAACCCCGGTCCCGCGTCATCACCGGCGACGACGCATCGGCGCGCATCGCGCGCGCGGGAGCGTGTGTCGAGCGGGCCGGCCATGGGGAACATGCGGCCACGGGCCGGGCGGCACCGGCCTGCCCAAGACCACCGTCCACCGCCTGCCGGCGTCGATGTGCGACGCCGGGCGACACCAATTGCCGGAGGCTCTTACAAGCGCTGACCCGGTGAGCCGAGTTCGGCCTGCCGAAGACTGCGGAACACCGCGGGGGTCGCCCAGCCGCGCAGCATGGCGTGAATCGTCGATCGGAATGCCGCCTCGGCCGTGTGGGCGTCGAAGCCCCCAGCCAGTTCGAGCGTCACGAGCCCGTGCAGGGTCACCCAGAGCGAGAGGGCGATCGACGTCACTTCGCCGGCGAGGACGGACCCTTCCACACCCCGGTCGATCGCCGCGATGAGCGGCCGGATGGGGTCACGGGCGCCGACCGCCCCCGACGGCTCGAAGGACTGCACCCCTCCGAACAGCACCATGTACAGGTGCCTGTGTCCGCATCCCCATCGCCGGTACGCGACGGCCAGTGCGTACATGTCGGCGAGGGGGTCCTGAGAAGTCGGCACCGCCGACAGGTCCTGGAACAGGCTGGCGACGGCTCGGTCGCGCACCGCCCCGATCAACCCGTCCTTACCGCCGAACAGGGAGTACACCGCCGTCGTCGACGCGCCGGCGGCAGCCGCCACGGCGCGGACTGTGACCGACTCCCGCGGACCCGTGGCGAGCAGCTCGGTCGCGCACTCCACAAGCCGCTCTTTGACCGTCTCGTCGTTCGTCCTGGGCCTACCCACGACGAGAAGCCTACCTCCTCTGATAACGTCGTTTTGAAACGGCGTTCCGAAACTCCGGGGGTCCATCTTGCCCACATTCGCCCTGCGCCTTGTCCGCTTCGCCGGACGCTTACTACTGGCGCTGACTGCCGTCACAACGCTGGTTGTTGTCTTTCTCGTACTGATCGTCCTCACGGACGGGGCCGGCTCGGGACTCGCCGCATGGCTCACGACCCTTGGACTCGCTTCTGCCGCCGCACTGTGGCGGGGCCGCGGCCGTACCCGGGCGGCGCGACTCGTGCCGTTCCTACCGGTGGTTGTCGCGGCGGCACTGACGGCGTCGGTCTGCATCCCTACCGTGCCCACGACCCGGCGGTACCCGCCCGCCCTGCCGTTCGTGGCCACACAGCACTGGAAACTGGCCACAGGCAGCCAGGTCGCGGTGTACCACTACCCGCCCGCAGCACCCAGAACTCGACACCCCATCCCGCTCGTGTACCTCAACGGTGGACCAGTCCGCGGCATATCGGTACTCGACCACCGGTTCCTGCAACTCCTGGCGCGCCAGGGCTACGACGTCTACGCCTACGAACAGGCCGGCGGCGGCCGCAGCGACCTGCTCTCCATGGACCAGTACACGATCTCCAGATCAGTCCGTGACCTCGACGCCTTCACCCGCCGTCTGGACAGGGGCAAGGTCGACGTCCTCGGCTTCTCGTCAGGCGCGGTCGTGGTCACACGTGCCCTGGCCGCCCCCTCCGTCGCCGCACATCTGCACCGGGCGATCATCGCTGAGCCCGGCCCGATGGACGGCTCCACGTCGAGGATCACCGGGCACCAGGGACGCCCATCCGCACGCGGTCTCGCGCCGGGCATGACCGGACCACGATCAACGCAACTCCCCCGGTACGCCGTGGCATTCGGACTCATGCGACTCGGGCTCCTCACCCCTGACACCGGACTGATCGGACAGGCTGAAGGCGACAACGCATTCACCGCCGCAGACCTCGGCAGCGACACCGCGTCCGCCTACTGCGCGCGCGACGCGCACCGCATCCCGACCGAAGACACGGCACAGAACTTCTCCTTCAGCTCCGCTCCCAGCCTCCACATCCAGCAGACGGTGAAGGACTCACCCTCCAGCGCCCCGCAACTGAGGCGCTCCAAGACGCCCGCCATGCTGATGATCGCCGAGTGCTCTTCCCAGGTTCGCCAATGGGAGACCACCATCCTTGCCAACGACCCCGCTGTCCAACGCACGCAGTACATGCCGGAAGTCGGGCATCACATGTGGAACGGTCTGGATGACAACAACGACCGAGCCGCCGCCGTCATCACCTCGTTCCTTCAAGGCAAGCCGGCCCCCCTGCCGAACTACCCCACCCGCGACGAGATCCCCGCCTTCCTACGCGACCACAAGTGACGCCCCCAGCCCGTCCCCGGCAGCTGCGCGTCAACGATGGAAGCTGCATGGGTCCCACCTCCAGTACAGCCACCGAGTGCTCCCCAGAAGAGACGCCCCTTGTTCGGGCCGGCCTTCGGCCCGATGATGCAGGCACGGCGGTTCGGCAGTGCCCTGGGCGTTCCTCTGCCTCGACGGCCCGGCCATCACCGCCGGCGCCGTGCTCGCCACCAGGGACGGCACGGCGACAGCGAAGCAATGGCATAGCTGCACAGTTCAGTGAATTCGGCCCGACCGAGGCCGCGACCATCTGCTCGCGGCAGGACCTCGGCGCCAGTCCGGCATCCACCGGCATTCCGGCATCCGCCGGAACGCATCTCACGCCATCCGAAGGGGAACGGCCAGGAACCGGACCGTAGGTCAGCGCGTCACAGTGGCGTGCGGTGGTGGAAGGGAGGAGCAGTGGCGGCGGAATACGGGAGACGCAGTGCGTCGCATGGGATGGCCTGGCCTTGGTTCGGGGCTGCGCTGGTTGCCGTTTCCTGCGTCCTGACCGCCTGCGGAGGCGGCGGCAGCGGCTCGGGGACGCGCTCCGCACCGTCGCGCCGTTCCGTCGATCCGCTCACCGCGACGCCGGCGCCGTCTCCCCCGGCGGGAACCTCGGCGTCCCCCGGGACGGCCTCCGCGTCACCGGACTGTGTCGCCGGCGGCTCCGCCACCGTCACCCACGGCCCTGGGGACGCCTCCGTCCGGGACCTCTGTGTGCGCGCCGGCGCGACGGTCACCGTGGTTCTGGGGCCTCGCTCGGGGAGCGCCTGGCCGCGGCCGCACAGCAGCAATCCCATGCTGGCCGTGGTGACTTCGACCGCCACCGGCCGGAACGGCGCCACCCAGGTCACCGTGCGGGCCGCGCGCACCGGCCTGGTGACGGTGACCTGGGGTCCGGACGACACTCCTGTCTTCGCCCTCCGGCTGAACGTGGCGGGGTATCCGGTGCAGTGATCGGGACGCGCACGGCCGGTGCGCGTCCCGCAGGTGGGGTGCGCACCGGCCGCCGGGTGACGGTGATCCGTCGTGGTCAGTCGTTACGGGTGGCCACGAGGCGCCGTACGTCGAGGGACCATATGCCGCGACCGTGGGTGGCGGCGTACAGCTTGCCGTCCGGGCCGAGTCGCAGTTGCATCACGGCCGCGGTGGGGAGGTCGTGCCCTGCCACCTGCCACCGGGTGGCACCGGCGGGCCGGTAGAAGGTGGCCAGGTCGGTGCCGAGGGCGAGGCCGCCGTTCGGGAGCAGCTTCACCGTGTTGGCGGGTACGTCGGGCAGGTTCGCCGAGATGTCCGTCCAGTCGGTGCCGCCGTTCTTCGACTCGAAGACGTGGCCGACGCCTGCGCCGGGTCCTTCGGTCCACTTGCGGGAGAAGCCGTTGACGGCCACATACACATGCCGGGCGTTGGCCGGGTCGACCTCGAAGCCGGAGAGGTAGCGGTTGGGGAGGGTGCCGTCGACCGGGAGGGTGAGCTGGTGCCAGCCGGTGCCGTCGGCGTTGCCGACCGCGATGCCCCGGCTGAAGCCCTTGCTGTCGCAGGGGCCGCACCAGCCGGCGTACACGGTGCCGCCCGAGGACGTCACGGCGGTGGCCACGTGGCCGTCGCCGAGGTCGTAGGCGTTCTTCCACTCCGTCCGGGACCGGATCGCGAAGCCCTTGTTCTGCACCCATACATGCCGGCCACCGGCCACCCAGGTGTTGCCGTCCTTGGTGTCGGCGGTGATCGGGGCGATGAAGCGGGCGCCGGCACCGCCCAGGTCCTTGTCCGGCGGGGCGACCTCGTACTCGGTGGCCTTGGTCGGGTCCGTGTTCCACGAGCCGTCGTTGACACCGCAGTTCTGGGTGACCCACATGTCGAGGTAGACGTACTCCGCCGCGATGTTGCAGCCGTTGGCGGGGTCGGCGATGGTGTCGGCGCCGTCGCCGCCGAAGTTGGAACCCATGACCTTGTCCCGGCCGCGCAGGATCGACTGGCCGTTGTCCTGGAGGCCGCCGGTCACGGAGACGCCGCCGTGGGCGAGGTCCTTGCCGACGCCCACCGAGTAGTACTGGAGGGTGTCGAGGGTGCCGTCGTTGAGGGACTGCCAGTCCTTCGCGTGGCCGCCCGAGTCGACCGCACCGTTGAGCGGACGGCGGTAGATGCCGCCGTCGTTGCCGACGTACGCCCAGGTCTTGCCGTGGTAGCTGCCGATCGCGACCGCGTGCTGATCGGAGTGGGTGGTCTGCGAGCAGTCGCCGGTCTGCTTGGCCGGGTCGATGCTCCAGCAGGGGAAGGGGAAGTTCCAGTACGGGCCGGGTGTGGTCCAGCTCGTACCGCCGTTCTTGGTCTCGAAGACCTCTTCCAGGCCCAGGTACACGTGGTCGGCATTGGCGGGGTCGACCTGGAGGAACTGGTTGTACCAGGACTGGATGCCGGGCTGGTAGCCCGCGCTCTGGAGCGCGGACCCGGATGCCTTGAGCTTGGTGTAGTCGGCGACCTGCGTCCACGGCCCGAACGGCGAGCCGTTCTTCGACACGTACACGCCCTTGAGGCCGCTGTCCGGGTTGGCGGTGGTCTGCGCCGGCGACTGGTCGATGGCGTACAGCCGCGAGCCGTCGGCAGCGGCGGCGAACGTCATGTTGCCGACGTCGGCACTGCCGGTCGGCAGGTCGCCGAGCCCGCTGACCGGCTTCCAGCCGCCGTCCTGCTTGGCGTACAGCCCGTTGTAGGTGTCTCCGCCGCGCCAGCCGACGGCGAGCAGGACCTTGGACGGGTCCTTCGGGTCGACGGCGATGTCATTGGCGATGTTCTTGTACGGGGCGCTCGGGTCGGACGCCTTCGAACCGTCCGGCAGATAGTCCGGGTTGGGGGCGAACTCCAGCTTCCACGGACCGGACAGGGTGGTGGTCGAGTGCGACCACACGCCGCGGCTGGTCGCCGCCCAGACCGTGCCGCCCACGAACCGCAACGCGTGGATGACGGTGCTCTCCAGCTCGGCGCCGCCCACCCGGTTGCCGGGCCGGAACTGCCCGTGCCGCGGATCGCCCAGAACGTAGACGCCGGTACCTACGAAGGCGGTTGCCCCCGTGTTCGACTCGCCGGTGGCGTACCAGAGGCGCTTCTTGCCGTCCAGGGCCAGGGTCCCCGTGGACAGCGAGGGGAGTTTGTCGGCGATCGGCTCCCAGCGTCCGCCGCCGGTCTTCGACCGGAAGACGCCGCCGTTGGCGCCGCCCGCATACACATACCCCTGGTCGTCGGCTGCGATCCCGGTGATCCGACCGGTCACCTTCCCGAAGCCGCCGCTGGAGTTGGAGTTCACGTCGCGGTAGCGGGGGTCGTCGGCGTTGTACGCCTTCTTGGTGACGTGATCCCAGTCGCCTGGCGTGTGGCGCATCGACTGGAGCTGCTGCCAAGCGGCTCCGTAGGCACCCGGCGCGACCACACCGGGGGCCGTGCGTGCCTCGGTGAACTGGGCAGTGGCTTCGGCGGAGTTCTCCGCCTCGTCGGAGTCGCCCTCCGAGCCGCCCGGGGTGGCGGCAGCGGACTTTCCCCGACCGGCGTGCGCCGCCTTGATGTGCTGCCGACCGATGTCGGCCTGGTGGCGCGCGTTCCAGGGCCGGGGTCTGGACTCACCTGACGCCGCGAACGACTGGGTGGTCGCCAGTCCGAACGCGGCGGCTACGGCGGCGCAGGTGATGAACCGCCGACGATGCCGTTGGGGCACCATGCCCTCTCCTCCCTGCGCCGAGTATGGGGGGCTCGACGCGGAGGAGATCTTGGCGTGCCCGCGACAGCGCTGCGAAGGGGGCCGCAGGAAAAATGGTGCGGAGTTTACGTTTGCGGCCCGCTCGGCTCGAAACTCCCCTAACTTCCCGTTGACAACTGCTAGTTGATGTTGCCCACGGTGCCCGCGGAGTCGGCGGGACCGGCCGCCGGCAACCCGAGCGAGTCCGGCACAGCGGCTGGCGAGCGGACGGCGGCGCCGGTAGGGCTGCGGTGCCGGTGGGGCGCCGGTGCCGCTTGCGGCTCCTTATCTTCCCCCCGTCCCCTCACGCATCACTCACGCACGTGCCGGAAAGCCCGCGGCCGTCAGGTCCCGCCACCCACCGGCGCTCAACCGGCGAGTCCCCCGAGCAGTGCCCAAGTACGGCGCCGGTCGGCGTCTCCGGCGATCTCCGTCCCGGAGAACACCACCTCCGTCGCCCCGGCGTCCCGATAGCGCCGCACCTCGGCGGCGACCGTCTTCTCGTCGCCGATCACCGCCACATCGGCCGCCCGTCGGCCGCCGGAGAGTTCGATGACCCGCGCATAGGACGGGATCCGCTCGTAGAACGCGAGCTGCTCGACGGCCTTCTCCCGCACAGAGTCCACATCGTCGGTCACCACGCCCTGCACCAGCGCGACGATCCGGGGCGCGGGCCGGCCGGCTGCCGATGCGGCCGCCGTGACGGCCGGAACGATGTGCTCGCTCAGGGCGCGCGGCCCGGCCAGATAGGGCAGGATCCCATCCGCCAGCTCACCGCTGACGCGTAGCGCCTGGGGCCCCATCGCGGCGACGAGCAACGGCACGCCCGCCTCGGCGCCCGGCACCCGGGCGGGGATCGGCGTCCTCGCGGTGAGCAGTTCGCCGTGGAAGTCGGCGGTACCGGTCTCGGTCAACTGCCGCAGCGCGGTGAGGAATTCGCGCAGCCGCGCGATGGGCCGCTCGAAGGGGACACCGAAGCCCCCCTCGGTCAGGAGCTTGGTACCGAGCGCCAGTCCGAGGTGGTAGCGGCCGTGCGTGGCCGCCTGGGCCGTCAGGGCCTGGCTGGAGACCACCAGCGGGTGGCGGCCGAAGACGGGAATGGCGGACGTACCCACGTGCAGGCCGGGCACTTCCCGCCCGACGACCGCCGCGAGCTGGGGTGAGTCCACACCGAAGGTCTGCCCGAACCAGGCCGACCGCAGTCCGGCGGCCGCGGCCTCGTGCGCGAGCCGCACGGTGGCGTCGATCTGGTTGTCGGCATCGATCGCGTTGAGCGCTACTCCTGTCACCATGCCCCTGCAAACCGGCGGAGCCTGCCGGGTATTCCGGTTTTTTCGCAGCGGATCGGGGAGTTCAGGATGACGAGTCGGGCTGGGTGAACTGCTCCTGAAGAAGCGGATGTTCACCCAGCCACACCTTGGCCTCGGGGGCGTTACGGTGGGCCGGCTTCGACCGCACGAGGCCCCCGGGTCACGAGATCGGACCGCGGACTCAGGGGCGCGGGTGTTCCGTCACGTCACCCCTGCTGTGGTGCAATGGCTGTCAGCCAGTCCTCGATGGTCACCACATCCGCCCACTGCGGGAACAGCTTTTCCGTGAGGGTCCGGTGCACCCCGGGGTCGGTGTCCAGGCAGCCGTCCGCCAGGACGGTGAGGCCGAAGTCCATGTCGTTGGCCTGGCACAGGGTGTACAGCACCACACCGCTGGTGGCGATGCCGGCGAGAACAAGACTGTCGATGCCACGGGCCCTGAGCACCAGGTCGAGATCGCTGCCCGAGAAGGCGCTTGCCCGCCTCTTGGTGACCACCACCTCCCCCTCCTCGGGTGCGACGTCCTGGTGGATCTCCGTACCGGGGTCCCCCTCGACGTACCGGCCCTCCCGCACCGCTGCGGACAGCACCCTGTTACGCGTACTGACGTCGGCACTGACCGGACGTAACCCGATGACCACGTAGATCACGGGGATGCCGGCCGCCCGGGCACCGTCGATCGCCCTGCGCAGGCGCACCGGATATCCCGAGCCGTCGTCCACGATATCCACGATGTCCCGTTGGACGTCCATCACGAGGAGGGCGCTGTTTGCCATGGTCGCTGTCCTTGTCTTCTCCGGGGAACGTCGCCGAACCGTTCGGCGTGCCCCGCTCCACGGTGTACGAACGTCCGGCAGGACCACGACTGTTCCCCGCCGGCCCGAGAAAACCGCGGCCACGGGCGTGATCCCCGCAAGGACTCCACGGTCACCGTACGACGCCGACCACCCGTTGTGGCGCGGCAGCCGCCCTTGCCTGCAGGGGTGCTGAGTTGCCCCGCACCAGGAGCGAAAGGCTACGTGCCTGGGGGGGCGGTCGGTCACACCGGGTTGGGGGCAGCGGCGGCGCGGTGTCGACGGACGAGTTCGCGCCGGTGGTAGCGGGCGAAGAGGCGGTTGAGCAGATCGTCGTCCATGGGGTGGCGGGAGCGCTGGGGATAGGCGGTCTCACGGCGGCTCATTTTGACAGAGACGACCCGTCGGACACGCCCTGCCGGGACCAGCGGGCCAACCACCCACCGCACGTCGGCCGGGGCAGACGTCCCGCCGACTTCGACCGGGCGCGCAACGCCCGCAGGAACGAAGTCGAACGGGCCGTCAACGCTCTCGGAAGCATCCGGGCCACAGCGACCCGATACGGCAAGAGGGCAGATGTCTTTCACGGAGCGGTCACCGTCATGGCAATCCGGCTGTGGCTCCGCCGATAACCCGTCGAACAGTCGTCAGCTTGAGCTGAGCAGGCCCTTGAGCCCATCCCCCAACCCACTCGCGGTCGATCCCACGGCCTGGTCCACCTTGCCTCCGGGAGTACCTGGGTCGAACAGTGTGCCGACCGCATTGGTCAGACTCTTACCTGGTTCAATCTTGGCCGGGTCGCCTTCGGCGTTGGCGGCGGGGGCGCCGAGAGCGAGGAGTGCGGCGGCACTGAGGGCGACCGTAGCGATGCCTCGCATGAACTTCCCTTCACTTAGGAAACGTTGGGAACTGACTACGACTGTCCGGCCGTGGAGACACGGGTGGATCGCCACTATCACTCGCTTGGGGCCGCCGAAAAGGTCAAGCTCGATCGCGAACAGTCGCCCAGGCAGCAGGCCAACGAGCGCAGGGGAAGAAGAGCGGCCAAGCAGCGGACCCGTCGGGCACGCCCGAGCCGTCAGTCCCCGTACGACCGCCGACCGGGCCCGCACAGTCCAGGCCATGACCTGCTCGAACGAACCCGGTTCAGTCATCGACGTACCCGGCGGTGGTCGTGAAGGCCGGCGGCCGGCCCGGCCCATCACACGCTGGATGGATCTTCGTGGTCGGCCCGCCGCGGGGCGTCCTTGAGACGGCCGGTCACCACCAGGTTGCCGTCCGGGGTGCGCCGCGCGAGGTCACCGGTACGGAAGTAGCCGTCGGTGGTGAAGGAGCGTGCGTTGTGGTCGGGCGCCCGATAGTAGCCCCGCAGGGTATACGGACCGCGGGCGAGGAGTTCCCCGGGCTCCCCGTCGGGCACGTCCTTCCCCTCGACATCGACGATGCGGATCTCGTCGTCGGGCGAGAGCGGGCGGCCCTGCGTGGTGAGCACGGTCTCGTCCGGATCAGCGGGCCCGGTGAGGGTGAGCAGCCCCTCAGCCCTGCCGAAGACCTGCTGCAGACAACAGCCCCATGCGGGGCCTGTCCGTTCGGCGGTCGCCCGGTGCGAGGGCGCGCCAACGATCTGCACGAGACGCAGACTGCTCAAGTCGGCCTGGGCCGTGGGAAGTAGGTCGAGCCAGAGCCGGGCGGCGGCGGGCACCACCGATGTGATGGTGACCCGCTCTCGTCCGATGACCGGAAGACATTCGGCGGGATCCGGGTTCTCGACCAGGACGACGGTGCCGCCGACGGAGAGGGTGCCGACGATGCCGGGGCAGCCGAAGGCGAAGTTGGACTCGGCGGGCAGCGCGGCGAGATACACGTCGTTCTCGGTGAGCGACACCAGCTCGGCGGCGGCCCGCGCCTGGTAGGCGTAGTCGTCGTGGGTGCGCGGAATGATCCTGGGCGCGGTGGTGTCACCGGAGAGAAGGAAGAACGCCACCTGGTCGGCGCTCTGCGCAGGCGACGGCGCGGGCGGGGCATCGATGGAGCCCAGGGGGAAGTAGTGGCAGCCCGACCGGTCGGCCGAAAGGCCGCCGTACGGGGACGCGGTGCCCGGCAGCTCATGGGTGAACACCCGTCGCAGAAAGGGCCCTTGCGCCGCGATGTCCGCGGCCATCGCCGTGTGGTCGAAGCCCTGGTACGTCGAGGGACCGACGTAGCCGGTCGCCTCGGTGACCCGCACGATGGGGGACACCTCGGGCGTGCGGTGCGAGACCGGGCAGAACACGGGGAGCGCGCCGACGCGCATCAGCGCGAAGACGGTGATGACGAACTCGGGAACGTTGGGTAGCTGGACGACGACCCGTTGCCCGGGCCGGAGGCCGCGCAGCCGGAATCCGGCGGCCATGCGGTCCACGCGCCGGTTCAGGTTCGCGTACGTGATGCGGGTGCCTCCGTGTACGAGGGCGGTCCGCGCTCCGTATTGCAGCGCCCAGCCCCGCAGCAGGTTGTCCAGCGTATTGCCACGCCAGTGCCCGGCCGCCCAGTAGCGGTCGACGAACTCCTCGGGCCAGGGAGTGCAGCCGTCGAGCATGGATGACATTCGCCTTCTCCTACGCCGGTTTCCGAACCGGAAGCCGTGCGGGTCGTGTGTCGCCGTGACGGCGCGCGGTAGCGGTGATCTCGACGGCCGCGGGCCCGGCCTCCGTCACCCCCATCGCCCCCATCTACCCCTCCTCAACGCCGGGGGCGATCCCTTCCCTCTTGACCTTGACCACCCAATCTCTCAACACCCCTCTACGCAATGCGCTTTCCCGACCATGGACCCGGAACTCCCTCAGCAGAAAGTCCAATGAGCGCCGCTGGCCAGGAGGAATGGTCGGGGTTCGAGCACCGCTCACGGCTCATCGATCAGACCTGGGGCCCGACCCCGACCCACGATGCCGGCGATGCCGGCCGGGGGCGCGGATCCGCCGGTGCCGGCCAGAGCCTTGGCCGTCCCCACCGCCTGCTCGTGCGGTCTCCGGGCCTGTTCAGCTTCGCTCCTCATTGCGGCCTGGGCCGGGAGGAGTCTGTACGGCGAGGAGCTGTGGGCGTTTTGCGGTGTGGCCGTCGCCGCTTGAGCGGCCACGCAGGCGTCTGCCCAGCCAGGGTCCGAGGAAGGCGGCGACCCAGCGCAGTTCGGCGGCGGCGGCGTTCCATCCGGTGGGTGCGGGCGTTGCGAGAGGGGGCAGGGGGTGTGTCCAGGTGTCGTCGCTGCCGGGCAGTGCGAGGGCGTGGGCGACGGCGGCGGCGATCCGCTGGTGGCCGAGTGGGCTGGCGTGGAGGCGGTCCGGGCTCCACAGGCGGGGGTCGGTGACCACGGGGTGGTGGCTGGTCTCGGCGACGGCGACCCCGTGGCGTCGGGCTGCCTGGCGGATGCGGTCGTTGAGGGTGGTGACGCGGCGACTGAGCGGCCGGGCGAGCGGGGTGATGCGTGCGATGTCGGGGAAGGTGAGAGTGGCGACGCGAGCGCCTTGGGCGGTGAGTGCGGCGAACATCGCCTCCAGGTGGCCGGCGACCTCGTCGGCGTCGAACCGCGGCCGCAGCAGGTCGTTGACCCCGGCGACCACAGTGGCCAGGTCGGGCCGCAGTGCGAGGGCAGGGGCAAGTTGCTCGGTGTGGACGTGGCGGGCCAGGCGTCCTCGTACGGCCAGGTTGGCGTACTGCAGACCGGGGTTGTGCGGTGCGAGGTGTTCGGCGAGCCGGTCGGCCCAGCCGCGCAGCCCCGCTGTGTCGTCGCCGTCGCCGAGTCCCTCGGTCTGGCTGTCGCCGAGGGCGACGTAGCGCGCGTATCGCGGATCAGAACCGGGCACGGGCCGCCTGCCTTTCCTGCAGGACCGTGATGGTGCGCTCGCACCAGTCACGGTTGCCCTGCTCGAAGGCGAGCCCACGAAGGCAGGTCAGGTAGGGGCCGATGCGCTCGCTGTGGCGTAGGAACTCCGCTTCGGTACGGTCGCCGCGCATGGTGTGCAGCAGCTTGCCGAACAGGTCGATCCTGGCCTGGGCGAAGGCGGCGCGCTCGGTGAGCCGCTCCGTCAGGTCCCCGATGTCGACGTGGTCGGCGGCCTGGACCTTGACCAGCAGGTCGTCGCGGATGAAGGAGGGCTTGCCGGCCGTGGCGGTGAAGCGCTCCAATTCGGCCAGGCCGGCGTCGGTGACCTGGAACAGGCGCTTGTTGGGCCGGTTGTCCTGGACGACTTCCCGGCCCGTGACCAGCCCGTCCTTCTCCAGCCGGGTCAGCTCGGCGTACAACTGCTGCGGCTGTGCGTGCCAGAAGTTGGCCACCCCGAGGTCGAACGCCTTGGTCAGCTGGTATCCACTCAGCTCCTCGTCGAGCAGCGCCGCCAGCACGGCATGGCGCAAGGCCATCGGATCGCCTCCGCTTCTTCGTCTTCTTCGTGTTGTTCGCCCTGCTTGGCCCTGTCCAGGGTTCCGCTTGCCATGATACTCATGGATCTGATTAATCTTATTCGTGAACATGAGGGGAAGTCATGGACGCAGCAGAACGCTTCCGCGCCGCCGTCGACCGCCGCGACCTCGCAGCGATGGAGGACCTGTTCACCGACGACATCCGCCTCTACAGCCCCGTGAAGTTCCAGCCCTTCGAGGGCAAGCCGATGGTGCTGGGCCTCTTCGGGGTCCTGCTCCGGACCTTCGAGAACTTCCGCTACATCGGCCGGTTCGCCGGCACCGCCGAGACGAGCGCCGACGGCACCGCTTCCCCGTCGGCGGCCCTGCTCTTCCGCACCACCGTGGGCGGCAAGCAGATCCACGGCATCGACCTGCTGCACTTCGACGGCGACGGCCGGATCAAGGAATTCACCGTCATGGTCCGGCCGCAGTCCGCCGTCCAAGCCCTGGGCGAGGCGGTTCTCGCCGGGCTGATCGATGACGGTCTGGTCCCGGCACCCGCCGATCAGTGACGAGGGTGCCCCTGGTTCGCCCGCCGGAGAGCGGTCGTCGTTGCGGCCACGATGGCGGGCACAACCGGGGCACGGCACAACGGAAATCTCGGAGGGCACCGGCAGCTCCCGGTGTCGATACCGTCGTACGTCTCGCGCCGCTGCCTCACCCCTCCAGGCAACCAGCCACGGACGACCGGGCATTGCGGTAGGGCACGCGTGGCGTCTCTCCTCACGCCCGGGGTTCGTCACCCCCCGCTGGGCCGAGTACCGGTGCCGCCGGCCGATGCCTGCCGCCCGATCAGGACCGACCCTCGGCGAAACCTCGTTCGAGGGCATCGAGCGCTGCGCCCACCGTGGCGTTGAGTCGCCGCCGGACACCGACCGGCGAGCGTCCCGCGAGGAGCCCGTCCTGGACGACCGAGTGCCGCAGGATGAGCACACCCGTCGCCGCCGCGGCCCACGCCGTCGATCCGCTCGCCTCCGCCAGCGGTGTGAGCCACGACTGGAGGAGGGAAGCCCGTCGGGCGGTCAGTGTCGGTGAGTCCCGTTCGCACTGTGCGAAGGTGCGCATGGCGGCCCATATCGTTTCGTCGACCGCTCCCCATGAGCACGGGCCGGCGAGGATGGGGCCGCTCACCACCAGGGGGCGGATCGCAGTGGTCGCGGAGGTGGTCCCGCGATCGGCGACCGTTGCCACCAGCTGCTCCAGAACAGCCGGCTCGGCATCGAAGAACAACTCCTCCTTCGCGCCGAAGTAGTTGACGACCGTCTTGACCGACACGTCAGCGGCGGCAGCGACGTCGGCGAGCGTCACCGACTCGAACCCTCGCCGCTCGAACAGTCGGGTCGCACAGTCGGAGATCCGCTGTCGCGTCTCCGCTCGCTTGCGCTCACGAATACCTACCATGGTAGAAAGTTTACCAGCATGGTAAGAATCTTGAAAGGCGGAGCCATGGATGGACAGTTGCGCTGGCTGGTGACAGGCGCCAGTTCGGGCCTGGGAGCGGCAGTTGCCGAAGCTGCGATCGCGCGTGGGGACGAGATCATCGCGACCGCTCGCGACGCGGCACGGCTGGACCGTCTCGTCGGCCGAGCCGCCGACCGGGTGCGTGTGGTCGAGCTGGACCTGGCCGACCCGGCGGGAGCACGGGCGGCGATCGCCGACATCGCACGGACGGGGATCGACGTTCTGGTGAACAACGCCGGCTACGGGCTCATAGGCGCCTTCGAGGAGGCCACCGATGGGCAACTGCGTGAGGCATTCGAGGTCAACCTCTTCGGCGGCCTCGAACTGACCCGGGCCCTCCTGCCCGGCATGCGCGAGCGGAGCTGGGGGCGCATCGTGCAGATGTCGTCGATCGTCGGTGTCACCTCCGGGCTCGGCGGCGCGGGGTATGCAGGCCCCAAGGCGGCCCTCGAAGCCGTGTCGGACTCGATCGCGGCCGAGGTCGCACCGTTCGGCATCCACCTCACGATCGTCGAACCCGGCGCGTTCCGCACGGACTTCGGCGGGCGGTCGCTGCGCCTGACCGACCAGCTTCCCGCGTACCGGTCGATCGTCGGGCCACCCCGCGACGCGTTCCTCGCCCACCACGGCACCCAGCGGGGCAACCCCGAGCGCGCCGCCCAGGCCATCCTCGACGCGGTCCTGTCGCCGCGGCCCCCGCGACGACTACCGCTTGGCCCGGACGCCTTCGGCGTGCTCCGCGCCCACTACACGGCACGGCTGTCCGAACTCGACGCTCTGGAGCCGACCGCCGCGGTGACCGACTACCCCAGGTCCTGACCCGGCGGGCTGCCCGATCCCGACCGATCCAGTCCGGTCCGGTCCGGTAAGTCCGGCCGGCTCGCGGACCGGTAGGGCCGTGCCGTCCCGACCGCGCCCGTACACCGTATTGCTTGGGCGAGCAAACCGCGCTACCGTCTTGCTCATGCAAGCAAGAAATGGCTCGTCCAAGCAAAACGCGGGAGGCAAGGCCAAGCGCTCCTTCACGGAGACGGGCCGTCGCGCCCAGATCGTCACCGCGGCGATCGACGTCATCGCCGAAGTCGGTTACCACCGGGCCTCGTTCGCGAAGATCGCCGAGCGCGCCGGGCTGAGGAGCACGGGGATGATCTCCTACCACTTCGACGGGCGGGACGACCTGATGCGCGAGGTCGTCGCCGAGGTACTGCGGATCGCGGAGGGACACCTCCGCCCCCGCATCGAGGCCCACGAGAGCTACGCGGCCCGCCTGCGCGCCTCCATCGAGGGCAACCTGGATCTGTGCGCCGAGTACCCGAACCACCTCGCGGCGATCACCGAGATCCTCACCAACCTCCCCGGCGGCTCCCCCGGCATGGCGGCCTTCCTCGACACCACGGAGGCGAACCTCACCGTCCAGGTGGAGCAGATCCGCAAGGGGCAACGCGCGGGCGAGTTCTGCGACTTCGACCCGTGGGTGATGATGCGCGCGATCCGCGCCGCCATCGATGACGTGGTACGCCGCGCCACCCGCGATCCCGATCTCGATGTACGGGCCGCCGGCCGGGAGTTGGCCGACCTGTTCGACCGGGCCACCAGAAGCACGTCATGACCACAGCGAAAACGGGGGAACACGCCATGGCAACACAGCAGGCACCGCAGACCGACACCGACGGGGCCGCCGCAGCGCCCGCCCGACGCCGCACCGCGGCGCTGCGCCGTCGACTCGCCGCGCAGCTGCTCTTCGAACTCGTCATCCCGCTCGGCTCCTATTACGGGCTGCGCGCGGCCGGCGCCGGCCAGTGGCTCTCGATGGCCGTAGGCGGCCTGCTGTTGCTGCCGTGGATCGGTTACGGCATCGTGCGGCAGCGGCGGGTGGAGGCGATGGCGGTGTTCACGCTGAGCCTGGTGGTGGTCGGAACGCTGCTGTCCCTGATCACCGGCAGCCCACGGGTGCTCATGATCAGGGACAGCTGGCTGACCGCCGCGATCGGACTCTGGGTGCTCGGCACACTGCTCACCCGGCGTCCGTTCATCATGACGACCTCGCGCGGCATCGTCATCGCCAAGGTCGGCGAGGCCGGACTGGTCGCATGGGAGGCGCGGTGGGACGTGGAACCGATGTTCCGTCACCACCTGCGACTGGTCACGGCGGTGTGGGGCGCGGTCTTCCTCCTCGACGCGGTGCTGCGGGTGGTGCTGGCGTACACGATCCCGGTGGACGCCTTCCCGCTGACCAGCACCGTGCTCTGGCTGGTGCTGCTCGGCGGGCTGCTCACGTTCCACAACTGGTACATCACGCGGCACGGCCTCAAGCTGTAGGGGGAGCCACGGGCACCGACGTCGGGGGGCTCATCCCGTGGAGGTGCTCATCGCGCGAGGGCCGCCGGCCCTCGTCTGTCCGTTGCTCGCAGGGATGGGTTGCTGTTGTCCGTCGGCCTGGGTGCGGCAGGGCCTCAAGCCGTTGGACGGCGGTCGTGGAGAGCCTTCGCAACCACCTGCGTTCGAGGCCCGTAGTCGGGGAGCGGAACCGCTCGGTTGCCGCGTCCGGCCACGGGCTCAGCGGGCAGATCCGCTGCTCGGAGCGGACTGGGTGAGGATGCGCCGAAGCCAGCGGGAACGGGCGTTGCCGGCGTCCTGGCTGAGGACTGCCTGTGGGGCGAAGGTGTCGAAGCCATGGAACGCTCCGGGCCACACGTGCAGTTCGGCCTGGCCACCGGCCTGCCAGATCGCCTGGGCATAGGCCACGTCCTCGTCCCGGAAGGTCTCGGCCGACCCGACCTCGATGTAGGCCGCAGGGAGCCCGGACAGATCCGTGGCGCGGCCGGGAGCGGCGTAGGGCGGCAGGTCCGCTGCGCCGTACCGGTCGCCCAGCAGCGCCTGCCACGCAGTGGTGTTGGAGGATCGGTCCCAGGTGTCGATGCCGGCCATCTGGTGACTGGAGAAGGTGTCGTTGCGGTCGTCGAGCATCGGGGACAGAAGCAGCTGTCCGATCGGTGTGGGCCCGCCTCGGTCACGGGTGAGCAGGGCGAGCGCCGCGGCGAGTCCGCCACCGGCACTCTTTCCTCCCACGATGATCCGGCCCGCGTCGATGCCCAGTTGGGCCGCTTGCCCGGCCACCCAGACGAATCCGGCGTAACAGTCCTCCACCGGTGCCGGATACTGCGCCTGCGGCGCCAACCGGTACTCGACGGAGACGACGGCCAACTCCATTGTGAGAGCCCACTCGCGCAGCAGTCGCGGAAGAACCGACCACGCGTTGCCCGCGATCATCCCTCCGCCGTGCATGTAGTACAGCAGGGGCAACGGCCCGGCGATCCCGGCGGGCCGTGCGCTCACCAGCGTGACGTCCTGCCCGCCCGACGCTCCCGGTACACGCAGCTCGGTCACCTCGAAGCGGCCGTCGGCCCGGAGATCCCGGACCGTCGGCCTGGGCCGGGCCGCGGCATCCCGCTGCTGCCGGGCCGCAAGGTTCTCCAGGGTGATCGGCTCCCTCGCCTCGTCCCCCAAAGCCGCCAGCGCCACCCTCAGTTCGGGGTCGAACGGGGGCGCGTCCCCGGCCGTCGAGACCGGGCCGGGCTCCGGCGGCATGCCACCGGCACTCATGCCAGGCCCTCCCGTCGGGCGAGGGGAAACCGGCCGGCGTCCCGACCGCAACGGCTCGTCAGCGTGTCCGGGCGTGTGGGGAAGGCGCGCGTGAGGTCCATGCGGCATAGTCAATCACCTGGGGGCCGGTGTGGGTGGTGGGCCGGGTACTCGTACTGGTCGGGGGCGGGGGCGGTTGTCCTGCACCGTCGGCTGCCGAGTCTCCACCCGTGGGTGGAACCCTCCATATCAACCCCTGGGTGGTCGCCATCGGCTCCGCGCGAGGCGCAACCTTGACCCATGCACTCACTGCACTCCGCACTTGTCGCTCTCACCGGCGCCTGTGTCCTGATCTTCACCGGGGCCTGGGTCGTGGGTGGTGTCTATTTCGGCGTGAGGAGCCAGGCCGGCCCGGGCGGCTGGGTGCGCGGTATGCGTCGCACCCTGCCGCGCAGGGTCCTGCTGATCGCGGGCGCCTATGCGTTCTCCGAGCTGGTGAGACACACCCCACAGGTGTGGCATCACCTCCAGTACTGGCAGCCCGAGCTGGCTCTGCTGGGTGCCCTGCTCGCCGTCGCCTCCACCGCGTTGCTGCTGTGGGCGCGATGGGTTCTGGGCACCATGTGGGCCAGCATCCCCATGGTCAAGGAGCACCACGAGCTGCGTACCGACGGCCCCTACCGGCTGGTGCGCCATCCCATCTACACCGGCTTCCTCGGCCTGGTCGTCGGCGGCATGCTGGCCTGCGGCTTCGGTGTCTGGATTGCCTTCCTCGTGATCGCCGTCCCCTGGCTGCTCCGTCGGGTCCGGGTCGAAGACGGCCTCATGGCCCGCCAGTTCGGTCCCGCCTACGCGCTCTACCGCACGCGCGTGCCGGCGTTGATACCGTGGACTCGCCCCGCCCGTCGGTAAGCGCCCCTCCCACCGACGGTCGCCACCCCGACACGCCTGCCGGAGTCCCATCCGGCAGGGCGCCTGCCGGGTTCCGGCCTCGCGAAGAGGCCGGAGCGGCACCACCAGGGGTCAGGTGGTGGCCAGCAGCACGTCCTCTCCGCTCGACGGGCGGAGTCCGTCGGTGCGGTCGGCGAAGTAGCGCTCGGCGAGTGCCTCCCCCGACACGTGCCGGACGTCCGCGAAGCCGGCGTCGCGGGCCACTGCCAGCATCTCGGGCGGGGTGTAGAAGCTGATGAACGGCGTTCCGGATGCCTGCGCGCCCTTCTCGCTCCTCCGGAGGCCGGGGCGGTCGGCGTCGTCGAGCAGTTCGGTCGGCAGCAGGAAGGTCATGGCGAGCGTCGAGCCGGGGGCGAGCCCGGCGACCTGGCGCAGTGTGGTCGCCGTGGCGTCTTTGGTGAGGTACATGGTGACGCCGGTCGAGACGATGACCGCCGGCCGACCGGAGTCGAAGCCGGCGGCGGCCAGCTTCTCCAGCCAGTCTTCGCTCGCCTCGAAGTCGACCGGCACCAGGTGCAGCCAGTCGGGGATGCCGTAGCCGAGTTCGGCCAGGCGGCGGCGCTTCCATGCCTGGGTGCCCGGCTGGTCGACCTCGAAGACCCGTAGGCGGGAGGCGACCTCCGGCCTGCGCTGGGCGAAGGTGTCCAGGCCGGCTCCCAGGATGACGTACTGGGTCACGCCGCGGTCGGCCTGCTCCTCGATCAGGTCCTCGACGAAACGGGCGCGGGCCACGATGGCCGCCCGGAACCCCACGGTGGCCTGCGGGTCCATGTCGGGGCGGTGGCGCCAGTCGTCGTCGGGGGCCGCCAGCTCCAGGCCGGTCTCGTCCCTGAGCACGTGCGGCGGCGGGTCGAGCTGGACGTGCAATGCCCGCCACAGGGCGGTCCGCACCGCGGTGTTGTCCGGCTCCCCGATCTGCTCGTCTGCCATGGTGTTCCCCTTTCGCCTCGGTCAGTTACCGGCGGGGGCCTGGAGGCTCCACAGACGCCCGTCGGGGTCGCGGACGGTCATCTCCCTGGTTCCGTAATGGGTGTCCTCGAACGGCGTCACCACCTCGACGGCAGGATCGGGGCGGAACGCGTCCGCGTCCGGAACCTTCAACACGACCTGCGTCCGGGGCTCCTGGTCCTCGGGCACCTCGGCGATGAAGACGTACGGCCCGTCGCCGTTGCGGAGCCGGCCGGAGTTGTGGTCGGTCGAGAACTCCAACTCGTAGCCCAGCCCCTGGAAGAACTTCGCCGCCCTGCCCCAGTTGTGGGTCGTCAGGAACACGGCCTCGATTCCTTCGGTCGCCATGTCAGGTCTCCTTCCCGGTCGATTGACCTGTCTGGCCTTGGGCGTCGTCGAGGTAGGCACGCAGGGCGTCGGCAACCAATGCCGACAACGACATGCCCGACTCAATGGCGCGGTACTTGACCTGCTTGATCAGCCCGATCGGCAGGTACACGTTGAACTGCTTGACTTCCTCATCACCCACGAGCGCGATGCTAGCATCCTAGCAAGCTATTCGCCCGTCGATACGGCGAACCGGTCCAGGAGGCTCAGGGCGTCGGCGTCGGCACTCGTCGCCCCCAGGCGCGGCGTCGCCGGACTAGGCGCGGGGGGTCGTGGGCGCGTAGGCAGGGGGTCGCCGGCGCAGGCACGGCGAGGCTCAGGCATGGGTGATCTGCGGCCCCGCGTAGGACAGCGCCGCCGGAACGCGTCGCCTGCGGCGTCGCGGTGCTTGAGGCCGGCGGGACTCCCCCGCTCGCTCCGGCACCGTGTGCCCGTTGCGGGTCCTGATGGAGGTGTCCGCGCGGCGAGCCGCCGAGGGGGCGCGCCGTCGCAGCGCGCTCTCAGCGGATGAGGTGCGGCAGGAAACGTGCGTACCCGTCGGTGACCAGACCCGCTGATTCGCGGATGCCGAGTCCGGCGGCCTCCTCTTCGACGACCCAGGCGCCGAGCACCACGCGGTTTCCGTCGAAGTCGGGCAGCGGCGCCAACTCCTGGTAGCAGCAGGGCTCTTCGGGCTGCGCGGGGGCGGATCCCGGCGGGTGGACGGTGACGCCCGCACCCTCCCGGCCCAGCAGGGGCTTGGCGACATAGCCGGGACCGTCCGGGGCGGCCAGCTGGCGGGGGCCGTCCAGGTAGGCGGGCAGAAGGTGGGGATGGCCGGGGAAGAGCTCCCAGAGAATGGCCAGCAGGGCCTTGTTGGAGAGCAGCATCTTCCAGGCGGGCTCGATCCACAGGGTGGTGCCGGTGGCGCCGCCGTTGTCGAGGGTGTCCAGGACGTACGGGCCGAACGCGTCGGCGGCCAGCCACTCCCAGGGGTAGAGCTTGAAGCAGGCCCGGACGAAGCGCAGCCGCTGGTCGACGAAGCGGCCGGAGAGCCGGTCCCAGCCGATCTCCTCCACGGAGATCGCCTCGGTCGTCAGGCCCGCCTGCTCGGCCGTCTCGCGCAGGTAGGCGACCGTCATCAGGTCCTCGCCCAGCTCGTCGGCGGCCGAGTGCGCGAAGTGCAGCGGGGCGCCGGGCGGCAGCAGGGCCGCCTGCCGCTTCCAGGCGTCGACCAGCCGCTCGTGCAGCGAGTTCCACTGGTCGGCGGCCGGGAACCGGTCCTCCATCCAGAACCACTGCGGGCTTGCGGCCTCCACCAGGGAGGTGGGGGTGTCGGCGTTGTACTCCAGCATCTTGGCCGGGCCGGTGCCGTCGTAGCGGAGGTCGAAACGTCCGTAGAGGGAGGGGAGTTCGGCGCGGCGGCGCCATGCCTCGGCGACCCTGGCGGCCAGGCGCGGATCGGTGATGCCGAGGTCGGCGAACCGCTCGTGGGTGACGATGTGCTCGGCGGCGGCCAGGCACATGCCGTGCAGTTCCTCGACGACTTCCTCCAGCGACTCGATCTCGGCGGCCGAGAAGGAGTAGTACGCGCTCTCGTCCCAGTAGGGGCGCAGGGAGTCGTCGGGGTAGCGGGTGAGGGGATAGATCAGGCCCTGGGCCTCGACGATGGTCTGCCAGTCGGGGCGGGGCTCGATGGTGTGGCGGTGCATGGTGCGGTCAGCCGCCCGAGGAGCCGCGCCCGGAGCCGAAGCCCCCGCGCTCCACCACCGCACTCTTGCTGAAGCTGCCGCCCTTCACGTACCGACCGGAGCCGCCGGAGCCGTAGTACCACTGGCCGACCGGGCCGCCGTGCGTTCCCTTGCCCTCGCACTGCGAGGGGCTGAGCACGCGGTACCCCTGGGCCTTGTCGTGACTTTTAGGGTCTACGCACCGCTTGTCCGGTTCGCTCCCGCAGGAGGTGAGGGCCGCGGCCAGCACCCCCATCCCACCGAGGATCACGGCACCGGAGCGCAGCCGCCGCGCCGTGTCCGAATCCGTCTTCCGCGCCACTGCAACCCCCGTCGATCTGTATACGAACAACTGCGCCCACCCACCCTACGACGCCGTCCCGCCGGGGGACGCAGCGGGAGGTCGGGCGGCGCCCCGCGGGGGACGGGCCGGCACAACGGCACCCCGGCCGTGGATCGCCGCCCGATGCGTTCAGGCGGCGATCCAGGGAGCTGGCGGCCGGGTGGGCGGTCACGGTCCGGGGAACGGGAGTGCGTGGGGACCGGAGAGCGCCGGACGCGTCCGCAGTGGCACGTCAGGCCCTGTGGGAGCCCTTCTGGAAGTCGGCGGTGAACGCCTTCTCGATGCCCTTGACGACCGCGGAGTCGGAGACGATGAGGCCCAGTTCGCGGTTGTGGTTGAGCGAGTTGCTGGAGAAGTTCTCCGAGCCGGCGAACACCTTCGCGGCGGACGTGCCGTAGTCGGCGACGATCGCCTTGGCGTGGATGTAGTAGCCGGTGGAACTCGTGTAGGTGGCCACCTTGCCGCCAGCGGCGGTGACCTTCTTGAGCTGCTTGTTGTACTTCGCGTGCTGGTTTTCGGCGACGACGCGAACGGTGACGCCGCGCTTGGCGTCCGCGATGATCGCATTCACCAGCGCGGCGTCGCCGAACTCCTCCTGCTGGATGTCGAGGCTGTGCTTGGCTCCCTTGATCAGGGCCAGCAGGTGGCTCTGCGAGTCGGTGGGCGACCAGACCAGGTCGGTGCCGTCGGACGGGGTGACGGAGGTCTTCGCGAAGTCGGCGTTGAAGACCTTCTCTATCGCCGCGACATCGGCCTTGTCGTTGTCGAAGACACCGTAGTCGCGCGAGGTCGCGTAGTACTTCGTGTCGAAGTTGCCGGTGCTGATGTACGACTTGGCCCCGTCGACAGTGATCGTCTTCTGGTGGGTGTACACGTACGCCGAGGACGAGTACGTCACCCCGGCGCCGGCCGCGGACAGCGCCTTGTAGGCGGCACCGTCGATGGACGCGTGCTGGGAGTCGAAGACCACGCGGACCTTCACGCCCGCCTTCTGCTTCTTCACCAGGTCGTTGACCAGGGTGGTGTCGCGCAGCTCGTAGATCGTCACGTCGACCGACTTCTTCGCCGAGTTGACGAAGTCGTAGATCGCGCCCTCCTTCTGGTCCGGCAGGATCACCAGGGAGAAGGGGCTGGCGGCGTGGGCGGTGGCCGGCACGACGGCAGCCGCCGCGGCCAACGCGCCTACGGCCAGGGTGGGTATGAGACGGCGGGTGGGGGTCACCGGAACTCTCCTGACGTAGTGGGAGGGGGGTGCGCTCAACGCGCGTAGCGCACCCCAGTAAGACACAGTGCCGGTGCCTGCTGAAGCTCAGTTGAGTGAACAGAAGGGCAGCGTTGTGCAAAGCAGCCCCGGCGCCCCCTCGTGGATCAACTGTCCCTGGAATTGGCGTAGTTAGGAACTCGACAGGCCATGAGATCGACCATCCGGAGACTTGACCTGCGTCGCCGGACCGACGCCGCCGCAGCCCGCCCGGGCAAACGGCCTGGCCGACGATCCGAGCCGGAGTGCCGCTCGGGACGAGCCGCTCGCCAGGCCGACCGCAGCATCCGGTCATCCCGAGTGCACTCATTGCCAACAGCTGTGGACTGTGCGCCAACGACGTCCCGGCGACTTCCGGCAAAGATGAAGGCCAGACGGTGCAGGTGACACACCGACGACAGTCGATGAGCGCCGAGGTCCAGGGACGCGCTCGACGGCGTTGCCACTGCGGCACGGCGCAAACTCACCGCCAGATCAAGGAAATCCCCAGGAAGACGAAAGAAAGGGAAACAGGAGAAAAATGGCCACCTCTCGCATACTCAGGAATTCGGCGATCATCGCCGTAGCCCTGGCCGGATTCACGGCCCTGTCGACTCCGGCGCAGGCTTCGGGCCCCGCTTCGCCGCAGTCCTACGTGTTCATGACCGCCCTCGACGCCACGCCCGAGTACGCCAAACCCGACTCCTCGTCCCACCGCTATGACGTGGCGCCGGCAGGCACGCCCATCAGGATCGACTGCGAAACCACCGAGACGCCTTCGGGCTACCTCTGGTACCGGGTAGCCGATGTGCAACCTGACGAAACGTGGGTCTGGTCAGGCCACTTCGCCTCGCCGGTACACCCGCCCAAGTCCTGCTACTAGCAAGCCCCGTTGCGGTGCGCCGGCGTCGCCGGTCAGGAACCTCTTCGGAGGGTGCCGAAACCTTCGGAGGGAACTGGGCCGACATGCCCTCATGCGACAGGAGTTCATGACCGGCGGCGGCTGATCAGCGTTGCCGTGCCTGCTCCCGGTAGTCCCTGGGAGCCACGTCGTAGGCGGCACGGAACACACGACTGAACTCTGCGGCACGGGGAAAGCCCCAGCGCGTCGCGACGGCGTGGATCGGTGTGTCACTCAACGCCCTGTCGGCCAGGTCCCGGCGAGCACGTTCCAGACGGAGGCGACGGATCATGGCGGCCACCGTCTCGTGTTCCCCTTCGAAGAGACGGTGCAGGTAACTGACGGAGATATGGTGCGCGGCGGCGACGGTCCGGGGCGTCAGCCCGGGATCGCCCAGCCGCTGCCGGATGAACGCCTGGATGCGTAAGGCCAGGGTCCTCCGACGGGATTCCGGCGTCAGATGGTTGTCGGCGTCGAGAGTGTGGGCGAACAGCGCCGCGATCAGATCGGTCAGGATCGGTTCCAGTCGTGGCCCGTCGCATGGCTGGTACGAACCGCTGTCGTTGACGACCTGGAGCAGGAACTGGGTCAGGAGGGCTCCGACCCCCTGGCGCCCCGGCATTGCCCGTCCGAATAATCGATCCACCCGGCCCGGCGGTAACGGCAGCAGCGCCTTGGGGACTTCGACTCCCACCCCCGAGTAGCACCCGTGGTCATTGACGGTATAGGCGTCGAAGACCTGTGAACTGTCGTAGAGATGCAACTCGTAGGGACCGAACTCGGCTTTCCGGTCGTCCCAGGACAGCCGGTTGACGCCCATGAGGGGAAGCGCGAGGTGATACTGCTCGGGGTCGGACCGGCGGACCATCTTCAGCGTCCGGTGGTACCCCAACAATCGGTACGTCGTCGCCGGCCACACCCGAATCGCACCCAGTTCCAGGACACGTTGATGCGCCCGGTGGTCCGCCTCGACATCACAGCTGAGCTCCACGGGCGCGTGAGTCCGGCCAATGAGATCACGCCAGACTTCGAACCGATCCCCCGCAGGGAAATCCTCACTCCGAAAGACGCTCTCCGGCAACATGCGCCAACACCCCGTCTCTTCCCACGCTTCCCACGTGCTTGCCCCGGCACCCCACGTCATCCCACACGCCACCCGGACCCGACTCGGATGAGCCGCGACGGGCCGTGACATCACGGCTCCGGACTCCTTCTCTCCCCGCGTCCCGTCCCGGGCCCGAGGAGAGACGATGCGACGAAGAGCGGGGTTCCCGTGGGCGGTTGGGCGCGGGGAGGCTTCGGAACACCGCGTCTCCCCCGCCGCCGACCGCCCCCGATCACACCCTTCGCAGCACGCACCGTTGGCCGTTCAGGTATGTCACTGCCTTGGATGTCAGGATTCCAGCGTTATCTGCCAGGTGTATTATGTCAAGCGTATTGACAGGGGAGCAACGGAGAAGCCGACGATGCCGAAGCAGGTGGATCACCACGAACGCCGCGAAGTGATCGCGCGAGCGCTGTGGCGGGTGGTCGAGCAGCACGGCGTCTCGCATCTGTCCCTGCGCGAGGTCGCGAAGGAGGCAGGCATCTCCCACGGGGCGCTGCAGCACTACTTCGCCTCCCGGGAGGCGATGCTCTCCTTCGCCATGGACCTCGCCTACGAGCAGAAGTCGCTGCGTGTCAGCCAGGGCCTCAAGGAACTCGGTGACCGGCCGCACCCCCGCGACGTGCTCCGGGTGATGCTCACGGAGCTGCTCCCGCTGCACTCCGACGCCCGCGCGGCCAGCCGGATGAGCGCCGCCTACGTCCTGGAGGCGCTGCACAACGAGACGATCCACGCCCAGGCACGCGACGGCATCACCCAAGGGCGCCTGGTCTTCGAGCAGTTGATCCGCCAGGCGATCGCCGACGGGCACATCGGCCCCGACCGCGACCCGGTGGCCGAGACCCATCTGCTCCTCGCCCTCACCGGCTTCACCACCCTCATCGAACTGGACGTGGTCACGCCTCAGGAGGCACTCACCGCCGTCGAGCAGCACCTGGACAGGCTGTTCACCGGAGACGAGCAGCGTGAGGGGGACGGGGAGGGCGGCGGCGGGAGGTGACGCGCGACGTGGTCCGGGACCGTGACGGCCGGAACCGAGGCGGATGACGACTGCCGGAACGAGTGGCCTCCTGCCCCCCCACCGGCTCGCGGGGCAGGTGCAGTTCGCGGTCCGGGCCGCCGAGGAAGGGCTCGCCGCTTGGCGGCCCGGGCGCCCGTTCCGCCATGGCTGCGCGCCCCGGCTCAGCCGGCCAGCCACAGCACCGCGGCAGTGAGCCCGGCGCCCAGCAAACAGCCCGCCCACACCTGACGCGCCGTATGCGCTCCGATCCGCACCCGCGACCAGCCGATGAGCGCCAGCAGGGGAACCCCGACCACCGCACACCACCCGCTCACCTCGAACGAGAGCAGGGCGACCCCGCCCGCGGCAGCGCTGGTGTGCAGCGACACCTTGCCCCGGCGGGTGCACACCAGGAACGCCGCGCCGCCGAGCGGGGCGAGCGACGCCGGCACCAGCAGTTCACGCGGGGCACCGAGCCACCAGCAGGCCAGCCACACGACCAGGGCACCGGCCGTTGCACAGGCGAGCGGCACCGGGCGTTCGGCCCGGCGGCTCAACTCCCAGTCCGACCACCAGCCCCGGCGTACCCCCAGGGCGATGACCGTCACCCCCAGCGCCGCGCAGCCGGCTGCGGTGATTCCCCACGCGAGCAGGGCCGCCCGCCAGCTGAGTGCGCACCCGGCGGCCACCGGAAGCACGGGGGGCGCGAACAGCCTGCCCGTCCAAAGGGCCATCCGATCCGGCGCGTTACCGCTGCGCGTGCGCTTCTCCACCACAACTCACCAACGATTCGCCCGACCGGATGGTTTGGGGCATGTGACGTCCGCCTTCCAGGTAACGCTTCACACGGGAGCGCGCTCAGGGGGTAGCTGATGGACAGACTCTCGAAATGGCGGATATCCATGGCGACATGGCTGCTCCGCGGCGCGGACGCGCGGGCCGAGGGAGCGGTGGGGATCCCGCCGCGGCCCCCGGCAGGGAACGGCCGCCCCCTCCATATCGCCATCATCATGGACGGCAACGGGCGGTGGGCGACCGCCCGAGGGCTGCCCCGGATCAAGGGCCACGAGGCGGGCGCGCATGCGGTCCGGTCCGTGCTGGACGCGGCACTCGACGAGGGCGTCGGCCATCTGTCGTTCTTCGTCTTCTCCACCGAGAACTGGCGCCGGCCCAAAGCCGAGGTGGTCGCCCTGATGCGGCTGGCCGCCGACGGCATCCGGTGGGCCGCCGACCACCTGGACTACGCCGAGCGCGGCCTTCGCCTGAGGTGGTGCGGGATACAGGCAGGGCTGGCTCCCGAGTTGGTCGAAGCACTGGGCGAGGCGGAGCTGCGGACCCGGAACGGCCGGTCGATGACCGTCGTCTTCTGCCTCAACTACGGTGGCCGCGCCGAGATCACGAGCGCGGCCGCGGCCATGGCCCGCTCCACGCTGGCCGGGCGGCTGGAACCGGATGCCATCGACGAGCAGGTCTTCGCCCGCTACCTGCTGCTGCCCGACCTGCCCGATGTGGACATGCTCGTCCGTACCTCGGGAGAGCAGCGGATCTCCAACTTCCTCCTGTGGCAGTCGGCCTATGCGGAGTTCTTCTTCGTGGAAACCCTCTGGCCCGACTTCACCGGTGACCAACTCCGGCTCCTCATCCGGGCGTTCGCCGCCCGTAAGCGACGTTTCGGCGCGGTTCCCTAGACACGGTGACGGTCATCGGTGCGGTGCGACGCCACGGTCTCCGGCGCTATATGGCTTCCCGGGCACCCGTGCTGTACGCGTTCACGGTCACCGGTGCTGTACGACTTCCCGGAGTCGGCCGCCCTGTACGGAGAAGCCGTCGACGGTGGCGGCCACATCGGTCAGCGCCAGTGACGGAGCGACGGCGGCCGGCAGCGGCAGCGTGGCGTCCCAGTGCACCGGCAGCACGCCGAAGAGCCGGCCGCCGACGGCCGTGAGATCCACCTCGGCGGCACCGGGGAGTTCGGCACGGTCGCACTCCACCGTGACATCGCCGTCAGGGGTGCGAGCGGTGACCTGCACCCCGGTGAGTGCGAGGCGGGTGAACCGGCAGTGCAGCAACGGGTGCCGGCCGTCCGCCCGCAGGACGCAGTGGGTGGGCCCGGCGCTGACGGTCCGGGCACGCACCGTCAGCGGCGCGAACGCCGGGGACGGGGCCCGGCCGACAGCCGGGACCGGCCCGGGACCCGACACGACTGCGGTGCTGAGCAGGACCGTCGCCGCCCACCCGATCCGCTTCACGTGCGCTCCGCGGCAGCGGGCGGCAGCCAGGCGAATCCCCATACGCCGCCGACGGCGGCCAGGCCGCTGCCCACCAGCAGGCCCCCCGCGTTGCAGGTCACCAGGGCGACCAGCGCGAGCGCCAGCACCACCAGCCCCAGCGGCGTGTGGAAGTGCGGGTGCGTGATCAGCATCAGGGAGGCCGCCAGCAGGGGCACGCTGGTGGAGAACCCCGCGCCGCCGACGATCCCGGCCACGGTCACCGTCGCCGGGCCGCCGGAGAACGGCAGCAGCAGCATCTCCGCCGACCCCAGCACGGCCAGCACGGCGGCGCCCCACGGGCGGCCGCGCCGCCACGCCCGATCACCCAGCCGCATCAGTAGCATTCCGCCCGGCCGGGCTTGACGGTGACGTCCAGATCGTGCACCCGGAAGCTGCCCACCGTGGCGAGCGAGGAGGTGAACCGGGTCCGGGACACGGCCGTATGCCCGGCCCGGACACCGATGCCGCCCTTCGGCAGAAGCCCCACGCGCAGGCCGGTGAAGGTGGCGTCGGTGCCGTTGACGTGATCGGTGTCGACCATCAGCCCCGTCGCCTGGACGGGGGCGGTGCGTCCCGCAGCTCCCCGCAGGGTGAAGGGGCCGAACGGCGTGGGCACCAGCAGGCTGGCGCACAGCCCCCGGACCGACGCCCGTTCCGTGCTCACCACCGCCACCGGGTGATGGGTCCCGTCCTGCTCCACCACGGAATCGGTCACCTCCGTGACCCCGTCGCCGTCCAGTTGCTCGCCGGACACCTTGAAGGCACCGCCCGACCCCGCCACGGACACCGCCAACACCCCGTGAGCCATGCACAGCAGCAACCCGCCCGCACCGGCCAGCGCTATGACCGAGGCCGCGGCCAGCCGCCGCCGGTTGAGCCGGTGGTCCGCCCTTCCCACACTGCGCGCATCTTCCACCACAGCCTCATTGAACTACCGAAGGCAGCCCCGGTTGCCCCTGGCAGCCCGGCGCGTGGAGGCCCACGCGGGCTGCTCGGAGCGCACAGGGGCGCGCGAAGTGCGTGAAGCCTGGCCAAGGTTTCTCCGCACCGTACCGAAGGCAGTGCCGCACCGGCGGATTCCGCGAACAGCGCGGCGATCGGCAGAAGTTGAAGCGTTCGGCATCAGAGAGCGGTCACAGAGCGCTCAGTTGCCCCAAGGACACCGCGACCTTGGCGAAAACTCTTGACGCACCCTTCACTTAGATGAAGCATTCCCGGGCAACAGAGCGCTCCCTCCGCCTTTATCGTTCAATTCCTGAACTCGGAGAGTCCCCTCATGCCCACACCCCCCACCCAAGCCGCGGCATCCCCCAAAACCCCCACCCCCACCCGCCGCACCCTCCTCGGCGCCATGGCGGCCGCCACCGCGGCACCGGCCGCACTCGCCCTCGCCTCCACCGCGTCCGCCCTGCCGGGCGCCGCGCAGCCACTGCCGGGCGGCGGCGACCTCGGCCCGAACGTACTGGTCTTCGATCCGTCCACGCCCGGTATCCAGGCACAACTGGACCAGGTCTTCCGGCAGCAGGAATCCGCGCAGTTCGGCACCGGCCGCTACGCGCTGCTGTTCAAGCCCGGTACCTACAGCGGGCTCAACGCCCAGCTCGGCTTCTACACGTCCATCGCCGGTCTCGGCCTGTCCCCCGACGACACGACCATCAACGGTGATGTGACCGTCGACGCGGGCTGGTTCAACGGAAACGCCACACAGAACTTCTGGCGTTCGGCGGAGAACCTGGCGCTCAACCCCGCCAACGGCACCAACCGCTGGGCCGTCGCCCAGGCCGCCCCCTTCAGACGCATGCACGTCAGGGGCGGACTCACCCTCGCGCCCAGCGGCTACGGCTGGGCCAGCGGCGGCTACATCGCCGACAGCCGCATCGACGGCACGGTCAGCCCGTACTCCCAGCAGCAGTGGTACACCCGCGACAGCGCGGTGGGCGGCTGGACCAACGGCGTCTGGAACATGGTGTTCTCCGGTGTACAGGGCGCTCCCCCGCAGGGTTTTCCCAACCCGCCGTACACCACGCTGGCCACCACCGCCGTCTCCCGGGAGAAGCCCTTCCTCTATCTCTCCGGCAGTGAATACCGGGTGTTCCTGCCCGAGAAGCGCACCGACGCCAGTGGCCCCACCTGGGGCAGCGGCACACCGCGGGGCACCTCGCTGCCGCTCGGCCAGTTCTACGTCGCCAAGCCCGGTGTCACGGCGGCCACGCTCAACGCCGCCCTGGCCCAGGGCCTCCACCTGCTCCTCACCCCCGGCATCTACCACCTCGACCGCGCACTGGAGGTCAACCGCGCCAACACCGTGGTCCTCGGCCTCGGTTACGCCACACTCATCCCTGACAACGGTGTCATCGCCGTGACGGTCGCCGACGTCGACGGGGTCCGGCTGGCCGGGTTCCTCATCGAGGCCGGCCCGGTCAACTCTCCCGTCCTCCTCCGGATCGGTCCGCAGGGGGCCGCCACCGACCACTCCGCCAACCCGACCACCGTGCAGGACGTGTTCGTGCGGATAGGCGGCGCGGGCCCCGGCAAGGCCACCACGAGCATCGAGGTCAACAGCCGCCACACGGTCATCGACCACACCTGGGTCTGGCGCGCCGACCACGGCAGCGGCGTCGGCTGGGACGTCAACCGTGCCGACTACGGCATCCGCGTCAACGGCGACGACGTCTTCGCGACCGGCCTGTTCGTCGAGCACTTCAACAAGTACGACGTCCAGTGGTACGGCCAGCGCGGGCGCACCGTCTTCTTCCAGAACGAGAAGGCGTACGACGCCCCCGACCAGGCCGCGATCCAGGACGGCACCGTCCGGGGCTACGCCGCCTACAAGGTCGGCGACTCCGTAACGACCCACGAGGCATGGGGGCTTGGCAGCTACTGCTACTACACCGCCGACCCCGGCATCCGCCAGGACCACGGCTTCGCGGCGCCGGACGCTCCCGGCGTGAGGTTCCACGACCTGCTGGTCGTCTCGCTCGGCGGCAAGGGCCAGTACGAGCACGTCATCAACGCCACCGGCGCCCCCACTTCAGGCGCGTCCACCACGCCGTCGACTGTCGTCACCTACCCCTGACCCGAGTGGGACCGGGCGGCCGGCCGTCGCCTCAGCGCCCGGCCGCCCAGCGGGAGTACGGGGTCTTGAACCCGTCCGTGTCCTTCTGGGCGTAGGCGTAGAAGGCACGCAGGAAGGCCGCCCGTTCACGGGCCTCGGGCTTGTCGGAGTGCGCTTCCGAGGTCAGGTCCTTGCCGCCGATCAGTGCCTGGCGCCGCAGGATGTCGTCGAGGGAGACCCGTCGGGCGTTGCGCATCATGTCGTACATCGCCATGAAGGTGGTGGTGCGCCCCACTCCCGCACGGCAGTGGAAGTGCAGCCAGGTGCCCTGCGGCAGGCTGCGGACGAAGGCGACGAAACGATCCACCTCGTCGTTCTGCGGCCGGTGATGGTCGGGCACGGTGAGCCGGACGTAGCGCCAGCCCGCCTGCTCGACCACATCGGCCTCGGTGCGGACCGTCTTGGGATCGCGCACCGGGCCGTCGGGTTTCACCGACTTGCCCGGTATCCAGTCGAAGCTCACCGGGCCGGTCCGCTCCAGCTGCTCCTGTCGGCGTTGTTCGTCGGCCAGTACCCGGCCGTGGCTCAGCCCGATGTTGGCGTCGTCCTTGTCCCCGAACCAGCTGACCGGCATCCCGTTGACGTACAGGTGTGATTCCTGGCGCAGGTCCACATCGACCACGGGGCCGTGTCCGGCGGGCAGGTGGTCGTTGACCGTCCGCAGACCGGCCGTGGAGAAGACACCGCTCCCCGAAGCGTGCAGGGTGGCCAGTCCCTCCAACGACGGGGCCTTGCTGCCCGGCTCGGGCTTGGCCACGGCGCCGGCCACACGGAAGTTCTTGGGCAGTGCAGGGGTGTCGGCGATGTCGATGATCTGTCGGACCTGCCGTGGGGCCGTGGAACCGCGGGCCGCCGGGCCGCCGTTCGCACAGCCCGCCACGGTCGGCAGTGCGGCGAGCGCGGTCAGCAGGGCCGCCAACGCGCGGGTCCGCAGCCGGCGTTGACGGCAGCGCCGTGGATGTCCTGTCATGTGTGTCTCCCCTTCCCCCGGGCCGTCCGGCCGCCGGGCCGGTGGTGAAGACGACCATGGGGGCCGGGAGGTTCGTCCCGGACGGCGATCGGAGCCCGCAATGGCCTGTCCTGCACGGCTGTTGATCGCCGGCGGGAGAGCGGACGACCACGTTGCAAACGGGCGGTACCGCCGCGCCTACCCCGGGATCCGGGGGCTCACCGTCATGCGGATGTCCTCGGCCGCCCAGAGCACGAAGCGTTCGATCGGGGTCACCTCATGGCCCGGTACGGGCCGGAAGCGGAAGCGTTTGAGGAGTACGGCCAGGACCAGCTCGGCCTCGACCATCGCCAGGCCGGCCCCCTCGCAGCTGCGCGGACCGAGCCCGAAGGGGAGGTAGGCCAGCCGCGGCCGCTTGGCCGTCTCTTCCGGGGTGAAGCGTTCGGGAACGAACTTCTCGGGCTCGGGCCAGTGGTCGGGGTTCATGTGGACGGCCCAGAAGGGGTAGAAGATCGTCGCCCCGGCGGGGATCTCGTAGTCGCCCAGGGCGAGGGGTTCGGCCGTCTCGCGCGCGCCGTACGGACCAGGCGGGAAGAGCCTCATGGCTTCCTTGAGGACCATCTCCAGATACGTGAGCCGTCGCAGGTCGGCGTAGTCGGGCGCCGCACGGTCGCCGAGCACGCGGTCCAGCTCGTCGGCGACGCGTGCGGCGGCCTCGGGGTGCCGTCCCAGCAGGTGCAGTGTCCAGGAGACGGCCACCCCGGTCGTGTGGTGGGCGGCCAGCATCATCACCATGACGGTGTCGCGGACGCGCGCGGGCCGCTCCCCCGCCCCGACGAGTGCCCCGATCAGATCGCTCCGGTCCGTGCGGGCGTCGGAACGGTGCGCCGCGACCACCTGGTCGACCATCGTGCGCAGCCGGCCGAGGGCCGCCTCCGCCCGCTCGGCACGCTCCTGCCGGCTGCCCACGTCAGGCACCTGGTAGAGCCGTCCCAGGTGTTCGGTGAGCACCTCCTCGAACGCGGCGACCACGCCGTCCGGGTCCGCGGCCTCGCCCCCCAGCGCGTACGCGCAGATCATCCGCAGCGACAGCGCGGTGAGGTCCTTCTGCAGCACGACGGATGCGCGGTCGGCTCGCTCTGCCTGCTCTGCCTGCTCTGCCTGCTCTGCCCAACGGTCCGCGAGTGCGGTCGCCAGCTCGGTGAACCGCGCGAAGTGCCGCTCATGGGAAGGGCGTCCGGCCAGTACCGAGAGCAGCACGCGCCGCCAGGGGGTGTGCTCCTCGGCCGGAATCACCTGGAGGTTACCCGCCTCGAACAGCGGGTCCAGGAACGCGAACAGCCGCTCCGGCCGCTCATCGAGGTGCGCCGTGGCCTCCAGCAGTACGGGGTCGGCGACCGAAACCGCCGTCTCCACGCCCGGAAGCTGGAACCGTACGACGGGCCCGTACTCGGCGTGCAGCCGCAGCTGGTAGTGGTGCAGTCCGCCCGCTGCCGCGATGGCGCCGACCCCTCCGTCCGCCCGCGGCTCGGGACCTGGGATGTCCATGACCACTCCTCCTGGCTCGGAACGGAGACGTCCAGGCCGGCCGGTGCGGGCCGACCTGGACGTGACCGGTGATCAGGCGAGGTCGAACCGGTCCAGGTTCATGACCTTGTCCCACGCGGCGACGAAGTCCGTCACGAACTTCTCCTTCGCGTCGTCGCTCGCGTAGACCTCCGCGACGGCACGCAGCTCGGAGTTCGAGCCGAAGACCAGGTCGGCACGGGTGCCGGTCCACTTGACCGCACCGCTCGCGTCACGGCCCTCGAACGCGTCCTGCGCCGAGGACGTCGACTTCCACGTCGTGCCCAGGTCGAGCAGGTTGACGAAGAAGTCGTTGGTCAGCGCGCCCGGCTTGTCGGTGAGGACGCCGTGCTTCGCCTGCCCGTGGTTGGCGCCCAGGACGCGCAGACCGCCGACGAGGACGGTCATCTCGGGCGCGCTCAGCGTCAGCAGGTTCGCCTTGTCGAGCAGCAGGTACTCGGCCGGCAGGCGGTTGCCCTTGCCGACGTAGTTGCGGAAGCCGTCCGCGGCCGGCTCCAGCGCGTCGAACGACTCGACGTCCGTCTGGTCCTGGGCGGCGTCCACCCGGCCCGGCGTGAAGGGCACCTCGATGTCGAAGCCGCCGTCCTTGGCCGCCTTCTCGATCGCCGCGCCGCCCGCGAGCACGATCAGGTCGGCCAGCGAGAGCTGCTTGCCGCCCGCGGAGTTGAAGGACCCCTGGATGCCCTCCAGCGTGCGCAGCACCTGCGCCAGCTCGTCCGGGTTGTTGACCTCCCAGTTGCGCTGCGGCTCCAGGCGGATGCGGGCGCCGTTGGCACCGCCGCGCTTGTCGCTGCCGCGGAAGGAGGAGGCCGAGGCCCAGGCGGCCGAGACCAGCTGGGAGACCGTGAGGCCGGAGCCGAGGACCTGCTCCTTGAGGGAGGCGATGTCCGCGGCGTCGATCGGCTCGCCGGTGCGCTGCGGCAGCGGGTCCTGCCACAGCAGCACCTCGGAGGGGACCTCGGGGCCCAAGTAGCGTGCGACCGGGCCCATGTCACGGTGCGTCAGCTTGTACCAGGCACGGGCGAAGGCGTCCGCGAACTCCGCCGGGTTCTCGTAGAAGCGGCGCGAGATCGGCTCGTAGATCGGGTCGAAGCGCAGCGAGAGGTCGGTGGTGAGCATCGTCGGGAGGCGCTTCTTCGACGCGTCGTGCGCGTCGGGGATGATCGCCTCGGCGTCCTTGGCCACCCACTGGTTGGCGCCGGCCGGGCTCTGGGTCAGCTCGTAGTCGTACTCGAAGAGGTTCTTGAAGAACCCGTTGCTCCACTGGGTCGGGGTGGTGGTCCAGGTGACCTCGAGGCCGCTGGTGATCGCGTCGGGGCCGGCACCGGTGCCGTACGTGCTCTGCCAGCCGAGGCCCATCTGCTCCATCGGGGCGCCCTCGGGGTCCGGGCCGACGTGGTCGGCCGGGCCGGCGCCGTGGGTCTTGCCGAAGGTGTGGCCACCGGCGATCAGGGCGACGGTCTCCTCGTCGTTCATCGCCATGCGCCGGAACGTCTCACGGATGTCGCGGGCCGCGGCGATCGGGTCCGGGTTGCCGTTGGGCCCCTCGGGGTTGACGTAGATCAGGCCCATCTGGACCGCGCCGAGCGGGTTCTCCAGCTCCCGGTCACCGGTGTAGCGCTCGTCGCCGAGCCAGGTGGTCTCGGGGCCCCAGTAGACGTCCTCCTCGGCCTCCCACACGTCCTCGCGGCCGCCGGCGAAGCCGAAGGTCTCGAAGCCCATCGACTCCAGCGCGACGTTGCCGGTGAGGACCAGCAGGTCGGCCCACGAGATGCTCTTGCCGTACTTCTTCTTGACCGGCCACAGCAGACGGCGGGCCTTGTCGAGGCTGGCGTTGTCCGGCCAGCTGTTGAGTGGCGCGAAGCGCTGCTGGCCGGCACCGGCGCCACCGCGGCCGTCGCTGATGCGGTACGTACCGGCGCTGTGCCAGGCCATCCGGATCATGAGCGGGCCGTAGTTGCCGAAGTCGGCGGGCCACCAGTCCTGCGAGGTGGTCAGCACCTCGGCGATGTCCCGTTTGACGGCCGCGAGGTCCAGGCCGGTGAACGCCTCGGCGTAGTCGAACTCCTCGCCGAGGGGGTTCGCCACGGCGGGGTTCTTGGCGAGGATCTTCAGGTTGAGCCGCTCCGGCCACCACTGGCGGTTTCCGCCGCCCTGGGTCGGGTGCGCGGCGCGCCCGTGAGCGACCGGACAGCCGCCCGCGCCCTCGGTCGTCGCGCCTTCGGCCTGTGCGTCATGGATCTCAGACATGGGAATCCTTCCGGATGAGGCGGATCACAGTGCTCAGCAACCATCAGCAGTGGAACGGGCGGGGCGCAGGCCCCGGTTGGACGGCCCCGGCTTCGTGGGCCGGGAGGCCGGTGTCGTCGGACGCGGTCGGACGGAAGGCCCCGTCGACACGGCCTGCGGGTCGCGCCGCGACGACCGCGGAGCGGGCCCGTGAACGGTGTGAAAGGAGACATGACCCACATGGCCTGCATGGCCTGCATGGCTTACGCGACCGCATGCCCCGGGGGCTGTCGCCTCGACGCCGAGGTGGTCACCGTCCACGAGGTGGTCACCCGCCGGGCGCCGGCGCCGCACGCAGGGACGCCGGGCACGGAGCCGCCGGCGCTCGCCTGCTCGCTGCTGTGGCCGTCCGCAACCGACGCAACAGGATGTGGTGGTGAGCGGACCCGTCTGGTGAACCGTCACGTGCTTTTCCCTGCGATTGTCTCGTCCCTTGGCTATCGCCGGAACAGATCCTACGATGGACGAGGTCCAAGTCAATACGGCAACCAGATCCATACGGATTCATTCGCCGGACGATGCACTGTGAGGCTGGTGACCATGAGTGACCTGCTGGAACGGCTTCGCGGACGTGGCTGGCGGATGACCGCCCAACGCCGGGTCGTCGCCGAGGTTCTCGACGGCGAGCACGTCCACCTGACCGCGGACGAGGTGCTCGCGCGCGCCACCGCCCGGCTACCGGAGATCTCCCGCGCGACGGTCTACAACACCCTCGGTGAACTGGTCTCGCTCGGCGAGGTGGTCGAGGTGGCCACCGACGGCCGCGCCAAGCGCTACGACCCGAACGCACACCGTCCGCACCACCACCTGGTGTGCTCGCGCTGCGGCGCCATCCGCGACGTCCACCCCGACGGCGACCCCCTGGCCGATCTGCCCCCTTCCGAGCGGTTCGGCTTCACCGTCTCCGGCGTCGAGATGACCTACCGGGGCCTGTGCCCCGACTGCACCTGAGCCGCGCCCGCCCCCGGACCTCCCGCGCGCGGCGGGCGCCCAGGAGACCGTGAAGGACGTCGCCGTAAAGGTCCTCCAGGCTGTGTAGCGAGCACGAACACCTGGCGCGACCGGCTGCGACGCGAGGCCGACAGGACCGAACTACGCCGCACTGCAAGGGAGTTCGTCGAAGCGCGGGCGGAGCTCCACCCCACCCCCGCCCGGCATACGCAGCTGGGGAACAGCGACTTCGACGCCTGGTTCCCCCATGGTCCGCACCTCATCCGCGACGGAGTCGCGGCCCAGCTCGACCGCTGGCCTTTCCCCTTCCTCCGGCCCACCGACCCGGCATGCGCGATCGCCAGGTGCGGACCCGCCCGGTGAGTGACAGTCAGCGATGTGGGCGGCACCGGCGGGGGTGCGGTCACGGGGGTGTCGGAGCGGTGTCGGCGTCCTGTCGGCGGGCCGTCGGCGCCCCCGTCAAGGATGGTCGAACGGCACCGATCCCGAAAGGTTCACCATGACGGACAGCGTCCGACCACACCACTCGCACACGACCTCGGTCCTGATCTCCGGCGCAGGCATCGCCGGAACCGCCCTGGCCTACTGGCTGGAGCGCTACGGCTTCCGCGTCACGGTCGTCGAGCGCGCTCCGGAGCCGCGCGCCGGCGGGCAGGCGGTGGACGTGCGCGGCAGCGCCCTCCACGTCGTCGAACGGATGGGCCTGCTCCAGGACGTCCAGGCGCGCAAGACCGGCCTGCGGGGCATGTCCCAGGTCGATGCGGACGGCCGCGAGCTGCGCCGCACCACCGAGCGGACGCTCAGCGGCGGCCCCGTCGACAGCCCCGACGTGGAGATCCTCCGCGACGAGCTGTGCACCCTGCTGCGGCGGGCCGCCGGACCCGGCGTCGAGTACCTCTTCGGCGACTCGATGCGCAGCCTCGTTCAGCACGAGGACGGCGTCCAGGTCCACTTCACCAGCGGCGCCGAGCGTTCCTTCGACCTCGTCGTGGGCGCCGACGGCCTCCATTCGGCCACCCGCCGCCTGGTCTTCGGCCCCGAATCCGACTACCTGCACCCGATAGGCACCTACATCGCCGCGTGGAGCGCCCCCAACCACCTCGGCCTGGACCGCTGGGAGGTCTTCCACGGCCCCTGTGGCGACGGCGTGTGGGGATGCATGGCCATGACCGTACGGGACAACGCCGAGCTGCGCGTCTTCGTCGGCTTCCATTCCGACGAGCCGACCGAGCGGCTGCTGCCACGCGACACCACGGAGCAGAAGCGGCTGATCGCGGAGCGCTGCGCCGGGCTGCGGTGGGAAGTGCCGCGCTTCCTCAAGGCCATGTGGGAGACGGACGCCTTCCACTACGACGTGGTCGCGCAGATCCGGATGGACCATTGGTCACGCGGCCGTGTCGCGTTGCTCGGCGACGCCGGGTACTGCCCCTCGCCGCTCACCGGGCAGGGCACGAGTGTGGCGCTGACCGCGGCCTACGTGCTCGCCGGGGAACTGCACGCGGCCGACGGCGATCACCGGGCCGCCTACCCCGCCTACGAGGAGCGGCTACGCGACCACGTGGCCGCCAATCAGGCACTGCTCGACGCGGGCAGAGCCCTGACCGCCACCGGGGACGCGGGCTCGGGCACGGATGGCGGGGCCGACTCCGACCCCGCCGGCGCGGCGGGCTTCGAGGAGCCCGCCCCCGAGACCATGGCGGCCTTCCTCGCCGCCACGGCCTTCGACCTGCCGGACTACTGACGGCACGACAGGAGGTGCGGCGACGGGCATCAGCCGACAGGTGGGCCGCTCGGCCATGCTGCCGGCCGTTCTCTTCGACCCCGTCTGGATCACCCTCGCCCACATGGTCACCGCCCCCTCTCCCTGCCCGGGGCCGCACCGTCCGGTCCGTTTCGGGGCCGCGCTCCGGTCACACCGCCGGTGTCGCCGCCCAACTGGCCAGCAGCTTCAGGCGCTCCTCCGTCTGCGACCCAGGCTCCGGCGGGTAGACCACCAGCATCTGGTCGGGCTCCCCCGTCACCGTCAACGTCTCGTAGGGCATGGTGAGTTCGCCGACGACGGGGTGCGTCATGCGCTTCGCCCCGTAGGTCTTCTCCTTGACCTGGTGGTCCGCCCACAGTCGACGGAAGTCCTCGCTCGCCAATGACAACTCGCCCACCAGCGTGGCCAGTTGCGCGTCCTGCGGATGGTTTCCCGCGTCCAGGCGCAGATGGGCGACCGTCTCCGCGGCCACCGCCGGCCAGTCCGGGTACAGCTCATGCGCCCGCGGGTTGAGGAACACCTGGCGTGGCATGTTGCGGTCCTTGGGGGCCATCTGCGAGAAGCCGACGAGGGCGTCGCCCAGGGCGTTCCAGGCGAGCACGTCCATACGTCGGCCGAGCACGAACGCCGGGGCCTTGTCGATGGTGTCCAGCAGGAGGCGCAGGCCGCGGCGGACCTTCTGGGGAGCGTGCCCTCCGGCGGGCGTGCCGCGCGTGGCCGAGGGGCGGCGGGTGGTGGGCCTGGCCACCCTGCGCAGGTATTCCTGCTCGGTGTCGTCGAGGCGCAGGACGCGCCCGATGGCGTCGAGTACGGCGTCCGACACCGAGGGGCCGCGGCCCTGTTCGAGGCGGATGTAGTAGTCGACGCTGACGCCCGCGAGCTGGGCGACCTCCTCGCGGCGCAGGCCCGGCACCCGCCGCCTGCCGTGCCCCGGCAGGCCGACCTCCTCGGGCTGGATGCGGGCGCGCCGCGAGCGCAGGAAGTCGCCGATTTCCGGGCCGATGGATATGTCCATGCCGGCGATCATAGGCCCCGGGACCGTCGTGTTCCTGGTACTGCCGGACCCAGGAAAACGGCAGCCCTGGGTAAGCACGGCGGCCGGGCCCAGGATGGGTGTCGTCGCCGGGAGACGCCGGCGACGACACCCACCGAACCAGGAGTTCCCATGTCGTACGACACCCTCACCGGCCGCACCGCCGTCGTCACCGGAGCCGCCAGTGGCATGGGCGAGGCCACCGCCCGGTTGCTCGCCTCGCACGGCGTGCGGGTGGCGCTGCTGGCCCGCCGCGCCGATCGGCTCACCGAGCTGGCCACCGGGATCGAGGCGGACGGCGGGCAGGCTCTCGCGGTGGCCACCGACGTCACGGACGCGGACTCCGTGGATGCGGCGGTGGAGCGGGTGCACGCCGCGTACGGCGAGGTCGACCTGGTGGTCAATGCGGCAGGCGTGATGCTGCCGAACCCCGTCACCGACGGCCGCGCCGACGAGTGGCAGCGCATGCTGGACACGAACGTGGCCGGCGCCCTGCGCGTCATCCGCGCGTTCACCCCGGACCTGATCGCGGTGGCGGCCGCGGGCCGGACGGCGGACCTGGTGAACATCTCGTCGATCGGAGCCCACGTCCCGTTCCCCAACTACGCGGTGTACGGGGCGACGAAGGCCGCTCTGACCTACCTCTCGCAGTCCCTGCGCACCGAGCTGGGCCCGCGCGACGTCCGTGTCACCAACATCGAACCCGGGCTCACGGACACGGAGTTGGGCGGCCACATCGACAACGCGGAGCTGTCCGGCCAGCTGGACGGCATGTTCGACGCGCTGATCGGCCTGTCGGCGGACGACATCGCGGACCTGATCGCCTACACGACGAGCCGCGCCCGCCATGTGAACCTGCGCCAGGCGATCGTGCTGCCGACGCGCCAGGCATGACGTCGGCGCGCCGGAGAAGCGGGTGGCCAGAGCGGCAACGACGTGTCGTGAACCGGGTCCTTCGCCTTCAGCGCGAAGGGACGGCCTGGCCGTGCGGCGGGAGTCCGATGAGGGAGTCGAGGATGTCGCGAGCGGCGATCAGGGCGTCGATCAGCCACGGAATCGATGTGGGGATGCTCACCGCGGCGAAAAGCATCGTCGACCAGGCTGTCGCGGACGGCTGCGGGCCAGCGGGGTTGGCGCGTCTGACGTCCCTCCTTCACAAGGCCGGTCAGCCCTGAAAACCCGGCGCCTGAAGATCACCTGCGCCCCGCCGGCCCCCGAGTACCCGGAAGGAGCGCGGCGGAGAGCTGTGACGCTCGGCGACGAGCCCCGGCCCGTCGGCGGACCGGGGCTGCCGAGCGGCCGGCCGATGCGTCAGTTCGGTTCCGCGGCCTTGGGCTTCCAGCGGTGTTCGACCTTGGCCAACCGCCAGTAGGCCAGTGCGCAGGCCCAGACCGCCACGAACAGGCCGACGATGATGAAGCCCACGTTGTTCAGGTCGATGCCGGAGATCCAGTTGGTGACGGCGTCGTCGAGGCCGAGTTGCTCGTGGAGGACGCCGACCAGTTCGATGGTGCCGATGAGGAAGGCGACCGCGATGGACAGGCCGGTGATGGTGAGGTTGTAGTAGACCTTGCGCACCGGGTTGGAGAACGCCCAGTGGTAGGCGAAGTTCATGAAGGTGCCGTCGAGGGTGTCGAACAGGCTCATGCCCGCGGCGAACAGCAGCGGCAGGCACAGGATCGCGTACCAGGGCAGCCCGGCGGCGGCGCCTGAGCCCGCCATCACCATCAAGGTGACCTCGGTGGCGGTGTCGAAGCCGATCCCGAAGAGGAAGCCGAGCGGGAACATCTGGCCGGGGCGGGTGATGGACTTGGTGAGTCGGCCCAGGATGCGGTTCATGAAGCCGCGGGAGTCCAGGTGCTTCTCCAGTTCGTGCTCGTCGAACTGGCCTGCGCGCATCGCCTTGAAGACCCGGTAGATGCCGGCCAGGGAGAGGAGGTTGAGGGCGGCGATCAGATAGAGGAAGCCGCCGGAGACGCTGGTACCGACCAGGCCGAGGGTCTGTCGGGCACTGGAGTTGTCGTCGGTCAAGGTGGTGACGACATGCGCTCCGGCGGCGATGCCTCCGGCGAGCAGGAGCACGATGGAGGAGTGCCCCAGGGCGAACCAGAATCCCACCGAGAGGGGACGCTTGCCGTCGGCCATCAGCTTGCGGGTGGTGTTGTCGATGGCCGCGATGTGGTCGGCGTCGAAGGCGTGCCGCATGCCCAGGGTGTAGGCGGTGACGCCCAGGCCGAGGCCGAAGACCTGCTTGCCGACGGTGTAGTGGTGCGGCGCGACCAGCATCACCAGGATCGCGAAGGCGACGACATGCAGCGCGGCTATCGCCGCCAGGAGTCCGCCGGTGCGTATCCAGTCCTTGCGCTCCCACCGCATCAGCGGTGTGGTCGGAATCACCGCTTCTGCGGTGGACATGGCGGAGTTTTCAGACAGGGTCATCTCAGGGAGCCTCTCCAGCACCTCGTGGACGGGGACGTACGGTGCCGTGGCCGGTCTCCTGGCTGACGGGTCGAACGCCGGCGTACCCGGCCTTCCCAGGAACCCGAAGGTCCCCAGTGGCGTCCGCCTTCCGGCGGAGGTATGTCGACTCCCCGATCACAGTGGCGAGGGCCGCTCCGGACTCCAGCCCCTGTCAGGGCTGTCACCGGTCTTCCCGAGCACCACGGCGGGACCACCGTAGAGGTTCGGCCACTGTGGCTACAAGCCTGCACAGATACGCAGGTGTCTTGGTTACGAGGGTGAAGTGCGGCAAGAATGGGGCGCATGCACTTGGTTCCGCCGGACCGCGCACATCAACGCGCCATTGACCACCACACCGTGTGCGATGCCATCGAAGGCATCGGCGACCGCGGCCAGGTATGCACCTGGTCCGAGCGCTTCGCCCTGCTCGCGGATCCCGGCCGCCTCTCGCTGCTCCTCGCCGTGCACCGGGCCGGCCCCATCGCGGTCTCCGACCTGGCGCTCGCCACCGGCATCCGGGACACCGCGGTCTCCCAGGCACTGCGGTTGCTCCGCGCGTCCGGCGCGGTCCACGCGGCCAAGGACGGCCGCATCGTCCGGTACAGCCTGTGCGACCCCGAGATCGCACGCCTCCTCGATGCCATGCCCACGGCCGCCACGGCGCCCCCACCCGCCTGACGAAGCCGGCCCCGCCCGCGATTCCGCCGGTGCGTCAGGCCGTGTCAACGGAAGACGAGTCAACGGCCATCCCCTCGCGCCCCAGCCACCACGCTGCCGGGTCGCCACGTGGGCCGTCCACAAGTAGCGCTGCGCGTGGGGAATTTCGGCGATCTGGACGTGGATGCGGCCGGGGGCGGTGAACGCCCCGTAGACGTTCCAGAGGGGGCAGGTACCGCCCGCCCGCGAGAAGGGGAAGCCGGTCGGGGGTTCCACCTGGTCGCCGCGGCCCGCACCGTCCGCGGCGAGCTGCCCGCGTCCTGACCGGCAGACCCCCGAGGGGCCGGGGCGCCGCCGGCTCCGTGATGGATGCCGAGGAGCGCCGGGCACCTGGTTCCCCTCGTCGGCACGGATGCCGAACGGCCCCGGCGGGGCGGACCCGGCGAAGGCCGCCCCGCTCTCACCACCGAACCCCATTGCATAGTCATGTGGAATCGTGCATACTCTTCCCATGTCTAAGGTCCTCACCTCCCTTCCCGCCGGCGAGCGCGTCGGCATCGCCTTCTCGGGCGGCCTCGACACCTCCGTCGCGGTCGCGTGGATGCGCGACAAGGGCGCCATCCCGTGCACCTACACCGCCGACATCGGCCAGTACGACGAGCCCGACATCGCCTCGGTGCCCGGCCGCGCGAAGACCTACGGCGCCGAGATCGCGCGCCTGGTCGACTGCCGTGCGGCGCTGGTCGAGGAGGGCCTGGCCGCGCTCACCTGCGGGGCGTTCCACATCCGCTCGGGCGGGCGTGCCTACTTCAACACCACGCCGCTCGGCCGCGCCGTCACGGGCACCCTCCTGGTACGGGCGATGCTCGAGGACGACGTGCAGATCTGGGGCGACGGCTCGACCTTCAAGGGCAACGACATCGAGCGGTTCTACCGCTACGGCCTGCTCGCCAACCCGCAGCTGCGGATCTACAAGCCCTGGCTGGACGCGGACTTCGTGACCGAGCTCGGCGGCCGCAAGGAAATGTCGGAGTGGCTGCTCGCCCACGACCTGCCCTACCGCGACAGCACGGAGAAGGCGTACTCCACCGACGCCAACATCTGGGGCGCCACTCACGAGGCCAAGACCCTGGAGCACCTGGACAACGGCGTGGAGACCGTGGAGCCGATCATGGGCGTGCGGTTCTGGGACCCCGAGGTCGAGATCCTCACCGAGGACGTCACCATCGGCTTCGACCAGGGCCGGCCGGTGACGATCAACGGCAAGGAGTTCGACTCCCCCGTCGACCTGGTGATGGAGGCCAACGCCGTCGGCGGGCGACACGGCATGGGCATGTCGGACCAGATCGAGAACCGGATCATCGAGGCCAAGAGCCGCGGCATCTACGAGGCGCCCGGGATGGCCCTGCTGCACGCGGCGTACGAGCGCCTGGTCAACGCGATCCACAACGAGGACACCCTCGCCCAGTACCACAACGAGGGCCGGCGCCTGGGCCGGCTGATGTACGAGGGCCGCTGGCTGGACCCGCAGGCGCTGATGGTGCGCGAGTCGCTGCAGCGCTGGGTCGGCGCGGCCGTCACCGGCGAGGTGACGCTGCGGCTGCGGCGCGGTGAGGACTACTCGATCCTCGACACCACGGGCCCGGCGTTCAGCTACCACCCGGACAAGCTGTCCATGGAGCGCACCGAGGACTCGGCGTTCGGCCCGGTGGACCGGATCGGCCAGCTCACCATGCGCAACCTCGACATCGCCGACTCGCGCGCCAAGCTGGAGCAGTACGCCGGCCTCGGCCTGATCGGCACCGCCAACCCCGCCATCGGTGCCGCCCAGGCGGCGGCGACCGGGCTGATCGGCAGCATGCCGGAGGGCGGCGCCGAGGCCATCGCCTCCCGCGGCAAGGTCTCCGCCGACGAGGAGATGCTGGACCGCGCCGCGATGGAGTTCGGCACGGACTGACCCACCCCGTCGAGCTGAGGGCTCGGCACCCGGGGAGGGATGCACCACCGGAACAGGCCGGTTGGGCGCCGAGGGCGTCCGGCCGGCCTGTTCCGTGTTCCGTGTTCCGTGTTCCGTGACAGGGGCCCGGTCGGAACCATCCCGGTCGGAACCGCCTGGGCCGCGGTCAGCGGTGGGTGGCGAGCCGGCGTTCGAGGGGGGTGCGGTAGCAGGGCGTGATGCGGGTGCCGTCGAGGAACGCGGTCAGACGGCCGATCTCCGACTCCACGGCTGCGCGGGCCTCGGATCCGGGGTCGGTGAGGAGATGGTGGTTGATGTGCCCGTCGGGGTGTTGGGCCCAGGCGCCGACGACCCGGCCGTGCCACCAGATGGTGGGGCCGATGTTGCCGTTGCGGTCGAAGAGGGCCTTGGTGTGGTCCGGGTCGAGGTACCAGTCGCGGTGCCGCCAGCCCATGGGCGTGGGGTCGAGGCCGGGCAGCAGGGCTGCCGCGGGCTCGGGCTCGGGCTCGACGCGGGTGGTGTCGAGGTCTTCGGGCAGGAGGTAGCCGGTGCCTTCGTCGAGGTCGACGGCCTGGGCACCGGTGGCGGCGAGGGCCTTGCGGGTGTCGGTGAGGTTCCAGCCGGTCCACCACTTCAGATCGTCCACGGTGACGGGGCCGAACGCAGAGAGGTAGTGACGGGCCAGTGCGGTCTTCGCCTGGGTGGTGGGCATGTGCGGCAGGGGGCGGGCCGGCGCCCTGTGGAACTGCGCGGACGTCCACGAGCCGGCCGGGCGGTCCCGGCGGATGCGTCCCTCGGCGGCGAGTACGCCCAGGACCGATGTGCCGGCACGCTGCCGGGACTCGTAGGGCTTGCCGGGGAAGGTGACGATCCGCTCACTCAATTCCGGTACGTCGGCGGCGAGTTGAACGGCGGTGGCCCGCCCCCGGGCCGTGATCGCCGCCAGCGCGGCTCGCTCCACTGCCTGGTAGCGGGGTGCGTCCCAGCCGAGCGCCTGGCGCAGGTGCGTGAGGGTCTCGGCACGGTGGCGCTGCGGGTCGCGTACGGTCGCCGACCGTACGGCCGGGGCCAGGCGGGCCGGGACGACGAACATGGTGCGGCGCATGCACCGTATGCGCTCCAGCGCCGGGGCGCCGTTGGGGACGTCGTAGAGGGAGTGGTCGATGGCGGCGGCGGTCGGGGCGTGCATGCGGGCCGCCGCGGCGAGGAAGACGGTGGCGGGGTCGGTGGCGTGCAGGCCGACCAGGGCCAGCGCCACCGCCTCGGCCGACCTCTCGCGCACGGACGGCGCGAGAAGGTGACGGCGGACGAGGCGGGCGCGGCGCTGGGCGGCGGTGACACGGGGCAGGACGGTCATGGTGTGATGCGGTGTCACTGGGTGCCGTGGATGCAGAAGGGCTGGCCGGAGGGGTCCAGCAGGACGGTCCAGTACCGGCCGCCGGGCTGGTGGTCGGGCTTGGTGGCGCCCATCTCCAGCAGCCGCTGCTCCGCCGCCGCGACGTCGGGGAAGGAGAGGTCCATGTGGAAGGGCAGTTGCTCCTCGGGCCAGGTGGGCGCGGTGAAGGACTCGGACGTGAAGAAGAGGTACATCGCGCCGTTCACGAAGAAGGCGTGGGCGGCCTCGTTGCCCTGCTCGTCGGGGTAGGTCCGGGTCACCGTGGTGCCCAGGGCGGTGGCGTAGAAGTCGGCCAGCGCCCGTCCGTCGCGGGCCCATATCGCCTGGCAGACGATCTTGCCGTTCAGGGGCGCGTCGTTCTTCGTGGTCATGGTCAGCGCACGACCTTGACGCCGAAGTGGGTGCCGAAGCCGAGGGCGATGCCGATGGCGCCGTGCATGTGGGCGTACATCTCCATGCCGCGGGCGGCGACCAGCGGACCGAGGTCGAGGACGTCGGTCCAGCCGTAAGCCCTCAGCAGGTCGGTGACCTGCTGCTTGGCGTTGGTGTCCTCGCCCGCGACGAACATCGTGTGGTCGCCGCCGCCGACGGCCTGCGGGTCGACGACGGTGGCCTGCTCCTGGGTGACGAACGCCTTGACGATCTTCGTCTGCGGCAGGGCTCGCTGGATCTGCTCGCCCAGGCTGTCACTGTCGCAGGGGTCGAGGACCGGGTTGACGCCCCATGGGGTAGGCCAGGGGCGCTCGATGTCCGGGTCGTAGATGTACGGCACGGCGTAGTCGACCAGGGTCTTGCCGGTGAGCCGGTCGGCGATGGCGGACAGGGCCGCCACGGCGTTGTGGCCGTCGATGCCGTTGATCACCAGGCCGTCGGCGGCGGCCGCGGCGTCGCCGAAGGTGTGCAGTTCGACGCCCGGGTGGTCGGCGAGGAACTGCTTGAAGGGCGGGTTGCCCATCATGTCGGGATCCGTGCGGGCCAGCGTGGCCTGCGGGTCACGGGTGCCGACGTGGACCTCGTGACCGAGTTCGGCGAGCTTGGCGATGTGGGCGCGAGCGCCGCCACCCGTACCGAGAACAGCGATTTTCATGGGGAATCTCCTGATTTGCTCCGTGCGAACAGCTCCACCGTAGAGTCATTTCAGGACAAGAGGTGTCCTTTGACATCGGCATCATGGATTCCATGACCAGCGACATGACGGCCCGCATGCTGCGACTGCTCTCCCTGCTGCAGACCCGGCGGGAGTGGTCCGGCGCCGACCTCGCCGAACGCCTGGCGGTCACCGTCCGCACCGTCCGCCGCGACATCGACCGACTGCGCGAACTCGGCTACCCCGTCGACAGCGCCCGCGGGCACGCCGGCGGCTACCGCCTCGCCCCCGGCACCGACCTCCCGCCCCTGCTCCTCGACGACGACGAAGCCGTCGCGATCGCCGTCGCCCTGCGCACCGCCGCCGGCGGCCTCACGGGTATCGAGGAGACCGCACTGCGGGCCCTGGCCAAGCTCGAACAGGTCCTCCCCCGCCGCCTGCGCGGACAGGTCACCGCGCTGCAGACCTCCCTGGACGGCATCGCCTGGGAGGACCGGGGGCCCCGTGCCGACCCGACCCTGCTGGCCACCCTCGCCGTCGCCTGCCGCGACCACGAGATCGTCACCTTCGACTACACCACCCGCCGCGGCGCCACCACGTCCCGCCGGGCAGAACCGTGCCACCTGGTCGACTCCGGCGGCCTGTGGTACCTCCTCGCCCACGACACCGCCAAGGACGACTGGCGCCTCTTCCGCCTCGACCGGATCACCGGCGCCACACCCACCGGCCACCGCGTCCCAGCCCGCGCGGTCCCCGGCAACGACCCCGCCGGCTTCGTCGCCGGCCGGCTCTCTTCCGCCCCCACCCGCTACCGCGCCGTCGCCACCGTCCACGCCTCCGCCGACCGCGTCCGCGCCCGCACCCGGGGCCTGGCCACCCGCATCCGGCCCCTCGACGATGCCACCTGCCGCGTCGACGCCTCGGACGACCACCTGCCCCGTATCGCCCAGACCCTCGCCGGCCTCGACGCCGACTACACCCTCGACGCCGACCCGGACGTCCTCGCCCACCTCCGCACCGCCGCCCGCCGCGCCCTGCGCGCCACCGCCTGACACCCCTGCGGTACGGGCGCGAGCAGACGTCCGCACGGGCGTGAAGTCGCGCTTCCACGGAGCGTGTTGGTGGCGTGGGCGGGCGTCAGCCGAGGGGAGGTCGCGGGCGGGTGTGCGGGTACCGCACCTGTCCGCGGACGGCTCTCACGGCCGAACCGAACCGCCGTGACCGACGAAGGCGAGAGCATCGTCCGCTACGTGTGGGTTCCGCACCGACTTCCCCGAGGCACCAGCCGGTACGGCACCGCGATCCGGTGCCTCCGGAGCGCGGTAGCGAGCCGGTCCGGCAGGGGCGGCAGCCGGAGTACGGGAGCGGAGCGAAGCCGTTCTGCACCCCCTCGGGCCTTCGGCGGCGGTCCCCGACAGGTGTCGTGCCATGCTTGATCCACCCGGCCGACGGCGCACATGACCTCGGCCGATGGCAAGATCGGGGAGCGTGCGGCAGCGTGAAGGCAGCGATACGACGGACGGGGCGGGGCACCTGGGACCGCTTCTCGGCATCCGACCCCGGGCTGCTGCGATTGATGGCCGGGCTGCGCACCGTGGCGGCGATCGTGCTCACTCTCGTCGTGCTGGCACTGCTCCACACCAGCGTCACGTTGATGGTCGCGGGCGCCATGGCCGCCATGGCCGCGACGTTCGCCATCAGGGAGAAGGAGGTACGCGGCCAGGCGATCACGGTCGCGCTCGGTCTGCCCGTCGCGCTGGCCGCCATGACGCTGGCGGCGCTGCTCCACAACCAGATCATCGCCGGCGACCTGTTCTTCATCGCGCTGATCTTCGGGGCCGTCTACGCCCGCCGCTTCGGTGACCGCGGCATGGCCCTGGGGCTGATCGGCTTCCAGGTCTACTTCGTCTCGCTGTTCGTCCATGCCACCCTGCCGACCCTGCCGGAGCTGTATCTGACGCTGGGCGTCGCGTTCGCCTGCAGTGCGGTCGTGCGCTTCGCGGTCGTTCCCGAAACTCCGGAACGCACCCTGCGCCGGCTGCGCGAGGCTTTCCGGGCACGCCTGGCTCAACTGGTGGCCACCCACATCGAGCTGGTTGACGCCGGTCCCAAGCAGCTGGACGGCGTCCTGGACGACCTGCGGCGGCACACCTCCCGGCTGCACGAGGCGGCGCTGATGATTCAGGGCCGCCTGGAGGAGGGAACCCGTGACGCCGCCGTCGCGGGACTGCTGCAGCGACGGGTCGCGGATGCCGAGATCGCGGCCGAACGGCTGGGGGTGATGCTGCTCAACGCGCGCAGCGCGGAGCGCACGGACACGCTCACCCTGCACCTGCCCGATGCCCCGGTGCCGGCCATGACGAACCGTGTGCAGGCCGAGGGCGACGCCGTCGGCACGCTGCGCCGGGACCTCGAAGCGCTGCATCTGCTGGTCGCACGGCGGGCGCCCGACGACCGCGGCACGGCGCTGGCTCATGTGCGGAACAGGTTGCTGGGCTACCGCGACGAGGACAACCTGCCGCCCGGCACACCGGCCGTCCAGGACGCCTTCCGCGGTCTGGGTGAGGCCGCGCGTGCCGTACTGGGCCTGCGGCTGGCGCTGGACGGGCCGCAGGACGAGTCCGACGACTCTCCGGCCACCACGCGCTCGCGTGAGGAGTTCGATGCCGAGGACCTCGCGATCGTCGGGGCCGAGGAGCGCACGGAGGGCGAGGACGAGCGCACCGGGCTCCAGCGGCCCACCACCCGGGCCGCGTGCCAGGTCGCGGTGGGCTCCGCGCTGGCCATCGTCGGCGGTGAGTTCCTGTCCACCCAACGCTGGTACTGGGCGGTGCTGACCTGCTGGGTGGTGTTCCTCAACACCGCCTCGACGGGCGAGATCCTGGTCAAGGGCTATCGCCGGCTGCTGGGCACGGTGCTCGGCGTGATCGCCGGTGTCGGCCTTGCCGGTCTGGTCGGCAACCACACCTGGACCGCGTTCGTCCTCGTGCTGCTCTGCGTCTTCGGGATGTTCTTCACCGCCCCGTTGTCGTACGCGCTGATGTCCTTCTTCGTCACGGCGATGCTCGGTCTGCTCTACACGCTCCTCAACACGTACAGCTTCGCCACCCTGGTGCTGCGTATCGAGGAGACGGCGCTGGGCGCCGCGTGCGGGATCATCGCCGCCGTCCTGGTGCTGCCGGTGCACACGGACCGCCGTACGGACGAGCATCTGGGCACGGTCCTGGTCCGGTTGCGCGAGGTGGTGTCCGCGGCGGTGGAGCAGCTCAGCGGCGGGCCCGCCGTGGACCTGCTGAGCCGGGCGCGCGATCTGGACGCCGCCCTGGACGATCTGCGGGGCTCCACCCAGCCGTTGATGCATCCCATCACTCCGCTGCGGGTGCGCCGGCAGACCGCGCGCTATCTGGTGGCGCTCCTGGACACCTGCGCGTATCACGCGCGCTCCCTGGCTGCGACGGCCGAACTCGTGCCGTTCAGCAAGACCGTCGCGGCCGATCCGCGGCTCGACCGCGCCGGCCTGCGCATCGCGCGCAACATCGATCTCATCGTCGCGCGGGTGGCGGACGAGCACGCCGAGGGCGAGGTCGAATCCGGGGCCAGCATCGCGTCGATGCTGGAAGCGGACGACTCCCCGGTACTGCGGTCGGGCACCGTCACCTTCCGCGTGCTGCGGCATCTCCAGCGCCTCGACGAGGGCGTGGTGGGCATCGCCCGCTCCCTCGACGTACCGGTGTCGGGGCGCAGCGGGAGCAAGAACGGCTGAGCCGCGACGGGAATGCCGTGATCGCCGGGGCCCGCCCCCGGCGATCGGCCCTCGCCGCGGAGCGGGCCCGTCCCGGCCGCGGGAAATGACCGTCCCCGATCAACTCGTTTACACGGCAGGCCAATTCACCTCCCTCGCCTTCCCTGTGCCGAAATTCCCGTCGGTCGATCCGGGTCAACTGCGGTAATGCCGGGCTGGGTTCGCACTTGCGGTCGATGCGAATGCCGTCATGGCACGCGTGGCCGGGCAGCCGAATACGCAAAAGCAGAAGCCGATGAGTTCCGCCGGAAGACCGGCGGAACTCATCGGCATGCTCGACCGTGAGGTCGGGGGCTGTCAGTGACCGCCCTCGTCCACGACGGCGACCTCCTCGATGTTCTGCTCGATCGCCTCGGCCGGGACGGCGGTGGCCCGGGCCCAGTAGTAGATGCCGACGGAGAACACCGTGACGATCGCCATGTCCCACCACAGCGGGATGTGGCTCTTGCCGCCGAAGCCGCCCTGCCAGGAGATGACGCCCATGCCGATCAGGTAGACCGGGAGCCACTGCGCGGCCTTCCAGTCCAGTCGGGGAGCGTTCGGCAGCCGCTTCTTCGTCGCGTACAGGGCGTAGCCGCCGAGCAGGACGTAGCCGATGATGATCGCCCAGCCCAGTCGCTGCAGGGTGTCCCAGCCGGCCCAGTAGATGATCAGGCTCGCCACGACGAAGGACAGCGGGGACAGGACGTTGCCGCCGGGCAGGCGGTAGGGACGTTCGTGGTTGGCCAGCCGCTGACGGAAGACGCCGAAGGCCAGCGGCGCGCCGGCGTACATCAGGACGCTGGCGGAGGTGATGAAGGAGACGAGCTGCTGCCAGCTGGGGAAGGGCAGGAAGCAGATCACGCCGGTCACGAAGGAGATGATCAGGCCGAACCACGGCACACCGCGGGCATCGGTCTTCTCGAACAGCCTCGGCGCGTAGCCGTTCTTGCTCAGGCCGTAGGAGATACGCGAGGTGGAGGTGGTGTAGATCAGACCGGTACCACCGGGGGAGATGATGGCGTCCGCGTACAGGACCCAGCCCAGCCAGCCCAGACCGACCACCGTGGCAAGACCGGCCCAAGGGCCCTCGATGCCGACGTAGTTGAGCTTGGCCCAGCCGTGGGCGATGGAGGCCAGCGGCAGGGCGCCGATGTAGACGACCTGGAGCGCGGTGTAGATCACCGCGCCGATCACGACCGAGCCGATCGTGGCACGCGGCAGGTCCCGCTTGGGGTTACGGCTCTCGCCCGCCAGCTGGATCGCCTGCTCGAACCCGAGCAGCGCGAAGATGATGCCGCTGGTGCTGATGGCACTCAGCACACCCTTGGCACCGAACGGAGCGAAACCGTGCGAGGTGAAGTTGTGCGGGTGGAAGTTGGTCGCCGCGATGACGAAGATCGCCCCGAGGGGTACGGCGATCTTCCACCACGTGGCGGCGCTGTTGGTGTGTGTGAGCACCTTCACGCCCAGGAAGTTCACCGCCACGAAGATCGCCATCAGGACGACCGCGACGATGAAGCCGGTTGCGGAGAGAGTGCCGTTCGCGTGCTGCAGCGACTTGGCCCAGGACCAGTGTCCGGCATAGCCGATCATGGCCTCGACCTCGATCGGCGCCACCGTCGCCGCCTGCAGCCAGGAGAACCAGCCGAAGGACATACCCGCAAGGCCACCGAAGGCGTAGTGCGGATAGCGGGCCGTGCCACCGGCCACCGGGAAGAGGCCACCGAGCTCGGCATGCACCAGTGCCAGGAGCACGATCGCGACCGCGCCGATGCCCCAGGAGATCATCGCGGCCGGACCTGCCACCACGACGGCCTTCTGGGCGCCGTACAGCCATCCGGATCCGATGATGGAGCCGACCGAGGCCCACATCAGGCCGATCAGTCCTACGTCCCTCCGGAGTGTCGATGTGCGTGTCGTCATGGGCGTGATCTCGTCAACGCTTGCCATGGGGGGCCTTTCAAGACAGAGCTGGCCGAAAAGTTGCCTCAGCGTAGGGAGCATTCGGAGCCCTGCAAAGAGCCGTTGGCTGAATAGTTACATTCGAAGGAATATTCACGGCAGTCTCAGCGGACACTGCAGGCAACATAGGGCGGAATGCCCCCACCTGAACCACCCGCCCCGTCCGGATATCGGAATGGACGCAGCCAAATACCTGTACAGCGCACCAAATAGCTGAATTCAATTTGGTGAAATCTTTGAGCCTACGTGCCGGTGGCATTACTTTTCGGCGCCTAAGGTCTTCCGCCCTCTGTCTGCGAATGCGGAACTGCATCATCGCGGCGCGGAACCCTCGAAGCCGTAGCCGTCGAAACCGTGGGAACGCCCCGCCACCGGGGCAGCCAGGCGGTCGCCGCCGCACGGCATGCGCGCCCCCTCGCGACGGGGACATGCTGGGGAGGTGGGCCGCAAGGCCGGGAGCGGATCCCGGCTCGGCCGGGGAGCAGCAGATGACCAGCAACCCCAGCGACGCCCCCACTCCCCCGCCACCCGGCGCCGGCAACGGGCCCGCCGTCTCCCGCGCGGAGTTCGACGCGCTCTTCGCCACGGTCCGCGCGTGGGGCCGCTGGACGCCCGCCGACCGCGGCGCCTGGAATCGGGTCACCCCGGACCACGTGCGGCGGGCCGCCGCTCTGGTCCGGTCCGGGACGGTCGTCCCGATGGCGCGCCCGTGGAACACCGCAGCCGGCCCGGACAACGGCAAGCCCGCGCTGCACTTCATGTCCGACCTCGGCGATACCGAGACGGCCGAACCCGCCACGCACAAGGACTTCATCGCCGTCGACTACCACGGCAAGGCCGTCAGCCACCTGGACGCGCTGTGCCACGTCGCCTACCGCGGGCAGCTCCACGACGGCCGCCCCGCGCGCGAGCTGGTCGACTCCCGAGGTGCCCGATTCGGTGCCGTGTCCGCGCTCGGCCCCCTGGTGGCCCGGGGCGTGCTCCTCGATCTGCCCACCGTTTCGGGGAGCGGGTGGCTGGAGCCCGGACGCGCCGTACACGCCGCGGACGTGGTCGCGGCGGAGAGCGCACTCGGCGTCACGATCGGCGAGGGCGACGCGGTACTGCTGCGGACCGGCAGCGTCCGCCGCCGCCGGGAACGGGGCGCCTGGAACCCCGACGCCGCGAGCGCGGGCTTCCATGTGGACGCCATGCCCCTGCTGGCCGGGCGCGGTATCGCGCTGCTCGGCGGCGACGGCGACAGCGACGTACGGCCCTCGCCGGTCGACGGTCTGCACTCTCCGGTCCACGCACTGGCGATCGTCGCGATGGGGGTACCGCTCCTGGACAACCTCGACCTCGAAGCGCTCTCCGCCGCCTGCGCCGACACCGGCCGCTACGCGTTCCTGCTCGTCGTGGCTCCGCTGAACATCCCCGGCGGCACCGGCTCACCCGTCAATCCGGTCGCGGTGCTGTGACCGCCAGGCCGCGCGGCTGCCGGAGGCGAGCCCGGGGCAGAGGCCACCCCGGGAGCGGGGGCGGGTGCTGGATCCTGCTGCGGTGTACCCGGCGGCGACGGCTCGTCCACGGCGTGCGGCGACCCTCTGCCCGCGGTGCGGGAGGCCCGTGCCGTCACCTACCACCATCCAGGCAAAGCCCTACAATCGGATCAAACGGTACAGCTGTTCCGGCACAGGGGCGGCCACAGCGGCAGGTACCGAAAGGGAAGTGGTTGGCATGGGGCTCGTGGGAGTTGACATCGGCCCCGCACGTGCCCGTGACCAGTTCCTTCGCGGCGAGTCTGTCGAGGGCGCCGTGCGCGGCCCGATCCTGGACTCCTGGCAGCGTTCCCTCTCACTGGGGCTCGCCCCGGACGGATGCGAGCTGCCCTACCGCCGTGACATCGACCGGGACGGCCGGCTCGTGCACGCCGCCGGGCCCGTACTGGACCGACTGGAGGCCCTGTTCGCGGGCCGGAACATGAACGTGTCCCTGGCTGATGGGCACGGAGCCGTCCTGCAACGCCGCTTCGGCGAGACCTCCCAGGTCAGGCGGCTGGCCGCGATCCAGAGCGTGCCGGGCTTCGTGTTCGCCGAGCGGTTCGGCGGGACCAACGGCATCGGTCTGGCGCTCGCGGAGCGTCAACTGGTCAACGTGTACGGCGCCGAGCACTTCGCCGAACGCTCCCAGTCCAACGCCTGCTCGGCCATACCCGTCCGGGACCTGCTCAGCGGGCGCATCGAGGGCATCCTCTGCTTCGGCTATCCGCTCACCGACGTGGACGCGGCGCTGAACACCGTGATCCGCAGAGCGGCCGGGGCCATCGAACGGCGGCTGCTGGAGCAGAGTTCGTCACGGGAGCGCGCCCTGCTGGAGGCGTATCTGGACACCAGGCGCCGCACGCCGGCCGGCGACGGACGGCTCGGCGAGCTGGCCGAGAGCGGACTGGACTGGCGGGACCAGATGATCCTCAAGGAGCGGGCCGCCGATCTGATCTCCCTGGCCCAGCGCGCCGCCATAGAGGTTCCCCTCCCGAGCGGCCGACGGGTAACCCTGCTCAGCCGCCCGGTGACGAGCGAGTCCGGGGTGGAGGGCATCGTCATCGAAGCGGTCTTCCCGGCGCGGGACCAGCGCCTCGCCGTCCCGGCCGCGGCCGGCCCCTCGGTCAGCCCCCTGGCCGGGCAGGTCCTCGACCCCGGCGTCCCACCCCTCAGGCACCCACCGGAGACCGTCCCCGGACGAGCGGCCACGACAGCACGCGCACCCGGCGCCGCCGAGCCTGCCGCGGACCGGTCGACCAGCGGGCTGGTGCTGGTGGGCGAGCCGGGAGTGGGCACGTACGCCGTGGCGGCCCGGCGCCGCCTGGAGCTGCTGTCCGAGGCCAGCACCCGCATCGGCACCACCCTGGACGTGAGCCGCACCGCCGAGGAACTCGCCGAGATGGCCGTCCCGCGCCTGGCCGACTTCGTCACCATCGACCTTCCCGGGGCCGTACTGCGCGGCGAGGAACCGGCCGATCCGCGCACCGGCCTGCACCGCACCGTGGTCCACGGCTACCGCGAGGACTGCCCCTTCTACCCTGCCGGCGAGCCGGTCGACCTGCGCCCCAGCACGCCCCAACTCCGTTGCCTGGCCGCCGGGGAGCCGGTGCTCGAACCCGACCTGCGTACCGCCGCGGGCTGGATCGCCCAGGATCCCGCGCACGCCCAGGACCTCCTCGACCACAACGTCCACTCCCTCATCGCCGTCCCCCTCGTCGCCCGCGGCATCGCCCTGGGCGTGGCGAGCTTCTACCGCTCGCGGGACCCCGCCCCCTTCGGGGACGACGACCGTGCCCTGGCCCAGGAACTCGCCACCCGCGCCGCCATCTGCATCGACAACGCCCGCCGCTACACCCGCGAGCACAGCATGGTGCTGGCCCTGCAGCACAGCCTGCTGCCGCACAGCTTCCCCGACCAGAACGCCGTCGAGGTCGCCTACCGCTACCTGCCGGCCGAATCGGGAGTCGGCGGAGACTGGTTCGACGTCATCCCCCTGTCCAGCAGCCGCGTCGCCCTCGTCGTCGGCGATGTCGTCGGGCACGGGCTGCACGCCGCCGCCACCATGGGCCGACTGCGCACCGCCGCCCGCAACTTCGCCGAACTCGACCTCGCCCCCGACGAAGTCCTCACCTGCCTCGACAACCTCGTGGCGCGCCTCGACCGGGACGAGGGCGGCGAGGAACCCTCCGCCGGCAACACCGGCATCATCGGCGCCACCTGTCTGTACGCCGTCTACGACCCCACGTCGCAGCAGTGCGTCATGGCCCGCGCCGGCCACCCCCCACCGGCACTGGTCCACCCCGACGGCACCGTCGCCTTCCCGGATCTGCCCGCCGGACCGCCCCTGGGCCTGGGCGGCCTGCCCTTCGAGACCGCCGAATTCCATCTGCCCGAAGGCAGCCAGCTGATCCTCTACACCGACGGCCTCATCGGAGACCGCCGCCGCGACGTCGACACGGCCCTCGACCGGTTCCACCGGGCCCTGGCACACCCGAACCGACCGCCCGAGGACACCTGCGAGGAAGTCCTCCGTACCGTGGTGCCCGACCACCCCACCGACGACATCGCGCTGCTCGTCGCCCGTACCCACGCGCTGGACGAACACCGGGTCGCCACCTGGGAGCTGCCCGCCGACCCGGCGCTGGTCTCCGGCGTCCGCGCCTCCGTCGCCCGTCAACTGGCCGTATGGGGGCTGGAGGAGGCCGCCTTCGCCACCGAACTGCTGCTCAGCGAGCTGGTCACCAATGCCATCCGCTACGGCACCGCCCCCATCCAGGTACGCCTGCTCTACGACCGCACACTGACCTGCGAGGTCTCCGACGCCAGCAGCACCGCCCCGCACCTGCGCCATGCGGCCACCACCGACGAGGGCGGTCGCGGACTGTTCCTCGTCGCCCAGCTGTCCCAGGCATGGGGCACCCGCTACACCGGCAACGGGAAAGCCATCTGGGCCGAGTGCGCCCTGGAACTCTCCGGAGGAAACCCCGTCATCGCCCTACCGGATTTCGACGAAATTCCCGCTATCTGAGGGTTCATCAGACAGTGTCGGCAAAAGGGGTCGTAGCATGACGGAAATGCGGTAGCAGAAACCGGCAGTACGCCGCGAGGCCGCACCGCACGGCGCCGTCCCCCCGCGCAGCGCTCGGCGGCACCGCCCGTCAGCCGGGAAGAACGAGAGGCCGACCCCCGGAGAAGTCCGTGCACGACGACGCTTCCGACCACCCCCCTCCCGCGCACCGCGGCCCCCGGCCTCTCGTCCGCATCCGCGGCCTCAGCAAGCGGTTCGGCGGCACACTCGCGCTGGACGCGGTCGACCTCGACATCCACTCCGGCAGCATCCTCGCCCTGCTCGGTCCCAACGGCGCCGGAAAGTCCACCCTCATCAAGGTGCTCGCAGGCGTCCATCACGCGGACGGGGGCGAGGTGACGGTCCGCGGCCATCGGCTCGGCACCGAAGCAGCCGCCCGCGCCATGTCCTTCATCCACCAGGACCTGGGACTCGTGGAGTGGATGACGGTAGCCGAGAACATCGCCCTGGGCACCGGCTATCCACGCCGGGCCGGGCTGCTGTCCTGGCGGTTGACCCGGCAGCAGGGCGCCGAGGCCCTGGGCATCGTCGCCGCGCACCTCGACCCGCGCGCCACCCTCGCCGGCCTGCCGCGAGCCGAACGCTCCCTGGTAGCCATCGCCCGCGCGCTGTCCACACGGGCCGAACTCATCGTCCTCGACGAGCCGACCGCCAGTCTTCCGGCCGCCGACTGCGCCCGGCTCTTCGGCGTCCTGCACACCCTGCGCGACCAGGGCCGCGCCATCGTCTACGTCACCCACCGGCTCGACGAGGTCTACCAGGTCGCCGACGCCTTCGCCGTCCTGCGCGACGGCCGCCTCATCAGCCAGGGCCCGCTCGCCGACCGCAGCCCCGCCCGACTGGTCCGCGACATCGTGGGCCACGAACCCGGCCGGTACCGGCCCGCCCCCGCCGCGGGCCGCCCCGTCCTGTGTCTGGACCGCGTACGGACCGGCAACACGGCACCGGTCAGCCTGGAACTGCACGCCGGCGAGATCCTCGGGATGGTGGGGCTCACCGGCGCCGGACACCTGGAACTGGGCCGCGCCCTCGCCGGTGCCCGGCCCCTCCTCGGTGGACGGGCCCTGCTCGACGGACGGCCATACGCACCGCGCACGGTGGCCGCCGCGGTCGCCTCCGGCGTCGGCCTGGTGACCGGCAACCGTCAGGAGGAGGGCTGCGCCGCCGAACTGACCGTACGGGAGAACATCCTGGCCAACCCCCGGGCCGACGGCCTCCCGGCCCTCCACTGGATCAGCCCCCGGCGCGAGCGGGCCAAGGCCACCGCCCTGATCGACCGGGTCGCGGTGCGCCCGCGGGACAGCGAAGCACCTCTCTCCGCCCTGTCCGGGGGCAACCAGCAGAAGGTCATGGTCGGCCGGTGGCTCCGGATCAGCCGCAAGCTGCTGATCCTCGAAGAGCCGACCGCCGGGGTGGACGTCGGCGCCAAGTCGGCGATCTACCGCATGCTCCAGGACGCGCTGGCCGACGGCCTCGCCGTCCTGCTCCTCTCCACCGACTTCGAGGAGGTCGCCAACGTGTGCCACCGTGCCCTGGTATTCGTCCGCGGGGCGGTGACGACGGAGCTGAGCGGCGAGGCCCTCACCGTCGCCGGGCTCGCCCGCGCCTCCTCGGCCATGCCCGCACTCACCGGGACGACGGGGCCATGACCCACTCTCCACGTCGCCCACCAGGCAGCCGGTTCGGGCACCTCACCGGCGCGTACGGCCTCCTGGCCCTGGGCGCCCTGCTGTTCCTGGCGTTCTCCCTCGCCCTGCCGGACACCTTTCCCACCCTGGACAACATCTCCGAGGTCCTGTCCAACCAGTCGATCCCCGCCATCCTCGCGCTCGGCGCGACGATCCCCATCGTCACCGCCAAGTTCGACCTGTCCATCGGCTACGGCCTCGGCCTCGCGCACGTCATGACCATGCAGCTCATCGCCCACGAAGCCTGGCCCTGGCCGCTCGCCTGCCTCCTGGTGGTCCTCGGCGGGACACTGGTCGGCATCCTCAACGGCGCGGTCGTCGAATTCGCGCGGATCAACTCCTTCATCGCCACGCTCGGCACCGGCAGCATCCTGTACGCCGTCACCGGCTGGATCACCAACGGTGCCCGGATCGTCCCCGGCCCGCACGGCCTGCCCACCGCCTTCACCGACCTCTACGACTCCAGGTTCCTCGGCCTGCCGGTATCCGCCTTCTACGTCCTCGCACTCACCGCCGTCCTCTGGCTGGTCCTGGAACGACTGCCCCTCGGCCGGTACCTGTACGTCATCGGCTCCAACCCCCGCGCCGCCGAGCTGGTGGGCATCCCCACCCGGCGCTACGTCATCCACGCCTTCGCCGGATCGGGCCTGGTCGTCGGCATCGCGGGTGTCCTGCTCGCCGCCCAGCAGCGCATCGGCAACCCCAGCGTCGGCCTGGACTACCTGCTGCCCGCCTTCGTCGGCGCACTGCTCGGCTCCACCGCCATCAGACCCGGCCGGGCGAACGCCCTGGGCACCCTGGTCGCCGTCGTCGTCCTCGCGGTCGGCCTGGCCGGCATCGGTCAGCTCGGCGCACAGTTCTGGGTCACCCCGCTGTTCAACGGCGCCACCCTGCTCCTCGCCGTCGGCATGGCCGGCTACGCCGCCCGCCGGCAGCTGCGCCGACAACGGACCGAACCTCCCCGCACTCTCCCCGACCCGCCCCGGACCACCCCATGACCTCCGCCCGCCATCACCACGCCATCCCGTTGCGCGGCACCCGCGCCCCCGGGGCGGTCGTGATGACGGTGGCGGCTGCCGTCCTCACCGCCGGTACGGCCCTCCTCGGCTGCGAGCGCGGTACGTCGGTCGGCGGCGGCCCTTTGCCGCCGAGCCCCGCGAAGCCCGGCTGCCCCACCGTCCTGGCCCGCGCCGCGGCGGCCGTTCAGCAGGCCGAGAAGACCAACCCGGCGACGACCGGCCCCACCAGCGGCCCCAGGGCGACCACCGGCAAAACCGTCGTCTATGTCGCACAGACCATGACCAACCCCGGCGTCGCCGGCGCCGCCAACGGCGTTGCGGAAGCCGCCCGGACCATCGGCTGGGACCTGCGGGTGATCGACGGCCGGGGCACCCCCGCCGGGATCCAGGCGGCGTTCGGTCAGGCCATCACCCTGCGGCCCTCGGGCATCGTCATCGGCGGCTTCGACCCCGACCTCACGTCGCAACAGGTCGCGCAGGCCACCGCCGAACGCATCCCGCTCGTCGGCTGGCACGCGGTCGGCTCCCCCGGCCCGAGCAGGCACCCCGCGCTCTTCACCAACATCACCACCAGGGTCGAGGACGTCGCGAGGACCAGCGCGGAATGGATCATCGCGCACTCCCACGGCCACGCCGGTGTCGTCCTGTTCACCGACGCCTCGATCCCCTTCGCCAGAACCAAGTCCGAACTGATCAGGAAGGAACTGGCCTCCTGCTCCGGCGTCAAGCTGCTGGCGGAGGACAACATCCCGATCTCGGACTCCAGCAGCCGAACTCCCCAGGAGGTCTCCGCACTTCTCTCCCGATTCCGGGACGCCTGGACCCACTCCGCCGCCATCAACGACGTGTACTTCGCCGACGCCGCCCCGGCCCTGCGCGCCGCACGCAAGAAGGGTGCCGCCGCCCCGTTCAACATCGGCGCGGGCGACGGCGACCCTTCCGCCTTCCAACGCGTCAACAGCAGGCAGTTCCAGGCGGCCACCGTTCCCGAGCCGTTCGCCCAGCAGGGCTGGCAGATCCTCGACGAGTTCAACCGCGCCTTCTCCGGCCGGCCCGCCAGCGGATACGTCGCCCCCGTGCACATCGCCACGGCCGCCAACAGCGCCGGGGCCACGACCTGGGACCCGCCCGGCTACCGCGCCGCGTACCGCAAGATCTGGGGCCGGTAGGCGGGTACGCCCGGGAAACCGCGCGCTGTCCGCGTCGAGGTGAGTGACCGTCACCGCCGAGGAACGCACCGAGTGGCCCTGCCCGGCCGGACCGCGCCACCACCCGCTCCGCCCGTACCCGTGTGTCGGCAGGCTGCCCCGCATCGGATTCCGGCCCGATGGCGTCAGGAACCCGTCAAGGCAACCCCTCCCGGCGCAAAGAAAACACCAACACCTCGCGATCGCGCTATCGGGTCGATTTCCATGGGGCGTGTGAACGTGGCACAGGGCGAGGAGCAGACCCCATGAACAAGCCGGGCTACCGCGTTGTGGCCGGGGTGAGCGGTTCGCTGGAAAGTCTGACCGCGCTGCACCGGGCCGCCTCCGAAGCGCGCGCCACCGGCGCCACACTGTGGGCCGTGCTGGCCTGGGAACCACCGGGCGGCGACATCGCCCATCGCGGCGGCCCCTGCCCTGAGCCGCTGGCCGCGTGGCGCCGCATGGCAGTCGACCGTCTCACCGACGCGCTCGGCACCGCATTCGGCGGCACCGGACCCGGGGTACCACTGGAGCGGCTGGTGGTACTCGGCAAACCGGCCAAGGTCCTGCTGTCGGTCGCCGATCGGCCCGATGACCTGCTGGTGGTCGGAGCCGGAGCCCGCGGCCGGATGCGCCGGGCGCTGCAGCCCTCCGTGGCCCGCTACTGCCTCGCACGCGCCGGCTGCCCGGTCCTCGCCGTCCCGCCCTCCCCCCTCCACCGCACATTCCACACCATGCACCGCCGCAACACGTGGAAACTCCCCCTCAAAACCCAGGGGTTGGCCGAGCGGCGCTGACACCGCGATCGAACGCACCGGGCTACGACGCACGCGGCAGGCGTGCACGAAACCTCGCGGACGTCGTGGAGCAGCCACGGAGGAAGGGGCGCCGGCGGCGAGGAAGGCGTCCCACTCCTCGTTCGGCGGGGTTCGGAATCCCTCGTTGGGCGGAGTGAGGTCTCGTCAGTGGCGGATCAGGCCGGTGCGTTTGACTGTCGCCAGCAGCGGAGTGGTGTCGATGGCCGTGATCCCGTCGAGGAGGCCGACGGCGTCGGTGAGGAAGGCGTACAGGGTGTCGAGGTCCGCCGTGGCCAGAGCGACGACGAGGTTGGCCGGGCCAGTGGTGGCGGCGCAGAAGCGGACGTGCGGGTGGACGCTGAGGGTCCGGGCGGCCTCCCCGAGCGCGCCGGGCCGGACCGCGATCCACAGCAGGGCTTCGGTGTGCGCGCCGAGCAGGGCGAGGTCGACCTCGGTCGCCAGGCGCACGGCCTGGCCGCGAACCAGCGCGTCGAGTCGTCGGCGGGCGGCGAGCGCGGTGGTGCCGGCCCGGCGGGCGAGTTCGGTGTAGGTGGTCCGGCCGTCCTCGGTCAGCGCCGCGATCAGCGCGGTGTCCACGGCCAGAGGCAAAGCAGGCGCCGTCGGGGGTGTGGGGTCGGGGATGAGCTGGGCCACCTCTTGGGGTGAGAGGAGACCCGCGGTCCAGCGGAACGCGGTGGGAAAGACGCGGAGCAGTGTGTGAGCGGTCCAGGAGTCGACGGCTTCGGTGGCGGGCAGGTCACGCAGCAGCAGGGCGTTGCGGGCGTCGGGGCCGTCGAGGAAGAAGACCGTGGAGATCTCGTCGCCGCCGCCGAGGATGTCGACCCAGACCGTGTCGGTGCGGCGTGCCAGTGCGTGGGCGACCTGACGGATCTTGTTCGGGCGACAGCGGATGCGCAGGGCGATGGGGATCAGGTGCGGGAAGCACGCCGGGTTGCGGACGGCCGTCGTGCGCAGGGTGCCGTCGGCGTAGAGGGGTGCGGCGCGGCGTACGACGGTGCGCTCGGACAGGCCCAGGCAGCGTGCCACCTCGCGCCAGGAGGCACGTGGCGAGGCGAGGAGGGAAGCCGCGATCCGGCGGTCCGTCTCGTCGAGCGTGTGGCGCATGATCTGCATCATAGGTCGCTGCTGTGGCGTATTTCCTGTGTCATGGGCTGCTGAATGTTCATGTATCGGCTGGCCGCGCGTACATCTGTCTGGTCAGCGGACGTGGCCGGCGACCGGACTGCTGAGCACGGTCGCGGCAACTAGTGGCGCCCCTGACACGGTCCGAACGACGTCGAGACAGCCTGGAGAAGACGATGACCGATCACGGAGCCGACCTGGTGATCCGGGCCGGTGCGGTGCACACGCTGGTGCCCGGTCAGGCCCCGCGGCGGGCGCTGGCCGTGCGGGGTGACCGCATCATGGCCCTCTCCCCCGACCCGAACGGCCTCGACCACCTGGTGAGCGCGCGCACCACGGTCCACGACCTGCCCGGAGCCACGGTGCTGCCCGCGTTCGACGACACCCACACCCACCTGATCTTCGCCGCCCACGGTGCGCACGACGTGCCCGTGCACCGGGCGCGCACCATCCCCGAATTCCTGGGCCTGATCCGGCAACGGGCCAGGACCACCCCCGAGGGCGAGTGGATCCGTACCACCACCAACTGGCAGGAACTCAACCTGGCCGAACGGCGGATGCCCACCGCGGCGGAACTCGACCAGGCCACGGACCGGCACCCGGTCCTGGTCAAGCGCGGCGGCCACAACGACGTCGTCAACACCTACGCGCTGCGCCTGGCGGGGGTCACCGAGGACACCCCGGTACCGCCGGGCGGTGTCATCGGCCGCGACGCCGACGGCAGCCTCAACGGTCGGCTCATCGACAACGCCCTGCCGCTGGTGGAGCGGCTGGTCCCGGCCCAGGACCGGGCCCGGCGCATCGACGCACTGCACCTGGCCAGCGGCTGGTATGCCGCCACCGGCATCGGCACCGTGCGCGACTGCGCGGTCTCCCCGGAGGACTATGCGGTGCTCCTGGCTGCCCGCGAGGCGGGGGCGCTGAGCATCCGGGTGCGGGCCCTGGTCTCGGCACTCGGCATGACCGGCAGGGCGCAGGTGGAGGACCTGCTCGACGTCATGGAGGACTGGCGCTACAACTCCGATCCCCGACTCGGGGTGTGGGGAGTGAAGTTCGGCCTCGACGGCGGCCTGGAGGCCGGGGCCACCGAGGAGCCGTACGCCTGCGACCACGCCTTCTCCGGAATGCTGACCTGGGAGCCCGACGCACTGGTCGAGGCGGTCGAGGCCGTGGTGCGGCGTGGCTGGCGGGTCGGCACCCACTCCTACGGCGACCGCGCGGTCCGCATCCTCCTGGACGTCTACGAACGCGTCCTCGACCGCAACCCCGGGCTGCCTGCCGGCACGCTGGTGATGGAGCACGGCGGCCTGGCCGGCCCCGGACAGCGTGCCCGAGCCGCGGCCCTGGGCATCCCCGTCACCATCCAGCAGCCGCTGCTGCACGACACCGCCGAGGTGGAGGAGGGCTTCTGGGGACCGGAACGCGTCGCCCGGCTCTTCCCCGCCAGGGGCTGGCTCGACCAGGGTGCCCAGGTCAGCGCTGGATCGGACTTCCCCGTCGGCCAGTTCGGCGCCATGCGCTCCGTCTGGGGCATGACCACCCGGCAGACCGTCATCGGCGTCAAGGGCGCCGAGCACGCCATCACCTACGACGAGGCCCTCGCCCTGCACACCACCAACGCCGCCCGCCTGTGTGGAGAGGAGAACCTGCGCGGCACCCTCACCCCCGGCCGCCTGGCCGACCTCAGCGTCTGGGACCAGGACCCCGCACACTGCGCCGGCGAGACTCTGCGCGACCTCAGCGCCAGCCACACCTTCGTCGGTGGCCTCCTGGTCTCCTCCACCACCGCGCAGTGAGCCACGCCGCCCCTGCCCACAGCCAGGGCCCCGCAGACCAGCCCCGGGCACGGCGACAGGGGTGGTGACCACCCCACGCGTCACGGTCTCCCCCTGCGTCATCCTGGAACCATGAGGATCGAGGTTCTGGTCGTGCCGGACTGCCCCCACGAGAAGGCGGCGGTCGAGCTGCTGCGCCACGCGCTGGACGACGCCGGGCTGACGGACGTCACCTGGGACAGGCGGGTGGTGGCCGATCAGGACGCGGCCGAGCGGATCGGCTTCGCGGGGTCCCCGACCTTTCTGATCGACGGACGCGACCCGTTCGCCGAGCCCGGTCGCGCCCCCGGACTGACCTGCCGGATGTACCCGACGCCGCAAGGGCCCGCCGGCCTGCCCACCCGCGACCGGTTGCGGCAGGCGCTGACCTCCGCCTGCCCGGCCGGCGGCGCTCCGGCGGGGGCGGGTGGCGAGGCGCAGCAGGCGAGGGAGCAGCGGCGGCACTGGCAGGACACCTACGCCGCGCACCCCGGCATGTATGGCGCCGAGCCCTCCGCCCCGGCCGTGCACGCGGCCGGCGTCTTCCGGGCCGCGGGCGCCGAACGCGTACTGGAACTCGGTGCCGGGCACGGCCGCGACGCCCTGTACTTCGCCCGGGAGGGCTTCGCCGTCCACGCAACCGACTTCAGTTCCACCGGACTCGATCAGCTGCGCGAAGCCTCCCGCGCCCAGGGGCTGGCCGACCGGATCGCCACCACCGTCCACGATGTCCGCAGTCCTCTGCCGTTTCCCGACGACTCGGTGGACGCCGTCTTCGCGCACATGCTGCTGTGCATGGCGCTGACCACCCGCGAGATCCACGCCCTGGTCGCCGAGGTCCGCCGGGTGCTGCGCCCGGGCGGTGTCTTCGTCTACACCGTCCGGCACACCGGCGACGCTCACTACGCCGCCGGTACCTCCCGCGGCGACGACATCTACGAACACGGCGGCTTCGCCGTCCACTTCTTCCCACGCCGGCTGGTCGACGGCCTCGCCGGGGGCTGGCGCCTTGACGAGGTCCACGGCTTCGAAGAAGGCGAACTGCCCCGCCGTCTGTGGCGCATCACCCAGACCCTGGCCTGACGCGCAACAGCAATCCCGCCCGGGCGACTACGCACGGCCCGGCCCGTCCGGATGCCACGACCCCGCCCGCGCATGCCCTCCACACCCTGCGAACCGACTGGTGAGAAGGGTTATCGGCCCCGGTCCCGCCGCTTGTATTCCTGGAATACCCGGCCGGCGGAGGGCGCGCGGAAGCACTGTCGGGCTCCGGCCGCACCATGCCGGGGTTTGTGCCTCCTGAATGCGAGGCCGCCCCCTTTCACGCCGTACCGAGATGATCTCCCGCCTGTTTCGCTTGATCCTGCGCACGGCCACCCTGCGCGCCACCGGCCGTTTTGCTCACGTCTGTTCACGTCCCGGGAGGGAATGTGTCCACACCGGACAGCGTCACCGGTTCCGCTACCGAAGAGCCCGCACTCGATCCCGCAGACACCGCGCTCACCAGTCTCAGTACACAGGCCGCGCGCCAACTGGCCACCACCACCAAGTCCGTGCCCCAGATGCAGGCCATCACCTCGCGATGGCTGCTGAAGGCGCTGCCGTGGGTGGACGTCAAAGGTGGCACCTACCGGGTCAACCGGCGTCTGCAACTCCGTGTCGGCCGGGGCCGTGTCCAGTTCGAGCAGAACGGCGCGGACGACATCAAGGTGATCCCGCAGACCCTCACCGAACTTCCCGTCCTGCGCGGTTACCCCGATATCGACGTCCTCAAGGAGGTCGCCGGCCGGTTCCGCGTCCGGGAGGTCCGGGCCGGCCAGGTCCTCTTCGAGGCGGGGCAGCCCGCCACCGAGGCGTACCTCGTCGTCCACGGCCGGTTCGCGCGCTACGCGGCCGGCAAGTACGGCGAGGAGGAGGTCATCGGCGTCGTCACGGACGGCGACCAGATGGGGGACGAGGCGATCGGCCTGGCCGAACCGCGCTGGCAGACCTCGGTACGCGCCCAGACGGCGGGCGTGCTGCTGGTGCTGCCCTGGGACGTGGTCCAGGAGTTCACCGACCGCGTACCGTCCCTGGCGGCGCACCTGGCGGCCTACGCGGAGCAGCAGCAGCGCCCCGTGAACCGCAAGGGCGAGGCGGAAGTGCCGGTGGCGGCGGGACACGTGGGCGAGCCGACGCTGTCCGGCGGCTTCGTCGACTACGACCTCACCCCGCGCGAGTACGAACTCTCCCTGACCCAGACCGTGTTGCGGGTGCACAGCCGGGTCGCCGATCTCTACAACGAGCCCATGGACCAGACGCAGCAGCAGCTGCGGCTCACCGTCGAGGAGATCCGTGAGCGCCAGGAGTGGGAGCTGGTCAACAACCGCGAGTTCGGGCTGCTGCACAACACCGACTACGGCCAGCGCATCAGCACCTACTCGGGCCCGCCCACCCCCGACGACATGGACGAGCTGTTGTCCATGCGCCGCAAGACACGGCTGTTCCTGGCCCACCCCAAGGCGATCGCCGCCTTCTTCCGGCAGTGCAACAAACGCGGTCTGGTACCGGGCACGGCGAACGTCGACGGGCACGAGGTTCCCGCCTGGCGCGGCGTCCCGATCTTCCCGTGCGGCAAGATCCCGGTCAGCGGCGAGCACACCAGCAGCATCATCGCGCTGCGTACCGGGGAGGCGGACCAGGGGGTCGTCGGCCTGCACCAGACCGGCCTCCCCGAGGAGTTCCAGCCCGGCCTGAACGTCCGCTTCATGGGCATCGACAACGCCGCGATCATCAAGTACCTCGTCACCGCCTACTACTCGATGGCGATCCTCGTGCCCGACGCGGCCGGAATCCTGGAGAACGTCCAGATCGGCCGGAGCGCCGACTGACCGGGTGGAGTACCCAACCATGAGCACGCCCCCCGACACCGCGGCCGGGTATTCGCTGCCCGGCCCGCCGAACCTCGCCCGCACCCTGCGGGCCCGACGTGGCGGAGCCGTCCCCGGGCTGAAGTACCGGCCCGCCGTCCCCGCCGACCCGGAGAAGGCCGGGGAGATCGACCGCAGGCTGGAGTCCTGGGCCCGCCGGCTGGATCTCTTCCCCGCGCAGTGGACCGGGGACTTCGCGCAGTTCCAGGTCGGCCGGGCAGTCGTCCTGCAGCATCCCGGTGCGGCCGATCTCGAACGCCTCACCGTCGCGGGCGAGTTCCTGCTGGCCGAGAACATCGTCGACAGCTGCTACTGCGAGGAGGACGAGGGCCGCGGTGCCTCACGCCGCAGCCTGGGCGGTCGTCTGATCCTCGGCCAGTCGGCCCTCGACCCGTTCCACGGCACGCCCGCACTGGAGGAGGAGTGGCGCCGTGGCATGCAGGCCGACGGCCCGCTGCGCTCGTACCACTGGGCCATGCAGGACTACGCGGCCTTCGCCACCCCCAGTCAGACGGGCCGGTTCGTCCATGACATGGCCCGGCTGCACCTCGGCTATCTCGCCGAGGCGTCCTGGTCACAGACGCGGCACATGCCGCATGTCTGGGAGTACCTGGTGATGCGGCAGTTCAACAACTTCCGCCCCTGCCTGTCGCTCGTGGACGCCGTGGACGGCTACGAACTGCCCGAAGCGCTCTACGCCCGCCCCGAGGTCCAGCGGGTCACCGCCCTGGCCTGCAACGCCACGACCATCGTGAACGACCTGTATTCCTTCACCAAGGAGCTGGCCAGTGACCCCAACCACCTGAACCTGCCGCAGGTGGTGGCCGCCAACGACAAACGCGGTCTGAAGGCCGCCTACCTGAAGAGCGTCGAGATCCACAACGAGGTCTTCGAGGCGTTCGAGGCGGAGTCGGCCCCGCTGGCTGCCGCCTCGCCGCTCCTCGAACGGTACGTCCGGGGCCTGTCCGCCTGGGTCGCCGGCAACCACGAGTGGCACGCCACCAACACCGACCGCTACCACCTGCCCAACTACTGGTAGACCGATCCCGTGCACCACCGCAAGGAGCGACCGTTGACCATCGCACACGCCGACACCGTCCGCACGCCGGTGCCGACCCAGTCCACGTACCAGTCCCGCGTCGCGGACTACTGGAACGCCGAGGAAAACCCGGTCAACCTCGAACTCGGAAAGATCGACGACCTGTACCACCACCACTACGGCATCGGGGACGCCGACTGGTCGGTACTGGACGAGCCGGACCCCGACCTGCGCCGCGAGCAGGTCACCGGCGAACTGCACCGCCTGGAACACGCCCAGGCCGAACTCCTCGCCTCCCACCTCGGGGACCTCTCCCCCACCGACCGCGTCTTCGACGCCGGGTGCGGACGCGGGGGCGGCAGCGTGGTGGCGCACCTGCGCTACGGCTGCCACGCCGACGGCGCCACCATCTCCGCCAAGCAGGCCGACTTCGCCAACGAGCAGGCCCGCAAACGCGGCATCGACGACAAGGTGCGCTACCACCACCGCAACATGCTCGACACCGGCTTCACCTCCGGCGCGTACGCGGCGTCCTGGAACAACGAGTCGACCATGTACGTCGAACTGGAGCTGCTGTTCGCGGAGCACGCACGCCTGCTGCGGCGCGGTGGACGCTACGTCACGATCACCGGCTGCTACAACGACGCCTACGGCCGCGCCTCCCGCGAGGTCTCCCTCATCAACGCCCACTACATCTGCGACATCCACCCCCGCTCGGCGTACTTCAACGCCATGGCCCACAACCGGCTCGTCCCCGTACACGTCCAGGACCTGACGGAGGCCGCGCTGCCCTACTGGGAACTGCGCCGGCAGGCCGACCACTTGGTCACCGGCATCGAGGAGACCTTCCTCAACGCCTACCGCAACGGCAGCTTCCAGTACCTGCTGATCGCCGCCGAACGCGTGTGAACACCCCGGGGCCGCGCCGCTCGCGGCGCGGCCCCCTGTTGCGGCACCCGGCAGCCGGCGCCCCGCTGACCCGTCGGAGCTGTCACGCGGGCTATGGTCCGTCCCATGACACTGTCGATGCGGGAACGAGAGCTTTTTCTGGCGGAACCCCACATCGGTGCGCTGTCGGTCATCGAGCGGCCTGACCGCGCACCGCTGACGGTTCCCATCTGGTATCAGTACACACCCGGTGGCGAACTGTGGGTACGTACCGGGCCCGACTCCCGGAAGGCGCGGGCGATCCGGTCCGCAGGGCGTTTCAGCCTGATGGTGCAGCGGACCGAGCCGACGGTGCGCTACGTGTCGGTGGAAGGACCGGTGACCAGGACCGAACCGGACAGCCGCGAGCGGTCCTGGGAGATGGCCGCGCGGTACCTCCCCCAGGACAAGGTCGCCGACTTCGTGGAATACGACCGCACCCGGCTCGGTGAGCACATCGCCGTCTACATGCGGCCGGAACACTGGCTGTCCGCCGACATGGGATCCCTCTGACCACACGAGCGCGCAAGCCCCCACGCAACCGCGCCGCGCCCACTCACTTCACTCCCGCCACCGAGCGCCCGGCTCCCCGGTACGAGCCGAGCGCGGCATCCCATCCCGCCCCGCCCCCGGCACGCACGGCCCGGCATGCGTTACCCGCCATCCACAACTCCGTTGTCAGCCACGGCATTTCGTCGACAGCGGAGACGACATCGGGTATAGCGTCGACGGACAGCAATGCACAGAAGGGACTTGCAGCAATGAAGTTAGCCATTCGTACCGGACTGGTCGTCGCGATAGCGGCCTCTGCCTTCGCGGCGCTCGCCCCGACCGCCGGTGCCGCCACCGCCAGGAGCGACCAGGCGGCGAATGAACCGAACTGGGCGACCACGAGCGCTGTCGCGCCGGTCGCCGCCGGCGATCACGCGATGGGCGCCCGCCTGGCCGCGAACCCGACCACGATCAAGGCCGCCGCGTACAACCAGGCCCGGAGCATCCTGGCGAAGGCCGGCAGCGACAGCGCGGCCAAGTCGCACCCCGTCCACGGCACGGGCGACGTGCCGGTCAGGTACGGCACCAGCCTGCTGGCCGGCTCGCGGGACGAGTTCCGGTCCAAGGACCGCAACGTTCCGGACAAGAAGTCGGGCATGTCGCCGGCTCACTACCAGGCGATCCACGACGCGGCGCGCACCATGGGCATCGACCGCTGGTGACGTAGCCGACATCGCCTCCCTTGTCACTACCGCTGACGGGAATCCTCCTGTCAGGGGCCGAGGGGGGCTGCTGGGCAGGGCCGGTGCGGTGGCGGTATTCGTTGGGCGGTATGGCCGCCGGACCGCACGGGCCTTCGTCTTCCACGGCACGGTCACCGTCACACCGATCCGGCTGTGGCTGCGTCAGCGACTGCCGCCCAGTCCATCGGGTCGATGGCAGACGGCCTCGACGTTGTTCCCATCGGGATCGCGAACAAAGGCTCCGTAGTAGGACTCGTGGTAGTCCGGCCAGAGCCGGGGCGCGTGCAGGACCTCGGCACCCACCGCAAGGGCCGCTGCGTAGAAGCCGTCCACGGCGGCGCGGTCGGCTGCGGCGAATGCGATGTGCAGCTCGCGTGCCGGCGCGGGATCCGTCGCGGGGACCAGCCACAGCGGGTGGCCCGTGACCCCGAAGCCGATGTTCTCGCCGAACTGTTTCCTACGCTCGCCACCTAACGGAGCAAGTACGGCATCGTAGAAAGCAGCGCTGGCAGCGAGGTCGCGCACCTGGATGGCGATATGATCTAGCATGCGCCAACCCTCCCCCATCGCAGGGGAGTTGTCGCGCGGTTTTCCCTTCATCCGCTCCCCGGCCGGGCGCAACGGTACACGCCGGTGCTCCGACCCATCGGCAGCCGCATTCCCGGATGTCGGGATTTCGGTGGCCCGCTGCCGCCCGGGGAGTGGGGATCGTGCGCCACCAGTGCGGTGTCGGCTCGCGGGGTCAGGTGAGGGCGGCGACGAGCAGGGCGAAGGCGGCGATGATGACGGCGACGCGGACGTAGTGGTAGCGGGCCCAGCGGTTCATCTGCTCCTTCCAGTCCTCGGGGCGGTTCTCGGGGGTCCACGTCTTGTTCCGGTTGTTGATCGGGACGAGCAGCAGGAGCGACATGATCACGCTGAGGATCAGCAGCGCGCCGGCGGTGACGACGAGGCCGGTGCCGTGGTGGTGCCATCCGGCGATGGCCCAGACCGCGACGAGGACGAGCGAGGTGATGTACCAGACCGGCATCACGGCGCCGAGCATCCGGCCCCCGTGGGCGTGGCCGAGTTGGCCGCTGTCCTCGGGGAGGGCGTTGAGGATCGGGTTGAGGACGAAGAGAACGGAGAACTCCACCCCCACCATCAGGCCGAGGACCACGGTGGTGAAGACCTCGAGTGCGTTGAGCATGATGACCCCTCCTGGGATCTAGCGCCGCTAACTGATGAGGCAACGCTAGTACTACTGCCGCTTGATTGTCTAGCGATGCTAGGATCGAATCATGTCGGTACAGGAACGCAAGCAGCGCGAACGGGCGGAGCGCGAACGCCTCATCGTGGCGACAGCCCGCGAACTCGCCGAGCAGCAGGGCTGGGACGCGGTCACCACCCGCCGGCTCGCCGAGCGCATCGAATACAGCCAGCCCGTCCTCTACAGCCACTTCCGCGGCAAACGCGAGATCATCGGCGCCGTCGCCCTCCAAGGCGCCACCGAGATGGCCGCGGCGGTGCGTGCCGCAGCCTCCAGAGCGAACAGCCCGCGCGAGCGGGTCGCCGCCCTCGCCCGCACCTACCTCGACTTCGCCGCACGCAACCCGGCGGTCTACGACGCCATCTTCCAGCTCGACGGCGGCCTGGCGTTCGCGCACGAGGACACCCCGGAACCTCTCAAGGACGCCTTCGCCGCGCTGCTGGAGAGCCTCGGCGAGGTCACCGGGGACGGCGTCCACCCGGGGCTGTTCACCGAGGTGTTCTGGGCGGCCCTGCACGGACTGGCCACCCTGACCCGGGCGCGACGGCTCCCGCCGGAGGACACCGAGCGCAGAGTGGAGCTGCTGGTGGACCGGCTCGCCGTGGTCTGACACACCGTCCCGGCGAGCACGCAGCCGGGGCCCTCGGACCCCGCCACTGCCTGCCTGCGGCAACGCTTCCGGTCACTCGCGCCCACACGGCGCAGCCGCAGACCGCCGGGCCCCGTACCCCAGACGGGCGCCCGCCCCGGAAGCCGCGGTGCTCATTGATCACGACCCGATTCGCGCCCTGGTCGAGTGGGAGGACTTCCCCCTGTCCCTGGCCCGCATCCCTGGTTCTTCCGTTCTCACCAGTCGGTGGCGGGCCGGGTTCAGCTGACTGGCAGCTGGTATCGAAGTTTCTCCTTCGCCTGGGCCCCCAGCCGGTTGTAGAACCTGATCGCATCCGTGTTCCAGGGCGGAGTCTGCCACTGGACTTGTCCGAGCCCCAGTGCATGCGCTTCGGCCACCACAGCCTCCACCAGCAGGGAGCCGACCTTCAGGCCCCGGTGACCGTCGCGCAGAAACAGACAATCCATATGGAGGTACTCGGCCCCGTCCCACGTGGAGATCTCCGGGGCGCACGACGCGTACCCGATGATCTCCCCGTCGTTCAACTCGGCGACAAAGCACCGCAATCGCGGGGTCTCCGTACTGAACAGCAGTACCTCCAGGCGCCGAGCCAGGTCCGTCGGTGGAGGCGGCGCTTTCTCGTAGGCGGCATGGTCGGCCACCAGGTGGACGACCTGAGGAAGATCGGCCGCGCGTGCGCGTCGCACCCGGGCCGCTCCGGCGCCGGTCACCGGACCTCGCCCTCGAGCACATCCCCGCGCCAGGCCACGAGCCGTTCGGCCACCGCACCGTGGCTGTCCAGCACGTGACGGGTGAGGGCATCGCGTTCGTGCGCCAGGACGGCCGCCTCCCACACGCACGGGGCGAGGCCCACCCGGCCAGGCCGGAGTTGAGTGGCGTCGCCGGCCGGGCCGGTGAAGATGGCGAGGTCAGACATATAGCCCTCGATCCAGGTGTGCACCAGGATGTAGTCGCCGTCGCCACCGGCATGGATGAGCAGCACGGAGAGCCCAAGAGAACCCCGCGACTGTGCCGACGACAGGTAATCGGCGGCGATCCGCACCGCGTTCTGAACGTCCTGGTCCGTCACACTCCGTCCGGGCGCCTCGATCGCATAGGACTTCACCAGGTGCCCGGCAACTGCACGGCTGCCCAGTGGTCGCACCGCGCGGGCGTGGTAGTCATCAGCCAGCGCCAGCAACGCATCCGAATCGACAGCAGCCAAAGATTCGCCGAGTTGGGATTCCGCAAGATCTCTCATCCGACCATCATGCACGCCTACGCCATGCGCCCACAGGGGCACACGATCCGCCGGCCAGGCAGCCACCTGTCACACCCACCTGCCCGGCCTCCACCCGCGCCTCGATGATCTGGATCAAAGACCTCACCCAGGCCGCCCAGTGATCACGATTCGATACGCGCCCTAGCCGTCTTGGTGCGGCAGCCGCTCAAGCGGGAAGAGGATCGGGCTCAGCAGGTGGAGGCTGCGGCCCGGCGCGGGCTTGTTGTGTCTCTTGGACCTGATGGCGCTGAGGAGTTCGTCGATCAGCTCGGCGAGTTCGTCCCGGTCGAGCCAGAGCGGAATCTGGGTGTAGCCCACCGAGTCGGCGATCGGGTCGGTGTCGTCCCGGTCGAGGTAGGCGTTGAAGTCGGCATGCAGGCCGGCCAGCGCCGCGGTGAAGCCCTGCCGGTGGTCGTCCCGGGACATGGCCGCGGCCTCGTCGGCGTCGATCACCGCACGCTCGCGGCGCAGTCGGTAGTGGCGTTCGACGGCGCCGTGCACCCGCTGCTCGTCGGTGACTTCCAACACCCCGGCGTCGGCCAGCAGTCCGACGTGCCGGTACACGGTGGTCTTGGGGACGTCGGGAAGGCTCGCGCACAGGTCGGAGGTGGTGCGCGTGCGCCCACCCGACATGGCGTGCACGATGCGCAGGCGCACGGGATGCAGGAGCAGGTCGAGCTTGTCCACCCGGATACGATCCCACATCCGCTACCGCCCCCGAAGTCGGGAAAGCAACAGGAAGGGGTGAGCCATCACCTGGCAACCGCCCCGAGCCCGGCGCGAGGCGGGCCCGAAACGGGCCCCTGAGCCGTTCCGTCACGGGAAGTCGGCATGAGCCCCCTGACCCGATGCCCGCTCAGGCCGCATGAGCCACCGTGCGGGCCGCACACGAGCAAGTGGCCGACCGGGCCCGCGGCTTCGGTGTGCACGGCACGCTGCACGCCCTGTTCGTCTCCGAAGCCTCCGGCCGTATCGCGAAGGTCCCCGTTCCCGGGCGCGGGACCGACTGAGAACCGGGACGAACGGACTCGTACGCCGACATCCCTGCGGCGGTAACGGGGCGGCGACCGACCACTGCCGCGCGCGTAGTTGACGTCCGCCGTGGAGCCGTGGCGGTATGCCGACCGGTACGCCGACCGGTATGCCGTCAGGTGGTGGGACCGCTCCAGTAGGCGTCCTCCCACCGCTTCGCGTCGGGGCTGAACTCGACCTCGATCCGGTCGGCGGCACCCGGCGGCAGGGAGAAGGCGTACTTGCCCACGGCTTCCTTGCCGGGGAGGACATAGCCGGTGAGGACCTTCTGCCGCCCGCTTCCGTCGATCACCAGCTCCGTCGACGCCCCGTCAGCGTCGTTGACGCTGGGCAGCCCGGTCTCTACGGCGACCCGCCGGCCACCGGTGTTCACCACCGCGACCGTGACCTGGACGGCCTTGTTCCCCTTGGCGTGACCGAGGACGTAACCGTCCGGGCTGAACGGCACCGGCTTGCCGACCGTGACTTTCAGACCGTCGCCGAAGGTGTACGACTTACCGAAGGACAAGTGCCGGGCCTTCTCGGCGGCAGCCGCCGACTCCCTGGCCGCCTCGGCCTTGGCGCGCGCATCGGCGTCGACCTCCTTCACGTGCGCACGGTCGCGGTCGACCACCCCCTTGACCAACACGACGGTGAACGCCGCGCCGCCCGCCGCCGCGACCAGACCCAGGATGCCCAGAACGACACCGCTGAACGCCATGGCCTTGTTGGTGGCCCGACCCGTGCGCACCCGGCTCAGCCCGATACCGCCGAAGATCACGGCCAACAATGCCGGCAGCCAGGACAGCCAGAACAGGAAGATGAACGCGCCTAGGACGAGGCCGACAAGAGCGAGTACCAGCGCCGTGATGCCCATGCCGTTGCTGGGCTGCGGGGTCCAGGCCGGCGGCGGGCACGGCGCCCGGTACGCGTCGCTCTCAGCGGGCGGCGCAGCCCACGGGTCGCGGTGCCGGGGCAGTGGATCCCCGGTCGTGGGGCCGTCGGGAGAGACGGGCGTGGTCATGCAGAATCCTTCAGCCAGAACACTCGGTGAATTTCCGACAATACCAGGGGTTTTACCTTTTCATTACCCCTCACGGGTGGGGCCGGCACACCACCCAGGCACCCAGGCACCCAGGCACCCAGGCACCCAGGAGCGGACTTGTAGTTGGCGCAGCGAACGCTGCGCTGCGGACATGTGCCCACCTGCGGCGGCGATGCGCACTCCACCGTCACGGCCGCACACGAACCGGTTCGGCCTTGCCCTGGATCACCGCGCGCAGGGAGGCGGATGTGCGGTCGATGTGCTGGGCCAGGAGGTCGGCCGCGGCGCGGGGGTCACGGGCGAGAACCGCGTCGAGTAGTGCTTGGTGTTCGCGGGCCACGTCGCGGTCGTAGTCCTGTCCGACGGGGCCGGACCAGCGCAGGTAGATCGCTGCGGCGATCGGCTCCACCAGCTCACCGCGCGAGGCCGACGTCCTGCAGAAGGAACTGGGCTATGACGCCGAGGTACTGCGCAAAGCGGGCCCCATCGACGAACAACCGCGGGCCGCCGCGCCGGACGGCCTCGACGTGGTCGTCGACAACGTGGGTGGCGAGCAGCCGAAGGCAGCGATCGGGTTGGCCCGGCGCGGGGCGCGCATCGCGTTGATCGGCACACTGGCCGGGCAGCTCGGCGACTCGGCCACCACGGAAATCGACCCCCATGCCCTCATCGCAGGCAGCATCGCCTTGCGGGGCGCAGCGCTCTACGACTACCTCGACATCATCCCCGAGTGGACCGACTTCTTCGCACGCGCACTGCGCGACGGCACGCTCACCTTCCCCCGCACCGTGCTGACCGGGCTCGACCAGGCACCGCGCGCTCTGCGGGAGCTAGTGGAGGGCCGGCACCTGGGTGCAGTGCACATGGAGCTTTGATCCGGTGCCGGTGCCGCCTCGGCGCCCTCCAGCGCAGCCCGTTCCTCGCCCGACAACGTCGACTCGGCCTTCGTCCGCCCCGTGTGCCAAGACGATCAGTTGGCCGGAGCCACACCGCCAACGGGGCTGCTTCCTGATGCGCTGGGGGAAAAGTTGCGGGTCGCTGTCGATCCGGCCACGTCCCGTTCGACGTCATGATGTGCGGCGCCTCGCCCCACGATGACGCGACAGGACCTGACGAGGAAACACGTGGATCAACTGCTGAGAATCATGAACTTCAACGTCTCGCGTGACGGAATCGGTGCCGGTGAGCACCAGAGTCTCCAGCGGCCGTTCGGGCACGATCATCCCGAGAGGCTGTTCGCCTGGGCCGGAGCGACGGCGAGCTGGCCCATGCGCACGGATCCCGGGGGAAGCCGGGGCCTCGACGACTACTTCACGCGAGACTTCACACGCAACATCGGTGCCGAGATCATGGGCCGCAACAAGTTCGGGCCCCAGCGCGGGCCCTGGCAGGACCATGAGTGGCGCGGCTGGTGGGGGGAGGAGCCCCCGTTCCACACTCCGGTGTTCGTCATGACCCACCACCAGCGTCCGTCGTTCACGCTCTGCGACACCACGTTCCACTTCGTCGACGGCTCCCCGGCCACGATCCTGGAACGGGCGCGGGAAGCGGCACAGGGCAAGGACGTCCGACTCGGCGGCGGGGTCACCATCATCCGGCAGTTCCTTGATGCCGACCTCGTCGACACCATGCATGTGGCGGTCTCGCCGGTCAAGCTCGGGTCCGGACTACGACTCTGGGAGTCTCCCGATGAGCTGCTCGACCGGTTCCACCTGGAGGTGGTGCCCAGCCCGAGCGGCGTGACGCACCACCTGTTCTGGCGAAGGTGAGTGACGCGAGGCCCACTTGAGTTCACTTCCGGCGGGTCGGCCGGAAGCAGACGGGGTGCCGGGCAGGGCCGTCACACTCTCCGCCCGGCACCCGAGCGCACGAGTCGGCCCCGGATGCTGCGCCACGGGGAAAGGGCGGCGGCCGAGGCCGGTGTGTGGTGAACTCTGGTGGCTCAGGCGGAGATTCCAGCTGGCCAGGCCGGGCTCGTCATGCCGAACCAGGGCCGGGCTGAGGGGCTCGGGAGCCGGGCGGTCGGAGCCCCTCCACAGGCGATGGGTCCCTCGCGCAGGGCCGTGAGGGACGGGGCATCAGCCGGAGCGATGCGATTCGGGGCGGTGTGGCCGGAGCCGGAGCTGGCGGCGGTAGCGCGTGCGCCTGCTGCTTGAGGCCGGGCGGTCTCCAGCGGCGGGGGCCTGCGGGGACTTCCCGACGGCTCCTCCGTGCAGCATCAGCAGTGTGCCGGTGGCGAAGACCACGAGGAACAGCGTGATCGATCCGGTGGCCATCAGTACGGCGTGGGCGTGGAGCATCTGGTTGGCCAGGGCGAGAACCACGGCCAGCACACTGCTTCCCGCGGACGAGAGCTGTGGCTACCCCGGTCGCTGCGCTCCCCCGGCGGCCCGAGCCCCAGCCGCACACGTGTCCGTCTGCGAGGGCACGTTCATGGCCGATCCCTGCCTCCGCCAGGTCTACTGCTCAGCCATCTGCCGTCGGGAAGCGGAACGACAGCGTGAACGCGAGCGGGCCCGGTTCCGCGCCGAGGTGGACGCGGCGGGCAAGGTCGGTGGGTTCCACACCGCGCAGGTGGTGGACGCCGAACCGGACGGAGAGCCGCCCTGGCTGGCCACGGCGTATGTGCCGGGCCCGACGCTCGCCCACTTGATCGCCACCGAAGAGCCCATGGCCAAGGCCGAGTTGAGACAGCTCGGCGCGGCGCTGGCGGAGGCACTGGAGGCAGTGCACGGGTGCGGGCTTGTGCATCGCGATCTGAAGCCGGGCAACATCATCAGGGCGCCGGACGGTCCACGGGTCGTGGACTTCGGGATCGCCCGGGCTGTCGAGTCCACCCGGCTGACGACGACCGGTCACGCCTTCGGCACCGCGGCTGTCTCGCGCCCGAGCAGGCGGAGGGCCGGGAAGTGACAGGCGGCGCCGATGTGTTCGCCCTTGGCGCCGTCCTCGTGGCGGGCCTTGCACTGGGCCGGGACCGATGCGGCGCCGTCGAGCGGCTGGCAGCGGTCGAGAAGCCGGCGGTGGACCGTGGGTGTGGCGGTGACACGCAGGCTGTAGCCCTGGCCGTGCTGGCCACGGGAGTTTGGGCGCGATCTTCGTCGTACACCTGACGGTGTGCGACCCGTTCCAGGTGTAGGCGATCGGTACGTTGCGCGGGGTTCCGTCCTTGGCGACGTAGGCCAGGCGGGTCACGTCACGGGCCAGCAACTCCTGGCTGATCGGGCGGTTCAGAGAACCTCGGTGAGCTCGTTCGGCTGCATGGTTCGGTTCCTCCATCTCAGCGCAGTTGCTCGGCCAGTCCGACGATGATGCCCTCCGGTCCGCGGAGGTAGCAGAGCAGATAGCTGTCCTCGAACCGGGCGATCTCGCCGACGAGTTCGGCGCCGTGAGGGCGCAGGCGGGCAACGGTCTCCTCAATGTCGTCGACGGCGAACATGACGCGGTGCGTGCCCAGAATGTTGTGCGGCCGGTTGCGCGGCCCGGCGCTGATCACCGCGGGGCTGCGGTACTTCGCCAGCTCGATCCGGCTGTGACCGTCCGGGGTCCGGACCATCGCGATGTCACAGCGGACGCCGTCGAGTCCGGTGCACTGGTCGGCGAAGAGGCCCTCGACCTCCGCCCTGCCCTCCAGCTCCATACCGAGTTCCACGAAGAACGCGATGGCGGCATCCATGTCCTCGACGACGATGCCGACGTTGTCCATCCGCTGAATCGCCATGCTGGCTTCTCCTTCTTCCTCCTGCGGCCGGTGGTGGCCGCTGATGTCCTTGGGACGGAGCCGGTGGCACGTTCTCGACATCCGCAGACCGCCGAACTCCGAAAAATCTGGATCGCGCATCAGCACCGCTACAGCAGACCCACGAGCCAGGCGCCACCACCGAGGGTGAGTGCGGCACAGGTGGCTGCTCCCATGCAGACGAGCAGCCGCAGCGTGCCGTCCCCGCTTTTCCATGCTTCCTCGGCGATTCGCAGCGTGCGCGCTTGAGCATGCGCCTCCCCAATCAATTCACGGTTCCGGGTCACCCTTGGCGGGTGGAGTTCCCCGTGCCGCTCGCCCTCGCCGCACCACACCCCTGCCGCGCTTGCGGATTCCGGCGACGATGGCGTTGACGTCCTGGATGGAGCGGCCGAGCCGGTCCGGGGAGGGGACGACGAGGGTGTCGCCTTCGCGGAAGTAGCCGAGGGCCTTCCAGGGCGGTGTCAGCCCTCGGGCGCGGTGGCGGCCTCACATCATGAACTGCGCTCCCTCGCAACCTGATGCGCGCCTCTGCCCCCCTCTTCTGCGTTGACGGATCGATGTGGTCGAACCGGCCCAACTGTTGCCTATCGAGGGGGATTCGATGTTCCGTTGGTGGAGCTCGTCGAGCGCAACCCGGCCCTGACCGGGTTCGTGCCGTTCCCAAAGCGGTGGATCGTGGAGCGTGCCTACGGGATCTTGATGCTGCACCGCAGGCTGGTACGCGACTACGAGCATCTGCCGCGCAGTTCGGAGTCGCCGGTGTACTGGGCGATGACCGCGGTGATACTGCGCCGGCTGACCGGGGCCACCGCTGCGGCCTGGCGCAGCACATGTGCGGCGGGGAACTGACCCTCGGGGCGGCCTCGAAGAACATGCCCCACAAGCATCCCTTCAGCCAGGCGCACAGTGGAACGGCCGCGACTCACGCAACGGCAAGCGGTCCAAGACTGTCCTGGCTAACGTCGGCCCGGTCGAGGTGGGCGGGGACAAGCCCCTCCCCGAACTACCCATCTGCTGAGCACGGTTCCCGACAGCCCGGTGCCTGGCGGGCCCGCACACCCGCCAGGCACTCCGGTGTGGCTCAGCTGCCGCCCTTGAGAGCGGTGACTCGGTAGACGGCGGTGCCATGAGCGGGCACGGTCGCGGATATGGTGCCGGTGGTGTGCGTGTCGTGGTGCTGCCACAGGTCGCGCAGCCGGTAGTCGTCGGCCTGCGGGAGGCCCACGTCCTGGGCGGTGGTGGAGATCTGCTGCGGCTCGTCGGTCTCGTTGAAAAGCGCCACCGCACGGGCGCCGTCGGCCAGTTGCTTGACCAGCGTCCAGCGGCCGGAGTCGGACCGTAGCACGGTGGCCTGCTTGCCCAGGCGGTCCTGGTCGAGCGCGATGACGTCCTTGTTGGTCAGGATCTCGAAGGTCTCCGGGGTGGCCTTGCGCAGGTCGGAGCCGATCAGGAGCGGCGCGGACATCATTGACCACAGGGTGAAGTGGCTGCGGTACTCGGCGTCGGTCATCCCTCCGTTGCCGACCTCCAGCATGTCCGGGTCATTCCAGTGCCCGGGGCCGGCGTACCGCGCCAGCGGCAGGTTCTGCTTGGCGATACCGAGCATGCTCGACCAGGAGTCACTGATGTCCCCGGTGGTACGCCACAGATGTCCTGTGTCCGACGCCCACTCCCAGGGCTTGTTCTCGCCCCATTCGCAGATGCTGTAGACGATGGGCCGCCCTGTGGCCTTCAGGGCGGCCCCCATGGTGCGGTACCGCTGCTGGGCGTCCACGCCCTGGTTGTTGCAGTTGTCATACTTGAGGTAGTCCACGCCCCAGTCGGCGAACTGCCGGGCGTCGGAACGCTCATGGCCGAGACCGCCGGGGAAGCCGTCCGGGTCGCAGGTCTTGGTGCCGGCGCTGGTGTAGATGCCGAATTTCAGGCCCTTGGCGTGCACATAGTCGGCGACCGCCTTGATGCCATGCGGGAAGCGCCGCGGATCCGGTACGAGCTTGCCGTTCCCGTCGCGCGCGGGCCGCGCCCAGCAGTCGTCGAGATTGACGTACCGGTAGCCGGCCTCCTTGAGTCCCTTGGACACGAACAGATCGGCGACGCCCTTGACCATGTCCTCGTTGAACTCGGCCCGGCAGTGCGTGGAGTTCCAGTTGTTGAAGCCCATCGGGGGCGTCTTGGCGAGCCCGTCGGGGAGCCGGGGTGCGCGGCCAGCGTCCACGGTGCCGCTGATGGGAACGGGGCCGGCGGCACCCGGGACGTGGGGTGTGCTCGCCAAGGCGGGCAGGGCGGTCACCCCGGCCGTACACAGCAGTGCGGCGGACAGCGCTCCGACGATTCTTGGGTGGTTCCGCCGGCGGATGGTGTGTATGTGAACGCGCATGGTTCGCGTCCTCCGTCTTCGTGAGAGGGGGTGGGGACGTGCACCTGTCACTGATGGGTGCTTACGGTAGAACTTGTTGAAGTCTGTTGGAAGGGGGTGCGGCGCGGTTCTTTCCCTCCCGTCAAACCGCAGGGCATACCGGGCTGTTCGGGATGCGGCACGCTAGAGGTGTTCTGTCCTGTCGGCTTTCGCGACTGAGGACAGCAGGGCAAGGACGGGGCAGCATCCCGTCAACCCACGGCGACTCAACCGCGTACCGGGTAGCGGGTAGCGGGTAGCGGGTAGCGGGTAGCGGGTAGCGGGTAGCGGGTAGCGGGTAGCGGGTAGCGGCAGGATGCCGACTCCATGACGGTGTACGACTCCCATAGGGCCGCCATCGCGATACGGACTGGCTTTCACATCAGTTTCTCCGTCTTCGCCGGCCTCGTGGCGGAGGGTGGACACCGCTTGCAGCGCCTCGTCCCAACTGCCGTACCGGCCGATGGTGCTGATGTCCTCGCGGTCCGGCGACGTACCGGGGGGGGCAGGGGTGTGGGGCTTCCCCTGGCGATGTTGGAGCCCGCATTTCCCGGCCGCGGCAGTCCTACCGCCGGTTCCCCCGCCCCGTCCGTGGTCGATGAACCCCGTCAAAGGGTGGTGGCCGAAGGTGTTCTTGCAGGTCACCTCCTGGGCCCGCACACCGGTGAATCGCCGACCCAACTCCCCCTTGTCAAAGGATCGTTGCTCGGCAGCGTCTACGCCCATCTCGACATCCGCGACCGCTTGGTGGTCGTCGACGGCAACCGCGAGCTGCTGCGCGTCGCCCACCGGAAGCCCGCGGACGGCACATGGCAGCTGTACGTGGACCACTCGCTCTCCCTGGCACAGGCGGTACCGGTGGGAGACGCGGTGGTGGGCCTGTCCCCGGACTGGCGGGAGCGGGTGTGGTTCGCCACCGCAGGCGGCGTCGTCGGGACTGCCGACGACCGCACCGGGACGGTCATGGCCCTCGCGCTGCCCGCCGGTGAGCGCATCACCAACGGCATCTCCACCACCCCACAGGGCACCCTGGTCCCCACCACATACGCGACCTACCTGCTGGCCGCTTCCGCCGACGGCGCCCCGCAGATCCGTTGGCGGCAGGCGTACGACCAGGGACCGGGCCGCAAGCCGGGCCAGCTGAGCTGGGGCACCGGCTCCGCCCCTACCTCCTTCGGCCCGCGCACCGGCACCGACCATGTCACCCTCGTCGACATCGCCGGCCCCACCGTGAACCTCCTCGTCTACCGCACCGGCGACGGCCAACAGGTCTGCAAGGTACCGGTGCTGAAGGCAGGAGGCAGCGGCAGCGAGAACTCGCCCATCGATGTGGGGCGTTCGGTGTACGTGGCCAGCACCTACGGCTGCCCCTACCCCGCCCTGCCCCCGGGCGCAGAGCCCAGCGTGTCGCCGTCGGCCGACTTCACCGGCGGCATGACCCGGGTCGGCGTCCGGCGCGACGGGAAAGGCTGCGACCTGAAGTGGGACACCACGGTCCGCTCCGCCACCGTGCCCCTGCTCTCCCTCGCCGACCACCGCATCCACACCGTGCTGCGCGAGCCGGCCACGCCGGGCTCGAACACTCCCTCGCAGCGAGACCGGTTCACCCACGCCCAGATCGACCCCTGCACCGGCAAGGTCACCCGGGCCCTCCCCCTGGGAGCGGGTGCGCCTTACGACACCCTCCAGCAGGTCGGCACCATCGCACCCGGCGGCATCGTCTACGAAGGCACCATCAGCGGCGTCCTGCGCATCGCGCACGGCTGACCGACCGCACGACCCCGGTAAGCCCATTCGCAGTGACGAGCTGCCGGACAACTGAGCCTGACCGGAGTCGAATACGGGATGACGCGGGCAGACGGGCGCGGCTGCGGCACGGGCAGGCGCGCCCGCCTATGGCACGGTGCGACGCCCAGGGCCGTCCGCCGCGCACGCACGTGGGGGCGTTCGTCTGGCGCTGGAACCCTCACCGTAAGCCGACGTCAAGGCTGTCTCGGCGAAAAGGGCAACCAGCGGGACGGTGAGCAGAGAGGGGGTGGACTCGCCTCTCACGCTTCGCCGGGAGATCCGAAGCTGACTGCCATGCAGTTCGGCGCGGTGGCACGGGAGTTGGTCAGAGTGCGGTGCATGGCTGGGCGACCAGCGATGGGCGTTGGCCAGGGGCAAGGTCGTGACCGGTCGGCGTTTCCATCTGGCCTGCTCGATCGTCGGGGTGCGGCGGCTGCCGAAGCGACACGGGATGGTCCTGGCAGGCCCCCTGGCGCCGGGCTCTGAAGCGGGACGAGGATGCGATACAGCTGTGGAAGAAGGGTGTGTGGCCGCTGGTGGAAGCGGCGCGGCGGCGCTCAGGGCTCGACGAGGCGATCGCCCGACAGCAGTGTGCCGGCCTGCTTGACGTGCCGCAGTACAGGTGAGACCTCCATACTCTGCAGGCCGGCCAGGGACCCGATGCGATCCGAAGTGAATTCGAATAGCTCGTCGAGGTCTCGGCAGTGTGCGACCGCGTGGATGTTGTAGGGCCCGGAAACGGCCGCGGCGAAGGCGATCTCGGGCTCCTGCGCAAGCGTGCGTCCGACATTCTTCACCGCCGACGGATGCACGCGCAGCCACAGGTTCGCCCGAGCGTGATAGCCCAAAGCGGCTGCGGCGATCTCGACGTCGATGTGGACGACGCGGCGCAGGAGCAAGGCGTGAAGGCGGCGTGAAACACGCCCCGGAGTGGAGTCCGCCGCTGCGGCGAGGTCGACGAGACTGGCGCGACCGTCCGCAGCAAGAACGTCGAGGATCTTCTCGTCCTCAGCGGTGAGGTGCACGGGTTCGCGAGTGACGACCGGGGATTCAGTGAAAGGGCAACCGTCGCTCCCGAGCATGGTTTCCTGCTCCGGGGACAGCACGCCTTGCAGGGCGGCCCAATAGTGGCCGCGGCCTCCCATGAACTGACGCAGCATGGCGAAGGCGTTGATGTCGAGCACCGCCGCGGTGCGCGGAAGTCGTCGACCGAGCAGCTCTTCGCGCTGTTCTCGAGTCCGTGACTGAGTCGCGCAGGTGATTTCGTAGCCCGCTGCGCTCAGGGCTACCCAGTTGACATCGTCCCGCCTGGCGAGTGCGTCGGCGATCGCTGCGACGCTGCCGGGGCGGCAGCGGATTCGCACCAGCCACCTGCTCTGTGCCAGAGCCCCCGGGTTGACCACGCCGGCGACGCGGATGACCCCTTCGGCTCGCATGCGCCGATACCGGCGGTTGACGGCGCGTTCGGTGAGGCCGAGCGCGACCGCTATCGAGGCGAAAGAGGCTCGCGGAGCGATCTGCAGTGCACGAATGATTCGCACGTCATCGGGCTGAACATCGACGGACTCGGACATTGATGCGCCTGTCATGGGGGAAATCCTACAAACAAGCCCCCTCGACTCGCCCCGGCGACAGCACGGCGGACAGACTTTCCACGCACAGATGAAGAGCCACCGCAGCACCACCGACCGACGCCGCCCCGGGGTCTCGGTGACGGACGCACGAAGTGAACTCACCACGCAAAGAATCACGTGAAGAACGGAGATGACGCCGGATGTCATCGACTGTCACAGGCCAGCACACGCCAACCGCTCTCATCATCGGGGCCTCACGCGGCCTCGGCCACGCGATGGCGGCCGAATTCCTCGGCAGGAGTTGGAACGTTATCGGCACCGTCCGCGACGCCGGCGCCCGAACGCCCCTGCACGGTCTCGCAGACCGAGCCGACGGGCGCGTCACCATCGAGCATCTCGACATCAACGAGCCCAACCACCTGGCGCCGCTGCACGAGCGTCTCGCGCAACGCCGGCTCGACCTGCTCTTCGTCAACGCAGGCACCACGAACAATGAGCAGACACCGATCGGCGCGGTTCCGACAGCTGATTTCGTCGAGGTGATGATCACCAACGCTCTCAGCCCCATGCGCGTCATCGAAGCGCTCGAAGACCTCGTATCCCCCACCGGACTCATCGGAGCCATGTCGTCCGGGCAAGGCAGCATCACGAACAACACGACCGCAGGCCGCGAGGTCTACCGCGGAAGCAAAGCGGCCCTGAACATGTTCATGCGCAGCTTCGCGACCCGGCAGGCCGAGACACAGCGCGCCTTCGTCCTCATGGCACCAGGCTGGATTCGCACCGCACTCGGGGGGCCGGACGCGCCGTTCACCATCGAGGAAAGCGTCCCACTGTTGGTCGACGTCCTGCTGTCCAAGCTCGGCACGCCCGGTCTGGCGTATCTGGACCGCTCGGGCCAGATAGTGCCTTGGTAAGCCCTGCCAACCGACCATTGGGGACGGCCTGACGACCATCGGAGGCCGTCGGCGGCCCTGTCACTCGAAATGCCCCGACCCTCCTCGCTACTCGTCCCCTCATCTCGCCTGACGTGACCGGCTCCGCAGAAGACCGCAAGGACGAGGACTATGCCTCTCATCGCTATCGAAGAACACTGGATCATGCCGGACTCGACGTCCGCCCTTCTCGACGAAACCCTTGTCTTCAACAAGATGGGCGACCATCAGGAACGTCTGGAGGACCTCGGAGCCGGCCGCATCGCAGCCATGGACGCTCAGGGCATCGACATGTCGATCCTCGCCCTGACGCCGCCGGGAGCCCAGCAGCTGCTGCCCAAGGAGGCCCTGGCGCTGAGCCGTGCCGCGAACGACGCGGCCGCGGCGGCCGTCGCCCGGAATCCGGACCGTTTTCGATCGTTGTCCACGCTGCCCATGTCGTCACCAAAGGACGTTGCGGGCGAGCTTGAAAGAGCCGCGGCCATGGGTCACGTAGGCACCATGGTCTACGGCCGGTCAGGAGACCTGTTCCTCGACGACCTCGCCTACGACGGCTTCTTCTCCGCCGCGTCGGAACTCGGCCAGCCAGTGTTCATCCACCCCCAACTGCCCTCGACTGCAGTCCGGGACGCCTCCTATCGCGGATTCGACCCCATGACGGATCTCGCCCTCGCCACATTCGGGTGGGGGTGGCACATGGACGCCGGAACAGCGGCACTGCGGCTGATCCTGCGAGGTACGTTCGACCGTCACCCCGACCTTCAGGTCGTGCTCGGCCACTGGGGGGAGATGCTGCTGTTCTGGCTGGACCGAGCCGACAGCCTTTCCCACATCGCCGGCCTGCAGCGATCAGTAGCGGACTGCATCCGGTCGAATTTCTCTATCACCACCTCCGGCATGCTCAACCCGGCACACCTGCAGCATGCCCTGTCCGTCACCGCCGTCGATCGATTGATTTTCTCCACCGACTACCCCTTCCAACGGCCAACCAGAGAAGAAATCGATTCCTTCCTGCACCACTTCGCAACAGACGCGGAACGTCAACAGTTCTCCTCGGCCAACGCGGCATCCTTGTACGGCATCGACCTCAAGACCTCGATCTCGCCTGAGAACACCGCAGAAGGAGATGCAGGGGCGTCGCCAACTCCTTCGCGGAAGCCGTAATACGAGCTCTGCCGGGTCAGCAGTCCTGATTTTCGGCGCCCGTAGCTCGGCGCTCTGCTACACCGGTGAATTCCCCGCGCGAATCATGCAGCGGACGCTCGTGCGGGCCCCGGCCAGGCCGTCCGGAGCTTCGACGGCCTCAGTTGCGCGGGGTGGCGCGCAGGTGCAGGCCGGTGGTTGCGAGGCCTCCGAAGGTGGTGACTTGGTAGCTGGGTTGGGGTCCGGGCGGTTCGCTCAGGTGGTAGCGGTGGGCGGTGTGTGCGGTCAGGAGGGTGAGCATCGTCATGGCCAGAGCGGCTCCCTCGCAGCCGTGGGGCCCGGTTCCGAAGGAGAGGAAGGCCCCGGGTTTCGTCGGCGAGCCCGGGTCTTCGAGCCAGCGCTCGGGCTGGAATTGGTCGGGCTCGCGGTGTTCGCGTGCGTCGCGGTGGGCGGTGTAGGGGCAGACGAGAACGGTGGATCCGGCGTCGATGGTGTAGTCGGCGAGCTGAGTCGGTCGCGTGGCGCGCCGGACCAGTAGCCAGCTCGGGGGGTGTAGTCGGAGCACTTCGCGTACCAGTGCCTGGGTGTAGTGCAGACTGTCGAGGTGGGTGCTGGTCGTGGTGGCGGGGTCTGTGGGGAGCAGGGCTGCTTCGGCGGCCACGCGGTCGGCTGCCTGGGGGTGCCGGGCCAGGTCGAGCAGGATCCAACCGGCTGCCCGGGAAGGTGTCTCGAAGGTGGCGACGGTGATCCCGGGAAGGGTGTCCAGGACGGCCTCTTCCGACAGGAGGCCGTAGCGGGAGGAGGGCTGGAGCATCTGCCCCAGCATGTCGTCACCGAGCCGGCCCGATGAACGGCGCCGGCGGACGATGGGCCGCAACGCGTCGGTGAAGGCGACTTGCTGCCGTGTGCGGAAGTGCCGTGCCGGTGTGGGGATCCAGCGCGGCCATACCCACCGCGAGGGGCGTTCGAGCACCTCCCGGGCCCAGAAGAGCCGTGAGGCAAAGGGCAGCAGGGTGGCAGCGTCTTGGGAGAAGAGGTAGCGCACGCCGATCTCCGCCAGGGCGTCCCGCACCAGCGGCACAACCTCCACGTCCTGGCCTGTCGGCCACCGGTCGGCAAAACGAGCGGCCCCGGGCGCAATCTCACCGATCCGCGCCGCAACCGCCTGCGGGCGCAGACCACGCATACGGGCGGCGTGCGCATGCGCACGCTCTTCACGCGTCGGCGCGACAGACCGCTTCAACGGCGGGAAGAGAGCCGAGGACGCCTGACGGAAATCCTGCCCGCGCCGCAGAACCTCTTCACACGGCCCGGCCGTAGCGGTCACATAGACACCCGGCTCCAGCTGCCAGACCTCCCCGCACTCCTCAGCACCACGGCGCGCCCATGCCAGCCGGTCGCGGCTCCACGCCGCGAAGCTGCCTCCGGGCAACCGCGGCGGCTCATTCGTCCGGCCCATGAGATCGTCCCGACTCTCCTACCCGGCCAGGCCGATATCGTCGGCAGCGTGGCAGGGAGTAGTCGGCAGGCACCCGAGGGCGCCCGCCGACAGTCGAATCACACCCGGTCATCCCCGGTGTACGCATCCCATCCGACCCCGTACGCACCGTAGTGGCGGGTGAAGGACAGCTTGCCGAGCAGCTTGGCGATCATGATGCACTCCTCTCGCCTGTCTGGGCTTTCCCAGTCGAGGGTTCAGCAAAGAAGTTCCGGCAGTACCAAATGCCACACCTCCCATTTTGCCGCATACGCCCATATCTGGTATACGCGAACGGGGTGGTCTTGGATTGCTGCCCACTCAGCTCGGTGGCTACCGAACGTGCACGGGCGGAGTGGAGCGGGTGACCGAAGCGGCCGGCGTACGTGTCTTCCCGGCGCCGTACCAGGTGATGAAGGCGCCGATGAATACCGCTCCGGCGACCATGGACAGAATTCCGTACGGCGGTCCCAGCCTTCCTCTCGGTAGCCCGGCGGTCCAACGGTGCGGGACAGCGCAAAGCCGAGAACCATGCCGCTGCTGACTACTACGCCCAGCAGCCAGGCCGGTACGGGGTTCCGCCGCGCGACACCCGCGGCAACGAAGAGCAGGGCGCCACCGCCGACGGCGAACAGAACTCCTGTGCACGCCACCTCCTTGAGACGTTCAGGGACGATGAGGAGATGAGCCACCGTGCCGAGGAGCGCGCTGACGGCCGCGGTTCCCTCAGCGAGACATCAGCCAGGCGAGCAGACATCGCGGCCGCCTGGAGCTCGCCAGGACAGTTCCGTCCGAGGTACGTAACGCACCCGGTGAATGGTTCATGATCGTCAGCCCCGGAGTGTTCGCCCCCGCAAGCCGACTGGCGTCGGCCGTCGGGGCTGCTGCACGGTTCCCACTGCGGAGGCGTTCCGGGGCCGGGAGCCGGGGCCGGGCGAGGAGTACAGACGCACGGAACGCTGCCGAAACGCGACGCCAATGCCACGAGAAGGGCGTCAAGGAGCAGAGGAGGCAAGGAGGTTCAGTCGCTGCCGCATGGGAGGCGCCCTTGAGGCCGTGAGGCAGGCGGGAGTTGACGACAGGGGCCAGCCAGCTGCCCGCGTCCACCGATCCTGGAGAATCCGGCCGCGCCACTTGCCGCAGGAAGCTGTGCGACGAGCCCCTGCTTCCGGGCCCGTCCCACGGCAACCGATCGATCGGTCTAATTGCCCGCCTTGCCCGTCCGCCTGCAGACTCACCGCATCCCTGCCATGCCGCCGGTACCCATGCTCACACCGGCCGCACCGGAGCCGGCGCTGACACCGCCGGCGCCCAGGCTCGCACTCGCCGCACCGGAGCCGGCTGTAATGCCTCCGGCGCCCAGGCTGGCACCGGCTGCACCGGATCCAGCGGTGATGCCGCTGGGCGACACGTTGACTTGCCTGGGGGTGAGGCTGCCGAGCGAGGACGGGGAGGTGAGGTTCATCGGGGTCCCCGGCTCGTTGATCGAGACGCGGGTCGGGTTGGTGCTGACCGGGACCTTTGCAGGAGTGAGCGGGACTGTCCCGCGGGCCGGTGCGTTGATCGCGTGCACTATGTGCGGTGTGCGGAATTCGCGCTTGAAGAAAAATGGCTTGGCGAAGAAATCGTAGTGCCTCCGGAAGTCGCAACTCACGAACTTCTTGATGATGATGACCTTGCGATCCTTCTTGACGACGACGGCCTTGACGACACGGAAGTCCCTGCAATGGCGCGAATCGTTCACAACGATCACGATGACTTTCTGGTGCGGGTGACCGTAGGACGTGGTCGCGCTGGCAGGACCAGCAAGGGTGACGCCGGCGGTGCTGGCGATGGCGGTGGCCATTAGGGTGGCGGCACCGCGCCGAAGTACTGGCGCGTTCATTGGTGGCCTCCTGTAATGCGCCATATGCTGCAACCTCTGCACACCCTTACGTACGGTCCGCCCCGGCCAAGGGATTTCCTGGCGCCTATGGAAGACCGCGCCCCCCTTTTCGCTCGGTGTCACCGCCCCATCCACAGGCCGCGTCGCCCACGCACCGAGCGCCTGGGAACGGCCCTGGATCACCGCCCCGCGCAGCGAAGGACCGCGCCGTACTCACCGTCCCTGGCCCGACTGCTGCCGCAGGAGCTGCGCCGAGTACGTCTGGTCACTCCGGGGACACTGCTGCGCTGGCATCGTCGCCTGATCGCCCAGGGATGGGCCTGTCCCCACCGCCGAGTGGATCACCCAGCAGGCACGGAAATCTCCTCGCCAACCTCGGCAGCCGGATCGGATCCTTCCGGCACCTGATCAGGGACCGGGATGCGAAGTTCACGCCTGCCGTCGACGCCGTCTTCACCACCGAAGACAGAGAAGTGGTGAAGATCCCGCTGCGGCTACCCGCAGCAAATTGCCACGCCGAGCGGTTCATGCGCAGCGTCCGCGAAGAGTGCACCGACCGACTCCTGATCTACGGGCAGCACCATGCCGTCACCGTCCTGGAGGCAGACGTCCGGCACCCCAACACCCACCGGCCGCACCAGGGCCGCGATCACCTCCCGCCCGACCACGACCCGGCCACCGTGATTCCGCTGGATACCGCGATCAAGCGGCACCAAGTCCTCGGCGGACTGATCAACGAGTACCACCGAGCGGCATGAAACGCGTAATCACCCCAGCTCATAGGCTAGATACGGGTTTTGGCACGGTACAGGTGCAGAGCTTGGGGCAAGCAAGTCAAGCAGGGCCTTCTGCGAGGGCTCAGTCCGTCGAGCCGCGTCCGCACATCGCCGGTGCGAGAAGAGGGCGGCCGTCCCAGCACCAGTGGCTTCTGGGGCGGCCGCATGTTCGGGCAACACACTCCAGTCGTTTCAGACCAGCACGGGCGGTCGCGGATCCTACAGCGGATCCGCGGCACCCCCTCGCAGTTCCGTCAGCGGTTGTCGTGGAGTTCCTGGTGCATCTGCGGCTGGTCGTCCTGGTCGTGGGTGAGGGCGTAGCGTTCGACGTCGTTGAACGCCTTGGACGCGGCGCCGAGGATCTCCTTGTAGGGGTTGACGCCGACGGTGTCCTTGGCGGCGCCTCCGAGGAGGCCGCCGCCGATGCCGCTGAGGACGTCGTGGCCGGCGGCGAGCGGCTTACCGGCCAGGTCGAGGACACTGCGTGGGAGGCCCGCCATGTCGGCATACTTGTCGGTCAGCGCCACGCGAACCATGGCCACGTAGGCGTCGTGCGCCCCCGGCGGCAGGAACTTCCGGTAGAAGTCGACGGCTTGCTTGGTCATGAAGACTCCGTCGTCGGTCTTCTGCCACTCGGTGTCCCGCTGGGAGTTCCACAGCCGCTCGACCTCGTCGGCGTCCTTGGGCAGCAGCCACTTCTCCGGGGTGCCGAGGTAGTGGTTGACGTAGTGCCAGGCGCAGATGAAGCCGTGAGCGTCGTCGCGGGAGACATCGATGCCGAGGTGTTTCATTGCCTGGAGGATCTGGGTGCTGAAGACGAAGGAGGCGCCGGTGGTGTACTTCTGCGAGACCGGCTCGCCCCACTTCTCGTAGTCCCACTCGCCGCTCTTCTTGTGTAGCTGCCGGACCGAGGCGTGGACCAGGCGGACCTTGGTGACGGTCGCGGCCAGCGACCCGTCCCGCAGCGCGCCCTTGTTGCCCATGTCCAGGAAGAGGCGGGAGGACTGCGACAGCCGCCGGCCGGGGCCTTCCACACCGCCGAGGCGGCCGGTCGAGCGGAGGGTGAAGGCGCCGGTGGGGGAAAGGTAGGTGCCGATGAGACCGACGGTGCCCTGGAGCATGGACGCCTCGCCGTGGTGATGGGCAAAGAAACCCTCAGCGGCCTTGACGTCTTGCTGGCTCCAGCCTGGCGGCTCGGCCGCGGCCGTGTCCAGGAACTCGCGCAACCGCTGCGGCAGGTGCGAGTTGTCCTGGCCCGGCTTCAGCGTCCCGATCGTGCGGAACAAACCGTTGATGCCATCGACCTCCTTGTTGTCGATCAGGTCGGACACCAAGGCATCGGCAAGTGGGTCACCTGCCTTGTTCGCTGCTTCCAACTCCGTCGCGACCGTTTCAACCGTCAAAGCCACCGTGTAAAGCTCCGTTCATCGTGGTCAAGGGAATACGCCTCAGACAGGCGTAGCTCGATCTCGACGCCAGCCGGCTCCGACCACCGCAGGGCCCGGGGTGCACGGCTCACGCACAGCCGTACAAAAACCGCGCTTTGGGGCCTCACCAGAGGGCAGAGCAGTTCTGGGCAAGATCTCCGGCCGCAATCTTTCCCACGGACGAACTGACCGACGATCCCTCAATCGAGGTATCAGGGGGTACGCCCGCGCGCATCAGGGCGCACGCCCCGGAACTCGCGGCCCCGCCATGGCCGACGGGCGGGTGCAGAGTCGCGGCTTCCGGCCCTCGATTCCGAGGCCGGCATGCTGCGTGTCGAGGTCGTTGATGCGTGCGCAGGGCGTGCGCCCGCCGTGGGTACATGGCCCGGGGAGGTCGAGTCGGGGCGGGCCTGCTGCTGGTGGAGACGGCCGCCGACTCCTGTGGTGTCATGCCTGGCCCGGCGGCTGGCATGGCGGTGTGCTCAGGAACGGTGTCGCGGCCGTCGGCGTCGCGTGTGGACTCGCGGTGACCGGCGTAGCGGGAACCGGTGTGGCACAGGCTGCCACGCCGGCCTCCGTGTCGGTCAGCCACGGGATGAAGGCGGCGGACCAACTGTCCCTGCAGCAACTCCTCGCCGCGGCCGCGGACGAGGTCCACATGACGTTCCCGAACGCCACGCTCATGGTGGCCGACGGCAGCTCGCCCGGCGCCAAGACCCAGGACATGTCGCAGGTGACCGACTGGCGGCTCGTCTACAACATGCCAACCACAAGGCAGCTCCGCACCACCACAGTCACCAAGAGTGCAACACCGTCTTCGGCACCTCCTACCGCAGGCGGGTGATCTGAGCCGAGGCCCTGTTCCGATGTCCGGCACCGGCAACGACCACCCGGTCGAGACTCCCGCTCGACGAGCACCGCGCAAGTCCGCATAAAACAGAGGCGTCCCCGCCACAGCAGCCTTTCGGGGCGTCGCGCAAGCGGGCTCCCTGCAGGCTGACATCGTCCAGCCATGATTTGATCACGTCGGCGCCCTCCAGCGGGACGGCCGGAATGACTCAGGAGCCCGCGCGCCGCGCCAGGTCGGCCACCAGTTTCACCACGCTCCCCGCGCCGTCCTCCTTCGCCATCCGCCGAGCGGACGCCGCTGCCCGCTTGCGGTAGGACGGCTGTGCGACGGCCTGCCGGATCGCCCCGGCGAGCCGCTCCGCGGTGAGCTCGCCGAACGGGATCGGCTCGACCGCCACCCCGATCGCCGCCAGCCGCCCGGCCCAGAACGGCTGATCCGCCGTCACAGGCACAGGAACGGACGGCACTCCGGCCCGGAGCCCCGCCGCCGCCGTCCCGGCACCCGCGTGGTGGACGACGGCCGCCATCCTCGGGAACAGCGCGGCATGCCCGATCGACCCCACCGTCAGCACGTCGTCCGAGTCGGCGGCCAACCCGGCCCATCCGCTCTGGAGCACGCCCCGCAGCCCCGCCGACCGCAGCGCCTCCACCGCGATCCGGCTCAGCCGCTCACCCTGTCCGGAGCCCATGCTCCCGAAGCCGATGAACACCGGCGCAGTACCGGCCGCCAGGAATTCCTCCACCTCCCTGGGAAGAGCTTCCGGCCCGGCGGGCCACCAGTTGCCCACCACCTCCAGCCCTGGCCGCCAGTCCACTGGGCGCCCCACCACCGCGGCGCTGAACCCGTGGAGCACGGGCCACTGCTCCCGTTCCAGCCTGCGGCGCATCGCTTGGCCGGAAAGCGGTGGCAGACCGAGCCGCCTCCGCAACTCCCGTACGGCGTCGCGGTGGATCCGATCCACCACCCCGAGCGCGACCCGCCCCGCCGCCCGGTTCCCCCACCGGCCGAGCGAGCGGGCGCCCCCGACCACCGGCGCGAACTCCCCGGTGGGCTCCACCGGTTGCAGATACACCCCGACGCTCGCCGCCCCCACGGCCTCCGCCACATGCCAGCCCAGCGGCGCGGTCGTGGTGGAGAGCAGCAACACATCCACCTGCGGATCGGCCACCTCGGTGATCCCTCGCCCCAGCTCCCCGACGAACGCCTTCGCCTTGCGGATCAGCCCGCCCTTCCCTTGCGCCGCCGCCCCGTCCGCCCGCGGATCCCCCGGGAGCGGCCGGTACTCCAGTCCGCACTGCTCCACCATTGAGGCATAACTCCTGTGCGTCGCCAGCGCGACCTCGTGCCCTGTCCCTGACAGCCGTACGCCGAGCCCGGTGTACGGCGCCACGTCGCCGTGGGAACCCGCCGCGGTGATCAGAATGCGCATCCCTCAGCCCTCCACCGTGCGCTCGGCGTTGGCGTGGACCGCGCCGTGCAGGAAGTGCGCCAGGCCGGGCAGTTGCTCGGACGGCGGGACGAGCATCGCGAAGGCCCGGGGATCGGCCAGGTAATGGTCCGCGATCCTGCGGTGCGCATCCGGCGGGCACGGGGTGAACCACCGCTCGACATGGGCCCGGTGCTGCTCGGCCAGGTCCATCGCCCGCTCGCCGTCGGTCGGTTGGCCGTCCTCGAATGCGGCGATCAGCTCCCGCCGCCAGGCCGCCAACTCGGCCATCAGCCGCCGCCAGTCCTCCTTGGTGTGCTTGGCCGCCCGGGCCATCGACTCCCGATGCCCCGCGCTGTCACCCCACTTGAGCTGGGCGTCGGTCGCATAGCTGAGGTCCCAATCGACCGCGCCGAAGATGTCGAACCGCTCCTCGGGGGTCAGCCGGACCCCGGTCCGCTCCACCTCGATGGCCCGCTCGGCTACCTCGACCAGCTTCTGCAGCTTCGTGATCTGCTCCTTGAGCTGCCCGTGGCGCTCGCTGAGGCGGTCGAGCGCACTTGCCCGCGGATCCGCCAGGATGCCGGGGATCTCCTCGAGCGGGAAGCCGAGCTCCCGGTAGAAGAGGATCTGCTGAAGTCTGGCCAGGTCGGCGTCGTTGTAGAGCCGGTACCCGGCCGTGCTGCGCTCGCTTGGTGACAGCAACCCCGCCCGGTCGTAGTAGTGCAGCGTGCGCACGGTTACCCCGGCGAATCCGGCGACCTGTCCCACGGAGTAGCTCATGCCCTGCTCAGCCATGCCCGATCTCCCTCCCGATCGCCTCCATGCTGAAGCCTGACGTGAGGAGAGGGTCAAGCCGGGACCGGGTCAGAACCGCGAGGAGCCCTGGGCACGGCGAATGGGTGAGCGGGCCCCGGCGACGCGCGGCAGGCCGCGACTGGAGTACTACTGTAGTGCCGCATCAGGCAACGTTGGCCCTGTTCACGACCCCGCAAAGGCGTTCGTCGGCGGCGTGGTTGTTCCGCCGGACGAGGTAGCGGCGGGTCATACTGCTCTGCTCTTTGTGGCTGGCACGGGCGGTGCCGTCGAGTGTGGAGTAACGCAGGGCGGTGAACTGGGCCTCGATGCGGTTGAGCCAGGAGCTGGTGGTCGGCGTGTAGGCGAACTCGACGTTGCCGGCCGCGGCCCGGTCGCCGACCGCGGTGTCCTTCTGCGTGGTCAAGTGCGGAGAGAAAATGTCGAGCACGATGGCGATGCGGATCTCGGGAGGGTAGAGGCAGCATCTCGGCCCCGGCCGGTGCACGGTGGCAGGCATTGATGGGGCCACTGCTCCGGCACAGCACCGACGTTGTCGGCTTGATCCTCTCTGGGCGGCACGGCGTCCGCCGCGGCTGCGCCACTTCCCTTCTGCTGGCACCCGGGGTTCTCGCCCTGGGCAGCCCACTGGCCCTGGGCTGTTCCGCACTGAGCGGGAACGGTCGCTGTTGACGGGCGTTGCCGCGCATGCTGTAGCGAGGCTCCCCGGCCTTGCCTCCGGTCAGGTCGTCCTGCTGCTGGGACACCTCGCACACGGTACGGGATGGCCGATACCGCAGGGCGGCAGCATCCGTATTGCCCAGGCGCTGGCCGACGACATCACGGCACGCGGCGGTGCGATGCGCACCGGGTGTCACATTGCCGATCTGAGGGAACTGAGCCACGCGGGCGTAGCGTTGCTCGACACGAGCCCGAATGGATTCCTGCGGATTGCCGGCGGCCGGCTGCCCTTCCGCTGTCAGCGACGGCTCGCGCGCGTCCGCTACGGTCCCAGCGCCGCCAAGCCCGACTTCCTCGTATCCGTCCCGGTCCTCTGGAGCGACCCCGAGTTCGGCAAGGCGGGGAGTTCACCTCGGCGGCGCGCAGCACTCCCCGGAAACTCGAACAAACCCACCGGCAGCACACAGCACTCACGCCACACCGACCGCCCGCAACCACCAGCACAAGCCCCGAAGCTCACTTCTCAACCGCCACAGACCACGTCAGGCGCCTCCTGACCGGGCCTGTCCGACCCTGACCCATCGGACAGGCCCCAGAAGCCTTCCGCTCACCGGTCGGGCGGGTTGCCTGATCGAACCGGGTTCCGGATCGGGTGGACGGGCGGCGTCCGTACGTGACGGGGCCGCGCCTTTCGCCGCGTCAGCCCAGCAGCCCGGCCAGCACCGCCGTGGTCGCGTTCAGCAACTGCTCGGAGGTCGGGCCGCCCGCGGCGGTGCGGGCCAGCAGGCCCTCGCGGGCGGCCAGGATGACCTCGGCGGCCTGCTCGGCGGAGGCCCCGGGCGGTACCAGTTCCGGCAGGACCCGCTCCAGCAGGGCCGCCAGCGCCGCCGTCACCGCGCGGTCGTGCACGGCGACCCGCTCGGCGAGTTCGGATGTACGGGCGGCCAACAGGCGGAACTCCAGGAAGAGCAGAATCCACCCGGTTTCGGCGGCCTCGACCCGCAGCAGGGCCTCGACCAGCCGCCGCGCCCGCTCCTCGGGCCCCAACTGCTCGGCCGCGGCCGCCAGGTGCTCCAGCTCGGTCATCCGCTCGGCCGCCTGTTCGTCGAAGAGCGCCAGCAGCAGGTCCTCCTTGGTGGCGAAGTTCGAGTAGAAGGCCCCGCGGGTGTAGCCGGCGGCGGTGCAGATGTCCTCGATGCTCGTCCGCGCATATCCCGCGGACAGGAACAACTCGCCCGCCGCCGACAGGATGCGGGCTCTGGTGTGGACGCGGCGCCGCGGGGGCCGGGGCGCGGAGGGGTCGACCGGGGAGGGATTCACGCCATCACGATACATGCTGTATTTAATATGGGTCGTATTGAAACGAGGTTGTGAGAGGACCACCGCCATGAGCCGACTGCTGATCACCGACGCCCACCTGCTCCACCCCGAGACCGGTAACCGAACCGACCCGGCCTGGATCGAGGTCGCCGACGGCCGGATCGCCGCCACCGGCACCGGCCGCCCGCCCGGCACCGCACAGGACGTACGGGTGCTCAACGCGGCCGGCGCCACCGTGCTGCCCGGCCTGATCGACGCCCACGTCCACCTGATGGTCACCTCCCTCGACCTCTCCGCCATCGCCTCCTGGACCCCCGGATACCTGACCGTCCGGGCTCTCGCGGAAGCCGAACGGATGCTGCGCCGCGGCTTCACCACCGTCCGCGACGTCGGCGGCGCCGACCACGGCATGGCCCGGGCCCTGGCCGAAGGGCTGGCGCTCGGCCCGCGGCTCGTCCACGGCGGAAAGGCGCTCTCCCAGACCGGCGGCCACGGCGACCTGCGCCCGCTCGGTGACGACTCGGTGCCCTGCTGCGAGAGCCGCCCCCACTTCGCCCGGATCGCGGACGGCGTCGACGCCGTCCGCGCGGCGGCCCGGGACGAGTTCCGCAAGGGCGCCGCCCATCTGAAGGTGCTGCTCTCCGGCGGCGTGGCCTCACCGCACGACGAGATCGCCGCCGTCCAGTACAGCGAGGAGGAGATACGCGCCGCCGTGGAGGAGGCGGAGAACCACAACCGGTACGTCACCGCGCACGCCTACCACCCGCGCGCCATCGATCGGGCCCTGCGGGCCGGCGTGCGCTGCGTCGAACACGGCAACCTGATCGACGACACGACCATCAACCTGCTGCTGGAGCGGGACGCCTTCCTGGTGCCCACCCTGGTCGCCTACGAGCAGACGGCGAAGCTCAGCCGGCAGTCCGGCCTGCCGGAGTCGTCCTACCGCAAGCTCACCCAGGTCCGCGACCACGGGCTGGCCGCCCTGGAGAAGGCCCATCGTGCGGGCGTCAACCTGGTCTACGGCAGTGACCTGCTCGGGCCGCTGCACTCGGCCCAGTTGGAGGAGTTCACCCTGCGCGCCGAGGTCCAGCCCGCTGCGGATGTGATCCGTTCCGCCACGAGCACGGCGGCCCGCCTGCTGCGGATGGAGGGCGAGATCGGCACCCTCGCACCAGGCGCGCACGCCGACCTGCTCGTCGTGGACGGCGACCCGCTGGCGGACCTGGCCGTCCTCACCCGTCCCGACCGGCACCTGCGGCACGTGGTCAAAGCCGGAGCCGTCCTCTGAGAAGGCTTCCGCGCACCGGCCGGTGGGCCTGAGCAGTCGGTTCCGGACCGGGCGTCCGTCTCCCGGTCGGCCTGGTCCTCGTAGCGGGCGGCACGCTGACCGTCGCGGGACTCCGGGCTGAGGACGTTCATCGGTTGCTCCCCGGTCCATTGGGCGGCCAGGGACGTGGTGGCGGGGCACCAGGACGGGACGGACACCCTCTTGTGCCCCCTCCCAGGCAGCCTCGCACGGCAGCGCCGGTACTACTTCTGTCTCCCGCTGCGCGCCCAGGGCCACTGCGACCCCTGCGAAAAGGGCTACGAGCCCAGCCCCGACACCTACATGCCGGCCCCGGCCCCAGCCGCTCACCGGCTGGCCGTGCGGCGAGACAGTGGCCCGTAACTTTTTCCAAGGCGTCTTGGGAAGCGGCCTTGTCGGCCGTATGGCCGTGGCGGATGCGGACGGCATCGAGGTGGCAGCGCGTCGCCAGCCGGGCCCGGTCCGCCGTCCGCTTCCGCTTCCGCTTCCGCTTCCGGCGGCCGGTTCCCGTGTGCAGGACTATTCCGTACGTCCCTGTGCGTTTCCTGATCCGACGGTGACGGTCGGCGCGGGCGCCGGGGCGGATGCCGGTTCGGCCTTCTTCGTACGCCGCTTGCTGAGTTCGGGCAGCAGCGTGCCGAGTCCCAGGACGGCCAGGCCCGCGCCGATCCACAGCGGCGCGCGCAGGCCGAAGGCGTCGATGCCCACGCCTCCGAACGACGTGGCGATGATGATGCCCAGGGTGATGAAGGAGGAGTGGACGGTGTTGACGAGCGGACGGGCGTTGCCGGTGCGCTGAACGCGGGTGACCAGCGCGGGGTTCATCGTCACGCCGACCAGGCCGATGCCCAGCATGCACACCACGGCCGGAAGGCTGAGGTGGGCCAGCAGCGCGAATCCGACGAGGAAGGCCAGGTTCAGCGCGAGCCCGCACAGCAGCACGCTGACGGTGTGCCGGTCGGCGAGCCGTCCGACGATGGTGTTGCCGACCACGGTGGCGGCGCCGTAGCCGATCAGCAGCAGGGGAACCGTGCCGCCGGCGAACCCGGTGATCCGGGTGAGGATCGGGTTGAGGTAGCTGAAGGCGGAGAAGGTTGCGCCGATGACGCAGGTGCTGGTGGAGAGGGTCACCCACAGCCTCGGCTTCTTGAAGACGTCCAATTCTTGGCGGAAGCCGCCGCCGTCGGCGGTGGCTCGCTCCAGTTGGGGCACGCCGGCCGCAGTGCACAGTGCGGCGATGACCGTCAGGATGGCGACAGTCCAGAACGCGGCCCGCCAGCCCAGCCGTTCACCGATCACGGTGGACAGCGGCAGGCCGAGCAGTGTGCCCAGCATGAGCCCGTTCAGCGCCACCGCCACCGCGCGGCCGCGCACCTCCGGACGGGTCAGCTGGGCGCACAGGGAGATGGCGACGCCGAAGAACGCCTGCGAGGCGATGCCGGTGACGATCCGGGCCACCAGCATCACCCCGTACGTGGTGGCGGTGGCGGCAAGGAGATTGCCCGCCAGGAAGATCGCGAACAACAGGATCAGAGCCTGCTTCTGACGCATCCTCATCACCGCCACGGTCAGGAACGGCCCGCCCGCTGCCATGGCGACGGCGAAGGCGGTGATAAGGTAGCCGATCTGCGGGATGGTGGCGTTCAGCCCTTGCGCCATCTGGGGCATCAGCCCGGCGACGACGAATTCGCTGGTCACCATGGCGAAGATGCCCATGGCCAGGACGTAGACAGCACGAGGCATACAGGTACTCCGGGGTGAGATGTGGTCGGGGTTGCCGGAATTGTTTTAGATCGATCAGTGCAAAACTTGCCCATACGAAGGCGGCGCACCCTGCCGTACGGCAGCGTCGATCAGGCGGGGCTCAACGGTTCGACCTCAAGAGGTCAGCGCGTCCACCGCCGTTGCCGCGATGGACTCCAGCACGGCGCGGTCCGCACCGCCTTGGGCGGAGATCCGCATGCCGCCGATGACGGCGTTGACGAAGCGGGCGAGTTCACCCGCGTCCCGTGCGGCGGTGATGCTTCCGTCGCGCTGCCCGCTCGCCAGCACCGCGCGCCAGGAGTCGAGTCGGCGCACGAGGTCGCGCTCCAAGATGGCGGCCGCCTCCCCATCCCGCCGGGCGAGCTCCACCGTGGTATTCACGGTCAGGCAGCCGACGCTGCGACCGTCGCGCCGCGCCTCGAACTCACCGTCGATGACCATGGCGAACATCGCGCGGATGCGCTCCACCGCCGGCCGCTCCGCATCCTCCAGGACAGCGATTTGGGCAGAGGTCATCATGTCGATATAGCGGGCCAGCGCACGCTTGAACAGATCATGCTTGCTGCTGAACGTGTTGTAGATGCTGCTGCGGCCCAGGCCCGTGGCCTCGCACAGATCCTGGGTCGAAGTGGCCTCGTAGCCGTTCGCCCAGAAGGCGCGCATCGCCGCGTCCAGGGCCCGCTCCTCGTCGAACATCCGCGGTCGGGCCATGGATGCACCGTAACCGTTTTGGAACGTTCGATGCAATACGAGCCCCCGGCCCTCGACGGCTGCGAGGGCGGAGATGCGGTCTTCCGTCTCCAGAACTCGGCGGTCTTCGTCCCCGGCCGGTCCTGCCCATCGACGCGGGCGGTTGGGCCAAGCGACTGAATATGGCCCGCGAGCGTTGGCTTCCTGCGGGTTGTCGGCAGTCTGCGCGGACGGCCGCAGAAAGATACGTCTCGATCAACAGGCCGATCAGTCAAGGAGCGTCGTGAAAAGACTAGTGCAGGCGGGACTGGTGCAAGCGGGAACCCTCGCCGGGGCATGCGGTCTGGTGCTGTTCGGCACCGGAATCACGCAGGCCCAGACCCCACCGGCCGACCCGGAAGGATCCCTCCTTAACGCCGCGACAGGTGGCAATCTCGGCTCCCTCACGGCAATGCTTTCCGGCGTGCTGTGCAACAACCACCTGCCCGACTTCTATTACAAGTCGCCCAAGATCAAGTCGCCTCATCCGTGCATCGGCGGGCCGGTCAAGAGCGGCAACACCATGAACAGCAACAATTTCCTCAACCATGGAAACCCGGTGAGCAGCGGCAACCCCCACAACGCGGCCGGCTCCACCAACACCCTCAACTCCGCGAGCGGTTCCGAGTCGGGCAGCAACAACAACATCTCCAAGCTGCTCCTCCTCCCCTGGCCCTGACCTGGCAGCGTCCGGAAGCCCACCGGATTCACCGGGACGGCCCTTCCTTGGTTGTACGAGCAAGCCTTGACACTCCGATCCCCGATCCCCGATCCTCGTCGGAGTCGGCCGCGGGCGGTGAGACCGCGTCGGGTCCGCGAAGGCGCACCAGGTCGTGGGTGCTGTCCTGGCCTGGTACAGCCGGCAGCTCCGGCGACCAGCAACGCCTGGAAGAGCTGACAGTGCAGCGCCAGCAGTGCGTAGAGGACCAGCACAGGCTCCAGGACGCCGAGCCCGAAGAGATCGCACGTATCGCCGCCTACTACGCCGCGCGCCTTACTGATCATTTCAGAATGAGGTCCGGAGTCTCCTCAAGCAGATGACGCTGCAGGCGAGTTGGAGCAGGCGGAGGTGGAGGTCGGTGCGTATCTCGTAGCGGATCCGCGGGCGTTTGAACTGGTGGAGCCGGGCGAAGGTGCGCTCGACGGCCCAGCGGGTCTTGCCCGGGCCGGAGCCGTGGGGTGTGCCTTTGCGGGCGATCTTCGGTGTGATGCCGCGGGCCCGGAGAAGGCGGCGGTACTTGTCGTAGTCGTAGCCGTGGTCGGCGAACGGCCGGCCTGGCCGGTGACGCGGACGACCCCGGACTCCGCACATGCGGGGTATCGCGTCCAGCAGTGGCATCAGCCGGGTGACGTCATGACGGTTTCCGCCGGTCAGTGAGATCGCCAACGGTGTTCCGTGCCGGTCGGTGATCAGATGGTGCTTGCTGCCCGGACGCGCGCGGTCGACTGGCGAAAGTCCAGTGCGAGCCCCCCTTTGAGAGCCCTGACGTGCGAGCCGTCCACTGCCGCGTCCTCCATGTCCAGCAGACCGGCCGCCCGCAACTCCGACAGAAGGACCTCGTGCAGACGAGGCCAGACACCAGCCTTGGCCCAGTCCCGAAGCCGCCGCCAAGCAGTCACCCCGCTGCAACCGACCCTCTCCGCAGGCACATCCACCCAGCTCACGCCCTTGCACAGCACGTACACGACGCCTCGCAGGGCAGCACGATCATCCGCCGGCAACCGGCCCGGATACCGCCGGCGCCGCGGAGGCCGAGGAGGAAGCAACGGCACGACACGTCCCCACAGGTCATCAGGCACAAGATCGACCGACACCCGCAGAACACTGCCGTCTCTCACCCCAACTGCCAAGCCCCCAACACAAACTCATTCTGAAATGATCAGTAAGGTACTGGTGGAATCCGGTGGCCCGGAACGTGAGATCGAAGAAGTAGCCTTCGATGTGCCACTGCGGGCGACCGCGGCTGTCCTCCGGGATCAAGCACCGGAGGTGGTCGATTTCGAGACTCAGGGCCATCGTCTTGAAGCCGAGGTCGCCCTCGATGTCCCAGACATCCTCGAACACGAGCGTGGAGGGGCGATCCAGAAGTTGAAGTGCTTCCGCGGCGCGACCGGATGCACCCGACGAACGACGTAGTCGATGTCCAGCAGCAGTCGCGGCAGCGAGCCGTCGGAGGCGCCCGGCTGCACGCACAGTCCGTGGATGGCGACGTCGTGCCATCCCATCGTGTCGAAGTCGGCGTCGCTCCAGGTGTTCTTCGTCAGACCGGATTCCAGGTGAATGCCCGCGCTCATGACGGCGTCCCATCAGAATTGGACGGATTGGCACGTCAAGTGGTGGCCGTGGTCAGCGGCCGTGGAGCGGGGCGCGTTGCCCGACGGCCGCGGGTGAGACGCCGGACAATGATGCCGATCATCACCCATCGGATCATGGTCTCCGGTCGAGCCGGGCTGGCCTCGCAGTCCCGGGCCAGGCACAGGTGGGCCGAAGGCGCGTTCACGACGTCCGCGCCAGATTCGCTCGACTCCGGCCTCGACCGCATCCGCGACAGGGCTCACACGCTCATCGACCGCACCGAGGAAGCCTCCTCTGGCCCTTCCGTGACGAATCTCATAGTCCACCGCCGATCAGGGCTGGAGCAGCTCGCACCTGATGGCGGAACTCATGGCCACTATCCGCGATCACTGACGTTTTCATCGGGGAAAACGCATCGCGGCCGAGGTTTTCGCGGACGGGGATCGGGGCTCAGGCAGCCGTTCAGGAAGTTTTACGTTGCGGTCGCCAGAGTCGGAGTTCACGGTTGCATACTGCAGCCGTACCGGCTCAACAGGGCGCGCTTGCCTCGGGGATGAGCGCCCTGCCGTGTCTCTGAACAGGAGCCCCCCACCTTGGAGAAAACGGAACTCCTCACCGATCTTGGTGTCGCCAGCACGACGAAGTCGGTGATGAAGAAGCTACCCGAGGTCACTCTGACCTTCTGGATCATGAAAATCGCCGCGACGACCCTGGGTGAGACGGCCGGCGACCTGTTCGCCCAGACACTCGGGCTCGGCTACTTCCTCACCACGATGGCCCTGTTTCTGATCTTCGTGGTGACGCTGGTCGTCCAGCTCCGCTCCTCCAGCTACAACCCGTTTTTCTACTGGACCGTGATCCTGTCGACCAGCATGGCCGGCACCACGATCTCCGACTTCATGAACCGCGATGCCAGCGCCAAGTTCCTTTCGAACGGCTCCACTTCGCTCGGGTGGGGTCCGCAGGGTCTTGGCCTTGGCTATCCCGCCGGCGCAGCGATCCTGATCTCGATCCTCCTGGCGATCTTCCTGGTGTGGAAACTGTCCGGGATGACGTTCCAGATCCGGGACATCGTCACCTTCCGCGGCGAGGCCCTGTTCTGGTCGGCGATCCTCGTCTCCAACACCCTCGGCACCTCCATGGGCGACTTCCTGTCCGATAGCTCCGGCCTCGGCTACGCCGGCGGTGCCCTTCTCGTGACCGGCGCGCTCGCGGTCCTCGTCGTACTGATGAAGATGCCCGCCGTTCCGAACGTGCTGCTGTTCTGGATCGCCTTCGTCCTCACCCGCCCGCTCGGCGCCACTGCCGGCGACTTCCTCACCAAGCCCGTCACCAAGGGCGGCTTGGACCTCGGCACTGCCGGTTCATCCGCCGTGCTGCTCGCGATCCTGTTCGGCCTGATGGCCTACGCCCACGTCCAGGAAGGCAAGACCGCCATCCCCTGCTCAACGACGACGCCTACGTCGCAGGGTTCGGCCTGACGATCAGCGAACGCGACCGGCCCGATATCCTGGCCGACTTGGCGGCCCCCTCACCCGGCTGCACCGCATCGGCATCACGGCCGGAGACCTCTCCCCCAAGAACGTGCTCTTCGGCACAGCCCCTCAGCCCGAGTGCTTCCTCATCGACTGTGACGCCATGCGTGTGCGGGGCGCCACCGTGCTGCCCCAGGCCCCGAGACACCCCACTGGCAGATCCCCCAGGAGAGGAAAAGGCCACACGCGCCGGCGACGTCTACCCGCGACCAGACCACCACCGACCCCGCAGCGCTGAGCGCACCCAGCCCGGGACTGGGCTTCCTCGCCCGCGCCAGCCTCAACCCCAACCTGGGCCCCTCAGGCCGATCCCGGCCACATGGGCCGAGCAACTCAGCGCGGCCAGCACTACCGGCAAAGAGGAGCGAGAATTCCTCGTGCTCGCACACCGACGGCCCCGTGTACGGCAGAACCTTCGTGCAGCGTGGAACTCAGCGACCGGTGTGTCTTGGCGTTTGAGAAGGGCGTACATCATCTTCGTCTCGCTCATCGTGGCTTTACGGCGACCCGGGAGCGAAGTCGCCGGGTTCCAGAGCCACCTCGCGCCAGTTGGCGGCGAGCTGGAGCATGCGCTCGGTGTCGTCTCGGAAGTCGGGCGGCGGGGTGTTCGGGACGGTGGGCCACAGGATGACGGCGGCGAACCGGACCATATGCATGGCCGCAGTTGCGTGGGGGGCCACGCTGCCGCGCTCCAGGCGCCGCAGCATGTCAACCGGGCAGCGCCACTGAGGAGTTGGTCGAGCACGTGCCCGTATTCCTGCGCGCGAACGGTCGCGAGGTGACCCACGGGGAGTGCCTCCGGCGTTCGGGTGGGTGGGGCTGGGCCTGGAGGCGTTCACGGAACTCGGCCTCTTCGGGGTAAGCGGGTCCTCGGACGGCGTCACACGGTGACAGGCTGTGGCACTTCGAGCGCGTCGGCGACCCGGCGCGCCAACTCCGCAATGCAGGGCGGCAGATAACTGTCCAAGGCGTCTGCATCGCCGCACAGCCGGGCCCGCAGCAGCCCGCAAGGGCACGCATCGGTGAACAGCTTCTGTGGCTCGTCCCCGGACGCCGGTACCGCCTCGGCACACGGCGATCAGCATGGACGCCATGTCCATGGTGTCCGCCGCGTCCGTGGCACGGTTCAGACGTCATCCGCTTCCAGCGGTCCGCGACAACGGGCTGTGGGACCGCTGCGGCTCGCCCCGCGGCGGGGACAAGTCCACGAACTCCTCGTCGGTCGGCGAGCGACCGTCCCTGCTCGTCCGGTCCGGGATCGCCAGGCTCCCCTTCGCCGCACAGACATCGTCAGCCGCCGCACACGGCAATGTCGGCCTCCACGACCACAACCAGGTCTTGAAGGCCGACGTCACACAGGACCCTGAATTACCCCACGACGGCCGGGGGTGGTTCCGGGGCCCGGTGGATGAGCACCGTGCTACAAGCTGTACCTCAGCCGTGGATCGGGCCCAGGGGGATGTCGGAGACCGTGAGGCTGACGGACTTCACGGAGCCGCCGGTCAGGACAGGGATGCCATTGGGGCCCGGAGCGAACGTGGCGGTCAGGCCGTCCACGGAGCCACTGACGGAGAGACCACCCGCGACGCTGTCGAGGTCGTCGTCGGCTATCTCACGGGTCTCAATACGGGACGTGTTGCTCATGATGTTGAGCGTCCTTCCTCAGTAGTGGTGGGTCGCAATGCGTGGTGCACTGCAGCGGGAACCCCCGGACGGTGCTGACGCTAACCATGGCCGATCAAATGGCGATGAAATCGCTGGTGGGCATGGTGCGTGTATCGACGTGGCGCAGGCTGCGGTGCTGAATTCTCGCGGGGGCGCGTGGGGGGACCGGGCAGGGTGGGCAGGATCGGGCGGATACCGCGTCCGGTCCGCCCGCCTTCGTGCCGTACTCCCACGATTCATGCTCGGCGTCCAGCTTCTCGATGAGGACCTGGATGTCATGGGTGAAACCGTCGTCCATCCTGAGGTTCCCGGCGGCCCCGAGAACGGCCACGACGTCGGCCTTGTCGGCGCTGTTGAACGAGATGATTCGGCTCGTGATCGCCATGCTGTCAGCCACCGCTGACGTCGAACTTGGCGGAGAGTTCTGGTGGGCAACCCTCAGCTCGCCAAGGCCGACTACCGCCGCTCGCCGGGCGCGCGTCGGCACAGTCCGAAAAGGGGCTTCGTGCCCCTTCGAGGTGTCCGGCCTCATCGAGCTGGCGCATCACCGTGATCAGCCCTCATGGCTCCGCCGATGGGACCATCGAGAAGCTCGGCGCCCACCTGCGCCAGCTCGTCCGAGAACAGGAAGGACGCACCGCAGAACCAACCGCCTGTGTCATCGACGCCCAGAGCGTGAAAACCGCTCCCAGTGTGCCCACCAGCACCCAAGGTACCGACGCCGACAAGAAAATCGTGGCCGCAAACGCAGCGTCACAGACACCCTCGGCCTGTTACTGCTGGTCATGGTCACCGCGGCCAGCGTCTCCGACAACCAGGCAGGCAAGCAACTCCTCACTCAACTCGCCGCCAGCCACCCCACCGTCACCAGGCATGGTCGATACCGGCTACAAGACCCAGGCCATCGAACATGGCGCCCAACTCGGCATCGACGTCGATCTCGTACAGCGAAACACACAAGTCAAAGGCTTCTCAGCGCTACCACGACGCTGGGTGGTGGAGCGAAGCTTCGGCCGGCTCATGATGCACCGCCGCCTGGCCCGCGACTACGAAACCAAACCCGAACACTCCGAGAGCATGACCCGCCTCTCAGCGATCTCCGACCTCGCCAAACGAGCAACCGGTGAAACAACCACAACCTGCCACAATCCATGAACTAACACACATCCGAACGGGACGTCCCCGCAGAGGGCTCGTCCGCAGGTGAGTGGCGGGGAGCGTGTGGGGTGACGCTCCCGCAGGCCCCTCGGCTGCCAGGCCCCTCGGCTGCGACGTGAACGACGGGAGTTCGATCCGTCAGCGCCGGCGCATGACCGCTGGTTCGTGGCGGCGCAGCAGCAGGGTGACGACGAGGACACCGATCACGGCGAGGCCGGCCAACACGCCCACGTCCCGACCCCATTGGGCCGCAGTGTGTGTCCACAGTGAGTCCGTGAGGTGCGGGTGCTTGGCGACCGCCGGTGGGCCGATGTGGGAGAGGTTGATGGTGGCGGCCTGCGCCGCGACGGCCCAGCGGGAGGGGGCTAGCCAGGACATCTGGGCCAGGCCCGGTTGGTTGAACAGCGGGAAGACGGCGCCGGTGGACATCACCTGGACGAGCGTGGCCGCGACGAGCAGCGGCATGGTCTTCTCGGCGGTGCGGACGAAGCCGGAGACGATCAGGCCGAGCATCATCGAAGTGAAGGCCAGCAGCACCACGGTGAGCACCAGCTCGGACTCGGACGACTTCAGCAGCAGGCCGCTGGCCGGCATTCGGCGTCCGGCCAGGCCGATTGCAGCCACGACGAGGCCCTGCACGGCGGTGATGACGCCGAGCACAGTGACCTTGGAGACCACGTACGCCGACCGGGACAGTCCGGTGGCGCGTTCTCGCTGGTAGATGACGCGTTCGGAGACCAGTTCGCGTACCGAGTTCGCGGTGCCGGTCAGGCAGGCCCCGATCGCGAGGACCAGCAGGACGCACTGCGCATCGACGTTGTAGTTCGGCGGGTAGCCGGCCAGGTGACCCGCGGCCTGGGTCGCTCGCAGGAAGCCGTACTGGGCGGGGACGGCCATGCTCAGCACGCCCATGATGATCGGCAGGGCCACCAGCAGCCAGACGTGCCCGCGATCGGCGGCGAGCACCGAGCAGTTCCGCCGTATCAGTGTCACCAACTGCGAGGCCCAACGCTGCGGATTGTGCGGCACGTTGGAGTGCGCGACCTTCCCGGCCGGCGAGGCGAGGGGAGTCCGGCCCGCCGAGTCGTGCCGGTCTGCCTGCGCGGCGCGGTATTCTCCCGGCCAGTCGCGGTCGGGCTGTTGGTGGAAGTCGGAGAAGACGTCCGCCCAGTCTCGGCGCCCGAAGAAGTCCAGTGCCTCCTGCGGCGGGCCGAAGTACGCCGTCCGGCCGCCCGGCGCCAGCACCAGCAGCTGGTCGCACAGTTCCAGGTTGGCCACGCTGTGGGTGGAGACCACGACAGTGCGCCCGTCGTCGGCCAAGTGCCGGAGCATTTGCATGACTTGGCGGTCCAGGCCGGGGTCGAGGCCGGATGTCGGCTCGTCGAGGAAGAGCAGTGAGGGCTTGGTGAGGAGTTCGAGAGCGACGGATACACGTTTGCGTTGGCCGCCGGAGAGCGCGGAGATGCGGTTCTCGGCGCGGTGGGTCAGGCCCAGCTCGTCGAGTACCTCGCCGACTCGGCGGTCCCGTTCAGCCTGGTCGGCCTCGCGCGGAAAGCGCAGCCTGGCGGCGTAGCGAAGGGCGGTGCGCACGGTCAGCTGGGTGTGCAGGATGTCGTCCTGCGGCACCAGGCTGATGCGATGGCGCAGTTCGGGGAAGTCCTCGTACAGGTCCAGGCCTTGGCAGAGCACCTCGCCCTCGTTGGCAGGCTGATACCCCGTCAACGCACGCAGCAGCGTCGACTTCCCCGCCCCTGACGGCCCGATCACCGCGACCAGCGAGTTGGCTTCCAGGGTGAGGCTGACGTCGTCCAGCAGGGTCTTGGTCTTCCCCTTGTGCCTGACCCAGGTCGTCAGCCCGGTCGCGGTGAGGGAGACTTCGCAGGTTGCGTGGGTTTCCTCCAGACAGTCACTGGGATGGCCTGTCCCTGGCTCGTCTGCGACGTGCTCCTCGGGGCTCGTCAGTTGGCAGCCGTTGACGTCGGTCATGTATTTCTTCCTGGTTGGCTTGGAGCAGCTGCGCGCCGCGGGGTGGGGACCTGGGCTTCCTGGCTACCCGGTCATGTGTATGTCCTTGCCGCTCAGCGACACCTGCAGCCCGTCCGACGTGGCCTGCACGCCGCTCAGTCTGATGCCGGTGGGCAGACCGGAGATCGGCCACTGCGGGGCGTCTGCCTGGCCGATCAGTTGCTGCGCGCCGTCGGGCAGCGTGATGCCCAGGGTGTTGCCCTTCCCGAGCGTGATGTTGGCCAAGGTGCTGATCTGCTGGCTGCCGAGCAGCGGGATCTGGATGCTACCGGCCAGCTTGACCTGGTTGTTTCCGCCATAGGAGACGTCGACGCCGGAGGCGATACCGGACAGCTGGTGCGAGATGGTCTTGGTGACGGCGGCGTACGAGACCAGGGCAGTGCCGGTGGCCGAGTCGGCGACGCCGCCGTTGAAGCTGCTGTTGATGCGCACGTGGTGGAGTTCGGCGGTGAAGCGATCGATGCTCAACGGGTCGGAGCCGTCCGTGCCCGGGTCGCCGGTGTGCGCTTTGAGGTTGTCCGCGCTGACCGTGACCTCGTCCAGGTCACCGTTGAGGACCTGGGTGAGGAACGGGAAGTGCTTGATGGAGACACTCGGCTCGGCCGCGAGTCCCAGCGCACTCTGGATCTTGTTCGCCACCCTTGACTGGGCATACGTCACTGCGATTCGGTCGGTGGCCACGACGAGCCCCCCGAGTGCCACGACCAACATCAGCACTATTCGTATCCTTCGCCCGCGCATGCGCTCTCTTTCCCCGGTTACGTGACGGCCCGATACAGCGAAATTTCGCGAATCCCCCACCTGCGCCCCGAGATCCCCCAGCTGCGCCCAGGGGTGGGAGATTACCTCGTTCGGATGAGAGGTCCGTGACGGGCAGGCAAAGGTGCTTTTTGTGTGGGATGAGACGCACCGTCAGCGTCGAGGGTTGCCCATCAGTTGGTCCAGGACTCTTAACGAAATGATCTTCAAGGCGGTTGGATCACTCCGAGACTGATGATCCGGGTTGCTGGGGGCTTGGGCGAAGCCATGGGACGTAGACGACGAGCTGAGGGCGGCGCACGCTGCGCCGAGGAGAAGGACCGCACCATCGCCATGACCTTGCACCCCCGAGCCGGACGGCGCCCTGAAGGTCTGCACCAGCCCGCCCTGGAACCGTGAAATCGGAGCCGGTGGAAAGTAAGTGCGTCGGCAGCGCCCCTCGGGGGCCCTGCAACGTGGCCGCCCGTGACGAGCAGTGAGCTGTGGACCCGTGCGGCCGCCGACCGCTACGACGCCGAGGAGACCGAGATGTCCTCGGCTGAGGTTCTCGGACCGACTCTCGCCTTCCGTGCCGAACTCGCCGGAGACGGCCGGGCGCTGGAGTTGGCCATCGGAACCGGACGAGTGGGCGTCCCGCTCGGGGAACGCGGCGTGCAGGTAGTGGGCATCGAACTGTCCGAGCACATGGCAGCGGTCCTGCGGCGCAAGTTCGACGAGGGCACTCTCCCGGTAGCCATCGGGGACATGGCCACCACCGTCGTCCCCGGCGAGTTCACCGTGGCCTATCTCGTCTACAACACCATCACGAACCTGCTCACGCAGGACGAGCAGGTCGAGTGCTTCCGCAACGCCGCGCGTCATCTGGGGCCCGGCGGCCGGTTCGGCATCGAGCTGGGCGTGCCGCCGCTGAGGTTCCTGCCCCCCGCCTAGGCCGCGGTGCCGTTCGACGTCTCCGAGCCGCATTTCGGCTTCGACACCTTGGACCTGGTCGAGCAGATTCTCGTCTCGCACCACTTCACCCGCGACGGCGACGACGGCCGCTACCGACGGGGCAACTCCCGGCACCGGTACGCCTGGCCGGCAGAGCTCGACCTGATGGCACGGATCGCTGGGTTCGAGCTGGATCGTCGCGTCGCGGACTGGGACGGGGCGCCGTTCACCCAGGACTCCGCGGAGCACATCTCCGTGTGGCACAAGCCAACCCGAGGTCAGCCACCGGGCCGTCAACGTAAGCGTGCCTGCCTTGAAACTCCTATCGGGAGTTCAGCCGTCGCCCGCAGAGGAGTGAGCAACCGAGAGCGAGGAAGGCATCGTGGACGTCGTCGCGGATCTCCCATGGATCCACGGGCGGCGGAACCAGTGCAGACAGGCGAACACACCCTCCGCTACCCAGCGTTGGGTGTCCAGGCCGAAGCCGTACCCGGTGCCCCGACGGGCGATCAGCGGATTCACGCCGGGATCCCGGAGCAGGCGGGGGCCGCGTCGTCGCGCCTGAGACAGCAGACTGCCCGTGGTGGCCTGACCGGGCCAGAACCCTGGCCGCTGGCCGAACCTCCCCGAGAAGTCCAGCCAGCGGCAAACCGTTTCGAATGCGGGTCGAGCGGCCTCCCGCAGCCTGACCCTATGAGGTCGTAAGCGTCTCGGTCCGGACTGTGTAGCGGAGACCGGGCCGCGGCGTCATTCCCTGCTGTTCCCTACCCTCCTTGCCTTCTCCACCGTCCGAACATCCGCACTTGCGTGCGTCGCCCCCCTTGTCTCCGTTGCCTTCTCTACCCTCCGAGCCTCTACCCTCCGAGCCTCCGCCCCTGTCTTCGTCGCCGCTCTTGCCTTCCTTGATGTCGGCACTGTTGTCGCAGCCCATCGACGAGCCCATCCTGGTGCTCTGCCCACCCGCGGAGCCTTCGCCGCCGATCGCGTTGCCCGCCAGGCCGTTGAGGATCCCGACCTCACCGAGGACGTCGGCGTTGGTGTCGTGCGACCTGCACTGACTTCCCTGCTTGATGTCGATGTCGGTGCCGCCCTTCTCGCCGTGGGCGTAGGCGGTGCCGGCGCCGAGGAAGCCGAAGCTGCCGAGGACGACGGCCATGACGGTGGCCTTCTGAAGCTTGCGCATTTCTTCTCCGGTGGTCACACGGATGCAATCCGTGATATAGCGACTTCTTACAGTCACAAGAGACTAATGCGAGATATGTCGCAGGTGTTGGGCGGCGCGCCGGATTCACGGTTGTCGCGAACGGGTGGCTCTACCGCGATAGGCACGGACCCCCCGCCCCAACGGCCCAACCTGGGGTTGGCGAAACCGTTGCCATGTGAGACGACCCCAAAGTGGTTGCACACTTGATAGTTGAATGTCGCACTGCTCCCAACGAAGCCTCGCGCGCCTGCAAGCCTTGAAGCCTCCGATTCGTTGGGGGCTTTTTGCATGCTCGATCTGGAGGTGCACGCGTGCGTCTCGTCGAGATCCTGCCGGAGGACCTGGTCTTCGCTCATAGCCCGCGGCGGTCCGAAGCCGCACACCCCGAGCGCGCCAGGCGGGGACGACCGATTCGCGCTCACCGAGCCGAAGCCGCCCCCTTGTTGTGCCAGCGCCTCCCCTTCCAAGCCACAGCCCGGATCCTCGTCGGGGTCGCACTCTTCGAATGGGTCGAACTTGCCTCCCCATCACGTAATTCCAGCGACGTTCACAAACCTCACGGCCTGGACTCCCGCTTCCGGGGCTGCGGTTGCGTCTCCGTCTCGCTGTGCTCCCCCATCACAGCGAAGCTCGCGTGCGTTGAGAGCGCGGATCTGGGAGACGTCCGCCGGCTCGGGGCTGCTTCGGTCGCGCGGTCCATCCATCGGCCGCGCCGCAGGTTCCGGGACGGGGTACCGAGCGGCGTGAGGCCGGACGACGCCTCACACAGTCGCTTGAGCGCCGTATCCGCCTGATCCCGTGTATCCGCCAGGGCCGGGCGGCGCTTTGCCCGACCTGGCTATCGCCTCACCTGTCAGTGATCGCGGAGAGCCATGCGGTGTCCTCCGGGCCCGGCGCTTCGGGGCCGAGCGCGGGCAGCCAGCGGACCTCGCCCGAGCGCAGGGCGACCGTGGCCCGTGGTCTCATCGGCCCGTCGCCCCTGCGTGAGAGCAGGACGAGTTCCCAGACCGTCGCCGTCATGGCGTCGAGCCGGGTGGCGCAGTCGGGGGTGACTCGCCACGGATCCCGGGTCCGCCCCAGGGACAGATGTGGGGTGAAGTTCTTGGCGTGCGCACGACAGCGCGGGAACCGCTGCTGCAGTACACGGTGCAGATCCGCCCACGGTGCCTTGCCGGTGGCCGTGGGGTCGAGCCACACGGTGACGTACGCCCTCTGTTGGAAGGTGCGCACCCCGTCCAGCCGGGCGGTGAAGACCGGCGTCTCGGCCGTCGCTGCGGCGAGCAACGGGGCCGCCCGCTCGAAGTCGGACTCCGGCACGAAGCCGAAGAGCACATTGACATGCGGCGGCCAGCGGTGGATCTGGGGATCGTAATCCCGGCGGATGTCCTGGATCGGGGGCCACAGTTCGGCAGGCGGGATCCAGGCAACCGCCGTGCGGGCCGTCGGGGACACATCGAGGGCGTCGGCAGGCTCGCCCCTGGCGAAACTCAGGTGCGCCTGCGGGGCCCGCACCCGGCCGGCCCCCGACGCGTCGATGCGGTCCACACCTGTGGTCCGGTCCCAGACCACCTCGCCGTCCGCCTCGATGAACATCACCCGGTGCCACGGGATGTCGCCCCCGGGAACAAAGGAAGGCAGCGGGATGCGTTTGACGGCCTCCCTGCGCTGGCTGATCCCCAGCACGAACCGGGCCGGGTCGAACCGCGGGTCCCAGCGGACCCGGTGATAGATCTCGTCGCTGGTTCGCATCACGCCCCCTCTCCCGCCTTCCCCCCTTCTCTTCCCCCAGGATGCCGCCAACCCTGTCCTTGACGGTTGTTCCGCTTCGTAGCGCGACGCATCAGGTGCGGTGCGTGATGGCGACGGCGTGCGTCGAGGCGAGTTCTTGATCGACGGATGAGGGAGCCATCGCCAACGTCCTCGTCAAGTTGGCCGCCACCGGGGTGCCCGAGCAGGTCACCGGTCCACGTTCGGCTCGCACAACCTGCGACGGCTGGATCTGCCACGAGGACGAAGCAGGCTTCACTCGCAGGCCGCCCAAAGGACGCACCTGGGGTCGGCGCGGCATCGGTGCCCATGGGCGCGGGCCGCAGGGGCTGGATGGCCGCTTGGGCGCGGGCAGGGATGGCGTGGTCGACGGTGAGCGGCTCAAGGTAGGTGGTGACGCCGCCGGGCCGCCGTAGGCGTAGGCCAGGGACAGGTGTTCCATGCCGACGAGGTCCAGGCCGAGGTAGTCCATGGTGGCTTGCCGCAGCGGTGCGCCGTGCGGGAGGGCGACGAGCCGTGCGAGGTCGCAGCCGGCATCGGGGCAACCGGCAGTTAGACCCCGTCCATGAGCAATCCGGCGCGGTGCGCGGCGTCCACGGCAAGCGTGCCCAAGGCCGGGATGTCGGGCAAGGGTGCCGGCGGTGGATGAGCGGTTCGGTCAACATCGGCCGCAGACCGACCAGTTCGAGGTCGACCGGCTCGGGGAGGGGGGCCGTACGCTTCGTGGAGTAGGCCGGATGGCAGCGGGGCGGGGCGCGGGCGTCGCAGAGGCGGCGGAGGCGGGCGTTGGAAGTGCGGCGCCCCGGGGCCCGGTGAGCGCGCAGGCGTTTCCTCACATGATGGTGGGCACGGCCGCGCAGAGTGAACAGCGGGGCGGGCGTGGTACACAGACATTCAGCGAGGAGGAGGAGACGCCGCCTGCGGGTCCAGGCCCTGCCGACGCCGCCGAACGCGCCGCCAACCACCTGCGTGCCAAGGGCCTGGCCCCATGACGGTCGTAACGGATCCAGGCCCTCGGCCCGTTTCAGCGGCCCGTGAAGTACGGTCCTACTTCACGCGCTTGAACCAGGTGATCGGGCTGGTGGTGTCGCGCGACTGGACATAGACACGGGTGGGAACGGCCACCATCCGCTGCTGGGTGTCGTTGTTCGCCCGGTAGACGATGTAGCCGGTGTAGTACGCGCCGTTTCCCCGGGGCTCCAGCCAGCCCTGCTGTTTGCCCTCGGGCACAATCATCTCGACGTCGGTTTCCATTGTGTTCTGCAGCCTTTTGGTGGACGTGGCTGCGTAGCTGTAGGTGAGACTCGCCTCCGCCGGAATGTCACTCTTCCCGTCGCCGATCTTGGGTGTGATCTTGCCGCCCACCGACCAGCCCTCCGTCTCGCTCTTTTCGCCGGTGACGGAACTGGAGATCTTGTAGGTCAGCTTCCCACCGCCGGCCAGGCCGTTCCCGGCCTGTCCCTTGACCGGGTATTTCTCGGTGAGCCTGCCGACGAAGGCGCATGGCGGCTTCTGGCCCGCGCGATCCTTGCCCAGGCCCCTCGCGTCCGCATGCCGGCCTCTTCCCCTTGCGCTGCAGAGGCGACGGTTTTGCAGCGGGCAGTGGTGCGGTCGTCGTCGAGTCGACGGAGCGCACGGCGCCTCGGCCGGCTCTTCGGGAGGGCGCGAGATCTCATGGGCGCCCTCGGACGGTCAGGCAGCACTCGGCCGGTCCCTCGACCTTGATCCGAACACCCCCAACGTCACCTGCCGACTCGCGGAGTCGATCTCAGGAACAATGAGATCGTGGTCCTGGATCGGCATGGTCGGATCGAGAACGAAGACGGCGGCATCACCGAGGAGTACCACGGTCACGTCCAGTCGAACCATCCATCCTCAAGCGTGGCAGAGAGTCACCTCGACCAGCTGAAGAGGGCTGGAATGATCAACAACCTCAAGAAGCAGCGAGTGCTGCCGCCACCTTGTGAATGATCAGCATGGAGAGAGGAACCGATGTGCCGCAGGAGCTGGACTGGGAGACCGGTGACGGTTTGATCGGTATCCGTGATCCGGCTGAGGTCGACGCGGCATTCGACCGGGGCGAGAGGTACGTGGGTACAGCCGTTGTCGGGCTGGTGCTGAACTCCGATGACGTCGCTGTGGTAGCACCACGGGTACTACGCGCCTTGCGCTCATCGGATGCCACAGTGCGCAGCCTAGGCTTCGTGGCCACAGGCGACATGGCCCGGCTGCTCGGCACCCTCACCCCGGAAATCTATGCGGAACTACGCACTGAAGGACTCGGTGGCGTAGCCGACACGGCCATCAAGGACGCGATGACCTTCGTTCCTTTCTGGGAGTTGCCATGGTGGCTGCGAGGGATGTGCCTGCGGCTGCGCCTCCGCAACCGGATTGAAGGGCGCCTCCTGGCACTTGAAGATCTCGCCGAGCGGGCGACGGACGCTGTAAAGGCGGTATTTGGGAAGAAGAACCTTTGAACGAGCCCTGCCCGTGAGCCGGGAGCAACGTGGTGCGGGTCCAGTAGCGCGGAGATGCCGGCCGCGATCACACAGATGCGGCCGTCCCCACGCCTTCGTGCCCTGCAGGTGGTTGTGCTTGTGGCGACGTGGGACCACAACCAAATTCACTTTCGTCATGCGTACGTTTCCGGTTCGTGTCGGTCGCTCTGCGGACGTTCGAGGGTTCGCTGGCCTTCTCCTTGGCCTCGATTTCCCTTGCGGCAGCCGCAACTCTCCCTGCATCACCGGCATGTGCGTAGGTCTCAAGTCCCCCCACCGACCTCAACCCACCGCTCAGCGACGACCCTCACTCCCCCGACTCGCCCCTCACCCCGGCACCATCAGCCGTGCCCTCCAGACAGGCGCCTCCAACCGATTCGATGACCATGCAGGCCCACCGTTTTCCTCAGAACTTCGCAGGTCACTGGTTCTCTGTTGCCGGCGTTTCACATGTTCGGCGAAAGCCAGTGGGTGATCTCGTCGGCCCACAAGTTCGCGGCGTGGACCGCTGCAAGGGACAAGGCGAGCGGGAGGGCCAGCGCATAAGCCCCCATGGGGTACAGCCGTCTTCCTTGTGCGGCGGATTCACGCCTTCACTCCGTTCGTGAGAACGGACAGATAGGACGGGGGTATTCGAGGTGGACACAGAGCAAGCCCGCATCCACCGGAGGCGGGCCGACAGCGGCCCGGTGTTCAGGCGCCGCCGCGAGCATCGCAGTTGGCGGCTTACCGCCGATGGCCTGGACCACGAAACAGCGTTGGCGATGCTCCACAAACGGCGCCCTTCGATCGGTGCCTGGCCGGGCTGCCGTGTCGGATCGAACGGCTCAATAAGAAGTCCTATGCGCGATTCGGTCGTGGCATGTCACCCGCGCAGGACCAGCCACTCCTGGAGTTCGACGAGGTTTCCCGCTGGATCCACGAGGTGGGCGACGCGCATACGGTCCGTCATAGGGGCCGGACCATGGACGAGTACAGCTCCTCGCGCGATGATCTCCTCGCAGTAGCGGTCCAGGTCGTCAACCCGCAGGGCGACAAGGGACCGGTAGCCGGTCGGCTCGGCGGCGAGTTCGCCCAGCACCTTGGTCATCTGTGTGCGGTCCTGCAAGGCGATGCCCGCGGTACCACCGTCGGGTGTGAATTTCGCGTACGGGCCGTCCTCCGCATCGAACTGCGGCTTCAGCCCGAGTACATCCCGGTAGAAGCGGTAGCAGCTGGGGAAGTCCGCAACGAGAAGGCGGACCTGGGCAAGTTCCATGGATATCCCCTTGGGAGAGCGGCAACGCGAGCATGGGCCCCAACAACATGACGAGGGCATCCAAGGTCAGATTGTGACGACCGACTGGACACCCTCATCACCGCACTTTACGTGAAGATCGACGACGAGTTGGGGGGAACGCAATGGCTGGGCAGGTCTGCGCTGCTGGTTTTCCAGCCGAGCCGACGTAGCCCCACACGTCAAGCCCGCCGTCCGTCCCGCCGTGGGGAGTTGTCGGAGGCATCAGTCGTTCTCGGCGAATAAGTCCGAAGCCAGTGGCTCAGGAACGATCACCGAGGCTGGCGGCAACGGCGGTCGGTCGGCCCATGGCATAGGCCACGCTGGGCCCATGCCCCGCACCCCAGGGGCGAACACGCGGCAGGAGGAGGCTCAGGCGGCTTCTACGACGCACCCCAACGGCAACACCTCGGCCCCTGACGCCATCGGCATTGCGGCGGACGCCCGGCCCGCAGAATCGCAGTCGCCCTGAGCACCGTCCTCCTGGCGCTGGTCGGCACCGTTGTCGGCAGCACGGCCTCGGCTGCGGAGCACCGCGCCTTGGTACCTGCAGGCGACTACTGCGGCACGATGAACCCGCTCTACGGCACGGGCAGGTACTCCACCTACGCCGCGGCGCAGGTGTGCCTGGACCTCGACTGCAACGGCAATCAGGTCGCGGTGAACAGCACGCGCCAAATATGCTGGACCGATGACGTCGATCAAGAAGTTCCAAGTCACCTTCGACTGCGCAGAACCCGAGCGCCTCGCTCGTTTCTGGTGCGAGGTGTTGGGGTACGTCGTGCCGCCGCCCCCGGCGGGGTTTGCCACTTGGGACGACTACAAGCGCTCGCAGCCACCTGAGCAGCGGGATTCATGGTTCGCCTGCAGTGATCCCTCAGGTGTGGGCCCGCGACTGTACTTCCAGCGCGTCCCCGAAGGGAAGGCCGCCAAGAACCGGCTGCATCTTGATGTGCGGGTCGGCACCGGACTCGTGGGTAGCGAGCGCCTCGCCGCACTTGAGGCCGAATGCGCACGACTGGTCCCGCTCGGCGCGGTGCACGTGCAAACGCTGTATGACGGCAATGATTCGTGCATCCCGATGCAGGACATCGAGGGCAACGAGTTCTGTATCGACTGAGGAGCCGCAAACGTGTCCTCGTTCTGTCCCCATGGGCCCGCGCAGACGCTCCACTGCGGGACGGCTTCCCGAACCACCTCAACCACCGCCGCGCCGCCCAGGACCGGCACGTCGAACCCGTCCGCGACGACTCCGGCCTGACCGTCGACGGCAGCCTCCCTGCCGACGACCTCGCTCAGTAGGTCCGGTCAGCGATCGTAGTCAAAGAACTCATCCACGATTCTCGACGGTTGCCCTCGCCACGTCCGCACGTCCGCCGCCGCCATGCGTGGGCACGGCTTCCCGTGGGGTGAGTGCCCAGCTGGGAGGCTCCGTGACCGGCGCTCCCCCTCACGCGACGCGGCGCCCCGTCACGGCCGTGCGGTGGTGACGGGGCGCCTTCCCGGCGTCGGCGTCGTGCGTACGCCGCCGGCGATCGCGGTTCAGGCAGCAGGTGGGGCGGTGAAGGGGGCGCTCCAGGTCTGGTTGGGCTGGTATGTGCCGCACTGGTAGGTGGTCACCTTGGCCGAACGGTCGTCCAGCGCACCGCCGTTGATGTCCACGCACGCACCCGTGGCCTGCCGGAGTTCGCCGGAGCGGTGGTAGGTCCAGCGTTGGTGCGGATCGCTGCCGTCGCAGACCGCCAGCCGCAGGCCGGTCGGGTCGCCCGTCACGCACAGGCCGTCGCCCTGAAGGCTGGAGATCAGCCCGCTGCCGCGCAGCCGCCACTGCTGGTTGGCGCCGCCGGTACAGTCCCACAGGGCGACCTCGGCGCCCTTCGTCGCGCCGTGGTGCGCGTCCAGGCAGAACGGTGTCTTCTGGAAGTTGCTCTGCGCGGACTGGATCTGCCCGACCGCGTCCGCCGCCCCGCCGCAACTGCCGGGCGCCACCGTGAACATGGCGTTGTCGTGGCCGCGGATCGTGGTGCTGATCGAGTCGGTGACCCGGGAGCCTTGGTGGGTCCACAGGTTGCGGGCGGTGCGGGTGCAGCTGAGGTTGCCGAAGCCGAGCCGGGCCAGGTCGAGTTTGTACTGCACCGACGAGGAGTTCTTGTTGAGGACGGTCACCGCACGGCTGCCGTCGGCGAGCGGCTTGACCACGACGTCGATCCCGGCCGTGGCGGAGGCGTTGTCGCGGGAGGCGAGGTAGCCGCCGGCACCCAGCGGATCCTGGTCGACGGCGATGATGTCCTTGTTCTTCAGAACGGCGAGCTGCTCCTGGTAGTCCTCCGGGTGCGCCGCCATCTTCCGTACGTCGGTGCTGATCATCAGCGGCGATCCCATGGCCGACCACAGCGCGAACTGGCTGCGCTGCTCGGGCAGCGTGAGCTGCTTGTTGTCGCCGATCAGCAGCATGTCGGCATCGTTGTGGTTGCCGACGCCGTTGTACCGGGCCAGCGCCACGGTGTCCGTGAAGTTCTGGTAGACGCCGCCCTGGTAGGCCGACTCGGCGCTCGGGTCGTTCCAGGCGGCCTTGGGCCACACCGTGATGTCCGGGCTGACCCGCCACATCTGCCCGAGCCCGCGCACCCAGTCCATGGTCTTGTACTTGACCGACTCGGCACCCGAAGCGGCGGCCGGCGCCGACTCGTTGAAGAGGATCTTGCGGTCCTTGCCGGCGGTGGCGGTGTTCAGCGCCTTGGCCATGGTGGTGAAGATCTGCTGCCGGTCGCTCCACGTCGTACCGCAGTTGTCCAGCTTGAGCGAGTCGATGCCCCAGTACGCGAGCGAGCGGGCGTCGTTGTCCTCGTGGCCCTTGACGCCGCCGGGCACGCCCTGGCAGGTCTTCTCACCGGAGGTGCTGTAGAGCCCGGCCTCCATGCCGAGGGCGTGCAGGCGGTCGGCGTAGCCGGTGAGTTCCCAGTCGAAGCCGGGCTGACTGCTGCCGCCCCAGTGCGCGGCGCCGTGCAGGTATCCGGCCGAGGTGCGCTGCATCCAGCAGTCGTCGACGGTCAGGTTCTTGTACCCGGCGGCGACCAGACCGGTGGCCTTCATCGCCTTGGCCTGGTCCTCCATGAAGTTCTGGAACGAGTAGCCGGCCCGGGTCCCGTCCAGCCGGGCCTGCGCCGCGCACGTGAACCGCGCCCAGTTGTTGAAGCCCATCATCGGTTTCTGCCCGATGGGGGTGTCGGTGTTGGCGGCACCGCTGTCTGCGGGCGCCCGGCCGGCGGCCGTTCCGGCCAGGGCGGTCGTTCCGGTCCCCCCTAACCCAGCCAGCACCACCGCGGTGCACAGCCCGGTGATCAATCGGCGTCGTGTCATCCTTGCCTCCCCTTCCTCCCGAATTGCCCCCCGTGGATGAGTGAAGCTGCTTGGTACATTGCATTTCCACTCAGAATTTTTCAGAAGGTTCCAGGTGGGCAACCTGTCCGTCAAGAGGTTCGGGTGAGGTGAATTTTCCAGTCGCACCGGGAAGCAACCGACCCACACCGGATCGACCCCGCCTCGGGGCCGAACAGGGACCGGCTCCACATCCGTTGGCAGAAGCACGAGGGCCCTCGCGGAGAGCTTTCCCAGGCCGCTCGCATTCGCATGCCGACCTCTTCCACTTTCACTGCAGAGGCGACGGGTTTCGCAGAGGCCAGTGGTGCGGTCGTCGCCGAGTCGACGGGGGATCACCACCCCGTACCCGTGACCTGGCAACGGTCGCCCTCCCGAGCGGCACCGACAACCCTTTCCCAGCTTTCGGTGGTTGAGGCCGAGATCCGGACCATGCACGGATCAACGCGCCCTCCACGGCAGCCCCGTCCGCCGTTTCGGCAGCTCAGCGCCACCACGAGCGCTGTACCACCAGCAGACCAAGAACCTGCTGACGAGCTGATCACCGTGGAAGCGCAGCTCGCCCGCCGCTGCCTCCACCGCCTGAACCGACACCCCGCAGCAGCGCCTCCACCACCGCCGGAGCCCGCCAGCTCCACCGACCGACCGCTCCCACCCACGCCGCCGCCTACGCAGCGACCGTAAAAGGCAGGAGTCCGGATGCCGTTGAGCGCGCGACGCCTGTCTGCGCCACGTCATGGAGAACTGGACCGGCATGAGACCGCGGCGCCGTGCGCAGCACACAGCGGGCAACGGACGTTGAGGGAAACCGGGCATGTTGCGCGGCATCCGCGAAAGCTCCATCGGAGGGGCCGGGAAGCCGGCGGGGGAAGAGGTGATGGAGCGCGCGGGTGTGGTGGCCATCCCCACCTCGGCCCGTGACTGACCGTCCCTGACCGTGTCCCAGTCCCGGACGCCCTCGCGGATACGCGCGAACCGACGCCGAGCTTCGGAGATCGCTGGGGCCCGCTGGCCCGTTGGGGTGGAGTGTCTGGGCCCGCGTCGGCCAGTCGATGCCCTGAACTGCCGAGGGTGCGCGGGGGCTCCCCGACGGCCGCAGGTTCGGGACAGCCGTCAGTCCGGCGCGTCGCCTGATGCCTGCGACATATTCCGATAGCCTCCTATTACTGTACGAAGTCGCTTTATCACGGATTGTACCGTTCGACCATCGGAGGAGAAATGCGCAAGCTTCAGAAGGCCACCGTCGTGGCTGTCGTCCTCGGCAGCTTCGGCTTCCTCGGCGCCGGCACCGCGTACGCCCACGGCGAGAAGGAAGGCGGGAGGGGCGGCACCGACTTCGAGATCAGGCAGGGCAGCCAGTGTCGGTCGCACGACCTGAACGTCGACGTCCTCGGCGAGGTCGGGATCCTCAACGGCGTGCTCGGCAACGCGCTCGGCGGCGAGGGCTCCCCGGGTGCGCAGAGCACCAGGGTGGGCTCGTCCGTGGGCTGCGACAACAGCGCCGTCATGGGTGGCGGCGACGACAGAAGCGGAGGTTCGGGGGGCAGGGAAGGCAAGGGAGGCAGGGGCGGCGGCGAAGACTAGGCCGGAGGCTCGGAGAGCAGGGAAGGTAAGGAGTGCGGGGAAGGCCCGGTACATGCGATAGGCGGGGCGGCGGGGAATGACACCGGGGCCCGGCGTTCGCGCCACAGTCCGGGCCGGGACCCTTTCGGCCTCTTCAAGGCCAGGTCTCGGGACTCCGCTCGACCCGCACTCGGAACGAATGGCCGCCGGCCGGGCTTCTCGGGGAAGCCCCGCCGGTGGCCGGTCATGACGCTGCTTGGGCCCGGCTCCGGCCGCCTGGTGCCTGGCGCCAGTCTCCGCCACATCGCTGGTGCAGCGCCGATTCCCGGCTGGTTTGCCACTTCGGGGAGAGTTCTTCGAGCAACTCGCCGAAGTGTGCGGGCAAGACCCCGGACGGGGCAGGATGAGAACAGGCCGCACGGGCCCTGGTAAGCCTCGCAACTCACGAACCCGTGGGTCCCTTTTCACGTCACGGGCCGATCGCGACCACCGCCACCCACAAGACCACTACGACCGTGCCGGCCAGACCAGCGCCCGCGCGACGATGACGCTTTCACCGTTGAAGGTGACAGCGGGACCTTCGTGGAGTTCGTCACCAAGACCCGTCGCTTCGCTCACTCGCTGGCAGAACGAGGCGTCGTCCGGTCCGGTCAGGATTCGATAGACAGGCATCCGTCTGGTGGTGTGCTCATGCGGAGAAGCATCCCAGACACACCTGCCCGCCGAGCCGGCATCTCCCAAAGCCAGTCGCGCCCAAGGTCGTTACACTCCGCCGCCGGCGCTGTCGCCTGCCGCACCTGCCACGGCGGTGTGCCCGGACTGATCCCACCGCTTCAGCGCACTCCAGTGGCCGCTGGCCGCCTCGAAGACCAGATGGGCCCCCTCGAAGACCTCCTTGGAGTTCGCGGGGTGCTCGTGGCCGAAGCGCTCGGGACACAGATCCACCTGCAACAGTCCATCGAAGTGGGTGAATTGCGGGGCAGCGAAAAGCACGCAGGAGGTCCCGGCGATCTCGTCGATACGAAGTTGTCGCACGTCATGGAGATCCAGGCACACCGGCTCCCAGCGGTAGCCGTCGCTCACGACTCTGGCATCGATCACGAGCCTGGCGGCCCGTGGCGATCTCTGCGGACCGTATTCCTGGTCAAGGATAATGCGCCGGAGACAGGAGTCGCCGAACTCGTAGCGTGTCAGCAAGGACGCGATCCCGTCCTCGTTCAACGGGTACGGTCCGAGCTCTCGCATCGGAAGCGGCGTTCGGTGATCCACCGTTCTCCCCTCGTCGTCGATGCCGCAAGTCTTCGGCACGGACTCCATCCTGCCGGGAACGACATCGGCACGCCGTGATCGTTTGTCGTGAAGGGTGGGCAGCGGACGCGATCAACGCCCTCGGAGTTTGAGGGACACCACGATGAGATCGCGCAGTTGTTTCGGCGCTCCCTCGTGCTCGCCCGCAGCGATTTCGGAGAGCGTGCCGAACGAGCCGGGGTAGAGCAGGACCGGCAGACCGCTGTCTTTGAGGCAGCAGAACACGGCGAACTCTTCGAGGAAGTAGTCCAAGGACATCCGGACACGTCGTTCCAGTTCCGCTTCCGGGGCACCGCCCGAGTTCTTGCCGTGGTAGCGGCGACCGAACGACTCCAGGGAGGTGCGGAACGTGACGTCCTGACGGAACCAGTCTCGGAGAATCCGGTGATAGGCGTGGTAACTATCCCACGCCTGCACCTCGCTGCAGTTGATGAAGGTGAAGTCCGTACGCTCCTGGAACTCATGAAAAACGTGAGCCTGCTCGTCGATGAATTCACGTCCCAGGCGCAGTGCCTCGGCCAAAGCTTCCGGCGGGCGCAGGCCGCGGGTGGACTCCAGGGTGATTCGGTGGATGCTGTCACCGACGAGCACGGTGCACTTCGGGAATTTCCCGGATATCCATTGAGCCATGCTACGCACCTTGGCCGGGCGGAAGTTGCTGTTCTCCAGACTGATGCCCAGGAAGCAATTGCCGTGCTCTTCGAAACTCGTCAGGCTGGAGATCGGCGCGACGAACGAGACATCGGTCTGGTAGCGCCTTCTCCGCGAGGTCGAAGAGGTCTGCTGCGGAACGGACAGCGGAACGGCCAGAGGGGCTGTTGCTTCGGACGGCATCTCACCAACCGGTTCGTGGGGTAGGCAGGCGACACAAGCCGCGTTGAGGTCACACTGCAGCACGCCCCGCAATGGCCGTACGAATGTTCCCTTGATGACTAGCGGCACCCACCGTACGGTCGATCGATCGACTCGACAAAGAAGGTTTTGAGCCAGTCGATCATGTAGTGCTGAGCACATCGCCTCGGCCTTCCATCCAGCCGACGTCGCCCGCCGAATCACCAGTTCCGAGAGGGACTCCAAGAGTCCGAGGCCGGCTGCGTCCACTCCTCCGGCGCCACTCACCGGTGGCTGAAAAGTGCCGCACGATGGTGAATCGGTGGTGCGGAGAGCCGCTTGCGGCGGTCCTATGGCCGACGCTCTCCGGCACCTCCTGGGGTGCCCCAGGAGGTGCCGGAAGTGGGCCTTGGCGGCTGGCGAACCGTGGGCGTCAGGCCACGGCGGGTGTGTAGTGGTCGGCGTCACCGCCTTCGATGGCGCGGCTGGCGGTGCCGTCGATGCCCACCGGAGCGTCCCCGGCGACGGTCACCCGGTGCAGCAGGCGCGGCAGGTCGCCGTAGTCGTCCGGGGCGTAGTGCTGGGTGATGCGATTGTCGAACAGGACGAGGTCACCCGGCGTCCAGGCCACCCGGACGATGTTCTCCGGCCGCGTCACATACGACTGGAGGATGCGCAGCACATCCCGGGACTCGGAGGGACCCAGGCCCTCGATGGTCTGCGCGAAGCCGCCGATGAACAGGCCCCGCTCCCCCGTCTCGGGGTGCACGCGTACGACGGGGTGGGCGGTGCGGTACTTACGCGACACGAACTGCTTGCGGTGCTCGGCCGCCTTGTCGTTCTTGGGGGCGGCGTAGTCGTAGTCGTTGGTATGCACCGCCCACAGCTTGTCCGCCAGCTCACGCAGTGGCTCGGGCAGGTCCTGGTAGGCCGCGGCCGAGTTGGCGATCAGTGTGTTGCCGCCATAGGGCGGGACGACGATGCTGCGCAGGGTCGACGCCTTCGGGGGTGTGCGGACGAAGGTGACGTCGGTGTGCCAGTGGTTGGCGCGGATGCCCTCGTCGCCGTCGACGGGCAGGATGTTGGGCTGCCCGTCCACGGACGGCACGGTGGGGTGGGCGGTGGTGAGTTCGCCGAAGAGGGAGGCGAAGCGCAGCTGGACCGCGTCGTCGAGCTGCTGGCCGCGGAAGACCAGCGCCTTGTGTTCCAGCAGAGCCGCGTTGATCTCGGCGACGAGCGCCGGTTCGAGTCCGGCGGAGAGGTCGACGCCGACGATCTCGGCGCCGATGCGCCCGCCGATCCGGCGGATGTCGAAGCCTGTGCTGGTGCTCATGTGCGTGTTCCCTTCAGGGGTTTCGGCTGTGTCGGGAGGTGATGGGCAGGGAAGTTCCGTTGGAGCTGGGCGGGTTGAGGGCTGGACTTACGGCCAGCCGGGCGACGCGCGGCGGGTCAGCGCCGCCCAGGGCGGCGACGGGGCCACCGCTCACCACCAGGACGTCGGCGGTGAGATCGAGTCCGGTCATGCCGGCTGATCCTCGGTGACGGAGCGGGCGAGCCGGCCTGCGAGGCGGGGCAGACCGTAGTGCTCGCGCAGGGTGCGTCCGGTGTACTCGGTGCGGAACAGGCCACGTTCCTGGAGGAGCGGCACGACGTGGTCGACGAAGTCCTCCAGGCCGCCCGGCAGATGCGGCGGCATGACGTTGAAACCGTCTGCGGCTCCCTGGGTGAACCACTCTTCGAGCTGGTCGGCGGTCTGCTCCGGTGTCCCGGCGAAGACCCGGTGGCCGCGTCCGCCGCCGAGGCGCGCGATGAGCTCGCGCAGGGTCAGCCCGTCGCGCCTGGCCAGTTCGGCGACCAGCGTGAAGCGGCTCTTGTTGCCGTTGATGTCCCGCTCCTCGGGCAGCGCGGGCAGCGGACCGTCCAGCGGCAGCCCGGTCAGATCGGTGCCGAGCATCGCCGACAACTGGGCGAGTCCGTACTCCGGCACCTGGAGGTCGGTCAGCTCCTGCTCCAGGGCGCGGGCCTCTGCCTCCGTCGAGCCGATGACCGGGCAGATCCCGGGCAGGATCTTCAGGTCGTCCTCCGAACGCCCGTAGCGGGCGAGGCGGTTCTTCACGTCCTTGTAGAAGGACTGCCCGTCGGCCAGGGTCTGCTGTGCGGTGAAGACGGCCTCGGCGTACCGGGCGGCGAACTCCTTGCCGTCCTCCGACGAACCGGCCTGCACCAGCAGCGGGTAACCCTGCGGGCTGCGCGGCACGTTCAGCGGGCCCTGTACGGCGAAGTGCTCCCCCCGGTGGCCGATGGGCTGCACCTTGTCGGTGTCCGCGTAGATCCCGCGCACGCGGTCGAGCAGGACCGCATCGTCCTCCCAGCTGTCCCAGAGCCTGGTGGCGACTTCCACGAACTCGCGCGCCCGGTCGTAGCGCAGGCGGTGTTCGAGGTGTTCGTCCTGACCGAAGTTGCGGGCCTCGTCGACCGTACCGGAGGTGACGATGTTCCAACCGGCGCGCCCACCGCTGATGTGGTCGAGGGAGGCGAACTTCCGGGCGGTGTGGAAGGGTTCGTTGAAGGTGGTGGAGACGGTGGCGATCAGGCCGATGCGCTCGGTCACCGTCGCCAGGGCGGACAGCAGCGTGAGCGGTTCGAAACCGCCGAGCGCGTTGTGTTTGACCTTGCCCCACAGGGCCAGGCCGTCGGCGAGGAAGATCGAGTCGAGCTTGCCGCGTTCGGCGGTCTGCGCAAGGTACTGGAAGTAGCGCCGGTCGGTGACGCGTTCGGGCTGGGTACGCGGATGGCGCCAGGCGGCGTCGTGGTGGCCGGCGTTCATCAGGAAGGCGTTGAGATGAAGACGGCGGGGAGTGGCTGCGGGCATGGAAAGCTCCTCCGGGTTCCTTGTGCAGGGGCGGATAGGGACGTCAGCTCGTCGCGGGGACGCGCCACGAGCTGAGCCGCTTCTCCACGGCCACCAGCATTTGGTTGAAGGCCACGCCGATGACGGAGATGGTGACGATGCCCGCGTACATCTGTGGGATGGCGAAGTTGTACTGGGACGCGTTGATCAGATAGCCGAGTCCGGCCTTCGCGCCGATCATCTCGGCGGCGACCAGGACGACGATCGAGACCGCCCCGGCCAGCCGGATTCCGGTGAAGATCGTCGGCACCGAGGCCGGCAGGATCACCTTCTGGAACAGCCGCGGGGCGGACAGGTCCATGGACTTCGCCAGCCTGAGCAGGGTGGGATCGACGGTGCGTACCGCGCTGATGGTGTTGAACAGGATCGGCCACGCGCACGCATACACCACGATGGAGATCTTCGACGTCTCACCGATCCCGAGGAGCAGTACGAACACCGGCAGCAGGGCCAGGGCGGCGGTGTTGAGGAAGACCTGCAGCAACGGATTGAGGAGATCGGCGACGGGCCGGTACCAGCCGATGAGCAGGCCCAGCGGTACGGACACGGCGACGGCTATGCCGAATCCGCTGAACGAACGCACCAGGCTCGCTTCCGCGTTGTCGGCGAGCTGGCCGTTGGCCACCAGCGCCCACCATGCCTGGGCGACCTCGCTGAACGGTGGCAGGAAGGTCCGGTCCACCAGGCCGAAGCGGGGCGCCAGCTCCCACGCGAGCAGCAGGACGACGATCGCCGCCGACTTGGTGGCGCCGGTCAGGACCACGCGCAGGATACGGGGCAGCACGGAAGGGCGGCGCAGTCTGGGCCTGCTCGGCACGGTCGGCGGGACGGCCGCGGCCTGCTCGGTGGACGCCGACGGCGTACCGGTGGTCGGCGCGGAGCGTTGCTCCTCGGTCCTGTGCCGTGTGCTCGAACCACTTGCGAGGCTCATACGGAGACCTCCTCCTTCTCCAGCAGTTGCGTCCTGGTCACCTCGTCGTGCAGAAGCGTCCAGATCTCGTGTCGGTACCGCGCGAACTCGGGGCTGGACCGTAGGTCGTCCGTCTCCGTGCGGGAGTCGAAGCCGATCGGCACGACGTGCTTGATGCGACCGGGCCTGGAGGTCATGACGGCCACCCGCTGACCCAGGTAGACGGCCTCCTCGATGCCGTGGGTGATGAAGACGACGGTCTTCCCGGTGCGCTGCCAGATGCGCAGCAGCTCGTCCTGGAGCGACTCCCTGGTCTGTGCGTCCAGTGCGGCGAACGGCTCGTCCATCAGCAGGACATCGGGGGCGTAGGCGAGGGAGCGGGCAAGGGCCACGCGTTGGCGCATACCGCCCGACAGCTCGTGCGGGTGACGGTTCTCGAAGCCGGAGAGCCCGACCAGTTCCAGGTACTCACGGGCACGCGCGACGCGCTCACGTCGTGGCACCCCGGTCGCCTCCAGGCCGAACTCGACGTTGCCCAGGGCGGTGCGCCAGGGCAGCAGGGCGTACTGCTGGAAGACGATGCCGCGGTCCAGGCCGGGTCCGGTCACCGGTTCCCCGTCCAGGAGGATCCGTCCGGCGCTCGGCCGGGCGAGCCCGCCCAGCAGGTCCAGTAGCGTGGACTTGCCGCATCCGCTGGGGCCGACCACGACGACGAACTCCCCCGCGCCGATTCGCAGGTCGACACCGTTCAGGGCGGTGAACTCGCCGTCCCCGTGCACCGAGCCGCGGCCTTGGCCCCTCCCTTTCTTGGCGGGAAAGGCCTTGTGCACCTGCTCGAACGCGATCTTGGCTGTGGTGGGTCCTGACATGGGATCAGCTCCCGCTCTTCGAGGTCGGCTCGACCGTGGAGGACTTGTCCTTCTGGCTGTTCTTCTGGGTGTACGCGTTGAACTTGTTGGTAAAGAGGTCCGAAGCCTTGACCTGGCCCTTCTCGATGTCACCGCGCTGGGCGAGCCAGTCGATCCACAGTTGGAAGTCCTTGTCGGTGATGCGTCCGGCGGTCTCGGCGATGCCGAAGGACTTCCAGTACTTCAGCGGAGCGGTGTCCTCGTTGCGGCCGCGCTTCCTGACGATCTCGATCTGCCGGTGGACGACCTCTTCGCGCGGTCTGGCACGGGCCCACTCGATGGCGCGCGCGACACCCGTGACGAAGGTGCGCGCGGTGTCGGGGTTCTCCTTCAGGAACCGGTCGTTGACCACGTACGTGCCGGCGGAGAAGTCGCCGAGCAGCTGGTAGTCGGTGAACAGCGGCCTGATGCCACCGGTCTGCAGCGCCTTGTCGCGCAGGATGTCGCCGAGGACGCCCACTTCGATCTGCTTCTGCCGCAGCGACTGCTCGGTGTTGACCGGGGGCACCACCAACGGCTCGACCTTCTTGATGTCCGCCTGTGACAGGCCGTGGCGTTGCAGGTAGATGTCGAGCATCGCCTCGGAGTGCGCGCCGAGGGTGTTCATCCCGACCTTCTTGCCGATCAGGTCACGGGCCGAGCGGATCGGGCTGTCCTGGAGTAGGTAGAAGCCGTTGTAGGCGGCCTTGTCGACGCCGTAGTAGCTGATGACCGACGTGATGGGAGCCTTTCTCGCGGCGAGTTTGACGACGGCGCCGTTGAAGGCGCCGCCGAAGTCGACCTGTCCGGTGGCCGCCGACTGGATGTCCTGCGGCCCACTGATCGTGTTGCCGACCCACTTCAGCTTCACGTCCTCCAGGAAGCCGAGGTCTTCGGCCAGTTCAGGGAGGATGACGGACCCCGCCCAGCCCTGGTATCGCAGGGTCCTGGTCTGGTCCTTGGCCGCGCCGCCACCCCCGGTACCGCAGCTGACCGCGACCGCCGAGAGGCCCAGCAGGGTGAGGAACTGTCGTCGGCTCGATGAGGTGGTCAGCTGGGCTATGGAGCTCATGGCAGGGTCCTGTTCGAGTCGGTGGGTGGAGCGGGGAGGTGCGCGTTCGACGTCTGCTACGGACGCGAGGCGAGGGGGAGGGTGGTAGGGAGTCGCCGTGCGGGCTACGGGGCGGTGGCGATGACCGGTGCGCGGTGGCCGAGCGTCCGCGCGGAGCGCGCCGATACCTGCCTCAGCCGCTGTTCCGCTTCCGGAGGACGTGAAGACCGCCCGAGACGCGAAAGGCGATGGGGGAAGGGAGACGCGAACGGTGAGGGCATAAGCTGGCACGCGCGCCGAACCCGGCGGATTCCAGGTGGATTTGCGTCGGGAATTACCGGGAGACGGGAGGCTTCGGCCGCTCAACGCACCGGAATCAGGGGTCGCTCAGGAGCTGACGCTTGTGGGCAGCTCTAGCAGCCAGCGGCACAGATGGCACTGGCCTGGCGTCGAAGATCGACGTGCAGGCGTGCGGTGAAGTTCTCCGAGAAGCTCACACTCGGGAGGCTGACAGCGAAAATCAGCCACGTCAATGTGGCGACGGCCGTCGTCTCACTTTCTGATTCTCCCGCCATGCGCGCGCAGTATGTCGTTCACAATCGCCTCGGGCATCGCGGGTCGTCCAGCCGCCCCGCCTCCGTCGTGACCCGGCGGCTCGGCCGGGTCACACCTGGACCTTCGCGAAGCCGACGGCTAGCAGGACGACGGCGCACAACGCGCCTGGAACGCCACCTCCCCGCAACGGCGTAGTCGTTCGGATCGTCGTTCGCGTCGTGATCGCGACGTAGGTGCCCTTGCGGGGGTGTCGTGGCGGCAGAGGGACCGCTGCGACTTCAGGTCGGTACCCCGGCACGGGGGCCCGGCAGCCAGGTCGACCACGCCGTGCCCATGGTGGAAAACGGCCGCAGCTCGGGCGGTGTTCGTTGACGGGCGGTGTGGGGCCAGGTTCGCGCCGACCTCGGCCGCGCCGAACTCGTCCTGGTGTGTATGGGGTTGAGGGGCGGCATTTCCGAAGCCTCGGACGCCGATCAGTGCGGTGACCGCAAGCCGCTCGTCGCGCGCTTCTCGGGATTCAGGGGCAGTCAGGTCAGGTTCCGCTCAGCTCGGTCGGTGGTGGAGCAGGGCGGCCCGCAGCTCGTTTTCGGTGATCTGCTCAGCGGGGCGGTAGAGCGTCCAGCGGTGGGCCTCGCCGTCCATGGGCAGCACTTTGACGACGGTTTCCAGCGGTGGGTAGCCGACTTCGCCACAGGTGAGTTGGCGGATTATGACGGCAGTGTCGTCGTCCAGGCCGAGCAGGGCGCGTACGGCATCCCCCAGTTCGCGGAGGTGCGGGCTCGACCAGGCGATTCCTGGGCGCGGTTCCAGGTACATGGGGGTACTCCTTGGTTCCGGTATGAGGGGCGGGCGGCGCAGACAGCGCCGGTGAGGTCGACGGTGGGTTCGGCGGCGAAGCCGATGTCGCAGGCGTTGCGCCTGGGCCGCCTCTCGACGACGTCGGTGTCCGCGAGCGGAGTGTGCTGCGGCCCCGGCACGGCCGGGGGTGGCGGTGCCGGTCGGCGGGTCGCAGCCGATGCGCCCCGCCGGCCTGTCTGTTCGCGTACGGCCCATGCGGCGGTGTGCGGCTCTGCCGGTCCCGCCGCACCCCGAGCCAGGACGCAGGCATCCCGGTCGGCTTCGTGCTGGTGGTTCAGTTGGGTGGTATGCGGGTGGTGGCCCGGTTGGGTGCCCTGACGGGCGGTCGGGCAGCACGGGGTTGTCTGGTCACGGTCACCTGCCAGATGGCGAGGAGCACCAGCGTGCCGGTTTCGGCGAGGAGGCTGAGGACGGCTTGCGGCTCGGGCTGCAGACCATGCTCGGTGAATCCGAACACGCCCACGGTACGCGAAGCGGTGAAGCCGCCGAGGGCGCCGAGCGCGACACCTGCCGCGGCGGTCCGCAGCAGCAGGGGTGGCATCCCGACCAGCAGCAGGACGGCGAGCGAGAAGGAAGTGCCGGCCTGGAGCAGGAACAGGGGGCCGATGGTGGGGATGAAGCGGTACCCGTCGATGTAGAGCTGGGCGTGGATGTATCCGCCGACGGCGAGGGTTGCGGCGGTTGCCGACCGCAGGGTGGGGGCGAGGAGGCTTCGGGTGTTCATGCCAGCCTCTGATCCTTGATGGCCAGTTCGCGGTCGCCCTGGCGGTAGCCGACGCTCCGGATGCCGAGTGCCTCTTTGAGCTGCCGGGCAGGGACGACCTGCGGGGCGGGGGCGGGGGCGCGGCCCGGTTTGGGCAGGGGGTAGGCGGTGGTGGTGGCGGAGTGGAAAGTGATGTTGCCGTCTGTCTTGGTGAACAGCTGGTGGACGTGCCCGTTGAGACAGGTGACGGAGGAGAAGCGGCGCAGGAGGGCGATGACCTTGAGGGCGTCGTCGGTGCTCCAGCCCCACTGCGGGTACATGGCGAACAGCGGGATGTGGCTGAAGACCACGATGGGAGTGTCCGACGACAGTCCGGCGACGTCCTTGCGAACGAAGTCGATCTGTTCGTTGCCGAGGTGGCCGAGCTTCTCCAGACTCAGGGTGTTGACCAGGGCGATGACGTGCACGCCGTGGGTGTCGAAGCTGTACCAGCCATCGCCGAGCGTGCCCCTGCCGAAGGCCCGCCGGTAGGCGCGGCCTGCATCGCCGATGGAGTCGTGCTCGCCCGGCACGGTGAAGATGCGGTCCGTCTTCAATCCGGTCATCAGCTGCTTGACTTGGTCGAACTGCCCGGCCGTGGACAGGTGGGTCAGGTCGCCGCTGTGCATGACGAAGTCCGGTCTGAACCCGAGCGAGTTGACCTGGTTGATCGCCTCGGTGAACGAGCCGACCACGTCCAGGTTCGCCGGGCCCCGGAATCCGATATGGCTGTCGGAGACCTGCACGAACCGCAGCGCACCGCTTCCGGCTGCACCGGCCCCGGCGGCGGCCGCGGCGTTGGTGTCCCGGGAGTCCGCGATGTGGCTGATCACTTCTCCACCGGCCACGGTCAGCACGACCGCGCCCCCGAACCACCCTGCATGCCTGAGGAGTTGACGCCGATTCATGCCGTGTTCGGTATCGGGCCGACCGGCGTCTCCGGCCGATGCCCAGTCGTCACTGTCGTAGTAGTTGGTCATCATGTCACCTCCACGGTGGCGGTCATGAACGGATGGATGGTGCAGAGGTAGGCGTAGGTGCCGGGCTTGGTGAACGTGTAGCTGTAGGTGGCGTTCGTAGCCATGGCGGCCGAACGCAACGGGCCGCCCGATCCGGTGCTGGTGACGGTGTGGGGGTCGGTGTCCTGATTGGTCCAGGTCACCGTCGTGCCTACTTTGACCTTCAGCGTGGCCGGGGAGAATGCGAAGTTCTTGATCGCCACGGCGTTCCCGGTCACCGGTGCGGCCGGCGCGCCCGTGCTCGACGGACTCATGGACGTGCTCATGCTCGGCATCGGCGAAGCGCCGGAAGCGGAGCCCGCCGTGTTCCCCCGCGCCGTGGCTCCGGGCATGCCTGCCGTCCGGTGCTGACCGGGACCGGGTGTGATGGCGCCGGCTCCGGTGGACGAGGAATGCGACGACTGGCCGCACGAACTGAGGAGCCCCAGCGCGCCGGCAGTGGCGATGGTGGCGGCGGCCAGCCCGGCCGCAGTCCGTGATCGACGGCCTGGTGTGCGAAAGTTCAGGTACATGGTGTCCGTTCCTCACTGATCAGGCGGAGATAGGGACTGTGCCGACCGGCGCACGCAACCGCCGGGGCGTGTGCGGACGCCGTGTCCATTGGGCGCGTGCCCCTCACAGACCCGGCGATCGAGACAGACCCGGCGATCGGGCGCCGGCCGGGGTTGCGCGGTGGCGCCGACTTCCATGCGCGGGGGCGGGATGAGCGTGGCCGGCGCCGGGAGCGCGTGCGTCGCGTGGTGTTTTTCGATCACCTCTGGTCCATCCTTTGCCGCATGGGGACTCGATGAGGAATTGCGCCTAAGTCGGCTCTTGTCCGGCTCCACGGACAGCGGGGTTGCCACGGTTCGGTAGATATGCACTTTTTGTGAGACCTCTTGATATCGCCGCGGATCAGCCGGCCTCCCCGGCCGGCCGCACGCGCTCGGCCCTGGCGGTGCCACAGGGCCCGGCGGGGACGTATCACCCGCGGCGCTCACAGAGCGCAACCTGCACCGTGCCGTGCGTTACGGGACAAAGAAGCGTATGTGCGCGATGATCGACTTATGCCCTGGAGTTCCCGAAAACGTGGTCAAAGGACCGATCCGGATCGCTCCGCGCACCGTGTCTCTGGTAAAGGGACCCTTTCGACCGCAGACGAGGAACTGCTGCGCACTCTGTACGCGGAGCACGCAGGAGCCCTGTTCCACTACGTACTGCGACTGACCTCAGGAGATTGGCAATGGGCGGAGGATGTGGTGCAGGAGACGATGCTGCGAGCGTGGCAGCATCCCGCCGCGTTCGACCCCGCACGCGGCCCGGCCCGGGCATGGCTGTGTACGGTCGCCCGGCACCTGGTCATCGACGCCCACCGGGCTCGGCAGGCCAGGCCGGCCGAGGCCGGCGGCGACGTGCTGGAGCGAGCCGCCGAGCAGAAGCCCGGCGAGGACGAGATCGAGCAGGCGCTGCAGAGCTGGGCGGTTGCCGAGGCGGTCCGGTCGCTGTCCCCGGACCACCGCGCCGTCCTGCTGGAGACCTACTACCGTGGCCGGACCATGGTGGAGGCAGCGCAGGTACTGGGCATCCCGCTGGGCACCGTGAAGTCGCGGACGTACTACGCCCTGCACGCCCTGCGGCTGGCGCTGCGGGAACGGGGCATCCAGCCGTGACCGCGGCGGGCAGGAGGTGGCGACCATGAGTGCGGAGCACGACGCCCTCCGGCTGGCGCTGGGAGGGTACGTCCTGAGCACGCTGCCCTCGGCGGAAAGGGAACGGGTGCGCGTCCACCTCGCGGAATGCGCCGAGTGCCAGGCCGAACACGCCCAGCTGGCGGGACTGTCCGCGCTGCTGGCGACGGTGACCGAAGCCGAAGCCTCAGGCCAGACGGTGCCGACGGCCGACGGGGACCTGGCCGACCGGCTGGTGGCACGGGCGGCCGAAAGCGCGCAGGGCTCCCCGCCTGAACGGCCCGCTGCGCCCGCGGTGTCGCAGGCACCGGAGGGGGGTGTGCTGGAGAGGCTGCTCCAGCAGGCCGCGTCCCGGCGCCGCAGGACCTGGCGACTGCAACTGGCCGGCGCTGCCGCCTCGCTGACGTTCATCGCGGCAGCGGCCGGCGGCACATGGCTGGCGACCGTCGGATCCGTGGGCACTCAGGCGACGCCGCCTGGGCCGACCGCGCCGACTACCTGGCGCACCTTCTCCGGAAGCGATCCCACCACCGGCGTCTCCGCCTCGGTGAAGGTCTCGCCCTCTGCCTGGGGCAGTGTCGTGCAGGTCTCGGCCAGGGGGGCACCCGCCGGAATCACCTGCCGGCTGCAGGCGATCGGGCCCGGCGGAGCCAGGACGGACGTCGCTACCTGGCGGGCGGGCAAGTACCCTCCCGGCACCACGATCCCAGGAGCGGTCGCCATGTCCCCGGGAGCCATCGAGCACTTCGAGATCCACGCAGGCAACGGTCAGAAGCTGGTCACCATCCGGGCGTGAGGCGAGGCCGGGACGGTCGCGTCGCCGGGCGGCGAGGCCGCCCGGCGGCGCGACCGCAGCTGTCGGGTGTGAGCGCACGGCAGCACAAGGGGCCAAGAAGACGTCGCCACCGAAGGGTCGTGCCGGGGGGTGAGGGAGCCGGCCGGTCGACAAGGTGGTCGAGGCGGCTGCCACAGGCCGGGAAAGGTCACCTCCGCGGGCGGGCGGATCAAGGTGAAGGCAGTGCGGGTGCACGACCGGCGGGGCGAGGGGCGGGGCAAGCGGTCATCCGGCCGATCCGGCCGCTGTGGTGTCACACGTCCCCGGGGCATGTCAGGTGCCGCGGCTTCGCCCGCACAACCCGTCCTCGGGGGATGTGTCGGCACCGGGGCAGTCCTGCGGCTCGGTCGTGGGGCCCTGACCCGCTCCCGTCACGCGGTTTCCGGCAGTGGCAGGCCGGCCACCCCGCGGCGGGCCCCTCGGGTGCCCGCCGCGGACATGGGTGGGCACCGCTGCGCAGGTGCCGGCGGCACGCACCTCAACCTCCACCAGGAGGAGGCCGAAGCCGGCGCCCTGGCCCTTCGCGCAGCGCGCCGACGGTTTCCGCGCCCTGGTCACCCTCACCCCCGGCTCCGACGAATCGGCCCAGTCATCAGCCGACTTGATGCGTGAGCGCGCCGACCGGGCGTGCACTCCCTGTCCGGGTGGCCGGTGGCGCCACGCTGGTCTTTACGACGGCCCGGCCGAGGTGTTCCCCCTCCCCCGCGTGAGCAGCGCCAGGCGGTTCACCAAACGGCCGGCGACCTCAACTCTCCTTTCCTCCGAGGTCCGTGCAGCCCGGAGAAGAGGATCCAGGATGTCCGCACGCCGAGTGGCGCGACCAAGCCGAGATGCGGGCAGGGACGTTCGTCCGGCTCTACGGCATGAGGTTCCCGCAGGGCCGTCCGGAAGACCACGGGCGAGGAGACCGAACCGCCGGTGCCTGGTCCGGCCGAGTACGGCATCGAGCTCCGAGAGAGGCGAGTGTGTCCAGCCAGGCCGCCGGCATTGACATGACTCACAAGAATTCGGACAAAAGGGGGTGAACAACTCGAACCGTTCGGCATGCGTCGCCCGTGGAACTTAATGAGCGCGGCCATTCAGGACCCGCCTACCGGCCGCCCCCGACGTTGTTGGCGGTGTCCCCCTTTCCGGCCTCCGCACATGCACAGAAGAGCCAGAAGACCATGTTTGTCACCGATTTCCCCAGCCCGAGTTCGCTGCTCGGCAGGCCCTGCCGCCACGAGGCGCTGCTCACCCTGCCCGCGCAGGAGGCGCACGTCTCCGCCGCTCGTCACTTCGCTGCCGATCTGCTGGAGACCTGGAGTGTGCCCGCGAGCGAGCGGGACTCCGCCGTTCTCATCGTCGACGAACTCGCCGCCAACGCGGCGCAGTACGGCCACGAGCGCATGACCCTGCTGCTCGTCCTGGACGACGGCACTCTGCACATTGTGGTCACTGACTCCGGTACGACCGTGGAGCACCATCGCCCCGACATCGCCCCCGACGAACACGGCCGCGGCACCGGCATCGTCCAGTCCCTCGCCCAGTCGACCGAGGTCCACCAGACACGCAGCGGCCGCGAAGTCCGTGCCTGCCTGAGGTGCTCGTCATGACCGGGCCGGACGTTCGACACGAGCTGCGCCCCCCTGCCGGGGCAGGCACCGCCGCACAGCGACGGGTCGCCGGGGGCGGCTGCGGCGCCGGGTCACCCGACGACCCGCCGAGTGGGCCTTCGCGACCCACAAGCCGTGCCCCATCGACGACCGCCCGAGCCCGGCCCCAGGTGCCCGTGCAGTCCGCGGCACACCCGTCGGCCCTTGATCACGGCGACCCCGACCACGACACGGTGCTGCGTCAACGCTGCGGCGCCGGCCCCCTACGTACCGGCGGAGGTGTGAACGTGAACGTCGCCCCGAACAGCGGTGAGCGCATCAGCGCCCCGCCCCCGCACGAGGCGTACGCGAATGCGCCAGACCTGCGCCGCGAGATACACCACGTGCTCGCTCTCGGGGCCGAACGCGACGGCCGCCAGGCCAGGCCCGTCACCGACCTCCCGGTCGATGCGAAGGCCGCCGAACGCACCTGGCGGCTACGCCGGGCCGCCCTCATGGACCGGATGGCCCTGGACGACCCCGGCCCCGGCCCGGTCGCGGCCGCCGCAGAAACCGCCGAACGACTCGTCCTGCTCGACCGCCGCCATCCCGACCTGGTGGCCGGCCCGCACCACCCCGAAGCGATCACGCTCGGCCCCAGTCGCCGCCTCTACGTCCGCCAGGAGTACGCCGCCTGGACGGCCGCCGGGCGCCCCGGGACCTGAATTCGACCCCGACCTGCCAGGAAGAAGGAGACATGACCCGCAACGACATCGACACCCGGCACGCCCCCGCAGCAGCCGGCCGACTCCACTCGCCTCGCCTTCCACGCCCGACAGCCACGCGTGAACATCGCGCCGGTCGGCGACAGGAACGGTCACTCCAGGGAAAGCCGATGCACGCACCGTGGCCGAACGCGAAGACCCATCGAATGTTCCAGGTGCCCGAACGTGGTTGCTCCCAGGGGCGGCGGCCGGGCCTCCATCCGACCCAAACGCCCCCGCACACTCCGCGGGCCGGGCAGCCGGCACAGGCGGCCATGCAGGTCTCAGGCGGCGAACTGTGCCTCGCCGTACGCCCGTTGCCGGTCGAACTCCCCGCCGTTGTGGCGGCGACGGGCGACGAATTCACCTGCGAGGCCCGGCTGAACGACGCCGTGGGTAGCTCCCGATGGCACGGGCGGCGGTGGACACCGGTGAAACCGCCGTGCCAAGTCCACCGGGAGACCTCCTCCCAGGCGCCCGCGCACGAGACCGCGGGCGCTCCCCCGCCCACCGCTGCCGCGCAGGAAAAAGCGGCACGGATCGCCGAGTCCGGTATGAAGGCCGACGCGTTCGAAGGGGTGGTGTGACGATGTTCCGCAATGCGCTGGAACCCTGGCACCTGGTGATCCTGGTCGCGGTGGTGGTTTTGATCTTCGGCTCGAAGAAACTCCCCGACACGGCCCGGGCGCTGGGCAAGTCCATGCGGATCCTCAAGAGCGAGACCAACGCCATGAAGGACGACGGCGCCTCGAACGAGCCACGCCCCGAGCCCGAGTCGGGACCGGGACCGGGACCGGGACCGGGACCGCGGACGGTCTCGGGCGCTCCCGGAGACACCGCCACCGCCCGCACCGCGCCCACGGACAGCACCACCGGCCACTGAGACCGAGCCCTGTCGGGCCGCCCGCGTCGTTGTCTGCGGTATCGGCCGGCGTATGGGCCGGAGCAGCGCGGTTTCCCGGCCCGAGCGCGGCGCGTGGACGGTCTGAGGACCTTCGTAAGCCGCCCGCCCTCGGGCCGGGCAGGGCAGATCAGCTCGCGGTGAGTGGTGCCGGCCTGGACCAACTGCCTCCTGGACGCGCCACCGGCCGCAACCGGCACCGTGGCCGGCTCGCGCCCCACGGAGTGACGGAGACGATCAAGTACTGACGCAGGGCCGGTGGTTTCCGGTCCGCCGCACGAGATGAGGACGTGGCGTGCCCCAGTCAGCCTGCAACAAGGAGAAGGATTCCGAGGGGCGGATGCCGCTCGCGGAGCACCTTCGTGAGCTCCGCAACCGGCTCGCCAAGGCCGTCCTTGCGATCCTGGTCGTCACGGTGGCCGCGGCCTTCTACTACAAGGGCGTCGTGAACTTCTTCACCAGGCCGGTGCTGGACTCGGTCGGCTGCCCGACGTCCTTCGCCGATCTGGCCAAGCAGACCGCGGACACCACCTGCGCGCGGATCACGATCAGCGGTCTGCTCGCGCCCTTCACCCTGGCGCTGAAGGTGTCCCTGATGGCCGGCGTCGTGCTGGCCTCGCCGGTATGGCTGTACCAGCTGTGGGCGTTCGTCGCCCCCGGCCTGCACAAGCACGAGCGGAAATACGCCTACGCGTTCGTCGGCGCGGGCGTCCCGCTGTTCTTCGGCGGCGCCTTCTTCGCCTACAAGGTGCTGCCCAAGACCGCGAAGGTGTTGATCGGCTTCACGCCGCACGGGGTGGACAACCTGCTGCCGCTGGACGATCTGCTCGACCTCGTCACCCGCATGGTGCTCGTCTTCGGTCTCTCCTTCGAGATGCCGCTGCTGCTGGTGATGCTGAACCTCACCGGAGCGCTGTCCGGCCGGCGGATGCTCGGCTGGTGGCGCGGCATGGTCATGGGGATCACGGTCTTTTCGGCCGTGGCGACGCCGAGCACGGACCCGCTGACCATGCTGGCGCTGGCCGCGCCGATCTGGGTGTTCTATTTCGCCGCCGTTGTCCTTTCGCTTCTCAACGACCGGCGCAAGGCCCGAAGAGAGGCTGCGGGACCCGGCGACGACGAGATCTCCGACCTCGACCTCACGCCGCAGGACATCGGCGAAGTGGAATCGGTGTCCGTGAGCCAGGCCCTTCCCGCGCAGCCGGACGCCGACGACGACCGCTTCGACGGCGAGGCGACATGACCTGAGGGGCCTTCAGTAGGGTCGGGACTGGCGCGGTGGCAGACGTCGTCGGTATCGAATCGGAGGTCTCCGCCGTCGCTGATGAAGACGTCGATGAGGTTTCGGGCGAGGACCCGCTGGGGGCAGAAGCGTCCGCCGTCGTGATCATCCGGCGCGAGGTCGGGGGGCCGCGTCTCGCCGTCGATCCGGACGTTCAGCACCGGTTCGACCGGGACCCCTCCGATCACCCGGGCTTCGAGTCCCCGCTCCCACCAACCACCTCACCAGCGTCTGGGAGGACTTCGGAGTCCCCGCCCATACCCGCGGCGGGCAGGGCACCCTCAACCTCCACGACCACCTCGTTTCCTGGGCCATCGCCCAGGCCGCGCAGGCGGTCCAGGCAAGCGGCTTTCCGGACGCCTACGCCCTTAGCCGTTCAGCAGTTGCGTCGCCGCCAGCTCGGCGTAGAGGGCGTCGCCGTGGAGCAGGTGCACATGTGTGCCCACGGCCCGGACGCGCCCGGCCTCCATCACCACGATGCGGTCCGCGCTGGTCACGGTGGACAGGCGGTGCGCCACCACCAGGACGGTCGTGGTGCGGGCCAGATCGGCGATGGTGTCGCGCAGTGCGGCTTCGTTGGTGGCGTCGAGCTGTGAGGTGGCCTCGTCGAGGAGTAGCAGCCGGGGTGTGCGCAGCAAGGCCCGGGCGATCGCGATGCGTTGGCGTTCGCCGCCGGAGAGGTTGCTGCCCCGGTGGCCGACGGGGGTGTCGAGTCCCTGGGGCAGCCGGTCGCTGACGGTGTCGAGCCGGGCGCGGCGCAGCACCGTGCGGAGTTGGTGCTCGGTGGCGTGCGGGCAGCCGAGGAGCAGGTTGTCGCGCAGGGTGCCCGCCAGGACGGGCGCGTCCTGCTCCACGTAGCCTGTGGCGGCGCGCAGTTCGGCGAGGGGCCAGTGGCGTGTGTCCCGGCCGTCGAGCAGGATGCGGCCCGCGTCGGGTTCCCAGAACCGCTCGATGAGCGAGAAGACGGTGGTTTTGCCCGCCCCGGAGGGGCCGACGAAGGCGGTCATGCCGCGGGCGGGGATCGTGAAGGACACGTCGCGGTGGACGTCGGGCGACCCCGGCCGGTAGGCGAAGCTCACCCCGTCGAAGGCGACGGCGGCCGGCCCGGGCGGCTCGGTGTGCGGAGTGACGGGCGCGGTCTCCTCGACGGGCAGGCCCTCGGTCTCGCCGATGCGCAGGGCCGCTGCCGCACCGACCTGCAACTGTCCTGCCACGGAGGCGAGTTGGCTGATCCGTGGCGCGAGGGAGAAGAGGTAGAGCAGGGAAGCGACCAGTGTCGAGACGCTGATCGCGTGCGCAGCGACCCGTGCCCCGCCCACGCCGAGCACGGCGAGGAAGGCGATCTGCGTGGCCGCCCCGGTGACCGTATCCGAAGCGACTTCCCATGAGGCGGCGCGTACGCCTGTGCGCCGGGCGCGCTCGGCCGCCTCGTGGAGCCGGGCGATCTCACGCTGTTCCGCGCCGCATGCCTTGATGGTGCGGAAGGCGCCGAAGGCTCGCTCCAAGGCGGTGGCCATGTCGCCGATGGCTTGCTGGGTCTGCTGGGCGGCGCGTCCGATCCGGGGGACGATGCCGCCGCAGACGACGGCGACCAGCGCGATCACCGCCAGGGTCACGACCAGCAGTACGGGGTCGAGAAGAGCCATCATGCCCACGGTGACCAGGCTGATGACGGTCTGGGTGAGGGCCGATGCCACGGCCTGGGTGGCGACTTGGCGCAGCACGGTGGTGTCGGAGGTGACGCGGGCGATGAGGTCGCCGGGTTCATGGCGTTCGGCCACGGGTACGCGCAGCCGGAGCAGCCGGCCGGCCAGGCGGCGTCGTGCGGCGCAGACCACGGTTTCGGCGGCCCGTTCCAGTACGTAGTACCCGAGGGCGACGAGAACGGCGCCGGTGAGCACGAGGGCGCCGAGGGCGAGCAGGTCGCCGGTCGCCCGGTGACCCGCGCCGAGCTGGTCGACCAGGTGCTTGGCGGCGAGGGGTTGCACGAGACCCGCCGCACCGCCGAGGAGGCCGAGCAGGGTGCCGCCGAGGATGGCGCCGCGCCGCGGCATGAGCTGCCGGGCGAGGGCGCGCCGGGCGGGGTGCGTCGTGGCGGCGCGGCCCGACCCTGCTTGAGCGGTGGTGGGGTGCTCCGCTCGCGTATCCACGCTCACGACGTCACTCCACGGTCAGGAAGCGCTGGTAGTAGTCGGCCGGGCACCCCTCGCCCACCAGCTCGCCCTCGGCCTCGGCCCAGGCATGGGCGGCGAACGGCGGCCGCTTGCGGGCACCCACACACCACGTGGCCCACTGCCCGTGCATCCGGCACAGCAGCACAGTGGCCAGTGACCGGGGCAGGCAGCCCTTCTGGCCGCCGCAGGAGAGGCTGACCGCGAGGACGGTGTCCCTGGCGTCCATCGCCTGTTGCAGGCCGGCGGGGCGCGCGCCGCGTCGTAGCCGGCGAAGGAGCGTGCAGATGCGTCCGGGGGGCTGGGTAGCAAGCAGATGGGCGCATCCGACGGCGAGCCGAGCGGCCCAACGGCGGCCGAACGGGACGGCTTCCGGGCAATACGGCACCGCCTCCGGGATGGTCATGACGGTGTCCCCCCAGTCTTTCCGAGGCGGCGCTGGACGGAGACCAGGTTGGCGGACCGCAGTTCGCCGAAGATGCGATGGACGTCGCGCTCCGCCTCGGTGGGGTCCACGGCGTACTGTTCGGCCAGCGCGGAGGCCGCCCGGTCGGGTGGCTCGCCGTCGAGCAGCACGCGCAGGACGAGGGCCGCAGTGGGGTTGAGGGTCCAGTACTCCCCTGTGGACTGGTCGAGCAGGGCGATGCCGTACTCGGTCTCGGTCATCAGCACGCCGGGGCGAAGTCGCAACGTATCCATCCGTCCCCCTCGATCGGGTTGTCGACGAGTCATGGTTCAGAGGTGCCTGGCCTCGCGCGAGCGCAGCCACACCTCGCAGGCCACGGTGGTGTGCAGGAGCGCGCTCTCGGTCTCCACGTCAAGCGGGCGCATGCACCAGTCGCGCAGCGCGACGGTGTCGATCAGGCCGAGCCGCGCGAGGCGGGAGTCCTCGCACAGGGCCAGCAATCGGGCGCGGTGTTCGCGCAGCCCGGCCTCCTCTTCGAGCGAGGCGTTGGCCTTGGTGGCGCGGGTCCGGCTGACCTCCGGGACGATGCCGCGCGTCGCCTCCACGATGAGGGGCTTGTACCGCCAGGGCGTGATCCGCTCCCAGGGCCGTACCGCGAGCGCCGCCTCGACGACCTGGGTGTCGTAGTACGGCGTGGAGCAGACGATTCCCCACGACCCGGCCAACTGCCCCATGTGGCGGACGAAACGGGAGAGGGCCTCCATCGTGACCAGCTCACGGTGGGTGCCGTGGTCCGGTGCCAGGGCTTCGGTGACGGGCGCCGCGGCAAGGAGTTGCCGGCGCACCGAGGCCACCGCCTCCGGGGTGGTCCAGTGCGGCAGCCGGGGCGGTTCGGCCCACTGCAGCACCGGTGTGTTCGCGGGCGACGGCGGCTTGGCGAGGTCCGCGGCGACCCGCTTGATCCAGGCCGGATACGAGCGGCGGTCGACGAGCTGGCCGGCCAGCCGGCGTCGGCTCCACCGGTACTTGGCGCGGTAGCCGCGCAAGTGACGTACGGCGGTGCGCGGATGGGTCCGGACGAGCTGGTGCAATCGCGCCACACACCCGCTCAGCAGTTCGTCGCCGCCGATGCCTGTGAGGTGCGGACCCGACCCGCACTCCCCCGCCGCTCGTACGACACTCATGCGCCGTTTGTGGTCGACGGCCATCTCCGAGGGCGCGTCGAGGAGTTCGTCGACGGAGTCGAGGCCGTCGAACGTCAGGGGCACGCGGTCCGCGTCGATGACATGGTGCTCGACCACACCCAATGCCGCGACGGTGCTCCTCGCCCAGACGGTGTCGTCGGCGAGCGGGTCACGGGAGTCGGCGGTATAGGCGACGACCTTCGCTCCAACGGCCACGGCGGCACAGCAGACCGCCGTGGAGTCCAGTCCGCCCAGATCGCAGCTGACCAGGGAGCGCCCCCGGGTGCGGACATCGACGGCCGCGGTCAGCGCCTCCGCGAAGCGGGCGGCGCCCTCGCGCAGAGGGATGTCGGGCGCGGGCGGCGTCCACCAACCCTTGGTGCGGGCCTGCCCGTTGGGTCCGACTGTCAGCTGGTGGCCGACCGGCACGGTGTCCACACCGCGCCAGACCGGAACCGTGTTGAGCGGGTACACCAGGCCTATGGCGAGCAGTTGGAGGGCCAGGCGGTCCTCGTCGAGAGGGGCGCCGAGGAGCTCGGCGAGCACATCAGCGCGATCGCAGGCCACGGCCGTCGAACCGGCGCGCCCGTGAAACACCCTGCGCACACCGACGACGCCGCCCTGGACGCGGAGGCCCGCGTCGGCGGAACGGGCCAGTAGGTGGAAACTTCCGGGCCAGGCGGCAGCGAACCGGTCGAGAACGTCCAGGGACCCGGTGCTCCGCACCGCCGTGGCGGCGCGCGTCGCCACGGCCGTCGTCACCTCATGTTCGCCGAGGACCGCCACATCGGCGTCACCGACGCCGCCCACCGTGAGGGTGTCTTGAGGCCAACGCCCCAGCAGCCACGGCCTGTCGGAGGGGTGCGGTATGCACTGGAGGGCGTGCGGGCGGGCCTTCGCCACGATGTCCTCGACCGCCTTGTCGGGCGTGTCGGGCAAGACGAGGAACCATGTCGATATCTCGGACAGGAACGTAAAGCGATTCACGGATCCCTTACCTCCGGTCGCCGGTTTGGTGGGCAACATGCGGTGAACGAAAGGGAATCGGGGGGGGGAATGCCCCTGCACGGCACAGGCCATCACCCCCCGATCCCGGGGATGGCCCCGCTCGTCACCGGTCACATTCCAGAGGAATCAACCTGTGCAAGCGGGCCCCGTAGGGACCTCAGAGGAGGTTCTTGCCGCCGAGGACATCCTTCGGGCCCTTGATGCCGGTCCCCGTCACCTTGCGGAAGCTACCGGCCTTGGCGAGGGTGGGACGCTCGTACGTCATGACTCATTTCCTTTCTTCTATGGGGACGTTGAGCCGCAGGTCACCTGCCATGGATGCGGGAGCCGCGGCACCGCGCCAGAGGGCGAGCCGTCGGGAGTACCCGAGCGGACGACGACCAGCCCGGCCCTCAGCCATGCGCGCAGACGAATTCCAGACAGAGGAGACCGGCTACGGTTTACCCGGACCCGCATATCCATGCAGCGATATGACTCCCTCATATCGACAATGGGGCACGACGTGCACAGATTGCACACACCCGGCGCCAATAAGTGATCCTGCGCCCCCTAATTCCACGCACACCCCCAGTACACACGCAACATCGCGCACCCACGATCCCTTTCATGGACGACAAGAACGAGATGCTGACGCCAACTGTCAATATCGAACAAGCGGAATAACCGACTCAGTTCCCAGTTAAACCAACCCTTGGTGGTGATCGTGCATCACAGGGGCGCACCGCAATCCGCGTGCGCCGCAATCCGCATACTGGATCTCCAATCCTCCAACCGGCCCGTCGCCACATCGACTTGTGGACCTGGCGCGATGGGCCACGATGCGGTGGCGCGTCGAGCACGACCACCGGGAGCTGAACACGGCCTGGACCTGGACCACTTCGAAGGCCGCAGCCGGCGCGGCCGGCCACACCACATCACTCTCGTCACTGCCGCCCATGCTTTTCTCGCCATCCGCAGGCTTGACCCGAAGCCCGACACCGGCCTGACCTTCCGTCAAGTTCTTGATGCCCGGCGGAGCTTGCAGCGGTGCTGGACCGGCCCCTGCACCACCTGTGGCTCAAACTCACCCGAGCAAGAATCGAAAACACCGTCAAACGCAGCCGAGTTGGCGCTGCCAGGACCGCCTCCGGGTTGCCGGCGCCGGCAGCCCGGAGAACTCCCGTCATCACAGGTCACAGGTACGTCCTCGCCTCAACGCACCCGCAGGCGGCGCCCGTTCGGTAGATCCGGCTTCAAAGTTTGGGCACAAGTTGCACACATTCCCCTCTTCAGGCGGGCTCCGATGGTCTACATTGACGCTGCTTCACATGACACGAGGCGACAAATCATGATCTTTAGGTCCGGCGCTACGGACAGACAGCTTTCGCATGCCCGGCGCCAGACGCGGGGGTGATCAATTCCTGGAGCCCGATTGAGGGCCTTGGGTGTGGGGAGCACCCGAGGTTTCGACGGGTTCCCGCGCATCTCAAGAGTCCGGCAGGACATGCGGGTCCGCTGCCGCCTGGGTGGGGTGTTCAGGTAGCGCTGCAACAGCCGGGATGTCATCCGCAGGGGGCGGGGGCTTCCCCGGGGGAGGAACAGCGCGGCGCGGGGGGCGGGGGCCTCCCGAGGGGAGCGACAGTCGGGGGGCACGGGCCTCCCGGGGGGAGGAACCGTGTGGAGCGAACACGTCGAGCCCAGTGAAGACCTGGGGGGATCTGTGCAGCAGGGGGAACTGGTCAGCCCGTTTCTGTCGGCGCATGGGAGTCCGGCGAACGGGGCGATCAGCCAGCCCGCGATCGACTGGGAGCAGCGGTACCGCCGTACCGTGATCACCAGCGACACTCTGGCCACCGCCTTCGTGGTGGCGGCGATCGGCAAGTTCTTCGGAGCCCGGGACGCGGCCAACTGGCACGAGAAGTGGGGAATTCTCGCCTTCTGCACCGAGCTGCTGGTGCTGGGGGCGCTTGCGGTGAGCCGGTCGTGGGCTCCGGCGGTGCTCGGCCAGGGCGCCGAGGAATTCCGCCGGCTCGGACGCTCACTGTTCACGGCGACCGTCGTACTGGCGCTCGGCGGGATCGCCCTCGCCTCGCGCAACATCAAGCTCTGGATCTTCGTCGCGATACCCGCGATCGCGCTCATCACCATGACCGCGCGGTATCTGCTGCGCCTCTGGCTGCACAGGCAGCGGAAGGAAGGACGGTGCCTGCGACCGGTGCTCGCTGCCGGGAGCCTGGCCACCGTGCGCGACCTGATCACCCGAACCCGCAAGTTCCCGCACCTCGGCTGGCGGGTGGATGCGGTGTGCACGACGGACGGTCTCGGGCTCGCCGGTGACCAACTGGACGGAGTGCCGGTGGTCGGCCGGCTGGCGGACGTCGCGGGCCACGTCCGCCGCGACGGCTACCGTGTCGTCGCGGTCACACCGGACCCGCACTGGTCACCGGACCGGCTGCAGCGGCTGGCCTGGAACCTCGAAGGCAGCGATGCCGAGATGGTCGTGGCGCCCGTGCTGATGGAGGTGGCCGGCCCACGGCTGCACGTGGACGCGGTGCTCGGGATCCCGCTGCTGCGGGTCAGCATGCCGACCTTCACCGGGGGCCGCCGGGCGGTCAAAGAGGTCGTCGACCGGATGGGCGCGGCGATCCTGCTGATGCTGTTCGCTCCGCTGATGGTGTTCGTCGGGCTGCTCGTGCTGGCGGACAGCCGGGGTGGGGCGTTCTACCGCCAGCGCAGGGTCGGCAAGGACGGCCGTGAGTTCACCATTCTCAAGTTCCGCACCATGGTCGCCGGGGCTGACAGGGCACGTGCCGAGCTGGCCGACCGCAACGAGGGTGCGGGACTGCTGTTCAAGCTCCGCCGGGATCCGCGGGTGACCCGGGTGGGAACGGTGCTGCGCCGCTACTCGATCGACGAGCTCCCGCAGCTTTTCAACGTGCTCACCGGATCGATGTCGCTCGTCGGTCCGCGGCCTCCGCTACCGGAGGAGTCCGCTGCGTACGGCCCGGACATCCGGCGGCGGCTGCTGGTCAAGCCCGGACTCACCGGCCTGTGGCAGATCAGCGGACGCAGCGACCTGCCGTGGGAGGAGGCCGTCCGACTGGACCTGCGGTACGTCGAGGACTGGTCGCTCGCCCTCGACACAGTGATCTTGTGGAAGACGCTGCGTGCGGTGCTCCAGGGTCAGGGGGCGTACTGATGCGCGGGGGTCGTCGTCGAGCCGGTGCACGGACAGCAGGCCAAAGGGGCCTGCCTGGGGGGAGGAACGGGTCGTGAGGGTCAGCGTTTTCGGGCTCGGCTACGTGGGCTGTGTGTCAGCCGCGTGCCTGGCCAGCATGGGGCATGAGGTCATCGGGGTGGACGTGAACCAGGTGAAGGTCGGCCTGGTCAATGACGGCAAGGCCCCCGTGGTCGAGGAGCGGATCGGCGAGCTCATCGCCGAGGTCGTGCGGACCGGAGCGTTGCGCGCCACCGGCGACGTCCGCGAGGCGATCACGGGCAGCGAGGTGTCGCTGGTCTGCGTGGGCACTCCGTCGGAGCCCAACGGCAGCCTGTGCACCACGTACTTGGAGCGGGTCACCGAGCAGATCGGCGCCGCACTGGCGGATCGCAGCGGGCGAAATGGGCGGCACACCGTGGTGTTCCGCAGCACCATGCTCCCGGGCACCTGCCTGAACCTGCTGGTACCGATCCTGGAGAAGTACGTCGGCGGCACGGCCGGGGTGGACATCGGGGTCGCGGTCAACCCGGAGTTCCTGCGCGAGGGCACGAGCGTGCGGGACTTCTTCGACCCGCCCAAGACCGTCGTCGGCGAACTCGACCCGGCAAGCGGCGATGCGGTGACGGCGCTGTACGACGGCCTGCCCGGCGAGGTGTTCCGGGTACCGGTCCCGACGGCCGAGGCGATCAAATATGCGGACAACGCGTTCCACGGCCTCAAGATCGGCTTCGCGAACGAGCTGGGCGCGGTGTGCCAGGCACTCGGGGTGGACTCGCACCAGGTGATGGACGTGTTCCTGGCCGACCGCAAGCTGAACATCAGCCCCGCCTACCTGCGACCCGGCTTCGCCTTCGGTGGCTCCTGCCTGCCCAAGGACCTGCGCAGCCTGGTCCACGCGGCGCAGCGGGCCGACGTCTCGGTGCCCATCCTCGCCCACGTGCTGCCCTCCAACTCCGACCATCTGCAGCGCGCGGTGGAGCTGGTCGAGCGCACCGGCAAGCGCCGGGCGGGCCTGTTCGGGCTGTCCTTCAAACCCGGCACCGACGACCTCCGCGAGAGCCCGCTCGTCGAGCTCGCGGAGAGGCTCTTCGGCAAGGGTTACGACCTGCGGATCTACGACGCCAACGTGAGCCTCTCCCGGCTGCTCGGCGCGAACCGCGAGTACATCGAGACCCGGCTGCCGCACCTCGCGCAGCTGCTCGCGGATTCCGTCGACGAGGTGCTCGAGCACGCCGAGGTGTGCCTGGTCGGGACCAGGGATCCGGCCGTGCTGTCGGCGCTGCCGCATGGCGACGGCCCGGTGATCGTCGACCTCATCCGCCTTCCCGACGCCGAGGCGCGCCGGGCCGAACCGGGGTATCTGGGCCTTGCTTGGTGACACGTCGTTCGGTGACACGGTCAGCGGCGACCGGCCGGACCGGCGCGCGCTGATCCTGGTGGAGAACCTGTCGGTGCCGTTCGACCGGCGGGTGTGGCAGGAGTGCACGACGCTGCGCGACGCGGGCTGGGAGGTGCACGTCATCTGTCCCCGGGGGGAGAAGCGGGACACGGAGCCGGAGGCGGAGATCGACGGGGTGCGGATCCACCGCTACCCGTTGCGTGCGGCCACCGGAGGGCCGGCCGGCTACCTGCGGGAGTACGGATCGGCGTTGTGGCATACGGCCCGGCTGGCCCGCAAGGTCGGCCCGGTCGACGTGGTCCACGCCTGCAACCCGCCCGACCTGCTGTTCCTGCCGGCACTGTGGCTGAAGCGGCGCGGCGCGCGGTTCGTCTTCGACCAGCACGACCTGGTACCCGAGCTGTATCTCTCCCGGTTCGACCGCGGCGAAGATCTGCTCTACCGCGCCGTGTGCGCGCTGGAACGGCGGACCTACCGGGCCGCGGACGTCGTGCTGGCCACGAACGAGAGCTACCGGGACGTCGCGGTGCGCCGTGGCGGTCGGCGGCCTGCGGACGTTTTCGTGGTACGCAGCGCGCCTGCCGTCGACCGGTTCCAACCGGTGCCGCCCGAGCCGGAGTTGAAGCACGGCAAGCCTCATCTGCTGTGCTACCTGGGCGTCATGGGCCCGCAGGACGGCGTCGACTACGCCTTGCGGGCCCTCGCGAAGCTGCGCGACGAGCTCGGGCGGACCGACTGGCATGCGGTGTTCGTCGGCGCGGGCGACGCCTTCGACGCGATGGGGGAACTGTCCCGGCGGCTCGGGCTCTCCGAGCAGGTGCGGTTCACCGGGCGGATTCCGGACGCCGACCTGGTGCGCTACCTGTCCACCGCGGACGTGTGCCTCTCCCCCGATCCGCGCAATCCGCTCAACGACGTCTCGACCATGAACAAGGTCCTGGAGTACATGGCGATGGGCCGGCCCATCGTCTCGTTCGACCTCCGGGAGGCGCGGGTCTCCGCCGGTGACGCCGCCGTCTACGCACCCGCCAACGACGAGGCCGAGTTCGCCAAGCTCGTCGCGCTGCTGCTGGACGATCCGGAGAAGCGGGCCCGGATGGGCAAGATCGGCCAGGAGCGGATCGGCGGTCCGCTCTCCTGGCGGAACTCGCAAGCGCAGTTGCTCGCCGCCTACGCCGCTGCCTGCCGTGACCGCACTCCGGTGTCGACGGGCAACCCGTACCGGGCAGGGAAGAGGCCCCGCCGGTGAGCGATGACACGATACGCCTGGTCACGATCGGGCGGATGATCCGGAGGCGCTGGCGGCTTCTCACCGTCCTCGCCGTGGTGGGTGCGCTCGCCGGCTACGGCACCTCCCTGCTGTTTCCGCCGAGTTACACGACGTCGGCATCGGTACTGCTGCCAGGGCAGTGGGACGAGCGTGCGCTGCTGACCCAGGTGGACATCGCGACCAGTTCGTCAGTGGTCGACCGTGCGGCCGCCGCGCTCGGCTGGAGGGACATCAGCGGCAGCGAGCTGCGGGATCGGGTGAGCGCCACGGCCGCCGACGGGAACATCATCACGATCTCGGGTACGGCCGAAACCCCGGAGCGCGCGCAGCAACTCTCCGACCAGGTGGTCCAGCAGTTCGTCACATTCGCCGCGCGGATCGCAGGCGACGGCACCGACCCCGAAGCGGCGGCGCGGCCCGAGGCACTGCGGCAGATGGTGGCGCAGACCAGCCGCCGTATCACCGAGCTGGCCGATGCGGCCGATCCGGGGCAGACCGTGGAGAGCGTGCAGACCCGCACCGAACTCGCGAATCTGCGCACCGCGCTGCAGGAGGCCGTCAACAAGCTGGACCAGGCCGACCCGACTGCCAACAAGGCCAACATGGTCGTCATGGGGCCGGCGGCCCGGCCGGCCGGCGAGGCACCGCCGACGAGAATGCAACTCATCGTCGCCGGGGCGCTGCTGTTCTTCCTGCTCGCGATCATCGGCCATCTCACCGCCGCACGGATGAGTCGACGACTGCGCGCCGAACCGGAGATCGCCGCGGCGCTGGGCTCGACGCTGCTGGGCACCGTCGACGTACCTGGTGAACGGCCTGTGCGACGGCCGGAAGGCCGTGGCCCGCGGGCCCGGATCCGCCGGCTGCTGTGCGTCGATGTCCGGTGGGACATACCCACCCCGCAGACATCCGGCGACGAGGCCGGCAGGCAGCTCCGCTACCGGCGGGTGTGCGCCCGCCTGCGGGACCAACTGCCGGCCTCCCGACGGCTGCTGGTCGTCGTCCCGGACGGCGACGAGATCGCCCGCCGGGCCGCCTGGCAGCTCGTCGCCGAGGCCGAGAGCGACCCTTCCCCAGGCTCTTCGAGCGGGGGCTACCCCATGCTGCAGGTCGTGGGGGTTTCGGTGGACCGGCCTATGGTGCCGGACCGCGACGGCGAGTCCGGTGCCCTGGTCGTGCTCAGCGCGGGCAGCTGGACCGCAGGGGAGCTCGCCGGCATCGCCGAGGCGTGTGCGGACGCCAGGCACGAGGTGGTCGGCATCGTCCTCGCCGGCACGGTCTGGGCACGTCCGACGCGGTCTGCCGACCGCCCTCGGGAAGCCGCCACGCCGGCGCTCGCGGTGGGCGACGACGTGACGGGAGGTTCAGGGTGACGACGAGTACGACGTCGGAGTCGTCGGCCGCCGCTCCGCTGCTGGACCTTCAGGCGCTGGTGGTGGCGGTGCGCAGGCGGCGCCGTTTCTGGTGCTCCGTGGCGCTGCTGGGGCTGCTCGTCGGCGCGGCGGTGGCGGTCCTGATGCCGCCGCAGCCGAGCGCCGTGACCAAGGTGCTGGTCGCGCATCAGGCGGACCAGCCGAACGACCCCGGGACGCTGATCCGCACCGACGTCGCGCTGCTGCAGACCACGCGGATCGCCGGTAAGGCCCTGCAGTCCCTCAAGTCCACAGAAAAACCAGAGGACTTCATGCAGGACTACGGGGGTACCGGCTTGACCAACAACCTGCTGCAGATCAATGTGACGGGCCACAGCGACGCGGAGGCGGTGGCCCGCGCCAAGTCGCTGGCCGATGCCTTCGTCGCGGACCATGTGAAACAGATACAGGACGTCGCGAACGCCCAGGCCAAGACCCTGCTCGACCAGCGTGACCGAACGCGGGACGAACTCGCCCAGGTCAACAAGGAGATCGGAGACGGATCACCGAAGAGCGGGCCGAAGGCGTCGGCGAACCTGGAGTCGCTCTTCGCCCGCCGGGCCGAACTCACCTCGCGCATCACCGATTTCGGGCAGCGCGCCGCGGATGCGCGCATCGGCACGCCCCAACTCGTCGCGGGCACACAGATCGTGGACGCCCCGCACGCGGTGCGGCACTCCCTGCCCAGGACCGCTGCCACCAACGCCGCTATCGGGCTCGCCCTCGGACTCGTCCTCGGGCTGGCGGTGGCCGCGGTCGGCACGGTGGTGGCGGACCGCCCCGTGCTGCGCCGGGACATCGCGGCGAACCTGGGCGCCTCGGTCATCGCGGAGCTGCCCCGCCGGTCGGCCGGGAGGTGGCAGCGCCGACGGATCCGGGCGGCACGCGAACGGCTCACCGCGTCCCTGGCCCGCACCGTGCGCAGCTCCGCGGAACCGGTGTCGCTGCTGGAACTGGGCTGTGCGCGCAGCACGAGCGTGATCGCCCTGGACCTCGCCGGGGCACTGGCGGCGGAGGGGCCGGTGGTCGTCATCGATGGACTGCCCGGCCTGCAGCTCGCGGGCCGCCGCCCGAAGCCAGGGGACCCGACCGTGGTCAGCGGCGAGCGTGCCGCCGCCGTGTCGCATCAGGAGCGCCGGCTCGGCGTCGGCTCGGTGGCGCCCGGCGCGGCGTGGACCGACCTCCAGTACCTCGGCACGCAGACCGTGCTCGTCGTGCGTGCCGGGCACGGCAGCGCCGCATGGCTGCACACCGTGGCGCGGCAGCTCGCGGACCAGCACATTCCGGTGATCGGTGTGGTGCTGATCGACCCCGATCCGCGTGACCGGACCGACGGCACGCTGTGGGACGGGCTGCACACCGCGCTGCGCGGCCAGGACGAGCGGCTGGCCCGGCAGAACCGGGCGGGCCGGCGGCGCACGGAGCGGCTGCCGATGTGGGCGGCACGGGTCCCGGACAGCAACCAGGAGGCGCGGTAGGACATGTGTGGCATCGCAGGCACTTACCGATGGCCGGACGGGAAGGCCGTGACCGACCGGCTCACCGACACCCTCGCCCACCGCGGTCCGGACGGCGCGGGCCGGTACAGCCACCCCGCCGGTGACGGCGAAGTGCACCTCGGGCACCGTCGGCTGGCCATCATCGACCTGTCCGGGACGGGCGCGCAGCCGATGGTCTCGGGCGGCCTCGTCCTGACGTACAACGGCGAGCTGTACAACGCGCCCGAGCTGCGTGCCGAGCTGGCAGCCGCCGGGGTGCGCTTCCGCGGTACCTCCGACACCGAGGTGCTGCTGGAGGCCTGGCGGCGCTGGGGCACGGACTGCCTGCCCCGGCTGCGCGGTATGTTCGCGTTCGGGATCTTCGACGAGCGAACCGGTGAACTGGTGCTCGTCCGCGACCAGTTGGGTATCAAGCCGCTGTTCCTGCTCCGGCGCGGCGAGGGTCTGGTGTTCGCCTCCGAGCTCAAGGCACTCGCCGCCGTGACCGGCGGGTCGCTGGAGGTGGACCATGCGGCGCTGGTGGCCTCGCTGCTCTACTACTGGGTGCCGGACTCACGGTGCGCGTTCCGCGAAGCGGAGAAGCTGCCGCCGGGGAGCTGGCTGCGGTGCCGGCCCGACGGCCGAGTGGAGCGCGGCCGGTTCTGGCACCTCCGGGACGTCGCCGCCGAGGCCCGGGAGCGGGCCCGGGGCGGCGAGCAGCCGGATGTCGCCGCCATCGTCGAGGAGTCGACCCGGCGCCACCTGCTCTCCGACGTACCGGTGGCGACCTTCCTCTCCGGCGGGCTGGACTCCAGCTATCTGACCGCGCTGGCGGCCCGCGACCGACCCGGGATCTCCGCTTACACGATCGGGTTCCGCGCCGAGGACGCCAGGTTCGAGGCGATGCCGGACGACCTGCGCCATGCCCGGCGGGTGGCCGAGCGGTTCGGCGTCGACCTGCACGAGATCGAGATCGCTCCGAACGTGCTCGACCTGCTGCCGCGGATGACGTACCACCTGGACGAGCCGATCGGCGACCCCGCCGCGATCAACACGTTCCTGATCTGCTCGGCCGCTCGGGAGGCCGGGATCAAGGTGATGCTCTCGGGGATGGGCGCCGACGAGCTGTTCGCCGGGTACCGCAAGCACCTGGCCAACCTGATCGCGCTGCGCTACCAGCGCGTCCCGCGGCCGCTGCGGCGCGGCCTGTCCCGGGCCGTGGACCGGCTGCCGGTCGCCACGGCCCGCCGGGGGTACCGGTCGGTGCGCTTCGCGAAGCGGTTCCTCTCCTTCGCCGATCTGCCGGAGGAGACCGCGTTCCGGCGCAGCTACACCATGTACGACCGGGACGAGTTGCTCGCCCTGATCGATCCGGACCTGGCCGGGACGGTCGAGGACGTGCTCACCGAGCACGCGGACATCTACCAGGACAACGACCTCGACGACTTCGTCAACCGCATGTGCCTGGGCGATGCCCGGATGTTCCTGCCGGGCCTGAACCTCACGTACACGGACCGGTCGAGCATGGCCGCGTCCACCGAGGTGCGGGTGCCGTACGTGGACGTCGAGGTGGTCAGGGCGGCGTTCGCCGTGCCCGGTGATCGCAAGATCGTCGGACGGCAGGGCAAGGCGGTCCTCAAGGAGGCGGCCACTTCGATCCTGCCCCGGGAGATCGTGTACCGGCCCAAGGGCCTGTTCAGCGCCCCGCTGCGCGCCTGGATGAGCCGGGATCTGGCACCGCTGGTGCGCGAGGTGGTGCACGACGGCGCGCTGGTCCGTTCCGGGTTCCTGCGCCGCGACGCGCTGGCGCGGCTCGTCGCCGAGGACGCCGCCGGGCAGCGGGACTTCTCCAAGCATCTGTGGCATGTGCTGACCCTCGAGTACTGGTATCGCGGCGCGACCTCCGGGTCCGGTTAGAGCGCTCGCTTGACGGCGTAGAACACGGCTCAGAAACAAGGGGACTTCGGGTGAAACAGGTTGTGCAGAACTACAAGAGCGGCGAGCTGGCGGTGCTCGACGTGCCGGTGCCGGGGTGCAAGCCGGGCGGTGTGCTGGTCCGCAGCGCCTACTCGCTGATATCCACCGGGACCGAGCTCATGAAGGTGTCCGAGGCCGGCATGTCGATGCTGGGCAAGGCCCGCTCCCGGCCGGACCAGGTGGCCAAGGTCATGCAGAGCGTGGCCACCAACGGGGTGCCCGCCACCTACCGCAAGGTGATGGGCAAGCTGGACTCCTACACACCGCTGGGCTACTCGCTGTGCGGGGTGGTCGAGCGGGTCGGCACCGGGATCGACGAGGTGAAGGTCGGCGACCTGGTGGCCTGCGCCGGCAACGAGCACGCGTTGCACGCCGAACTGAACTGGGTGCCGAAGAACCTCTACGCCCGGGTGCCGGACGGCCTCGCTCCGCGGCACGCGGCCTTCGGCACCGTAGGGTCGATCGCGTTGCAGGGCGTCCGCCGCGGCGAGCCACAGCTCGGCGACGTGGCGCTGGTCATCGGCCTCGGGCTGATCGGGCAGCTGGTGGTGCAGCTGCTGGCCGCCTCGGGGGTCCGCGTCGTCGGGGCCGACCCCGACCCGGTGCGCTGCGGGCTCGCCGAGCGCCTGGGCGCGGCGGCCTGCGGCGATCCCGCCTCCGCGGCCGTGGAAACCGCCGTCGCCGAACTCACCGGCGGTCACGGCGTGGACCAGGTGTACCTGGCCGCCGGCGGCGGCAGCAACCAACCCGTCGAGCTGGCCGCCCGGCTCTGCCGGGACCGCGGTCGGGTCGTCGACATCGGCAAGTGCCGCCTGGACCTGCCGTGGAACGCGTACTACGAGAAGGAGCTCGACGTCCGGTTCTCCCGCTCGTACGGCCCCGGGCGCTACGACCCGGAGTACGAGCTGGAGGGGCGGGACTACCCGATCGGCTACGTGCGCTGGACCGAGCGCCGCAACCTGGCGTGCTTCCTCGACCTCCTCGCCCGCGGCCGTGTCGACGTGGAGCCCCTGGTCTCCCACGTCGCCGACTTCGATGACGCCGTCGAGACGTACCAGCGCCTGAAGGACGGCGAACTGAAGGCCGTGGCTGTGCTGTTCCGGTACCCCGAACACGCGGGGGAAGCGGAGGCCCCGGTGGTGGCCGTGCCCGCGGTGCGCCGACGCGGCGGCACGGCGCCCGCCCCGGCGCGGTCCGCCAAGACGCCGGTGCGGCTGGCGTTCGTCGGCGCCGGGAACTACGCGACGTCGATGCTGCTGCCACACCTGGCACAGCGCGACGGCGTCGCGTTGTCGACCGTCGTCACCACGACCGCGCTGTCGGCGGCCAACGCGCAGCGGAAGTTCGGCTTCGCCGAGGCGACCACCGATCTCGACACCGTGCTCGGCGACCCGTCCATCGACGCGGTGTTCGTGGTCACCCGGCACAGCTCGCACGCCGAACTGACCCGAAGGGCGCTGCTGGCCGGCAAGGCGGTGTTCGTGGAGAAGCCCCTGGCCCTCACCGAGGACGAACTCGCGGGCGTGCTCGCGGCGGTGGAGGAGTCCGGCAACGACCGGCTGCAGGTGGGCTTCAACCGCCGGTTCGCGCCGCTGCTGCATGAGGCCAGGAAGCGGTTCGGCGCCCGTTCCGGTCCGGCGAGCCTGCGCTACCTGGTCAACGCGGGCCGGCTGCAGCACGGCAGCTGGTACCTCCGGCAGGGCACCGAGGGCTCGCGGTTCGCCGGCGAGGGCGGGCACTTCATCGACACGGCCAGCTGGCTGCTGGCGGCCGACCCGGTCTCGGTGTACGCGGTCGCCACGTCCGGCAATGAGGACGGCAGTGACATCCAGGCCGTGCTGCGCTACCCGGACGGGTCGACCGCCACCATCAGCTACGTCACCACCGGCGCGCCCGGCTTCCCCAAGGAGACGCTGGACCTGGTCGCGGACGGCAAGGTGCTGCGGCTCGACGACTTCGTCCGTGCCTCGGTGTACGCCCGCAAGCGGTGGGTCAGTTCGCGGCTGCCCAAGGCCCGGGACAAGGGCCAGTCCGCCGAACTGGCCGCGTTCGTCAGGGCCGTGCGGACCGGCGGGCCGATGCCGGTGCCGCTGGAGTCGCTGGCCGCCACCACGGCGGCCACCCTCGCCGTGCAGGCCGGCCTGGCCGGCGGCGCCCCGGTGACGTTGGCGAGGGCGCGATGACTGTGAATTCAGGGAGTGCGGGCTGGTACCTGCGGCGGCTGTCCCGGATGGGACCGCGGGAGGTCGGCGGCCGGGTGGGCGACGCGCTGCGCAGGCGGCGGTGGCGGTCGGCGCGGCCCGACTGCCCGAGCGTGACCGGCGCCCGGTTCACCGCGGTACTGCCCGCCGGGACGATCGCCGCAATACCTCCGGACGCCGCGAAACGTCTCATCGCCGAGGCGGACCGGCTGATGGCCGGGCACGCCGAGTACTTCGGGGTGGTCCGCGACGACCTGGCCGACCCGGACTGGTGGTACGACCCGAAGACCGGGCGCCGGGCTCCGTGGGGCTACGCCTTCGACGTGCCGTACCGGAACGAGGACGCGGTCGGGGACATCAAGCAGATCTGGGAGCTGTCCCGGCACCAGTACCTCACCGTGCTCGCCGCCGCCTACGCGATCACCGGGAACGAGCGGTACGCCGAGCGCGTGGCCGAGCACCTGCGGTTGTGGTGGGCGGCCAACGCGCCACTGCGCGGGGTGCACTGGACCAGCGGCATCGAGCTGGGGATCCGGCTGCTGTCCTGGGTGTGGATCCGCCGGCTGCTCGACGGCTGGCCGGGCGCGGCCGGGCTGTTCGAGGGCAACCCGGCGGCGCTGAACCAGATCTGGCACCACCAGCGCTGGCTGGCCGCCTTCCCCAGCCGGGGGTCTTCGGCCAACAACCACGTCATCGCCGAGGCCGCCGGGCAGTTCGCCGCGGCCTGCGCGTTCGGGTGGTTCCCCTCCTCGGCGCGCTGGCGGGCCGGCGCGCTGCGGTCGCTGGAGCGGCACCTGCGCAGCAACACCTTCGCCTCCGGCCTCAACCGCGAGCTGGCCACCGAGTATCACGGACTTGTGCTGGAGCTCGGCCTGGCCGCGGTGGCCGAGGCGGATGCCGCCGGCGTGCCGGTCCCCGCGTCCCTCCGGCTGGTGCTGCTGCGGATGACCGACGCGCTCGCGGCCATCGTGGACAGCCGGTTGCGGCCGCCGCGCCAGGGGGACGCGGACGACGGTCACGGTCTGGTCGTGGACGGCGCGGGCACCGACCGCTGGGCCTCGCTGCTGGCTACCGGGGACGCCGTGTTCGGCCGGCTGGCCTGGTGGCCGACGGTGACCGGCACCGATGTGCGCACCCCGCTGCTGGCCGCGCTCGTCCGGCCGTACGCGAAAACCGGAACCACACCGGCCGTGACCCGCCCGGCAAGCCGACCGGCCCACTTCGCCGACGCGGGCATGACCATCCTGCGCGGTCCGGCGGAGATCTGGTGTCGCTGCGACGGTGGTCCGCACGGCTTCCTGTCCATCGCCGCGCATGCCCACGCGGACGCGCTGTCCGTGGAGGTCCGGCACGACGGGGTCGACGTGCTCGCCGACCCGGGGACGTTCTGCTACCACGGGCAGCCCGAGTGGCGGCAGTACTTCCGGTCGACCCTCGGCCACAACACCCTGCAGCTGGACGGCGGTGACCAGTCCGTCTCCGGCGGCCCGTTCCTGTGGACCCGGCATGCCCGCAGCCGCGTCCTGGCCGCGGACACATCCGGCGCCTCCACCGGAGGGACGGCCCGCTGGTGCGCCGAGCACGACGGCTACCAGCGCTCCGTGCACCGCCGCCGGGTGGAACTGACCGCCGCGAGCCAGGAGTTGCGGGTGGTTGACGAGGTGCGCGGCCCGCGCCGGGCCGCGCACCTGGCGTTCCACCTCGGCCCGGCGATCGCCGCGGACCTGGTGGGGAACCGGGCGGTGCTCACCTGGACCCGGGACGGCGAGGACCGCTCCGCGGTACTCGACCTGCCCGGGCAGCTGAGCTGGCGGGCGCATCGCGGCGAGAGCGACCCACCGCTGGGCTGGTACTCCGCCGGCTTCGGGCGCAAGGAACCCACCACCACGCTGGTCGGCACCGGCTTCGCCGACGGCGCGGAGGGGTTCACCACCGTGCTCAGGTTCCGCGGCTAGGGGGGCGCGTGGGAATCAAGAGGCGGTACTGGGCGTGGGCGGCGGCACCGCTGGCGCTGGCCCTGCTGGCGGCGACCGGCTGTGAGAGCACGCAAGGCGCCCGGGCAAAGCCGACCGCCGCGCCGGCCACGTCCGGGGCGCTGCCCACGTCCGTGGCTCGGGTGTGCGCCAAGCCCGCGGCCGGGCCGACGAAGGCGCCGGCGGGCGCGGTGACGGTCGACCCCGCGGCGGTCGGTGACCTGGCAGCGAAGACCAAGAGCGACCCCCCGAACACCACGTTCTGGCTTCGGCCGGGCAAGCACAGGCTCGACCCGGACCGCTACGCCCAGGTCATCCCCAAGGAGGGAGACCGCTATCTCGGTGCGCCAGGCGCGGTACTCGACGGCCGGAAGATCAACCAGTACGCGTTCGGCGGTACCGCCCGCAACGTCACCATCCGCTACCTGACCGTGCAGGGTTTCGTCGCGCCGCAGAACGAGGGCGTGGTCAACCATGACTCGGCCGACGGGTGGGTGATCGAGCACGCGACGATCCAGAACAACTCCGGGTCCGGGCTGATGGCCGGCGCCCACCAGCGGGTCCGCGCCAACTGCCTGCGCGACAACGGACAGTACGGAATGAACGCGTACAAGACCGGCGGCCGCATCAGCGACCTCGTGGTCGAGGACAACGAGATCGTGGGCAACAACACCGGCGACTGGGAACGGCGGCGGCCGGGCTGCGGCTGCACCGGAGGCGCGAAGTTCTGGGCCGTCAACGGCGCCGACGTACGCGGCAACTGGGTGCACGACAACCGCGGAACAGGGTTGTGGGCGGACACCAACAACAACGACTTCCGCATCGAGAACAACGTGCTCGACGCCAACGACGGTGCCGCGCTGATCTACGAGACCAGCTACAACGCGGTCATCCGGAACAACACGATCCGGCGGAACAACCGGGTCGAAGGCCGCAGGGCGGCCGACCGCGGCGACGACTTCCCGTTCGCGACCGTCTACCTGTCCGAGTCCGGTGGCGAACCACGGATCCGAGCCCGCACCGACAAGATCGAGATCTACCGGAACGTACTGGAGAACAACTGGAACGGGATCACCCTGTGGGAAAACGCCGACCGGTTCTGCAACAGCCCGGCCAACACCTCGTCCGGTGACTGCACGTTGCTGGTGCGGCGCCCCGACCGCTGCGCGCGGCCGGTGATCGCCACCGCACCGCTCTACGCCGACTGCCGGTGGAAAACCCAGCGGGTGGACATCCACGACAACCGCTTCGTGCTGGACAAGTCCGTCGTCGACTGCACGGCGAAGTGCGACCGCATGGCGATGCTGGCCAACTACGGCACCTATCCGGACTGGTCGCCGTACCAGGGCGAACGGGTGGCTACGGCGATCACCACCGAGCAGCACAACCGCTGGCACCACAACGTCTACCTCGGACCGTGGAAATTCGTCGCCCACGACCCGAGCCGGATACTCGACTCCGGGCAGTGGCAGGGCACGCCGTACCAGCAGGACGCGGGCAGCACCTTCGACCCACGGACCGGTGGTTGAGGTGGGCGGGGACCTGAGGCGCGGTGGGCTGCCGGGCGGACCGGATACGGCGGGCATGCGGCCCGGCGCCGAACCGCGCCCTGCCGGCACACCGAGAACCGTCGGGGTCGTCTGGGGGTTGCTGGTCCTCAACACGCTCGGCTCCGCCGGGGCGAAGACCATCATTCCGCTGCCCCGCTCCCTGATCCAGTTGGTCACCATGGGCGCGCTGGTCTCCGCGTTCGCGCTGGCGCTCGCTCTCAATGTCCGGCTGCGCATCCGACCCAGCGCCTTCTTGTTCCTGCTCACCCTGCTGCTGGTGTCGAGCGTGATCTCCAGTGCGCACCTGGAATCCGGGGTCGGCGCGCTGTTCCGCTGTGTCCGGCTGGCTCTCTTCGTCGGCACGGTGTGGTTGCTCAGCCGCTGGTGGGACGGCGGCCTGACGTTCGTGCGGCACCACATCCGGATGTACTTCGCGGTGCTCGGGTCGGTGGCCGCCGGCCTGGTCGTCTCACCGGGTGCGGCCCTGCCCGACCTCTACGGCGGGCGCCTTGTGGGCGCGCTGTGGCCGCTCACCCCTCCGCAGATCGGACAGTACGCCGCGGTGATCACCGGGCTCACCGTGCTGCTCGTACTGGGCCGCCGGACCGACCGGGCCGGCGCGGCGTTCGTCATCGTGCCGTCGCTCGTCCTGCTCGCGTTGACCCATACCCGGACGGCCACACTCGGCCTGTTCATCGGGCTGGCGTTGGCGATCGGCTCGCTGATCCTGACCAGCGGCGCCGCCCGCCGGTTCTTCACCTGGGCGGTGCTGTGCGCCGCGGTGGCCGCGGTGGCGCTCGGCTCCGTGCTGGAGGCGTGGTTCCTGCGCGGGCAGAGCCAGGAGAACTTCTCCAGCCTCACCGGTCGGGCCAAGGTCTGGGACGCCCTGTTGGCAGCGCCCCGAACGACCTCGGAGCAGATGTTCGGCGTGGGCCTGGGCGACAAGTCGTTCGGCGGGCTGCCGATCGACAACAGCTGGCTGGCCGTCTACAACGAGCAGGGACTGATCGGCGTCGCCCTCGTGGCGGCGATCATCATCGTGCTGGGCGGCGTCGCGTTGCTGCGGCCGACATCGCTGCCGAGGGCCTGCGCGATCTTCCTGATCAGCTACTGCGCGATCGCGTCGTACACCGAGGCCGGGCTGGGCGACGCCTCGCCGTATCTGCTGCATCTGGCGGTCGCCGCCTCGCTGCTGGCGGCACCTGCCGCGGCCACGCCCGCCCCGACGCCCGAAGTTCCTCTACGACGCATCCCGCGCTGGGCCCAGAGATCGGAGGTGACCTGAGCATGCACGTCCTCGTGGTGCACAACCACTACTCCTCGGCACAGCCGAGCGGGGAGAACAAGGTCGTCGACCAGGAGGTGGCGCTGCTGCGCGCCGCCGGCCACCGGGTCGAGGTGTTCGAGCGGCGCAGCGACGACATCGCCGCCCGGTCCCTGCCGGGCAAGGCCGCGGTGCCGCTGCTGGTGCCGTGGAACCCTGCGGTCCGCGCGGAACTTGCCGCCCGGCTGCGCACCGAGCGGCCGGACGTGGTGCACGTCCACAACGTCTTCCCGCTCCTGTCGCCCGCGGTGCTCGCCGCCTGCGCCGACGCCGGCGTGCCCGCCGTCGCCACGCTGCACAACTACACCCAGGTCTGCCCGCCCGGCACGCTGCAACGGGACGGCCGGCCGTGCACCGAGTGCGTCGGGTCGGCGCCGCTGCCCGCCGTCCGGCACGGCTGCTACCGGGGCTCCCGCCTCGCGACGGTGCCGCTCGCGGTCAGCCTGTCGGTCAACCGGCGGCGGTGGTGGTCCGGCGTGGAGCGGTTCTTCTGCATCTCCGCGGCGCAGCGCGACGTCCTGGTGCGGGCCGGCATGCCGGCCGACCGGCTGGCGGTGAAGCACAACTTCGTGCCCGACCCGGGCGCCTGTCGAGCGGACGCCGGCGAGCATCTGCTCTATCTCGGCCGACTCGCGGAGGCCAAGGGCGTGCGGCTGCTCATGGCCGCGTGGGACGAGATCGCCGCTGACGGCGGTGTGGGCGTGCCGCTCGTGGTCGCCGGCGCGGGGCCGCTGGAGGGAGAGGTGACCGCCTGGGCGGCGGGCCGGGACGACGTGCGGTATGTCGGCCTGTACGACCCGGCGGAGTGCCGGCAGGCCGTCGCGCGGTCGGTCGCCGTGGTGGCTCCTTCGACGTGGCTGGAGGCGTTCGGCCTGGTGGTCGTGGAGGCCATGGCGGCGGGGGTCCCGGCCGTCGCCGCCGGGCACGGCGCCTTCGTCGAACTCGTCGAGGACGGGGTGACCGGGCTGCTGCACCGGCCCGGCGAGCCCGCCTCGCTCGCGTCCTGCATTCGCCGGATCGCGGCCGAGCCGGCCCGCAACCGGGAGATGGGCCAGGCGGCCCGGCGCCGTTACGAGCAGGGGTTCAGCCCGGCCGTCGGGCTGGAGCGCCTGGTGGATGAGTACCGCACCGCGATCGCGGATCGGTCAGCACTCACTCGCGGCGGGGACACCCGCGCGAGCAGGGGGGATGGGGACAGTAGATGACACGATGCCGACTCTGCGGCTCGGAAGCGATGGCGAGCGTCGTCGATCTCGGGACGACGCCACCATGTGAGAGCTTTCTCGCCGCGGACCAACTCGACCAGCCGGAGCCGGCGTTCCCGCTGCACCTGCGGGTCTGCACCGACTGCTGGCTGGCGCAGATCCCTCCGTTGATCACGCCGGAGGAGACGTTCACGCAGTACGCGTACTTCTCCTCCTACTCGACCTCCTGGGTGGAGCACGCGCGCACGTTCGTCACGGACGCCGCAGCGCGGCTGGGTCTCGACTCCGTGGAGAAGGACGCCTTCGTGGTCGAGGTCGCGAGCAACGACGGGTACCTGCTGAGGCACATGGTGGACCGAGGGATCCGCTGCCTCGGCATCGAGCCGTCGGTGAACGTCGGCGCAGCGGCGCGGGACGCGGGTGTGCCCACGCTCACCGAGTTCCTGGACCCGGCCACCGGATCGGCCGTCCGCGCCGAGCACGGCCCGGCGGACCTGGTCGTGGCCAACAACGTGTACGCGCACATCCCCGACGTGGTCGGGTTCACCCGGGGGCTGCGCGCCCTGGTCGCCGACGACGGCTGGGTCTCCATCGAGGTGCAGCACCTGCTGACCCTGATCGAGGAGAACCAGTACGACACGATCTATCACGAGCACTTCCAGTACTACACGGTCGCGTCCGCGACCCGGGCGCTGGCCAGCGGCGGACTCGCGCTCGTGGACGTCGAGTTGCTGCCCACGCACGGCGGCTCCATCCGGCTGTGGGCCAGGCCGTCCGAGGTGGCCGGCGAGCCGACCCGCAGGGTGGCCGACGTTCTGGCCCGGGAGAAGGCCGCCGGACTGCAGGAGCTGTCCGGGTACACCGAGTTCTCCGCCCGGGTGGCCAAGGTGCGCCGGGACCTCCTGCGATTCCTCATCGAGGCGGCCGAGCGCGGCGAGACGGTGGTCGGCTACGGCGCCCCGGGCAAGGGCAACACCCTGCTCAACCACTGCGGCATCCGGCCCGACCTGCTCCCGTACACCGTCGACCGCAACCCCTACAAGCACGGCAGGTTCACCCCTGGCACCCGCATCCCGATCCTGCCGCCCGAGCAGATCAGCGCCGACAGACCGGACTACGTCCTCGTCCTCCCGTGGAACCTGCGGGACGAACTGGTCGAGCAGCTGTCCTTCGTGCACGACTGGGGCGGCCGGCTGGTCTTTCCCATCCCGGAACTGAGCATTGTCGAGGTCACGTCGTGAAAGAGGTTGCAGCATGAAGGTCGTACTGTTCTGCGGCGGCTACGGGCTGCGCATGCGCGGCGGAGCCTCCGACGACATGCCCAAGCCGATGGCGATGGTCGGCCCGCGGCCGCTGATCTGGCACGTCATGCGCTACTACGCGCACTTCGGGCACACGGAGTTCATCCTCTGCCTCGGGTACGGGGCGCACCACATCAAGAACTTCTTCCTCAACTACGAGGAGACGACGTCCAACGACTTCGTGCTGCGCAACGGGCGGACCGAGCTGCTGTCCACCGACATCGCCTCCTGGACGATCACGTTCGCGCAGACCGGCATCGAGTCGCCGATCGGGGAGCGGCTGCGCCGGGTGCGGCACCATCTGGACGGCGACGAGATGTTCCTCGCCAACTACGCCGACGTGCTCACCGACGCCCCGCTGCCGGAGATGATCGACCGGTTCGCCCGGCGCGACGCCGGTGCGTCGATGATGGTGGTGCCGCCGCAGTCCTCGTTCCACTGCGTGGACCTGGGCGAGGACGGCCTGGTGGGGGGCATCACCGCGGTGAGTGAACTGCCGCTGTGGGAGAACGGCGGCTACTTCGTGCTCCGCCAGGAGGTCTTCGACCACATCCCGGAGAGCGGGGATCTGGTCGCCGACGGATGCGCCCAACTCGCCAAGCGCGGCCGGTTGGTGGCGCACCAGCACCGCGGCTTCTGGAAGCCGACCGACACCGTGAAGGAGCGGGCCGCGCTCGACGCCGCCTATACCCGGGGCGACCGCCCGTGGGCCGTGTGGGAACGGGACGGCGCGGGGGCGCGCGCGACCGGGAGCAGGGACTGCGCCGGAGCGAGGGCGTGATCCGGCTCGGGGCCGGGCGCCTGGACCGGATCGTCGCGGTGGGCGCGCACTGCGACGACATCGCCATCGGCGCCGGCGGCACGCTGCTGACGATGTGCCTGGCGCGGCCGGGTGTCCGCGTCGACGCGCTGGTGCTCTCCGGCGGCGGCAGCGAGCGGGAGCAGGAGGAGCAGGCCGCGCTCGCCGCCTTCTGCCCGGGCGCCGAACTGCGGCTGACCGTGCTCAAGTTGCCGGACGGCCGGCTGCCGGCGTACTGGGACGAGGCCAAGGCCGCGGTCGAGGAGCTGCGCCTGCAGACCGAGCCGGATCTGGTCCTGGCGCCGCGCACCGATGACGCGCACCAGGACCACCGCGGTCTGGCGAAGCTGCTGACCACCGCGTTCCGCGACCACCTCGTGCTCGGCTACGAGATCGTCAAGTGGGACGGCGATCTCGGCCGTCCGGCGGCGTACCAGCCGCTGTCGCCCGAGATCGCCGAACAGAAGGTGCGGCTGTTGCAGGAGCACTACCCCTCGCAGCGGCACCGGCTCTGGTACGACCGGGAGGCCTTCCTCGGTCTTGCGCGGATCCGCGGCATCGAATGCCACGCGCGCTACGCCGAGGCCTTCGCCGTCACCAAACTCACTCTCAACCTGGGGGGTTGAACCTTGCGCGTACTGCTGACCGGACACCAGGGCTATCTGGGAACCGTGATGGCTCCGGTCCTCGCCGCCGCCGGGCACGAGGTCGTCGGCCTTGACGCCGGCCTGTTCGCCGACTGCGTGCTGGGCCCGCCGCCCGCGGACCCGCCAGGGCACCGGGTGGACCTGCGCGACGTCACGGCCGAACACGTGGCCGGGGTGGACACCGTGATCCACCTGGCCGCGCTGTCCAACGACCCGTTGGGATCGCTGGCGCCCGAGCTCACCTACGACATCAACCACCACGCGTCCGTTCGCCTTGCCCGACTGGCCCGCGACGCCGGAGTGCGGCGCTTCCTGTACGCGTCGACCTGCTCGGTCTACGGTGCCGCCGGCGGAGACGACCTGGTGACCGAGGACGCCCCGCTGCGCCCGGTGACGCCGTACGCGGAGTCCAAGGTGCGGGTGGAAGACGACCTCCACGCGCTGGCCGACGGCGACTTCAGCCCGGTGTACATGCGCAATGCCACCGCATTCGGCTACTCACCCCGGCCGCGCGCCGACATCGTCCTGAACAACCTGGTGGGCCACGCGCTTCTGTCCGGCGAGGTGCTGGTGCTCTCCGACGGCACCCCCTGGCGCCCGCTGGTACACGCCGCCGATATCGCCCGGGCCTTCGCGGCCGCGCTGACCGCGCCGCGGGAAGCGGTACACGACCGGGCGTTCAACATCGGCAGCGAGATCAACAACGTCACGGTCGCCGAGATCGCCGAGCAGGTCGCCGAGGCGGTATCCGGCTCGCGGGTGGTGATCACCGGGGAGACCGGTGCCGATCCGCGGTCGTACCGGGTGGACTTCTCCCGGTTCCGCACCGCGGTGCCCGGGTTCGACTGCGCGTGGACGGTGAAGCAGGGCGCACTCGAACTCGCCGATGCCTACCGGAAACACGGGCTGACCCGGGAGGACTTCGAGAGGCGCTTCACCCGCCTCGCCGTGCTCCGCGCCGCGTCCGACGCCGGCGCCGTCGACGACACGCTGCGGTGGCGCCGATGACCGAGGCCGGCGAAGAGATGCACGCGCTGGTGGAGCGGCTGTACCCGCTGTGCCGGAGCATCACCGGCGACGGTGTGCGCGCCACCCTGGGGATCGTCGGCGAGTACGTCCCGCTGCAGGTGCACGAGGTGCCGACCGGGACCCAGGTGCTCGACTGGACGGTGCCGCAGGAGTGGAACATCCGGGACGCGTACATCGCCGACACCGCCGGCCACCGGGTCGTCGACTTCGCCGCGTCCAGCCTGCACGTGCTCGGCTACAGCGTGCCGGTGTCGGCGACCATGCCGCTGGCCGAGCTGCGTGGGCATCTGCACACCCTGCCGGACCACCCGACCTGGGTGCCGTACCGCACCAGCTACTACAAGCCGGAATGGGGGTTCTGCCTGGCTCAGGCGACGTTGGACGCGCTGCCGGACGGCGAGTACGAGGTGCGCATCGACTCCACACTCACCGATGGCCACCTCACCTACGCCGAGCACGTGGTCCCCGGTCAGGTCCCCGACGAGGTGATCGTCTCCTGCCACGTCTGCCATCCGTCGCTGGCCAACGACAACCTGGCCGGCATCGCGGTGGCGACGTTCCTGGCCCGGGCGCTGGCCGAGCAGACGCCGTACTACACCTACCGGTTCGTCTTCGCGCCCGGCACCATCGGGGCGATCACCTGGCTCGCCCGCAACGCGGAGCGGATCGATCGGGTCAAGCACGGCCTTGTGCTGGCCTGCGCCGGCGACCCGGGCCGGCTGACGTACAAGCAGAGCAGGCGCGGCGACGCGGAGATCGACCGGGTGATGCGGCACGTGCTTGCCGCATCCGAACGCCCTCACCACGTCGCCGAGTTCACCCCGTACGGATACGACGAGCGGCAGTTCTGCTCGCCCGGGTTCGATCTCGGCGTGGGCTCGCTCAGCCGGACCCCGTACGCCGGCTACCCCGAGTACCACACCTCGGCGGACAACCTGGACTTCGTCTCCCCGGAGGCGATGGCGGACACGCTCGCCGTCTGCCGCGAGGCATTCGCCGTGCTGGACCGCAACCGGCGGTACCTCAACCTCAGCCCCTACGGCGAACCGCAGCTGGGCCGGCGTGGGTTGTACGACTCGCTCGGCGGCCGCAGTGATGCGAAGCAGGCCCAGATGGCCATGCTCTGGGTGCTCAGCCTCTCCGACGGCGAGCGCAGTCTGCTGGAGGTCGCCGAGCGGTCCGGGCTGCCGTTCGACACCGTCGCCGCCGCGGCCGGCGCCCTGCACGGCGCCGGGCTGATCAAGGCATGACGCCGATGACCACCGAGAGGGAGAAGACGACGGCATCGGCAGCCCGGGCCGGTCACGCCCGGTCGTCCGCCAAGCGGGCCGTAGCGGGCCGACTGTCGTGGGGACTGGCCGACCAGGCGGCCTCCAGCATGACCAACTTCGCGGTGGGGATCTACGTGGCCCGCTCGCTGGGAGTGGCCGCGTTCGGCGCGTTCAGCCTGGCCTGGGTGACCTACGGCGTGGTGCTCAACGTCTCCCGCGGGCTGGCCACCGACCCGCTCGTGGTGCGCTTCAGCGGCGTGCCGGCCGCGTCCTGGCGCGCGGCGGTGGCCCGGTCGTCCGGTACCGCGCTCGGCGTCGGTGCCGCCCTCGGCTCCGCGTGCCTGGTGGTCGGGCCGGGTCTCGGCGGCCGCGTGGGGCCCGCGATCGCCTGCCTCGGCGTCGTGCTGCCGGCGCTGCTGCTGCAGGACGCCTGGCGGTACGCGTTCTTCGCCGCCGGCACCGGGCAAAAGGCGTTCGTCAACGACCTGGTGTGGGGCGTCGCGCTCGTCCCGGCCATGCTGGTGGCGGCCCGCGTGGGCAACGTGGCCGCTTTTGTGCTCGCCTGGGGCGCGTCCGCCGCGGTGGCCGCGGGGTACGGCTGCCTCCAGTCCGGCATCCGGCCCCGGATGACCGGAGCGCGCGGGTGGCTTCGCGAGCAGCGCGACCTCGGCTACCGGTACCTGGTCGAGAACGTCAGCCTCAGCGGCGCGAGCCAGCTGCGGGCGTACGGGCTCGGCGCGATCGTCGGGGTCGGCGCGGTGGGTGCGGTCCGGGGCGCCGAGCTCCTGCTCGGCCCGTTCATGGCTGTGCTCATGGGGCTGTCGCTGGTCACCGTCGCGGAGGCGGCACGGGTGCTGCGGCGGGCCCCGCACCGGCTGGGCGGATTCTGCCTCCTGCTGGGCGGCGGGCAGGCCACCGCCGCGCTGCTCTGGGGCGCGGCGCTGCTGCTGATGCCGTACAGGCTCGGCGAGTTGGTGCTCGGCGGCGTCTGGCCCTCCGCCTCGCAGCTCATCGTGCCGGCCGCGCTCGGCGTCGCGGGCGCCGGCCTGGGCAGCGGCGCGGCGGCCGGGCTGCGCGCGCTCGGCGCGGCCCGGCGCAGCCTGCGCTGCCAGCTGTTCGCCTCCGCCTGCTACGTCGGCGGCGGGCTCGGCGGGGCGGCCGCGGCCGGCACGGTCGGCTCCGCCTGGGGCGTCGCCACCGCGACCGTCTGCGGCTCGACCGTGTGGTGGCTGCAGCTGCGGTCCGCCCTGCGCGAGCGCCACCACAACCCCATCCCCGAAGTGAGGACGCCATGACCGCCCATCCCCGGTTGAGTATCGGCCTGCCCGTGTACAACGGCGAGGAGTACCTCGCCGAGGCGATCGACGCCCTGCTCGGCCAGACCTACGAGGACTTCGAGCTGGTCATCTCCGACAACGCCTCGACCGACGGGACCCAGGACATCTGCCGCAGGTACGTGGCACAGGACTCGCGCATCCGATACCTCCGGCTGCCCCGGAACATCGGCGCCGCTCCGAACCACAACCACGTGTTCACGGAGTGCCGCGGCGAGCTGTTCAAGTGGGCCTCGCACGACGACCTGTACGCCCGGGACCTGTTGCGGCGCTGTGTGGAGGCGCTGGACGAGCGGCCGGACGTGATCCTCGCACACAGCGGTCAGGCGGTCATCGACGGCGACGGCCGGGTGAAGGTCCCGTACGAGTACGGGCTCGCCACCGACTCGCCGCACGCGCCGGAGCGCTTCCGCAGTCTGCTGTTCGAGCCCGGTGGCGACGACTTCTACGGGGTGATGCGGGCCGACGTGCTGCGCCGGGTGAGGCCGCACGACAGCTACCACCACGCGGACCGTACGTTCGTCGCCGAGATCACCCTGCACGGACCCTTCCACCAGGTGCCGGAGCTGCTGTACTTCCGCCGCGACCACCCCACCCGCGCCGAGCGGGCGAACCCTTCCAAGCGCTCCCGGTGCGTCAACCTGGACCCGCGCCGGGCAGGCCCGCTGCACCCGGCACCCCGGCTGCTCGCCGAGTACGTCTGGGGCTTCGCCTCGGCGGTCCGGCGGGCGCCGTTGTCACCGGCCGACCGGCGCGCGTGCTACCGCCACCTGGCCGCATGGATGGCCAGCCGGGTCCGGCCGGGTGCCGGCGAGCGGGTCGAGGACCGCGCCCCGGTCGACCCGGGCCGGCTCACCGTCTCCGTCGACGCCCTCGTCGCCGGGCGCGAGGGGAGGCAGGCATGACGTCTGCGGACGAAACTCCGGTGCGCGTCGGGGTGTTCGGCCTGCTCGGCTCCGGCAATCTCGGCAACGACGGGTCGCTGGAGGCTCTGCTCGGATACCTCCGCGCCGAGCACCCGGAGGCGGTCGTGGACGCGCTGTGCGGCGGACCCGAGGTCGTCGCGACCCGGTACCGGATCCCCGCGACGCGGCTGCACTGGTACCGCGGGGAATACCGCACCGCGTCGCGTGCGGGCGCGATCGCGGCGAAGGGTCTGGGCAAACTCGTCGACGCCGTCCGCACCGCTGCCTGGGTGCGCCGGCACGACGTGGTGATCGTGCCGGGCATGGGCGTCCTGGAGGCCACGCTGCCGCTGCGGCCGTGGGGCTTCCCGTACTCGCTGTTCCTGCTCTGCGCGACAGGGCGGCTGTTCGGCACCCGGGTCGCGCTGGTCGGCGTCGGCGCCGCCCCGATCGGCAACCGGCCGACCCGGGCCCTGGTGCGCTGGTCGGCGCGGCTGGCCACCTACCGGTCGTACCGGGACGCCCCGTCCCGCGACGCGATGCGGGAGATGGGCGTGGACACCGCGCGCGACGAGGTCTACCCGGACCTCGCCTTCGCCCTGCCGACGCCGCGGGCGAGTGGACCCGACAAGAACCCCGTCCCGCCGGGCCCGGTCTGCGTCGGCGTCATGGCCTTCCACGGCGGCAACGACGACCGCGCCCGGGCCGAGGAGATCCACCGGCGCTACCTCGACGGGACAACTCGCTTCGTCCGCACGCTGGTCGAGGACGGCAGGCCGGTCCGGCTGCTCACCGGCGACGAGTGCGACGGGCCGGTGGTCGCCGCGATCCTCGGCGCGGTGGACTCGCCGCTGGTCACCGCCGCCCAGGCGTGCTCGCTGGCCGACCTGATGAGGGAGATGGCGGGTGCCGACACCGTGGTGGCGACCCGCTACCACAACCTGGTCTGCGCGCTGAAGGCCGGTACGCCGACGCTCGCACTCAGCTATGCGGCGAAGAGCGACGCGCTCATGGCTCAGATGGGTCTCGGCGCGTACTGCCACCCGGCCCGCGAGGTCGACGCCGACCGGTTGTTGGAGCAGTTCCGGGCGCTGGAGCGGCGATCGGTGGAGCTGCGGCGGACCCTCACCGAGCGGAACCTGGTCGCCACCCGGCGACTTGGGCACCAATTCACCGACTTGACCGCGGCCCTGTTCCCGGCGGCCGACCACGCCCACGACCACGCCTTGCGGGAGGCTCCATGACTGCGCCCGGAATGAAAGCGACCGAAGTCCCGGCGATCGCCGGCGCGTACCTGTTCGAGCCGACGCCGTACGCCGACGAGCGCGGCTTCTTCTGCCGCACCTTCGACGCCGACGTGGTCCGCTCGGTGGGCCTCGACCCGGACGCCTTCGTCCAGGACAGCGTGTCCCGTTCGGTCCGGGGCGTGCTGCGCGGCCTGCACCTGCGCTCCGGCGCCGGCGAGGCCAAGCTGGTGCGGTGCTCGTACGGGAGGATCTTCGACGTCGTCGTGGACCTGCGGACGGACTCGCCGACCTACCGCAACCGGGCCTTCTTCGAGCTGTCCGGCGAGACGCAGGTGACCCTGTACATCCCGGCGGGGTGCGCGCACGGCTTCCAGGCACTGACCGAAACCGCCGACATCTCGTACCGGATCGACCGCCCGCACGATCCGGCCGAGGACGTGACGATCGCCTTCGACGACCCGGAGCTCGCCGTTCCCTGGCCGCTGCCGGTCACATCGATGTCCCAGCGGGACCGGGAGGCGCCGAGCCTCGCCAAGGTCCTTCAGCACACGGAGAGTTGAGGTCGGCGTGGCCACCGAAGACACCGAAGAGCTCAGCCTGCCCCGGTCGCGGCAGGCGAACGAGCGGCTGCACGCCCTGATCCCCGGGGGCGCGCACACCTACGCCAAGGGCGACGACCAGTACCCCGAGAACCTGGCCCCGGTCATCAGCCACGGCCGCGGTGCCCACGTATGGGACGTCGACGGCAACCGCTACATCGAGTACGGCTCCGGCCTGCGGTCGGTCAGCCTCGGCCACGCCCACCCACGCGTGATCGAGGCGGTGCGGCGGGAACTCGACCGCGGCAGCAACTTCGTCCGGCCGTCCATCGTGGAGGCCGAGGCCGCGGAACGCTTCCTGGCAACAGTGCCCACCGCCGAGATGGTGAAGTTCGCGAAGAACGGCTCCGACGCCACGACCGCGGCGGTGCGCCTCGCCCGCGCCGTCACCGGGCGCCCGCGGGTGGCGGTCTGCGGCGACCATCCGTTCTTCTCGGTCGACGACTGGTTCATCGGCACCACGCCGATGCCCGCCGGTGTTCCGGCGGCGACCACCGAGCTCACCGTGGCGTTCCCTTACGGGGACCTGGCCGCCACACAGGAGCTGCTCACCCGGTACCAGGACGAGATCGCCTGCCTGATCCTCGAACCCGCCACCCACACCCACACCCACACCCAGCCTTCCCCTGGCTCTCGACTTCTCCCCCGGCCTTCGGCCGGGAGGGGCCCCCAGAGCAGGGAAGACCCCACTCCCGGGTACCTCGCCGGCCTGCGCGAGCTGGCCGACCGGCACGGCTGCGCACTGATCTTCGATGAGATGATCACCGGCTTCCGCTGGTCCGAGGCGGGCGCCCAGGGCCTGTACGGCGTCGTCCCCGACCTCTCCACCTTCGGCAAGGCGCTGGGCAACGGCTTCGCCGTCTCCGCGCTGGCCGGTCGCCGCGACCTGATGGAGCGGGGCGGGCTGCGTCACTCCCGCGACCGGGTGTTCCTGCTGTCCACCACGCACGGTGCGGAAACGCACTCCCTGGCCGCCGCGATGGCCGTGCAGACCATCTACACCGAGGAGGGGATCACCGCGCGGCTGCACGCCCTCGGCGAGCGGTTGGCCGCCGGTGTCCGCGACGCCGCGGCGAGCATGGGCGTCGGCGACCACATCGTCGTCCGGGGCCGGGCCAGCAACCTGGTCTTCGCCACCCTCGACGAGAACCGGCAGCCGTCGCAGCAGTACCGCACCCTGTTCCTGCGCCGGCTCCTCGCGGGCGGAGTGCTGGCTCCGTCGTTCGTGGTGAGCAGCGCGCTCGACGACGCCGACATCGACCGCACCGTCGATGTGGTGGCCCAGGCGTGTGCGGTGTACCGGAAGGCACTGGACGCCGCCGACCCCACTCCCTGGTTGGCCGGGCGGCCGGTGAAGCCAGTGTTCCGCCGCTTGGCATGACATGACGTGACGTCAGCGACGCTCCTGCCGATCGGCGTCGGCCCTCCGACGGACCAGCCGGTCGACCATCCGGTCGACCGGCAACGCGGTCGTCGGTACCACCGCCAGCGCGGTGCACCAGCCGCCGAGGACGTCGGTCGGGTAGTGCGCGCCCAGGGCGACCTGCGCCCAGCCCATGGCGGCGCCGGCGACCAGCGCCGCGGCGAGCACGAGCAACGTGCCGGCCGTCCTGCCGAGGCCGAGCCGGCCGGTCGCGAGCAGCGCCACCACGAGGGCGAGCGCGGTGACGAAGGCGGTGTGCCCGCTCGGGTAGGACAGGTACCCGCGGTGGATGGTGCGTCCCACCAGGTGCTTGAGCAGCGTCGCCGCCCCCACGGTCATGCCGACGCCGGCAACGGTGAGCACCGCTGCGCGAGGACGCCGAAGCAGCAGACAGCCCGTCACGGTGGCCACGACCAGCGTCGCCGCTCCTACGGGCTCCCCCAAGAAGTCCGCGGCCAGAGCGACATACCGCCACGGTGGCCCCACACCGTCCACCGCCGCCGAGATCCGCGCGTCCACCACGCCGGGCTTGCTGTCGTCGGCATACAGGACGCCGAGCACGACGACCACCAGCGCGGCCAGGACCGCAATCGGCCCGAGCCGCGCGCGCAGCGACGGAGGCAGCACCGCGGGCGCTGTCCGGCCGTTCACACGCCCACCGCGTCCGGTCGGCCTGCCGCGCCGCAACCCCCTACGTGGCGGCGGTCGGGCCCCGCAAGAACCGCCCGTTGCCGCCTGCCGACCCGGCCGGGGCCGTCAGCCTGTACGGGCTGTGCGGCTGGACCGCGCAAGATGACAAACCCGCCCACCACGAACTGGGCTGAGCCGACTTCCCGTTCCGCTCCGGCCAGGCGATCCAACGCGAGCCCCCCGTCGTGTCCGACTCACCCTCCAGCGGCCACAACCGCCCCGCGGGCACCCGCTCCTGGCCTGTACGACGCCGCGGGAGCCGTCAGCCTGTGCAGCCCCGAACTCGCCGGCCCGGCCATCGTCCCGCCCAACGCATCGGAATCTTCCTCCAGTTGTCACCCTAGCCAACAATCCGGTTCGCCGCCCCCACCCGCGACCTCCTGCCGCCCCAGCCGCTCAACCACCTCGACCGGCGGTCCAACCGAGATCGGGTCCCCTACACGTGGCACCCGGTCGACGAAATCCGACCGCCCCCGCCGGCGTCGGCGCCACTCGTCGAGAGCAACCTGTGGCCCGACGCCGGCCTGCGACCCTGGGGGCGAGCTGTGCCGGCCCCCAGGGCGTGTGGTGGCTTGTCAGTTCTGGTTGCCGTCGAGGGCGGCGTCGGGGATCCAGGAGCCGTGGATGCCGGCGGTGACCCGGCGGGGCAGGCGGACGGTGGCGATGAGGTCGAGGCGGGAGGCATCGAGGACGAGAAGCCGGGAGGCGTCCTGCTTGAGGTCGGAGATGACCGTGAGCAGGTAGCCGTCGTCCTCGTTGGCAGCAGCGGCGGCCGGGACGAAGACGGCCTCGCTGGGCAGCCGGGCGTCTCCGACCTCGTGGACGCGCCGGTCGCCCGTCAAACGGTCGTACTTGACGATGCCGTAGCCGCCGAAGCCGTGGTGGTCGGGGAAGGACACGGCGTACTGGTAGCGGTGCTCGGCGCCGATGAACTCGTCGTTGAGGGTGGGGAACTCGACAGTGAGGTCGTCGACGGTCCGCTCGTCGACGGTTCCGGCGACCAGGTCGATCGTCCAACGACGGGTGCAGGAAAGGGCGTTCGGCTCGGTGCCGCGGCCGGGGGCGCCGACCCACCAGTTCCACGAGAGGTGGAAGCCCTCGCGGTCGACGGTGGGGCCCTCCAGGACGATGCGGCCCTGGGCGTCCTCGTAGGCGTTGGCGGTGTGCAGCATGTTGCCGGGCGCGATGGGGAACCAGCGGATCTTGCCGGCGCCCTGCGGGCTGCGCGGCATGACGCCGATGCGGGCGGGCTGGTCGTCGCTCCAGCCGTAGGGGATGCCCGAGTGCTGGGTCGGGTCGAAGGTCACCGAGCCCTCGACGAAGACCACGTGGTGCCGGGTGATCGCGAAGTCGTGCTTGAGGGAAGCGGTGGCGCCCGGGATTGCGGCACTGTGGGTGATCTCCCCCTTCGCGTCGGCCACGTAGTACATCAGGAAGGGCGGGACGGGAGAGGAGCCGAAGAAGTGCAGTTCCCCGGTGACGGGGTCGGTCTTCGGGTGCGCGGTCATCGCGCTGCGCAGCCGGCCGTTGAAGTTGTAGGCGCCGACGGTGTCCAGGTCCGGGGTGAGCTCGAAGGGCAAGCTGGCCTCGGACAGGGCGAGCAGGCGGCCGGCGTGTTCGATGACATGGGTGCCGGCCGTGCTGGCGGTCAGGTCGGGGCCGGTCTCGGTCGTGTAGGGGGCGCCGTCGAGGGCGGGGGTCCGGACCCAGCGGTTGCGGTACCACTCGGCGTGGCCGTCACGCAGGCGGATGCCGTGGACCATGCCGCTGCCCTTGAACCAGTGGGTGGGGGTGACGCCGGGCTTGGGATTGTGGCTGTTGCGGATCAGCCGACCGGTCAACTCCGGGGGCAGTGTGCCCTCGACGGTGAGCCGGGTGGCGGTGGTCTCGTCGACGGCGGGCGTGTAGTGGCCGGTCAGGTACGGCTTGCCGGTCATTTCGGGAACCTCGTTTCGCTGGGCTCGGTGGATATGCGCCGCCGGGTGGGAGGAGTCAACGGGTCCGGCGCCCTCACCACCGCACCGTCCTGGGGCCGGACGGGACCGACGCCGTCTGCAAGCCGGGCGGCGTGGCGGCAGGGGCGACGGTAGGAGCGCGACGAAGACGCGGGTTTCACCGGTCCGGGCGGCGGGAGGCTGTCTCCCGCCGCCCGTCCACGCGCGCGGCGGCCTGGTAGGACGTCGGGCCGATGCGGGGGTGCCTTCCGGCGCCTGGAAGGCCCGTTGTGGTGTGCGGTCTTGACTGCGGGCTGCTGGGGGTCACGGGGTGGGCGGGGTCCAGTCGGCGGGTAGGCCGGACTGGGCGAGGACGGCGTTGAGGCTGTAGTAATCCTGGTCGCCGGTGATGTGTCGGCGGCTGTCGAGATCGAGAAGGGTGGCCATCGGCACGGCGAAGGGCTTGGGCGCGCCCTTGAGGTGGCCGGAGTAGACGGCCTCGATGGTGAGGTGGTCGCCGTCGCGGTGGGTGGCGCGCACGGTGACGTGGACGTTGTCGATGACACTGTCGGCGCGGGCCTTCCATCCGGCGATCTCCTGGCGGCCGTGGAAGGTGACACCCACGGCGTGGTCGGTGTAGGTGCCGTCGGCGGTGAACAGGGCGCCGAGTGTCCGGGCGTCGGTGCCGTTCCAGGCAGCGGCCCACTGGGCGACGATACTCGGCAGGTGTTGGTCGGCGGGCTGCGCGGCGAAGCCGGTGGTGCCGAGTGCGGTGGAAACGGTCGTGGCGCAGATCGCCGCCGTCATGGCACGGTGCGAACGAAGCTTCATGGTGATGGCCCTTGGTGTGATGACGTGTCAGGTGACGGATCCGGGCGAGCGTTCGGTGCCGTGAAAGCGGCGTTGACGGTTGGGCGGCCTTGGCACGTCTCACGGCGCGGTCCGGCGGAGAGGCCGGACAGCGGCGGAATCACGGGCCACGACCGGGGACGATGAGGCGCGGCCGGGCCTTCGGCGGTCCGACTCTTGGGCACCGCGCTCGTCGAGTTCGGCCACGGGCGGTGCGCTCAGCGGGTTGCCGGCGGCGGGGGTGCTGGTCGGTTTCGTCCGACGACCGGCGGGCGGCGACACCCCGGGGCGGTACGCGTCAGGGGGTCAGGACGACCTTGCCGGTGACGGTGCCGGACTCCGCCAGGCGCAGCGCCTCGGCGGCCCTGGTGAGCGGCAGTTGGGCGGCGATGCGGGCGGTGACGTCGCCGCGGCGGACGGCGGCGAATACCTCGGTGAGGTCGGCTCGCAGCCGGGCGCGGAAGCGGTCCTTGCTCAGGGACCGGCCGGCCCAGATGTTGTAGAAGTAGGCGCGGCGGCCGTTGGGCAGGGTGTTCCACAGCGAGACGCGGGCGAGGATCTTCAGCACGGGCCACTGCTTGGAGCCGGTGTCGTCGCGGGTGGAGGCACTGCCGTAGGAGACGAGGGTGCCGCCGGGGGCGAGCAGGTGCCAGGAGTCGGTGACACTTCGGCCGCCGACGTGGTCGAAGACGGCGTCGACCCCACTGGGCGCCAGCTCCCTGACCTGGCCGGGCACGTCGCCGGCGCGGTAGTCGACCGGGATGACGCCCAACTCCCGCAGGGCGTCGTGGTGCCGGGCGGAGGCCGTGCCGATCACCTTCACGCCCGCCGTGCGGGCGAGTTGGACCAGGACGGAGCCCACACCGCCGCTGGCGCCGTGCACCAGGATCGTCTGTCCGGCGCGCACCCGGGCCTTGCGGTGCATCATCTGCCAGGCGGTGATGCCATTGACCACCACGGTCTCGGCCTCCGCCGCCGTGAGGCCGTCCGGGACCTGGACCGCGTCCTTGGCGTCGAGCACCACATGGCTGGCCCACCCACCGACCTTCACCAGGGCGGCCACCCGCCGACCGGCCAGGCCCGGATCGACACCCTCGCCGGTCGCCAGCACCCGACCCACCAGGTCGTAGCCGGGCACGAACGGGAACGGCGGCTGGTCGTAGTACCGCCCGCGACGCATCTGCTGCTCGGCGAACGACACGCCGGTCGCCTCCATGGCGATCACGATCTGTCCCCGCCCGGCATCCGGCACGACTGCTTCGCGGATCTCCAGACCTTCCGGGGCCACGATGCCCGGCAGAACGACCTGGACGAGGTGTTCGCTGCCCATGATCGCCTCCTGTTCTCGCTAGAAGAATTTGCGTTCGTTAGAAGTTATAACTGCGTCGAGAGTGAGAGTCAAGAACGTTGGTGATAATCTCTAACCAAGTGGTGCCGAAGCTTCGGGAGAACGGGAGACAGGGCGTGATCGAGCCGGACACGAGTACTCCGAGGGAGCGGTACCGCGCCCAGGTGCGGGAGGAAATCAAGCAGCACGCATGGGCGCAGATCGCCGCCGCCGGGGCCTCCGCCCTGTCCCTCAACGCCATCGCCAAGCAGATGGGCGTGAGCGGACCGGCCCTGTACCGGTACTTCGCCAACCGCGACGAGCTGATCACCGAACTCGTCAAGGACGCCTACCGCAGCCTGGCCGACACCTTCCGCACCCGCGCCGAGGTCGGCGCCGACCTCGGCGCCTTGGCACACGCCCTGCGCCAGTGGGCTCTGGACGACCCCCAGCGCTACTTCCTCGTCTACGGCACCCCCGTGCCCGGATACCAAGCGCCCGAAGAAACGAGGCGAATCGCCTCCGAGATCATGGCCGTCCTCCTCGACGCCTGCACCGCCGCGCAACCGCCCGACACGCCGCAGTCCCCGCTCGACCCGCACCTGGCCGAGGGCCGGACCTGGGCCGGAGAGCACCCGGCCCCCCCGGCAGCGCTCCGCCGCGCCCTCACCTTCTGGACCCGCCTTCACGGCGAGCTCTCCCTCGAACTCGCCGGCCACTTCACCGGCATGGGATTCGACCCCGCCCAGCTCTACGCCGCCGAAACGCAGTCCCTCGCGGGCCGTTGACCGTCGCCGCCGCCGTGCATGAGGCCGTGGCCACGCGCCACGGCCGGGACGGTGACGAGTTCTCCTTCTTCTCGTACCCACCGCGAGGGACGACGTCGAAGCCCGCGACGTCCCGTCCGTTGTGGGCCGGCAACTGCTCCCACCACGCGCCGAGGAGCGCCCTCGGCGACTCCTCCAGCCAGTGCCGGTCCGGCGACACAGCCACCGTCGGAATGACAAGCGGCGCGATGCCTGAGCCCTGGTCACGGGTTCGCCGACGTGTACGTCTGCGTCGCCGCCTCGGGGAACTCCGTCCGGAGGTGTTGCAACATTCCACAACAGGTGTGCTCGATGCGGGAACCATCGGCCATGACCTCATCATCAAGCCTGACGGTGGGGAATTGGGCGGATCTGTTGGCCGACCTGGCTCTCATCAACTTTGGTCCGGGCGCGGCCCGTGACACCCCTCTGTCGCCTGGTTGACCGTGGTTGACCGAGTCATCCGGCACGGTTCTGGCACGGCCGAGCTCGGTGCCGTTCCCAAAGACACTCGACATGCACACAGGGTTCGATCCGCCACCCACCGCATGGCTGCCCAGCGCTGACTACCTGGCATCAGCCCGTGTGCTGGGAGACGTCCAGATGTGCTGGCGTTCGTCCTCGTTGATGTCAGGGCTGGATGTCATCCCGCGACGAGTTCGGAGCCTCCGAGCTGTCCAGGCCCCCGACACCCGCGACGTACCGGTGGGCCTTCCCGTCGTAGTAGCCCCACCCCGCATCCGTGCCACACTCAAGGCAATCCTGGTGTGCGGTCGCCCTGGCGGTGTTGGCCGGGATCGCCTGGGACAAGCGCTTCCGCTGACAGGCGCCACCAACCCACCTTCATCTTCCACTTGCGCCCGCTCCGCTGCGGCATGTCGTTGTTTGTCCAGGTCAAACGGACTGGTCACATAATCTGCGATCTTCTGCCACACTTCCACATAAACTTCTCGCGCTCGGGGGGAATCCATGTCGTACCCGCAATGGCCTGCCCAGCCGCAATGGGTGCCGCCGCAGCCGCCGCAAAAGAAGACGAACAAGGGCCTGCTCGGCTGCCTGGGTTGCCTGGGCGCGATCGTCCTGCTCTTCATCATCGCGGGCGTGGCCAGTGTTGCTAGCCAGAACACCAGTTCAAACAAGAACCCCTCGTCGAGCCCGACGCCGATACCGAGCAAGTCGACGTCCCCGACACCGATGCCGAGTAAGGACTCCTAGCAAAATGAGCTGTACTGCCTTGGAATGACAGGCCGTCAGCCGGTGTTGTGCCTCTGTCTGGTGTTGTGGTGGGGGCGTTGGGCATGGTGCAGCGGAGGCCGTGGGAAGTCGAGGACGGGTTGTGGGAGCGGATTGCCGGGCTGCTGCCGGTGATTGAGCGCCGCGTGAGGTATCCGGGTCGCAAACGGCTCGATGACCGGCGGGTGCTGAGCGGGATCCTGTTCGTGCTGTACACCGGCATCCCTTGGGAGTTCCTGCCCCAGGAGCTGGGATATGGCTCGGGCAGCACGTGCTGGCGCAGGCTGCGCGACTGGCATCAGGCCGGGGTGTGGCAGGCTCTTCATGAGCTGCTGCTGGCCGAGCTACGTGCGGCCGGGCTGCTGGACTTCTCCCGGGCCGCGGTCGACGGCTCCCATCTGCGGGCGATGAAGGGCGGCGCGAAGACCGGGCCCTCACCGGTGGATCGGGGAAAGGCAGGCAGCAAGCACCACGTGATCACCGAAGCGCACGGCATCCCGCTGGCGGCCACGCTCACAGGCGGAAACCGCCACGACGTCACCCAGCTCATGCCGCTGGTCCACGCCATACCGGCCGTCAAAGGCAAGCGGGGGCGCCCCCGAAAGCGCCCCGGCGCTCTGTTCGCCGACCGCGCCTACGACTCCGACACCTACCGCCGCGAACTGCGCGAGGTGGGCATCCGCCCCCTCATCGCCCGCCGCGGCACCCAGCACGGCTCCGGTCTGGGCATCCACCGATGGGTCGCCGAAGCAGCCTTCGCCCTCCTGCACTGGTTCCGGCGCCTGCGCATCCGCTGGGAGATCAGGGAAGACCTCCACGAAGCTTTCCTCATCCTCGGCTGCAGCATCATCTGCTGGCGACGCCTGAAAACCTCATTTTGCTAGGAATCCTAAGTCGGCGTCCCCGACGCCGACACCGAAGCCCACGCCAACGCACTCGACCCCGAAGCCGACGCACACCCAGGCCGACAACAGCTCTAGCTCCGGCGGATCGTCGGACAACAGTGGAGGATCGTCGAGCGCCTCAGGCGGCGCCGCCGCCGTGACCAGCGGTGGCGGGTCAAGCGACTCCTCCACTGGCGGCTCCGGCGGAGGCGGTTGTTACCCGACCGCCAACAGCGGCAACTGCTACCGACCCGGCGAGTACTGCCGTAAATCCGACCACGGAATGAGCGGTATCGACGGCGACGGCAACCCCATCGCCTGTCGGGACAACCACGGATGGCGCTGGGAACCCGCCTGATCACTAAAGCCACGGCCAAGCTGCCCTATCGAGGGATACGCGGACAGTCTGTAAAACTGTCGTGGCGGCAACGCCACCGTGGGTTCAAATCCCACAGCCTCCACAGGCAGAAGGCCCCTGACCAGGGAACTCCCGGTCGGGGGCCTTCTTCGTTCACGATCGCCATGCATCCATGGCTGACCGTTCTTGACAGATATGTCCGAAAGATCGCGTAAGTCCGTGATGTGACAGGCTGGTCGGGGCCCTGACCTGGGCTTTGACCAGCCGGGACGGACGGACATGAACGACAACGAGATCCCGGCTGTCGAGCCGGTCGAGGACAAGCTCGTGGATGAGGTCGTCCAGCGGCTGATGGACCGCGTCGACGCCTCTGGTGCTGCCCTGCTGGGTGAAGGCGGGCTGCTGACGGAGGTGACCCGGGCCGTGCTGGAGCGGGCCCTGGACGCGGAGATGACCGACCATCTCGGGTACGAGAAGCACGATCGGGCGGGCCGCGGCTCGGGCAACAGCCGCAACGGCACCTCGCCGAAGACGGTGCTGACCGACGCCGGGGCGGCCACGCTGGACGTTCCCAGGGACCGTGACGGGTCCTTCGAACCGCAGCCGGTACCCAAGCACGCCAGGCGGCTGGCAGGCTTCAACGAGCAGATCCTGTCGCTGTACGCACGCGGCATGTCGGTGCGCGACATCCGCTCGCACCTGGCCGGCATGTACGGCGTCGAGGTCTCACCGGACCTGATCAGCAAGGTCACCGACGCCGTCACCGACGAGCTCGACGCATGGCAGAGCAGACCGCTGGACGCCCTGTGGCCGATCATCTACATCGACGCACTGTGGGTGAAGATCCGCTCCAGATCCGTGGCCTCCCGGCCGGTCTACCTGGCCGTCGGCGTGGACATGGACGGCTGCAAGGACGTGCTCGGGCTGTGGGCCGGCGACGAGGGCGAAGGCGCCACGACCTGGATGACCGTGCTGTCCGAGCTCCGCAACCGCGGGGTCGAGGACGTGTGCATCGTCGCCTGTGACGGACTCAAGGGCCTGCCCGACGCGGTCACCGCAACCTGGCCCAAAGCCACCGTTCAGACGTGTGTGATCCACTTGATCCGTGCCTCGCTGAGGTTCGCCTCCAAGCAGCACCACGCAAAGCTGGTCACGGAGTTGAAGGCCATCTACACAGCGCCGACCGAGCAGGCCGCCGAGCAGGCCCTCGCCGACTTCGCCGCAGGCGAGCTGGGCCAGCGGTATCCGGCAATTGTCCGGACCTGGCAGGCTGCGTGGAGCGAATTCACGCCTTACCTCGCCTTCCCGCCGGAGATAAGGAAGGTCGTCTACTCGACGAACCTGATCGAGTCGATCAACGCACGGCTGCGGAAAGCCACCCGCAACCGCGGACACTTCCCCTCCGAGCAGGCCGCGTTGAAGGTGCTCTACCTCGCCGTCCGCGAGCAGATCACCCCCAGAGCGCGCGATGTCAACCACGTCGCGGCACACTGGAAGAAGGCACTCAACCGGTTCTCACTCTTCTTCGAGAACCGGCTCAACACCAAGTGAAAATAGAGGACTTACACAAAGCTCCGTACACGCCCTTCTTGACCGCGTTTTACCGCCCTGTCTGGCACGGATCTGGCACGTTCAGCGGGCTTGAAAGGCATGTCGGACGTGCCTCTGCCCCATTGGGCGGAGCGGCCGATACGGCCTGTCGTCTACCTGCGGCGGAGATACACGATGTTGCCGAGCGGGTTGCCGAGCCAGATATGCAAGCCGTCCCCTGTGCCGTCGAGGGACTCGCGGCCGTATCGCGTCTACCGGACCGTCGTAGGTCTGCCAACCCTGTCCGGGTGTCGTGCGGCCTGCGGCAACGATGGGCATGAGGAGATCCTCTCCTTCGCGCCGACCTGAACAGGCGGCGTCCCGTGAGGTCCTGGAGGAGACTGGCTGGCGTCTTGGGCCGGTGAAGCCGTTGACCTACGCGGAGCCTGCAAACGGGATCACGGACTCGCAGCACCACGTCTTCCGGGCTGACGGCGCGACCTACGTCGGGCCTCCGACGGAGAAGAACGAATCCGACCGCATCGAGTGAGGCCTTCTCAGCGGTGATCACTTCGGATCTCACCTGCGAAAGAGGATCAGGCAAGGGCGGCGGTCTACGCTCGCGCCATGGGCTCTCGGCGAGCGCACAGCCGCCGAGCTCAAGCAGCGATGGCGCACCCTCCAGTACGTCACGCTCAGCCCCAGCCGGATCGGCGACATCACCCGCGCCGCCCTCGTCCTCAACAGAATCTGGAAATGATCACCGTTGAGAAAACCTCAGTGCGCAGGTCGGTGTCGAGGCGGCCTTCCTCGTGGAGCGAATCACCCATCCGGCCCTCCAGCTTGCAGTCGGCGAGCGCCCGTCATGACACCCTGTTGTTGGCCGAGATGTGTGCCGCCCTAAGTGGAGGAAGCGTATCGCGCAAACTGTGCTGCGCCAGTCGGATTTACCCGATCGCTGGACTGCGCGAATTGACGCCGCTGTTTGGGCATCAGAGGCGATCCGAATGTGCGGGGAGCGCTGACGCGGGTGACGATGATTTGAGCGAGAAGGCAGCCGCTGCGGCTGAAATCCCTCGCTTCCAGTGCATCTATTCACCCCGAAGGGAAAAGGAATGACATCGGCTACGCAAAGCCCCACGCGCGAACAGCAAGAAGAGGTAGGCGAGGAATCCGGCATCAGCCCTGTTCTCCTGGCTGCCTTGCTCTCACGGCGCGCGGAGCACGGTGAGGAGGGTGGCGAGGGACTTGTCGAGCACCCGCTTCTGCTGGCTGCTCTGACGCGTCGTCGTCGCGAGGAAGGCGGGGAGAGCCTGATCGAGAATCCGCTTCTGCTGGCTGCTCTCATGCGTCGTCGTCGCGAGGAAGGCGGGGAGAGCCTGATCGAGAATCCGCTTCTGCTGGCTGCTCTCATGCGTCGTCGTCGCGAGGAAGGCGGGGAGAGCCTGATCGAGCACCCGCTTCTGCTCGCCGCTCTGACGCGTCGTCGTCGCGAGGAAGGCGGGGAGAGCCTGATCGAGCACCCGCTTCTGCTCGCCGCCCTCATGCGCCGTCGTCGCGAGGAAGGCGGGGAGAGCCTGATCGGACACCCCCTCCTGCTCGCCGCCCTCATGCGCCGCTGAGAAACGAAAGCCCGGCCCACCTTGCCCGTCTCCCGATCGCGTCGCGAACGCGGAGACGTGTGACGTGGGGCCAAGCCGTGTAACGGGTCCTGCTCTTCAGCTATTGCGTCAGGCAACGGCTGGAGGGTGGGGCCCATACGAACGCCCCACCAATCGAGGAGAACAAAATGGCAGCTGAACCCGGCGACGAGGCGGAAAGGGATCCGGTGCAGTCCTTCGTCGACGAAGCCTTCGAAGAAATGATGCGGGAGGTCGGAGCCTCGCACAAAGGTGTGGGGAAATACGGTAAAGATCCTCTGACAGCAACCCTGCTTGAGTCGGCTGCGGCCTCGCTGTCGCACCCGGCATCCTCCGGTATGTCAGAACTTGAGAAAATTCTGTTTGCGCAGGCCCTGGCCACCGCGCTGGCCGACGCACTCGCCCCAGCGCTAGCGGAGAACCTTGCCACGGAAATCATGAAGAATTTGGAACGGCACAATCCTCCGAAAGCCCACCACAAGGAATCTAACCTCTCGAATCGCGGCGATCGGAGTTCACAAGAAGGGACCCGCCGGGTCAAGGGCAAATGACGATCACCTCGCCTGCCGTCACGGGTTAGCCGGGCGCCGTCCCATGCGGATGGGCAGGAGAACACCTTCAGCCACACCGGCCGGGGCATATCATCGCGGGTACGGTCCAGCGCGTCCTCGGCGTGCCCGAGGGACCGTCTTGAAAACTGTCGTGGAGGCAACGCCACAGTGGGTTCAAATCCCACAGCCTCGGAAGGTGGAAGGCCCCTGACCGGACACCCTGGACAGCCTCATTTCTGGCTGTCCAGGGTGTTTATGCAGGTGGGAGCCATAACCAGACATTCGGACAGCTGGGACACTTGTGGGCGTGCTTGCTCAGCGCCTAATACTCCAGCTGCCAGGCCGAGATGTGGCTAGCCCGGACGTCCGTGGTGGCCACGGTAGTCATAACCTCCACGGTAGTCATAACCTCCATGGTGGCCATAATCTCTATGGTGGCCATAACCTCCATACTGCCCCCATTGGCCGTAGCCTTCGTCCCCTGGGCACGGCGGCATGGCGCAAGTCGGCACCCGGAAGGCGGCGGAAACCATGGGCTTGGATGACGTGGCCGAGAGATGATCGGCCGCACGTGCAGTACCGACACCACCTGCAACGGCGAGGATGGGTGCCACACACACAGCAGCGATCACCGACCGCACTGCTTTGGTAACCATGTGACATCCCCCTTCAGGGGGGTGAGCAAAAGGATTCGGCACATCGGCAGCCGACTTGGTGGCCCGGCTCGCCTTGAGCGCTCGGAGCCACCTTCACTCTTCCTTTCCCTCAAGCCTTCATCGCGGGTCTCGCAGCCGATAGGGCCGAACGGCCCCGGCACGTGAGCCAACGGGGCACTACCCGGACGGGCAAGCCGTACTTGCCCCTGAAAAAGGGTTTGCCCAGCTGAGGTGTGGTACTGAGCGAGGTCCGTGGTGGTGTCACCTCCGCCTTGGCATTGCTCATCGCGGCTGGCACGTGACACCGGCCGCGGCACTTTCTGATCCGTAGCTCTATGCAGAAAGGTTACTGAGGGCCATTCCGGCTAAACCATGGTCTCAGGCAGCCGTGGCAGGCCGCTCTCGGTCGATGCGGTTCCGGTACTTCGCTGCTGTACCGCCACCAGCGGAGAACAGAGCGACGAGGTCTGCAGGTGGGTTTGTCGGTGGCACGTACTAACGTGCCCGCAGCGTTCTGTCGATTTTTGTACGCCTGAGGAGCCATGATGCCCGGAGACGCACCCGAGCTGCCTGCCGAGGACCTGCGCACCCTGATACCGGAGTACGCGGGCCTTGCCCGGGAAACCATCCTCCTCAACCCTGAGCCCGGCGACCCTGGCGTGCGGGAGAGTTCGCTGGGAGGCAAGCCGCTGTGGCCCGCGGACGAGCCGTGGCCGTAGTGCACGCAGGAAGACCACTGGACGGTCGGCTCCGACCCGTCCAACAGGACCGAGATCGTCCCGGGCGCGGTGCCTATGGTTCCGATCCTCCAGCTGTTCGCCCGGGATGCGCCGGGGCTGGAGTTCCCGGAGGGGAAGGACCTGCTACAGCTGGTGTGGTGCGCGCTGATGCATCAGCAGGACCCCAGGCTGCTGGTGATGCCGCAGCTTTTCTGGCGCAACGAGGCAGAGATCGTGGCTGGAGGGCTGCTGTCCGAGAGCAGTGGTAACCACGAGGAGATCAGTTGACCGCCGCCCCCCAGGAAGTCAACACCCTTCGGGAGCAGGGCGAGTTGGGGGACACGGTGGTCATCGGCCTCGGCGCCAACGGCACCGGCGGGGTGTCCGACCTTCAAGCCGCCATCGATGCCATCGGCCCCGGCAAACGGATCATCCTGGTCACCTGCCGTGTCCCGCGTTCGTGGCAGGACTCGGTGAACCGGGCCGTAAGCACGGTGGCGGTACGCAACCGCAATGTCGCCATCGCCGACTGGAACAAGGCCGTCACCGGCCACGAAACCCTGCTGGGCGACGACGGCGTCCACCCCGGCCCCGAAGGACGGCCGGCTCTACGCCGACACCATCGCAACCGCCCCGGCGGCCCATCCTGCCGCCGGCCACTGGGCTCTGTCCGATTCCGCCGGGAGGGCTGCCGCCATCGCGTCTCCCGCCAGGCCTGCTGCTCGCCGAGCGGCGCGTCGTTCTCGGCTTCTTCGGTGGGGCACTGACCCGGTCGGGAAACGCGTTCGCCGGACACCGGGTGGTCGGGGATCGCGAAGCCGCGCGCCGCCGGCAGCGGGCGGATCTCGCCGATGGCCCGGGAGACCGTGGAGGGGGCGGTGGCCGTAGCGCGGCGAGCGTGGAGTGCGGAAGCCCGGTCGGTACGTCAGCGCTTCGGCGGCGGCTTGATCAGGTACAGCCGGCGGGCCAGGTCCAGATCGGTCAGCATCACGTTGGTGCCGTTCCAGCTGTACGAGCGCTGCTGCTGCCACACGGAGCCGTTGTTGCCACTCGGGTCGGCCCGGTGCGCGTCCACGACGACCCCGGACCGCTGGCCCCAGTTCTGGATCTCGTCCGCGTGGCGGTTCACGGTCCAGTCCTGACCGCCCCGGATGTGCTGGGCGATCAGCCCGGGGATCACCTGGAACCGCGCCCCTTCGGCCAGGGCCACGGCCAGCGTCTCGACACCGTCCCGCAGATGGTGGTTGCTCGTGCCGGGGTCGTTGTCGAACAGCTGGCGTACGGCGTCCCTCAGGTGGCCCCGGCCGACTTGGATGGTGGGGAGGTCGCGATAGGTGACGGGGAAGGGGAAACGCGACCTCTGCGCTTGTGGGTACACATCTCCCGAGACCATGTCGTTGCCGTCCTCGGTGAACGTGTAGACGATCTCGCGGTTCCCGTGCTGCACGTAGAAGCCCAGCAGATAGTTGTCGGACCGGCGGAAGAGTCCTCGGACCGCGCCGCCCCCGACGTCGCCGCGCTCGGCGAGCCGTCCGATGTTGATCGACTGGAAGGCTCCGGGGTCGGGGTTCCGGATCAGATGGCCGGACCCGGGCCGCCTGGCGGCCTCGTCCCCCAGCGTCGCGCTGCGGACGTTCCCGACCAGGTGCGTGTAGAGGTTGGCGTACTCCTCGTCGCTTCCCACCGCCCTCGACTGCGGCTGGGCCTGCGCCTGCGACCGGGCATGTGGCCGGGCCTCCGGGCTGTTCTGGGCGACCGCGCTGCCCGCACCGAGTGTGCCCGCCAGCACGGAAACCACGACCGTCGCACTGATCAACCGCCGCCGCCGCGACCCGTGTTCGGTTCCTCGCGTCATCTCTTCCCGGTCTCCCATGTCAGGCCCAGAAGTCGGACTCGGCCTGCAGGTGGCCCTTGGTGACCCGGCCTCCGTCGCTCCAGTAGCGGGCCTTGTACTCCTCGCCCTTGTTCATCCACATTCCGATCATGGTCGAGCCGTACGAGCCGCAGTGGGCGTTGCCGCAGGCCCAGTCCCACGTGATGCGATTGCCCTTGCTGTCCAGGATCTCGATCCAGTCCCAGCCGTCGTACGGATCCCGCCCCGAGGGCGTCATCCATGTCACGTCGATGCCGGTGAGGTGGGACTGGTACCACCAGCCGCGGTATTGCGCCGGCGACACCTCACTGATCGGGTAGTTGGTGTTGATCGCGGGGTCCCCGGGGCTCTGGTGCGTCGGCGGCTGCCAGTGCTCACGCACCGAGTCGGTCGCCGGAACCGCCTGCACGGCGGCCGTCGTCGACCTGCCCGAACCCTGCGACGCCGCGGAGGCCGTCCCCAGCGCCACCACGGACACACTCGCGAGCACCCCGGCCATGACCGCGGCCCGCCGCCGAGGCTTGCTCACCCCGGCGCACAGGGAAGAAACTTTTCCCTTGACTCGTGTACGGAACAACATGCCTGCCCCACCTTGCCGTTGATCGGTGATTGATGCACCAGAGACGCTAGGGAGCGGCGTTCAACGTTCCGTTGACGACCTCTCGACGCGAGCCTTCACGCCCGTATGCGAGGCACGACGATGACGTCGCGGACCTCCGCCTCAATGTCCCTCCAGGTGCCCGGTGGGTCGGCCGAGGCCCCACCGAACGAGCGGCCGGCGCACCAACGGGCACGGGCCTTTCCGCAGCCGAGGAAGGGCCCTTGGTGGCCACCGTTCCGGAGGGCCTCGTCGCTCTCCGGTCGGTCACCCCCGAATCACTGGCATTTCCCCCAGTCTTTCGTGATCAGGATGATGGCGCGCGGCGGCACGGGCTGATGGACACGGCTCGCGGTTCCCACCGGGACGGCCCCGCGGAACAGCCCTGCGGGGAAGGCTCCTTTCTGCGAAGGTCGGGTACTACCAGCGTGTTCGAGAACCAGCATCTGTCACGGCGGCGTCTGCTCGGAATGGCCGCCCTCAGCGGCGCCGCCGTCGCCGGAATGACCACGATTTCCGCCGCCCCGCGTGCGGCCGCCGACGAGCGCGGTCCGCGGGCCGACAGCGGCTCGTTCGTACCGGCCGTGGTGATCGGTACGGGTTACGGCGCCGCGGTGTCCGCGCTGCGGCTCGGCGAGGCCGGCGTTCCCACGCTCATGCTCGAGATGGGCCAGCTGTGGAACAAACCCGCCGACGACGGCAACATCTTCTGCGGCATGCTCAAGCCCGACCGCCGCTCCAGTTGGTTCAAGCACCGCACCGAGGCCCCGCTGGGGTCGTTCCTGTGGCTGGACGTGATCAACCGGGACATCGACCCGTACGCGGGCGTGCTGGACAAGGTGCACTTCGACCAGATGTCGGTGTACGTGGGGCGCGGGGTGGGCGGCGGCTCGCTGGTCAACGGCGGCATGGCCGTGGTGCCGAAGCGCTCGTACTTCGAGGAGGTCCTCCCGCGGGTGGATGTCGCCGAGATGTACGACCGGTACTTCCCGCGCGCCAACGCCATGCTCAAGGTGAACCACATCGACAAGGGCTGGTTCGAGGAGACGGAGTGGTACAAGTTCGCGCGGGTCTCGCGCGAACAGGCGGTCAAGGCGGGCCTGGGCACCACCTTCGTCCCCAACGTCTACGACTTCGACCACATGCGGCGCGAGGCGGCCGGTGAGGCGCCCAAGTCGGCACTGGCGGGCGAGGTCATCTACGGCAACAACCACGGCAAGCAGAGCCTGGACAAGACCTACTTGGCCGCTGCGCTCGGCACCGGCAAGGTCACCATCGAGACCCTGCACCAGGTCAAGGCGATCCGTCAGCAGCCGGACGGCAACTACGTGCTGTCCGTGGACCAGATCGACGCCGACGGCAAGACCGTGGCCCACAAGGAGATCGCCTGCCGCCACCTGTTCCTCGGCGCCGGCAGCCTCGGCTCCACCGAGCTGCTGGTGCGCGCCCGGGACACCGGCACACTGCCCGACCTCAACGCCGAGGTCGGCGCGGGCTGGGGTCCCAACGGCAACATCATGACCGGCCGGGCCAACCATGTCTGGAACCCCACCGGGGCCCACCAGTCGTCGATCCCCGCGCTGGGCATCGACGACTGGGACAACCCCGCCGCCCCGGTCTTCGCGGAGATCGCGCCGATGCCGGCCGGCATCGAGACCTGGGTCAGCCTCTACCTGGCGATCACCAAGAACCCCGAGCGCGGCACCTTCGTCTACGACAAGGCAAGCGACCGGGCCGTGCTGCGCTGGACCCGGGATCAGAACACGCCCGCCGTCAACGCCGCGAAGTCGCTCTTCGACCGGATCAACTCGGCCAACACGACGATGTACCGCTACGACCTGTTCGGGCCGCAGCTGAAGAACTTCGCCGACGACTTCTGCTACCACCCGCTCGGCGGCTGCGTCCTGGGCAAGGCCACCGACCTCTACGGCCGGGTCGCGGGCTACCGCAACCTCTACGTCACGGACGGCGCGCTCGTACCGGGCTCCATCGGGGTCAACCCCTTCGTGACCATCACGGCGCTGGCCGAGCGGAACATCGAGCAGATCATCGCGAAGGACGTCAAGACCGCGCGCTAGTACGCACGTTACGGTCGGCCCCTTCCGCCGCCGCGGAGCGGGCCGGTGCGGGCGGCGATCCGATGTGCTGGTCGCGCTGCGGGAGCTGGTGTCCGGATCGGCGGCGGGTGCGGCGGACGTTCCGGCTCTCCCCTCGTGCGGAGGGCCGGTTCGTCCCTGTCGCGAAGGCCCTCGCACGGGGTCTAAGGATTTTCCGGTGGGTGGCGTGAGATCAAAGAGGGGGCGGCCCCCGGCGGTGTCCGGCCCGTCCGAGGCGAGCCAGGTGGTCGGAGCGCGCGGTGGGCGGCCGTGGGACCGCGGCCGAGCCGATCCCGACACGTCCGACCCCTGCCCCGGCATGAGGCCGCACGAGCACCACGCACGCACCAGGACCACGAGGAAGACAAGGGAGAGCAGCGGATGTCGTTCAAGTACCCCGTGTCCAGGCCCGCTCTGGACGGCAGAGAGCTGGAGTATCTGACCGGTGCCGTCGAGGACGGCTGGATTTCGTCCCAGGGCCCGATGGTCGGGCGGTTCGAGCGCGCCTTCGCGGACTACAACGGGGTCGCGCACGGCGTGTCCTGTTCGTCCGGGACGGCGGCGCTCACGCTGGCGCTGCGGGCGCTGGGCATCGGCCCCGGTGACGAGGTGATCGTTCCGGAGTTCACGATGGTCGCCTCGGCGTGGGCGGTCACCTACACCGGCGCCACCCCCGTCTTCGTCGACTGCGCGGACGACCTCAACATCGACATCGCCCTCATCGAGGAGAAGATCACCCCACGGACGAAGGCCATCATGCCCGTCCACATCTACGGCCGCCGCTGCGACATGGACGCGATCATGGACATCGCGTACCAGTACAACCTGCGGGTCGTGGAGGACAGCGCCGAGGCTCACGGCGTCCGTCCGGTCGGGGACATCGCCTGCTACTCGCTGTTCGCCAACAAGATCATCACGGCGGGCGAGGGCGGCATCTGCCTCACCGACGACCCCAGGCTGGCAGGGCAGTTGGCGCATCTGCGGGCCATGGCCTTCACCAAGGACCACAGTTTCCTGCACAAGAAGGTCGCCTACAACTTCCGCATGACGGCCATGCAGGCCGCCGTCGCCCTCGCCCAGGTCGAGCGGCTGGAGGAGATCCTCGAAGCGCGGCGGGAGATCGAGCGGCGCTATGACGAGGGGCTCGCCGGAGTTCCCGGTATCACGCTGATGCCGCCCAGGGACGTGCTGTGGATGTACGACCTGCGGGCCGAACGCCGGGAGGAACTGCGGGAGTTCCTGGCGAACGAGTCGATCGAGACCCGGCTGTTCTTCAAGCCGATGAGCCGGCAGCCCATGTACCTCCACCCCGACTGGCCCTCGCTCAAGGCGAACACGTTCGCCGAGGACGGCCTCTACCTTCCCACGCACACCGGACTGACCGCCGCCGACCAGGACTTCGTGATCGACCGGGTCCGCGCGTTCTACGGCGCCGGCTGACCGGTCCGTTCGAGAGGGGATTCCGACCCATGACGCCCACAGACCCGGCCGCGCCGCAGACCTGCCCGGTCGCGGCGGGGACAGCCCCGGCCACGGACTCGACCGATCCGCTGGTCGTCGACCTGCCGCTGCGCCGGCCCGGCGTGCCGTTCCCGCCGCCCCACTACGCCGACTACCGCAACCACGAGGGACTGGTCCTCTCGCACCTGCCCGACGGCAGGCGGGTGTGGCTGGTCACCCGGCACGAGGACGTACGCACCGTACTGACCAGCCCCGAGATCAGCTCCAACCCCGCGCACGAGGGCTTCCCCAACATCGGCACGACCGGCGGAGTGCCCACACAGGACCAGATCCCGGGCTGGTTCGTGGGGATGGACTCCCCCGAGCACGACCGGTTCCGCAAGGCCCTCATCCCGGAGTTCACCGTGCGGCGGGTGCGCGCGATGCGGCCCGCGATCGAGCGCACGGTGGACGCGCAACTGGACGCCATGCTGGCCGCGGGCGACACCGCCGACCTCGTCGCCGACTTCGCACTGCCCATCCCCTCCCTGGTGATCTCCTCGCTGCTCGGTGTGCCGCCCGCCGACCGCGAGTTCTTCGAGTCGCGGACCCGCGTGCTGGTCTCCCTCCGCACCGCGACCGACGACGACCGGATGGCCGCCACCAAGGACCTCCTGCGTTACATCAGCCGACTGGTGGACATCAAGCAGAAGTGGGGCGGCGACGACCTCATCACGCGGCTGCTGGCCACCGGCTCGATCGCGCCCCACGAGCTGTCCGGCGTGCTGATGCTGCTGCTCATCGCCGGCCACGAGACGACCGCCAACAACATCGCGCTCGGCGTGGTCACGCTCCTGACGAACCCGCAGTGGATCGGTGACGACCGGGCCGTGGAGGAGACGCTGCGCTTCCACTCCGTCGCCGACATCGTGTCCCTGCGGGTGGCAGTCGAGGACGTGGAGATCGCCGGGCAGCTCATCAAGGCGGGCGAGGGCATCATTCCCCTGGTCGCCGCGGCCAACCACGACGAGGACGTCTTCGCCTGCCCCCACGCGTTCGACCCGTCGCGGTCCGCCCGCTCGCACGTGGCGTTCGGGTACGGCGTGCACCAGTGTCTGGGGCAGAACCTGGTGCGGGTCGAGATGGAGGTCGCCTACCGGAAGCTCTTCGAGCGCATCCCGAACCTCCAACTCGACGTGCCCCTCGACAGGTTGGGCATCAAGTACGACGGCGTGCTCTACGGGCTGCACCAGCTGCCCGTCCGCTGGTAGCCGCCCCGGCCCCGTCCGCCCGGCGGCGCCGGGCCACCGGTCGCCGGGCGGCCCACCCCACCCCAGGAGAGACATCGACATGCGTATCACCGTTGACCCCGAGCGCTGCGTGGGGGCGGGCCAGTGCGTGCTGAACGCGCCCCGCCTCTTCGACCAGGACGAGGACGGGCTCGTCACCCTCCTCGCCGAGCCCGGCGCCGACCAGGAGTCCGCGGGCCGATTGGCGGCCGCCCTGTGCCCGTCCCAGGCGATCACGGTGCACGAGGGCTGACGCCCGATGCGGGCGGGAGCCCGTCTTTCGAACCCCGGCGTGTCCCCCACGACCGACGAGAATGCTTGAGATCCGGGAGCGATGGTGCCCGTCCACACAGATGACTACGCGATCCAGCCGCCCACCGGCGCGGCGGATGTACCGGGCGGCGGCACGCTGCCCGAGGTGTTCCGGACCGCCGTGGGATCCGTCCCCGACGCGGTGGCCGTCGTCGACGGGGACCGCTCGTGGACGTGGGCGCAGTGGCGGGCGGACGTCGACGCGCTGGCCCGCGGGCTGCAGGAGTCGGGCGTCGCGCCCGGCGACGTGGTGGCGGTGCGGCTGCCGAACTGCTGGGAGCTGCAGACCCTGCACCTGGCCGTCGCAGCCGTCGGAGCGGTGCTGCTGCCCGTCCATGAGGGCACCACGACCCCGGAGGTCCGCGCGCTGCTGACCCGGGCGGAACCCGTCCTCCTCGTCCTGTCGGCCTCCGGGAGCCAGGACCTGGCGACGGCCCGTTCGCTTCTGGAGGGCGTACCGTCGCTGCGCGGCGTGCTGCTGACCGGGGCGGCCGAGGCACGGGCCGAGGAACCGGGGGTCGGATCGCTGACCGGTCTGCTGGCGGCCTGGGCGGGGAGCGGACCCCGGCCGGTGAACGTCACCCCCGACCTGCCGCTCGTCCTGATCCCCTCGTCCGGGACGACCTCGGCGCGGCCCAAGCTGTGCGTGCACAGCCACCACGGTCTGCTGTCGAACACCGCGGCCGTCACCGCCGAGGCCGCCGACGCCTTCACCGGCACGGTCCTCACGGCCTGCCCGATGACCCATCTGTTCGGCCTCCAGGCCATGCACGCGGCGCTGTTCGCCGCCTGTCGGCAGGTCCTGCTGACCCACTGGGACGTGGAACGCTTCCTGGCACTGGCACGGGCGCACGACCCCCGTGTCGTCTTCGCCGTCCCCACCCAACTCCTGGACGTCGTCGCGTGGTTGGACAGGACCGGCGAGCGGGCGGGGTTCGCGCCGGGCCAGGTGCGTACCGCGGGGGCCGCCGTCGCGCCCCCGCTCGCCGCACGGGTGCGCGCCGCCCTCGACAGCGAACTGGTCGTGGTGTGGGGGATGTCGGAGGTCGGCACCGGAACCCGCACCCGGGCCCACGATCCCGACGGCAGCGTGGGAGGGCCGGTCCGCGGCGTGGAACTGCGAGTCGTCGACGAGCGCGGCGAGGTGCGGGCGCCGGGCGATACCGGGGAACTCCAGTACCGGGGACCGGGGTTGTTCCGCGGCTACTTCCGCGAGCCGGAGCTGACGCGCTCGGCCCTCACCGAGGACGGCTGGCTGCGGACCGGCGACCTCGCGGCCATCGGCGCGGACGGCCTGGTGGTGCTGCACGGCCGGGCAGCCGAGTTGATCAATACGGGGGGCCGGAAGTTCCCCGCCACCGAGGTCGAGGGGCTGCTCGCGGGCCTCGCGGGCCTGGGCCCGCTGGCCGTGGTCGGCGCACCGGACGACCGGCTCGGCGAGTACCCGTGCCTGGTCGTGAGCGACCGCACGGACCGCACCATCGGCCTGAGCGAAGTGACCGCGTTCCTGCGCCGGCAGGGGCTCGCCGACCACAAGATCCCCCTCGAACTGGTCACCGTGCGCGAACTCCCCCTCTCCCCCGCCGGGAAGCTGGACCGCACGGCGCTCAAGCGGCGGCTCGCCGACCTTGCGGCGGTGCCCGTTCCGGCCCGGCTCGGCGCGGTCCCGCCGAACATGGTCGAGGAGGCGCTGGAACTGGTCCGCGACTGCGTCGGCCGGGTGCTGGGGAAGGCCGGCACGGCCGTGCCGTTCTCCCCCGACGCGGACTTCCGCCAGCTCGGCCTGGACTCCATTCGCACGGTGCGGCTGCGGAATCTTCTGCGGGAGGAGACCGGGCTGCCGCTCCCGGTCACCCTGGCCTTCGACTTCCCCACCCCGCGGGCCGTCGCGGGCGTACTGGTCGAGCAGGAGGAGCCGGCCCACGAGCCGGCGCGGCAGGTCCCGGCGGACGGCGCCGACCCGGTGGCGATCGTCGGCATGGCCTGCCGGCTGCCGGGCGGAGCCGACTCCCCCGAGGCCCTGTGGGACCTGCTCGCCGGCGGGACCGACGCGATGTCCCCGTTCCCGGACGACCGCGGCTGGGACCTGGCGGGACTCTTCGACGAGGACCCCGACCGCCCGGGCACCTCCTACGCGCGCGAGGGCGGCTTCCTGCACGACGCGGGCGACTTCGACGCGGGCTTCTTCGGCCTGTCCGACCAGGAGGCGACGGCGACCGATCCGCAGCAGCGGCTGCTTCTGGAGGCGGCCTGGGAGACCTTCGAGCGGGCGGGCATCGACCCGGTGTCGCTGAGGGGAACCCGTACCGGCGTGTTCACGGGCGCGATGGACCGCGGCTACGGCGCGAGCGCGTCCGCCGCGCCCAGCGCGTGGGAGAGCATGCTCATCACCGGGACCGCCGGCAGCGCGATCTCGGGGCGCATCGCCTACACCTACGGGCTCGAAGGCCCCGCGCTGACGGTCGACACCGCCTCCTCGTCCTCCCTCGTCGCCCTGCACCTGGCCTGCCGGTCCCTGCGGTCGGGCGAGACCGACCTGGCGCTGGCCGGCGGCGTCACCGTCATGGCGAACCCGGCGCCGTTCGCGCACTTCTCCCGGCTGCGCGCGCTCTCCCCCGACTCCCGCTCCATGGCGTACGCGGACGCCGCGAACGGCTCCGCGTGGTCGGAGGGCGCGGGACTGCTGCTGCTGGAGCGGCTGAGCGACGCCCGGCGCAACGGCCACCGAGTCCTGGCCCTGGTACGCGGTTCCGCCATGAATCAGGACGGCGCCTCCAACGGGCTCACCGCGCCGAGCGGGCCCGCACAGCAGCGCGTCATCCGCCAGGCCCTGGCCGACGCCGGGCTGGCGCCGCAGGACGTGGACGCCGTGGAAGGGCACGGCACCGGCACTCCGCTGGGCGACCCCATCGAGGTCCAGGCCCTGCTGGCCGCGTACGGCCAAGGACGATCCGGAGAACGGCCGTTGTGGCTGGGGTCGGTGAAGTCGAACATCGGGCACACGCAGGCCGCCGCCGGGGTCGTCGGGGTCATCAAGACGGTGCTTGCGCTGCACCGCGGCGTCCTGCCCAGGACGCTGCACGTGGACACCCCCTCGACCAAGGTGGACTGGTCCGCCGGTGCGGTACGGCTGCTGACCGAGGCACGGCCCTGGCCGCGGGAGGACGGACGCACGCGCCGGGCGGGGGTGTCCTCGTTCGGGCTCACCGGCACCAATGCGCACGTGATCCTGGAGGAGGCGCCGGGCGAGGAGGCGGAGGCGGTGCCGGAGGAGGCACGGTCCGCGTCCTCCCCGGCCGGGGCCCCGGAGCCGGCCGGTGGGAGCGCCACGCCGTGGGTGCTGTCCGCCCGCAGCCGGACCGCGCTGCGCGCGCAGGCGCGGCGCCTCGCCGAGCATGTGGCCGCCGACCCCGGTCTGCGCGCCCAGGACGTCGCCCACGCCCTGGCCACCACCCGTTCCCTGCACCAGCACCGGGCCGTCGTCAGCGGCTCCGACCGGACCCAACTACTGTCCACGACTGCTCAGTTCGGGCGCGGCGAGCGGGCCGCGGGCGTCGCACTGCACGGTTCCGCACCGGGCGGGCTGGCCTTCGTCTTCTCCGGGCAGGGCAGCCAGCGCAACGGCATGGGGCGCGAGGCGGCCGAGGCGTTCCCCGTCTTCGGGCAGGCGCTGCGCGAGGTGTGCGCCGCGCTGGATCCGCTGTTGGCGCGGCCGCTGACCTCGGTGATGTGGGCGGCTCCCGGCTCCGAGGAGGCGGCCCTCCTCGACGACACCACCTACACGCAGCCCGCGCTGTTCGCCGTCCAGGTCGCCCTCTACCGGCTGTTCGGGTCCTGGGGCGTGGTCCCCGACCACCTGGTGGGGCACTCGGTCGGCGAGATCTCCGCCGCCCATGTGTCGGGCGTGCTGGGCCTCCAGGACGCGTGCACCCTGGTGGCGGCCCGGAGCCGGCTGATGGGCGCGCTGCCGCCCGGCGGCGCGATGCTGGCGGTGCGCACCACGGAGGCCGACGTCGCCCCGTGGCTGGCGGAGTTGACGGACTCCGTCGCCATCGCGGCGGTCAACAGCCCGCACTCCCTCGTGCTCTCGGGTGCCGAAGCCCCGCTCACCGCGCTCGCGGAACGACTCGCCGCCGCCGGCCACAAGACCCGCAGGCTCATGGTGAGCACCGCGCCCCACTCACCGCTGATGGCGCCCATGCTGGAGGAGTTCGGCGAGGTCGTCCGCACGCTGTCCTTCGCCGCACCCTCCGTTCCTCTCGTCTCCACCGTCACCGGCCGGCCGCTGACCGGCGAGGAGGCGTGCGACCCGCACCACTGGGTGCGGCACGTGCGGCAGTCCGTGCGCTTCAAGGACGCAATCGACCGGCTCCGGGACGAGCGCGTAGCCGGGTTCGTGGAGCTGGGGGCCGAGCCGGCGCTCACACCGATGATCGACGAGTGCCTGGAGTCGGCCGACCCGCAGCCCGGGGCCGCCGTGGTACCGAGCCTGCGCACCGGAGTGTCGGAGCAGCACGCCCTGCTCACCGCCGTCGCCCGGATGCACGCCCACGGCGTTCCCGTCGACTGGGGCGCGGTGCTCCCCGGGGCCCGGCCGGTCGCCCTGCCGACGTACCCGTTCCAGCGGCGGCGGTTCTGGCTGGCGCCGGTTCCCGTGGGCCCCGCGGGTCGGACCGCCGTCGCGGGCGCCCCGGGCATCGCGGGCGCCGCGGATGCCGCCGACGGTACGGCGGCCGGTGCGGAGCCGCCGGCACTTCGGGCCCGCCTGTCCGGTCTCGACGACACCGCGCAGGACGCGCTCGTACTTGCCCTGGTCCTCGCCGAGACCTCGGCCGCACTCGGCGGCCAGGAGCCGCCCGACGAGGACGGCAGCCGCACGTTCAAGGGGCTGGGCATCAACTCGTTGAACGCGGTGGAACTGCGCAACCGCCTGATCGAAGCCACGGATCTGCGGCTGCCCGCCACGCTCGTCTACGACTACCCCACGCCGAACGCCGTCGCCCGTCTCGTCCGCGAACGCCTCGCACCACCGGCCACCCCCGCGCGCGATGTGGCCGCCGCCGTGGCCGCGTTGGAGTCCCTGCTCGCGGCCGGTGCGGAGTTCTCGGCGGAGACGGTGACGCGATTGCGGGCGGTGACGGCGGGCAGCCGCGGCGGTACGGGCGCCGACACGGGTGGCACTCCCCACACGGCGCTGGACCTGGCATCGGTCAGCGACGAGGAACTGTTCCGGCTGATGGACTCGGAGAGTTGACGAGTGGTGGGTGCAGGGCCTCCGGGGGCACCCGCCTCCACCACCCACCTCGCCAACACTAGATAATTCCATGCCGTTTCGGCCCGTATGGTCCCGGCATGAACTCCCATTCCCCGGCGGCGGCGCTGACCGCCCGCCGCATCGCCGTATCGTTCGTGGCGGCCATATCGGCAGTGGGGGTCACGCCGCCCCTGGCCTCGGCCGATCCCCTCGGCACGCCCACCGGAGCGAGCCGGCACGCGCCGCAGGCACCGTTCCCCACGCACGGGATCCCGTTCACCGACGCCACGGTGACCCAGCAGGAGGACGGCTCGTTCCTGGTGTCCTGGAAGGCGCCCGGCGTCGGTTCGGTGACCGTCTATGCCGACGACCGGGCCGTGGCGCACGGCCGCGCCGAGGACGACGTCACCGTCCGCGGACTGCCCACCACCGACCGCCGGTGGTTCCGTCTCGTCCCCGACCAGGGCGCCCCGCTCACCCTCACCGACCGCTCGCTCCGCCTGGAGGGTGCCGCCAACTTCCGCGACGCGGGCGGGTATCGCACCATCGACGGCCGGTGGGTGCGGATGGGCGTGCTGTACCGCGCCGACGACCTGCACGCCCTCACCGACGCCGACCTCGCCAAGCTCCAGCGGCTGGGCATCCGGACGGACTTCGACCTGCGCACACCCGGCGAGCGCGCCACGACCCCGGACCGCGTACCCGCGGGCGCGCGCTATGTCGCGGCCGATCCCTTCGGCGGGCACGGCACGGGTCGGCTCCCCGCCGCGGCCCGGACGGTCGAGCGGATGATGATCCGTTCTCACCGGGGGCTCGTCGCCGATCCCCCGGCGCTCGACGCCTACCGTTCGCTGTTCCGCCACGCGAACGACCCCGGCTCCCACGCGCTGGCCTACCACTGCGACCGCGGCAAGGACCGTACGGGCTGGGCCACCGCCGCCCTGCTCACGGCCCTCGGCGTGGACCGTGACACGGTCATGCGGGACTACCTGGCCACCAACGACTACCTCGCCGCGAGCAATGCCGCCGCCCTCGCCGAGCAGCCCCCCGCGGTGGCCGCCCGCCTCAAGCCGCTCCTGGACTGCAGGGCCGCCTACCTCAACGCGTGCTTCGACCAGGTCATGACCCGCTTCGGCACCTTCGACGGGTATCTGCGGGACGGGCTGGGCCTGAACGAGCAGGACCTGGAGCGGCTGCGCGAGGCACTGCTCACCGACTGATCGGCGCCGTGGGGCAACAGCGGCCCCTGGGCGCGAAACCGGCCTGACCTGGCGACGCCCGCTCGCGGAACGGTGCGGTGCGGAACCCGTTGCGATCGAGCCCGCGACGAGGCATGGCGCCATCGCACAACTCCCCTGACATTCCGCGCCGTTACCCGACAGCGCCTCCGACGGATCCACCTGCGGACCAGAGCCGATTCCCGTCCCCATCACGCGACATCACGCGACGGACTGCGCCCCGGGCCGGTACGAGAGCTGCCCGTGCCCGGCATCCATCGCCACACAGCACTGTGCGCCGCCGGGCTTTCCGGTGGCGCACAGTTGTCGGTGCGTGCAAACCGGCCGGTACTGTCCGGGAGATATCAGTACCGGCCGGCCCGTCGGCTCAGGACAGGCCGAGTTCGTTGTCGAGGAGGTCGAAGACCTCATCGTCGGAGGCGGACTCGAAGTCGAAGTCGCCGTCAGGCGAGGACTCGTCGTGCCCGACTGCCCCGCCGTTGTCCCGCAGGGCGTTCCACTTCGCGGTGAGGACCTCCAGGCGGCCGGCTATCTGCTTGTGGACCTCCGCCGTGACGTCGAGTCCGCCGAAGGTCTTCTCCAGCCTCTTGAGTTCGCCGAGGAGCGCCTCCGGGCCGGAAGAGGGATCGGGGGCGATCCGGGCATGGACGTGATCGACGAGTTCCGCCGGGGTCGGGTGGTCGAAGAGCAGGGTCGCCGGCAGGCGGATTCCGGTGAGGGCGCTCAGGCGGTTGCGGAGTTCGACCGCGGTCAGGGAGTCGAAACCCAGGTCCAGGAACGCACGGTCCTGGTCGATTTCCGTGCCTCCGGTGTGCCCGAGAACCGCCGCGACCTGGGCTCGTACGGCGTCCAGTACGACCTCGCGCCCCTCTGCCGCCGATAGGCCGGCCAGGCGCTGGGCGAAAGCGGCCGCGGCGTCGCCGTCCGCCGCGGCCGTGCGGCGACCAGGGGTCCGGATCAGGCCGCGCAGCAGTGGCTGGGGCTCGCCTTGGGCGCGTAGCGCCGCCAGATCCAGGCGCACGGGGAGCGCCATGGGTTCGGTGGTGGCGAGCGCGGCGTCGAAGAGTGCCACGCCCTGCTCGGCAGACAGCGGTGGCATCCCCTGACGGGCGATGCGCTGCAGGTCGGCATCGGTGAGCGTACCGGTCATACCGCTGTCCTGGGACCACGGGCCCCACGCCAACGACGTCGCCGCCAACCCCACCCCACGACGGTGACGCGCCAGCCCGTCCAAGAAGGCGTTGCCCGCAGCATAGTTGGCCTGACCGGGACTACCGATCGTGCCCGCCACCGACGAGAACACCACAAACGCGTCCAAGTCCTGATCCCTGGTCGCCTCGTGGAGATTCCAGGCCCCATCCACCTTCGGACGCAACACCGCAGCCAACCGCCCCGGCGTCAACGACTCCACCACACCGTCATCCAACGCACCCGCCGTATGCACCACAGCCGACACAGCATGACGACCGATCAAGTCCGCCACAGCCACCGCATCCGTGACATCACACGCCTCCACCACAACCTCGGCACCACAGTCCCGAAGCTCGGCGACCAGCTCCCCAACCCCCTCCGCGGCCGGACCACGACGGCTCACCAACAGCAGACTCCGCACCCCATGCTCAGCCACCACATGCCGAGCCACCACACGCCCCAGACCACCCGTACCACCCGTGATCAAAACCGTGCCCGACACATCCCAAACATGAGCCCCCCGCACCTCGGCACGGGCCAGCCGCGGCGCCAGCACCTCACCACCACGCACCAGCAGCTCGGGCTCGTCGGTCGCAAGCCCCTGCGCCAACACGGCAACATCGGCGTCACCGTCCAAGTCCACCAGTCCGAAACGACCCGGATGCTCCGACTGAGCCGACCGCACCAGACCCCACACCGCAGCACCCGCAAGATCCACACCGGACACCGCACCACGCGTCACGAACACCAGACGCGACGCAGCAAACCGGTCATCGACCAGCCACGACTGAATCACCTCCAACGCCCAAGCCGTAGCCGCGTGAACGGACTCCACCGTGCCGATGGAGTCGGCAGTGCCGGCAGGCACCGCGACCAGGAAGGTTCCGGGCATCGGTGCCTCGGTCAGGGAAGCTGCTTCCGGGTACGTCCGCAACGGCTCGCCCTCCGGGCCGGTGCCGAGCTCGACGCGGTCGTCCGTGAGCGGTACGGGGACCCAGTCGACCGTGAAGAGGGTGTCCCGTTCAGCGGCCTGCAACTGCCCGGCCGAGAGCGGACGCACCACCAGCGACTCCACCGACGCCACCGGCACACCGGCCGAATCCGCGATCGCGACCGACAACACACCACCCGCGGTGCGGACCCGGACACGCACCCGCGAAGCACCAGACGCATGCAGACAAACCCCACCCCACGAGAAGGGAACAGCCCCAGCCTCCGCACCCCCCAGCGCCGCCACATGCAACGCAGCATCGAAGAGCGCAGGGTGCAGCCCATAACCAGCACCATCCACCCCCTCAGGCAACCCCACCTCCGCATACACCTCCTCACCAAGCCGCCAGGCCGCCAACAAACCCTGGAAAGCCGGCCCATACATCAACCCAGCATCAGCGAGACGGTCATAGCAATCCGCCACCTCCACCCGCTCCGCACCCCGCGGAGGCCACACCGCAGCATCAAAAGAAACCACCTCCGCCCCCAAAGCCACCGCACCACTGGCATGCAACGTCCACGGACCCTCACCCACACGCGCATGCACCGACACCGACCGGCGACCACCCCCCTCCAACTCCCCCACCCACACCTGCACCTGCACACCACCACCCGACACCGGCAACACCAACGGCGCCGCAAGCGTCAACTCCTCCACCACACCACACCCGACCTCACCGGCCGCCCACAACACCAACTCCACCAACGCCGTCCCCGGCACCAACACCGACCCCAACACCACATGATCCGCCAACCACGGATGCGACGACAACGACAACCGCCCCGTGAACAACAACCCACCAGAACCAGCCAGCTCCACCACCGCACCCAACAACGGATGCCCAACCGAACCCAAACCCACCGACCGCACATCACCCACACGCACAACCCCACCCGACGGCCAGAACCGCTCACGCTGGAACGCATACGTCGGCAAATCCACCCACCGCGCACCCACACCGGCGATGACGGTGGACCAGTCGACCGGCACGCCGTGGGCATGCAGTCGTGCCACGGCCGTGAGCAGGGCCGATGCCTCGGGACGGTCCTTGCGCAGTACGGGTGCCAGTACCGACTCGTCCGCGGCGGACTCCGCGGCGAGCGCGGAGAGGGAGCCGTCGGGACCGAGCTCCAGGAACGCAGAGACGCCCTGTTCACGCAGCACGCCGACGCCGTCGGCGAACCGCACGGCCTCGCGGACGTGGCTGACCCAGTACTCCGCGGAGCACAGCTGTTCCGCGGCGGCGGGCTCGCCGGTGACGTTCGAGACGACGGCCAACTGCGGCTGGCCGTAGGACAGTTCCGCGGCGACGGCGCGGAAGTCGGCAAGCATCGGTTCCATCAGCGGGGAGTGGAAGGCGTGCGAGACCCGCAGCCGACTGGTCTTGCGACCCTCACCCTCGAAATACGCGGCAACGGCAAGCACCGCCTCCTCCACACCGGAGACGACAACCGACGACGGACCGTTGACCGCAGCGATCGCCACACCGCCGACCAGCCGCGCACGCACCTCCTCCTCCGTCGCCCGCACCGCCACCATCGCACCACCGACCGGCAACGCCTGCATCAACCGACCCCGCGCCGCCACCAACACACAGGCATCAGTGAGCGAGAACACCCCGGCGACGTGAGCGGCGGCGATCTCCCCGACGGAGTGCCCCAGCAGGTGGTCCGGGCGCACGTGCCAGGACTCCAACAGGCGGAACAGTGCAACCTCGACCGCGAACAGGGACGCCTGGGCGTAGGCGGTCTGATTCAGCAGCTCCGCGTCCGTACCCCAGACGACGTCCCGCAGAGGCCGGTCCAGGTGCTCGTCCAAGGCGGCGCACACCCCGTCGAACGCCTCCGCGAACACCCGATAGCGGTCATACAACTCCCGCCCCATACCCAGGCGCTGCGAACCCTGCCCGGAGAAGAGGAAGGCCAGCTTGCCGGTGCGGGTCCGGTCCTGGGCCACGACGGCGGGCTCGCTGCGGCCCTCGGCGAGGGCGGACAACGAGCGCAGCAGTTCCTCCCGGTTCGCGGCCAGGATCACCGCGCGGTGGGTGAACGCCGAGCGGCCCCTCGCAAGTGCGTGGGCGACGTCGGTGATCCGCGCCCCCGGTTCTCCGTCGGACAGGCGGGACAGCAGTCGGGCCGCCTGGGCCCGCAACGCCGGCTCGCTCCGGGCCGACAGCAGCACGGGAACCTCGGCCCCCGCCGCCGCGTCGTCGGCCTCGTCCGGCTCGGTCGCGTCCGTGGTCGGCTCGGGCTGCTCCAGGATCACGTGCGCGTTCGTGCCACTGATCCCGAACGAGGAGACGCCCGCGCGGCGCGGTCCCTCCCCCTGCGGCCACTCGGTCGCAGAGGTCAACAACTCCACCGAGCCCGCACTCCAGTCCACATGCCTGGACGGAGCATCAACGTGCAACGTCCGCGGCAGCACACCGTGCCCCATCGCCAACACCATCTTGATGATCCCCGCGACACCCGACGCCGCCTGCGCATGACCGATGTTCGACTTGACCGAACCCAACAGCAACGGCCGATCCGCAGGACGCTCCTGACCATAGGTGGCCAGCAGCGCCTGGGCCTCGATCGGGTCACCCAACGTCGTACCCGTACCGTGCGCCTCGACCGCGTCGACATCCGCCGCGGCCAACCCCGCACTGGCCAACGCCTGCCGGATCACCCGCTGCTGCGACGGACCGTTCGGCGCCGTCAGACCATTCGACGCACCATCCTGATTCACCGCGGAACCACGCACCACCGCCAACACCCGGTGCCCCAGACGACGCGCATCCGACAGACGCTCCAGCACCAGGATTCCCGCGCCCTCACCCCAACCGACACCGTCGGCCGCATCCGCGAACGCCTTGCAACGCCCATCGGCGGCCAGTCCGCGCTGCCGCGAGAACTCCACAAAGGTCAGCGGCGTCGACATCACCGTCACGCCGCCGGCGAGCGCCAGCGAGCACTCACCCGCCCGCAACGCCTGCGCCGCCAGATGCAACGCCACCAACGACGACGAGCACGCCGTATCCACCGTGACCGCCGGACCCTCGAAACCGAAGGTGTACGACACCCGGCCGGAGGCGACGCTGCCCGCGCTGCCGCTGCCCTGGTAGCCCTCGAACTCGCGCCCCGAGAGCAGCGTCGAGTAGTCGTGGTACATAACGCCGGCGAAGACACCCGTCCGGCTGCCCCGCAGGGCGGCCGGGTCCATTCCGGCGCGCTCCAGCGCCTCCCAGGTCGTCTCCAGCAGCAGCCGCTGCTGCGAGTCCGTCGTCAACGCCTCCCGGGGACTCATCCCGAAGAACTCCGGGTCGAACTCCGCGGCGTCATAGAGGAACCCACCGGAGCGGGTGGCGACGGCGCCCTCCTGCTCAGGGTCGTCGGTGTCCGGGATCTCCCAGCCCCGGTCGGTCGGGAAGTCCGAGATGGCGTCCACTCCCTCCGACACCAGCCGCCACAGATCCTCGGGCGAGCCGACACCGCCCGGGAAGCGGCAACTCATGCCGACGATCACCACCGGGTCGTCCGCCAGGGACGGGAGGGCGGAGACCGGTAGGGGCGTCCCGGTCTCCGTCTCCGACTCCGCGCCGAACAGCTCGTCCAGGAGGTGGCCCGCCAGGGCCTCGGCGGTCGGGTAGTCGAACACGGTCGTGGCCGGGAGCCGCAGTCCGGTGGCCTTGCCCAGCTGGTTGCGGAGTTCGACCGCGGTCAGCGAGTCGAAACCGAGGTCCTGGAAGGCCCGGTCCGGAGCGACCGTTTCCGGGCTCGCGTGACCCAGGACCGTCGCGATCTGGCCGCGTACGAGGTCCAGCAACGCCTCGCGGCGCTCCGCCGTGGACAGCCCGGTCAGGCGCTGCACGATGCCGGTTGCCGCGACGGCGCCGGACCTGCGGGTCCGCGTCCGGATCAGGCCGCGCAGCAGTGGCTGGGGCTCGCCTTGGGCGCGTAGCGCCGCCAGATCCAGGCGCACGGGGAGCGCCATGGGTTCGGTGGTGGCGAGCGCGGCGTCGAAGAGTGCCACGCCCTGCTCGGCAGACAGCGGTGGCATCCCCTGACGGGCGATGCGCTGCAGGTCGGCATCGGTGAGCGTACCGGTCATACCGCTGTCCTGGGACCACGGGCCCCACGCCAACGACGTCGCCGCCAACCCCACCCCACGACGGTGACGCGCCAGCCCGTCCAAGAAGGCGTTGCCCGCAGCATAGTTGGCCTGACCGGGACTACCGATCGTGCCCGCCACCGACGAGAACACCACAAACGCGTCCAAGTCCTGATCCCTGGTCGCCTCGTGGAGATTCCAGGCCCCATCCACCTTCGGACGCAACACCGCAGCCAACCGCCCCGGCGTCAACGACTCCACCACACCGTCATCCAACGCACCCGCCGTATGCACCACAGCCGACACAGCATGACGACCGATCAAGTCCGCCACAGCCACCGCATCCGTGACATCACACGCCTCCACCACAACCTCGGCACCACAGTCCCGAAGCTCGGCGACCAGCTCCCCAACCCCCTCCGCGGCCGGACCACGACGGCTCACCAACAGCAGACTCCGCACCCCATGCTCAGCCACCACATGCCGAGCCACCACACGCCCCAGACCACCCGTACCACCCGTGATCAAAACCGTGCCCGACACATCCCAAACATGAGCCCCCCGCACCTCGGCACGGGCCAGCCGCGGCGCCAGCACCTCACCACCACGCACCAGCAGCTCGGGCTCGTCGGTCGCAAGCCCCTGCGCCAACACGGCAACATCGGCGTCACCGTCCAAGTCCACCAGTCCGAAACGACCCGGATGCTCCGACTGAGCCGACCGCACCAGACCCCACACCGCAGCACCCGCAAGATCCACACCGGACACCGCACCACGCGTCACGAACACCAGACGCGACGCAGCAAACCGGTCATCGACCAGCCACGACTGAATCACCTCCAACGCCCAAGCCGTAGCCGCGTGAACGGACTCCACCGTGCCGATGGAGTCGGCAGTGCCGGCAGGCACCGCGACCAGGAAGGTTCCGGGCATCGGTGCCTCGGTCAGGGAAGCTGCTTCCGGGTACGTCCGCAACGGCTCGCCCTCCGGGCCGGTGCCGAGCTCGACGCGGTCGTCCGTGAGCGGTACGGGGACCCAGTCGACCGTGAAGAGGGTGTCCCGTTCAGCGGCCTGCAACTGCCCGGCCGAGAGCGGACGCACCACCAGCGACTCCACCGACGCCACCGGCACACCGGCCGAATCCGCGATCGCGACCGACAACACACCACCCGCGGTGCGGACCCGGACACGCACCCGCGAAGCACCAGACGCATGCAGACAAACCCCACCCCACGAGAAGGGAACAGCCCCAGCCTCCGCACCCCCCAGCGCCGCCACATGCAACGCAGCATCGAAGAGCGCAGGGTGCAGCCCATAACCAGCACCATCCACCCCCTCAGGCAACCCCACCTCCGCATACACCTCCTCACCAAGCCGCCAGGCCGCCAACAAACCCTGGAAAGCCGGCCCATACATCAACCCAGCATCAGCGAGACGGTCATAGCAATCCGCCACCTCCACCCGCTCCGCACCCCGCGGAGGCCACACCGCAGCATCAAAAGAAACCACCTCCGCCCCCAAAGCCACCGCACCACTGGCATGCAACGTCCACGGACCCTCACCCACACGCGCATGCACCGACACCGACCGGCGACCACCCCCCTCCAACTCCCCCACCCACACCTGCACCTGCACACCACCACCCGACACCGGCAACACCAACGGCGCCGCAAGCGTCAACTCCTCCACCACACCACACCCGACCTCACCGGCCGCCCACAACACCAACTCCACCAACGCCGTCCCCGGCACCAACACCGACCCCAACACCACATGATCCGCCAACCACGGATGCGACGACAACGACAACCGCCCCGTGAACAACAACCCACCAGAACCAGCCAGCTCCACCACCGCACCCAACAACGGATGCCCAACCGAACCCAAACCCACCGACCGCACATCACCCACACGCACAACCCCACCCGACGGCCAGAACCGCTCACGCTGGAACGCATACGTCGGCAAATCCACCCACCGCGCACCCACACCGGTGAACAGGGCTGCCCAGTCCACGCTCGCGCCCCGGACGTACAGCTGTGCCAGGGCGCCCAGCAGTGCCGTCTCCTCGGGCCGGTCCTTGCGCAGTACGGGAGCGAGCACGGCGTCGTCCGGTGCCGACTCCCGGGCCATCGCCGAGAGCGCACCGTCCGGGCCGAGTTCGAGGAAGCGTGTCACGCCTTCCGTCCGCAGGGCCCGTATTCCGTCCGCGAAGCGCACCGCTTCGCGGACGTGCCGGACCCAGTAGTCGGCCTGCGCGAGCTGTTCGGGCTCGGCGAGTCGGCCCGTCAGGTTGGAAACGACCGGGATCGTCGGGGTGCCGAAGGACAGTCGGGCCACCACGGCACGGAACTCCTCCAGCATCGGTTCCATCAGCGGGGAGTGGAAGGCGTGCGAGACCCGCAGCCGACTGGTCTTGCGACCCTCACCCTCGAAATACGCGGCAACGGCAAGCACCGCCTCCTCCACACCGGAGACGACAACCGACGACGGACCGTTGACCGCAGCGATCGCCACACCGCCGACCAGCCGCGCACGCACCTCCTCCTCCGTCGCCCGCACCGCCACCATCGCACCACCGACCGGCAACGCCTGCATCAACCGACCCCGCGCCGCCACCAACACACAGGCATCAGTGAGCGAGAACACCCCGGCGACGTGAGCGGCGGCGATCTCCCCGACGGAGTGCCCGGCCACGAAGTCGGTGCGCACGCCCCACGACTCCGCCAGGCGGTACAGCGCAACCTCGATGGCGAACAGGGACGCCTGGGCGTAGGCGGTCTGGTTCAGCAGCTCCGCGTCCGTACCCCAGACGACCTCGCGCAGGGGCCGGTCCAGGTGCTCGTCCAGTGCGGCGCACACCGCGTCGAACGCCTCCGCGAACACCCGATAGCGGTCATACAACTCCCGCCCCATACCCAGACGTTGCGAACTCTGCCCGGAGAAGAGGAAGGCGGTCTTCCCTGTGCCCGACGGGCCCTCCGCCAGGCCGGCGTCGGACTCACCCACCGCGAGCGCGGACAGGGCGCGCACCAGCGCTTCGCGGTCCTGGCCCCACACCACCGCACGGTTTTGGAAGCTGGACCGTCCCGTCACCAGAGAGTGGCCGATGTGCCGCGCGGACAGCGTTTCGCGGCCGGCGACCAGGGAAAGCAGGCGTGCCGCCTGGCAGCGCAGCGCGGCCTCGCTTCTGCCGGAGAGCACCCACGCCGACGCGCCGGGCTCGTCCTCGGCCTCCTCCGGTATGGCGTCGTCCGCGACCGGCTCGGGCTGCTCCAGGATCACGTGCGCGTTCGTGCCACTGACGCCGAACGAGGAGACGCCCGCGCGGCGCGGTCCCTCCCCCTGTGGCCACTCGGTCGCAGAGGTCAACAACTCCACCGAGCCCGCACTCCAGTCCACATGCCTGGACGGAGCATCAACGTGCAGCGTCCGCGGCAGCACACCGTGCCCCATCGCCAACACCATCTTGATGATCCCCGCGACACCCGACGCCGCCTGCGCATGGCCGATGTTCGACTTGACCGAACCCAACAGCAACGGCCGATCCGCAGGACGCTCCCGGCCGTAGGTGGCCAGCAGCGCCTGGGCCTCGATCGGGTCACCGAGCGTGGTGCCGGTGCCGTGCGCCTCCACGGCGTCCACGTCGGCGGCGGTCAGTCGGGCATTGGCCAGTGCCTGGCGGATCACCCGCTGCTGCGACGGACCGTTCGGCGCCGTCAGACCATTCGACGCACCATCCTGATTCACCGCGGAACCACGCACCACCGCCAACACCCGGTGCCCCAGACGACGCGCATCCGACAGACGCTCCAGCACGAGCATGCCCGCGCCCTCGCCCCAACCGACACCGTCGGCCGCATCCGCGAACGCCTTGCAACGCCCATCGGCGGCCAGTCCGCGCTGCCGCGAGAACTCCACAAACGTCGTCGGGGTGGACATCACCGTCACGCCGCCGGCGAGCGCCAGCGAGCACTCACCCGCCCGCAACGCCTGCGCCGCCAGATGCAACGCCACCAACGACGACGAGCACGCCGTATCCACCGTGACCGCCGGACCCTCGAAACCGAAGGTGTACGACACCCGGCCGGAGGCGATACTGGCCGCGCTGCCGTTGCTGCGGAATCCCTCGAACTGGTCGCCTACGAGGAGGTCTTCGTAATCGGTGTACATCACGCCTGCGAAGACACCCGTCCGGCTGCCGCGTAGCGACGTCGGGTCGATGCCCGTCCGCTCGATGGCCTCCCAGGTCGTCTCCAGCAGCAGCCGCTGCTGCGAGTCCGTCGCCAGCGCCTCCCGCGGGCTCATCCCGAAGAACTCCGGGTCGAACTCCGGTGCCTCGTGGAGGAATCCTCCGGAGCGGGAGTACGAGGTGCCAAGCGCCTCAGGGTCCGGGTTGTAGAGACTTTCCACGTCCCAACCGCGGTCGGTGGGGAAGTCGGACACCGCGTCCACGCCCTCGGACACCAACCGCCAGAGGTCCTCGGGAGAGGCGACGCCGCCCGGGTAGCGGCAGCTCATGCCGACGATCACCACCGGGTCGTCGGCCGCCGCCACCAGCGACGGCACCCTCACCGACGCCTCGGCCTCCCCCTGCGCGCCGAACAACTCGGCCAGCAGGAAGTCGACGAGCGTGCCGGCCGTGGGGTAGTCGAAGACCGCGGTGGCCGAAAGGCGCATGCCGCTCGCCGTGTTGAGCCGGTTGCGGAGTTCGACCGCGGTCAGCGAGTCGAAACCGAGGTCCTGGAAGGCCCGGTCCGGATCGACGGTCTCCGGGCTCGCGTGACCCAGGACCACGGCGATCTGGGCGCGCACCAAGTCCAGCAGTGCCTCACGCCGTTCCGCCGTGCCGAGTCCGGACAGACGCCCCAGCAGGCCGGCGGCCGCGGCCGAGTCGGCCACCGCCGAGCGCCGGGCGCGGGTCCGGATCAGACCGCGCAGCAAGGGGGGCACCTCTCCCTGCTCGCGCAGTCCCGCCAAGTCGAAGCGCACGGGGAGTAGTTCGGCACCTTCGGCCGCCAGTGCGGCGTCGAAGAGTGCCACGCCCTGCTCGGCAGACAGCGGTGGCATGCCCTGACGGGCCATGCGCTGCAGGTCGGCATCGGTGAGCGTACCGGTCATACCGCTGTCCTGGGACCACGGGCCCCACGCCAACGACGTCGCCGCAAGCCCCACCGCACGACGGTGACGCGCCAATCCGTCCAAGAAGGCGTTGCCCGCAGCATAGTTGGCCTGACCGGGACTACCGATCGTGCCCGCCACCGACGAGAACACCACAAACGCGTCAAGCTCTATGCCCTTGGTCGCCTCGTGGAGATTCCAGGCCGCATCCACCTTCGGACGCAACACCGCAGCCAACCGCCCCGGCGTCAACGACTCCACCACACCGTCATCCAACACACCCGCCGTATGCACCACAGCCGACACAGCATGACGACCGATCAAGTCCGCCACAGCCACCGCATCCGTGACATCGCACGCCTCCACCACTACCTCGGCACCGCAGTCCCGAAGCTCGGCGACCAGCTCCTCAGCCCCCTCCGCGGCCGGACCACGACGGCTCACCAGCAACAGACTCCGCACCCCATGCTCAGCCACCACATGCCGAGCCACCACACGCCCCAGACCACCCGTACCACCCGTGATCAAAACCGTGCCCGACACATCCCAAACATGAGCCCCCCGCACCTCGGCACGCACCAACCGCGGCACCAGCACCTCACCACCACGCAGCGCCAGCTGCGGCTCATCCGACGCCAACGCCCGAGGCAGAAGCCCCATTTCGGCCTCACCGTCCAGATCCACCAGACCGAAACGACCCGGATGCTCCGACTGGGCCGACCGCACCAGACCCCACACCGCAGCACCCGCAAGATCCACACCGGACACCGCACCATGCGTCACGAACACCAGACGCGACGCAGCAAACCGGTCATCGACCAGCCACGACTGAATCACCTCCAACGCCCACGCCGTAGCCGCGTGAACGGACTCCACCGTGCCGACGGACTCGGCAGTGCCGGCAGGCACCGGCATCAGCACCGCACCGGGCGTACGGGCGGATGCGGCCAGGGCGTCCAAGTCCGTGTGGTGCTCGACCACGTCCGCCGGCCACTGGGCGGTCGGGCCCGTGGGGAAGCCGATCGCGGCGACGGTCTCCGCGCCGGCCTGGGGCAGGTGTACGGGGTTCCACTGGAGGCGGAACAGCGCGTCGCGGGCGACCGGGTCGGGGTCGCTGTGCCACTGGTCGGCGGAGACCGTCCGCAGGACGAGGGCGCCGATGGTGGCTACGGGTTCGCCCGCGGTGTCGGCGACGTCGACGGACACCGTGTCGTTGCCGTGCCGGGTAACCCGGACGCGGACCGTCGCGGCGCCGGAGGCGTGCAGCGAGACGCCCTCCCAGGAGAACGGCACGACCTGTTGGTCGATTCCGTTGAAGGTGACGACGTGCAGGGCCGCGTCGAGCAGCGCCGGGTGCAGGCCGTAGGCGGGCGCGTCGTCTTCGGCCACGGCGGGCAGGGCGACTTCGGCGAAGACCACGTCGCCTCGGCGCCATGCGGTCTGCAGGCCCTGGAAGTGCGGGCCGTAGTCGAATCCGCGGTCGGCCAGGCGGGGGTAGAAGTCGGTCAGGTCGACGGGTTCGGCGTCGGCGGGTGGCCAGGACGCCGAGGTGAAGTCGACGTCCTCCGGGGCCGGTTGCGGGCCGGTGGCGAGTACGCCGGTGGCGTGCTGCGTCCATGGGCGGTCGCCGTCGCCGTCCGTCCTGGAGCGCGCACTGAAGGTGCGGCGGCCGGCCTCGTCGGCCGGTCCCACGTGCAGTTGGAGGTGCACGCCGCCTCGTTCGGGCAGGACGAGCGGGGCGGCCAGAGTCAGTTCGTCGATGCGGTCGCAGCCCACCTCGTCGGCGGCGCGGATCGCGAGTTCGGCGAACGCCGTGCCCGGCAGCAGGACCGAGCCCATCACGACGTGCCCGGCCAGCCACGGGTGGGAGGCGAGCGACAGCCGCGTGGTGAACAGCACGCCGTCGCCGTCGGGCAGTTCCACGGCGGCGCTCAGCAGCGGGTGTCCGGCAGCTTCGAGGCCGACGGCACCGATGTCCCCGGTCCGGGTGTGGTCGGGGGTCGGCCAGAACCGCTGGTGCTGGAAGGCGTACGTCGGCAGGTCGACGGTGTGCGCGTCCCGGCCGACGAGGTATGCGGCCCAGTCGATCGCGGCGCCGTGCACGTGCAGTCGGGTGAGGGCCGCGAGGAGTGTTGCCGCCTCGGGGCGATCCCGGCGCAGGGCGGGGACGAGGACGGTCTCGTCGGGCGCCTCCCGGTCGGCGGCATCACCGCTGTCGGGGAGCGACTCGCGGGCCATGGCCGCGAGCGTTCCGTCCGGGCCGAGTTCGAGGAACCGCGTCACGCCCTGGGCGGAGAGGGCGCCGATCCCGTCGGCGAACCGCACGGCCTCGCGGACGTGGGTCACCCAGTATTCGGGTGTGCGCAGTTGCTCTGGGGTGGCGAGTTCGCCGGTGACGTTCGAGACGACGGCCAACTGCGGCTCGCCGTAGGACAGTTCCGCGGCGACGGCGCGGAAGTCGGCAAGCATCGGTTCCATCAGCGGGGAGTGGAAGGCCTGCGAGACCCGCAGCCGACTGGTCTTGCGACCCTCACCCTCGAAATACGCGGCAACGGCAAGCACCGCCTCCTCCACACCGGAGACGACAACCGACGACGGACCGTTGACCGCAGCGATCGCCACACCGCCGACCAGCCGCGCACGCACCTCCTCCTCCGTCGCCCGCACCGCCACCATCGCACCACCGACCGGCAACGCCTGCATCAACCGACCCCGCGCCGCCACCAACACACAGGCATCAGTGAGCGAGAACACCCCGGCGACGTGAGCGGCGGCGATCTCCCCGACGGAGTGCCCGGCCACGAAGTCGGTGCGCACGCCCCACGACTCCGCCAGGCGGTACAGCGCAACCTCGATGGCGAACAGGGACGCCTGGGCGTAGGCGGTCTGGTTCAGCAGCTCCGCGTCCGTGCCCCAGACGACCTCGCGCAGGGGCCGGTCCAGGTGCTCGTCCAGTGCGGCGCACACCGCGTCGAACGCCTCGGCGAACACCGGATAGCGGTCATACAACTCCCGTCCCATGCCGAGGCGTTGCGAACCCTGGCCGGAGAAGAGGAAGGCGTCCCGGCCGGTGTGGGCGGTGCCGGTGTCCACTGCGGGGTCGGCCTCGCCCGTGGCCAGTGCGGTCAGGGCGCGCAGCGCGTCGCCGTGGTCGTCGGCGCGGACGGCCGCGCGGTGGGCGAAGGCCGTGCGGTGGGTCGTCAGCGTGTGGGCGGCGTCGGTGAGCCGGGGCGTGGGTTCGCGGTCGAGGTGGGAGCGCAGCCGGGCCGCCTGGGCACGCAGGGCGCTCTCGCTCTTGGCGGAGAGCAGCAGCGGTACCGTCCCTTCGGGGGCGGTGGTGGGCAGCTCGGGTCGGGGGGCCGGGGGCATTTCCAGGACCACGTGCGCGTTGGTTCCGCTGATGCCGAACGCGGAGACGGCGGCGCGGCGGGGACGGTCGGTCTCGGGCCAGTCGGTGTTCTCGGTGAGCAGTTCGACCGCGCCCGCGGTCCAGTCGACGTGGCCGGTGGGCTCGTCGACGTGCAGGGTGCGCGGCAGCACTCCGTACCGCATCGCCAGCACCATCTTGATCACGCCCGCCACACCGGCGGCGGCCTGGGTGTGCCCGAGGTTGGACTTCACCGCGCCCAGCAGCAACGGCCGCTCCACCGGACGCTCCTGACCATAGGTGGCCAGCAGCGCCTGGGCCTCGATCGGGTCACCGAGCGTGGTGCCGGTGCCGTGCGCCTCCACGGCGTCCACGTCGGCGGCGGTCAGTCGGGCGTTGGCCAGTGCCTGGCGGATCACCCGCTGCTGGGACGGACCGCTGGGTGCGCTCAGGCCGTTGGACGCGCCGTCCTGGTTGACGGCCGAGCCGCGTACGACGGCGAGCACCTGGTGGCCGTTGCGCACGGCGTCGCTGAGCCGCTCCACCAGCAGCAGGCCGACGCCCTCGCTCCAGCCGGTGCCGTCGGCGGCGGCCGCGAACGGCTTGCAGCGGCCATCGGGCGCCAGGCCGCGTTGCCGGGCGAACTCCACGAAGAAGGACGGGGTGGACATCACTGTCACGCCGCCGGCGACCGCCAGCGAGCACTCGCCCGCCCGCAGCGCCTGCGCCGCCATGTGCAGGGCCACCAGCGAGGAAGAGCACGCGGTGTCCACCGTGACGGCGGGTCCTTCGAAGCCGAAGGTGTAGGAGACCCGGCCGGAGACGACGCTCATGGCGTTGCCGGTGAGCCGGTGCCCGCCCGCCTCGTCCTGTGCGGTGTCCAGGACCGCCCCGTAGTCCTGGGTGTTGGTGCCCGCGAAGACGCCGGTGCTGCTGCCCCGGAGGGACTCCGGGTCGATGCCGGCCTGTTCGAGCACCTCCCAGGTGGTCTCCAGGAGCAGTCGCTGCTGGGGGTCCATGGCGAGGGCCTCGCGCGGCGAGATGCCGAAGAAGTCGGCGTCGAAGCCGGCCACGTCGGACAGGAAGCCGCCGTCGCGGGCGTAACTGGTGCCCTGGTGGTCGGGGTCGGGGTGGTAGAGCCGGTCCAGGTCCCAGCCGCGGTCGGTGGGCATGGCGGTGATGGCGTCGCCGCCCTCGGCGAGCAGCCGCCACAGGGCCTCGGACGAGTCCACGCCGCCGGGGAAGTGGCAGGCCATGCCGACGATCGCCACCGGCTCGTCGAGGGCGGCGGCCGACGCCTGCACGACCGTGGCGGGGCCCGCCGTGCCCAGGACCTCGGTGCGCAGGTATGCGGCGACCGCGACGGCGCTGGGGTGGTCGAAGAGCAGGGTGGCGGGCAGCCGCAGGCCCGTCGCGGCGGAGAGCCGGTTGCGCAGGTCGACCGCCATCAGCGAGTCGAATCCCTGCTCGCGGAAGGCGCGTTGGGCGTCGACGGTGTCCGGCGAGGGGTGGCCGAGGGCCTTCGCGGCCTCTTCCCTGACCATGGTCAGGAACGCCTGTTCCTGTTCGGCGGGCGGCAGTGCGCCGATCCGGTCGCGCAGGGGGGAGCCTTCGCGGCGCGGGCCGTCCGCGGGGCGGATCGCGCGGCGGGCCTCGGGAAGGTCGCCGATGAGGGGGCTGGGGCGGACGGCGGTCAGCGCGGGGGCGTAGGCGCTCCAGTCGATGTCGGCCACGGTCACGTGCGTCATGCCCTGGGTGAGTGCCTGGCGCAGCGCGGCGAGCGCGGGGGCCGCGGCCATGGGCAGCAGTCCGTCGCGGCTCATCCGGTCGGCGGCATCGCTGTCGACGGCCATGCCGTCGCCCGCCCAGGGGCCCCAGGACACGGAGGTGGCCGGGAGGCCCTGCCGGTGGCGCTGCTCGGCGAGGGCGTCCAAGTAGGCGTTTGCGGCGGCGTAGTTGCCCTGACCGGCGTTGCCCAGGACGCCGACGATCGAGGAGAACAGCACGAAGTGGTCCAGGTCGAGGTCCTGGGTGAGTTCGTGCAGGTTCCGCGCGGCGGTCGCCTTGGGGCGCAGTACGGTCTCGAAGCGCTCGGGGGTGAGTGCGTCCAGCACGCCGTCGTCCAGCACGCCGGCGGCGTGCACGACGCCGGTCAACGGCAGGTGCGGCGGGATGTCCGCGAGGACGGCGGCCAGCGCGTCGCGGTCGGCGGCGTCGCAGGCGGCGAGGGTCACCTTCACGCCGCGGTCGGTGAGTGCGGCCGCGAGTTCGGGTGCGCCGGGGGCCTGCGGGCCGCGGCGGCTGGTGAGCACGAGGTGTTCGGCTCCGGCGTCGGCCAGCCAGTGGGCGAGGTGGGTGCCGAGGGCACCGGTGCCGCCGGTGACCAGCACGGTGCCGTGTGTGCTCCATGGGGTTTCGGCCTCGCCGCCGGGTGCGGTCCGTTCCAGGCGGCGGGCGAAGGTTCCGGACGGGCGGATCGCGACCTGGTCCTCGTCCGAGGCGAGGGCGCTCAGCAGCGCGGCGACGGCCCGCCCGTCCAGGTCCTCGGGGAGGTCGACGAGTCCGCCCCAGGTCTGCGGGAACTCCAGCGCGGCCACCCGGCCCAGGCCCCATGTCTGCGCTTGGGCAGGGCTGTTGAGCGCGTCGTGCCGGTCGACGGCGACGGCGCGACGGGTCACGCTCCACAGCGGTGCCTGGATGTCCGCGGCCTCCAGGGCGCGCAGCAGCGCGGTGGTGGCGGCCAGGCCGCGCGGTACGGAGGGCAGCCGCGGGTGGGGGCGCTCGTCGAGGGCCAGCAGGCAGAGCACGCCGTCGACGGGGGTGTCGGGCCGGGCGAGGGCGTCGCCGGGGTCGTCGGTGCCGGGGAGTACGCGGACGTCGGTGTGCAGGCCGTGGTCGCGCAGGGCGTCGAGCAGGCGGATGGTCCACGGGTCGTCGGCGGCGCCGTCGGGCAGGGCGACGAGCCAGTGTCCGGTGGCGGCGGGGCCGTCGGAGGTGGTGCGCGGGGTCCAGTGGGTGCGGTAGCCGAGGCGGTCCGCGGCGGCCTGGGTCCGGCGCTGCCTGCGCCACGAGGAGAGGGTGGGCAGGAGGCTGCCGAGGGAGTCCGCTTCGCTGCCGTCGATGGCCAGGACGGCCGACAGTTCCTGGAGGTCCTCGCGTTCGACGGCTGCCCAGAACCCGGCCTCGCCCGCCTCCGCGGCGGCCGCCTGGGCCGCGTCGTGGTCGGCGGGGTCCAGCCAGTACCACTGGCGTTGGAAGGCGTAGGTGGGCAGTTCCACGCGGGGGGCGTCGGGTGTGTCCAGGCAGGCGGACCAGTCGACGGGGACGCCGTGCACGAAGGCGGTGGCGATGCCCTCGGTGAGGGTGGGGACTTCGGGGCGGCCGGTGCGCAGGAGGGATACGAGAGCAGGGGAGCCAGGGGGTACGGGCCCGTCGAGGGTGGTCAGGCAGTCCTGCACCATGGGGGTGAGGACGCCACCGGGGCCGATCTCGACGAAGGCGGTGACGCCCTCGGCTTCGAGGGTGCGCACGGCGGCGCAGAAGCGGACCGTTTCGCGGACCTGCCTGACCCAGTAGTCGGGCGAACGCAGTTCCGCTTCGGTGGCCAGGGCACCGGTCACCGTGGACACCACGGGGATACGGGGGGCGTGGAAGGTCAGGCCGCGGGCGACGCGCCGGAAGTCCTCCAGCATGCCGTCCATGTGCGGGGAGTGGAAGGCGTGGCTGACCCGGAGGCGCTTGGTGTGGCGGCCCTGCGCCTCCCAGTGGGCCGCGATCTCGGTGACGGCCTGTTGGTCGCCGGAAATGACGGTGGAGTCGGGCCCGTTGGCGGCCGCGAGGGCGACGTGGTCCTCGTGGCCCGCGAGTCGTTCGCGGATCTCCTCCTCGGTGGCCTGGATCGCGACCATGGCCCCGCCTTCGGGCAGCGCCTGCATGAGGGTGCCGCGCGCGGCGACCAGCCGGGCGGCGTCCTGGAGGGTGAGGACGCCGCTGACGTGGGCGGCGGTGATCTCGCCGATGGAGTGTCCGGCGACGAACCGGGGCACCACGCCCCAGGATTCGGCGAGCCGGAACAGGGCGGTCTCCAGGGCGAACAGGGCGGCCTGGGTGTAGGCGGTCCGGTCGAGCAGGGCGGCCTCGGCGCTGCCTTCCTCGGCGAAGACGACGTCGCGCAGCGGCCGGTCGAGGTGCGGGTCGATCTCGGCGCACACCGCGTCGAAGGCGGTGGCGAACGCGGGGTGCGCTGCGTGCAGTTCGCGTCCCGTGCCCGGGCGCTGGGAGCCCTGCCCGGCGAAGAGGAACGCGGTGGTGGTCTTGGTGGCGAGACCGCTGACCAGGCCGGCGGTGTCGCGGCCCGCGGCCAGGGCGTCCAGGCCGCGTAGGAAGGCCGCCCGGTCGTCGGCGACGACTACGGCGCGGTGGTCCATGAGGGTCCGGGTGTCCACGAGGGCGTGGGCGACGGCGGCCGGTTCGAGGTCGGCCCGGTCCCGTATGTGGTGGCCGAGGCGTTCGGCCTGGGCGCGCAGGGCTCCTTCGGTGCGGGCGGACAGGATCCAGGGCAGCGCGCCGGACCGGGCGGCCGGCTCGGGGGCCGGTTCGGCCTCGGGGGCGGGTGCCTCTTCGAGGATGGCGTGGGCGTTGGTGCCGCTGATGCCGAAGGAGGAGACCGCGGCGCGGCGGGGCCGGCCGGTGCCCGGCCAGGGTTCGGGCTCCGCGAGAAGCCTGGCGTTGCCCTCGCTCCAGTCGACGTGCCCGGTGGGTGCGTCCAGGTGCAGGGTCTTGGGCAGTTGCCCGTGCCGCATCGCCAGGACCATCTTCATCACGCCCGCGATACCGGCGGCGGCCTGGGTGTGCCCGATGTTGGACTTCATGGCGCCGATGAGGACGGGGTGGTCCACGGGGCGCTGCTGCCCGTACGTGGCCAGGAGGGCGTGTGCCTCGACGGGGTCGCCGAGGGCGGTGCCGGTGCCGTGGGCCTCCACCGCGTCGATGTCCGCGGCGACCAGGCCCGCGCCGGCCAGTGCCTGGCGGATGACGCGTTGCTGCGAAGGGCCGTTGGGGGCGGTCAGGCCGTTGGACGCGCCGTCCTGGTTGACGGCGGAGCCCCGCAGCACGGCGAGTACGGGGTGGCCGTTGCGCACGGCGTCGCTGAGCCGCTCGACGAGCAGCAGCCCGACGCCCTCGCTCCAGCCGGTGCCGTCGGCGGCGGCCGCGAACGGCTTGCAGCGGCCGTCGGGGGCCAGGCCGCGCTGCCGGGAAAACTCGACGAACATCTGCGGCGTGGACATCACGGTCGCGCCGCCGACCAGGGCCATGGTGCACTCGCCGCGCCGCAGCGCGTGCGCGGCCAGGTGCAGGGCGACCAGCGACGAGGAGCAGGCCGTGTCCACGGTCAGTGCGGGGCCTTCCAGACCCAGGACGTAGGAGATCCGGCCGGAGGCGATGCTGATGTGGTTGCCGGTCAGCAGGTGTCCGCCGACCTCGTCGGCGCGTTTGTGCCCCTCGGCGTCGTACCCGCCGTGGCCGGTGCCGACGAAGACGCCGGTGCGGCTGCCGGCGAGGGATTCCGGGTCGATGCCGGCGCGTTCGACGGCTTCCCATGCGGTCTCCAGCAGCAGCCGCTGCTGGGGGTCCATGGCGAGCGCCTCGCGCGGGGAGATCCCGAAGAAGCCGGGGTCGAACTCGCCCCCGTCGTGCAGGAATCCGCCCTCGCGCGCGTAGGCGGTGCCCTGGTGGGCCGGGTCGGGGTGGTAGAGCGACTCCAGGTCCCAGCCGCGGTTGCGGGGGAAGGAGGAGATCGCGTCGACGCCGCCGCTCAGCAGTTCCCACAGCTCTTCCGGCGAGCGGACGCCGCCGGGGAGACGGCAGGCCATCGAGACGATCGCGATGGGCTCCCGCTGCTTCGCCTCCGTCTCGTCCAACTGCTGACGAGTCTCGTGAAGGTCTGCGATCGCGCGCTTGAGGTACTCGCGCAGCTTCTCCTCGTTCGACATTCAGGACGCCAATCGCTCGGGGGAATGCCGGACTTGGGGCACAGAGCGCCGACACGCACGTCCGACCGTTTCCCTGCCATCTTCGTCAAGGTCGACTGCGGGTTTCCCTAGATGACGCCCGCTCTGCGAGCGGAGGGATGCTCACGACGTGCTCCGTGCTCCTGCCCGCCGAGCCGTTTGTAGGGTTTTTCCGGTCCCCGGATCGCTAACGTCACGCCGCACGCGTCACGTCACGAAGCACATGTAAGGGGTCTCCCCATGTCCACTGCCTCCCAAGACCTGCCCTGCCTCGACCTCGAACCGCCCAAGATGCTTCAGCTGAGCCCGCTCCTGCAGAGGTTGCAGGACCAGGGGCCGATCCACCGGGTGCGCACGCCCGCCGGGGACGAGGCGTGGCTGGTGACCCGCCACGCCGAACTCAAGCTGCTGCTGCACGACGAGCGCATCGGGCGCACGCACCCCGACCCGGACTCCGCTGCGCAGTACGTACGCAGTCCGTTCCTGAACCTGCTGATCAGCGACGCCGATGCCGAGACCGGGCGTCGGCAGCACGCCGAGACCCGTCGCCTGCTCACACCGTTGTTCTCGGCCCGGCGCGTGAGGGAGATGCAGCCGAAGGTGGAGGAGGCCGCGGAGGCCCTGCTGGACGCGTTCATCGCCCAGGGGCCTCCGGGCGACCTGCACGGCGAGCTCTCCTACCCGTTCGCGCTCGCCGTGCTCTGCGAGGTCATCGGCGTACCGCCGCAACGCCGGGCGGAGTTGACCACTCTGCTGTCCGGCATCGCCCGGCTGGACGACCGTGACGGAGCCCTAAGGGCACAGCGCGACCTGTCCGCGTTCGTGGCACGGCTGGTCGAGTTGAAGCGGGCCGAGCCCGGCCCCGACATCATCTCCCGGCTGAACGGCGGCGAGTTGTCCGAGGACCGCGTGACGCACCTGGCGTCGGGGCTGCTGTTCGCCGGGCTGGACAGCGTCGCGAGCATCCTGGACAACGGCGTGGCGCTGTTGGCCGCCCACCCCGACCAGCGCGCGGCGGCGCTGGCCGACCCCGAGGTGATGGCGCGCGCCGTTGAGGAGGTGCTGCGGTCGGCGCGGGCCGGTGGGTCGGTGCTGCCTCCGCGCTACGCCAGCGAGGACATGGAGTTCGGCGGGGTGACGATCCGGGCCGGGGATCTGGTCCTGTTCGACCTCGGCCTGCCCAACTTCGACGAGCGAGCGTTCACGGGGCCGGAGGAGTTCGACGTCGACCGGGCACCCAACCCGCATCTGTCGTTCGGCCACGGCATCTGGCACTGCATCGGCGCCCCCCTCGCGCGCCTGGAGCTCAAGACGATGTTCACCAAGCTGTTCACGCGGCTGCCGGAACTGCGTCTGGAACACCCGGTGGAGGAGCTGCGCCTGAAGGAGGGCCAGCTGTCCGGCGGCTTCGCCGAGCTTCGGATCACCTGGTAGGGACCGTCCCGGTAGCACCGCCTGCCGCGCCACAACCCGGCCTGGCCGGAGCGCGCGTGCGCCGCGGCCAGGCCGGCGCGAAGGCGCTCGACCCGGCCGCGCGCCGCCGTGGCCAGGCTCCCTCGGCGCGGTGGCCGAGTCTAAGGATTTCCCGGCACCCGGCGTGAGATCAAAGGCACGGTGCGGTCAATCGCCCCGCACCCAGGCGTGCTCGCCGAGTCCAGCCTGCCACCGGTGAAAGGGAATTCATGGAATCCGCCCGACGGCCGATCCTCTTCGTCAGCCTTCCGGAGAGCGGTCTGCTCAATCCGCTGCTCGTACTGGCGGGTGAACTCTCCCGCCAAGGCGTGGCGGACCTCTGGTTCGCCACCGACGAGCCGCGCCGCAACGATGTGAAAGGGATCGCGGAGGGCTCCCCGGTGGAGTTCGCCTCCCTGGGCGGTGTCGACTCCGAGATGTCGGCCGTGACTTGGACCGACGACATCTACCGTGAGGTCACCCAGTCCTCGCGGTTCAGGGCGCACCGCGCGGTCGTGCGGCACACCTACCGGCCCGAGCTCCAGAGGGAGAAGTCCCGCCGACTCCAGGCCGTCGTCGACGAGGTCCAGCCGGCGCTCATGGTCATCGACTGCATCAGCAGCTTCGCCGTCGACGTGGCCATCGCCCGAAAGATCCCGTACGTGCTGAGCGTTCCGTTCCTGCCGAGCAATGTGCTGACCGCGCACACGCCCTTCACCAAGAGCTACACCCCGCGGGGCTTCCCCGTCCCGCACACGGGGCTCTCGCGGCGGATGACGCTCACCCAGCGCGTCAGCAACGAGCTGTTCAAGTGGCGGACCCTGGCGATGTTCCTCAACCCCGAGATGAGCAAGGTCCTCAAGGAGGACGCCCGGCGGCGCAAGGAGGCCGGGCTGCCGGCGCCCAGCACCATGGCCAGGATCGAGCACGCCGACCTGGTGCTGTGCAACTCCATCGCCGAGCTGGACTACCCCTTCGCCATCCCCGAGAAGATGCTGCTGGTGGGTGCCATGGTGCCGCCGCTCCCCGAAGCGCCGGACGACAAGGACCTCTCGCAGTGGCTGGACGCCCAGTCCTCCGTGGTCTACGTGGGGCTCGGGACGATCACCCGGCTGACGCGGGACGAGGTCAACTCCATGGTGGAGGTGGCCCGTCGTCTGGGAGGCCGGCACCAGATGCTGTGGAAGCTGCCCTCGGAACAGCAGCACCTGCTGCCGCCCAGGGAATCGCTGCCGGGCAACCTCCGTGTCGAGAGCTGGGTGCCTTCGCAGATGGACGTACTCGCCCACCCGAACGTGAAGGTGTTCTTCACCCACGGCGGCGGCAACGGCTTCAACGAGGGCATGTACTTCGGCAAACCGCTCGTGGTGCGACCGCTCTGGGTGGACTGCTACGACCAGGCCGTCCGCGGCCGGGACTTCGGCATCAGCCTCACCCTCGACCAGCCGCAGACCATCGACGTCAACGATGTCGTCGACAAGCTCACGAGGGTCCTCAGCACCCCCTCCTTCCACGAGAAGGCGCAGCGGCGGGCCGCCCTGATGCGCTCGGCCGGCGGGCGCGAGACCGCCGCCGGCATGGTTCTCGCGCACCCGGCCCTGGCGTAGGGGCCACCGGCCTCACCCGCCCTGGCCGCTTCCCGTCGCCGGCACACCAGCGCGGCGGAGCGCGAAGGGAGATTCCCACACAACGGTCCGGGGCAGCGGACCGGGCAACTCGGCGCCTCCGCCCAGTCATTGGCGGAGGCGCTTGCCTTTTCACCGTACGGACCGCCGCGCGCCATAACCGGCCTGTTCCCACGCGCCAACCTACAAGGCCGACTGCGTCGTTCCGCTGATGCGTACGGCCTCCCCGGCGGCTCACGGCTCCCTGGGCTCAACCGGGGAACGCCCAGGCGGGCGGTCCGAGGACCGCCCGCCTGGCTTGTACTCCGGTGTCGTTGTCACCCGGTTGCCCGTGTGCCGTCGTTACGCGTTGCCGAGGGAGTCCAGCCATTCCTTGACGATCCGCGCGGTCTCCGGCGCGTCGTCGCGCACCATGGAGAAGTGGTCCGCGTCCACGCTGTGGACGGCGGTCGGCCGACCGCCGTGCCGTTCGGCACCGAGGGAAGTGTCGGTCTCGATGCCCAACGTCTCCTTGCCGGCGCGGACGAGCAGCACGGGGGCGGTGGTGTGCCGCAGTTCGAGTTGGCTCAGCATGCCCAGCCAGCGCGCCATGGCGGACAGCCTGGAGTTGGTCATCCGCACCGGGGAGACCTCGTCGACCATGAAGTGGCGTCGCATCAGTCCCCGGTAGTCGAGACCATCGCTCTTCTGGTGCCGGATGCTGATGGTGTCCAGCAGCACCACGGCCTCCGGCCTGATGCCCCAGGTGTTCTCCAGCAGAGCCGCGGCCAGGTACGCGAAGGCTCCCGCGGAGGAGTGCCCGACCAGTACGAACGGCTCACCGTCGCTCGCCCGCAGCGCGCTCTCCGCGACGGCCCGCACCGCGGTCTCGGCAGTGCCCGGCAGCCGCTCCCCCGTGGCGAAGCCGACCAGCGGCAGCGCGCTGACGTGCCGCTCACCCCGGAACGGCGCGGCCAGTCTGACGTATTCATGTACGCCGCCGTTGGCGGTGGGCGTGCTGACGCAGATCAGCCGCGGCCGGCCGGGGCCCTCGGCGAGGGTGGCCGGCAGCGGCAGATCCTCCAGCTCGGCGGTGTTCTCGAAGCTGGGACGGAGCGCGCTCAGGGCGGAGAGCATGCGCTGTGCCTCCGGGATCTTGCCGTTCTCCAGGGCATCGAGGAACAGTCGCTCCAGCGAGTCACTCTCCGGCGCGGCGACCTGGCGGAGGCCCGCTTCGGCCCCGGAGCCGTCCAGGGACTCCTGCGCGGCCAGGTCACCGTAGAGGCGGGCTGCGAGATCGCCGGGGGTCTTGCTGTCGAAGACCACGGTCGCCGACAGGTGCAGTCCGGTGATCGTGGAGAGGCGGTTGCGCAGTTCGACGGAGGTGAGTGAGTCGAAGCCGAGCTCGTAGAACTCCCGGCGCGCGTCGATGCTCTTGGCCGAAGCATGTCCGAGCACGGCTGCGGCCTCGGTGCAGACGGCATCGGTCATCAGCCGCGTACGCTCCTCGGGACGCGCCGCCCGCAGCCGATCGACGAACCCCACGGCTCCGTCGGCACCGGAGCCGACCGTGGAACTCGCGGCCGTCCGCCGGGTTCCCCTGATCAGTCCGCGCAGCAGCGACGGCACCGGCCCTTGCATCCGCACCGGTCCGGATACTCGGCCGACCGCGACAAGGTGGGCGGCATCCGTCGCGGTGGCAGCGTCGAACAACGCCAAACCCCGCTCCGCAGTCAACGGCACCGTCCCATACGAAGCCATCCGCTGCATGTCCGCATCCGAGAGCGACGCGGTCATCCCACCACCCTGATCCCAAGCACCCCACGCCAACGACAGAGCAGGCAACCCCTCCCCCACACGATGCCAAGCAAGCGCATCCAAAAACACATTCCCCGCCGCGTAATTCCCCTGACCCGGACCACCCAACACACCCGCAACCGACGAGAACAACACGAACGCCGACAGATCCAACCCCTTCGTCGCCTCATGCAGATGCCAGGCAGCATCCACCTTCGGACGCAACACAGCCGACAACCGCTCCGACGACAACGACGAGATCACACCATCATCGAGAACACCCGCCGTATGCACCACAGCCGTCAACGGATGCGCCACAGACACCGACCCAACAACCGCATCCACCGCCCCCCGATCAGCCACATCACACGCCCGCACCATCACCTCAGCACCGTTCGCGGTCAGTTCCTCCCGCAGCTCCTCCACACCAGGCGCCGCAAGCCCACTGCGACTGACCAGCAACAGATGCCGCACCCCACGCTCACCCACCAGATGCCGAGCCACCTCACGACCCAATCCCCCGGTGCCACCCGTGATCAGCACCGTCCCCTCCGGATCCCAGGCACCCGGTGCCGCCTCAACACCACCACCCAACTCGACCAACCGGCCCACCCGCAACGCACCGCCGCGCACGACGAACTGCCCCTCCCCAGCAGCCACCAACCCAGGAACCACCCCCAGCACCGACACCAACCCATCAACCCCCGAACCAACCTCAAGGTCCACCAACGCAACCCGCCCCGGATGCTCCGACTGCGCCGAACGCACCAACCCCCACACCGCAGCACCAGCCACATCCACCACGCCCTCACCCGCATCGGCACAAACAGCACCACGGGTGACAAACACCAAACGCGAGGCCCCCGCCCTCTCCCGACCCAACCACTCCTGCAACACACCCAGAACCCGAGCCGTCAACTCATGCGTACGGGCAGGCACATCGTCCCCGACGCCTGACACGGGGACCACCACCAGGTCCTCGTCCCCGGTGAGGTCCGCGAGCGAAGCGACCCACTCACCCAGGCCGAGAACGTCCGCGCCCAGGGACACACACCGGACCTCAGCCGACTCCACCCCAGGAGCCGCCACCCACTCCAACGACAACAGTCCCTCGCGCGCCGCGCGCCGCGCCGCGGCCTGCGGGTCCGAATCGGACGGTTGACCGCCGCGCAGGACGAGTTCCTCAACGGACAGGACAGGTGCGCCCTCGACGTCGACGGCGGCGACGGACACCGAGTCCTCACCGGTCTTCGTCACCCGGGCCCGCAGGATCGACGCTCCACCGGCGTGCAGCGACACCCCACGCCAGGCGAACGGCAGGAGCTGATCCCCCGCGGTACCGACCCCGGCCAGCCTGCGCGACTGCAACACCGCATCCAGCAGCACCGGGTGGAGCCCGAACGCCCCGGCCCCCTCGGTGACCGGGTCAGGCAGCGCCACCTCCACGTAGGCGCCGTCCTCGCTCTTCCACACCGAACGCAGCCCCTGGAACGCGGGGCCGTAGCCGGTCCCGTCGTAGAAGCCCGCCAGGTCGACGGCCACCGCGTCCTGCGGCGGCCAGACCCCGGAACCGAAGTCCACGACCCGCTCACCGCTGGTCAGCGTGCCGCCCGCGTGCTGGACCCACAGCCCATCCGGGTCACCCTCCGGGCGCGAATGCACCGAGACACTGCGAGCCCCCACGTCATTGGGGGCGCCGACCACCACCTGGACCTGCACGGCGCGGTCCTTGAACAGCGCCAGCGGTGTCATCAGGACAAGGTCCTCGACCCGGTCGCAGCCGACCTGATCGGCAGCGCGCATCGCCAACTCGACGAAGCCTGCTCCCGGGAAGAGGACGCTGCCGGCCATGACGTGGTCGACCAGCCACGGATGCGTCCCCAGCGACAACCGGCCCGTCAACACCACCCCGCCGGAATCCGCGACGGTGACCATCGCACCCAACAGCGGGTGCTCCGCGGCCGACAGGCCCGCACCGGCCACATCACCGGACACCAACGCCGGCCGAGGCCAGTACCGCTCATGCTGGAAGGGATAGGTGGGCAGGTCGATGCGCCGGGCACCGGTGCCGTCGAAGATCCTGGGCCAGTCCACCTCGACGCCCGTGACGTGCAGCCGCGCCAGCGCGGTCAGCAGGGCAGACTCCTCGGACCGGTCCTTGCGCAGGGCCGACACGGCCACACTGTCATCGGCGCTGTCCAGACTGTGCTGGGCCATCGCCGTCAGCACCCCGTCCGGACCCAACTCCAGGAAGGCCGAGGCGCCTTCGGCCTCAAGTGTCCGCACGCCGTCGGCGAACCGTACGGTCTCCCGCACGTGCCGGACCCAGTACTCCGCCGAGCACACCAGGTCGTCGGCGGCCAGTCGGCCCGTCACGTTGGAGACCAGCGGGATCCGCGGCGCCTCATACGTCAGCCCCTCCGCCACCCGTCGGAAGTCCTCCAGCATCGGCTCCATCAGCTCCGAGTGGAAGGCATGGCTCACCGACAGCCGCTGCGTCCTACGCCCCTCACCCGCCAACTCCCCCGCGATGCACAGGACTTCGGCCTCATCACCGGCGATCACCACCGCCTCGGGACCGTTGACCGCAGCGATCGACACACCATCCGACAGCCGAGGCTCCACCTCGCTCTCGCCTGCCTGGACGGCCACCATCGCACCGCCCACAGGCAACGCCTGCATCAGCCGCGCCCGCGCCGCCACCAACACACACGCATCAGCCAACGAGAACACCCCGGCCACATACGCCGCCGCAACCTCACCGATCGAATGCCCCGCCACAAAGTCCGGCCGCAACCCAAGGGACTCGACCAACCGGAACAACGCCACCTCTACCGCGAACAACGCCGGCTGCGTGAACCCGGTCTCATCCAGACCCTCCACCTCACCGAACATCACCGCACGCAACGGCCCCGCCAACTCGCCCTCGAAGTGCGCCAGCACCTCGTCCAACGCCTCCGCGAACACCGGGAACCGGCCGTACAACTCCCGACCCATCCCCACCCGCTGCGCACCCTGCCCCGAGAACAGCACCGCCAGCTTCCCGGCCGTGTGTCCAGCGTGACCGCGCGCCACCTCGACGGTTTCGCCACCCTCGGACAACAGCACCGACCGGTACTCCAGGTGTGCCCGGGTGGCGGCCAGCGAGAAGCCCAGGTCGAGGGGCGACTGGTCGGTCAGCGCGGAGATACGCTCTCGCTGCGCGGCCAGTGCCTCCTCGGATCTCGCCGAGAGCAGCCACGGCACGGCCGCCGGCGAGGTCCGCGGCTCTTCCTCGTCGTCGGTCTCCTCGACGACCGGTGCCTGTTCGAGGATGACGTGGGCGTTGGTGCCGCTGATGGCGAAGGACGACACGCCGGCGCGCCGCGGCCGGTCGGCCTCGGGCCACTTCTGCGGTTCCGTCAGCAGCTCTATCGCCCCCGACGACCAGTCCACGTGCGAGGTCGGGGCGTCCACGTGGAGCGTCTTCGGCAGCACGCCGTGCCGCATCGCCAGGATCACCTTGATGATCCCCGCCGCACCGGCCGCGGCCTGCGTGTGGCCGAGGTTGGACTTCACCGAACCCAGCAGCAGCGGCCGCTCGGCGTCCCGCCCCTGACCGTAGGTGGCCAGCAACGCCTGCGCCTCGATCGGGTCACCCAGCGGCGTACCCGTACCATGCGCCTCGACCACGTCCACATCCGAGGGCGCCAACCCGGCACCGGCCAGCGCCTGGCGGATCACCCGCTGCTGCGACGGACCACTCGGCGCGGTGAGGCCGTTGGAGGCACCGTCCTGGTTGACGGCCGAGCCCCGCACCACCGCGAGCACGGGATGCCCGTTGCGGCGCGCGTCGCTCAGCCGCTCGACGACGAGGACGCCCACGCCCTCGGACCAACCGGTGCCGTCGGCCGCATCGGCGAACGCCTTGCACCGGCCGTCCGTCGCCAGGCCGCCCTGCCTGGTGAATCCGACGAAGCTCATCGGCGTCGATATCACCGTCACTCCGCCGACCAGGGCCAGCGAGCACTCACCGGAATGCAGCGCCTGGATCGCCAGGTGCAACGAGACGAGCGAGGAGGAGCATGCGGTGTCGATGGTGACGGCCGGGCCCTCCAGGCCGAAGCTGTACGAGACCCGGCCGGACAGGATGCTGGCGATGAGGCCGGTGCTGCCGTGCCCTTCGATGTCCTCGCGGGAGTTCATCACGGTGTTGACGTAGTCGATACCGCTGGTGCCGACGAAGACACCGGTCTCGGTGCCCCGCAGGGACACGGGGTCGATGGTGGCGCGCTCCAGTGCTTCCCAGGACGCCTCCAGCAGGATCCGCTGCTGCGGGTCCATCGTCACGGCCTCGCGGGGCGAGATGCCGAAGAAGTCCGCGTCGAACGAGGCGGCGTCGACGAAGCCGCCCTCGGTGGTCGCGCTGCTGCCGCTGCCGTCACCGGTGAGAACGTCGAGGTCCCAGCCGCGGTCCGTGGGGAACGCGGAGATGCCGTCCCGGCCGTCGTCCAGCAACTGCCAGAAGTCTTCCGGCGTTCGCACGCCACCCGGCAGCCGGCAGGACATCCCGACGATGGCTATGGGCTCCTGTTTGGCGGACTCGACCTCGCGAAGCCGTTGGCGGGTCTGGTGCAGATCGTTGGTGACCCACTTGAGGTAGTCAACGAGCTTCTTGTCGTTCGGCATGCCGTGGACCCTTCCGTGTGAATAAGGGGGCCGGTCTCAGCGCTCGCTGAGACGGCCGAGCTCGTTGTCGATGAAGGCGAAGATCTCGTCGGTGCTGGCGGCTTCGAGCCGCTCGGCGACCTCGGCGCCGTGCTCCTCCTCGTGGGCGCCCCGCCAGTTGTCCAGGATCCGCGCCAGCCGGTCGGCGACCGCGTCCCTGGTACGGGTGTCGGGCTCGCTGGCGGCGAGTGCGGAGCCGAGGCGCTCGACCTCCGCCAGGAGGGTCGGGCCCGAGTCGGCGTGTCCCACGAGCTCCGTGACGAAGTGGTCGGCGAGTGCGGCGGGGTTGGGGTAATCGAAGACGAGGGTGGCGCTCAGCCGCTGTCCGGTGATCGTGGAGAGACGGTTGCGCAGCTCGACGGAGGTGAGTGAGTCGAAGCCGAGCTCGTTGAACTCCCGGCGCGCGTCGATGCTCTTGGCCGAGGCGTGTCCGAGCACGCCGGCGGCTTCGGTGCAGACGACGTCGGTCATCAGCCGCGTACGCTCCTCCGGGCGGGCCGCCCGCAGCCGATCGACGAGCATCGCGACCGCGCCCGCGGCGGCACCGCCCGTCGAGCTCGCGGCCGTTCGCCGGGCACCCTTGACGAGCCCTCGAAGCACCGACGGCACCGAGCCCTGCATCCGCACCGGTCCGGATACTCGGCCGACCGCGACGAGGTGGGCGGCATCCGTCGCGGTGGCAGCGTCGAACAACGCCAAACCCCGCTCCGGACTCAACGGCACGGTCCCATACGAAGCCATCCGCTGCATGTCCGCATCCGAGAGCGACGCGGTCATCCCACCACCCTGATCCCAAGCACCCCACGCCAACGACAGAGCAGGCAACCCCTCCCCCACACGATGCCAAGCAAGCGCATCCAAGAACACATTGCCCGCCGCGTAATTCCCCTGACCCGGACCACCCAACACACCCGCAACCGACGAGAACAACACGAACGCCGACAGATCCAACCCCTTCGTCGCCTCATGCAGATGCCAGGCAGCATCCACCTTCGGACGCAACACAGCCGACAACCGCTCCGACGACAACGACGAGATCACACCATCATCGACAACACCCGCCGTATGCACCACAGCCGTCAACGGATGCGCCACAGACACCGACCCAACAACCGCATCCACCGCCCCCCGATCAGCCACATCACACGCCCGCACCATCACCTCAGCACCACACGCGGTCAGTTCCTCCCGCAGCTCCTCCACACCAGACGCCGCAGGCCCACTACGACTGACCAGCAACAGATGCCGCACCCCACGCTCACCCACCAGATGCCGAGCCACCTCACGACCCAGCCCCCCGGTGCCACCCGTGATCAGCACCGTCCCCTCCGGATCCCAGGCACGCGACACCCCCTCAACACCACCGCCCAACTCGGCCAACCGGCCCACCCGCAACACACCCCCGCGCACGACGAACTGCCCCTCCCCGGCAGCCACCAACCCAGGAACCACCCCCAGCACCGACACCAACCCATCAGCCCCAGAGCCAACCTCAAGGTCCACCAACGCAACCCGCCCCGGATGCTCCGACTGCGCCGAACGCACCAACCCCCACACCGCAGCACCAGCCACATCCACCACGCCCTCACCCTCGCCGGCAACAACCGCGCCACGGGTGACAAACACCAAACGCGAGGCCCCCGTCCTCTCCCGACCCAACCACTCCTGCAACACACCCAGAACCCGAGCCGTCAACTCATGTGTACGGGCAGGCACATCACCATCCGCGCCCGACACGGGCACGACCACGAGGTCCTCGTCCCCGGTGAGGTCCGCCAGCGAAGCGGCCGACGCATCCAGGCCGAGAACGTCCGCGCCCAGGGACACACACCGGACCTCAGCCGACTCCACCCCAGGAGCCGCCACCCACTCCAACGACAACAGCCCGTCGCGCACCGCGCCGCGCCGCGCCGCGGACCGGCCGGTGCCGGGGTCCCGGTAGGCCCGCATCACCATTGCCTCGGCGGACAGGGCGGGCGCGCCCTCGACGTCGACGGCCGCGATGGACATCGAGTCGTCAGCGGTCTTGACGACCCGCACCCGGAGTACCGAGGCGCCGCCCGCGTGCAGCGACACGCCCCGCCAGGCGAACGGCAGGAACTGATCGTCCTCGGTGCCGACCCCGGCCAGCCGGTGGGACTGCAACACCGCGTCCAGCAGCGCCGGGTGGAGCCCGAACGCCCCGGCATCCCCTGCGACGTGGTCCGGAAGCGCCACCTCGGCGAAGACACCGTCCTCGCTCTTCCACACCGAACGCAGCCCCTGGAACGCGGGGCCGTAGCCGGTCCCGTCGTAGAAGCCCGCCAGGTCGACGGCCACCGCGTCCTGCGGCGGCCAGACCCCGGAACCGAAGTCCACGACCCGCTCACCGCTGGTCAGCGTGCCACCCGCGTGCTGGACCCACGGCCCATCCGGGTCACCCTCCGGGCGCGAATACACCGAGACGGTACGGGTGCCCGCCTCATCGGCGGCCCCGGCCAGCACCTGGATCCGCGTGGCACGCTCCTCCTGGAGCACCAACGGCGTCATCAGCACCAGGTCCTCGACCCGGTCACAGCCGACATGGTCGGCGGCACGCATCGCCAACTCCAGGAAGCCTGTTCCGGGGAAGAGCACGCTGCCGCCCATGACGTGGTCGAGCAGCCAGGGATGCGTCTGCAGCGACAGCCTGCCCGTCAACACCACCGCGCCGGAGTCCGCGACGGTGATCGTCGCACCCAGCAGCGGGTGTTCCGCGGCCAGCAGACCCGCACCGGCCACATCACCGGACACCAACGCCGGCCGAGGCCAGTACCGCTCGTGTTGGAAGGGATAGGTGGGCAGGTCGATGCGCCGGGCACCGGTGCCGTCGAAGATCCTGGGCCAGTCCACCTCGACACCCGTGACGTGCAGCCGCGCCAGCGCGGTCAGCAGGGCAGACTCCTCGGACCGGTCCTTGCGCAGAGCGCTGACGAACACCGCTGCCCCGTCCGCGCTGTGCTGGGCCATCGCCGTCAGCACCCCGTCCGGACCCAACTCCAGGAAGGCCGAGGCGCCTTCGGCCTCAAGTGTCCGCACACCGTCGGCGAAGCGGACGGTCTCCCGTACGTGACGAACCCAGTAGTCCGCCGAGCACACCAGTTCCTCGGGAGCCAGCTCACCGGTCACGTTGGAGACGAGGGGTATCTGGGGTGCCTTGAACGACAGTCCGACCACAACCCGTCGGAAGTCCTCCAGCATCGGATCCATCGACGCCGAGTGGAAGGCATGGCTCACCGACAGCCGCTGCGTCTTGCGCCCCTCAGCCGCCAACTCCTCCGCGATGCATAGGACTTCGGTCTCATCACCGGCGATCACCACCGCCTCGGGACCGTTGACCGCAGCGATCGACACACCATCCGACAGCCGAGGCTCCACCTCGCTCTCGCCTGCCTGGACGGCCACCATCGCGCCGCCCACAGGCAACGCCTGCATCAGCCGCGCCCGCGCCGCCACCAACACACACGCATCAGCCAGCGAGAACACCCCGGCCACATGCGCCGCCGCAACCTCACCGATCGAATGCCCCGCCACGAAGTCCGGCCGAATCCCCCAGGATTCCACCAATCGGAACAACGCCACCTCGACCGCGAACAGTGCCGGCTGCGTGAACCCGGTCTCATCCAGGCCCGCCGCCTCGCCGAACATCACCGCACGCAGATCCCGCAACTCGCCCTCGAAGTGCGCCAGCACCTCGTCCAACGCCTCGGCGAACACCGGGAACCGGCCGTACAACTCCCGACCCATCCCCACCCGCTGCGCACCCTGCCCCGAGAACAGCACCGCGAGTGGGCGGCCCGTTTCCGCGCGGCCGCGGGCCGCCTCGGTCAGTTCGCCGTCGGGGCACTGCGCCAGCAGCACCGCGCGGTGCGCGAAGGTCGAACGGCCCGTGGCGAGCGAGAAGCCCACGTCCACCGGTGACGTCGCGGTGCCGCGCGACGACATCCGTTCGAGCTGCGCCGCCAGCGCCTCCTCGGACTTGCCCGACACCAGCCACGGGACGACAGAGGGCGTCAACGCCGGTTCGGTTCGAGGCTCTTCGGGCGCATCCGCCTGCTCGATGACGACGTGGGCGTTGGTGCCGCTGATCCCGAACGACGACACGGCGGCTCGCCACGGCCGGTCGGCCTTGGGCCACTCCCGGGGCTCCGCCAGCAGCTCCACCGCACCGGAGGACCAGTCGACGTGCGATGTCGGCTGATCCACGTGCAGGGTTTGCGGCAGCACGCCGTGCCGCATCGCCAGGATCACCTTGATGATCCCCGCCGCACCGGCCGCGGCCTGCGTGTGGCCGAGGTTGGACTTCACCGAACCCAGCAGCAGCGGCCGCTCGGCGTCCCGCCCCTGACCGTAGGTGGCCAGCAACGCCTGCGCCTCGATCGGGTCACCCAGCGGCGTACCCGTACCATGCGCCTCGACCACGTCCACATCCGAGGGCGCCAACCCGGCACCGGCCAGCGCCTGGCGGATCACCCGCTGCTGCGACGGACCACTCGGCGCGGTGAAGCCGTTGGAGGCACCGTCCTGGTTGACGGCCGAGCCCCGCACCACCGCGAGCACGGGATGCCCGTTGCGGCGCGCGTCGGACAGCCGCTCGACGAGGAGGACGCCGACGCCTTCCGACCAGCCGGTGCCGTCGGCCGCGTCCGCGAACGCCTTGCACCGGCCGTTCGCCGCCAGGCCGCCCTGCCGGCTGAACTCCATCAGGGAACCCGGCGACGACATCACGTTCACGCCGCCGACCAGGGCCAGCGAGCACTCGCCGGCCCGCAGGGCGTGGGTCGCCGTGTGCAGGGCCACGAGCGAGGAGGAGCACGCGGTGTCGACGGTCACCGCCGGGCCTTCCAGGCCCAGCGTGTAGGACAGCCGGCCGGAGGTGGCGCTGGCGGCGATCCCGGTGCCGATGTCGCCGGTGGCGTCGGCCAGCGAGCGCACCAGCAGGTAGGCGTAGTCCTGGCCGTTGGTGCCGACGAAGACGCCGGTGCGGCTGCCCCGCAGGGTGGTCGGGTCGATGCCGGCGCGCTCGATGGCCTCCCAGGAGGTCTCCAGGAGCAGCCGCTGCTGCGGGTCCATGGTGACGGCCTCGCGCGGGGAGATGCCGAAGAAGCCGGCGTCGAAGTCCCCCACGCCGTCGAGGAATCCGCCTTCCTGGCTGACGGCGTTGCCGCGTGCGTCGACCCCGGCGTCCCGCAGCGCGTCCAGGTCCCAGCCGCGGTCCGTGGGGAACGCGCCGATCGCGTCCTTGCCCGCGGCCAGGAGTTCCCACAGGTCCTCGGGTGACCGCACGCCGCCGGGGTACCGGCAGGCCATCGCCACGATCGCGATCGGTTCGGTGGCCGCGGCGGCCAGCTTGCGGTTCTGTCGGCGCAGGTGCTCGGCTTCCTTCAACGAGGCGCGGAGGGCTTCGACGACGGTTTCACTGGATGTGGTCATGGTCCGCTCTTTCCGCTCTGTCAACGCTCTTGGGAGGAGTTGCCGTCGAGTGCCGCCTGCACCAGGTCGGCGACGTCCATCGCGTCGATCGACTGGTCGTAGGCGTCCGCTGCCGTCGCGGCGACGGCCTCGCCGTTGGACACCGCGGTCCGCTCCGCGGCGAGCTTCATCAGGGGTTCGAGTACGCCGATCTCGCGCAGCTGGTTCAGGGAGACGGAGGCGAGCAGGGCCCGGATGCCGGCGGCGTCCAGGTCGTCGGCGCCGGTCCCCTGTCCCGTTCCCTCGTCGGGGAGGAGCAGGCCGAGGATGTGCTCTGCCAGGTCGACGGGGGTGGGGTGGTCGAAGACGAGCGTGGCCGTCAGCGTCAGTCCGGTCGCGGCGCCGAGCTGGTTGCGCAGTTCGACGGCGCTGAGGGAGTCGAAGCCGAGGTCGCGGAACGCCCGGTCGGCACCCACCACGTCGGCGGTGGGGTGTCCCAGTACGGACGCGGCCCGGGTGCGGACCAGGTCCAGTACGGCTTGGGAGCGCTTGGCGGCCGGCAGGCCGGTCAGCTTCTCGCGCAGCGCTTCGCCGGTGTCCTCCTCGCCGCTCGCTCCCACCGCCCGGTGCTCGGCGGCGTTCGCGGCGCCGAGGAGCGGGCTGGGGCGTACGGCGGTGAAGGAGCGGACGAACCGGTCGCGTTCGATGTCGGCGACGACCTCGTTGGGCCGCCCGTCCATGACGGCCCGGCGCAGCGCAACGACGGCGAGGTCCGGGTCCAGCGGGCGGATTCCGGTGCGCTGGGCCACATCGGCCGCTCGGTGGTCGGCAGCCATTCCGTCGCCGCCCCACACGCCCCAGGCGATCGAGGTCGCGGCCAGGCCCTGGGCCCGGCGCTGTTCGGCGAGGGCGTCCAGGTAGGCGTTGGCGGCGGCGTAGTTGGCCTGGCCGGCGTTGCCGACCGCTCCGGAGGACGAGGAGAACAGGGCGAACACGGCCAGGTCCAGGTCCCGGGTGAGGTCGTGCAGGGCCAGGGCCGAGGCGGCCTTGGCGCGGAAGACGGCCTCGTAGCGGTCCGGGGTGAGGCTGTCGAGGACACCGTCGTCCAGGACGCCCGCGGTGTGGATCACGCCGGTCAGGGGCGCTTCCTCGCTGATCGCGGCGAGGACCTCGGCGAGCGCGTCGCGGTCGGCGGCGTCGCAGGCGGTGAGGGTGACCTCCGCGCCCAGTGCGGTGAGTTCGTCCCTCAGGGCCTCAGCGCCCGGGGCGGCCGCGCCCCGGCGGCTGAGGAGCAGCAGGTGCCGGGCACCCGACTCGGCGAGCCGGCGGGCCACGTGGGCGCCCAGGGCTCCGGTGCCGCCGGTGATCAGGACGGTGCCGGTGGGCTGCCACTCCCGAGTGCCGTGCCCGGCCGGTACGGGGACCAGCCGGCGGCCGAGGGCGGCGGAGGGCCGGATCGCGATCTGGTCCTCGCCGCCGGGGGCCGCGAGGGTTTCCGCGAAGCGGGCCGTGGTCCGCTCGTCGAGGGTGTCGGGCAGGTCGATCAGACCGCCCCAGCGCTGCGGGTACTCCAGGGCGGCGACCCGCCCCACGCCCCATGCGGCGGCCTGGGCGAGGCCGGGCACCGGTTCGGCGGGGGTGGCGGCGACCGCGCCGCGGGTGATGCACCACAGGGGTGCGGTGAGTTCCGCGTCACCGAGCGCCTGGATCAGGGCGGTGGTCAGGGCCAGTCCCTCGGGGGCGTCCGCACCGTCCGCGGGTGCGGCGGCGAGGGCGAGCAGGGACACCACCCCCGCGAACTCCTTTCCGTCGGAGGTCAGTTGGCGCAGCCGTTCGACCAGCCCCGCGCGGTCGGGGCCGGGGGCCTCCAGGCGCACGGTGTCCGGGCCCAGGGCGGCGACGGCGTCGGCGGCCCAGGGGTCGTCCAGGTGGCCGGCCGGGAGCACGGCGAGCCAGGTGCCGGCCGGCGCGTGCGCCGGCTGCGAGGTCAGCGGCTGCCAGGCGATCTGCTGCCGCCAGCCGTCGACGGTGCTGTCCTCGCCGCGCCGGCGGCGCCAGTCCGCGAGTGCGGGAAGCACCTTGGCCAGGGATTCGCCGTCGACGTTCAGCGTCGTCTGCAGCTCGGCGAAGTCGGCCTCGCGCACCGCCGACCAGAAGCCGTCGTCCTCGTCGGCCGGTGCGGTGGATTCGGTGGCCGGCTGAGCGGCCGGCCAGTACCGCTGGCGCTGGAAGGGGTAGGTGGGCAGGTCGGTGCGCCCGGGGCCGGCCGCGGCCCCTTCTAGCAGGGCGTCCCAGTCAGGGCTGGTTCCGTCGACGTACAGCCGGGCGAGGGCGGTGACCACGGACTCCTGTTCCCCCCGGTCCCGGCGCAGCGCCGGTACGGTGACCGCCTGCGCGGGCAGGGTGTCGAGGGTTTCCTGAGCCATGGCGCACAGCGCGCCGTCGGGGCCGAGTTCCAGGAAGACGGTCACGCCGCGTTCGGCGAGGGTGGCGACGCCGTCGCCGAAGCGGACCGCCTCGCGGACGTGGCGCACCCAGTAGTCCGGGGAGCACACCTGCTGCTCGGTCGCCGCCTCGCCGGTCACGTTGGACACGAGCGGGATCGCGGGGGCGTGGTAGTCCAGGCCCCGGGCGACTCGTCGGAAGTCGTCGAGAATGGCGTCCATGTGCAGTGAGTGAAACGCATGGCTGACCCGCAAACGCCTAGTCTTGCGCCCGTCGGCGGTGAACTTCTCGGCGATGTCGAGGACGGCTGTCTCGTCGCCGGAGAGGACCACCGACCGCGGTCCGTTGACCGCGGCGAGGGACACGCCGTCGGTCAGCAGCATCCGGGCCTCCTCCTCGGTGGCCTGTATGGCGACCATGGCGCCGCCCGCGGGCAGGGCGTTCATCAACCGCGCCCGCGCGGCCACCAGTCGGCAGGCGTCGTCCAGGGAGAGCACCCCGGCCACATGCGCGGCCGCGATCTCGCCGACGGAGTGCCCGGCGACGAAGTCCGGGCGGATGCCCCAGGATTCGACCAGCCGGAACAGTGCCACCTCGATGGCGAACAGCGCGGGCTGGGTGAAGCCGGTCTGGTTCAGTCGCTCCGCGTCGCCGAACATGACGTCCCGCAGGGGGATGTCCAGTTCCGCGTCCAGGCGTGCCGTCACCGCGTCCAGGGCCTCGGCGAACACCGGGTGGCGGGCGTGGAGTTCCCGGCCCATGCCGACGCGCTGGGACCCCTGGCCGGAGAACAGCACCGCCAGCTTGCCGCGGCGCTCGGCCGCCCGGCCCTGAAGGACCTGGGGGGTGTCGAGTCCGTCGGCGAGCGATGCCAGGCCGGTGAGCAGTTCCTCGCGGCCTTCGGCGAGGACGGCGGCCCGGTGGGTGAAGGCCGAGCGGGTCGCGGCCGTGGACCGGGCGAACTCCGCGACGGTGAGGTCGGGTCGGGCGGTGACATAGGCGTGCAGCTGCCGGGCCTGGGCCCGCAGCGCGTCCGGCACGGCGCCGGACACGGGCACCGGCAGCGGGCCGGCCGCCTCCTGAGGGCGCTCGGGTTCGTCCGCCGCGATCGTCGCGGGCTGCTCGACGATCACGTGGGAGTTGGTGCCGCTGGCGCCGAAGGCCGAGATCCCGGCCCGGCGCGGGCGACCCGTGTCCGGCCAGTCGGCCGGTTCCGCCAGCAGTTCGACGGCTCCGGCGCTCCAGTCGACGTGTGCCGAGGGCTCGTCGATGTGCAGGGACTTGGGCAGCACGCCGTGGCGCATCGCCAGCACCATCTTGATCACGCCGGCGACGCCGGCGGCCGCCTGGGTGTGGCCGATGTTGGACTTCACCGACCCGAGCAGCAGCGGCAGTTCGGGGTCGCGCCGCTGTCCGTACGTGGCCAGCAGCGCCTGCGCCTCGATGGGGTCGCCCAGGGTGGTGCCGGTGCCATGCGCCTCCACGGCGTCCACGTCGGCCGGTGCCAGGCCCGCGTCGGCCAGCGCCCGCTGGATGACGCGGCGCTGCGAGGGGCCGTTGGGGGCGGTGATGCCGTTGCTGGCGCCGTCCTGGTTGATCGCCGAGCCGCGCAGCACCGCGAGGACCTCGTGCCCGTTGCGGCGGGCGTCCGAGAGCCGTTCCAGGACGAGGACGCCGACGCCCTCGGACCAGCCGGTGCCGCCCGCGGAGGACGCGAAGGGCCGGCAGCGGCCGTCCGGCGCGAGGGCTCCCAGCTCGCCGAACTCGACGAAGTTCACCGGGCTGGACATCACGGTCACACCGCCGGTGAGGGCGAGCACGCACTCGCCGTTGCGCAGTGCCTGGGCGGCGAGGTGGAGCGCCACCAGGGACGACGAGCAGGCCGTGTCGACGCTGACGGAGGGGCCTTCCAGGCCGAAGGTGTAGGACACCCGGCCGGAGAGCAGGCTCGCCGACTGCGCGGTCTGCGCGTGGCCGAGCTGGCCCGCTTCGGGCCGGTAGTCGCCCGAGCCGCCGCCGATGAAGACGCCGGTGTCGCCGCCGCGCAGGGTGGCGGGGTCGATGCCGGTGCGCTCCAGGGCCTCCCAGGTGGCTTCCAGGAGGATGCGCTGCTGCGGGTCCATCACCATCGCCTCGCGCGGCGCGATCCCGAAGAATCCGGGGTCGAAGTCGGCCACGTCGTAGAGGAACCCGCCCTCGCCGGTGACGGTCCGGCCGCGGCCGTCCCGGTCGCCGTGCAGCAGCCGGCCCAGATCCCAGCCGCGGTCGGCGGGGAACCCTCCGATGGCGTCGACCTCACCCATGACCAGCTGCCACAGGTCCTCGGGCGAGCGGATCCCGCCCGGATAGCGGCAGCTCATGCCGACGATGACGACCGGGTCCTCGGTGTTGTCGACGTGCCGCGACCCGGCCGCCGCGGGGAGTTCCGCGGCCGCCTCGCCGAGGAGTTCGGCCCGCAGGTGGTCGGCGAGCGCGTGGGCCGTGGGGTAGTCGAAGACGAGCGTGGCGGGCAGGGCCAGGCCCGTCGCGGTGGCGAGCCGGTTGCGCAGGTCGACCGCGGTCAGCGAGTCGAAGCCGAGGTCCTTGAACGCCTGGCCGGAGGGTACGGCGTCGGCGTCCGCGAACCCGAGCACGGCGGCCACGTGGACGCGGACCAGGGCCAGCAGGACCTCGGTGCGTTCGGCGTCCGGACGGGCCACGAGTTCGGCCCGCAGGCCGGTCGCGCCGCGCGCCGTGCCGGCCTCGGTGCCGGCCGGGTCCGTCAACGCCTCGCGGGCCTCGGGCAGTTCCGCGAAGAGGGCGCTGCGCCGGTTGCGGGTGAAGGCGGTCGCGAACTGCTCCCACCGCACGTCGGCGACCGTCAGCGAGGGGGCGTCGGTGCCGAGGGAGCGGGCGAGGGCGGTCAGGGCCCGCGCGGGGTCCATCGGGGGCAGCCCGTTGGCCCTCAGGTGGGCGGCCAGGCTGTCGGTGGTGGTGGCGGACCAGCCTCCCCACCCGACGGCCACGGCGGGCAGTCCGCGCCTGTGCAACGTTCGGGCCAGCGCGTCCAGTTGGGCGCCCGCGGCGGCCTCGGTGGCCCGGCCGCCGGCACCCCAGGTCCCGGCGATCGAGGAGAAGAGGACGAACGCGTCCAGGGGACGGTCGCCGGACGCGGCCTCGGCCACCTCTGCCAGGTTCTCCACGTCGGCGCGCAGCGCGGCCAGGGCGGCGCCCGGATCCTCGGCGGTGGCGGATCCGTGGGCGTCGGCGTCGGACGGCCCGTCGGTGTGGACGACGGCGGTCAGCGGTGCCTGTGCCGGGAGTGCGGCGAGCGCGGTGAGCAGTGCGTCGCCGTCGGCCGGCGTGCAGTCGAGCGCCGTCACCGGCACGCCCAGGGCGTCGAGTTCGGCGCGCAGCGGTGCCGTGTCCGATCCGGTGGAGTCGACCAGCACCAGGTTCTGGGCGCCCTGTTCGGCGAGCCAGCGGGCGGAGTGTCCGCCGGTGCCGTTCGCCGGGCCGACGACCAGCACGGTGCCGGTCGGCCGCCACGGGGTGGCGGGGGCGTCGTGCGTCGCGCGCACCAGTCGTCGCCCGAAGAGGCCGGCGGGCCGCAGCGCCACCTGGTCCTCGTCGCCGATCCCGGCGAGGACGGTGCGGAGCCGTTCGGCCGAGCGCCGGTCGAGCACCTGCGGTACGTCGACCAGGCCGCCCCAGCGGTCCGGGTGGTCCAGGGCCGCGACCCTGCCGAGCCCCCACACGGTGGCCTGGGCGGGGCTGACCTCGGTCTCCGAGCGGCCCACCGACACGGCGTCGCGGGTGACGCACCACAGGGGGGCGTCGACTCCAGCCTCCGCGAGTGCCGCCAGCGCCTCGTTCGGCCATGCCGGCCCGGCGGGGAGGGCGTCGGTGTACGGGGCCGCGAGCAGGGACACCACTCCGGTGAACCCGGCGGCCTCCGCGGCGAGTTCGGCCAGTCGTCCGGTGAGTGCGGCGCGGTCGGTCGGGTCGACCTCGACGGTGACGGTCGACTCGCCGAGTGCCGTGCGGACGGCGGCGATCCACGCGTCGTCGGCGCCGCCCTCGGGGACGAGCGCCAGCCACGGTCCGGTGAGGGTGCCCGGCGCGGTGCCGGTCAGCGGCGCGAAGGTCACGCGGTAGCGCCAGCCGTCGACGGTCGCGTGCTCGACACGCTTACGGCGCCAGGCGGACAGGGCGGGTACCAACGCCGACAGTGCGGCGTCGTCGAGTTCGAGGCCGTCCGAGAGCGACGCGAGGTCCGCCCGCTCCACCGCGTCCCAGAACTGGGCGTCGACGGGGTCCTGCGGGCCGTCCTGCGGGTGCCCGGCGGGCGCGGCCTCCGGCCAGTACCACTCCTGCTGGAAGGGGTAGGTGGGCAGGTCGACGCGGCGGGCGCCGGTGCCGTCGAAGATCCCGGACCAGTCCACCCCGACGCCGGTGACGTACAGGTGGGCGAGCGCGGTCAGCAGCGCGGTCTCCTCGGGCCGGTCCTTGCGCAGGGCCGTAACGACGGTCGCGGTGCCGTCCAGGGTGTGCTGGGCCATCGCCGCCAGCACCCCGTCCGGGCCCAGCTCCAGGAAGACCCGGGCGCCCTCGGTCTCCAGGGCGCGCACGCCGTCGGCGAACCGTACGGTCTCCCGCACGTGCCGGACCCAGTACTCCGCCGAGCACACCAGATCGTCGGCGGCCAGTCGGCCCGTCACGTTGGAGACCAGCGGGATCCGCGGCGCCTCATACGTCAGCCCCTCCGCCACCCGCCGGAACTCCTCCAGCATCGGCTCCATCAGCTCCGAGTGGAAGGCATGGCTCACCGACAGCCGCTGCGTCTTGCGCCCCTCAGCCGCCAACTCCCCCGCGACACGCAGAACTTCGGCCTCATCACCGGCGATCACCACCGCCTCGGGACCGTTGACCGCAGCGATCGACACACCATCCGACAGCCGAGGCTCCACCTCGCTCTCGCCTGCCTGGACGGCCACCATCGCACCGCCCACAGGCAACGCCTGCATCAGCCGCGCCCGCGCCGCCACCAACACACACGCATCAGCCAGCGAGAACACCCCGGCCACATACGCCGCCGCAACCTCACCGATCGAATGCCCCGCCACGAAGTCCGGCCGCAACCCAAGGGACTCGACCAACCGGAACAACGCCACCTCTACCGCGAACAACGCCGGCTGCGTGAACCCGGTCTCATCCAGACCCTCCACCTCACCGAACATCACCGCACGCAGATCCCGCAACTCGCCCTCGAAGTGCGCCAGCACCTCGTCCAACGCCTCGGCGAACACCGGGAACCGGCCGTACAACTCCCGACCCATCCCCACCCGCTGCGCACCCTGCCCCGAGAACAGCACCGCCAGCTTCCCGTCGGTCTCCTGGGTGACGCCGCGTACGAGTTCCCGTACGCCGGCGCCGTCGGCCGCGAGGACCGCGCGGTGGGCGAACGCTGCCCGGCCGGTGGCCAGGGAGTGGCCCACGTCGACCGGTGACGGACCGGTCAGCGCCGAGACCCGCTCGATCTGCGCCTCCAGTGCGGCCTCGGACCTGCCCGACACCGGCCAGGGCACGAGGCCCGGCTGCGTGGTGGACTCCGCCGCCGCGGGCTCCTCGACGTCCGGCGCCTGCTCGATGATGACGTGGGCGTTGGTGCCGCTCACGCCGAAGGCGGAGACGCCGGCCCGTCGGGGCTGCCCGGTCTCGGGCCAGTCCTGCTGCTCGGTGACGAGCGAGACCGTGCCGTCCGTCCAATCCACATGCGAGGACGGGGAGTTGACGTGCAGGGTCTTGGGTAGGACGCCGTGCCGCATCGCCAGGAGCACCTTGATGGTGCCGGCGACGCCGGCGGCGGCCTGGGTGTGGCCCAGGTTCGACTTGACGGCGCCGACGAGCAGCGGGCGCCGCCTGTCCGGTCCGTAGGCGGCGATGAGGGCGTGCGCCTCGATGGGGTCGCCTAGGGTGGTGCCGGTGCCGTGGGCCTCGACGACGTCGACGTCGGCGGGGGTGAGGTCGGCGTCGGCGAGGGCCTGGCGGATGGCGCGCTGCTGGGCTCGCCCGCTGGGCGCGGTCAGCCCGTTGGAGGCGCCGTCCTGGTTGACGGCGGTGCCGCGCACGATGCCCCATATGTCATGGCCGTTGCGGCGGGCGTCGGAGAGCCGCTCCAGGACGAGGACGCCCACGCCCTCGGACCAGCTGGTGCCGTCGGCGGCGTCGGCGAAGGGCTTGCACCGCCCGTCGGCGGCCAGCCCGCCCTGGACCGTGAACTCGGTGAAGGAGTCGGGGCTGGACATGACCGAGACGCCGCCGGCCAGTGCGAGGGTGCACTCGCCACTGCGCAGGGAGTTGGCCGCCATGTGCAGGGCGACCAGCGCGGAGGAGCAGGCGGTGTCGACGGTGACGGCCGGGCCCTCCAGGCCGAAGACGTAGGACAGGCGGCCGGACATGACGCTGGCGGTGTTGCCGGTGGCGACGTGGCCGCGCAGGTCGGCGGTGCCGGTGCCCCGGCGCAGGAGGGTGGCGTAGTCCTGGCCGTTGGTGCCGACGAACACGCCGGTGCGGCTGCCGCGCAGGGTGGTCGCGTCGATGCCGGCGCGCTCGAACGCCTCCCAGGAGGTCTCCAGCAGCAGGCGCTGCTGGGGGTCCATGGCCAGCGCCTCGCGGGGCGAGATGCCGAAGAAGGGGGCGTCGAAGAGGCCGACGCCGTCCAGGAACCCGCCTTCGAGGGTGGCGGAGGCGCCCTGGGCGAGCGCGTCGAGGTCCCAGCCGCGGTCCGCGGGGAAGCCGCTGATCGCGTCCTCGCCGTGGCTCAGCAGCCGCCAGAGGTCCTCGGGGGACCGTACGCCGCCGGGGAAGCGGCAGTTGACGCCGACGATGGCGATGGGGTCGTCGTCGGCCGCCCGCCCGGCGGGGGCCGGCGTGTCGGTGCCGGGGTCGGGCAGGGTGCCCAGGAGTTCGGCGAGCAGGAAGTCGGCGAGGGAGGTCGGGGTCGGGTAGTCGTAGACGAGGGTCGCGGGCAGTTTCAGGCCGGTGGCGGCGGTGAGGGTGTTGCGCAGTTCGACGGTGGTCAGCGAGTCGAAACCGAGGTCGCTGAAGGCGCGTTCGGCGCCGATGTCCGAGGTGCCGGCGTGTCCGAGGACCGCGGCGACGTGGGTGCGCACCAGGTCCAGGACGAAGCGGGGGCGGGCGGACGGGGAGAGTCCGGCGAGCCGCCGGCGCAGGGCCGGTTCCCGCAGGGCGGCTTCCGTCGCCCCGGCGCCCGGCGTGGCCCGGCGCAGTTCGGGCAGGTCGCCGACGAGGGGGCTGGGGCGCAGCGAGGTGAACACCTCGGCGTAGCGCGGCCAGTCGATGTCGGCGAGGGTCAGCGTCGTGGCGCCCTGCTCGATCGCCCGCCGCAGGGCGGTGAGGGCCGTTCGCGGTGGCATCGGGTGGAAGCCGCCGCGGCGGATGCGGTCCTGGACGCCGGTGCCGTCGGCCGCCATGCCGGTCTCGGCCCAGGGGCCCCAGGCCAGCGAGGTGGCGGGCAGGCCGTGGGCGCGCCGGTGCTCGGCGAAGGCGTCGAGGAAGGCGTTGGCGGCGGCGTAGTTGCCCTGGCCGGGCGCGCCGAGGGTGCCGGCGACGGAGGAGAAGAGCACGAAGGCGCTCAGGTCCCGGTCGCGGGTGGCCTCGTGCAGGTTGAGCGTGGCGGTGACCTTGGCGCGCAGGACGGCGGTGAACTGATCGGGGGTGAGCGTGTCCAGGGTGCCATCGTCGACGGTGCCGGCGGTGTGGAACACCGCGGTCAGCGGGTGCTCGTCGGGGGCGGCGGCCAGGGCGGCGGTGAGCGCGTCGCGGTCGGCGGTGTCGCACGCCGCGACGGTGACGCGGGCTCCCAGGTCCTCGATCTGTGCGACCAGTTCGGTGGCTCCGGGAGCGTCGGCGCCGCGGCGGCTGACCAGCAGCAGGTGCGGGGCGCCCGCCTCGGCCAGCCAGCGGGCGACGTGGCCGCCGAGGGCTCCGGTGCCGCCGGTGACGAGCACGGTGCCGGTGGGGCTGAACGTGCCCGTCTCGGGGGCCGGTTCGGCTCGGTGGTGTGCCAGGCGGCGGACGAAGGCCCCGGTGGTGCGCACGGCGATCTGGTCCTCGCCGCCGCTGTCGGCGAGGACGGCCGCCAGGTGGCGCAGGGTGGTGTCGTCGAGTTCGTCGGGGAGGTCGACCAGACCGCCCCAGCGCTGCGGGTGCTCCAGTGCGGCCACCCTGCCCAGGCCCCATACGGCGGCCTGGGCGGGGCGGACCGGGTGTTCGGCGCGGTCGACGGCCACGGCGGTGCGGGTCACGCACCACAGGGGGGCCTCGATGCCCGCGTCGCCCAGGGCCTGGACGGCGGTCGCCGTCAGCAGCAGGCCCTCGGTCGTGGCGGCCGAGGTTCCCTCGCCGGCCGTCGCCAGCAGCGACAGCACGCCGGCGAACCCGCCGTGCTCGGCGGCCAGTTCGCCCAGCCGCCCGGCCAGTTCGCCGCGCTGCGGGGCGGCGACGGGAAGGCGTACGGAGTCGGCGCCCAGGGCGCCGGCGACCGCATCGGGCCAGGCCCGCTCGCCGTCGGCCGGTGCGAGCACCAGCCAGGTCCCGGCGGGGTGTCCCGCGGTGGTCGGGACGGTGCCGCGCTTCCAGGTGGTCCGGTAGCGCCAGCCGTCGACGGTGGCCCGCTCCCGGCTCCGGCGCCGCCAGGAGGAGAGGGCGGGCACGACGGCGGTGAGGGTGTCGTCGTCCAGTTCCAGCGAGGAGCCCAGGGACGCGAGGTCCGCGCGCTCCACCGCCGACCAGAATTCCGTGTCCGCGGCGTCGGCGGGGTGTGTGGGGGCGCCGGTGACCGCGGTCGGCTCGGGCCAGTAGCGTTCGCGCTGGAAGGGGTAGGTGGGCAGGTCGACCCGGCGGGCACCGCTTCCCGCGAACACGGCGTCCCAGTCGACCGGCGCGCCGTGGACGTGGAGCCGGGCCAGTGCCGTGGTCAGCGCCGGGGCCTCGGGCCGGTCGCGGCGCAGTGCCGGTACGGCGGTGACGTGGTCCTGCTCGTCGGCGCCCTCGCGGACCGCGCCGCTGAGCACGGCGTCCGGGCCGAGTTCGAAGAAGGTCGTCACGCCGTGCTCGATGAGGTGCCGCACGGCGTCGGCGAAGCGGACGGTGCCGCGGACCTGCCCGGTCCAGTACTCCGGCGCGGCCAGTTCGTCGTGCGTGAGCAGAGCGCCGGTGACGGTGGACACCAGCGGCACGGCCGGTGCGTGGCAGGTGACGGAGCCGACGACGCGGGCGAAGTCCGCCAGCATCGGGTCCATGTGCGGCGAGTGGAAGGCGTGGCTGACGCGCAGCCGCTTGGTGCGGCGGCCGCGCTCCTCGAAGTGCGCCGCGACGGCCAGCACCGCGTCCTCGTCGCCCGAGACGACCAGGGACGCCGGGGTGTTGACGGCGGCGACCGCGGCCCGTCCCTCGTACGGGGCGAGCGCGGCGGCCGCTTCGTCCTCGGTGGCTTCGACGGAGGCCATGGCGCCTGCCGTGGGCAGTGCGGCCATCAGCCGGCCGCGGGCGGCGACCAGGGTGCAGGCGTCCTCCAGGGAGAGGACTCCGGCGGCGTGCGCGGCCGCGAACTCGCCGATGGAGTGGCCCGCGACGTAGTCGGGGCGCAGCCCCCAGGACTCGGTGAGGCGGAACAGGGCCACTTCGAGGGCGAAGAGGGCGGGCTGGGTGTAGCGGGTGTCGTCCAGCAGAGCGGCCTCTGGGGTGTCCGGGGCGGCGAAGAGGAGCTCCCGCAGCGGCCGGTCGAGTTCGAGGTCGAAGCGGGCGAGCACGGCGTCCAGGGCCTGGGCGTAGACCGGGTGGCGGTCGTAGAGCTCGCGTCCCATTCCGGGGCGCTGGCTGCCCTGGCCGGTGAAGAGGAAGGCCAGCCGGCCGCGATCCGGGCGGCCGGTGAGCAGCCCGCCGTCGGGGGCCGCGTCGCGCAGCGCGGTCAGCGCGCGGACGAGGGCGTCGGGGTCGTCGGTGACGACGGCCGCGCGGTGCTCCAGGGCGCTACGGGAGCCGGCGAGGGAGAACGCCACGTCGGCGAGCGGGAGTTCGGGGTGGGTGATGAGGTGGGACAGGAGCTGTCCGGCCTGTGCGCGCAGGGCCGCTTCGGTGTGTCCGGACAGGGTCAGGGGGACGGGCTCGGGGTCGGCCGGGCGGGCCGGCGCCGCGTCGGTCGCTTCCTCGGACCGCTCCTCCGGGGCCTGTTCGAGGATGGTGTGGACGTTGGTGCCGCTGAGCCCGAAGGAGGAGACGCCCGCCCGGCGCGGGTGTCCGGTGCTGGGCCAGGGAAGCGGCTCGGTGAGCAGGTGGAGGGCGCCGGAACTCCAGTCGACGTGTGCGGAGGGCCGGTCGATGTGCAGGCTCTGCGGCACGGTGCCGTGGCGCATGGCCATGACCATCTTGATGACGCTGGCGACGCCGGACGCCATCTGGGTGTGGCCGATGTTGGACTTCACCGAGCCCAGGAGCAGTGGGTGCTCGGGGTCGCGCTCCCGGCCGTAGGTGGCGAGCAGGGCCTGCGCCTCGATGGGGTCGCCGAGGGCGGTGCCGGTGCCGTGGCCGTCGATGACGTCGACGCTGTCGGCGTCCACCTTGGCGTTGGCCAGGGCCTGGCGGATGACGCGCTGCTGGGACGGGCCGTTGGGCGCGGTCAGCCCGTTGGAGGCGCCGTCCTGGTTCACCGCGGAGCCGCGGATGACGGCCAGGACCTGGTGCCCGTTGCGGCGGGCGTCGGAGAGCCGTTCGACGAGGACCAGGCCGACGCCCTCGGCCAGGCTCATGCCGTCGGCCTGGTCGGAGTACGCCTTGCAGCGGCCGTCGGGGGCCATCGCACGCTGCCGGCTGAAGCCGACGAAGGCGCCGGGCGTGGACATGATGCTGACGCCGCCCGCGAGGGCCAGGGTGCTCTCGCCGTTGCGCAGGGACTGGCAGGCCAGGTGCAGGGCGACCAGGGACGAGGAGCAGGCGGTGTCGAGGGAGACGGCCGGGCCCTCGAAGCCGTAGGTGTAGGAGAGCCGGCCGGACAGGACGCTGGAGATGGTGCCGGTGATCAGGTGTCCCTCGGCGCCCTCCTGGCTCGCGCCGGCGGCTCCGTAGTCCTGGTAACTGGCGCCGATGAAGGTGCCGGTGCTGGTGCCGCGCAGGGTGGCGGCGTCGATGCCGGCACGCTCCATCGCCTCCCAGGAGGTCTCCAGCAGCAGCCGCTGCTGCGGGTCCATGGCCAGCGCCTCGCGGGGCGAGATGCCGAAGAAGGAGGCGTCGAATGCGGCGGCGTCGTGGAGGAAACCGCCCCGGGTCGAGTAGGTGTGGCCGGCCCGGTCGGGGTCGGGGTCGTAGAGGCCCTCGGCGTCCCAGCCGCGGTCGGTGGGGAACTCGCTGGTGGCGTCGCCCCCCTCGGCGACCAGGCGCCACAGGTCCTCCGGTGAGCCGATGCCGCCGGGGTAGCGGCAGCTCATGCCGATGATGGCGATGGGCTCGTCGTCGGCGGCGGTGTGCGTGGCCGTGGTGGTGGTGCCCGTGGCGGACCCGACGAGGGATTCGCGGAGGAAGGCGACGAGGGCCGGCGGGTTGGGGTAGTCGAAGACCATGGTGCTCGGCAGCGCGAGCCCGGTCACGGCGGCGAGCCGGTTGCGCAGGTCGACGGCGGTCAGCGAGTCGAATCCGACGTCGCGGAAGGCGCGTTGTCCGGAGAGCACGTCGGGTGAGGCGTGGCCGAGCGCGGTGGCGGCCTCGCCGCGGACGAGGTCGAGCAGGAGCCTCTCCTGCTCGACGGCGGCCAGCCCGAGGAGCCGGTTGGCGAACTCGCTGCCGGAGTCCTCGACCTGGGCGGTGTGCTCCGCGAGCCGCCGGACTTCGGGCAGGTCGTCGAAGAGCCGGGTGGGCCGCGCGGCGGTGAAGACCGGGTGGTAGCGCTCCCAGTCCACGTCGGCGACGGCCAGGTGCGTCTCGTCGTCGTCGAGGGCCTGGCGCAGCCCGGTGAGGGCCAACTGCGGGTCCATGAAGACCAGTCCGCTGCGGCGGATCTGGCCGGGGTCGACGCGGCCGAGCTTGAGGTCGTCGGCCCAGATGCCCCAGGAGACGGCGGTGGCCCGGGCGCCGCGGGCGCGGCGGTGTTCGGCCAGGGCGTCGAGGTAGGCGTTGCCGGCGACGTAGGCGGCGTGGGCGCCGCTGCCCCACATGCCGGCGGTGGACGAGTACAGGACGAAGGCGTCGAGGTCGTCGCCGAGCAGTTCGTCCAGGTGCCGGGCTCCGGTGACCTTGGCGTCCATGACCCGTGCGAAGTCGTCGAGGGTCGTCTCGTGCAGCGTCGCCAGCTCGATGGTGACGGCGGTGTGCACGACGGTGCGCACGGTGCGGCCCTCGGCCGCGAGCGTGGCGAGCATCTGGGCGACCGCGTCGCGGTCGGTCAGGTCGCAGGCGACGACGTCGGCCTCGCAGCCCGACTCGGCCAGTTCCCGGACGATGTCGTCGGATCCGGGGGCGGCCGGGCCGCGGCGGCTGGTGAGCACGACGTGCTCGGCGCCCTGCTGGGCGAGCCAGCGCGCCAGGTGCGGGGCGAGCGTGCCGGTGCCGCCGGTGACGAGGGTGGTGCCCCTCGGCGTCCAGGGGTTGGCCGGGGCGGTGTCCGCGGGGGTGGCGCGCACGACGCGGCGGGCGAGGACGCCCGAGGCGCGGACGGCGAGCTGGTCCTCGCCGGTGCGGCCGGTCAGGACCGCGGCCAGGCGCTCACCGGCTCGCGGGTCCAGTACCTCGGGCAGGTCGACCAGACCGCCCCAGCGGTCCGGGTGTTCGAGGGCGGCCGTCCAGCCGAGGCCGTGGATCTGGGCCTGGGCGGGGCGCGTGAGCCGGTCCGCGCGGCCGGTGGAGACGGCGCCCCGGGTCAGGCACCACAGGGGTGCGTCGATCCCGGTGTCGCCGAGTGCCTGGACGAGCCCGACGGTCAGGGCCACCGCACGGCTGAGCGCCGGGTGGCGCGGGCTCGGCTCCTCTGCCGCGGCCAGCAGCGACACCACGCCCGCGAGGTCCGCGGCGCCGTCGAGGTCGGTCAGGCGCGCGGCCAGCGTCGCACGGTCCAGGCAGGAGTCGTCGAGGACGAGGGTGCGTGCCTGGGCGCCGTGCGCGGCGAGGGCGCCGGTGATGTCCTCGCCGGCGGTGTCTTCGGTGGTGACGACGAGCCAGGTGCCGGTCAGGGCCGCCGTGGGGAGGGCGGTCAGCGGCTGCCAGGCGGCGCGGTAGCGCCAGGAGTCCACGGCCGCCAGGTCGCGGCGGCGCCGGCGCCAGTCGGTCAGGGCCGGCAGGACGGGCTCCAGCGCGGTGCGGTCCACGCGCAGGCTGGAGGCGAGGGAGTCGACGTCCGCCTCCTCCACCGCGGTCCAGAACTCCGCGTCCGCGGGGTCCGCTTCGGGCCGGTGCCGAGGCCGGTCGGGGATGGCCCACATCTGCTCGCGCTGGAAGGCGTAGGTGGGCAGGGGTACCCGGCGGGCACCGGTGCCGGCGAAGACACCGGGCCAGTCGGCGTGCGCGCCCCTGACGAACGCCTCGGCGAGGGAGGTCAGGAAGCGGTCGGTGCCGCCCGCGTCGCGCCGGAGCGTGCCGAGCACCGCGGCCGGGCTGCCGGCTTCCTCGGCGGTGGCCTGGACGCCCGTGGCGAGTACGGGGTGGGAGCTGACCTCGATGAAGAAGTGGTGGTTCTGGGCGAGGAGTTCGCGGATGGCGGGCTGGAAGCGCACGGTCTGCCGCAGGTTGGTGTACCAGTAGTCGGCGTCCATGCCGGTGGTGTCCAGCCAGTCGCCGGTGACGGTGGAGAAGAACGGCACCTGCGACGGGCCCGGGCGCACCGGCGCGAGGACGGTGTGCAGTTCGTCCCGCACCCGCTCGACCTCGGCGGAGTGCGAGGCGTAGTCCACGGCGATGCGCTTGGCGCGGATGTCCTCGCCGACCAGCTCGGCCTGGAGGGCGTCCAGCGGGGCGACGGCGCCGGCGACGACGGTGGACCGGGGGCCGTTGACCGCGGCGACCGAGAGGTTCTCGTACCCGGCGAGGCGCGCTTCGACGTCGGCGACGGGCAGCGGGACCGACATCATGCCGCCGGTTCCGGCCAGCCCGCGGGCGATGGCCTGGCTGCGCAGCGCGACGACGCGGGCCGCGTCCTCCAGGGAGAGCGCCCCGGCGACGGCCGCCGCGGCGATCTCGCCCTGCGAGTGGCCGACCACGGCGTCGGGGGTGATGCCGTGGGAGGCCCACAGCGCGGCCAGGGAGACCATGACGGCGAAGGAGGCGGGCTGGACGACGTCGACGCGCTCCAGCGTCGGCGCGCCGTCGGCCTGGCGCAGCACGTCGAGCAGGGACCAGTCGGTGAACTCCGAGAGGGCGGTGGCGCATTCGGTCAGGCGCTCGGCGAAGACCGGGGACTCCTCAAGGAGCCGTGCGCCCATGCCGACCCACTGGGAGCCCTGGCCGGGGAAGACGAAGACGGTCTTGCCCTCGGTGTCGGCGGTGCCCTGGACGAGACCGGGGGCGGAGCCGCCGGCGGCGAGGGCGTCGAGTGCCGCGCGGCGGCTCCGGTCGTCGGTGCCGACGACGACGGCGCGGTGGTCGAAGAGGGTGCGCGAGGCCACCAGGCTGTGGCCGACGTCCACCGCGTCGGGCGCCTGCCCGCCGTCGAGGTGGGCGGCCAGGTTCGCGGCCTGGGCGTGCAGGGCTCCGGGGGTCCGGGCGGACAGCACCCACGGGACGGCGCCGCCGGCCGGGGGCACCGCCGGCGCGGGGGCCGTCTCGTGCGGGCGGGGGGCCTCTTCGAGGATGGTGTGGGCGTTGGTCCCGCTGATGCCGAAGGAGGAGACCGCGCAGCGGCGCGGCCGCTCGCCCTCGGGCCAGTCGGCGGGTTCGGTCAGCAGGGAGACGGTGCCCGGGGTCCAGTCGACGTGGCCGGAGGGTGTCTCCGCGTGCAGGGTGCGCGGCAGTTGTCCGTTGCGCAGGGCCAGGATCATCTTGATGACGCCGGCCACGCCGGCCGCCGACTGGGTGTGGCCGATGTTGGACTTGACGGAGCCCAGCAGTAGCGGGCTCTGCGGGTCGCGGTCCCGGCCGTAGGTGGCGAGCAGGGACTGCGCCTCGATGGGGTCGCCCAGGGCGGTGCCGGTCCCGTGGGCCTCGACGGCGTCGATGTCCGCAGGGGCCAGGCGGGAGTTGGCCAGGGCCTGGCGGATGACGCGCTGCTGGGACGGGCCGTTGGGTGCGGACAGGCCGTTGGAGGCGCCGTCCTGGTTGATGGCCGAGCCGCGGACGACGGCGAGGACCTCGTGGCCGTTGCGCTGGGCGTCGGAGAGGCGTTCCAGGACGAGGATCCCGACGCCTTCGGCGAGGGTCATGCCGTCGGCGCCGTCGGAGAACGCCTTGCAGCGGCCGTCGTTGGCCAGGGCCCGCTGCCGGCTGAAGGCGACGAACGGGTTGGGGTTGGTCATCACGGTCGCGCCGCCGGCCAGGGCCAGGGAACTCTCGCCGTTGCGCAGCGACTGGCAGGCCAGGTGCAGGGCGACCAGGGACGAGGAGCAGGCGGTGTCGACGGTGACGGCCGGCCCTTCGAGGCCGAAGAGGTAGGCCAGGCGCCCGGAGAGCACGCTGGGGCTGGTGCCGGTCACCAGGTGGCCGGCGGAACCGTCCTCGACGCCGAGTCCGTACTCCTGGTAGGTGGAGCCGACGAAGGTGCCGGTCGCGCTGCCGTGGACGGTGGTGGGGTCGATGCCGGCGTGCTCGAACGCCTCCCAGGTGGTCTCCAGCAGCAGCCGCTGCTGGGGGTCCATGGACAGCGCCTCGCGCGGCGAGATGCCGAAGAAGGAGGCGTCGAACTCGCCCGCGTCGTGCAGGAAGCCGCCCTGGGTGGAGTACGTGGTGCCGGGGTTGTCCGGGTCCGGGTGGTAGAGCTCGGTGTTCCAGCCGCGGTTGACGGGGAAGTCGGTGATCGCGTCGACGCCGTCGCTGACGAGGTCCCAGAGCTGCTGCGGGGAGCGGACGCCGCCGGGGAACCGGCAGCTCATGCCGACGATGGCGATGGGCTCGTCGAAGCCTCCCGACGTCGACGCGGCCACGGCCGTCGGGGCGGCCTGGGCGCCGCCGGTGCCCAGGAGTTCCTCGCGCAGGTGGCGGGCGAGGACGGCGGGGGTCGGGTGGTCGAAGACGAGGGTGGCGGGCAGCGCCAGGCCGGTGAGGGCGGCCAGCCGCTTGCGCAGTTCCACCGCGGTCAGCGAGTCGAAGCCTGCGTCGCGGAAGGCCCGCCGCTCCGAGATGGCGTCCGGGGAGTCGTGGCCGAGGGCGACGGCCGCCTCGGCGCGCACCAGGTCGGCCAGCAGCCGCTCCTGCTCGTCCTGGTCCAGGCCGCGCAGGCGGGCGGCGAACTGCGACGCGGCGCTCTCGCCCGCGCCGTCGGCGTGGACGAGGGCCTGGACGTCGGGCAGTTCGTCGAACAGGACACTGGGGCGGGCGGAGGTGAAGAGGGGGTGGTAGCGCTCCCAGTCGATGTCGGCGACGGTGACCGTGGCGTCGTCGTGGACGAGTGCGCGCCGCAGTTCGGCCAGGGCGGTCGCGGGTGCGAGGAAACGCAGTCCGCGCTGGTGGAGTTGGTTCGTGACGGCCTCGTCGGTGGCCATGCCCGCCTCGGCCCAGGGGCCCCAGGCCACCGAGGTGGCGGGCAGGCCGCGGGCGCGCCGGTGCTCGGCGAGGGCGTCGAGGTAGGCGTTGGCGGCGCCATAGGCGCTCTGCCCGGCGCTGCCCCACACGCCGGCGATCGACGAGATGAGGACGAAGAAGTCCAGGTCGTGGCCCTCCAGGAGGGCGTCGAGGTGAGCCGCGCCGAGCATCTTGGCGGACATCGCCGCCGCGGCGTCCGCCAGCGGGGTGTGGGTGAGGGCGGCGTTCTGGCCGACGCCGGCCGCGTGCACGACGCCGGTCAGCGGGTGCCTCGCGGGGACGGCGGCCAGAAGCGCGGCGAGCGCGTCACGGTCGGCGGTGTCGCAGGCCGCGATGGTGACCTCGGCCCCCAAGCTCTCGATTTCCGCGGCCAGTTCACCGGCGCCGGGGGCGTCGGGTCCGCGGCGGCTGGTGAGGAGGAGGTGCTCGGCGCCGCTGCGGGCGAGCCAGCGGGCCACCTCGGCGCCGAGCGCTCCGGTGCCGCCGGTGACGAGGACGGTGCCGCGCGCGGTGAACGCCTCGGCCGGGGGCAGTTCGGCCTGCGGGTGGCGCACCAGGCGCCGGCCGAGCGCTCCGGTGGCGCGGAGGGCGATCTGGTCCTCGCCGCCCCGTGCGGCCAGCGCGCTGACCAGGTGTTGGGTGGCGGGGGCGTCGAGGGCGGGCGGCAGGTCGAGCAGGCCGCTCCACAGCTGCGGGTGCTCCAGGGCGGCGACCCGGCCCAGGCCCCAGACGGCGGCCTGGAGCGGGTCGGTGACCGGGTCGTCGGCGCCGGTGGTGACGGCGCCGCGGGTCAGGGTCCACAGCGGGGCGGCGAGATCGGTGTCGGCCAGTGCCTGGATCAGGACGAGGCTCAGCGCGAGCCCGGTGGGCGGCTCGGCGCCGACCTCGGTGCCGGGGCCGTCGGCGAGCGGGAGCAGGGACAGGATGCCGGCGAAGGCGCGGTCCGGTGCCCGCACCGCGTCGAGTCGGGTGGCGAGTTCGGCGCGGTCGTGGCAGGCGGCGTCCAGGACGAGGGTCTCGAACTGGGCTCCGTGGCCGCGCAGCGCGTCGCGGACCTCGTCGCTGTCGATGCCGTCGGTGGTGACGAGCAGCCAGGTGCCGTCGAGGACGGGCGCGGCACTCGCCCGCACGGGGCGCCAGGCGACGCGGTAGCGGGTGGAGTCCAGCAGGGCCTTCTCGTGCCGGTGCTGGCGCCAGGAGGACAGCGCGGGCAGCAGCGCGTACAGGGAGGCGTGCTGTTCGTCGCGGAGCCCCAGGAGGGTGGCCAGTTCGGTGGCGTCGCCGCGTTCCACGGCGCCCCACAGGTCGGCGTCCGCGGGGTCGGGGGCGCCCTGCGCGAGACGGACCGGGGCCGGCTCCGGCCAGTAGTGCTCGTGCTGGAAGGCGTAGGTGGGCAGGTCGAGGAGGCGGGCTCCGGTGCCGGCGAGGTACCCGGACCAGTCGACGGCCGTGCCCCGTACGTGCAGGCGGGCGAGCGCGGTGGCCACGCTGCGCTCCTCGCCGCGCCCGCCGCGCAGCAGCGCGACGAAGTCCGCGTCCGTCTCGTCGCCCAGGGTGTCCTGGGCGGGCGCCGACAGCACGCTGTCGGGGCCGAGTTCGAGGAAGGTGCCGGCGCCGCAGTCGTGTGCGGCGCGCACGGTGTCGGCGAAGCGGACGGTGCCGCGGGCGTGCGCGACCCAGTAGTCCGCGGAGCGCAGCTCGTCGTCGGTGGCGGGCCGTCCGGTGAGGCCGGAGACGACGGTCACCTCCGGCGCGCCGTAGGTGAGCTGCGCGGCAACCTCGCGCAGGTCGTCGAGCGCGGGCTCCATGAGCGGCGAGTGGAACGCGTGACTGACCTTCAGGCGCTTGGTCCTGCGGCCCTGCGCGGCGAAGTGGGCGGCGACCTCCTCGGCCGCGGCCGGCTCTCCGGCGACGACGACGGCGCGGGGGCCGTTGACGGCGGCGAGGGACACCTCGTGCTCGCCCCCGGCGAGCAGCGGGGCCACCTCGTCCTCGGTGGCTTCCAGGGAGATCATGGTGCCGCCGGCGGGCAGCGCCTGCATCAGCCGTCCCCGCGCGGCGACCAGGCGGGCCGCGTCGGGGAGCGAGAGGACGCCGGCGACGTGCGCGGCGGCGATCTCTCCGACGGAGTGGCCCAGCAGGACGTCGGGGCGTATGCCCCAGGTGCGCAGCAGCCGGTAGAGCGCGACCTCGATGGCGAACAGGGCCGGCTGGGTCCACTCGGTGCGGTCCAGCAGCTCCGCCTCGGGGCTGCCCTCCGGGGCGAACAGGACGTCCTTGAGGGGGCGGTCCAGGTGCGCGTCGAGGGCGGCGGTCACCTCGTCCAGGGCACGGGCGAACGCGGGGAAGCGGGCGGCGAGTTCCCGGCCCGCGCCGGGTCGCTGGCTGCCCTGTCCGGCGAACAGCACGGACAGCTTGCCGGTGCCGCCGATCTCGCCTTCGGTGACCGCCGCGTCGGGGCGGTCGGCGGCCAGGTCGGCCAGCGCGCGCAGCAGTTCGTCACGGTCGCCGGTGACGACGGCGCGCTGGTCGAAGGCCGAGCGGGTGGTGGCGAGGGAGAGCGCGACGTCGGCCGGGTCGAGGGCGGGGCGCTGGTCGAGGAAGGTCCGCAGGCGGGCGGCCTGGTCCCGCAGCGCCGCCCGGCTCTTGCCCGACAGGGTCCAGGGCACGACCGCCGGGCCGGGCTCCGGCTGTGCGCGCCGGTCGGGGCTGGCCGGCGGCTGCTCGACGATGACGTGCGCGTTGGTGCCGCTGAAGCCGAAGGAGGAGACGGCGGCGCGGCGCGGCCGGTCGGTCCCCGGCCAGGGCACCTCCTCGGTGAGCAGGCGCACCGCTCCGGTGTCCCACTCCACGTGCGAGGACGGCTCGTCGGCGTGCAGGGTGCGGGGCAGCACGCCGTGGTCCATGGCCATGACCATCTTGATGACGCCGGCGACACCGGCCGCGGCCTGGGTGTGGCCGATGTTGGACTTGACGGAGCCGAGCAGCATGGGACTCTGCGGGTCGCGGTTCTGGCCGTAGGTGGCGAGGAGTGCCTGGGCCTCGATGGGGTCGCCGAGGGCGGTGCCGGTGCCGTGACCCTCGACGGCGTCGATGTCGGCGGCGGCCAGGCCGGCGGCGGCCAGTGCCTGCCGGATGACCCGTTGTTGGGAGGGGCCGTTGGGGGCGGTCAGGCCGTTGGAGGCGCCGTCCTGGTTCACTGCGGAGCCGCGGACGACGGCCAGCACGTGGTGGCCGTTGCGGCGGGCGTCGGAGAGGCGCTCCAGGACGAGCATGCCCACGCCCTCGGACCAGCCGACGCCGTCGGCGCCGTCGGAGAACGCCTTGCAGCGGCCGTCCGGGGACAGGCCGCGCTGCCGGGAGAACTCGATGAGGGCACCTGGCGTCGACATGACCGTGACGCCGCCGGCCAGCGCGAGCGAGCACTCCCCCGCGCGCAGCGCCTGCATCGCCCAGTGCATGGCGACCAGCGAGGACGAGCACGCGGTGTCGACGGTGACGGCGGGGCCTTCGAGTCCGAGGGTGTAGGAGATGCGCCCGGAGGCGACGCTCGGGGCGGTGCCGCTGCCCTGGTGGCCCTCGAACTGCCCGCCGGAGAGCACCGTGGCGTAGTCGTTGTACATCACGCCCGCGAACACGCCGGTCTGGCTGCCGCGCAGGGACACCGGGTCGATGCCCGCGCGCTCGACAGCCTCCCAGGACGCTTCGAGGAGCAGCCGTTGCTGGGGGTCGGTGGCCAGGGCCTCGCGGGGGCTCATCCCGAAGAAGGCGGGGTCGAAGTCGGCGGCGGTGTGCAGGAATCCGCCGAAGCGCGAGTAGGAGGTGCCGGTGCGGTCCGGGTCCGGGTCGTAGAGCGCGTCCAGGTCCCAACCGCGGTCGGTGGGCAGGCCCGAGATGGCGTCGGTGCCCTCGCGCACCAGGCGCCACAGGTCCTCGGGCGAAGCGACGCCGCCGGGGTAGCGGCAGCTCATGCCGACGATGACGATGGGGTCCTCGTCGGTGGCGGCGCGGGGGGCGCCGACCGCGGTGGCGGCCTCGGAGCCCATGAGTTCGGCGAGGAGGTGCGCGGCGAGGGCGTCGACGGTCGGGTAGTCGAAGATGACCGTCGCGGCGGTGCGCAGGCCGGTGGCCGCGCTGAGCCGGTTGCGGAGTTCCACGGCGGTCAGCGAGTCGAAGCCCAGCTCCCGCAGCGGGCGCCGGGCATCGATGTCGGCGGTGCTGGAGTGGCCGAGCACGGCGGCCACTTGGCCGGCGACGAGGTCGAGCATGACCTCGCGGCGGTCGGTCGGGTCCAACCGGGACAGCCTCTGCACGAGGGTGACGGCGGCCTCGGAGCCGGAGACCACCGCGCGGCGGGCGGGGGTGCGGATCAGGCCGCGCCACAGCGCCGGTATCTCGCTCTGGAGACGCAGGACGGACAGGTCGAACCGGGTCGGGAGCAGGGCGGCGGCGTCCGTGGCGGTGGCCGCGTCGAAGAGGGCGGTGCCCTGTTCCTCGGTGAGCGCCGGCGTTCCCATGCGGGCCAGGCGGTCGAGATCCTCGTCGGTCAGGCCGCCGGTCATGCCGGCGGTGGGCTCCCACGGGCCCCAGGCCAGGGAGAGGCCCGGCAGGCCCTGGGCGCGCCGCAGTTGGGCGAGTGCGTCGAGGAAGGCGTTGGCGGCGGCGTAGTTGCCCTGGCCCGCCGCGCCGACGGTGCCGGAGAGGGAGGAGAAGACGACGAAGGCGGCCAGGTCCAGGTCCGAGGTGGCTTCGTGGAGGTGCCACACGGCGTCGGCCTTGGGCCGCAGGACGGCGCTGATCCGCTCGGGGGTGAGCGACTCGATCACGCCGTCGTCGAGGGTGCCGGCGCTGTGCACGACGGCGGTGACGGGGTGCTGGGCGGGCACCTCGGCCAGCAGGCGCCGCACGGCGGCGCGGTCGGCCAGGTCGCAGGCAGCGAGGGTCACCTGCGCACCCTGCCCGGTCAGTTCGGCCACGAGCTCCGCTGCGCCGCCGGCCTCGGCACCGCGACGGCTGGCGAGCAGCAGGTGCCGCACGCCGCGCTCGGCGACCAGATGCCGGGCCAGTACGCGGCCCAGGCCGCCGGTGGCTCCGGTGAGGACCACGGTGCCCTCCGGATCCCACTCCGTGGCGCGCTGCGACACCCGGGCGCGCGCGAGCCGCGCGGTGAGCACGGCGGTGCCGCGGACGGCGGTCTGCGGCTCGTCCGGGACCAGCGCCAGGGCCCGCGCCAGCGGTTCCGCGGCGGGCTCGACGGTGGCGGGGTCGAGGTCCAGCAGCCCGAAGCGGTCGGGGTGTTCGCTCTGCGCCGCCCGGACCAGGCCCCAGACGGCGGCGGTCACCGGGTCCGGCGCCTGCCGGGCGTCGGTGGCGACCGCGCCCCGGGTGACGAAGACCAGCCGGGTCGCGGCGTGCCGCTCGTCCTGCAGCCAGGTCCGCAGGCGCGCGAGGACGTCGGCGGTGCGGGTGTGCACGGCGGTGACGACCTCGTCGCCGGCGGCGCCGGCCGCGCCCTCGACGGGGGCGAGGACCACGTCCGGGACGGGGGTGGCGGCGTCCGGGCCGGGCAGCGCCGTGACGGTGCGGTCCGGCGTCGAGAGGGCCCCCGCCAGGCCGAAGGGGTCCTGGCCGAGGACGGCGACCGAGGCGGGCGCCGCCAGGGTGGCCTGCCGCTGTTCGGTCCAGCGCAGCTCGAACAGGGCTTCGCTAACGATGGAGTTGGCGGCGTCCAGTTCCGCGTCGGGCACGGTGCGCAGCACGAGCGACCCGATGGAGGCGACGGGCGCTCCGGTGGTGTCGGCGACGGCGATCGCCACCGCGTCGTCGTCGGCCGCGGTCAGCTTCACCCGGACCGTGGTCGCGCCGCTCGCGTGCAGGGTCACGTCCTGCCACAGGAAGGGCAGGCCGCCGCGGGCGGTCTCCCCCAGGTCGACGAAGGCCGCGGCGTGCAACGCGGCGTCCAGCAGGGCCGGGTGGATCCCGAACGACGTGGTGGCGTCGGCGTCGGCGTCGGCGGCCTGCGGCAGCGCCACCTCGGCGTAGACGTCGTCGCCGCTGCGCCAGGCGGCGCGCAGGCCCTGGAACAGGGGGCCGTACCCGAAGCCGGTGTCGGCCATGCGGTCGTAGAAGCCGTCCAGGTCCACCGGACGGGCGTTCGCGGGGGGCCAGACGGTGGCGTCGAAGTCGGCGTGGTGCTCGCCGGTGACGAGGGTACCGGCGGCGTGCTGGGTCCAGGGGAGCTCCTCCGGCCCGTCGGGGCGGGAGTGGACGCTCACGGTGCGCCGGCCGGTCTCGTCGGGGCTGCCCACCCACACCTGCACCTGGACGCCGCCCTCCTCGGGCAGCACCAGCGGGGCGGCCAGGGCGAGTTCCTCCACCCGGCCGCAGCCGGCCTCGTCACCGGCGCGCACGGCCAGTTCCAGGAAGGCGGTACCCGGCAGCAGCACGGTGCCGCGCACGGCGTGGTCGGCGAGCCAGGGGTGGGTGCGCCGGGACAGTCGGCCGGTGAGCAGCAGGCCGTCGGCGTTGGCGACCGAAACGGCCGCGGTCAGCAGCGGGTGGTGCGCCGCGCCCAGGCCGGCGGCGCGCACGTCACCGCCCGTCGCGGGCACGTTCTTGGGCCAGTAGCGGCGGCGCTGGAAGGCGTAGGTGGGCAGGTCGGTGTGCGCGGCGCCGGTGCCCTGGAAGTAGGGCTCCCACTCGACGGTCACGCCGCGGGTGTGCAGGCCGGCGAGCGCGGTGGTGAGGGTCTCGGCCTCGGGGCGTCCGGGCCGCAGCACGGCGAGCGTCGCGGGCACGCCGTCGACACCGTCGGCGGCGCCGGTCGCGGCCAGGCAGGTCTGGGCCATGGCGGACAGGACGCCGTCCGGGCCCAGTTCCAGGTAGGTGGCGGCGCCGTGGCCGTCGAGCCAGGCGAGGGCATCGGCGAACCGCACGGCGTGCCGGGCGTGGTCCACCCAGTAGTCGGGCGAGGTCAGCTGCTCCACCGTGGCGAGGGTGCCGGTCAGGCCGGAGACGACCGGCAACTCGGGTGCCTGCGGGGTGAGTCCGGCGACGACCGAGCGGAACTCCGCCAGCATCGGCTCCATGAGCGGGGAGTGGAAGGCGTGCGAGACGCGCAGCCGCTTGGTCTTGCGGCCCAGCGCGGCGAAGTGCTCGGCGACGGCGGTGACGTCGTCGATCTGCCCTGCGACGACGACGGCCTCGGGCCCGTTGACCGCGGCGATCGAGGCCCGCTCCTCCCGGCCCGCCAGCAGGGGCCGGACCTCCTCCTCGGTGGCTTCGAGGGAGATCATGGCGCCGCCCTCGGGCAGCGCCTGCATGAGGCGGCCGCGGGCGAGTACCAGAGCCGCCGCGTCGGCCACGGTGAAGACGCCGGCCACGTGCGCCGCGGCGATCTCGCCGATGGAGTGCCCGGCGAGGAAGTCCGGTTTGATGCCGAGGGATTCGGCGAGCCGGTACAGCGCCACCTCGATGGCGAACAGCGCGGGCTGGGCGTAGCCGGTCTCGTCGAGCAGGTCGGCCTCGGGCGTGCCCTCGGCGGCGAACAGCAGCTCCTTCAGGGGCCGTTGCAGGCCCTGGTCGAGGTGGTCGAGGACCTCTTCGAGGGCGGCGGCGAAGACGGGGAAGCGAGCGGCGAGTTCGCGCCCCATGCCGGGCCGCTGGGAGCCCTGGCCGGCGAAGAGGAAGGCCAGCTTGGACCGGGTCCGGGCGGTGTCCTGCACCAGGCCCGGGGCAGGTGTGCCGTCGGCGAGCGCTGCGAGGGCGGCACGGGCACCGTCCAGGTCGGCGGCGAGGAAGGCGGCGCGGTGTTCCAGGCCGGAGCGGGCCGTGGCAAGGGAGTAGGCCGCGTCCGCGGGCGTGGGAGCGGGGTGGGTGGAGAGGTGGTCGAGCAGCCGCGCGGCCTGGGCCCGCAGCGCCTCGCGGGTGCGGCCGGAGACGAGCCACGGGACGGCGCCGGCCGGCACGGTCTCGGCGGCCGGCACCGCGGCGTCCTCCTGGTCGGACTCGGGGGACGGGACGGCCGGGGCCTCCTCCAGGATGGTGTGCGCGTTGGTGCCGCTGAGCCCGAACGAGGAGACGCCGGCCCGGCGCGGCTGTTCGCCCTGGGGCCAGGAGACCTGCTCGGTGAGCAGGCGCACGGCTCCCTGGGACCAGTCGACGTGCGAGGACGGGGCGTCCACATGGAGCGTGCGCGGGAGCAGGCCGTGCCGCATGGCCAGCACCATCTTGATGACGCCGGCCATGCCGGCCGCCGCCTGGGTGTGGCCGAGGTTGGATTTGACAGCGCCCAGCAGCAGCGGGTGCTCCTCGTCGCGGTTGCGACCGTAGGTCGCCAGCAGTGCCTGGGCCTCGACCGGGTCGCCGAGAGTGGTTCCGGTGCCGTGCGCCTCGACGACGTCGACCTCGTCGGCCGAGAGCCGCGCGCTGACCAGCGCCTGCTCGATGACGCGTTGCTGCGAGGGGCCGTGGGGCGCGGTCAGCCCGTTGGAGGCGCCGTCCTGGTTGATGGCGGAGCCCCGGATGACGGCCAGGATCTCGTGCCCGTTGCGGCGGGCTTCCGAGAGGCGTTCCAGGACCAGGACGCCCACGCCCTCGGCCCAGCCGGTGCCGTTGGCGGAGTCGGCGAAGGAGCGGCAGCGCCCGTCGGGCGAGAGCCCGCCCTGGCGGCTGAACTCGACGAAGGTGGTGGGGCTGGACATCACGGTGACGCCGGCGGCCAGCGCCAGGGAGCACTCGCCCTGGCGCAGCGAGTGGGCGGCCAGGTGCAGGGCCACGAGGGAGGACGAGCAGGCGGTGTCGATGGTGACCGCCGGGCCGACGGCGCCGAAGAAGTACGCGAGCCGGCCGGAGATGATGCTGGTGGTGGTGCCCGTCAGGGCAAAGCCCTGGACGTCGTCGTCCGGGCCCACCCTGTATTCCTGAGGCATCGCCCCGACGAACATGCCGGTCCTGGTGCCCCGGACCGCCGCCGGGTCGATGCCGGCCCGCTCGAAGGCCTCCCAGGAGGACTCCAGCAGCAGCCGCTGCTGCGGGTCCATGGCGAGCGCCTCACGGGGGGAGATCCCGAAGAAGGAGGCGTCGAACTCGGCCGCGTCGTGCAGGAATCCGCCGGAGAACTCCCCGGCGTCCTCGGCCGACAGCTCCCAGCCGCGGTCGTCGGGGGACGCCGTGATGCCGTCCCCGTCGGCGACGAGCAGGGACCAGAGCTCCTCGGGGCTGCTCACCCCTCCCGGGAAGCGGCAGCTCATGCCCACGATCGCGATCGGCTCGCGGGAGGCCGCCTCCAGCTCGCTCACGCGCTGCCGGGAGCGCCGCAGGTCGGCGCCGGCCCGCTTGAGGTAGTCGCGGAGCTTCTGTTCCTGGTCGATGTTCGCCACGTTCAACCCAACCCATCTCAAGACCGGCGGACAGCAGAGGATTTCGATGTGGGCATCCGGCGCTGGGGACAGCTGTGCCACAGCGACTGAGTTATCTGTGTGCCCGACATGAGCAGCTCGACTTCCCGCACGCCACCTGCCCAGTCTCGACGGGGGCGGCCATGGAATTCCCTAGTGTCGGCCCGCCCCCGGACCGGCCGCACAGAAGGCGCCGGGGGTGCCGCGGATGATCCGCGGCACCCCCGGCGCCTTGTGTGCGGTGGTTCCCTTTCGGCCCGCGGGCCGGGCCCAAAGGCCGGCCCCGGCTCACGAGTCCGCGTGGCGAACCTCGGGAATGCGGGTGTGTTACTTGATGAAGTCGTCCACGACACGGGGCGGCCAGGTCCCCACCGTGAGCACCCCCATCGCATACGCGCGGGAGACCAGGGCCGCGCGGTTGGGCACCTTCAGTTTCCGCAGCAGTCCGGTGACGTGATATTCCACACCCTGCCTGCTGAGATACAGCCGGGAGGCCAGCGGAATGGTCGACAGACCCGCCGCGATTCCCTCCAGAATTCGCGCGTCGATCTCGCTGAGCAATTTCTTCCGCGGCGCCACCACCGCATCGTCCTCCGTGCCCTCTCCCGACCGCATCAGGACGAGAACCGCGGTCGGGTCGGGGTGGTAGCCGCGCACCGCGGAGGCCGTGAGACTGCCGGTGAACGCGTCACCCGTCGGTCTGAGCGCCACCACGCGCGCGGCGAACCGGTCCCGCCGGCCCTCCAGCAGTCTCTCGAACTGCCGCATGAGCGGCTGCCGCACGCTGGGGTGCACCAGATCGCGGAAGTTGCGCCCGCAGACGTCGGGTGCCGTGGTCGAGGACCCGGATACGGCGGACGAGTCGAGAACGTCGGCACAGGCCGCGGCGGCGGTCGCGAAGTGGTGGAAGAAGTCCTGGTTGGCCTGCCGGACCGTCAATTCGGGGTCCAGGACGGCCATGCACACGCCGGACTGGTCGGACGACGAACACTCTTCCCGCCGTCCCGCCACACCGACCCCGCCGGCCGCACCCCGGCCTGTCGAAATCTGCGGAGAATCCACCAGAGCAGAAACCTTCAAGGGACCGACATCCTTTCCAACCCCCGTCTGCAAACCGGTACTCAAGAGAGATCGAGCGAGAGGGAGAATTCCTGAGAATGAAGCAGGACGGGGAAGCCGAGCTCCCGGCAACCGCCGGGAAAGAATTCCGATCCCCCGATGCAATCGACACTAGGGAGCTGTCCGGACAAGCGTCAACGCCGACTCGGCCCCCCACCGCTAAACCTGTGGTCGCCCTCCCGCACGGTACGGTCCCGCACCGCCCTTTCGGTCCCCCCGAACACTCCGCACCGTTTACCGACGGTAAGCCGTAATGAAAGTGACGTGCGTCACGGCATACTCAGTGCGGAACGAACACCCCGCCTGCTCCCCCGGCCGCCCAGCAGTTCACGTCGCCCCGCAACGCCCAGCTTCCGGTAACACGAAGTCAGCCGCTTCTCCACGGCACGTGTACTCACACCCAGTTCATCGGCGATTTCCTGATTGGTCAGCCCCCGACCCACAAGCGAGACGACCTTGCGCTCGCTGTGGGTGAGCGGGGTCTCCGCACTGGGGGCCTCGGTTCCCAGCGCCGCACGGGCGCGTTCGGTCAGCCAGGGGGCGCCGCAGCCGGCGGCGAGGTCGGCGGCCTCGCGCAGCACCGCCGTCGATTCCTTGCCGCCCTCCAGGGCCCGGCCCAAATGGAGGAGCGTACGGGCGAGTTCGAGCTGGTTGGCGGAGGTGCGGAGGATCTCGGCGGACGCGCGCAGGGCGGGGACGCCCCCACCGCCGGGCAGCAGGGCCCTCAGGCGCAGGGCGCGGCCGAGGGCGGCGGGGGCCGCCCATTGCCGCGCCCAGGCCAGTTCCTCCTCCGCCAGGGCCATGGCCGGGCAGGACTCGCCCAGGCGGTGGTGGAGGACGATGGCGCGGGGCCGCCAGGGGAAGAGGGCGGAGTTGCGCCAACCGACCGCTTCCAGTTGGCGGCCGCACGCCAGGACGGATCCCAGGGCGGAGGAGGCGTGGCCGCGGCGGGCGTCGAGCGAGGCCTTGAGGAGTTGCAGCATGGCCGCCGGAGCGAGGCTGTGCGGCCAGCTCCGCCCGGCGTCCGTGAGAAGACGCTCGATCAGCTGGACGTCGCCGGTCTCCATGGCCACCGCGGCCCGGACGACGGCGGTCGGCTCCCGCCAGTCCGCGTCGGCCGACTCGGCGGCCCGGTCGGCCTGGTCACGGGCCTCGGTCAGGCGGCCGCAGGCGAGCTGGATCAGGGCGTTCTCGGCGTGCACCACCGCGTGCGGACGGTCGGAGTGCGGCTCGCAGGACAGACGGGTGTTGATGCCCTCCACGGTGTCGGCGGCGTACAGGGCTACCGAGAGCAGCGGGAGTGCGGTGCAGGCGCGTGCCGAGGTCGACGGCTCGCGCTCCAGGATCTGTCCGGCCAGGTCCGCGACCTCGGGTGCCGACAAGGCGCTGGACAGGACCCCCGCGTTGATCAGGACGGTTGCCAGTTCGCGGGCGCCGCCGGTGTCCAAGGGGGGCGGGGTACCCAAGGCGCGCAGGCGTGTTACCGCACCGGTCAGTTCGGCCGGGTTCTCGTGTCCGGCGTGCCACAGGCGCGCTTCCAGACGCAGGGCGATCTCGCGGGCCGGCCCCTGGTGTGGTGCCGCGGGGTCGAGGTCGTTGAAGACGTGGCGCAGCAGGTCCACTGCCGAAGAGGGCGCCTCTCCCAGGAGGTTGGGCGGGATGCGCAGAACGGCGGCGGCCCGGCCGGTGGCCGACGGCAGGAGGCGGACGGCCTGGCTGATGTGGCGTTCACAGGCGGCGAGGTCGATGCCGCGTTCGGCGTTGGCCAACTCGATCAGCAGGCGGGCGCGTACGTCGTCGTCCACGGTGCTCTCCAGCAGGGCGCGTTGCAGGTAGTGGGCGGCGGTGTCCGCCGCACCACGGCGCAGGGCGGCGTCCGCGGCCGTCCGCAGTACCCCTACCGACCATGGCTGATCGGTGGCGGTGACGGCCATCAGCAGGTCCGCGACGTGTTCGGCGGGGCGGCCGGCCTGGTGGAGGAGTTCGGCCGCGGCGTTGCGGGAGCGTTCGCGCTCGGCGACGGTGAGGCCGGACTCGACCGCGTCGCGGACGACGCGGTGGACGAAGCGCGGGGTGTCGTGGGGGGCCAGCAGGCCGAGGTGGTGCAGGGTGCGCAGGGCCTGCTGGTGGCCGGTGGCGTCCAGTCGCGCATGGCGCCGGACGAGGTCGGGTTCGCCGTGGTCGCCGAAGGCGGCGATGGCCGCGGCCAGGTCGCGTACCGGGCCGGGCTGGGCATGCAGGCAGCTGACCAGGCGGTCGCGGAGCTGGACGGGTCGCTGGGCGCGGGCCTGACCGGCGTGTTCGGCGGTGGGTCGGTGGCCGCTCGACGCCAGGTCGCGCAGGACGTACTGGAGGAAGAGGGGGTTCCCGGCGCAGGTGTCGTGGCAGGCGTGGGCGTAGGCGTCGTCGGCGGGTTCGCCCAGGTGGTGCTGGATCAGGGCGCGGGTGCCGCCGAGCGAGAGCGGGGCGGGGCGCAGGACGTCGGCGGCGTCCGCGATGTCGCGGATGAGCGGGTGTTGGGCGCGGGATTCGCCGTCGCGCACGGTGCACACGAGGGTGGCGCGCAGCCCGTGCGGGCGCCGAGCCAGGTAGGCGAGCCAGCGCAGGGAGGGGAGGTCGGCCCACTGCAGGTCGTCGACGAGGAGGAGTACGGGGGTGGTGGCGCAGGCTTCGGCCAGCAGGGACCGCAGGTCGTGCAGGGCCGCTTCGGAAGCCGGGGCGCCCTCGCCGCCGGGAGCCGGGAGGCGGTCGGGCGGGAGCGGCCGGGCGGCGCTGCCCGCGTCCTGGTCGGCAGGGCCGGTGCGGTCGCCGGCCATGATGGGGCCGAGGAGCTGGTGGACGATGCCGAAGGCGAAGTCCTGCTCCATGGATGCGGCGTTGGCCCGCAACACCCGTATGCTGTCGCGGGGATGGGCGTCGGCTTCCTGGAGTAGGGTCGACCGGCCGATACCCAGCGGTCCGGTCAGCAGCAGTACGGAGAAACGGCCCGCCTGCGCCCGACGCACTGCGGTGTCGATGCGGGCCAGTTCGGATTCCCGCTCATACAGCATCGGTTATGTCCTCTTCCGTCGGTCGGCTCCGCGCGCGGAGTTCCTTGCGTGAGGTGATGCGCAGCTTCTTGTACGTACTGCTCAGCCGGTGCTCGACGGTGCGTCGGCTCACCGAGAGCTGTTCGGCGATCTCCCGATTGCCCAGTCCGCGGCGGGCCAGTTCGGCGGTCTGCCGCTCGGCCGACGACAGGGCCGCCCACCCTCCGGGGAGGGCGGCGTCGTCGGGGGCGGCGGGCTGTTCCAGCTGGGCGATCAGCCACCGTACGCGTTCGGCCAGGCGACCGGAGGTGTGGGTGACGGTGAAACGGGACAGCTCGGTCAGCAGTTGGACCGCGGTGGCGCGGTCGCCCCTGGTGAGTTCCTCGGTGGCGAGGTCGGCCAGGACCCAGGCGTGGGTGAGCCGGGCGGGCAGCTCGCGCGGGGCGGGTGCGCCGGTGCCGGCGCCGGCCTGCGGTTTCCGGCCGTCGATGGGGCCGGCGCACAGGTGGGCCAGGTCCACTGCGCTGGGGGCGCCCCAACGGTGGGCCAGGGTGAGTTCCTCGCTGATCAGGCGCTGGGCCTGTTCCTGGTCGCCGAGGGTGCGACAGGCCCGGGCGGCCAGCGAACGCCAGGGCAGCACGATGGGGTTGGTCCAGTGTTTGCGCAGCAGCCAGCGTCCGCTCTCCTTGAACAGTTCGACAGCCACGGCCCAGCGTCCCGCCTCGGCAGCCACCAGGGCGCGGGCGAACAGGAGGTAGGACCAGTGGGCGCCGTATTCGGAGCCGGGTGGCATGGGGGCGTCGAACAGGGCACGGGCCTCGTCGTGGTGGCGCGTCTCCAGGGCGATGACGGTGCGCACGGCCATGAGGTGCGGGGCGGCCAGGGGGTGCCAGGCGGCGGCGGGCATCACCTGTTGGGCGGCGTCCGCGGCGCGTTCGGCGGCGTCCACGCGGGCGCCGCGCAGGTGCAGTTCGGCGGAGAGGACCAGGGCGCGGGCGAGGGCGGGATGGCAGTGGCGGCGCCGCACTTCGGCGACGATGGCGGCAAGGTGGTCCTCGGCCTCGGCGGCGGCATCGGTGAGCCACAGTGCCCTGGCGGCGATCAGGCGCGGCATTACGGGGGCGGCGCTGCCGGCTTCCAGGGCGCGGCGGGCCAGTTCCGCGGCCCTCGCGCGGTGCTGGCCGCGTGCGACGAGCTGCCAGGCGCGGATGCCGGCCTGGGCGGGGGCGAGGGGGTCTTCGGGCAGGACGGGGACGCCGGGGGCGGGCACGTCGGTGGCCTCGGGCCGGTTCTGGGCGGCGTACCAGTACAGGGCGATCAGGTCGTCGCGCTCGCTGCCGTCTGCGGTGGCGAGGGCCTGGACGGCGGCGCGGCGGCCCCAGGAGTCGTCGCCCCGGGCCAGGCCCATGTCCAGGGCCCGTACGCGCAGTTGGGCCCAGGCTCCGCCCTCGCCCGGAGTGCGGAGGAGGGCGGTGAGCCGGCGGTCGCTGGCATCGGGGGCGGCGACCGCCTCGGCGGCGGCCAGTTTGAGGCTGATGTGGGCGCGTTCCAGGGGGGCTTGGGGCTCGTCGAGGGCGCGGTTGAGGTAGCTGGCGGCGCGGGCGAAGTCGCCGCGGCGCAGGGCGGCGCCGAAGCCGCCGCGCAGGGTGTGGACCGCCCAGGGCTCGCCGATGGGGGGCGCCTGGAGAAGGAGGCGGGCGATGTCCTCGTCGTCGGCCACGGCCCGGTAGGCGAGGTGGGCCGCGCGGGCGTGCAGGTCGGCGCGTTCGGCGGCGGGCATGTCCTCCAGGACGCGGCCCCGGACGATGGGCAGGCGAATGCGTGCGTAGGAACCGTCGGGAGCGGTGAAGCCGGCCATCTCCAGTGCCGCGCGCAGCCGCGATTCGGGTACGGTGCGCAGCCCGGCCAGCGAACAGGCCAGCGTGAAGTCCAGCAGGTCGCCGCCGACGGCCAGCGCGCGCAGCACGGCGGTGGCCTCGTCGGTCAGTCCCCTCAGGGCGCGCCCGGAGCGGTCGCCGATGATGCCGGTGATCAGGCCGCACAGCTGCGGGAGGCGGTCGGCGGTCGGCCGGTGGCCGGCGTCGGCGAAGCAGCGCAGGGCCGCGTCCAGTACGGCCGGGCTGCCCTGGGACGCCTGGGCGGCCGCGGCGGCGAACGCCTCGTCGCAGGGTGTGCCGCAGATCCGTTCGACGAGGGCGGCCACCGCGTGAGGGCTCAGCGGCCGCACGGTGAGGTGGCGGGTCAGCCGCGCGGAGGGGGCGGCGTCGGCCAGCCAGTCGGGCCCGTACGGGTCGATGCCGGTGCGGCCGATGAGCAGTGCGAGGGGGATGCCGGTGGACAGCCGGCGCACCAGGGCCTGCAGCCAGTCCAGGGAGGCGGCGTCCAGCCACTGTGCGTCCTCCACCGTCACGAGCGTGGGGGTGCGGCGCGTGGTCTGCAGGAGTTGGGGCAGGCCCGGCAGGCCGTCCGCGTCGCGGTGCCCGCGCAGGGCCCGCAGGGACGGTTCGACCGGCTCGCTCAGCATGGCGAGGAGCTGGGTCACGGCTCCGTGGCGCAGGTCGCGCTCGGCCAGGGATCCGCTGACGCGCAGCACGCGCACCGAGCGCTCCTCGGCGAGGCGGGCGGTCCAGCGCAGCAGGGCGTTGTGGCCGAAACCGGGGCGGCCGGTCACCGAGACGACGGCGGGGCGGCCCTCGTCGAGCGCGGCCACCACGTCGCGCAACTGCGCCTGTTCCTCCTCGCGTTCGAGCAGGGGCGGGTCGGTACGCCCACGCCCCGCCCGTATGAATCCAGCGTATAGCTGCTCATCGGTCAGCCTCGTCACGGACACCCTCCGGCCGTCGTCAGCGCTGTCCGCGCGGCCGCGGCACCTGCCGTGGCGCCGGAGCCCCGCGGACGCCCGGGGAGCGGAGGACCTGGGCGAGCTGGGCGCGCTCGGCGATGTCCAGCTTGCGGTACACGCTTGTCAGATGCGTCTCGACCGTGCGCACGGTGACGTGCAGCGACTGTGCGATCGAACGGTTGCCGGCGCCGCCGGCGGCGAGGCCGGCGACCTTGCGTTCCATGCTGGTGAGCAGGTCCAGGGGCGAGGTGGTCATCCTCCGCATGCGGCCGCCCGCCGCCAACAGGGCGCCGCGGGCCTGCTGCCCCAGCGCGAGGGCGCCGCAGCGCTGCGCGAGGTCGGCCGCGGCGCGCAGGTGCTCGCGTGCGGCGCGGCGGTCGTCGGCCGCCAACAGGGACCGGCCCAGGACGAGTTCGGCGCGGGCGTGGTCGACGCGGGCCGGAGAGGCGGACAGCTCCCGCACCGCCTCGCCCAGCAGTTCCACACCCTCCTCGCCCGGAGTGGCCACGCCGCGGGCCAGAGCGGCCAGGCCCAGGGCGCGCGAGGTACCCCAGCGCCGGGCGAGCCGCGTGCCGTGCGCGGCGGGCTCCTGGGCCTCCTCGGCGCGGCCCAGTTCCGCGAGCACGCAGGCCGCCTCCGCCCACCAGGGCAGGTATGCCGCGTTGCGCACTTCGGCCTCCTCCAGTGACCTGCCGCACTCGCGGAACAGCGCCAGTGCGCCCTCCGCGTCCCCCAAGGCGTGGCGGGTCCGGCCGAGGACCATGAGGTAGCGGTGGTGGGTCCACATGTACGGGTCGCGCCAGACGGGTTCGGTGCCGGTCAGCAGCTTCTCGGCGTGCACGGCCTCGCCCCGGTCCACCAGTACGCCGGCCAGCGCCAGGCGCGGCAGGACCACGGTCCCCGCCCACCGTTCCGCGCCGCTGATCTGCACCGCCGTCCTGGCGTCCGCGAGCGCTTCGGGGAGCGCGCCCAGGCCGTGCAGGAGCATGGCGCGGGTGGCCAGGGCCACGGAGTAGGTCCATACCGCGGAGTTCTCCCGGCCGTGCCGCAGGAGACGGTCCAGCTCGTGCAGCGCGTCGTCGGTGTGGTCGGCGAGGCCCAGGACGAAGGCGGAGTTGATCAGGGACCAGCTCTTCAGGGGGAGTTGGGAGAAACTCGCCACGCGCTGGGCGCACTGCACCGCCGCTTCGGGGGCCTGGCCGTCGAGTGCCGTCAGGACGGCCATCGCCGCCAGCTTCTGCCGCTGGGCGGGGGTGTCGCCCTCGGGGACGGTCATCGTCGCGGCCCGCTTCCGTGTCGCGGCGATCGTGCTGCGGCCATGCGAGCCCACGATCAGGAGCACCGACTCGACGAGCGTGCGCAGTTCCCGGTCGGCGGGCAGCGGGTCGGGGCCGAGTTCGGCGTCGAGCGCGCCCAGGACGTCCTCCAGCATGCCCAGCGCGGCGGAGCCCTCGCGCGCGGCCAGGGAGGTGGTGCCGAACTGCGCGGCGATCCTCGCCCGGGTGCGGACGTCGACGCTCGGCGCCAGCGCCCCGCGCAGCAGGCGGATGGCCTCGGACGGGTCGGTTTCGGCCAGCACTCCGGCCAGCCGGACGCGGACCTCCACGCTGCCGGGGTCCCCTTCCAGTACCCGGTACAGGTAGCGGGCCGCGGTTTCCGGGGCGCCGCGCGCCTCGGCCTGTGCCGCGGCTTCCAACAGGACGCCGGGCATCCACGGTTCGCGGATCCAGGGCAGCGGCAGGAGGTGCTCGGCGACGTCCTCGGCGGGACGGCCCGCGTCGCTCAGGAGCAGCGCGGCCCGGGTGCGCAGGTCCGACAGCCCCCGGGCGTCCAGGGGTGCCAGCACCGCCGCCCGCACCGCGTCGTCCATCAGGTGCCTGCCGCCGGCTGCCAGCAGTCCGGCCTCGCGCAGCACCGTCAGGGCGTCCTCGACGACCTCGGCGGGGACGGCGGCCAGGGGCCCGACGCGGTCGGCGCCCCGCTCACCGAGGACCGCCACCGCCCGCGCGACCTCGCCGACCCAGGGCGGGCGACGGTCCAGGAGATCGCGTGCCCAGCGCGCCAGGACGCGGGAGCCGCTCCCGGCGATCCGGTCGGCGCCGCCTTCGCTCGGGCCGGCTCCCTCGGCCCGCAGCGCGCTCAGCAGGCGGTCCAGGAGGTGGGGGTTGCCACGGGTCACGGCCCAGGCACCGGTGGCGTAGGCGGGGGCGGCGGGCTCCGGGAAGCACCGCCGTACGGCCTCGGCGACATCCGTCTCGGTCAGCGGGCGCAGGCGCAGCGTCGTGGTGCGGTGGTGGGCGATGAGGTCCGCCAGGGCGCGGCCGGCCGGGACGCCGTGCGCGAGGGCCGCGGCCTCGGTCTGCTGGGTGAGGACGACGAGCAGGGGGAGGGCGTGAGCCCGGCGCAGCAGGAAGTCCAGCCAGCGCAGGGAGAGTTCGTCGCAGTGGTGGACGTCGTCCAGGGCCAGGACCAGCGGGCGGCGGCTCAGTGCGTCCGCCGCGAGCCGGTACAGGCCGTGGAACGCGTGCTGGACGGCGGGAGCGTGCGGCGGCTCACCGGCCAGCGCGCCGGGGACGAGGGCGCGGCGGGCGTACCGGGCGGCGCCTTCCCGCGCGGTCGGCCCGAGCAGGGTGCGTACGCCGCCCAAGGAGTCGCCCGCGGTGCCCTCTTCGCACGAGCCGTGCAGAACCGTCGCGTGCCGGCAGGCGTCCCCACTGAGGAAGGCGTGCAAGAGAGCGGACTTGCCGATCCCGGTGGAGCCGGTCACGACCGCCGAGCGTGCGCACCCTCGGCGCGCCGCGTGGGCAAGGCGGTTGAGCGCCCGGACATCATCGACGCGGCCGACCAAGCCGCTGGCTAAACCGGAATTGCCGATCCGGTCTCGCACCATAGGGCTCCTCGCACCTCGGAGATACAGCCGATATGGCGGGACTCCACCACATCACGCTGCAAATCACCCGAAAGAGTGATGTCCGACGTACGTCAGAGTACATGATCACAGAATCGCTGGCCAGGACGCCTCTCAGCGTGTCAACTCCCCGGCGGCGGTGAGGTGTCCACGCAGCAGCGCCAGCACGGCGGGGGCCTGGGAGCCGAGGAAGAAGTGGCCGCCCGGATAGACCTGGAGGTCGAACGCGCCCGTGGTGTGCGCGCGCCAGTCCCCGGCCTCCTCCAGCGTGGTCTTGGGGTCGGCGTCACCGGTCAACGCGGTGATCGGCGCCTTGATCGTCGCCCCGGGAGCGCAGCGGTAGGTCTCCACCGCGGTGTAGTCGCTGCGGATCGCCGGGAGGATCATGCGCAGCAACTCCTCGTCGCCCAGCAGTGAGGCGTCCGTACCGGAGAGCAGCTTCAGTTCGGCGACGATCCCGTCGTCGTCGCGCCGGTGCACGCTTTCCGCCCGGTAGCGCGAGGGCGCACGCCGTCCCGAGGCGAAGAGGTGCGTCAGTTCGCCGCCGTCGGCCTCCAGCCGCCGGGCCACCTCGAAGGCGACCATGGCGCCCATGCTGTGCCCGAAGAACGCCGTCGGCAGCGACCCGATCCGGTCCCGCAGGGCCGCGTAGACCTGATCGGCCATGGTTCCGATGTCGCCGGGGCTGGTCTCGGTGCGCCGGTCCTGACGGCCGGGGTACTGCACCGCCAGAACCTCCGCCACGGGCGACAGTTGTACTGACACCGGGAAGAAGAACGAGGCCGAACCACCCGCGTGCGGAAAGCAGACGAGCTGGCGCGGGCGGTCCGGCGCAGGGTGGTAGCACCGGGCCCAGAGCCCTTCCGCCGTGGTTCTCGTCATAGCGCTGATTCCTCCTCCTCGCGAGGGCGCCGGACCGTCCCGCCGGGATGCGGCGGCCGGACACCGGCTCCTGTGGTCCACCCGCCCATTCCACAGGGAGGAATGCGGGAAATCACCTAGTTTCCATGCTCTGCGTGACGGCTGCCCGCCCGTCGAGAAGCCGTACGGGATACACCCGGGGGCGGGGGCCCGCACGCCGGCGGTACCCCGTGCGCCCGCCCGACTACCAGGTGGCGGCCAGCAGGTCCCCGTACTCCCGCTCGCGGGACACCTGGAGCAGGTCGGAGTCGACCATCATGCGCATCAGCTCGGGGAAGTCGACGCTGGGCTTCCAGCCCAGCTGGTTGCGGGCGCGCTCGGCGTCCGCGCACAGGATCTCCACCTCGGCCGGACGCACCAGCGAGGGGTCGATGGTGACGTAGTCCTCCCAGTTCAGGCCCACGTGCTCGAAGGCGATGCGGACGGCGTCGCGGACCGAGTGCATCTCGCCGGTGCCGATCACGTAGTCGCCCGGCTCGTCCTGCTGGAGCATCAGGTGCATGGCGCGGACGTAGTCGCCGGCGAAGCCCCAGTCGCGCACGGCGTCGAGATTGCCCAGGGACAGCTTGTCCTGGTAGCCGAGCTTGATGCGCGCCACCGCGAGGGAGATCTTCCGGGTCACGAACTCCGCGCCACGGCGCGGGGATTCGTGGTTGAAGAGCATGCCGGAGACCGCGTACATGCCGAAGGACTCGCGGTAGTTGCGGGTGATGAAGTGCCCGTAGGTCTTCGCCACGCCGTAGGGGCTGCGCGGCCGGAAGATGGTGGTCTCGCACTGCGGGGTCTCGGCGACCTTGCCGAACATCTCCGACGAGGACGCCTGGTAGAAGCGGATCTGCCCGCCGCCTCCGTCGCCGCCGCGCGAGCCGTTCAGGCCGCTGACCATGCGGATCGCCTCCAGCATCCGCAGCACGCCCATGCCGTTGATCTCGGTGACGAGTTCGGCCTGCTGCCAGGACAGCGGCACGAAGGAGATCGCACCGAGGTTGTAGATCTCGTCGGGCTGCACCTTGTCGACGGCGGAGACCAGGCTGGCCTGGTCCAGCAGGTCCCCGTCGACGAAGGACAGTTCGGAGACGAGCCGACTGATCCGCGACTTGCGGGGGTTGGCCTGACCCCGTATCAGGCCCCACACCTGGTACCCCTGCGCGAGCAGGTGCTCGGCCAGATAGGAGCCGTCCTGCCCGGTAATTCCGGTGATCAGCGCACGCTTGGACATCTCATTCCTCTCCTACGCACAGAACAGAGCGCCCAAACGCAGAGCCGAGTCGGCTACTTGACCGCTTGGCGTCGAATGTTTTTTGTGACAGCAAAAACAGCCGCGGTCCACACGCTGGGTAATCACACCTTCCAAGCGACCGATCGCGGTGTCAAGAAATTCCGGGCACACTAGGGAATTCCCGAGTCCAACCACCAGGATTTACCTGCCTGTTGGGACGCGCCGGCGGAAACTAGGGATTTTCCGGTGTGCGGTGCGCTGCACTGTCCAGGTGTCCCCCCAGGCCCCGGTCGGCGCCGTCGCCCCTCCCGCCGAACGGACCTGCCCGTCTTCTGGAGCGTCGCCCGGTGCTGCTCAGACTCCTGCGAATCCATGTGCGGCCCCACCGGCGCTCCGTCGCCGTGCTGGGGCTGCTGCAACTGGCGCAGATCCTCGCCACGTTGGCCCTGCCGACGCTGGGCGCCGCACTCATCGACAACGGCGTGGTCAAGGCCGACAGCGGCTACATCATCCGGGCCGGCCTGGCCATGCTGGCCGTGGCGCTCGTCCAGGTCGCGGCGTCCGTGGGCGCGGTGTCGCTCGGCGCCCGCACGGCCATGGCAATGGGCCGCGACATCCGCTCGGCGGTCTTCCGCCGGGTGTTGGACTTCTCCGCCCGCGAGGTCGGGCAGTTCGGCACCCCGTCGCTGTTGACGCGGACCGTCAACGACGTGCAGCAGGTACAGATGCTGGCGGCGTCCGCGTTCGACGTCGCCGTGTCAGCGCCCCTGATGTGTCTGGGCAGCGTCGCGCTCGCCCTCCAGCAGGACATCGAGCTCTCCCTGCTCCTCGTGGCACTGATAGTGGTCCTCGGAATGTGCTTCGGACTCATTCTCGGCCGTACCGATCCGTTCTACGCCCGTATGCAGGAGTACCTGGACCGCATCAACGGGCTGCTGCGCGAACGCATTGCCGGAGTCCGTGTCGTACGGGCTTTTGTGCGCGACGCCCACGAAAGCGCGAGATTCGACCGCACCAATTCAGAATTGCGCGACATCTCGTTGCGCGTCGGCCGGCTGCTGGCGGCCGTCATCCCCGTCGTGCTGCTGGCCCTGAATGGCTTCATGGTGGCCGTGTTGTGGTTCGGCGCCCACCGCGTCGAGGCCGGAGCGATTCCGTTCGGCGCGCTCAGCGCCTTTCTGAGCTATCTGGCACTGATCCTGATGTCGGTGGTGATGGTGACGTTCGTGTGCCTGGCGATGCCACGGGCGAGAGTCTCCGCCGAGCGCATCCAGCAGGTGCTGACCACCGAGCCGAGCGTGGCGGCGCCGCACGAGCCTGTGCCCGCCGTGCCCGAATCCGGCCGACTTGCGTTATATGACGTCGAGTTCCGCTATCCGGGGGCCGAGGAGCCGGTGTTGCGCGGGATCGACCTGAGCGCCGGGCCGGGCGAGACGGTGGCGATCCTCGGCAGCACCGGCAGTGGCAAGACCACCCTGCTCAACCTCGTGCTGCGGCACTTCGACGCCACCGGCGGCTCCGTCCACGTGGGCGGCGTCGACGTCCGCGCACTGGACGCGAAGGTGCTGCGCCGCACCGTCGGCTTCGTACCGCAGCGGCCGTACCTCTTCTCCGGCACCGTCGCCGGCAATCTGCGCTTCGGCGACCCGGACGCCACCGACGACGAACTCTGGCGCGTGCTGGAGATCGCCCAGGCCCGCGACTTCGTACGGAACCTGCCCGAGGGGCTGAACGCCCCGATCACCCAGGGCGGCACCAATGTGTCCGGCGGGCAGCGGCAGCGTCTGGCGATCGCCCGCACCCTGCTCCGCAAGCCGGACATCTATCTCTTCGACGACTGCTTCTCCGCGCTGGACCACGCCACGGACGCCGCGCTGCGGGCCGCCCTGGAGCCCGAACTCTCCGGGGCGACGGTGCTCACCGTCGCCCAGCGCGTCAGCACCGTCCGCCGCGCGCGGCGCATCGTGGTCCTGGACGCGGGGCGGGTGGCCGCCACCGGCACACACGAGGAGCTGCTGCGCACCAGTACGACGTACCGGGAGATCGCCCGGTCCCAACGTACCGCCACCACCGACCACTACGGCGACGCGGGCCCGGACGCCGCAGCCGCCACGACTCCTCGGGAGGCTGTCCATGGTCTCGGCGGACAGCGCTAGCCGCGCGCGGCGCGGCCCCGCCCGCCGCACGCTGGGGCTACTGCGCCCGCACCGTGCCCCGCTGACCGTGGCGGTCGCCCTCGGCATCGGCGGCGTCGCGCTCAACGCGACGGGCCCGATGCTCCTCGGCAGGGCCACCGACCTCGTCTTCGACGGCCTCCGGCACACCCGTGGATCCGGCGGAGTCGACTTCGACGGGATCGCCCGCCTGCTGCTGATCGCGCTCGCGCTCTACGGCACGGCCGCCCTGCTCACCCTCCTCCAGGGGCGGCTGGTCGCGGCCGTCGTCCAGCGCGTGGTCTTCGCGCTGCGCCGGTCCGTGGAGGTCAAGCTCGCCCGCCTGCCGCTGCGGTACTTCGACCGCCACCCGGCGGGCGAGGTGCTCAGCCGGGTGACCAACGACGTCGACAACCTCCAGCAGACCCTGCAGCAGAGCCTCAGTCAGCTGCTCACGGCGGCGTTCTCCGTGCTGACCATGCTGGTTCTGATGTTCGTCATCTCGCCGCTGCTGGCACTGATCATGCTGGTCTGCGTACCGGTGTCGGCCGTCCTCGCAGCCCGGATCAGCAAGCGCGCACAGCCGCGGTTCACCCAGCAGTGGTCCGCCACCGGAGCGCTCAACGCGCACATCGAGGAGGTCTACACCGGGCACTCGCTGGTCAAGGGCTTCGGGCGGCGCGAACAGGCCGAGCGGGCCTTCGACGAGCACAACCAGGCTCTCTACCGCGCCGCCGCGCGCGCCCAGTTCATCTCCGGCAGCATCGAACCGTCGATGATGTTCGTCTCCAACCTCGGCTATGTCGTCGTGGCGGTCGTCGGCGCACTGCGCGTGCTCACCGGGACCCTCTCCATCGGCGACGTCCAGGCGTTCATCCTCTACTCCCGGCAGTTCAGCCATCCCATCGTCGAGGTCGCCGGCATCGCCGCCCGCCTCCAGTCCGCCCTCGCCTCCGCGGAACGGATCCACGACCTCCTGGACGCCGACGAACAGGGCCCCGACCCCGCGCACCCCGCGCACCTCCACGAAGCCCGCGGACACGTCCGGTTCGAGAAGGTCTGCTTCCGCTACTCCCCCGACACCCCCCTCATCGAAGACCTCTCCCTCACCGTCGAACCCGGCCAGTCCGTGGCGGTCGTCGGCCCGACCGGCGCGGGCAAGACCACCCTGGGCAACCTCCTCATGCGGTTCTACGAGACGGACGCGGGCCGCATCCTCCTGGACGGCACCGACATCACCACCATGACCCGCGAGGAACTGCGCGCCCACATCGGCCTGGTGCTCCAGGACGCCTGGCTCTTCTCCGGCACCATCGCGGAGAACATCGCCTACGGGCGCCCCGACGCCACCCGCGAGGACGTCGTGGCCGCCGCCCGCGCCACGTGTGCCGACCGCTTCATCCGCACCCTGCCCGACGGCTACGACACCGTCCTGGACGAGGAGTCGGCCACCATCAGCGCGGGCGAGAAACAACTCGTCACCATCGCCCGCGCGTTCATGACCCGGCCCTCGATCCTGCTCCTGGACGAGGCGACCAGCGCCGTCGACACCCGTACAGAGGCCCTCATCCAGCGCGCCCTGCACTCGCTGCGCGCGGGACGCACCAGCTTCGTCATCGCCCACCGCCTCTCCACCATCCGCGACGCGGACCTCATCCTCGTGATGGAGGGCGGCCGCATCGTCGAACGCGGCACCCACGCCCAACTCCTGGCCGCGAAAGGCGCCTACGCCCGACTCCACACGGCCCTGGAGCCCGACGCCGGACTGGAGAACGCCCTCCCGCACTGAACCGATACCGGTCACCCCCACAAGGCGTCACCTCCGACCACGTACCAACCCTGGCAACGGACGGCACAAGAAACGTGGGTACGGTCGGCGGGCAACCGCCGGCCGCTCGGGCTCCCTGCCGAGCGGCCCACGGCAGGGATGCGAGACCGAAAGCCGGCGGGAATCCCCTCGGCACGAGAGAGCCACGCACCGCGCGCTCGGTTGCGCACTTGCTGTAGTCGGCGAGCTTGCGGATCGGCCACCGGGTTCGCAGGCTTTGCCTAGGGTGTGCCTGGCCACAGGTCCGCGCCCTCGAACGTGGGGCGGATACCAGCAAAAGGAGTGCCAACCATGATCCTCCCGAAGGTCCGGGACCCTCGCTTCGTGACCATCCGCCGCGGTGGGACCCTCACCGATGCGGATCACCATCTCCTGGCTCTTTGGGCTGCATCGTGCGCGGAGCACGTCCTTGACCTCTTCGAGTCGGCCCGGCCCGAGGACCCACGGCCGCGTCAAGCGATCGAGCATGCTCGCGCCTGGGTACGTGGCGAGGTCAAGATGATGCAGGCTCGCGCGGCGGGCGGCCATGCAATGGGCGCAGCGCGAGACCTGCGTGGCGCAGCACGGCATGCTGCGTACGCCGCCGGGCAGGCCGCGGTCGTCGCACACGTCGGCGCGCACGAACTCGGCGCGGCCGCGTATGCGATCAAGGCCGCACGTGCGGCCGCACCGGAAGGCGAGGGCGAGGCCGCACGGCGTCTTGAGTGCCAGTGGCAGCGTGGCCGGCTCCCAGAGGCGATTCGCGAGCTTGTCATCGACGACCAGCGACGGCGGAACGACATCTGCTGGTCGGTGTTCGACTGCTGAGCGCGCGTCCGGACATCTGCGCCATCCACACGAAGCTGATCGGCGCCGGCACCTCCCGGTCTTCGTACCAGCGTCGTCAACGCCTTCTTCGACCTCGCGGATGCCCTCATCACCGTGCGCAGCCTTTCCCATGCGCCTGGGCCACCCACCGCTGGGACGACCGCCCCCGGCGACCCTGCCCCCACGCCTGTCCGAGCGAGCCCCTAATATCATTTCGCGTTCTCCGACGGACGCCGACGCCCGCCTGGTCGTGCCCGCCGCCCAACGCCCGGTACGACACGACGACGTCCACCGCATCGCGATGGAATCGAGCATCGAGGAGAGGAACGTTCATGCGCGCCCGGAGCATCGCCACGGCCACCGCAACAGCACTGGCACTGGTGGCCGCTCGTGACCTTGTCCAGAAGAAGCACGCACTGCTACGGAACTTCCCGGTGATCGGGCACGCCCGGTACCTGTTGGAGACGATCGGGCCGGAGCTGCGGCAGTACATCGTGACCTCCAACGACGAGGAGCGCCCGTTCAGTCGTGACCAGCGCACCTGGATCTATGCGTCGGCGAAGGGCGAGAACAACTACTTCGGGTTCGGAACCGACAACGACGTCGAGCACATGCAGGGGCACGCGTACCTGAAGCAGCGCACGTTCGCCGGCTCGCTGCCCGACGCGCACGACCCGCAGGCCCCACTGCCCTCGGCCAAGGTGCTGGGCGGACCACGCGGGCGCGCCAAAGCGTTCCGGCCGGCGAGCGTGGTGAACATCTCGGCGATGAGCTTCGGATCGCTCTCCGGCGCGGCGATCACGGCGCTCAACAAGGGGGCGGCGCTGGCGGGCACGATGCAGAACACGGGAGAGGGCGGCCTCTCGCCGTACCACCGCAACGGCGGCGACCTCGTCCTTCAAATCGGCACGGCGTACTTCGGCTGCCGCAACGAGGACGGCAGCTTCAACATCGACAAGCTCAAGGACGTGGTCGCCGGCGCCCCGGTCAAGGCGATAGAGATCAAGCTCTCCCAGGGCGCCAAGCCGGGACTGGGCGGGATGCTGCCGGGCGCGAAGGTGACCCCCGAAATCGCCGCGATCCGCGGCATCCCACTCGGCAAGGACTGCGCCTCGCCGTCGCGGCACACCGCGTTCAGCGACGTCGACTCGATGCTCGACTTCGTCGAACTGCTCGCCACCGAGACCGGTCTGCCGGTCGGGATCAAGAGCGCGGTGGGCGAGATGGATTTCTGGCAGGAGCTGGCCACGCTGATGGCGCGTGGTGATCGTGGTGTCGACTTCGTGACCGTCGACGGCGGCGAGGGCGGCACCGGGGCGGCGCCGCTGATCTTCAGCGACTCGGTGTCGCTGCCCTTCCGGATGGGCTTCTCCCGGGTCTACGGCACCTTCGCCGAGCAGGGGCTGACCGACGACCTGACCTTCATCGGCTCCGGCAAGCTCGGCCTGCCGGAGAACGCCGCGGTCGCCTTCGCTCTGGGTGCCGACATGATCAACGTGGCGCGTGAGGCGATGCTGTCGATCGGCTGCATCCAGTCGCAGAAGTGCCACACCGACAAGTGCCCCACCGGCGTCGCCACCCAGAACCCGCGGCTGGCCCGCGGCCTCGACCCGACCTCGAAGGCCACCCGGGCCGCCGTCTACCTGCGCACCCTGCGCAAGGAGCTGACGAAGGTCTCGGCGGCCGTCGGCGTCGCCCACCCGGCACTCATCACGGCCACCGACATCGAGATCATGAACGGCGACTACGAGGCCCGCACCCTGGCCGGCGTCTACGGCTACAAGGACGGCTGGGGCGAGCTCGGCCCGCACCTCGCCGACGAGATCACTGCACTGCTCACCACCAAGCCGGCCTCCGCGCAGAGGCCGATCGTCTGACGCGCCGACAGCGGGCAGGCACCGCGCTCACTGCTCTCCCCCTCCTCCCCCCTCCTGCTCGGAGCACGCGCGTGGCACCCGCCGGTGTCGCCCTCGTCCCCCCTGCCCCACGAACAGTCCCTGCCTAGGTGATCGCAACATGACCGAAAAAGTGAGATTCCCGAGCGTCGTCGGCCCCGAACTGGCCGGAGCAATCGACCTGCCAGACGGCGAGATCCGAGGCTGGGGAATCTTCGTACACGGATTCACACTCGGCAAGGACTCGCCGGCAGCCTCGCGCGTCAGCAAGCAACTGGCACGCGAGGGGATCGGAATGCTGCGTTACGACAACCTCGGGATCGGGGACTCCGACGGCGACTGGGGGGACGGTTCCTTCACCGTCAAGGTCCAGGACACGATCCGTGCAGCGGCCCTGATGGCGGAGCGGGGAACTCCAGCGGACCTGCTGGTGGGGCACTCATGGGGAGGCGCCGCCGCCCTCGCCGCAGCGGCCGAGGCAACCGGCGTCCGCGCGCTCGCCACGATCGGGGCGCCCGTCGAGCCCAGCCACGTCGAGCGACAGTACGACGCGGTCATGGATCGCGTTCTCAGTGAGGGTTCGCACGAGTGGTTCGTCGGCGGGAGGACCCTGGTCCTCAAGCGCGCCTTCGTCGAAGACGTCCGCCATGCTCACCTGCGCGACCGGATACGCGAGTTGAACCTGCCGCTACTGGTCCTGCATTCGCCTACCGACCAGACCGTCGACATCGCCAACGCCGGGGAGATCTTCCGCGAGGCACGACACCCGCGAAGCTTCGTCTCGCTCGAAGGAGCGGACCACCTCCTGACCGCACGAGGACAAGCGCAGCGAGCCGCCCACATCATCAGCGCCTGGGCCGACCAGTACATCCACGGGTCACGGCCCGGAGGCACGACATCTCCGGTGACGAAGAGCTCGCTCGGGTAGGTGTGGGGGCAGGGTCGTCGGGTGCGACCGCCGTCGCACCCTGCCGGAACTGCAGTACTTCGGCCGACAGTTGGGAGTCCCCGCGTGAGCGACCAGCACCCCGCCCCGCGGACCGGGAAGAAGCCCTTCCGCTACGTCGTCGACGCGACCGCCATCGAGACCCGGACCGGGTTCCCGATCCTTCCCCAAGCTCGGCTGCGTGACATGGGCGTCCTCATCGGCTCGTACGAGCCACAGCAGCCGACGGCTGGCGGCGGAGCGGACAGGTTCCGCCGGGAAGAGGCACTGGAGCTGCTCACACCAAAGGTGGCCGGCCAGGGGTGAGCGCCCTCGACGGCCGCGGCCTGACAACAGCCGCTCAGCGGTGTTGCGCCCACAGCCCCTTACCGCTCGGCGTTCCAGACGTCAGGTCCGCCCCCGAGCCAATCGATCAACTCCGGGTCGTCGATCGCCGTATCGGTCTCCGGCAGATCCGCGCGCTGCAGGAACTCGATCAGGTCGAGCAGGTGGTAGGCCGTGCCCGCGCACTCACCCCGGATCGTCACCCGCCTGCCACCCTCAGTCATCGGCGGGTGCACCACCACAGGCGCGCCGTCGGCCATAACCTCATCCTCGCTCCGCCGGCGCCCGTGCGCGAGCCCGCCCCACCGTCACACACCTCCAGCAGCGATGTGGCAACACCGCTTCGAAGGCGGCGCCGGCCATGCTGACCACCCAGTACGCCAAGGCTTGCCCGACCCGGATCCATGCCGCCAACCCTGGTTTCACCGCCACCGGCCTCACCGACCACAGCGGCACGCAGACCGTCACCGAGGGCACGGACGTGATCGTCCGCCTCGCCACCGAAGAGCCCGGCGCCGGCTCGGGACGCTTCGTCGACCGGCACGGCGAGATCGCCTGGTCGTCAGGACTGTCCGTCCGAGGCCGCGCTGCGGACGCTCCGGCTCCTCAGGCACACGAAGTGGAGACACACGGGGTGAAGACGGTGTCCGTGCGAGCCGCGGCGACGGTCTCGTCGATGCTCACCGCCCATGGCCTGCCAGGGAAAAACGGGCCGTACGCTCCCGCGTGGCGAACCCACGGGACTCCCCATTCAGCACGCTCCGTTTCCGGACAGCCTTCGCATACCCGTGATCGCTGTTTCGCCCGGATGCACTCCCCCCGTGACGGTGTTGCTCGTTCTGCCGCACGGCGGGAGTTCGGGGCCTGCCTATCCCAGGCGGTCGGCCCAGTCCTCCGGGACTCGTCCCGCGGGGCCGGGGGTGGGCTGGTCGGCAGGGTGGCTCTCAGGGGGAGCCAGGGACGGGCCCGAGTCGGACACCTGCGAGGTCCCGTAGTCGTAGAACCAGGTTTCGCCCGGTTCGAAGCTGCGGATCACCGGGTGCCGGGTGTCCCGGGCATGGGCCGTCGCGTGCTTGGCGGGCGAGTCGTCGCAACAGCCGATGTGGCCGCACTGTGCGCACCGTCGGAGGTGGAACCACCAGCCACCACTGGCGTCGCACTCGGCGCATCCGGTTCCGCTGGGCGGGACCGCGGGGTCGATTCCGTGCGGTGAACTCATAAGGGCTCCTGTGGGGAACTGGGGTCGGCGGAGGCCAGCGGCAGGCGTACCTGGAAGCGGGTGTCGCCGGGGGCGGACCGGAACCTGAGGTCCCCGTTGTGTTTGTTGACGATGATGCGCCAGGAGATGTCCAGACCGAGACCTGTCCCTTCACCCACCGGTTTGGTGGTGAAGAAGGGGTCGAAGACGCGGTCCCGGATCTCCGCGGGGACTCCGGGACCGGTGTCGCGGAATTCGACGAGCAGATGGTCTCCGTCGCGGGCGGTGCGCACGGTCAACGTGCCGCCGGCGTCCGTACTGTTCATCGCCGCGGCCGCGTTGTCGATCAGATTCGTCCATACCTGGTTGAGTTCGCCGGGGTAGGCCGGGATCTTCGGCAGGCTGCGGTCGTATTCCTTGACGACGGTGATGCGCGGGCCGATCTTCGCGGAGACCATCAGCAGGGTGCTGTCCAGCAGTTCATGGATGTCGGTGACCTGGTAGGGCGCTCGGTCGAGTTGCGAGTACTGCTTGGCTGCCGTGACGAGGGCCGAGACGCGGGTGGTCGACTCCTCGATCTCGTTCATCAGCAGTTCTGCCTCCACGGTGCAGTTGAGCCACCGCACGGCCCCTTCGAGGGTGTCGTCGTCGACGGCTGCGGTGACCTGGTCCAGCCAGTCGGTGTCCAGGCCGGCCTGCACGAAGGTCGGCGCGAGCTGCCAGCCGTCCGCGATGCCGTGGTCGTCGAACCAGTCGGAGAGGGCGTCCTCCCGGTCCGCGGCCTCCAGCGGGCTCAGGGCGGTGGCCTTGGCGACGCGCTCGGCCGTGCGTTCCTGGATGTCGACGAGTGTCTCCAGGGCGTCGCGCCGGTACGGGCGTGCCGCGATGACGCCGAGCTTGTGGCGCATTCCGGCGACCCTCTCGCGGAGCGCGGAGGTGGCGCGCACGGCCGCGGCGGCCGGGTTGTTCAGCTCGTGGGTCAGCCCGGCGGACAGCGATCCGAGAGCCAGCAGCCGCTCTCGCTGGCCGACCGCCTCCTGGGCGCTCTTGACCCCGAAGAAGAGACCTTCCAACAGGTGCACGGCCATGGGGAACCACTCACGCATGATCGCGGCGAAGGTCTCCGCGGGCAGCACGAAGAAGCTTGTGGGCTCAAGGACGCGGAGCGAGCTGTTGTACACCTGCCGCAGGCGGTCTCCCAGGTATGCCTGGAAGGCTCCCGCGTACACCCCGCGGCTGGAACTCCGGCTGGTCTCCACGTCGTAGTCCCCGATCCGGCGCGAGAGGACGAGGGTTCCTTCGAGCAGCACGTAGAAGCACGTGGCCGGGTCGCCCTCCTCGTACACGGGCCCGGGTGCGAACTCCTCCACCCGGCCTTCGCGGCAGAGCCGGGCGAGCTGGTCGGGGGCAAGCTTCTCGAACAGGAACAGCGAGCCGAGTTCTTCCTGGCTGCACGGCATCGGCCGACCGCTCATGACTGCTCCAGGTATCGGTGGACGAGCATGACCGCCATGGCTCCCTCGCCTACCGCGGAAGCGACACGTTTGGCGGACTCGGCGCGGGCGTCCCCCGCGACGAACACACCCGGGACGTTGGTTTCCAGGTGGTAGGGCGGCCGGTCCAACTCCCAACCGGCGGGCGGGCGCCCGTCGGTGGTCAGATCGGGGCCGGTCAGGATGAAGCCGCGGGAGTCCCGGAGCACCGTGCCCTCCAGCCAGTCCGTCCGCGGGACCGCGCCGATGAAGACGAACATCCACTGGGCGTCGACGAGTTCGGTGTGGCCGGTCGATGTGTCACGGACGGTGATCTGTTCCAGATGACGCGCGCCGTGGGCGGAGTCGACGACCGTGTTGGCGCGCACAAAGATCGTGGGCGTCTCGTCGACCTGCTGGACGAGGTAGTGGGACATCGACGTGGCCAAGGACGGCTCACGCACCAGCACGGTGACCGACTTGGCGCTCCGGGCGAGGTAAATCGCGGCCTGGCCGGCGGAGTTCGCGCCGCCGACGATGTACACGTCCTGGTCCTGGCAGGCGGCCGCTTCCGTCAGGGCCGAGCCGTAGAACACTCCGCAGCCGGTCAGCTCGGACACGCGGGGTGCCTCCAGTTGCCGGTACGACACGCCGGTGGCGAGAATCACGGCGTGCGCGGCGACAGCGGAGCCGTCCGAGAACCGGACGACGCGCGACGCACCGTTGATCTCCAGTCCGGTCACCTCGCGCGCGGTCAAAATTTCGGCACCGAACTTCGACGCCTGACGCCGGGCCCGGTCGGTGAGCTGTGCCCCGGAGACTCCGTCCGGAAAGCCGAGGTAGTTCTCGATGCGCGAGCTCTGCCCTGCTTGGCCTCCGGTCGCGGAGCGTTCCACGAGGACGGTCCGCAGACCTTCGGACGCCCCGTACACCGCCGCACCCAATCCGGCGGGCCCGCCGCCGATGATGACGAGGTCGTAGAAATCGGTCGCCGGTGTCGTCGCGAGGCCGACCCGGGCGGCGAGTTCCCGGTCCTCCGGCTCGACGAGGGCGGTGCCGTCCGGGGGGATCACCAGCGGGAGCCGCATCCCCTCCTCCCCCGCCGCGCACAGCAGCCGCCGGCCTTCCGGCTCCTCGGACGAGTACCAGCGGTAGGGCACCTGGTTGCGGGCCAGGAATTCCCGTACCGCCGAGGAGCGCGCCGACCAACGGTGTCCGACGACCTTGGTGACGGTCACCGGCCGGTGGTCGGTGGCCCGCCAGGCCGACAGGAGATCGTCGAGGACGGGGTAGAGCTTCTCCTCGGGCGGCTCCCAGGGCTTGAGGAGGTAGTGGTCGAGGTCGACGACGTTGATCGCGTCGATGGCCGCTCCGGTGTCCGCGTACGCGGTCAGCAGCACCCGCCGGGCGCCGGGATGGATGTCGAGAGCCTGCTCCAGGAATTCGATGCCGTTCATCTCCGGCATCCGGTAGTCGGCAACGATCACCGCGACGGGGGCGCCGCGCAGCTTCAGCTCACGCAGCGCGTCAAGGGCGGACGCGCCGGACTCCGCGCGGACGATGCGGTACGACGCGCCGTACTGGCGCCGTAGATCGCGGGCGACAGCACGGGACACGCCCGGGTCGTCGTCCACGGTCAGAATGACGGTCCGCGCCGGACTGGCAGCCTGTTCTCTAGGCATCCCGTCCCCGGTCGATTGCCCTTCCGCACCAAGAGATGTGCCTGTCCGGCACACCGGTGCGGCAGCGATACCCATTTTATGGGTGGCCGTCAGGGTCTGCTACGCAAGGTCGGGATTGCCGAATGCTGCCGGGTGTCTCCTGTCGTATCCGCGGGGCGTCGGCCGGCAGTCCCGCCAGGCGGCACCGCCGGCCGAGTGACACGTCTGCGATACCCCACCGCCCCGCCCCGCCCTCCTGCCCGTCGGCGATCACCTGATCACCGCATGGAACAGCACGGCGACACGGCGCAGTCGGTCAGCCGCGGGCGAATTCGAGGAGGTCGGCGTTGAGCCGCTCCGCGAACTCGGGCACCATCGACAGGCCGTGCGGAGCACCCGCATAGATCTTGAAGATCGCGTCCTTGACGAGCTTCGACGACTTCTCGCCTGCGGCCACGATGGGAACGATCTGGTCGTCATCGCCGTGAACGATCAGCGTGGGAACGTCGATCTTCTTGAGGTCCTCGGTGAGGTCGGTCTCGGAGAACGCCTTGATGCAGTCGTAGGCACCCTTGATGCCCACGGTCATGCTCCAGAGCCAGAACTCGTCGCGGGTTCCCTGGGAGACGGTGGAGCCTTCGCGGTTGGCCCCGTAGAACGGGCCGCTGAGGTCCTTGTAGTACTGGGAGCGGTCCGTCAGCACGCCGTGCCGGATCTCGTCGAAAACGTCGATCGGCAGCCCCTCCGGGTTCGCGTCCGTCTTGAGCATCAACGGGGGGATCGCGCCGAGCAGAACCGCCTTGCCGATACGACTCGAGCCGTGCCGGCCGATGTAGCGCGTGACCTCCCCGCCGCCCGTCGAGTGCCCCACCAGGATGGCGTCCCGAAGATCGAGGGTCTCCATGACCGATGCCAGGTCGTCGGCGTACGTGTCCAGGTCGTTCCCGTTCCACGGCTGGCCGGAGCGGCCGCCCCCGCGTCGGTCGTGCGCCACGGCCCGGAAGCCGTTGTCCGCCATCAGCTTCAGCTGTGGGTCCCACGCGTCCGCGATCAGTGGCCAGCCGTGGGAGAAGACCACTGGTTGCCCCGACCCCCAGTCCTTGAAGTAGATCTGTGTACCGTCATGTGCGGTGGCAAAGGCCATGACTGCCTCTCCAGCGCTTGTCCGGAACTCCGCACTTCATGGGAAGTCAATTCCCGAGCCGCACCGGGAATGTCACGCCTCGACCGACAGCGGACTCACATGGGAAGCGACGAAGAGGGCGGCAACGGAGGGCGGCCCATGACGACGTCGTGTGTCCCACCCTACTCGGGAAGCCCCACTTCAGCTCGCCGGGCAGGGATGAGTCGCCCTGCCCGCTCACCTCGTGCGGGCGGTCACCAGGGGGAAGGAGGGGCGTCACCATCCGCTTGATGTGCGCAGGGATTACCCCGAGTTCGCGGAACTCGCGGGTCATGGCGGGCGTGGCCATGCCAGTTGGCCGCCGGGGCGCAGGAAGCGCGCCAGCTACGGGGGGGGCAGCCGTCCGCCGTGCCCAAGTCACTCGAAGGCGTCGATGCTGATTCTTCGCAACCGCCGCCTCGGTCAGGCCGTGGCCGTCGGCCCGGATGGTAGCGACAGCCGTTCCGGGCGCTCGCCACGCTGATCATCCGCCGCCCGCCGGAACGCCTGTTCCGGACGCATCGTGCACATTGGAGACATGCAGAGCGGTCACCTGGCACAGCACCTCGCCCGGATGCAGCAGCCGTGGCGTTCCAGCCGTGCGCTGGTGGCCATTCCCCTTGGGCTGATCATTGTGATCACCGTGGTGGACCTCCGATCTCCGCAGTACGTCCATCTCGGCCCCTTGCTGGTGATCGCGCCTGCCATCACCGCTTCCTTCAGCGGCCCGCGGACCACCGGTTTGATCGGCGCGTTGGCGGTGGCGGCCCAGGTCGTGATCGCCGTGTTCCATGGCGGGCTGACCACCACCAACCACGTGGCGCAGATCATCGCGCTCACCGTGCTGTCGGTCTTCGTCGTGTTCGTCTGCCTGCTCCGGGAGCGTCGTAAGCAGGAGCTGGCCCAGGTGCGGTCGGTCTCCGAGGCCGCACAGCGGGCCCTGCTGCGCCCGGTGCCGCACCGGCTCGGCCCGCTGCGGTTCGGCTCCTCGTACCTGGCCGCCGAGAAGGAGGCGTGTATCGGCGGTGATCTGTACGCGGTGACCCGCACCGATTCCGGCACCCGCGTGATCATCGGGGACGTACGGGGCAAGGGCCTGGCCTCGGTCGGCGAGGCGGCCACCCTGCTCGGAGCCTTCCAGGAGGCCGCCCACCACCACACCACGCTGCCGGCCCTCGCTTCCGCCCTGGACAGCAGCGTCTGCCGTTACCTGACCCATCTTCCCGAGGCGGACTCGGAAGCGCCTGAACACTTCATCACCGCGCTGTTGCTGGAGATCCCCGACCACGAGCCGGTGGCCCGCATGACGCATTGCGGTCACCCGCCGCCCCTGCTCGTCAGCCACGGCGGCGTCACCACGGCCGAGAGCACCCGGCCGGCACCCCCGCTGGGCATGTGCGGCCTCGTCCCGGACCTCTACACCCTGCACGAATTCGCCTTCCGAACGGGTGACATGCTCCTGCTCTACACCGACGGCGTCATCGAGGCCCGCGACCGCAACAACGCCTTCTACCCACTGACCGAGCGAGTCGCTCAATGGACCAGGAGCAGTCCGGACTCCCTCGTCCAGAACATCCAGCGGGACCTCCTCGCCCATACGCAAGGCTCCCTCGGCGACGACGCCGCCCTCCTCGCCATCCAACGCATGCGCCCGTCGTCGTGAGGATCACGGCCGTCCTCTCCACCTCCAGGCCCCACTGTCTCCCTTCTGATGTGTGGGGCGTGTATTCCATGAGCATCTCCATCCGTCACCAGATTCCCGGCACCGTCAGCGCGGTCACCGCTGGTGAGGCCATGGCTTTGGTGCAGGTGCGCCTGGCCAGCGGCCAGGACATCACCGCCGCCATCACCACCGCCGCCGTCGACGACCTCGGCCTGGCCTCCGGGACGTCCGTCGTCGCACTGATCAAGTCGACCGGGATCTCCCTCGCCGCCGCCTGATCACCCCACGCCACGTATGAGGGCCGCGCACCGTGCGAGCGCAGCCCTCGGCGCGGACGGGAACTTCACAGACACCCGGCGCCGTGCGTGAGCGAATCGGAGTGCAACGGCAACCCTCCCGGCAGCAGCCGGAAATGCCGCCGTTCGACAGTCGTGTGCATGCCTCCGACGACCGATGTCGCCCTGCCCGCCCCGATACCGCGACCGGCACAGTCACTGCGGGCGGTGTCCTGGGCGCGGGCCCGGGTACTGGCGCACGCCGCGCCCACGGCTTCGACCGCCCGTACGGTGGCGCTGGCCGATGCCGTCGGGCTGGCACTGGCCGAGGATCTCCGCACCCGCCATCCGCTTCCGGCGTTCGACACCGCCGCGATGGACGGCTACGCGGTGGCAGGTGCAGGGCCCTGGCGCGTGCGCGGGACCGTCCGCGCCGGCAGTGCCTGGGGCGGCGGCCTGCGGGCCGGGGAAGGCGTGGAGATTTCCACGGGGGGTCAGGTCCCCTCAGGGACAAGTGCTGTGCTGCCGCTGGAACTTGCGGTATGCGACGGCGACCGGGTCTCCGGCCCTCTTCCGCCGCCGGGCCGCCACATCCGGCGAGCCGGCGAGGACGCACCCGCAGGCAGTTCCCTGGCCCCGGCAGGAACCCGGATCGGCCCGGCACTGCTCGGCCTGGCCGCGTCCTGCGGCCAGGACGCCCTGGTGGTGCGGACGCGCCCCCGCGTCGGGGTATTGGTGACCGGGGACGAGCTGGACCACACCGGCCGACCGGGCCCCGGGAGAGTGCGGGACGCCCTCGGGCCACTGCTTCCGGACCTGGTCACCGCGCTCGGCGGCGAGACCCGCTCGGTGCGGCACGTCCCCGACCGGCCGACAGGGCTGCTGGCCGGGGCGGTGCACGCGACGCGGGACACGGACATCGTCGTGGTCACGGGATCCACGTCCGTCGGGACCACCGACCAGCTCCGCAGGCTGCTGGCCGACGCCGGGGCCCGGATGGTCGTCGACACGGTCACCTGCCGGCCCGGACACCCGATGCTGCTGGCCGAACTCCCCGCCGGGCGCTGGCTGGTGGGGTTGCCAGGGAATCCGTACGCGGCTCTGGTCGCCGCCCACACCCTCCTCGGCCCGCTGATCGCCGGGCTGTGCGGCCGCGGCCTCGGTCCCCTGCCGCACGCCCCCGTAAGAGGGAGCCTGCAGCCCGCCCCTGACCTCACGCGACTGGTACCCGTCTCCTGGGACGGCGCCGAAGCCCGGATCATCGGAGGGCACCGCTCGGCCTTCCTCCAGGGGGCCGCCGTCGGTGACGCGCTCGCCGCGATCACCCCCGGATGGACGGACGGCAGCCCGGCACCGCTGGTCCCGCTGGCCGGATGACGACGACCGGCAGGTCTGCTGCCGACGGCCTCAAGAACAGCCGCGCCAAGGCGGTGGGCTTCACGACGCTCGCCGCGCTGAAAAGGCGAGTGACGGCCGCTTCCCGGCCGACCCACAGACCGTCTTCGACTGCTGGGAGGAGTTCACCGCCTGGGCGCGGACGCCCGCCACGCAGGAGGCCGAGCGCATCCCCCTGGAAGACCACCGGCTCGGCACGCCCGTTCCGCGCCCGCGCCAGGTGTTCGCGGTCGGGCTGAACTACGCCGACCACATCGCGGAGTCCGCCCTCGACACGCCTGCTCGGCCGGCCGTGTTCGCCAAGTACCCGACGTCGCCGGCCGGTCCGTACGACACGGTGGAGCCGCCCAGCGCGATGGTGGACTGGGAGGTCGAGCTGGTCGCGGTCATCGGCGCCCGCGCCCACCGGGTGCGTGCGGAGGACGCCTGGCGGTACGTCGCCGGGCTCACCGTGGGCCAGGACCTGTCGGAGCGCCGTATCCAACTCCAGGGTCCGGTCCGGCACCCCAGTTCGCGCTCGGCAAGTCGTTCCCCGGGTTCAGCCCGACCGGTCCGGTCCTGGTCACGCCGGGCGAGTTCGCCGACCCCGACGACCTGACGCTCGGCTGCGCCGTCGACGGCGAGACGATGCAGCAGTCCCGCACCGGCCGCATGGTCTTCCCGGTCGCCCAGCAGATCGCCTGGCTCACCGCCATCTGCCCGCTGCTGCCCGGCGACCTGGTCTTCACCGGTACCCCGACGGGCGTCGGCGGCGCCCGTGAACCGCGCCGCTTCCTCGCCCCCGGCGAGGAACTGCACAGCTGAATCGACGGTATCGGCGCGCTCCGTAACCCCATGGTCGCCCGGCTCGGTTAGCCCGATGGCCCCGGCGCCTGAACCCGACCTCCCCCGCCGCCCCCTTCCTTCGAGGAGCCGCCATGCCTCTGCACCGTCTCGCCCGGATCACCATGGGTGTGCCGGACGTCGATGCCACCCACGACTACTACGCCGACTTCGGGCTCACCGCCCTGGGCCGCGGGCGTTTCGCCACCGTCGACGGGGGCGAACAGCTGAAGATCGTGCACGCCACCCGACGCCGGCTGGACGAACTGGTCGTCGCCGCCGATGACACCGACGACCTCGGGCGCATCGGCGCCGCCCTGGACCGCTTGGAGATGCCCTACATCCTCGACCGGCACTGCCTGCGGGCGGTCGATCCGGGAACGGAGGTGACCGTCACCGTCGAGGTCCGGCACCGTCTGGTGCAGCCGGCCGCCGCACCGGTGCCGTACAACGGACCCGGGCGCACGGAGCGGCCCGACGGCCGGGCGCCGGCGGTGCTGCGCGAGGGCGTGGTCCGGCCGCGCCGCCTGGGACATGTCGTGCTCGGCTCGACCGACCAGGAGGCCTCGCAGCGGTTCTTCACCGAGGGGCTGGGCTTCAAGGTCAGCGATCTGGTTCCGGGCGCCGCCTTCCTGCGGTGCTCCACCGACCACCACAACGTCCTGGTGCAGCAGGCCCCGATCCCCTTCCTGCACCACTCCTCCTGGCAGGTCGACGACGTCGACGAGGTCGGACGCGCCGCGACGCACATGCTGGAGGGCCACCCCGAGCGGCATGTCTGGGGCCTGGGCCGCCACCACGTGGGCTCGAACTTCTTCTGGTACCTCAAGGACCCGGCGGGCAACTTCTCCGAGTACTTCGCCGACATGGACTGCATCGTCGACGACCAGCTGTGGACGCCCCGGGTGTGGGAGGACGCCCGCTCGCTCTACAACTGGGGCCCGCCGGTCCCGCCCTCCTTCCTCCGGCCCGAGGACCTTGCGGCGCTGATGACCGGCGCCCACGACGCGAGCTGACGACCCGCACTGCAGGAGGACACCATGAACGACAACCGCGCTGCACGTGGCCCGCAACACCGTCACCTACCGCGTCAAACGCGCCGAGGAACACCTTCCCACGGCCACCATCCCGGACAGCACACTGGAACTGCGCCTCGCCCTGGAGATCTCCCGGACCCTGCTCGGCTGACGGATACCGCCTCCGGCAGGGGCAACCGGTCCCCCGAGGGGAGCGCCCCTTCGCACAGGCAGGCCAACTACCGGCAGGCTCAGGGGCATCGTGGCGCCCGGTAACCCAACTCCTGTGGAAGCGCCGCTTCCAGAGCCATGTCGCCAGCCGTGCCAGTGTCGTGCCACAGGCCCACCGGTGCCACGACGAGGCGTTCCTCGCGATGTGCCGGGACGAACCGACGGGCCGGCGCTGACGCTCGGCGCAGGCCCCTGGGCCTGCGCCACGAAGCGTTGCTCAGGCACCGGTTCGTACGAACCGCCGCAGACGGCTCCTGCCGAGACGCGGAGCGGGCGGCCGGGGCGTCCGCTACCGCGCGTCGGCGACCTTCCGGTGGCGGGCCGGTCGGCACCGGAGAGTTGCAAGGATCCCTTGCAAACACTCTTTGCAACTCGTAGCCTTCCGGCATGGCCGAACAACCGCCCGCCCAAGAGATCACCGATGTCGAGGCGCTGCGCGCCTTCGCGCACCCGATGCGGCAGAAGATCGAGCAATGCCTGCGCCGGGGACCGGCAAACTCTGCCGCGCTGGCACGCGAGTTGGGCGAGAGCACGGGGCTGGTCAGCTACCACCTGCGGCAGCTGGCCAGGCACGGCTTCGTCGAGGAGGTCCCGGACCTGGCGAAGGGGCGGGAGCGGTGGTGGCGGGCAGTCCGAGGGGACCGGCGCTTCCCGCCGTACAGCCGACAGACGCCGGAGATGCGCGAGGCACTGACCGAGATGCATCGGCTCAACCTCGCCGAACTGGTCGACTCCGCCCGGCGGTTCGAGGAGGCGCGCGACACGCTGGGGCCCTGGGCCGACGCGGCGCTCTTCTCGCGCGCCACGCTCCGCGTCGACCCCGGCCAACTCCGCGCGTTCTTCGAGGAGTACATCGCGCTCCTCTATCGGTACTCGGCCCCGGAACAAGGGAATGCGCCCGAGGCGCGGACCGTGCTCGTCCGGCTGCTCGGAATTCCCGACACCGACTGACCGCGCGGCCCGACCGACAACGAAGGGGGATGCACACCGTGCTGCTCTCGGCTACGTCCGCATCACCGATACGCGCTGTACTGGCCGTGTTGTCCGGGGTGTTGGCCGGCACCCTCCTCCTGCTGGCCGCGCCCATGGCGTACGCCCGCGGGGACGGGCTGGTCCGCCAGGAGGTCGCCTTCCGGGGCGGCGGTGGGCTCGTCCTGCACGGCTCCGTCCTCAGCAGGGGCGGAGCACCCGGCCCGGCACCGGGCATCGTGCTCGTCGGCGGCTCGGGCCCCGGACCCCGGGAGGAGTACCGGCAGGAGGCCGAGGCGTTCGCCCGGGCCGGGATCACCACGCTCGTCTACGACAAGCGGACCGTCGGCTACTCCCTGCTCCATCGAGACTTCGGCCTGCTGGCCGACGACGCGCTCGCCGGAGTGCGGTTGTTGCAGTCCCGGAGCGGGGTGAACCCACGCCAGGTCGGGCTGTGGGGGTTCAGCGAGGGGGGCTGGGTGGCGCCGCTCGCCGCCGCGCGTTCGACCGACGTCGCGTTCGTCGTCACCATCGGCGGGTCCGGCTACGACCCGCTGCGTACCCAGGCATGGAACCTCACCACGCATCTGCACCACCAGGGGGTGGGCGGACCGTTCCGTCGCACCGTGGCCGGCCCGGCCGCCCAATTCATGGGCGCGACCGGTCTGTTCCCCGCGGCCGGCTACGACCCCGTGCCGGTGCTGGAGCGGCTCCACCGAACGCCGGTGCTGGCGCTCTGGGGCGATCACGACACGCAGGTGCCGCCCCAGGAGAGCGCACGGATCTTCCGCGAGGCCCTGGCCCGTGCGGGCAACCGGCACGCCGTCATCGGCTTCGTCGCCGGCGGTGCGCACAACGGGCACCGCACGTCGGACGGGTTCGACCGGATCGGCGGCCCGCTCTTCCACGGCAAGAAGCTGGGGGAGCCGGCCCCGCGCTATGCGCAGAGCATGGCCTCATGGGTGCAGGCCGTGGCCGCCGGCCACCCACCGGCGTCGAACGCCGCCCCCGCACCCGGGCAGGCGCTCGTCACCACCCCCGTGCCGGGCCACGCCTGGTACGCCTTGCTCGCCCCGGCTCTGCTGCTCCTCGGCTTCGCGGCCTATCCGGTGAGTGCCCTCCTGCGCATGGGCCCGGTCCTGCGCCCGGTGCGGTGGTTGGCCGGGCTCGGCCTGCTGGCGGTCGTGGCGACGGTGGCCTGCCCGTTCGCCGTCTTCGTGGTGGGCAACGGCGCGGCGGCGCCCGTTGTGTGGGGCCGTCCGGCGTTGTGGCTGGTGGTGCAGGGGCTCGCCGTCGCCGTGGTGGTGTCCGCCGGTGTCTCGGCGGCCGCACTCCGGCGGCGACGGCTGACGCCGAGCCGGGCGGTCTGGCTGCGCCTGGCCCCGGTCGGGCTGGCCACGGTCGGGTTCGTACCGTGGGCGGTGTGGTGGGGTGTCGCCGCGTGACGGCCCTCGTCCCCTCCACGACTCCAGCGGCCTCCTGAACGCCTATTGATCACGACGGAGGACAGACCCTGGTACAGGATCGTGGCAGCGGCGCGGTCTACTTCTGTCCCTGGTCGTGTTCCGGCTGCTGGGGCTCATCCCCTCTTGCGCAGAGCGGCGCAGCAGACACCATCCGGCGCGATGCGGTGCCTGCGCTCAGCGCGGCGATCTCCGTGGTGGAGGCGTTGCCGCCGGTGCAGACCACGGCGATGCGCTGTCCGGTGAAGTCCTGCGGCCTGGCCAGTACGGCCGCCAACGCGGCTGCTCCGGCGCCTTCGGCGAGGGTGTGCGCGTGGCCGGCGAGCAGCTGCTGCGCTGCGCCGATCTGCGCGTCGGAGACCAGGTGGAAATCGGCGAGTCCGGAGCGCATGACCTGTTGCGGCAGCGCGAAGCCGCGTCCGGTGGCCAGTCCTTCAACGGTGGTGTGGTGGGGGCGCTGGACGCAGACGCCGTCCCGCCACGAGTCGTGCGCGGCCGGCGCCGCGGATGACTGCACGGCGATCACGCGGCAGTTCGGGGCGAGTTGCGCGGCCACCAGGCAGGCCGCGGCGGCTCCGGTGCCGGAACCGACGGGTACCACGACCGCGTCGAGGTCGGGCCGGGCCTGGAAGACCTCCAGGTACAGGGTGCCGACGCCGGCCAGCAGAGCTGGGGTGTCGCCGGGGCTGACCAGATATCGGCCGTCGTCGGCTGCCAGCTTCTCGGCCCGCTCCTGAGCGGCGCCCATGTCCGCGCCGTGCAGTATCACCGTCGCTCCCAGCGCACGCGCTGCCCGTGCCTTTCCCTCGCTGACCGTCTCCGGCATCACCACCGTGCAGGACACGTCGAACGCGGCGCAGGCATAGGCCAGCGACTGCGCGTGATTTCCGGTGGAGTAGGTGACCAGGCCGCGGGCGCGCTGCGCCGGAGTCAAGCCGGACAGCAGGGTCAGCCCGCCGCGCACCTTGAACGCCCCGACGGGTTGGACGTTTTCGTGTTTGACATGGACGGTCGCTCCGGTAACCGCGTCGAGCGCGGGGTACGACCACATCGGCGTGGCGGGCAGGTGGCCGGCCAGAAGTTCCCGGGCGGCGAGGATGTCGGCGAAGGCAGGAGGCTGTGGCATGCAGTCATCGTCCGGGCAGGCCATCCCATCGGTCCAATGCCAATTCTCGCGGATACCTATCAACCACATTGATACATTGCCCTGTGCTCGACATCACCCGCCTTCGCGTGCTCGCAGCCGTCGCCCGCCACGGCTCGGTCACCGCCGCCGCCCGGGCCCTCGGCTACGCGCAGCCGTCGGTCAGCCACCATCTGGCTCGGCTGGAGGCCGAGACGGGAAGCCGACTCATCCAGCGAGTGGGGCGCGGCATCCGACTGACCGACGCGGGCCGAATGCTGGCCGAGCGAGCCGAGGAGATCCTGGGGCGACTGAATGCGGCCGAGGCCGAACTCGCCGCCCACACCGGTCTGCACGCCGGGCGAGTACGCCTGGCCGCGTTCCCCTCAGCCCTGGGCGCCTTCGTCCCGCGGGCGGCGGCCACGTTCACCGCAGCCCACCCCGACGTCGAGTTGCGCTTCACCGAGGCCGAACCGCCGGATGCGGTGCGGCTGTTGCGCTCGGGCGAGGTCGACGTCGCCGTGCTGTTCAGCTACCCCGACACACCACTCGCCGACGACGACGGGCTGCGCCGAACGCCCCTGCTCACCGAGCCCACCTACCTGGTGACACCGGAAGACCTGCCGGGCGACAGGCTCGGCGACCACGCCACGCGACGGTGGATCAGCGGGTGCGAACGGTGCCGCACACACCTGGTGCGCTCATGCGAGGCCGCCGGCTTCACCCCCGATATCGCGTTCACCACCGACGACTACGTAGCTGTCCAGGCCCTCGTCGCCGCTGGGCTGGGTGTCACCACACTTCCTGGTCTGGCCCTGGCAGCCCAACGCAACCCCGCCGTAAGGCTGGTATGCCTACCCGGCCAACAGCGGGTGATCAGCGCGGCCGTCCACGGAGAACCACCCGACCCGCCGGCCACCGCAGCCCTGCTCGAACACCTCACGAGGGCCGTGCGGGACGGACGGTGCTACGAGCCCACGCCGCCCGTCGCCCTCTCCGCCGGACAAACGGCATGAGGAATCGATGCGGCAGGACATCGGCTGGCCGGAGGCCGTTGCTGCTTCCGGCTATGTGACCATGTCCATCGACAACCTTGAGGATTCCGGCGCCGCCCCCGGCCCCTGAGCCGTGGCGGCCGACAGGCCGACACAGGTCTTCCGACGGCCTGGCCTTCATGCGGCGAACGGCTCGTCGGCGAAGTAGGGCGGTGCGGGCTCGTACTGGATGTACCGGCGGACGGCGCGGGCGTGGTCGCGGCCGTGGAGACGGCCGACGAGCCACAGGGCCATGTCGATTCCGGCCGAGACGCCCTGGCTGGTGACCAGGTTCCCGTCGACGACATAGCGGGCGTCGCGGACCACGGTGAGGTCGCCCCTGGCCTGCAGGGTGTCCTCGAACAGGTAGTGGGTTGCGACCCGGCGGCCGCGTGCCGGACCTGCCTCGTGCAACAGCAGGGCTCCGGTGCACACGCTGGTGGTCCAGGCGGCGTCGGCGGCGGTCTTGCGGATCCAGTCGATGAGTACGGGGTTGGACACTTCGCGGCGGGTCCCGTTCCCGCCCGGGACAAGCAGGACGTCCAGCGGAGGGTGGTCGTCCAGGGTGTGGTCCGGCAGGACCCGCATGCCCTTGTTGCAGCGGACCGCGCCGGGGTGTTCGGCGATGAGCAGCACGGTGTCGATGTGGTCGCGCAGCATGGACGAGGCGGTGAACACCTCCCACGGCCCGGTGAAGTCCAGCTCCTCGGCGCCGTCGAAGGTCAGCAGGCCGTAGGTGGTCACAGGTACTCCCTGGTGGATCGGAATCGGTCGCGGTAGTCGGACGGTGCGATGCCGACGTGCCGGTGGAACGCGCGGCGCAGCGTCTCCGCGGTGCCGAAGCCGTACCGTCGAGCGAGGGTCTCCACGGGGTGGTCGCTCTCGGCCAGCGCCCGTTTCGCGGCCTCGACGCGTACGCCCTCGACATACGTCGCGGGCGGGACGCCGAGTTCGGCTGTGAACCTGCGCTGGAGATGACGGGGGCTCAGCCCGGCACGCGAGGCGAGTTCGGTGATGCCGTGGCCGGCGCCGGGGTCGGCGTGGATCGCGGCGACCACGGCACGGACGGGGTCGGTGGCCGGCTGCGTGGACCACAACGGCACGCTGAACTGCGACTGGCTGCCGGGGCGGCGCAGAAACAGCACCATCTGCTGCGCGACGGTGTGGGCGACCTCCCGGCCCAAGTCGTCCTCCACCAAGGCGAGTGCGAGATCCATCCCCGCCGTCACTCCGGCCGACGTCCACACCCGCCCGTCCCTGAGAAAGATCGGATCGCAGTCGACGACCAGTTCAGGATGCTCCCGTATGAGCTGCTGCTCACGCGCCCAGTGGGTGGTCACCCTGCGCCCGCGGAGCAGTCCGGCGGCGGCCAGCAGGAACACCCCGCTGCACACCGAGGTGACCCGGCGGGCACTGGCCCCGGCGTCGGCGATCCAACGTGTCAACGCGGGATCCTGCCGGGCCTGGTCGACTCCGCCGCCGCCGGCGACCACCACGGTGTCGATCCCCGCAGGGTCCACATCGGCCACACCGTAGGGAACGTGTACCGAAAGGCCGCTGCCGAACCGGACTGTTCCCGGCTGCGGTGCCGTGATCTGGCAGGAGTACCCACCGGTGAGCTCGTGAGCATGGTCGAACACCTCGTACGGGCCGAAGAGGTCGAGGGGCTGGAAACCCTCGAAGATCACAAAAACGATGCGGCGCTGCTCCACCCCTCCACCCTCCAGTCGACGCCGTAGGGCGTCAACGACAGATACCCCACGCTTTGCGCCATGCCGGAGAGCGCAACAGTGGTTGCTGAGAGCGGCTGCGCTGCGGGGGCGCACAGCACGGCGTTCCGCTTCCGCTACCGGCTTCCCGCGACAACAGGCTGTGTCGGCAGGGCAGTTCCGGCAGGCTGGACCCACTACCGCCGGCTTTGCGCGGTGTGGGTCGTTGGCCATGGTGCCCGTGTTAGCCGGGTGTTAGCGGAGCGGCAGCCTTGCGATAGCGGCCGCGATCAAAGTGGGTGACGTACCGAGGAGACCACGACACCAACTGCCCCGGGGGACCCGAAATGAGCTCCAGCACCACAGTCCGCACCGCGCGTCGCCGCACCCTGCGCGTCGCCGCCGCAGCCCTGACCGCAGCCGCCGCCCTTGCGCTGACTGCCTGCTCCGGCTCGGACGCCACCGGCACGAAGTCCGCGGGCCAAACGGACACGGGCACGGCCGCCGCGGAGTCCAGCGGCGCGGGCTCGGCCGCCGGAACGCAGGGCTCCGATGCCAAGGCGGGCCCCGGCGGCAAGGCGGGCGCTGCGGGCAAGCAGTCGGGCGGCTCGCACGCCGCCACGGCCAAGACGACATCCCCGGCCCGCACCCAGCCCCTGGCGGACGGCAGCAAGGCCGAGATCTACGAGCTCGGCGCGCAGCACTACCGCGCCAAGATCGTCAGCCGCGGTTCGGTCCTGGCCACCCTGGAGACGAAGGGGCACGACGACGGGCTCGACGCCAACGACATGTTCGTCACGCTCACGCTGGACGGCCAGGTCCACTCCTGGATGGGCGGCGGACACCAGGGACCGGGCACGTTCAAGCTCGCGGGCGGCTGGACGGCCAAGGTCACGAAGGTCGGCGAGCTGCGGTACCGCGCGCAGATCCTCGGCAACGAGGGCTCGGTGGACGCCACGCTGGAGACGGACCAGCACGACGTCGGGCTCGACGCCAACGGCGTGTACATCGTGCTCAGCGCCGGCGGAGTGATCAGCGCCCACGAGTGAACGCCCGCCCAACTACGCGGTGGAGCCGTCTCCGGCGGGGCGGCTCCACCGCCGCGGTGACGGAGAACATCGTGCGCCGGGCGGAGTGCGGGCGGGGCGGGCACTGCGCGGCCGTGGAGGAGCCGGACCTGCTGGTGGAGGACGTACGGGCGTCCTTCCGACCGCTGCGCGAGAAGGGCTGAGCCGTCATCTCTGCCCGTGGCGAATCTGCGGCGGGCAGAGAAACCGCATCCGGGCATCTCCCGAGGTCAAGAGTGGAGTCGACAGCATGCCCGCCTCGACAAGGAGACCAGATGACTCCACTCACCACGCTCCCGCCCCGCGCGGAGGAGGGCGACACACCGCCCAGCCGCTTCGACGACCATCTCGCGGCACAACTGCTCGCCCAGCGGATCGTCCTCCTCGGCACACAGGTCGACGACGTGTCGGCCAACCGGGTGTGCGCGCAGCTGCTGCTGCTTTCGGCGGAGGACCCGCGCACCGACATCAGCCTGTACATCAACAGCCCCGGCGGGTCGGTCAGCGCGGGTCTCGCCATCTACGACACCATGCGGCTCATCCCGAACGACGTCTCGACGCTGGCGATGGGGTTCGCCGCCAGTATGGGCCAGTTCCTGCTCACCGTGGGGGCGCCCGGCAAGCGGTTGGCGCTGCCGAACGCACGGATCATGATGCACCAGCCCTCGGCGGGCATCGGTGGCACCGCCGCGGACATCGAAATCCAGGCGGAGAACCTCCAGTTCACCAAGAAGGCCGTCGAGCGGATCACCGCCGAGCACACCGGGCAGAGCGAGGAGACGATCGCGCGGGACGGCGACCGCGACCGCTGGTTCACGGCCGAGCAGGCCAGGGAGTACGGGATCGTGGACCGGGTGGTGGAGTCGCTCGTCGACATCCGCCCGGCCGCGTCGCGCCGACGGATGGGGTTGTGACATGGGGTCGTACACGGTTCCCTACGTCATCGAGCGGACCGCGCAGGGTGAGCGGTCCTACGACGTCTTCAGCCGGTTGCTGAACGAGCGGATCATCTTCCTCGGCACCGAGATCGACGACGGGGTCGCCAACGTGGTCATCGCGCAACTCCTGCATCTGGAGTCGGCGAGCCCGGAGCAGGAGATCTCGATCTATCTCAACTCGCCCGGTGGATCGTTCACTTCACTGATGGCGATCTACGACACGATGACGTTCGTGCAGGCGCCGATCTCCACGTTCTGCGTCGGTCAGGCGGCGTCGACGGCGGCGGTGCTGCTGGCCGGCGGAGATCCCGGGCGACGGTTCGTGCTCCAGCACGCGCGGGTGCTGCTCGGCCAGCCGGCCAGCGGCGGCCGGCAGGGGACGGTCTCCGATCTCAGCCTCGCGGCCAAGGAGATGGTCCGCATCCGCTCGCAGGTGGAGGAGGTCCTGTCCCGCCACACGGATCACGACATGGCGACGCTGCGCGCGGACATGGACCGGGACAAGGTGCTCACCGCCGAGGAGGCCGTCGCCTACGGGGTCGCCGACGAGGTGCTGAGCCGACGGCTCGCGTTCGTCTGACCCCGCGCGGCCGTGGCCGAAGGCCGGCGAGCCGGCCGGTACGGCGGTGGTGCGCCCCGTCGTACCGGCCGTCGGTTCGCTCAGGCGGCGAGGCAGAGGCCGTCGTACTGCCCCGTGGGCGACGTACGGCCCCGGCCCACCCGGCTCCGGGCGTACCGGGCCAGCTCGTCCTGGGCGAGCGAGAGCAGGTCGGAGAGGCCGAGCCCGAGGGCCTGGGCGGCGGCCGCGAGCACCTCGGAGGATGCCTCCTTGCGTCCGCGCTCCAGCTCCGACAGGTACGGCATCGAAATCCGGGCCGCCTCCGCGACGTCCTTCAACGTGCGTTCCTGGGCGAGCCGCTCGCGCCGCAGCACATCGCCGACGAGGTTGCGCCACAGGGGTTCCCTCGGCGCGGGTGTCTGTGGGGCTCCCGCCGGTCGCTGCGGGGCGCGGGTCGCCCCACCGGAACCGGGCGGCGCGGTCTGCGGGCGCAGGGGGATGACGCGGGCTTCGTTCGGCGCATGAGTGCTCACCCCTTCAGCCTAGGGTTCCGGGGCGCCGGGGGAAGGGAGCGGCGTTCTGCCCTGGGTGAAGCCGTGGGGGCGGACTGGGGGTGCCGCGAGCCGGCGAACCTTTCCGGTCCCCGCGCCAACGGGTGCGCGGCACCAGCGAGGTGGCCGTGCGAGCCGTCGGACAGTCGCTCGGGGCTGCGGAAAAGTCACCACGCGGGGCCCCCTCTGTCTGAGATCACCGCCTGGCTCCTCAGCGACCGCTCCTCCTACGTCACCGGGACAGTCCTCCGCGTCGACGGCGGCATGCGAGCCTGAAAGACGACTGCCGTCAGGCGAAGGTTCGAGGTGCCGGGGGCGTGAATGTGCCCGGCACCTGGGCGAGTTGCCTCGGACCGTGGACTGGTCCGACGACGGCCTCGGCGTACCGACCACCGCGATCCGGGCCGCCGCGATCCGCCGGCGGGGCCCCTGTATCGTTGGCCGATGCGCGCCCACCACATCGACCGCCCAGCCGATCTCGACGTCGTCCGTGAGTCCTATGACCGCGTGGCCGACAACTACGCCCACATGGTGGTGACGACGGGAATCGGCGACGTCCGTAGGCATCCCTGGCTCAAGGCGTCGCTCGACGCCTTCGCCGACACCGTGGGCGAGCTCGGGCCTGTCCTCGACGTCGGCTGCGGCCCCGGAACGGTGACCGCCTACCTCGCCGAGCGCGGCCTCGACGTGTCCGGGGTCGATCTCTCCCCTCGCATGATCGAGAACGCGCGCCGTCTTCATCCGCAGTGCCGCTTCAGCGTCGCCTCCGCCACCGACCTCGACCTCGGTGAAGCGTCCCTCGGCGGCGTGCTCGGGTGGTGGTCACTGTTCAACCTCCCCCGCGAGGTCCTGCCTCAGGTTCTCGCCATGTTCGCGCGCGCCCTGAAGCCGGGCGGACACTTCATCACGGGAACACACGTGGGCGACGAAGACGCGCTGCGCACCGAGGCATACGGAGGCGTGTCCGTTCGTTGGACGACACACAAATGGCGGCCGGAACAACTCGTGGACCTGATCGAGCAGGCTGGACTGCACCCGGTCGCCGAACTTCGGCTCCCCGCAGAGGAGCACACCGGGCCGGGTGTGATCGTCATGGCCAGGCAAGCCGACTGAGAATCAGGCGTCGGAAGCGGCACAGGGTTCCCGTGCCGGGCAAGGCTCCTCCGCTTCGTTGCTCCGCGGGCCATCGGGCCGTCGCCGACCCGGGGCGCGAGCGGCAGCAGCGCTGTCGCTCCGCCGTGAAGTAAGTCACCGAACACACGAGAACCGGACTTTGTAGGGGTCGCCTGCGAGGGCGCGCAGGGCGGCCATGTCGGCCTGCCGGGCGGCGAGTTGCTCGGCGGAGGTGTCCACGGGGTCGACGCAGTAGCGGTCGGAGTGGTGCCAGGCGTGGTCGGCGAGGCCCCGGGCGTCCAGGGCGAAGACGTCGCGGATCGGCTCGTTCTCGATGTGCACGCCCACGGCGTCGATCAGGACGAGACCGGTGATGAGGCGGGCGGTGTCGCGGACGGCCGTTTCGGCAGCGGCCCAACCGCCGAACGACGACCCGATGACGAGAACGATTCCGCTCGCCCCGCGGCCGTAAGCGGCACCCGGCCGAACCATCCCAAGGTGAGTTCCCGGAAACGTCGCGTTCACGACGGCGGGAGCCGACGGTAACAACCGCTTCCTAGCATGATCGGCCATGGGATCAGAGCCGTGGACACGGCGGTACGCGGCGCATGACGAGCCGTCGACTCCCCCGTCCTGCCGATGACGCCAAGCGGGGTTCTTCCCTTCATCGAGGCACCCGCACCAGCATCATCGGGAGGCGCGGTATGAGTACCACCGAGTCACGACCGCAGACGGCAGGCACACCGAAGGCCGCCGCCGACCAGGCCGTCAAGGAGACGCTGGAGGACTACACCCTCCGTTTCGCTCCCCGCAGTTACCGCCGCTGGCGCCCCGTGGTCGTAGCGACGACCGCGCTCGGCGGCATCGCCTACATGGCCGACTTCTCCATCGGCGCCGGCATCGGCCTGGCGCACGGCACCGGCAACGCGCTCGTGGCGATCACCGTCGCCGCCGTCGTCATCTTCGTCACCGGCCTCCCCCTCGCCTACTACGGCGCCCGCTACAACATCGACCTCGACCTGATCACCCGCGGCTCCGGTTTCGGCTACTACGGCTCGGTCCTCACCAGCGTCATCTTCGCCAGCTTCACCTTCATCTTCTTCGCCCTCGAAGGCTCGATCATGGCCCAGGGCCTCAAGCTCGGCCTCGGACTGCCCTTGTGGCTGGGCTACTTGGTCTCCACGCTCATGGTCATCCCCCTGGTGATCTACGGCATGAAGGCGCTCAGCAAGCTCCAGGTGTGGACCACCCCGATCTGGCTGCTGCTGATGATCGGCCCGCTGGTCTACCTGATCGCCACCGATCCCGGCACGGTCGACCGCTTCCTCTCCTACTCCGGCACGGACGGCGACGGCGGCGTCAACACCGCCTCCGTGCTGCTCGGCGCCGGCGTGTGCCTCTCCCTCATCGCGCAGATCGGCGAGCAGATCGACTACCTGCGCTTCATGCCGCCCAAGACCGAGGAGAACAAGCGCAGTTGGTGGGCCGCCGTGGTCATGGCCGGCCCCGGCTGGGTGGTGCTGGGCGCGCTGAAACAGACCATCGGTGTCTTCCTCGCCGTCTACATCCTCGCCAAGGTCGGCCCGGCCACCGCGCCCGAGCCCATCCAGCAGTTCCGCGGCGCCTTCGACGCGATGATGCCGTCCTGGCTGGTCGTCCCGCTGGCCGTGGCGCTGGTGGTCATCAGCCAGATCAAGATCAACGTGACGAACGCCTACTCCGGGTCGCTGGCGTGGACGAACTCCTTCACCCGCGTCTCCAGGCACTACCCCGGCCGTATGGTCTTCGTCCTGGTCAACCTGGGTTTCGCGCTCGCCCTGATGGAAGCCGACATGTTCAGCTTCCTCAACAGCATCCTGAGCTTCTACTCGAACTGCGCGATCGCCTGGGTGGTCACCGTCGCCGCCGACATCGGCGTCAACAAGTACCTGCTCAAACTGTCCCCGCTCCAGCCGGAGTTCCGCCGCGGCATGCTGTACGCCGTCAACCCGGTCGGTGTCGTGTCCTTCGTCGCGGCCTCCGGCCTGTCGATCGCCATGTACTTCCATCTGCTGGGCGACACCCTGCAGCCGTACTCGCCCGTGGCCGCGGCCGCGATCGCCTTCGTCCTGACCCCGCTGACGGCGATCGCCACCAAGGGCAGGTACTACCTGCGTCGCACCGACGACGGCATCGACGAGCCCCTGCTGGACGCGGACGGCAACCCGAGCGCGGTCACCCTCGACTGCCACGTCTGCCACCAGCCGTACGAGCGCCCGGACCTGACCGCCTGCGCCACCCACGACGCGGTCGTCTGCTCCCTGTGCCTGAGCACGGACAAGATCGGCGACCACGTGCTGCCGGCCGCCGCGTAGGGCACCGCCCTGCCACCTCGCCCTCGGCGTCCCGTGCGCGGGGGGCCGCGGCGCAGGGGGTCACCGCTCCACGGCACCAGGGCCGCATCGGGGTTTCTCACACCCGGGCGGCGGTCCTGAGGTCGCGGTCGAAGGCCCGGATGTCCTCCTCGGTCAGGGACGTCCGGGTGTGGGCGATGGCCTGCAGGTAGTCGCCGGTGAGCCGGGCCGGGTCGGCGGCTTCCTGCCCGCCCGAGGCCAGGTGGCGTTCGAAGGCGCTCTGGGCTGCGGTGCGCGCCGCGTACTCGATGTCTGCCGGGGTGAAGCGGTCACTGGCTTCGACCAGCGCCTCCAACTCGATGTCGGCCGCGCGGTCCGGCCCGATGTAGCGGGTCCAGATGGCTCGTCTGGCCTGGGGGTCGGGCGGCCCGACCGGTATGAGGTAGTCGAAGCGGCCAGGGCGCAGGAAGGCCGGGTCGAGGGAGCGAACGGCGTTGGTGGCGCAGATCAGGAGCCTGCGGTCGCCGCGCCGGAACTGCGGGATGAGCTTGAGGAGTTCGTTGGTGACCCGGTGTGCCAGAGTCGTGGGGTCGTGCCGCTCGGAGGCGATCTCTTCCGCCTCGTCGAAGAACAGCACGGCCTGCTCCAGGTGCTCGACGCGGGCGAACAGCCGGCGGAGCCCGGCCGCGACGCCGTGTGCGTCGTCGGCGAGTTGGTAGGGGAACACCTCGATGAACGGCCAGCGCAGGCGGGAGGCGACCGCCCGCGCGAAGGTGGTCTTGCCGGTGCCCGGCGGGCCGAAGAGCACCACCGCGCGCGGCGGCACCAGCCGGTACTGGCCGGCGACCTCGGGATGCTCCAGCGGGAGGACCAGCCGACGCTCGATCAGCGTCTTCTCGGCGCTCATTCCCGCGATGGCGTCCCAGAGGCCGTCGTCCGGTACGGCGCCGCCGAGTTGGTCGAGCAAGGTGGCTTCGGCGGAGACCGCGGTCAGCAGTTTCTCGGCGTAGCAGAGGTCCGGCCGGATCACGTATCCGGCGCGCGCGAACGCCCGTTGCCCGGCCTCCTCGCCCGGCAGGAGCGCCCCGATGCGGCGCACGCCGGAGCGCTCCAGCCGCTCCTCCAGGGCGGCCAGCAGCGCCTGTCCGACACCGTGCCCGCGCCACGCCCGGCCGACTGCCATCCGCAGGATCCAGGCACGCTCCTGCGTCGTCAGGGACACCGCGGCGCCGATGACCTGCTCCCCCACCACCGCCACCACGGCCGGCGCCTCGGCGTGCAGCGCGCTCACCGCCTCCGCCAGGCTCACCGCCAGGTCCCCGGTGGAATCCGGTGCCTCCTCCCAGATGCGCACCACCTGGTCCAGATCACCTTCCTCCAGCGCACGAACCCGCCATGGGGACATTGCACGTCACCTCTCCGGACTGCTGCTGACGGACCCCCTCCGGACTGATGCCGATGGCCCTCGCTCTCCGTTCGGGCACCGCCTCTCCAATGTCCCTCGTCGAGCCAGGCACCGCGAGGGACCGGATGGCCCTGCCCTGCCGGCCCGTCCGGGCCTCGGCCCTGGACGTCCGTCGCGTCGGCCGGGGAGGTCCGCGGAAGGGGCTTCGGGACGGGACATCGGCTCCCTTCTACTCGGCGGGCACGTTCGGTCGTCGAGTGGAACGATGGAGCTGTCGCGGCCACCGGTTGGCGGGAGGAGTGGACATGGAGATCAAGCCGCAGGCCGCCGTGATCCCCAAAGAAACCGACCATCTGGAGCAGGGGAAGTACGGACCGGTATTCCCCAGGACTCCGGCGTGTTACGGGTTCACCATCGTCGCGCGGGTCAAGCCGGGCCGGGCCGATGCGATGCGCGAGTACGGGTATGCGCTGGCCAAGGCGCTGGAGCAGGATCCCCACCTTCTCGCCCCGTTGAAGTTGCACTACCTGCGCTGGGTGCTCTTCGACGACGACACGCGCTTCATGTACCAGGGGATCTTCGACACCGACTTCGACAAGTACACCGAGGACGCCGTCGCACTCTTCACGAAGGCCGGCGTGAGCACGGCGTTCGAGAACCTGGAGGGCTTTCCCGAGGACTGGCGGACCAATCCGGAGGCTTTCGTCAGGTTCGTGCGCGAACACCACTGCCCGAGTTTCATCGAGTACGGAGAGTATCCGTATGTGACGGCCGACGAGATCAAGAAGGCGTTGCGGATCAAGGGCGCTCTGTCGGAGATGCTCGACCAGATGCAGTGAGGGCCGGGCCGGCTCCGCAGTGGGACCGGACCGCCGCGCGGGTTCCACCGCGGATCGGAGACGACTGGGATGAGCGAGGTCAGGACGGCGCGGACCTATAACCAGAGGCATATCCCCCGCCCGTACACCCCGGCCGGGCGACGCGTGAGCATCTACGTCTCGTGGAGCTATCCGGCCGAAGCGGGCCGGAGCGCGGCGGAGTTGGACAACCGCTTCTCCACCATGACCGAGGTGCGGCGAGTGGCGTGGCCGTCCTACGAGGACCCCAAGTGGGCCGACCCGTATCGGTTCCAGCAGGGCATCGCGGGGTCGCTGGAGCTGTTCTTCTGGGCCTGGGTCCCGTTCCAGGACTTCGTCGAGGAGGTCACCGGGCACCCGGTCCCGGTGTACCAGCGCATCGACCAGGCCGGCTTCCCCACCCCGCTCGACGAGCGGGTACTCGACGACACGGATGTCCTGTTCGTGTTCGGACTGGACCACATGATCACCGAGCAGGAGGCCCGGCCCGGCGAGGTCGAGGCCCTGCGAGCCTTCCTCACCCGCGACAATGCCCGCCTCGTCCTCGGGCCCCACCACGACGTCGGTGCATCGGACGATCCGTCGGTGCGGGACATGGAGTACCGCCACCACGGCGATCCGCTGGTACCTCGCCAGCAGCGGTTCGCCACTTACGTCAGGGACGTGATGAAGGGCCTGGGCGTGCCGGTCGTCAATCGCTACGGACTGCGCCCCGCGACGGGGGCGGACGACCGGATCGCACCGCTGTCCACGGTCCGGGACCTGGACGAGAAGCACTGGCTGCAGGGGGTCACGAACTTCAACTTCCACCTGCACCTACCGCACTACGACGTGACGACCGACGAGCCGAAGGGCATCCACGTACTGGCCCGGCAGCCGATCGACACGTCCAGGCCGCATCCCTTCGTCGAGGGAGGGAACACCGAGTTCAACATGTTCCTGTGGATGCCCCCGAGCGGTGATCGGGCGGGGGACGTGCTGCTCGCCGATTCGACGATCTTCAGCGCGCTGTTCGGCGCCGACGAAAGCCTGCGGAATTTCTGGCGGAACCTCGTCTCGTAGCCATGCCGCAGGGAGGCCGGCCGTGAGCGTACCCACGGAAGTCACACTGGAACTTGACGACATTCAGCGAGGGGTCCTCAGCCCGAGGCCGACCCCCTACGCGGCGACGTACCTGGCCTTCCGCGTCGACGACCGGGCCCAGGGCCGGGAGCTGATGCGGCGGCTGAGCGCGGTGGTGACCTCTGCCGCCGACCCGCCGAGCCCCCTCGGCGACACCTGGGTCAGTGCCGCCGTCACCTGTCGGGGCCTGGAGGCCCTGGGAGTGCCGCGCGCCTCGCTGGACACGTTCGCGTGGGAGTTCCGCCAAGGCATGGCCGCGCGCGCCACAGCGCTGCGCGATGTGGGCGAGAGCAGCCCGGACACCTGGGAAGCACCGCTTGGCACGCCCGACGTCCACGTGGTGATCACAGCGGTCGCACCCGACCCCCTGCGCCTGGAGGCGGCCGTGGAGCACGCCCGGCCCGCCTACGACCGCCTTCCCGGTGTCACCGCGATCTGGCGGCAGGACTGCTACGCGTTGCCCACCGAGACCGAGCATTTCGGCTACCGCGACGGTGTCAGCCATCCGGCCGTCGAGGGCAGTGGCATCCCTGGATCCAATCAGCTGGAAGTACCCCTGAAAGGCGGCGAGTTCGTCCTCGGCTATCCGGACGAGATCGGCGGCGTACAGACTCCGCAGCCGACCGTCCTCGGGCGCAACGGCAGTTACGCGGTCTTCCGTAAACTCCACCAGAAAGTCGCCGAATTCAGGCGCTACCTGAGGGACAACTCCACCGGGCCCCTGGACGAGGAACTGATCGCGGCGAAGATCATGGGCCGTTGGCGCAGCGGAGCGCCCCTGGCGCTCGCCCCGGAGAACGACGCCCCCGAGCTCGGGGCCGACCCGCACCGCCGCAATACGTTCCTGTACGAGCGGGACGATCCGGCCGGCTTCGTCACGCCCGGTGGCTGTCACATCCGGCGAGCCAACCCCCGCGACTCCTCGGTGGCCGGAGAGGTGCGGCTGCACCGCATGATCAGACGTGGCGCCGTTTACGGTCCAGCGCTGCCCGACGGGGCCATGGAAGACGACGGAGCCGACCGCGGTCTGATGTTCGCGTTCATCGGCGCCCATCTGGGGCGGCAGTTCGAGTTCGTCCAGTCGGAATGGATGAACGACGGCGTCTTCTTCGGAGCGGGCAACGTCAAGGACCCCGTCACCGGATCCCACGAAGGCGACGCCGGTCACACCATTCCCCGGCGGCCACTGCGGCGCCGCCTTGCGCCCCTGCCTCGGTTCGTCGTCACCCGGGGCGGCGAGTACTGCTTCCTGCCGAGCCTGAGCGCCCTGCGCTGGCTCGGTGATCGCCGCGACTGACACGGCGACGACGCGGGCCGTGGCAGCGGCCGAACGAGCCCCGACCACAGCGGTGTTCAGGGGTTGGCCCAGTCCGGACCAGCGATCGGACGGGACCACCGGTCACGGAACGACGGACCCGTCACCGGGATTCCGCGACGTGACGTCGCGGGCGGGCCCGGTGACGAATCCGGGCGGGCACGGCGCGTCGGCCTGCCCGCTTCCGTTCGCTGTCCGTACAAGGGTCGTCCGCCGACCCCTGGTTCAGTGGCGCAGCGCGCTGTTGCTGGTGGTGACGTGGACGTAGTCCACGACCAGGGACTGCGGGAACTGGGTGCTGTCGTTGGGGTCACCGGGCCAGTAGCCACCGACCGCGAGGTTCATGATGAGGTAGAAGGGGTGGTCGAAGACCCACTTGTTGCCGTGGGTGTCGGCCGGGGTGCGGGTCTCGTAGGCGTGACCGTCGACCGAGAAGGTCACGGCGCCCGGCGACCAGTCGACGGCGAAGGTGTGGAAGCCGTCCGCGAACGCCTCTCCTCCGGGCAAGGTGTAGCCGGCGCCCAGTCCGCCGGAGCCCGAGTAGCCGGGGCCGTGCAGGGTGCCGTGTACCGTGCCTGGTTCGAAGCCGACGTTCTCCATGATGTCGATCTCGCCGCAGGTGGGCCATCCCACGTTGCCGATGTCGCTGCCGAGCATCCAGAACGCCGGCCACATCCCCTGGCCGCGGGGGATCTGCATACGTGTCTCGAAGTGCCCGTACGCCTGGGTGAAGGTCTGCGCCGTGGAGAGCCGGGCCGAGGTGTACTGGCAACTTCCGTACCAGCACTGGTAACCGGCCGGGTTCTCCTTGCGGGCGGTGATGACCAGATGGCCCTGGCCGTCCAGTGCGGCGTTGTTGGTTCCGGAAGTGTAGTACTCCCGCTCGTGGTTGTTGACGTTGTCGCCGGTCTCGTAACGCCACTTGCCGCCGTCGACCGCGCTGCCCGCCGGGCCGTCGAAGTCGTCGGAGAAGGTGGTGACGGCGGCGGTCCGGTGGGAAGCCGGGCTGCCGTCGGCCTCCGCGGTGGTCGCCGACGTCCAGCCCGCCGCGAGGAGGAGCGCCGTGGCGAGGGCGGCGCCGGTGCGCCGGCGGGGGCGTATTCGGGTACGCGGACGGTCGGGTTGTGGGGGGATGGTTGAGGGCATGGCGTCTACCTCGTCGAAGGTGGTGATGGTGGGGGGATCACGGTGCGAACACGCCGTGGGGAGATGCCACGCGCGCTCCGGCACCGTCGCATTCGGAGACCTGAACGGCCGTGCCGTTTCGCCGAGTTGGCCGCGTCGACGCCCAAGTACTCGCCACCGCACCCGCGGCCCGGGTTGACACGGTCAGGTCGCCGCTGCCGTGCGTCGGCCACGCGGCCGTATCGGTGAACGAGGCGCCACCGCCGGTGAACTGCTGCTTGCGGTTGCTCGCGCCGACCAGGGCCGCGCCGACGGTGGGCGGGGCAGCCCGGGACGGCGCAGGGGGCGAGCGCCTGGGGGTGGGCGACATGGGGGTCCCTTGGAGTCGGTTGGCTTTCCGACGTGATGCGCGGCGTGATTCAACTCGTGAACCGATGGCACGTCAAGAGTTCCGACGGCCTTCAAGAACTGACGACTTGGAGGCCGCATCGCCCAGCAGCTCCCGGACTGTTGCGACGCTCCCCTCCTCGGCACCACAGGCGTCCCTCAGGTGCCAGGTCGGGGCGGCAGGCCGTTGCGTGTCCGGGCGAGAGGGTTGTTCCTCGTCAGGAAGGGGAAGCCGAGGGGGTCTCCAGGCCCTGGGCGTGGGTGCGGATCCGCGTCCAGACGTAGTGCAGCGTGTCCGCATCGACGTACGGAGATCCGAAGGCGGCCCGGACGGCGGGGCGGCCCTCGACGCTTGTGGGGGTGCACAGGAGCGTGCGGTCGGCCTGCAGACGGGAGAGCAGGTCACGGGTGTGGTCGTCGGTGTCGCGACGGAAGACGACCAGGCCCAGCTCGTGCACCTCCAGGTGAAACCCTGGCTCGGCCGTGATCAGGCGGGCCAGCTGGGCCGCCAGGCGGATGTCGTGACGGATGGCTTCGCGCAGGCCCTCCAGGCCGTGGGCCCGCATCACGTACCAGAGTTTGAGGGCACGCATAGGTCGGCCGAGGGGCACCTGCCAGTCGCGGAAGTCCACGACCCGACCGGAGTCGGTCGCAGCATTCCGCAGGTATGAAGGCGAGATGCTCATGGCGTCGGTGAGTGCGGCACGGTCGGAGGTCCACATGACGTCGCACGGCGTCCCCGTACGCATCCACTTGTGGGCGTTGACGGCGTAGGAGTCGGCGAGGGCGACGCCGTCGATGAGGTGCCGGTGTTCCGGACACAGCGTCGCGGATCCCGCGTAGGCGGCATCCACGTGCAGCCACACATCCTCCCGCCGGCACAACCGCCCGATGTCCGGTACGGGGTCCACGGCGCAGGTATCGGTGGTGCCGACCGTTGCGACGACGATGGCGGGGACGAAGCCGGCCGCCCGGTCGGCGTCGATCCGCGCGCCGAGCGCGTCGGGATCCATCCGGCCGGTGCCCGGCAGTGTGGCGATGAGCTGCGGCTCGCCCAGGCCGGCCAGCCGGGCGCCCTTGGAGACGCAGGAGTGGGCCCGTTCCGTGAAGTACATGCGGTAGCGGCCCTCGGTTCCGGCCGTACGCCATCGCCCCTCCGACGCCCGCTGAAGGGCCGCCGCGATGGCCACGAGAACCGCCGACGAGGCGGAGTCCTGAATGACTCCCCCGCCGCGACCACTCGAATGGCGGAAGGCTTCCGGTAGGCCGAGGGCCTGAGCCAACCAGTCCGTGACCACCTGCTCCAGCTCCGTGGCCGCCGGCGATGTCGACCACATCATGCCCTGTACGCCCAGCCCGGCGGTGACGTACTCGGCGAGCACGGACGCAGGCGAGTTGTTGGTAGGGAAGTAGCCCAGGAACGCCGGATGCTGCCAATGGGTCAGGCCCGGAACGATGACCTTCCAGGTGTCGGCCAGCAGCTCTCCGAGGCCCTCCGCCTGCTCGGGGGGCGCCGACGGCAGTGCGGTGAGCAGCGAGCCGGGTTCGCAGGGCGGGGATACCGGCACCTCTCGGGCTGCCAATGCCCGCCAATGGGCGACCAGTTGTCTGGTGGCCGTTTCTATCGCCGCTTCAAACTCGTCACCCATAGCATAAAAGTAGCGGGGTTATTATGTTTTGTCTATTGTGTCGCTTATGTGTCCCAGCCGTGTCGAACTCCGGCTTCCCGACCCGGAGCAGCTACCCGAGAGCCTTGAGTCGCTGTGGCGTTCATCCGTTCGAGAAGGTCGCCCGGTTCGCTCGGTCCAGTGCCCGCTGGCCGACCCGCGGGAAGCCGATTACGACGCCTTCTTCGGCGTCATCCGGGTTTCCGGTGCGCCGGCCCGGCTGCTTTCCCAGGCGCTGGCCACCACGGTGAGCGCGATGGCCTCGCTGCCCGAAGCCGCCACCGAACCGGCGCTCCACGAGGCCCTGGATACTGCCCGCCTGGCCCCCGTGGCGGAACCGGGACTGACGCCGAACACGCCTGCTCAGCAGCGCTGGATACACGGGCACCGACTCTTCTTCACGCTCACCCAGGCGGCCATAGTGGGTTTGCAGGACGCACTGACCGCGCCCAGCGCCCGTTCCTGTGGGCCGGGGGTCGAGGCCACTCGCGTCTTCCTGCGCGCGAGCGCCTCCGCCATGCGACTGACCGCCTCCTTTCCCCGGTCCGCGTATGAGCGCGTCGTGCGGCCTTCCATGGCGCCGCCCCAGCATTCCGCCCAAGGATTCTCCGGACTCTGGTCGGCAGATCACCGCGTTCTCATCACCCGATTGCGCGCCTGGGGTGCAATGCACAGTGAAATATGCAGGGATTCCTGCAAAATACGTCGGCATCTGCTGGACGCCGTGGACGAGGTGTACACCGCTCACATCGGCATATGCGAACGCTTCATCGGGGACGGCTCCTCGCTTTTGGGGGGAACGGAAAACTCCCTGGACACTCTCGGCAAACTCGCCAGGCATCGCAACCGACTTCTTTAGACCTTTGAATTCGTGCCGGGTGTTGTCGGCGTCAGGCGCGGCAGAGACGCCGGCTCTCTGCCACACCGCGTTCGGCCCAATTCCCGGTGAGCGCGCACATATCTGACGGACCAGCACATGCGTGGTGCGTCCACGTCCTCGTCCTCTTTCAGGAAGGGATCGAGATGGGTCTCCGAGATGTCCTTCGTCGGGCCACTGCCGGACAGGAGCCGGTTCCCGCAGCAGGGCGGCAGGCCGGTGACAGGGAATGGAAGGGAGCTTTCTTCGACTACGCGGCGGCACACCCGGGCACGTCGGTCGCGGTGGGGGGCGTCACCCGCATCACGGGGGACGTGCCCGACCACGAGGAGATGTGCCTCCTGGTGGACCTCGCGGCAGCCCGCTATCCGGAGCTCGCGGAAGCGCCGCCAGGTGGGTCCGGGAGAAGGGCGGCGGCCCCGTTCGCCGCCGCGGACCATGTCTTTCGTACGCCCGTCGCCGCGGGGACGGGGCTGGACGGACTGCGCGCCGCGCTGGGGGATCTGGCCGCGGCACCCTTGCCCGAACGTCTCTGGGGAGTGTGGATTCTGCACGGCTACGCCCCCGACGAGTTCGCGGTCGTCCTGAGGGGGCATCATGCGCACTTCGACGGCATGCTGCTCACCGAACTCTTCCGTGGCACCCTCAGTGGAACCGCCGCCTCCTCGAAGGCAGGCGCCCCACCGCCCGGCCGCACGGCCGGCCGGAGCACCACAGCCGAACTGGCAACCGCCGTCCGTGAAGGCATCAGCGCCCTGGGCGGGCTGCGCCGGGCCGCTCGCCTCGTCCCCGACGGTTTTCCCCTGACGGGCAGGCTGCACTATGCCTGGGGCAGCGTGGAGCTGGCCCGATTCCGGAAAATCGCGGCCGCACATGGAGCCACCCCCAACGACCTGTACCTGTCGGCCCTGGCCGGCGCGCTCAAGAGCTGGGCCGGGGAACGCGGCCGGCCGCTCGGCCGGCAACCGATGCGCATGATGGTGCCGGTCACCCTGCGGCGTCGGGACAACGCAGGCGAGAGGGGAAACGCGGTGCTGGGCGCGGCAGTACGGCTGCCCGTCGGCCTGGACGATCCCGTTGAGCGACTGGAGTACGTGAAAGCCCGTACGCGCAAGGTCCGTTCGTCACTGTTCAACCCCCATGCCGGCGCCCTGGGACGGATGGTCCCCGACCGGTTCGGCCGCTGGCTCCTCGAACTCGATCTGCACCCGCGGAGCACGACGGTACTGGCGACCCACGTTCCCGGACCCGACAAGCGTCTCCACCTCGGCGACCGGGTCATCACCAACGTCATGCCACTGACTCTCCTCCCGGCCGGCCATGTGCTCGCGGCATGCTTTTCCAGCTATGCCACCACCGCCCAGATCGGCTTCGTCGCGGACCGGACGGTCGGCGACTGCGACGGCCTGGTGCAGCTCTGGATGCATGAGCTGGACGAGATGACGGCGCGCGCCGGGCTGTGATGATGAGCAGCAGAGAAGCGATCGAGGAGCAGAAGGGCGAGCGGTACGTCACGGCCCCTCGACACTGGGCCGTGACGTACCGATGGCTGATCCTGGCCCTGACCCTGGTGGCTGTACTCGGTGCCGGAATCGCCGCCGCCGGCGTGCACGGACGCCTGGTGGACGGCGGATATTTCGACCAGTCGGCGGAATCGAGCCGCGCGGAACGACTGCTGACACAGCGCTACGGATCCGGGACCCCGAAGCTGGTGTTCGTGGCCCGTTCGACGGGTGCGGTGGACGAGCCGAAGGCCGCGGCAGCAGGCCAACGGCTCGTCACCGAACTGGCCGCCGAACCCGGTGTCGTCTACGTACACGCCCCCTGGTCCCCGCCCACCCCGTCCCTGCTGTCGGCCGACCGGCATGCCGCCCTGCTGACGCTCGCCATCGCGGGGGACGACCAGCAGATGACACGCACCGCGCAGCGCCTGATCCAGAAGTACGCCGGTGCCCGGCCTCCGTTGACCGTGGAGGCGTCCGGACGGCTGTCCGTCAACCGGTACGCCGAGCAGCAGAGCCGCCGTGACCTCGTCAGCTCCGAGATGATCGGTGTTCCGCTGGTCTCCGCCGTGCTCCTGGTGGTGTTCGGCTCGGTACTGGCCTGTGCGCTGCCGCTCGCCATGGGGCTGGTCAGCGTCACCGGCGCGATGGCCCTCCTGGACCTGCTGGCGCGGCACTACCCGGTGAACGTCTTCGCACTCAACATCCTCACCGCCCTGGGATTCGGGCTGGCGGTGGACTACAGCCTGATCATGGTCACTCGCTTCCGGGAAGAGCTGGACCGCGGTCTGGAGGTGTCGGACGCGGTGCGCGCCACCGTGCGCTCGGCGGGCCGCACGGTTGCGGTTTCGGCAGCCGTGGTGACGCTGTCCCTCTGCGCGCTGCTGTTCTTTCCCACCCCGTTCCACCGCTCGCTGGGCGCCGGCGCCGTGGCGGTGGTCTGCCTGGCCGGGGTCGCCGCGCTGGTGGTCCAGCCGGCGCTGCTCGCGCTCTTCGGGCGCCGCCTGAGCCGCCGCCCCGTGCGCGTACGGTGGTGGCGGGCCCGGGGCGCCGACGCCCCGGACTTCTGGGCGCGGCTGGCCCGCGCGGTACTGCGGCGCCCACTGGCCGTACTGCTCACCGTGTCCGCGTTCCTCGTACTCCTCGCCGTGCCTGCCTCCGGGGCGCGCATGGGGTTCATCGACGAGGACTGGCTGCCCCGCGATGCGGCTCCGCGCCTCGCCGCGGAGCGGGCGCACGCCGAGTTCCCGGTGCTGAACGGGACCACGCTCACCGCGCTGACACCCCAGACCCCGGCGGGCTCCCCGGCCGCCGACCGCATGGGCCGGGCCCTCTCCCGACTGGCGGGCGTCGACATGGTGATGGGCGCCGAGGGGAGTTTCCGCGACGGCCGCCGACTCGCCGCACCGCCCGCCCGGCCTGCCGGCGGCGTCGGGCAGGGGACCTGGTACTCCCTCACCACACAGGCCGGCCCGTACAGTGCGACGGCTCAGCGGCTGGTCGGCACGATCAGGGCGCAGAAGGGGGCGGGCCCGGTACTGGTGGCCGGGGAGACGGCCTCCCTGGTGGACATGAAGGAGACCCTCGCACGGCACCTGGGCTGGGCCGCCGCGCTCGTCATCACCGCCGTCGCACTGCTGCTGTTCTTCTTCACGGGGAGCGTGCTGGTCCCGCTCAAGGCCGTGGTCATGAATCTGTTGAGCCTGACGGTGGCGTTCGGCGCCATGGTGTCTCTCTTCCAGGACGGACTCCTGTCCCGGCTCCTGGGCGGCACCGCCACCGGTCATGTCGATCCGCTGATTCCGGCGGTGGTGTTCTGTATCGCGTTCGGTCTGTCCATGGACTACGAGGTCTTCCTGGTGGCGCGCATCCGCGAGGAATACCTGCGTACCGGGGACAACGAGCGGGCCGTCGTCGCCGGATTGCAGCGCACCGGACGGCTGGTGACCGTCGGTGCGCTCGCCGTCGTCATCGTCCTCGGCGCACTGGCCGCCTCCTCGCTGGCCGTGCTGCAGGAACTCGGGGTGTGCCTGGCCCTCACGGTCGCCATCGACGCCACGCTCGTACGGTGCCTGATCGTGCCGGCCCTCATGGGCCTGGCAGGCCGCTGGAACTGGTGGGCCCCCGCTCCGCTCCTGAAGGTACGTGCACTCGTCCTGTCCAGGCTGGCCCGGGCCCGTCTACCGCACCGACCACCACGAACGTCACGTCACGTAAGAGGCTGATGCACCGGCCCGCACCCTTCGCCCGGTCACCGAGCCACCTACCCCTCCAACCTCTCGACCGCCCAACCCTCCACCATCCGCACTCACTTCACGAGGGACGCTGATGACCACCACATACGAATTCATCGCCGACCTGCTCACCGAGCACATGGGCGTGCCCGAAGACATCATCAAGCCGGACGCCACCTTCTGGGACCTGGAACTCGACTCGCTCACGCTCGTCGAACTCACCGTGATCATCAACGACCGGCTCGGCATCAAACTGACAGAGGAGGACATCAGGCCGACCCTCGGGGAGTTCTGCCAGATCGTCGAGGAACGGCGCAACGGCGGGGAGACTGTGGGCACGGACACCGCCAGGCAGGACGTACCGACCACCCCCACCCTCCCATGACGGCGGTGGACGTCGCGGTCACCGGGCTGGGACTGGTGACCCCGGCTGGAATCGGTGTCCAGGCGACATGGGACGGGCTGCTCTCCGGCCGGTCGCTGGCCGCCGCGGACGAGCAGCTGGCCGGCCTTCCGGTGAACTTCTCCTGCCGGGTGCCCGACTTCGACCCCACAGCCCTCCTCGGGCGCCGGTTGAGCTGGCGTATCGACAGGTTCATCCAGATGGGACTGGTCGCCACCCGCGAAGCGGTCGGCGATGCCGGATGGGACCCCACCGCCTGGGACGGGGCCCGGGTCGCCGTGGTCCTCGGCAACGGGAACGGCGGCAACGACCAGGCCCAGAAGGAGTACGACCTGCTCAACAGCGGTCGGCACGAGGCGATTTCCCCCTTGTGCATCACGCGTACGGTGGCCAACATGCTCGCCGGCGAGATCAGCACGGACCTGAAGGCGCTGGGTCCCAGCCTGGTCACCTCCACCGCCTGCGCGTCCGGAGGAACAGCCATCGGCGTCGCCCGCGACCTGCTCGTCTCCGGAGCGTGCGACATCGCGATCACCGGCGGCAGCGAAAGCGTCTGCAACCCCATGGCCGCGGCCGGCTTCGGTCAGATGGGAGCCCTGTCCGCCAGGGTGCACGACCCCGGCAGCGCGTGCCGGCCGTTCGACGCGGACCGCGACGGCTTCGTGCTGGGCGAGGGTGCGGGTGTCCTCGTACTGGAACGGCTGGCAGACGCCCGCGCCAGAAGTGCGCTGATCCGTGCCCTCGTTGCCGGATACGGAGCCTCCGCCGACGGCTACCACCCCACCTCGCCCGACCCGGAGGGCCAGGGAGTGGTACGGGCAATCCACGCCGCACTGTCCGATGCCGGCCTGTCCGCGTCGGACATCGACCACGTCAACGCCCACGGGACGTCCACTCAGCAGAACGATCTGGCCGAAGCGCGCGCCCTGTGCTCGGTCTTCGGCACACCGCCGCCGGTCACGGCGAACAAAAGCGTCCTTGGGCACTCGGTCGGCGGCGCGGGCGGTATCGAAGCCGCCGTCACCGTGCTGAGCCTGCAACACCAGACCATCCCGCCGATCGCCAACCTCGACCGCCTCGACCCCGACATCGACCTGGACGTCGTCACCCAGGCCCCCCGCTCCCATCGCCTGCGTGCGGCACTCAGCAACTCCATCGGCTTCGGCGGTCAGAACGCGGCCCTGGTCTTCCGGGTGCCGTAACACCTCCGAGGTGGTCGAGCGCCGAGCAGGAGGCAACCGAACGAGCCTCACAACCCGTCACCACCTGCTGACCAGGCAACCGTCCCTTCCCTATAACGGGGGAACCTAATGGGCGCAGGTGGTGGGGGTGGCGTGGGCGGGGTCGAGGGCGTTGGCTGTCTCGTGGAAGGCGAGCCGGTCGATCAGCCCGAGCGAGCCGTGTCCGGAGACGTCGAGTGGACACAGGTCCTGCAGCACGACGTTGTGGACGTCGGAGCCGTGCAGGAACTCCGAGCGATGCGGCGTGATCATCTCGTCGTACCGAGTGGCGATGACCGTGTAACGAACACCGGGAACGGTGTCACCACCCGCATTCAGACGCCTCAACAAAGGCGAGCCGGACTCCTGCTCGGTCACCGCCGGGACAAGCCCATGCAAGACCCTCCTCACACTCGGAGCAGAATCCAACAACGTGATCAACCCATGCAGATCGGTACCATGATTATTGGGAGCCAGCCCGACCAACGTGTGCACCTTGCGACGGCCGCCATAGAACTTCAGATACACCCGCGACATCATCCCGCCCTGCGAATGCCCGACGATGTCGACCTTCCGCGCCCCCGTCGCCGCCAAAACCCGATCGACATACACGCCGAGCTGCCGAGCCGAAGCATCGATCGAACCCACCCCACCCACCACCGGCAGACCAAGCAACCCGCCATAGGTGAAGGAGAAGACACAGTACCCACGCGCCATCAAATAAGGCGCCAGACCAAGCCAGTTGTCGACCCCGTTACCAAGAGTGCCATGCACCAAGACCACCGGACGGGGATGAGCGGCCGAGGGCCTGCAGGAAAAGTCATTCCAACCACCACGGCCCACGCCGGCCCATCCCCCACGAGGCACGACCCCACCAACCGACGGCCTGAACACAAACGACCCCGACGAACCCCCCACCAAAGCGGTCGACGACGCCGGACGGGGAAGGCCGACCGACCTGCCACCAGAAACCTCCAACGGCGAGAGGGCAGCGGCGACAGGGGAAACCGCGGCCATACCCGTGACCAGGCCAAACACCGGAAGAGCGGCGAGCAGTCTCGACCAACGCAGCTTCACGCCATGCTCCTTACAGGTGAGAGGACGCCGACACACACCGACAAACGCCCACACACGACACAGACCACAAAGGCCAACGTGACGAACCGCAAGTGGTTACGGATCGGTAGCCGTACGCACCAGCGGCCCTGTCCACCCACCGCCTGCGCGTCAGCCCCAGCCCGTGAAGCGTGGTCGCGGCGGATCCGCCGGGGCGAATCAGTCGCTCAGCCGCTCGCCGGACGAGGTCGAGAACACGTGCGTCTCGCCCGCGCGCGGTACGACGTGCAGCACGTGGCCCTTCAGCGGAACCTGACGACCGCCGACCCGGACCACGATGTCCTGCTGCTCCCCGCCGATCTCGGCGGTGCCGTAGACGTATCCGTCGGCGCCGAGTTCCTCGACCACGTTCACAGTGACGGCGAGGCCCACGGGTTCGTCGTCGGCGAGCGAGGTCGCCTGGCCGCCCGCGATGTCGAAGTGCTCGGGCCGTACCCCGACCGTCACCGTGCGGTCGCCCTTGTCGGCGGCCGCGGCGACGACCTCGCGGCTGACCGGGACGATGCTGTTGCCGAACTGCACGCCGCCGTCGGTGATCGGCACCTCGACGAGGTTCATGGCCGGCGAGCCGATGAAGCCCGCCACGAAGAGGTTCGCGGGGCGGTCGTACATGTTCCGGGGCGAGTCGACCTGCTGGAGCAGCCCGTCCTTGAGGACGGCGACCCGGTCGCCCATGGTCATGGCCTCGACCTGGTCGTGGGTGACATAGACCGTGGTGGTCCCCAGCCGTCGTTGGAGCCCGGCGATCTGGGTGCGGGTCTGCACCCGCAGCTTGGCGTCCAGGTTGGACAGCGGCTCGTCCATCAAGAACACCTGCGGCTCCCGGACGATCGCCCGGCCCATCGCCACCCGCTGCCGCTGACCGCCGGACAGCGCCTTCGGCTTGCGCCCCAGGTACTCCGTCAGGTCCAGGATCTTCGCCGCCTCCTCGACCCGGGTCCTGATCTCCGTCTTGCCCACTCCGGCGATCTTGAGCGCGAACCCCATGTTGTCGGCGACGGTCATGTGCGGGTAGAGCGCGTAGTTCTGGAACACCATGGCGATGTCCCGGTCCTTCGGGGGCAGATGCGTGACATCCCGGTCCCCGATCCGGATCGCGCCGTCGTTGACGTCCTCCAGCCCCGCGAGCATCCGCAGCGAGGTGGACTTACCGCATCCGGAGGGCCCTACGAGAACGAGGAACTCGCCGTCCTCGATGGCGATCTCCAACTTGTCGACGGCCGGCCGCTCCGCTCCGGGATAGGTACGGGTCGCCTTGTCGAACGTGACTGTGGCCATGGTGCAGTGATCCCTTCACCGGCAGGAACGTGCCGGACGATCCGAGTGGGGGTTGGCGGTGGGTCCCCGTGTGGGGAGGGCGAGTTGGTCCGGTCGACGGCTGCCGCTACTTCACCGCGCCCGCCGTGATGCCGCTGACGAACTGGCGTTGGAAGGCGAAGAAGACCGCGAGGGGGATCACCATCGACAGGAACGCCCCGGAGGAGAGCACGTCGATGTTGTCGCCGAACTGGCGGGTCTGCTCCTGGAGCGCGACGGTGAGCGGTGCGGAGCCGCTGTTGGCGAAGATCAGCGCCACCAGCATGTCGTTCCAGACCCAGAGGAACTGGAAGATGGCGAGCGAGGCGATGGCCGGGCCGCCGAGCGGTACCACCACCCGGGCGAACAGCCGCAGTTCACCCGCGCCGTCGAGGCGCCCCGCCTCCAGCAGCTCACGCGGTATCTCGGCGAAGAAGTTGCGCAGCAGGAAGATGGCGAACGGCAGGCCGAAGGCGGTGTGGAAGAGGATGACGCCCAGCAGGCTGCCGAAGATGCCGAAGGTGGCGTACAGCTTGGTGACCGGGATCAGGGCGACCTGGATCGGGACCACCAGCAGCCCGATCAGCAGCAGGAAGAGCCAGTCCCGGCCGGGGAACTCCAGCCAGGCGAAGGCGTATCCGGCCATGGCGCCGATGACGATGACCAGCACGGTGACGGGGACGGTGATCAGCACGCTGTTGAGCAGGGCATGGGTGATGGTGCCGTTGCCCATCAGTGCCGCGTAGTTGTGCAGGGTCAGCTGGGCCGGGTCGGTGAAGGCCCGCCACCAGCCGGAGGTGCTGATGTCGGACGGGCCGCGCAGCGAGGAGATCAGCAGGCCGACGGTGGGGACCAGCCAGAAGAGGGCGGTCAGCAGCAGGCCGAGACGGACCGCGCCGGCTCCGGCTCGGGCGGCCAGGCGGGTGGCCGCGCCAGGGCCGCGCCGCGTGGGGGTGTCGATGGCGGTCACCGGGTGCGCTCCTTCCGGAAGCGGCGGATGTTGAAGAAGACGGCGGGCAGTACCAGCAGCAGCAGCAGTACTCCGAGCGCGCTGCCGACGCCTTGGTCGTTGCCGCCGCCGAAGGAGGCGAGGTACAGCTGGAGGGCGAGGACGTTGGCGTCCTGCTGGGTCGAGCCCGGTGCGATGACATAGACCAGGTCGAAGATCTTCAGCACGTTGATGACCAGCGTCACCAGTACCACGACGAGCGTCGGGGCCAGCAGCGGGACGGTGACCCGGCGGAAGACCTGCCACTCGTTCGCGCCGTCCATCCGGGCGGCCTCCAGCAGTTCGCGCGGCACTCCGGCCAGTCCGGCCGCGATCAGCACCATCGCGAAGCCGGTCCACATCCACACGTAGGCACCGATGATGGACCAGGTGACCAGGGTTGGGCCGAGCCAGGTGACGCCCTGGAACTGGGCGGTGAAGTTGGCCGCGGGCAGGCTCAGCCGCACCGGGCCCGTGCCGAGCTTGTCGGCCGGCAGCACGAAGGTGCCGTTGCGGCCGGAGGTGGCGGAGGCGACGGCGCTGCCGTCACGTACCGCCTGTACCTGGACCCCGGCCAGGGCCTTCTCCCCCGGGTCGATCCGGCCCGGGACCCCACCGCCGCCCGGGGTGAAGTCCAGCCAGACGGTGCCGCAGACGGCGCCCGCGGGGCAGTGGGTCGGCGCGGCGGCCTGCTGCGCCCCGGAGAGGGTGGCGGGCGCGACGCCGACCAGCGGCAGCGCCGCCGCGCCGGTGCCTGGGGCCACCGTGGAGGTGGTGATGTAGCCGCCCCCGGAGGGGGCCAGGCCGCCGCCGATGCGCGGCTTGGCCCCCGGGTAGGAGGACGCCTTGGCGAAGGTGTCGTGTACGCCGACCGCCACCGCGTTGGCCACGCCCTTGCCGGGGTCCTGGTCGTACACCAGGCGGAAGATGATTCCGGCCGCCAGCATCGAGATGGCCATCGGCATGAAGACCACCAGTTTGAAGGCGGTTCCCCAGCGGATCCGTTCGGTCAGCACCGCGAAGATCAGCCCTAGCCCGGTGGCCACGCTGGGCGCGACCACCACCCACAGGGCGTTGTTGCGCAGCGCGGTCAGCGTCCTGGGGTCATGGAAGACGCTGGTGTAGTTGCCCAGGCCCACGAAGTGGGCGAAGCCGTCCGCACCGAACAGGCTGCGCACCGCCGTCCAGCTGATGGGGTACACCACCAGCGCCCCGAGCACCGCCAGAGCCGGAAGCAGGAAGCAGGCGGCGGCCCAGGGGTGGGCGCCGATCGCCGAGCGCGCGCGGCGGACGGTGTGCCGTCCGCCGCGTCGGGGACCGGCGGTACCGGACGGGGACGGTGGTGCCTGGTAGGGGGCGGTGGGCGCGGTCTGTGCTGCCATGACCCGTCACCTCAGCCCGCGTTGGCGAACGCCGCGGCGGCGTCCGTTTCCAACTTGCTCTGCGCACCGGCCACGTCCGAGGGGTTGGCCAGGAAGTCCTGGAGGTCCTTCCACTCGCCTTGGCCCTTGGTGCCACCGAACGCCGCCGGAGCCTGATCGGACATGTCGAAGCGGAAGTTGTCGCCGGCGGCCGTCAACGACTTGGCGAGGGACTGCTCGGTCGCGTCGGGGTAGGCGGAGAGGTCCAGGGACTTGTTGGGCGAGATGAAGCCGCCCTGCTTGACCTCGGTTCGTGCGGCGTCCGTTGAGGCGAGGTAGGTCAGCAGCGCCTGGGCGCCCTTGCTGCTCTTCAGCGCCACGGCGACGTCGCCGCCGACGACCATGGGTGCCTGGCCACCGTCCGCCTTCGGGAACGGGAACACCTTGGCGTCGGTGCCGATCTTGGCCTTGGTGTCACTGGTGATGTTGGTGGCGACGAAGTCGCCTTCGTAGACCATGGCGGCCTTCGCGGGATCGGCGAAGGTCTGGTCCACGGAGGCGGGGAACTCGGTGGCCACGGCGCCGCGGGTGCCACCGGCGAGCAGGGCGGGCTTGCCGAAGAGCTGGCCGAGGGTGGTCAGCGCCTTGCCGACCGAGGGGTCGGTCCACTTGATCTGGTGCTTGGTCAGCTGGTCGTACTTGGCCGGGCCTGCCTGGCTGAGGTAGATGTTCTCGAACCAGTCGGTCAGCGTCCAGCCGTCCGCGCCGCCGACGGAGACCGGCGGAGTGCCGGAGTCGGAGAGGGTCTGCGCGTCCTTGAGGAACTCCGGCCAGGTGGTGGGTGGGCTGGAGATTCCGGCGTTGGAGAAGGCCTTGGTGTTGTACCAGACCGTGGACTTGTCGGCGGCCTTGAAGTACACCCCGTACTGCTTGCCCTGGTAGGCGCCCAGGTTCTGCCAGCCGGTGCTGTAGTTGCTCTTCAGCTGCTTCTCGACGGCCGCTTCGGCCGGCTTGAGCCACCCGGACTTGGCGAACTGGGCCAGCACACCGGGCTGCGGGAGGAACGCGACGTCCGGCGCTCCACCGCCCTGGATCTTGGTGCCGAGGAAGGTCGAGACGTTGTCGCCGGTGGGGACGAAGTCGGTCTTGGCGCCGGTCAGTTGGTCGAACCGCTGGATGACCTTCATGAAGTTCTTCTGTTCCGGCCCGGTCCACACCGCGGCCACCTCAAGGTGCTGGCCGTGCAGGTCGGGCAGGTGGAGGTCGGAAGCGGTGGCGCCGCTGGGAGCAGCGGAGGAGCTGGAGCCGCTGCCGCCGCAGGCGGTGGTCAGCAGGCCCAGGGCGCAGGTGGTGGCGGCCAGTGCGACGATTCTTTTCACGGGGTTCTCCTGATTTGGGGCGGGTACGGGATCAGGGAGTTGCGGTGACCCACCAGGCGGCCGTGTTGCCCGGCAGGGAGCCCGGTGGGCAGGGGCGGCTGGCGAGCAGTGGGGTGCCGCCGGCCGGGGCGGGCACCGGTTGGGCGCCGAAGTTGACGGCGCACACCAGCCCCTCGCCCCGTTCGAAGGCGAGCACCTGCGGCGGGGAGTCGAGCCAGCGCACCGGCCCCTCGCCGAGCTGGGGCAGGCTGTGGCGCAGGTGGAGCGCGTCCCGGTAGAGGTGCCAGAAGGACGTGGTGTCGACCAGTGCCCGCTCGGTCGTGTGGTCGGCGAACCAGTCCGGCTGGGGCAGCCACGGCCGCGCCGGGGCGTCGCCCGCGGTGAAGCCGAACGGGGAGGCGTGTCCGGACCACGGCAGCGGGACCCGGCAGCCGTCGCGGACCTTGGCCCGGCTGCCCGTGCGCCGGAATATCGGGTCGGTCAGCACCTCGTCCGGCAGGTCGTCCACCTCGGGCAGGCCCAGCTCCTCGCCCTGGTAGACGTAGGCGGCGCCGGGCAGCGCCAGCATCAGCAGGGCGGCGGCCCGGGCCCGGGCGGGGCCGAGGCCGGACAGGTCGGTGCTGTCGGCGGGAGCCGGTGCGGCGTAGCGGGTGACCGACCTGATCTGGTCGTGGTTGTTGAGGACCCAGGTGATGGTGGATCCGGTCCCGGCGATGTCGCGCAAGGCGTCGGAGATGACCTGTTGGAACGCCTCCGCGTCCCAGGGTGCGGTCAACAGGTGGAAGAAGAACGCCTGGTGCAGCTCGTCGGGCCGTACGTAGCGGGCATGCTCGGCGGCGGTCGGCACCGACACCTCGCCGACCAGCAGGCGTTCGCGTCCGTCCCGCGCGGTGTACTGCTCGCAGATCGCCCGCCAGCTGCGCCACACCTGGTGGACCTCGGGCTGGTTCCAGGCCAGCGGGTTGACCGAGTCACGGGAGCGCTCGTCCGCGCCCGGGTCGTCGGAGTCCGGCAGGTCCGGGTGCTTGTACAGCCCGGCCGCGACGTCGATGCGGAAGCCGTCGACGCCGCGGTCCAGCCAGAACCGCAGCACCCGCTCGAAGTGCTGCGCCACGTCGGGGTGGCGCCAGTTGAGGTCCGGCTGCTCGGGCGTGAACATGTGCAGGTACCACTCGCCCGGGGTGCCGTCGGACTCGACGACGCGGGTCCAGGCGGGACCGCCGAACATCGCCCGCCAGTTGTTGGGCGGCAGCTCACCGTCCGTGCCGCGGCCCGGGGCGAAGTGGAACCGGCCGCGTGCCGCGCCGCCCGGCGCGTCGGCGAGTGCCTGCTGGAACCAGGGGTGCTGGAGCGAGCAGTGGTTGGGCACGATGTCGACCAGGCACCGCAGGCCGAGCCGGTGCGCGTCGGCGATCAGGCGGTCGAATGCGGCCAGGTCGCCGTAGACCGGGTCCACATCGCAGTAGTCCGCGACGTCGTAGCCGTGGTCGTGCTGCGGTGAGGGGTAGAACGGGGTGAGCCAAATGCCGTCCACGCCAAGGCGCTTGAGGTAGGGCAGTCCGGCCGCGACGCCCGCCAGGTCGCCGATGCCGTCGCCGGTGCTGTCCAGGAAGCTGCGGATGTAGATCTGGTAGATCACCGCGTCGCGCCACCACCGGTGGGGCGGCAACGCGGGTGTGTTCTCGGTGTTCGGGGTGTCCACCGCCCCGAGCCGTGCTGTCGCTCTCGGCGGGTTGTTTTCAACCGGTGCGCCGATCATCCGTCACCATCCTGGCCCGTCGTACGGCCCGCGCAGGAGCCGTCGGTTGTTCTGGTTTCCCAGCCCGGGCGCCGTTCCGTTCACAGGGACGACGCGTGAGCCGGGCTGCCGCGCGGTACGCGCGTCGTCCCCGGGGCCGGTGCTGTCGTCCGACCGCCGCGAGGTGCATGCATGTTATGTATAGCCGTCGAGTAGATGTCAACGGTGAGAACAGAAATTTCCAGGCCCGGTGGCGGCCCAGCTCACCAGGCCCGGCCCGCGGGGATGCATGACGGGCAGGTGTCCGGGGCGTTTCGGTGGTGTCCTTCGCGCGGCGACGGACGGCGTCCGGGCATGCCGAGGGCCGGCAGTCCCGCGGGACTGCCGGCCCTGAACGCCGGATGGATTCGGTGGGCGGTGCTCGCCGTCAGGGACCTCGCAGGATCGCCTTCAGGTCCTGTGCCAGCGCCGCCGTCGCCGCGGCCGGTGACCGCCGCTGCGTGAGGGCGGCGTGCACCTCTCCGGCCACCGCCAGGCTCACCTGGTCGTACTCCGGGCTCTTGGGGCGGGTCCTGGCCGACAGGATGCTCTGCCGCAGCACCGGCAGATACGGGAACCGCTTGATCAGCGCGGCATCGGTGTACAGCTGCGCCCACACCGGTGGCAGCGAGCCCTGCTCCAGCACCTGCCGCTCGTTGTCGAGCCCGGTCAGGTACCGGATCAGCGCGCGGGCGGTCTTCTGGTGCCGTGAGTAGCTGCTGACCGCGAGGTTGGAACCGCCCAGCGAACTCGACCCCGGGCCGTCGGCACCGGGCAGCGGGGCCACGCCGACCTTCCCGGCGACCTTCGAGCCCTTCGCCTCGGCCAGGCCGTACGCGTACGGCCAGTTGCGCATGAACAGGTAGTCGCCGTCTTCGAAGGCCCGCCGTGACTCCTCCTCCGTGAAGGTGAGCGTCTCGCGCGGTATCCAGCCCTGGCGCACCCCGTTGACCATGAAGTCCAGCGCCCGCACGGCCGCGGGTGAGTCGACGGCGACCTTCCGGCCCTCGTCGGAGAGGATCGCCCCGCCCGCCGACTGCACCGCCTCCGCGTAGTTGACGGTGAGGCCCTCGTACGGCAGCAACTGGCCGGCGTAGCCCTTCAGCCCGTACCCGGGTGCCACCGTCCGCGCGTCGCTCGCCAGCTCGGCCCAGGTCCGCGGCGGGGGCAGGTGAGCCCGGTCGAGGACGTCCTTGCGGTAGTAGAGCATTCCGGCGTTGGTCACGTAGGGGACCGCGTAGAGCCGCCCGCGGTAGGTGGCCGTGTCGACCACCGGTTTGAGGAACTTGTCCAGCGGAAAGCCCTGCGTGTCCAGCGGGGCGATCCACCCGGCGGAGGCGAACTCCGCGGTCCAGGCCACGTCCATGTTGAGGACGTCGTAGCGGTCGCTCTTCGCCCGGAGGTTGCTGATCATCTGTTCCCGCACGTCGTCGGCGGCGGGGGGCAGTTGGATCAACGTGGCCTTCTGGTCGGGGTGGGCGGCGTTCCACACCGCCAGCCGGCCTTGCATATAGCCGGTGAGGTCCCGCCCGGTGACCAACGTCACCGGACCCGTTCCGTCGGCGCCGCCGTCGCGAGCCCGGCTCGCGGGCAGGGCGCACCCGGAGAGCAGCAGCAACCCGGCCACCAGCCAGCGCGTCACTCTGAGCCACCGCATGCGTTCCTCCAGCTCACCACCGCCCTGCGGAAGGGTAGTATTCGGTTATGTATATCTCGCATCTATGACGGGGAACAGGGCATCGGTCCGCGCGGCCGGCTCGGAGCAGTTGCGGCGAACCCGCACCCGACTGCGGCGGCGATACCGGGAGCACGCGCGCGAACCGGGGAAGAGGCCGGGGTGCTGGGCGGAACCATAACGCCCACGCCGGGCCCTGTCATGGGTCGCGCGTTGACCGAGCAGAGATCGTGTCCGACCGGCACGTGAGGAGGAGTCGAAGCCCGTGCGCCTGCCACTGCTGGCGCTTCTCGCCAAGGAACCCGCCCACGGTTACGAGCTCAAGCAAGCCCTTGAGCAAACCTTCGGCGCGGCGTACCCTCAGCCAAACATCGGACAGGTCTATGTCACTTTGGGGCGACTTGAGAAGAATGGGCTGATCAAGGGCCAGGATGTCGACCAGTCCAACCGGCCGAACAAGCGGGTCTACGAGATCACCGACGCCGGCCGTGAGGAACTCGCCGCATGGTTCGCCGAGCCGACCGAGGGCCCTCGGGTACGGGACGAGTTCTTCATGAAGCTGGTCCTGGCGCCCGGGGCCGGTGGCAGCGACCGGCTCGCGCTGATCAACACGCAGCGCCGCCACTATCTGAACGTCATGCGGGGTCTTTCGCGGCTTGCCGCGCAGGACCGGGACAACCGCGTCGCACAACTGCTCGTCGAGGGCGCCATGCTCCACCTGCAGGCCGACCTCGACTGGCTGGAGCGCTGTCAGGAGGAACTGGATTGAGCCGCTCGGGCCCCGACCCCGCGGGCGCCGCCACCACGGACCCCGACCACGTCCTCCCGCCCGCCGAAGCCATGCTCTGGGCACGGGACCTGGTCAAGGTCCACCACGGTGCGAAGACCGCCACCCATGCCGTACGCCATGTGGATCTCCGCGTCGACCGCGGCGAGTTCGTCGCGATCATGGGGCCCTCCGGCGCGGGCAAGTCCACGCTGCTCCACCTGCTCGGCGGGCTCGACCGCCCCGACAGCGGCCGGATATGGCTGGACGGGCAGCGGGTGGACGGTCTGACCGAGGCCCGCTGGTCGCTGTTGCGCCGCCGGACCGTCGGGATCGTCTTCCAGTTCTTCAACCTGGTCACCAACATGACCGCGGCCGACAACGTGGAACTGCCGGCCCTGCTGGCCGGGATGTCCCCGAAGCAGGCCCGGACGCGCCGCGAGGAGTTGTTCGCCGAACTCGACCTCGAGGACAGGGCCCGCAGCACCCCCGCCGCACTCTCCGGCGGTGAGCAGCAGCGCGTCGCGCTGGCCAGAGCCCTGGTCAACGAGCCGGGTCTGCTGCTCGCCGACGAGCCGACCGGCAACCTCGACAGCCGCAACACCCGCGACGTGCTCCGCCTGCTGGCCCGCTACCACGCCAGCGGCCAGACGATCCTGCTGGTCACCCATGACGCCCGGGTCGCCAGCAGCGCGGACCGGGTGATCAGCCTCTACGACGGCGAGATAGCCGACGACTCCGCGCTGCACGCCCCCTCCGACAGCACGACCACCGTGGCCGACGTGCTGCGGCTGAAGGGCTGAGCCGATGCGCGCGCTGCTTCGCTGGGTACGGGCCGACCTGCGCGCCCACCGCGGCCAGGCCGCGCTGATGGTCCTGGTCACGGCGGTGATCGCGGTCTCGTTGATCCTGGCGAACGCGCTGTTGCAGGACGCGGCCAACCCCTGGCAGCGCGTCTTCCTGCAGTCCCGCGGAGCCCATGTGTGGATCCACCTGCGTCCCGGCGTGGACACCGCACCGCTCAGCCACCTCGACGGGGTCACCGGGGTCGCCGGACCGTACCGGACCGCCTCCGCCGACCTGGTACGCGGCACCGAGAAGGTGTCCCTCGAACTGCGAGCGGCAGGCGTGGATCCTCCGGCGGTGGCCCGCCCACTGGTGCGCTCCGGCCGGTGGCTGGACCCGGCGCGGCCCGACGGCATCGTGCTGGAGGGCTCGCTCGCCCACGCGATGCGCGTGGACGTGGGCGGCACGGTCACCGTCCGCGGCCGGGACGACGGGACGCGGCCGATGCGGGTGCTCGGCATCGCCGACAGCGCCGACCAGGGCTCGTACCCGGACTGGACGCCCGGCCTCGGCTGGGTGCTGCCCTCCGCCCTGGACCGTGTCGTGCCCGAGCCCGTCCACACCCAGCAGGTGATCGGGCTGCGGCTGCGCGATCCGGGTGCTGCCGACTTCACCGCCCAGCAGGTCGTCACCACACTGGGCAGCGGCCAGGTGACGCAGGTCACCACCTGGCAGCAGGTGCGTTCCGCCATGGGCCAGGACAACCGGCTCCTCGGACTGCTGCTCGGGGTTTTCGGCCTGGTCGCCCTGGTGGCGGCGGCACTGGCCACCGCGGGCGCCGCGGGCAGCCGGGTGCTGGCACAGGTACGGGACATCGCCATGCTCAAGGCCATCGGCTTCACCCCGGCGCAGGTGGTGCGGCTCTTCCTGTACGAGCACACCGCCCTGGCACTGGCCGGGATGGTCCTGGGGGCGGGCGCGGCCAGCCTCTTCGGCCCGCTGCTGCCGGGCGCGCTCGGGGAGGCCATGGGCCTGTGGCAGGCCGAACCCGCCCACGCCGGGGCGCTGGCGGCGACGGGTGCGGGGGTGGTGCTCAGCGTCGCCCTGGCCACCGTCCTCCCAGCGTGGCGAGCCGGACGGATTCCGGCCGCGCCCACGGTCCGCGCCAACCACCCGGCGAGCGGGATCTCCCGGCTGGCCCGCCTCGCGCTGCTGCTGAAGCTGCCTCCGGCGCTGGCACTGGGCAGCCGGGCGGCGTTCCACCGCCCCCTGCGCGCCGGGCTCACCGTTGCCCGGCTGGCAATCCCGATCATGATGATCACCGTGGCGCTGGGCAGTTGGGCCACGCTGGACGGCTTCCAGGACCATCCCCGGCAGCTGGGACTGGCGGCGAGCCTGACCGCACGGCCCAGTGGCATGGGCGACGCGGAGGCGCTCCGCCTGCTCGCCCGGCAGCCCGAAGTGGCAGCCGCGTATCCGGGGGTGGAGACGCCGGCACTTGTCCCCGGAGAGACCACGACGATCACCGTTCGCGCGTTGGGCACCGCCGACCATCCTTACCCGTTCGCCCTCGCCGCGGGCCACCTCATCCGCGACGAGGACGAGGCGGTGGCCGGGCAGGGGGCGCTCGACCTGCTGCACGCCAAGGTGGGCGAGTGGGTGCGGGTCATGGCCGGGGGGACCCCGCACATCCTGCACATCGTCGGTCGGGACATCGAGCCCGATCACAACGGGGAGATGCTCTCGGTGGAGCTGGGTGCGCTGGCCGGACCCGGCGGACCTCCCAGGACGCAGTACGACGCGCTGGTGCTGCGCCCGGGGGCGGATCCGAAGGCGGTGCGGGCGGATCTGATCGCGGCGTCCCACGGCCGCCTCGACGTACGGTCGGTGGCCAACCCGGCGGACCGGCTGGGCATGGTCCGCGTGGTGGTCGTCGGACTGATCGGGGTCCTGACGCTGATCGGCCTCGCCGAACTGGTCACCGCCACCGCCTTCGGCCTGCGCGACCACGTCCGCGACCTCGGTGTCCTGCGGGCCATGGGCCTGACGCCACGGCAGGTCACCGCCATCATCGTGACCAGCACCGGGCTGCTCGCCATGGTGGCGGTGCTGGTCGGCACCGGGCTCGGGGTGCTGCTGTCGGACCGCCTGATCAATATGGAGGGCCAGGCCAGCGGCGTCGGTGCGGGCATCGCACGGATTCCCGCACCGGAGACCCTGCTGATCGCCGGTGCCGTCGCGGTGGCGGTGGCCGCCTGCGTGTCGATTGTCCCGGCCACCAGAGCGACCCGGGCCCGGATCACCACGGCGCTGAGCGCAGGCCGCAGGTGACCGCCAGGCGCGCTGCCGGGCGGCGCGGCTCCCCGCTCAACGAGTCGAGCGCGCACGGCAGCGAACTCCTCGTCAACTCCCCCGCCCGTAGGGAAACTCCTTCGTCATCAAGGCCAACACCCTTGCCTCGGCCATGGGATGCGGCGGGGCCCGCTGCCCCGGGCGACACAACGAGCCAAGCGGGCCTGGCTGGAGCAGACGCTCCAGGAACTGGCCGAACAGGCGGAGACGGAGGTCTGACACCCCGGCGCCGTCCGGCCCGGGTGCCACACCGCAGGCGCCCCGTGCGACCGGAGGAGCCGGACCGGTCAGGCGACCGGCCCGGCCGGATCACCGCGTGAGGTGGGCGAGGTTTCGCCACTGGTCCAGGGGAAGGGTGGCCGGGTGCGCGGGCAGCGCCTGGAGGCACACATGGTCGGCGCCCGCCTCCAGGTGGGCGTGCACCCGCTGTGCGATCTCCTCTTCGCCGATCGCGACGAGCGCTCCGACCAGACGGTCGCTCCCGCCGTCGGCGAAGTCGTCCTCGTCGAACCCGAGCCGTCGCCAGCTGGCCCGGTACGGCGCCGCGGGCAGGTACCCGGCGACGTGGGCGCGCGCCCTGTCCCGTGCCGCGTCGGCACCGAGCCCGGTCACCACGGCCTGTTCGACGATCAGGACCCGGTCGGGCCCGAGCGCCGCGCGGGCTTTGGCCGTGTGCTCCGGCGTGACCAGGTAGGAGAACGCGCCGGCTGACCGGTCCCGGGCCAGTTCGAGGGCGCGCGGTCCCAGCGCGGCGAGCACCCGGGGTGGCCGGGGCGCCGGGTCGCCGACGAAGCCGACGAGTCGGAGGACCGGGTCGGGTTCGTCGAGACGGTCCAGGTGTTCGCGCAGCGCGGCCAGGGGCCGTTCGTAGCGAAGGCCCAGCCCGCCCTCGATCAGTCCCGCGTGGGAGATGCCCAGGCCGAGCACGAACCGGTCGGGATGGGCATCGAGCAGCGCGCGGGCCTGCGATCTGATCACCCGGGGATGGCGCCCCCAGATCACTGCGATTCCCGTGCCCACAACCAGTGAACGGGTGGCGCCCAGCAGGGTGTTCGCTTCCATGAACGGGTCACGCAGAAGCCCTTCACTGAGCCACAGCGCACCGTAGCCGAGTGCCTCGACCTCGGCGGCCGCCTCGGCGGCCGCGGCCGGTGGCCGCCGGTCCATGCCCGACACCCACAGTCCCACCGTGCCGATGGGCGGCAGATTCGACTTCATGGCTGACCTTTCCACGATACTATCCGGAGTGACACTCCGGATAGTATCGAGCGCCAATCTGGTACGTCCATAGAGGAGTTGACACGGCGGCAGGCCGCTCCGGAGGCAGTGACGCCCGCCGTGACCGGACCCGCCTGGTCGCGTCGGCGAGGGCACTCCTCGACGAGGTGGGAACGGGTGCGGCGGCGATGAACGACATCGCCCGGCGCGCGGGAGTCGGCCCGGGCACGCTGTGGCACGAACGAGGCGACCGCCGCGCCGGACACCACGGAACGCCTCCTCGACCTGCTCTTCGAGGGCGTGCGTCCACGCTGAACCGCCGCTGAATCCCACCAGGGCCCGGGTGCTGCGCAGCCCTGAACCGACACCTCGTTTCCCTGATCCCCGCCACAGCGGCGGGGCCGGGAGGGAGAATCGATCAAGCCCGGGTGCTCCGGACCGTCCCGTGAGAAGGATGCGGGGAGCACCTCCCGAGTCCATAGGAGAGAAAGCGGATGGCTTACCCGTACGACCCCGAGCTGGCCCCCTGGGCACCGCAGCTCACGCCCGCGGACTACACCGATGTCGCCCGCGCCCGGGCCGAGTTGACCTCCTTCATCGCACAGTTACCCGTGTACCGACCCGCCGAGCCGGTGGAAGTGGAGGACCGCAGGGTGCCCGGGCCGCCGGGCGCCCCCGAGGTGCCGGTGCGCGTCTACCGGCCGCACGGAGTCACCGCACCGATACCGGGCCTGGTGTACCTGCACTGGGGCGGACTGGTCAGCGGCGACCTGGACACCAACCACTCGGCCGTGCTGCGCATCGCCGAGCAGGCCCGGGTCATGGTGTTCTCCGTGGACTACCGGCTGGCCCCGGAACACCCTTTCCCGGCCGGTCTGCACGACAGCTGCGCCGTACTGGAATGGGTCGTCCGGCACGGCCCGGAACTGGGGGTGGATCCCGACCGGCTCGGTGTGGCCGGTGACAGCGCGGGCGGCGCGCTGGCCGCCGGGCTGGCCCTGCTGGCCCGCGACCGCGGCCTGCCGTTGCGGATGCAGTGCCTGAGCTTTCCGGAGCTGGACGACCGGCTGGACACGCCGTCCGCCCGCGCCTTCGTCGACACACCGGTACTGGACCGGGGCGCGGCGCTGCTGAGCTGGCACCACTATCTGGGCGGCAAGGACGGATCGGAGCGGACCGACGTCTCCCCCTACGCGGCACCGGCCCGGGCCGACGACCTGACGGGGCTTCCCGCCACCTTCCTCTCGGCTTGCGAGTTCGACCCGCTGCGCGACGAGGACCTCGGCTACGCCGCCCGGCTCGTCCAGGCGGGCGTGCCGACCGAACTGCACCACTACCCCGGCACCTTCCACGCCTGCACCGGAATCACCGAGGCCGGGGTGTCGGAGCGGATGGTGCGCGACCAGATCGACGCGATCCGCCGGGTCCTGCACGGCTGACGGAACGCCCGCGGCGGCCCGGGCCCCGGTGTCACCCGCTTGCGGCCACCGGGCTCGCGGCCTCCGCGGCGGCGATGAACTGCGCGACGTGCCCGGGCAGTTCCGCATGCCGGTACCACGCCAGGCAGACCGGGACGGGCGGCAGGTCATGGACGGGTACGACCCTGATGGCCGGCGGCGCCATGTCCGCCAACGACGCCACCGAGAGATGCACCGCGTCGGACTGCACCACCAGGGCCATCATCTCCGGAATGCCGCTCACCCGGTGGCGCCGGTGGATCGGCCGGCCCTGCGGGGTACGGCGCGGCACGATCTCGTCCCACAGGTACTCGGGGAAGTCACCGGGGCGGTCGAAGGCGTCGTATGCGGCGACCTCCTCGACGGAGACGGTGTCGCGCTCGGCGAGCGGATGCCGCGCGCCCACCACGACGGCTCGTGACTCGAAGTGCAGCACCCTGCTCGTGACGAGGTCCGGCTCCTGCGGGCCGAACTTGACGACGACCACGTCGAGTTCGCCGCGGCGCAGTGCGGAGAAGGGGTCGGCGAGATCGTAGGGGGCGAGCACGGCCCGGTCCTCGCTCAGTCCCGCGGAGGCGAGGATGTCCTGGGCCGTTCGCGGGGAGCTGGGGTAGCCGAAACGGATCGGGCCGTCGGCGGGGCAGGGGGTCGGTTCAGGCATCGTGGATTTCCTCGGTGAGGGCGGTGTAGGCACGGAGGCGGTTCGGGCGATCGGCCGTGCCGTCGATCCGCAGGGCGGCGAAGGGACCTGCCGAGGCCGGCAGCCACGGCGCCTGGCGGACGACCAACTCGTCCCCGGGGCCTACGACTTCGTCCAGTACGGCTTCGACCAGCAGGTGGTTGAGGTGGACCAGGCAGTCGGCGATGGTCACCCCGGCAGTGGCCACATGCAGCTCCCGCCGGACCGGAGCGCGACCTCGCGCGTCCTGGTCGGCCAGGACCCGCACCACCGCGGAGGGACGGGTCGGCAGTCCGGCCGACCCGTCGAAGAGCTTCAGCAGCCGGCGCAGGGCGGTGCTCTCCTCGGCGGGTGCCGGGCCCTGCCAGGCGGCCGACCCGTCGTCGGCCACGTGGCCGAAGGCGAACCGGTCGTCGAGGTTGTCCGGGTTCCCGGCGAGAAAGACGGTCCGGGTGAAGTCGCGGCGCCAGTCCGCGGCCGCGGACCGGTCGACGCGGGCGGCGAACGCGCACGTGGCGCGCACCCAGGCCGGCAGGTCGAAGTCGCGCAGCACACACACCGCCAGCACCTTGGCGTCCTGCGCGGCTCGGGAGATCTCCCGCCGCGCGGCCAGCAGCCCCTCGGCGGTCAGCAGGTCGAAGCGCGCCGCCAGCTCGGGCCGGGCGGTCACGATGCGCCGGGCGACCTGTTCACGGAGCAGTTCCTGGGCGGTGGTCACAGGTACACCGCCGACAGCAGTTCGGGGCTGGGTGCCGGCCGGTGTCTGGCCAGCAGACTGGACGTCAGCCGGTAGGGATTGACGTGCAGGTGGTCGCCGCGGTGCCGGGAGAGCACCTCCGGCAGCGGTGCCGGGTCGGTGGCCCTTCCGCGGGACAGCAGCCGGGCGGCCCGCGCCAGACTCTGACGCAGCGCCTCGTGGCGGAAGGACTGCTGCTGGCCCTGGCCCAGCCCGGCGATGAAGTACAGCCGCATGCCCAGCCGGAGCACCGGATCGTCGAACTCGGTCGCGGCCCTGCTCAGCAGAGCGCCGGTGGTGTGGTCGTGCCAGTCACCATGGCGCGCGGAGCGGATCTCCCCGTCGATGGGCACCCGGCCGAGAGTGACCCTGCGGACGGTTGCTCCGAACACGGACAGCGTGCGCTCCAGCAGCAGGTAGTCGGGTTCCAGCTCACGGTCGTACAGCAGCACCATCTCGTCGAACCGCGGTGCCAGCGGTATGAGTTCCCGCAGGGCGCAGGCCAGGTAGTTGGGCCGGCCCTGCGCGTCGACGATCTGGCGCAGCGGCAGCCCGTACCGGGTGGCGTCGAGGAAGACCGGGCTGCCGTAGGCGCGCTGGTCGAGACACATGCCGACGGCGCCGAGGCGGTCGATCACCTCCTCCAGCCCCAGGCCGGGCGGCTGGTGCGCGAGCAGTCCGGGGTCGTGCATGCCGAGGCGCGAGTAGTGCGCCGCCCACAGCTCCAGGACCCGGGCGCTGGCCGGGTGAACCCAGCCGTGCAGCTCGACCGCCTCCGCATACGGACGCAGAGCGGCGAGGTCGGCGCGCTGTCCTTCGGACCGGTAGCCGACGTACAGCTCGCCGATGCCCTCCTCCGTGAGACCGGAGTAGTCGGTGTCCCCGATGGTGCGGTCGAGGTATTCCCAGAACCCGAGGGTCTGCTCCGTGAGGTGGTAGGTGGTGGGGCTGTACCGATAGGACACCTCGGCCAGTTGAGCGGTGGCCCGGTACATCACGTCGGTCCACAGCAGCCCCTTGAGATGGCTCGGTGTCAGGGGCTTGGACGGGGTCACGGTGATCGGGGCCAGCAGCACCCGGCGCCGCGCTGCTCCGGCGGGTACGGCTTCGGCGGGCACGGAGGTGGCGTGCGGGAGCCGTGCCCGGTCGCGCACGGAGGTGGTCTGAAGACTGGTCTCCACTACGCTCCTTCCGCCGCCGCGATCAACCGGAGGAACTCGTCGCGGCTCGGCGCCGCGGGCAGCAGCGCCGGATCGATCGGGGGCGCCTGCTCCACCCGGGCCCGGAACTTCTCGTCGCCGAAGGCCGCGGGCGGCGTGCTGAGCCCCATGATGACGCGGGTGACGGAACGCCAGACATGCCCGTCGGTGAGTGTCGCGGCCCGTATCCGCGCGGGACTCGGCCCGTTGCCGGGCCGCTCCTGCGGCGGCGCAGGCGGCCTGTCGCCGTCGGCCGCCGCCTTCCACCGAGCCGCTCGCTCCGCGTCCTCCCGCGCCGCGAACTCGTACCAGGGCGTGAAGCACTGCTCGGCGAGCCGGGCAGCCGCCTGGCCGAGCGCCTGGTCGGGTTCTGCGCCGGCGAGCAGGTCGGCGAGCCGGAAGGCGTGGTCCAGCGCGAGCGAGATGCCGCGGCCGTACAGCGGGTTGGTGACGCAGGCCGCGTCTCCGACCGCGAACAGGCCGGCCACCGGCCGCTGCCGGGTCGTCACCGTGCCGCGCAGCGTGTTCGGCGGGCAGGCGATGACGTTGACGGGGGTGAGCGGGTCGCTGACACCGGGGGCGAGCCAGGCACCGATCCCGGGAGTGGCCCGGGCGGCGGCGGTGAACGCGCCCGGCTCGCGCAGGCGCGCCGTCGCACGGTCGCCGGGAGGCACCATCACCGCGACGGCGAAGGTACGGTCGTCCGCCGGGTGCAGCGCGGCGGCGTAGTGGTCCCACACCCCTCCGGCCGCGTTGCCGCGGTTGAGGGGTCCGGGGCGCCCCGCACCGCGCAGCCGGTACTGGCGGCTGTAGCCGGTGATGGCGGACGGCTCGACCAGGTCCTCGGCGACCGGGATCCCGGAGGCCGTCAGCCAGTCGCGCGACTCGGCGCGCCGACCGGTGGCGTCGATCACGACCGAGGCCGGCAGCACCTCGCCGTCGGCGGTGTGCACTCCCCGCACCCGCTCGCCGGAGGAGTCGAGCGCCAGCCCGCGGACCACCGTGCCGTGGTCGAACCGGACCTGCGGCAGGGCCCGCACGGTCCGGTGCAGGAGCAGCTCGAAGACGGTGCGCCGGCAGGCCAGGGCCACCAGATCGTCGTCGCCGACCTCACGGGCGCGGTTCCCGACCAGCGGGGGCAACGCCTCGACCAGGTCCAGGAGTTCGGCGCCGGCCTCCAGGGCCGTGGTGAGCAGCTGCGGGGCGCGGCGGCGCAGCGTCCGTACGCCGACCGAGGTCAGGGTGTGGGAGTGCACCGCCTGCGGCACGGTGGGCCGGTGCCAGTCCCGTACCGCCTGCTCGACGGGCCCCTCGGGAGGTGGGGCCGAGCGCTCCAGCACCCGCACCTCGTAGCCGGCGCCGCCGAGGGCGAGTGCGGTGGCCAGACCGGCGATGCTCCCGCCGACCACTGTCGCGATCGCCATCAGCTCCGTCTCCCGTGGACGAAGAACACCCGGCGCACGCCGGCCTCGGAACGGTCCGGTACCGGGTCGGGCCACCGGCCGTAGTCGGCCGCCGGCTCGCCCGGCTGCGCGGCCTCGACGGTGAAGCCGTGTGCGTCGAACAGTGCTTCCGGCTCGTCCGTGCCGAACAGCCACGGGCATCCCCAGCCGGCGAACACGTCGAGCAGGTCACGCATGTTCGGCAGGGTCAGCGCGGCCGCGTTGACGATGTCCGCGGCGATGCGGCTGCCCGGTTTCATGATCGCCGCGACCCGGTCGAGGATGCGGTGCGCGTCGTCGCGGGGGATGTAGTAGAGCAGCCCCTCCAGCAGCCAGGTGGACGGCTGCTCCGGGTCGTAGCCGGCGTCCTTCAACTCGCTCTCCCAGTCGGGCGAGGTGAGGTCGAGGGCGATCGAGCGGTGGTCGACCCGGGGCCGGACGTCCCGCAGCCGCTCCTCCTTGTAGGCCAGAACCGCGGGCCGGTCGACCTCGAAGTAGCGGATATGGGAGGGCCAGTCGAGCCGGTAGGCCCGCGAGTCCATTCCGGCGGGTGCCAGCACGATCTGGTGCATCGCCGGGTCCTGGGCGGCCTCCTGGAGGAAGTCGTCGAAGAACCGGGTGCGGATGGCGTTGTAGTCGGGGGTGCTCGGTACGGTGCGTGCCGCGTCCTTGGGGAAGGTGGCATCGCGGACCTCGCGGAGCAGTTCCGGACCTCCCTCGCCGGCCAGCCGGGCCGCGTAGGGGTCGCTGTAGAGCCGGTCCTCGCGTCCGGTCTCCGCCGCGCGCAGCGCTGCCGTCAGGAGCGCGGTCCGCTCGACGGCGTCCAGTGTCTCGGTCATGCCCTGCCTCCCTCGCCGACCGGGTCGGTGCCGGTCAGCCGCTCCCAGAGTGTGTGGTCCTGTCGGAACAGCCGATCCTTGACCTGGGTCGGCCGGATGCCGGTGGCGACGCTGGCGTGCCAGTCACGCAGGAAGGCGTCGCCGTCCAGGCGCCGCACGGCCACGGGGTCCAACCGGCCGGCCGAACGTGCCGTCCGATAGGCCGCGGCCTCCCGGCCGATGGCCGTGTCCAGCTCGGAGGCGAAGCGATCCGTCTCCTGCTCGCTCCACTCGCCGCGGGCCGCGACGGCGAACTCGTAGTGCGCCACGGTGCCCTCGGGCCGGTCCGCCACCCGGCAGGCGGCGTTGCGGACGTCGAGGCCGGTGGCCTGGGCGGCCGCGGCGAGCGCGCGGATGACCTGGGCGTCGCGAAGCCGCTCTCCGACGGCATCCGACCGGGTGCTCCGGCCCGCGTACTCCACCCGCGGCACGCCGCCGACCCGGTCGACGACCCGGACCACGTCGCCGACCGCATAGCGGTACAGACCGCCGATGTGGCTGAAGATCACGTGGTAGTCGCGGCCCGGCTCCAGCTCGTTCATGGTCAGGGTCGAGGAGTCGGGCCCGATGTCGGACTCGGCGTCCAGGAATTCATAGGCCGACGCGGTCACCACCAGGGAGCCTGCGGAGCCGTGCCGGTCGAGGGCGACACCGGCGGGCCCCTCGGACGCGGCGACGGGCGCCGGCAGCGTGGCCACGCCGGGACCGAACTCCTCACGCAGCCGCGGCAGGTAGAGCGACGCCATCCCCGTCGTCCAGAGGAACAGTGCCCGCAGGTGAGGCCAGACATGGGCCGGGCGCACCGTCCCGAAGTGGTCGGCCAGCCGCTCCAGCCTGGCCGCTCGCTCCGGATCGGGGCTGCCGTACGGCACCCCGCCGAGCGTGCCGTCGCGGATCTCCTTGACCAGCCGGGGCCACCAGAGGTTCAGCTGGTAGGGCAGGGCGGCCACCATCGCCGGGTTGATCCCGATGACGCAGCGGACATCGCTCTCCACGGCGAGGCGCAGCCGCAGGTAGGTCTTCTCCAGGTGGTCGTTCTCGTCGACGGGCACCGGGAGCGTGCCCCAGTGCGCGAACGTGCCGGGCTCGGCGGACAGCGGCTCGCCGAACCTGCTGCCGAGGTCGACCTGGCTGGCGCCGACATGGGGCCGGCCCGAGGCCGTGGTCGGGGGCGCGGGACGCGGGTCGTGTTTGAGGTTCAATACCGCGTCCGGTCGGTCGAGCACATCGGGGAAGTGCTCGATCAGCGGGGCCCAGGCCGCGTAGTAGAACGGGAAGAAGGTCCGGCGCATGAAACCGGCGGTGACCGGGATCTTCTTGTGGGCGCCTGTGGTACCGCTGCTGGTGAAGTACACCGCGGGGTCGTCCGCGCTCAGCAGGTTGCTCTCGCCCGCCGCCATCCGCTCGATCCAGGGTGCCAGCGCCGCGTAGTCGTTGATCGGCACCGCCTTGCGGAAGTCGTCCAGGGATCGGATCGCACCGAAGGAGTGGGCGCGACCGTACTCGGTGTCGGCGTTGTACTCCAACAGCTCGGCGAGAACCCGGCGTTGGTGCCCGTCCGCGTCCGCGAGCGCGGCTCTGAGGCTCGCGCGTTCGCCCAGGACCCGCTCTCTGTAGCTGCGCATCCGGGCCGGATCAGTCCATAAGTCAGCCGATTTCACGGCCCATCACCTCTCCTAGTATCTGCACGGTCCGCGAAACGTGTTCCTGCTCCTCGACGACGGTGACCGGGAGGTGCCGGACCTCTTCCCACATGGCCTCGCGCAGGTCGGACTGGAACTTCTCGAACGACGCCCGGTCGGGCTGCTCGCCGTAGTACTCCAGGGAGTTGGTCCCGGCCCCTTCGCCGCAGCGCTGCCAGGCCGTGGCAGTCGACACCTCCAGGAAGACCACCTGGCGCGGCTGCGGAAAGGTGCGCCACCAGTCGAACAGGGGATGGCTGTCGACTCCGGCCAGCCGGCACTTGGCGAGGATCTTGTAGTAGTAGGAGTCGACCAGAACCGGTGCTCCGCCCGGGCTGCGCTCGATGCTGTCGCGCAGATGGACCGTCGCCGTCTGCAGCAGGCTGACCATGAAGTCAAGGGAGTAGCCGTCGTGCAGATCCGGCAGGACGTCGGCGACCAGGTTGCGGCGCAGTCTTCCGATCAGGGCGTGGCCGGGATCCAGGAACTCGTCGTCGAGGGAGACGACGTTCCAGGAGGGCGAGCGCTCGGCGAGTTCCGTCAGCGCGGACGACTTGCCGGCATAGTCGGTGCCGAGCAGCACGACGAACGGGGGTGTGGTGCGCAGCGCACCGGCCCCGGAGCCGCGGGTGGCCGTAAGGCTCGCGATGTCCCGCGTCATCGGCGCGTCTCCGTGCCGGGACAGTGCTCCCCGGCACCACGAAAGCTGCGCCGTAAGTGGTATTCAGCCGCGCGCACCGGCCTGCGCACCGGATGACGGTGCCTTCTCCGTCTGGAATAACTCAATGGGTCAGGGCCAGTGGGTCGTAAACCGGAACCTGCCGAAGTCGACACGCTTTTCCCCCGCTTCTGAAGTGTGGTTCCATCGGCTCGCGCAGTCCGTCCCCCTGCCGAGCCCGCGGCTTTGCCGACCCGACAGACGTTAGTTCGGCTTTCGCTGTGGATCAAGCCTTGACATTGATCATTGACAGAGCACCCCTCCGCTGCACAGCGTCCGGACTAGCGGATCGCCGTATTCCGCACACGGAAATCCCCCGGCGGGGCCGGGTCACAGGCGAGGAGTCGTGACGCCGTGACCGCCGAACCAAAATGGATTAATCCCGGCAACCCGGTCACGATGTGCCCGCACCGGACGGAGGGCGATCAGGACTCGCCGGTCACCGGAGGCCGAATCGGTCGATGGCGGACCCCGCCTCACCGGGCGGCGATATCCGTTCTCGACAGCAAAGGGAGCCGCCGAGAAGCACACTCACACGCGATGGCGAATGCCGTACGGTCAAGGAATTCGAGACGCTTCCCCCTCACATCCCGGAGCGACCCACGGACTCTTCCCGAACCGGAAACGTGACACCTCACGAAAGGCGATTCCCAGCAAATACGCCGCCGTTTCCCGGCTATGGCCTCGCGTATTCGCCCCGCGGTGTACGGATCTGCTGCGGCAGCGTACGTAACGGCCCTGCGGTGGCACCTGAAGCACCCTTGCGGCCAGCCGTCGGGCACCCTGCCCAATTCACCGCAGTGCACAGACATTCTCCTTGCGCGCCTCGAACGTTTCGGCGTGACAGCGCACGGTTCGCCGTCCGGAACCAGGTCGGCCGCCATGCGGACGCCGCCGCCCACCGCGCGACACGGGTGGGACGGGAGGGTGCGCCGCACTCCGGCCGGGTCGTGGTGCCGACGGGGCGTGCGCAAGGCGGCGGGCGGGCAGAGAACTCTGCCAGATGCCTTTGCCATTTCGGACCATGCAGGTGAACAGCCGTGGAACAGACATGCGGGCGAGGGCCTTCTCGGCGTCTATCGCCCTTGCACCGTTGGGACCGGTGCGGGCACTTGCGTGACGGCCCCGGAAGCCCAACTCGGTTCCGGCGGCGTGGGTTTCCCGTTGATACCCGCGCGGGGCCAAAAGGCAAAGTCCATGAAGTTACGGGCTTTTCGCCTCTGTTCGAGAGGATGTCAATGCCGAGGGTGGCTCGCAGGTGCGGCGGTCGACGCGCAGGCTCCGGTACGCGTAGCGGGATTCCCGCCGAAGCCTCGTCGCACAGGACCACGACCGTCATGCGTCGCGCCTCATGCGCCAACGCTACGGCGTCCGCCCCGAACCCGGGGCGGACGCCGCGCTGTTGCCTTTCCGGTACGCGACCGCAGCTACTTCCGCGGAGCGGTCCTGAACGCCGCCGCCTCCGTCTCCTCCGGCGTACGGTTCTCCGCCCGCCGGTTGAAGCCCTTCCCGGTGGATGCCACCTGCGACGTCGACGGCCGGCGGTGAGGGTCCTTCCAGCGAGGGGCGAGGACGGCGATGGTTGCCAGACCGATCGCAAGAGGAAGTTCGCACAAGGCGGCCATGGCCACCGCTTCCACATGGTCGGTGCCCTTGGCTGCGGTGGTCACATCGAACCAGGCATCCAGTGCGAAGAGCGTGGCGGTGGCCGAAGCAATGGGGCCTGCCGCGGTGCGCCGATACCAGATCAGTACACCGGTGAGCAGCAAGCCGGCCACTTCCATGGCGTCCAGCCCGATCCAGGCGGTGTCCCAGTTGCGGACCCTGGCATGGCTTTTCAGGGTCAGTCCAAGGATCACCATCCAGACGGCCAGCACCAACGCCACGCCGACCAGGCCCCAGACCACTCGCCGCCGGTTACCCCCCACACGCGCGAACACGATCACTCCTGCCTTTCCCCTGTCCGTTGCGGCACCGGCAGCGGGACGTCTGCCGTTCGCGACCTCATGGGCCGGGGCAGATCACGCACGGTGCCTCCCTGTTCCTGTGGCACGGACGGCCTCCCCACGCCTTCCGCACCCTCACAGGGAGAACATAGCCAGCCATCTTGTGGGTTGTCTGTGGAGCTGCCGGGTGCACCGGCAGGGCCGGCCGACCCGGGCGCCGCGTCCGCACCGCTCATCTCCACCGAGCAAGCTCTCCTGGCCCGCACGGGCCCCACCCTCGCGATGTCCGGCGTGGGGGTCCGTAGCGGTTGCCCTTTGGCTGACCGGGTACTGCCGGTGGCCACCTACCGGCGCACGAACCTCACGCCGCGGCAGATCGCGCCGCGGTCGCGCCTTCACGGGATAAACCCCGCCGCATACGGGACGGCCTTCAGCCGGCCGTGTCTCCGGCATGGTCGCATGGTCGGTGTCAGAGCCGTTTCAGTCATTTGTCAGGTCCGTCGGCGACTGTGACGGCAACAACCGCCACGAAAGGAATCCCGATGACTCAAACGCTTCCCATCCCGCACGGCCTCCCGACGGAGCGCGACGCGGGCCCCTTCGCCCCGCCCCGCCAGATCGCCCGGCTGCGCGAGGCCCGCCCGGTCAGCCCGATGGTCTTCCCCGACGGTCACGAGGGCTGGCTCGTCACCGGCTACGACGCGGTCCGCCGGCTCATGGCCGACACCCGGTTCAGCTCCCGCCATGACATCGGCGTTCTCCACGTGCCAGGCATGCCCGCCGCCACCGAACCGTCCCCGCAAGTGCCGGGCTTATTCATCGCCATGGACCCGCCGGACCACACCCGGCTGCGGCGCAAGCTCACCGGCGCCTTCACCGTCACACGCATGAAGCAGCTCGAAGAACACATCCGCGACATCACCGAGCGGCAGCTGGACGAGATGGCGCGCCTTGCCCCGCCGGTCGACCTGGTCAGGGAGTTCGCGCTGCCGGTGCCCTCGCTGGTGATCTGCGAACTGCTCGGTGTCCCCTACGAGGACCGGGACAACTTCCAGGTCAACTCCGCCAAGTTCCTGGTCAAGGACCAGTCCCTCAAGGAGCAGATGGCGGCGTACGGCGCGCTGACCGCGTACCTCGCCGAACTGGTCACGCGTAAACGCGCCGAGCCCGGCGACGACCTACTGTCCGACCTGGCCCGCCATGACGACCTCACCATCGAGGAACTGACCGGCATCGCCTCCCTGCTGCTGCTCGCGGGCCACGAGACCACCGCCAACATGCTGGCACTGGGCACCTTCGCGCTCCTGGAGCACCCCGAGCAGATGGCCGAACTGCGCGCCAACCCGGACCTGATGCCCGATGCCGTCGAGGAACTCCTGCGCTACCTCTCCGTCGCCGACATCTTCTACCGCTACGCCACGGAGGACACCGAACTCGGCGGTGAAACGATCGGCAAGGGATCGACCGTCATTGTCTCGCTGCTGGCCGCCAACCACGACCCGGAGCGCTTCGACAGCCCCGACACCCTGGACGTCCACCGCAAGGCCCGCGGCCACCTGTCCTTCGGCCACGGCATCCACCAGTGCCTCGGCCAGCAACTCGCCCGCGTCGAAATGCGTGCCGGATTCACCACACTGGTACGCCGCTTCCCGACCCTCGAACTCGCCATCCCCACCCGCGAGGTGAAACTCAAGACCGACATGAACATCTACGGCGTCCACGAACTGCCCGTCACCTGGACGGAAACGGCCCGGTAGGCGAGAACCGCCGGCCGAGCGCGCCACCTCAGTGAGAACGCGCCTTCAGGGCCTGTCTTGTGGATCATTCCAATGGGCGGCGAAACCCAGCACAGTTCCGCAGGGCAGGCCCTGGGACTTGTCCGGGCAATCGTGCGACCGCGTCGTACTCGACGCGTTGATGAGGGCATGGGGCGCGGTGATGCGACGGACAGGGAGCATGGGGGCGCGGACCCCGAACGTGCCCGACCGGCCATGCCCCCGGAACTTGCGGTGTCGGCGCCCGCGGGGACCAGCCATGATCACTAATAGGCGCAGGTGGTGGGGGTGGCGTGGGCGGGGTCGAGGGCGTTGGCTGTCTCGTGGAAGGCGAGCCGGTCGATCAGCCCGAGCGAGCCGTGTCCGGAGACGTCGAGTGGACACAGGTCCTGCAGCACGACGTTGTGGACGTCGGAGCCGTGCAGGAACTCCGAGCGATGCGGCGTGATCATCTCGTCGTACCGAGTGGCGATGACCGTGTAACGAACACCGGGAACGGTGTCACCACCCGCATTCAGACGCCTCAACAAAGGCGAGCCGGACTCCTGCTCGGTCACCGCCGGAACAAGCCCATGCAAGACCCTCCTCACGCCCGGAGCAGAATCCAACAACGTGATCAACCCATGCAGATCGGTACCATGATTATTGGGAGCCAGCCCGACCAACGTGTGCACCTTGCGACGGCCGCCATAGAACTTCAGATACACCCGCGACATCATCCCGCCCTGCGAATGCCCGACGATGTCGACCTTCCGCGCCCCCGTCGCCGCCAAAACCCGATCGACATACACACCGAGCTGCCGAGCCGAAGCATCGATCGAACCCACCCCACCCACCACCGGCAGACCAAGCAACCCGCCATAGGTGAAGGAGAAGACACAGTACCCACGCGCCATCAAATAAGGCGCCAGACCAAGCCAGTTGTCGACCCCGTTACCAAGAGTGCCATGCACCAGGACCACCGGACGGGGATGAGCGGCCGAGGGCCTGCAGGAAAAGTCATTCCAACCACCACGGCCCACGCCGGCCCATCCCCCACGAGGCACGACCCCACCAACCGACGGCCTGAACACAAACGACCCCGACGAACCCCCCACCAAAGCGGTCGACGACGCCGGACGGGGAAGGCCGACCGACCTGCCACCAGAAACCTCCAACGGCGAGAGGGCAGCGGCGACAGGGGAAACCGCGGCCATACCCGTGACCAGGCCAAACACCGGAAGAGCGGCGAGCAGTCTCGACCAACGCAGCTTCACGCCATGCTCCTTACAGGTGAGAGGACGCCGACACACACCGACAAACGCCCACACACGACACAGACCACAAAGGCCAACGTGACGAACCGCAAGTGGTTACGGATCGGTAGCCGTACGCACCAGCGGCCATGCCGAAGTCCGGCTCCGCCCCGGAGACCGGCGTTGCGCCCAGGCAGCGGGAGGGGCGTCAGGCGTTCTCCTCCATCGTCGGTCGCAGGCGTTGCAGCAGGGCGTAGAGCGTCGCGCTGTCGGCGTCACCCAGGGCGTCAAGGGCGCCGTGTGTCTCCTGCATCTCCTCGCGCACACAACGGATGATCTCGCGGCCCGCGTCCGTCGCGACGACGTTCTTCACCCGGCGGTCCGCGGGGTGAGCTTCACGGCGGACCAGCTCGCGGGCCTCCAGGCGGTCCACGATCCCCGTGACGTTCGACGCGTCGCAGACCAGCAGGGCGGCGAGGCCGCGCATCGGCAGCGGGCCGTCGAGCTGGGCGAGGACCTTGGCCTGCATGGCGGTGAGGCCGTGATGGGCGGCGGCAGCAGCGAAATCGCGCCATTGGGCGGTGCCGATAGCGGCGAGGAGCTCCAGCAGCTGGAGCTTGGTGGGGGCCGACGGGCCGGTGGCGCTCATAGCTGGAGCGTACCCAAGATGCTTCACATCATCAATTGTTTACTTGACCATCTTAAGTATCTCGGTCTACCGTCTGCGGAAGTACTTCATGTCATCAAACATCTACGATCTGAAACACCGAGAAGGTCCCGCCAGCCATGAGCCACGCCGCATCCGCATCCGCCCCCGCCGCCGGGCGCCGGAACGAGACGGTCATCGTCTTCGCCCTGAGCCTGGCCGCCATGGTCGTGTCGATGATGCAGACCCTGCCCGTCCCGATCCTGGGCCTGATCCAGAGGGACCTCGGCACCTCGACCGCCAACGTCAGCTGGGTGACCACCGCCACACTGCTGTCCGCCGCCGTCTTCACCCCGCTGCTCGGCCGCTTCGGCGACCAGCACGGCAAGAAGCCCACCCTGGTGGCCGTGCTCGTCGTCATGGTCGCGGGCTCCGTCATCGCCGCGGTCGCGAACTCGCTGCCGCTGCTGATCCTGGGCCGGGTGCTCCAGGGTGCCGCCACCGCGATCTTCCCGCTGGCCCTTTCCGTCCTGCGTGAAGAGGTCCGGCCGCAGAAGCTGCCCGGCGCCATGGCGCTGGTCAGCGGCACCCTCGCCTTCGGCAGCGGGCTCGCGCTCGTCGCCACGGGCCTGCTCACCTCCGGCGCCGACGCCGACTACCGCAACGCCTTCTGGATGGCGACCGGCTTCGCACTCCTCGCCCTGCTCGCCGTCGTCTTCCTGGTCCCGGCGACCCGACACAAAACCGGCGGACGCACCGACTTCCTCGGAGCGCTGACCCTCGGCGTCGCCCTGCTGCTGCTCCTGCTGCCGATCTCCCAGGGCCACGAGTGGGGCTGGTCCTCCGGCCGCACGCTGGGCGCCTTCGCCGGCGCGGTCGTCATGGCCGCGGTCTGGGTCCTGGTCGAGCTCAAGGTGCGCGAGCCCCTCGTCGACATGCGGATGTTCGTCCACCGCCCGGTCCTCATGGCCAATCTGGCCGGCATCCTGGTCGGCTTCGGCATGTTCGCGAACTTCCTCGGTGTCTCCTACCTCGTGCAGATGCCCGAGGCGCTCACCGGCTTCGGCTTCGGCGCCTCCATCCTGCGCGCATCCGTCGAGTTCCTGCTGCCCGGCGCGATCGTCTCCCTGCTCGCCTCGCCGATCGGCGGCCGGCTCGTCCGACACCACGGCCCCCGGTACGTGCTCGGCATGGCCGCCGCGTTCGGAGCCGTCGGCTTCGGCTGGCTGGCCCTCGACCACGCCCACACCGCCTCGGTCATCGGAGCCGGCCTCATGACCGGCGCGGCCGTCAGCTTCGGCTACGCCGCCATGCCCGCCGTCATCATGGCGAGCGTCCCGCACCACCAAAGCGGCATCGCCAACGGCATCAACTCGATCTCCCGCTCCACCGGCAGCGCGATCGGCAGCGCCGTCGTCACCACGATCCTGGCGTCCAAGACCATCGAGCACCTGCCGGCGGGCGTTCCGCCGCTGCCCGCCGAATCCGGGTTCACCCTCACCTTCGGCATCGGGGCCGTCGCGTTCGCGCTGGTCTCGGTGATCGGCGGGCTCGGCCTGCGCGGACAGCACGGCCCCCGGGTCGTCGAGGCGGGCAGGGCCGGCGCGGGCACCTCGTCAACTCCCGCAGTGGAGACGGTCGTTGCCGATCCGGTTATGGAGCCTGCCGTCCAGGCCGATGCGGTCCAGGCCGATGCGGTCCAGGCCGAAGCGGTCCAGGCCGAAGCGGTCCAGATCGCTTCCGTCCCGGCCGGGGCCGGGTTCCACGGCGTGGTGCGGAACGCCGAGGGCGAGGTGCTGGGCGGTGCCGCCCTCACCCTTGTCTCGCCGGACGGGCGGCAGGTGGGCCGCACGGCCTCCCACCCCGACGGCCGGTACGCGCTGGACGCCCCGGCCGATGGCCCGTACGTCCTCATCACGACCGCCGACGGCCATCAGCCGCAGGCCGCCACGGTCACAGCGGCGGCCACCCCGGTCCCGTACGGCGTCCGGCTCCCCCGCACCACAGTGCCGTCCGGTGTGCAGGTGCGGGGCACCGTACGCGCCGGGGAGGGCGGCCGTCCGCTGCCCGACGCCCGACTGACGCTGGTGGACGCCGCCGGGAACGTGGTGCGTACCACCATCACGGATGCCGACGGCGCGTACGCCTTGACCGACCTGACGGCGGGCGAGTACTCGCTCATCGCCAGCGGCTACCCCCCGGTGGCGTCGGCGCTCGCCGTCGAGGGCCGCGGTACGGACGGCTTCGACGTGGCGCTGGCACACCCCGCGGCGCAGTAGGCGGCGATGTCCCGGATCACAGACAGCTCGCCGGACAGGCGAGATGCCGTGCCCCCGGACGGTCGCCCCCCACGCCCGTTCAATGCGCCTCACGCATCTTCCTCTTCCCCTTCCTCTTCCTCCCTACCGATGCTTACAAGGAGCACCCCCATGACCGCCTCTGCGTCCGCCGTCTCCCGCGCGGCCGAGATCCTGGCCCGGCCCATCGCGCTGAACGGCCTGACCGTCCCCAACCGCATCGCGATGGCACCCATGACGCGGATGTTCTCGCCGGACGGCATCCCCGGTGAGGACGTGCGGTCGTACTACGCCCGCCGCGCCGCCGCCGGCGTGGGCCTGATCGTCACCGAAGGCACCTACGTCGGCCACGAGTCGGCCGGAAACAGCGACCGCGTACCGCGGTTCCACGGCGAAGAGCAGCTGGCGGGCTGGGCGAAGGTCGCCGAGGCCGTCCACGCCGCAGGCGGCACCATCGTGCCGCAGCTGTGGCACATCGGCATGGTGCGCAAGCAGGGCGAGCCGCCCTACGCCGACGCCCCCGCCGTCGGCCCCTCCGGCATCCGCGTCGACGGCACCGAGGGCACCGGCAAGCCCATGACCCAAGGCGACCTCGACGACGTCATCGGCGCCTTCGCCCAAGCCGCCGCCGCGGCCGAGCGCATCGGTTTCGACGGCATCGAACTGCACGGCGCCCACGGCTACCTCCTCGACCAGTTCCTGTGGGCCGGCACCAACCGCCGCTCCGACGCCTACGGCGGCACCCCCACAGCCCGTACGAAGTTCGCCGCCGAGATCGTCGCCGCGGTCCGCGAAACCGTCTCCCCCGACTTCCCGGTCATCTTCCGCTACTCGCAGTGGAAGCAGGAGGCGTACGACGCCAGGCTCGCGGAGACCCCGGAGGACCTGGAGGCGATCCTGGCCCCGCTCACCGCGGCCGGTGTCGACGCCTTCCACGCCTCCACCCGCCGCTACTGGCTCCCCGAGTTCGAAGGCTCCGAACTCAACCTGGCAGGCTGGACCAAGAAGCTCACCGGCAAGCCCACCATCACCGTCGGCTCGGTCGGCCTCGACGGCGACTTCCTCCGCGCCTTCGCGGGCGAAGGCGCGGCGGTCGGCAGCATCGACAACCTCCTCGACCGCCTGGACCGCGACGAGTTCGACCTGGTCGCCGTCGGCCGCGCCCTCCTCCAGGACCCCCACTGGGCAGCCAAGATCCTGGGAAACCGCTTCGAGGAACTTCAGCCGTACGACGCCGCGGCCCTCAAGACCCTGAGCTAGGCGTGACCCGAGGCCCGGTCGAGGGGAGCGCATTCGCGTGACGTCCGTCCCTCGGCCACGCCTCGGTGGCAGACGTAGCAGCCTCGTACGACGGAGGGCGCCGGTTTTCACCGGCGCCCTCCTGTCGTTCCAGATCAGGCCGTCCCCACCGAGCAGTGGCATGCCGGCAAACCCGCCTCACGCGCCAGCCGGATCTCTGGGCGATCCACCTGCTGGTGCCGCATCAGCCATGGTCCGCACCGGTGTTGGGGGTGGCCGTCGGTGTCGTCGGCTCGCCGTTGTCCGCCAGGGCCGACACATGCGGGTGGATCCCCCCTGGGGCACGTCCTCGCCAGCCCTCGGGGCCACACAGGTCGATGACAAACCGGCTTCGAACGTCACATACCGAGCGGCAGGCGTCGATTTCCATCAATTGACCGTTGGCCGACCCGTTTTCGCTCGCGGCCACGGATAAAGAAAAGCCCAAACCCTTCAGCCATGCGTTGACGAACGCCGTGGTCGCCCTTACGTTGCATTTCAAACGGAAGTGGATTTCCGCATTACGGAATTTACCCTCATGGGTGCCGCGCACCCCGACGCGCGGACGTCCCCGCGCCCGCAGAAGGAGCGCCTCCATGCATCTGGCTCCACTGGAGATCGACAAGCTCTGCGCCCACGGCGTCGCCGATCTGGCCGGCCGGCGCCGTGGTCATGAATCGATCGGCGCCTGAGAGATGAGACCGGCTCCCCGATCCGGCCTGGGGCACCCGCGGCCCGCCGCTCTCGTCCTGCTCGAAGGGCACGAGAGCGCCCAGGCCGGCAGGCTCGGCCCACTCGCCGACGAGGGGCCCGCATTCCGCACCGTGGTCGACGCCGCTCCCTCGGCCGATCTCCTGGCCTGCGAGACCGTGCTGCCCGAGGGCTCCGGGGCCCGGCTCCGCGCCCAGGCACCGACTCCCCCACGGTTACCGCGGCCGCCCGCCGGCGCCTGATGCCGTACGCCGGCGCCTGATCGGCGTACCGGCCCTGGTGAGGCGTACCGGCCCTGGCGATGCGCACGTCCTGACCCGCACCCACCCCACCCCCTTGCCCGACCGCCGCGGTGCCGTTCAAGCACGGCTCCCCCTACCCGGAAAGACTCGGATGCCTACCACTCTCGATACGGGCAACACCGCGTGGCTCATGGCGAGTACCGCCATGGTGCTGCTGATGACGCCCGGCCTCGCCTTCTTCTACGGCGGCATGGTCAAGACCAAGCACGTGCTGGTCATGCTCAAGATGAGCTTCGTCTGCCTGGCCCTGGTCACCCTGCTGTGGCTGGCCATCGGCTACAGCCTGGCCTTCGGCAAGGACGTCGGCGGTTGGGGCCTGATCGGCTCCCCCGCGCACTGGATGATGCACGACGTCGGGATGGCCAGCCTGAACGGTTCCATCCCCACCGTCATCTTCTCCGGCTTCCAGATGGCCTTCGCCATCATCACCGTGGCCCTGATCAGCGGATCCATCGCCGGTCGCGCGACCATGCGCGGCTGGCTGTGGTTCGTGGTGGCGTGGACCCTCTTCGTCTATGTGCCGATGGCGCACTGGGTGTTCGCGCCCGACGGGTGGGTCACCGCCCACCTCGGCGCTCTGGACTTCGCCGGTGGTATGCCGGTGGAGATCAACTCCGGTGCGGCCGGCCTCGCGGTGGCGATCGTGGTCCGCAAGCGCAAGGACTTCGAGCGGGAGACCATCCGGCCGCACAACCTGCCGCTGGTCGTGGTCGGTCTCGCGCTGCTGTGGTTCGGCTGGTTCGGCTTCAACGCCGGCTCCGCGCTGCAATCGGGCGGCAGCGCGCCGATGGCCTTCCTCAACACCCAACTCGCCGCCTGCGGCGCGATGGTCGGCTGGCCCCTGATCGAGAAGTGGCGGCTCGGACACGTCGAGATGCTCGGTGTGGCGTCGGCCGCCGTCGCGGGCATGGTCGCCATCACCCCGGCCTGTGGTGAGGTCTCGCCGATCGGCGCCCTGGTGATCGGCTTTGTCGCGGGCGTGGTGTGCGCCTTCGCGATCAACCTCAAGTACAAGCTGCGCTACGACGACACCCTCGACGTGGTGGGCGTACACGGCTGGGGCGGCATCGTCGGTGTCCTGGGTATCGGCCTGTTCGCCACCTTCCAGATGAGCGGCAAGAAGGGCCTGTTCTACGGCGGCGGCGTCGACCTGCTGTGGCGCCAGGCCGTCGGCGTGGTGGTGTGTGCGGCCTTCTCCTTCGGCGTGACCTGGCTGATCGCCCAGGCCATCGAGAGGACGGTCGGCTTCCGGGCCGCCGAGGACTACGAGCATGTCCCCGGCGCGGAGGAGGAGCAGGCGTACGACGACGAGACCATCGCCGAGGTCCGGCGGCGGCTTGTGCAGGCCCGGGTCCCCGTCACCGTGGGCACGGGTGGTGAGGAGGCCGGTTGCGGCAGCGCCGACGCCGAGCTGCTGGCCGAGCTCCGGGAGGTCCTCCAGCGACGGGAGCAGGAGAAGTGACGACTGCTCACCCGCCGTCCGTCGAATCGAGGAACTGACATGTCCCACATCTTCGACACGGGCAACGCCTCCTGGTTGATCATGGCCGCGGCCATGGTGCTGCTCATGGCTCCGGGACTGGCCTTCTTCTACGGCGGCATGGTGAAGACCAGCCAGGTCATCACCATGCTCAAGATGTGCTTCGGCTGTGTGGTGCTGGTCAGCATCACCTGGTTCGCGTTCGGCTACACCCTCGCCTTCGGCAAGGACGCCGGCGGGCTCGGGTTGATCGGCGGGCTCGGCCATGTCTTCATGTCCGGCGTGGGCCTGGAGAGCCGCACCGGCGACATACCCACCGTGACCTTCTCGGTCTTCCACATGTCCTTCGCCATCGTGACGGTCGCGCTGATCAGCGGCTCGGTGGCGGGACGGGCCAAGATGAACGGCTGGCTGGTCTTCGTCTGCGCCTGGACCCTGCTCGTCTACGTCCCGATGGCGCACTGGGTGTTCGCGCCCGACGGATGGGTGTCCAGGCAGCTCGGCGCCGTCGACTTCTCCGGCGGTACGGTGGTCGAACTCGCGTCCGGCGCGGCCGGCCTGGCACTGGCCGCGGTCGCCGGGCGGCGGGAGGACTTCGAGCGCCAGCCGATCCGCCCGCACAACCTGCCGCTGGTGGTCATCGGCCTGTCCCTGCTGTGGTTCGGCTGGTTCGGCTTCAACACCGGCTCCTCCCTCGGCGTGCCGGGCGCGGCGGCGATGGGCTTCGTCAACACCCAGTTCGCCGCGGGTGCCGCCATGGCGGGCTGGGCGGTGACCAGCTACTGGCGCACCCGCCAGGTCGGTCTGCTCGACATCAGCATGGGCGCCGTCACCGGCATGGTCGCGATGACCCCGGCCGCCGGCGACGTCACCCCGTTCTGGGCTGTCGCGATCGGTTTCCTGGCCGGTCTGACCTGTGCCTTCGCGATCAGCTGGAAGTACCGCTTCGGAGTCGACGACACCCTGGACGTGGTCGGCATCCACGGCTGGGGCGGGCTGTTCGGCATGGTGATGGTCGGCCTCGCCGCGACCGGAACGATGACCGGCAAGAAGGGCCTGTTCTACGGCGGCGGCTGGGACCTGCTCGGCAAGCAACTGGTGGCCGTGCTGGTCATCGGTCTGTTCTCGTTCGCCATGACCGCGCTGATCGGCAAGCTGGTCGACCGCACCATCGGCCTCCGCCAGTCGCACGGGACCGAGGAACACGAGCAGGTCTACCAGAACGACTGGGACGTCCAGTTCAAGGAGATCGCCGACGCGCTCCGCGGCAGCGGTCTCGACAAGGGCTCCTCCGAGCCGGATGCGAGCGCACTGCTCGACCAGGTCCGACGCATCCTGGCGGCCGACCCGGAGCAGCTGCGGGACTGATCGCTGAAGGTCGGCGACCCGATCTGGGCTGCCGCCCGAGCCACGGCTCCGGCGGCAGCCCGGTGCTGCTTGGCCTGATCGTCCGTGCGGCCGCCCGCATGGTGAGGTCGCGGTGCCGCTGCAACGCAAGGATGCTTCCGGCTCGGGGGGCGGCGCTCGCCCCCGGGCGTGTTTCTGTTCCCACGTATCGGGGGGCTCGTCGTCGCAGGCCCCGGGGCCGGCTCGTGATCCGGCCCCGGAGGTTCGCTCAACGCTTGAGGAGGACGACCGCCGCGGAGTAGGGGGCGAGGCTTGTCGGGGCCGCGCCACGGTGGGTGGCGGGGGCGGAGTCGCCGCGCTGCCAGGTGAGGGTGCGGTCGCTGTGGTAGCCGGCCGGAAGGGAGAAATGGAAGGACTGGGCCTGCTTCGGGTCCTTGTTGACCACGACGACGGCCAGCGTGCCGTCCGCGCGACGGACCGCGTGGGTGGCGAGGGTGCCGTTGCCACCGGTCGTGGTCGTAGCGAGCGTGGCGCCTCCGCCCTGGAGAGCGGTGGTCAGCATCCGCAGGGTGTGGTAAGGCGCGAAAGGCGTGCCGACCGGCGGCTCGCAGTGCTGCTTCTTGGGCTGGTCCCACGGGCACTTCCCGGAGGACAGCAACCCGAGGTCGCCCCAGCCGCCGTCCTTCGTAGCGCTCGGGCCGTTGTACAGAGCCCACCAGTCAACGTTCGAGACGCCGTTCTCCAGCAGTGACAGGTTGCTGTCCAGCAGGTAGAGGGCGCCCACCGCGTTGTCCTGCTGCTGCGTGGGGAAGACGCCGGAGTTGCTCTCACCCGCGACGATGTCGAGGTGATGGCGCGGCCCCGACGCCCGATCCAGATCCGCCCGCAGCGCCTTCAGCACGGGCGCCGTGTGCGCGGTGTCGGCGAGCACCGACGCGTCGTCGAACTTCCCACTGAACGTGGGGTGGTACCAGTGGATGTCGACGAAATCGACGGCCTTCGCAAGGCCCGGCGTGTTCAGAACCGCGTCGTCCCACTCCTTCAGCTTGCCCTTTCCCGGATCGTGCGCCGTCGCCGGGTCGCTGGGGAAGAACTCGATGCCGACCCGGATGCTCGGGTCGACGGCCTTCATCGCCTTCGCGTAGGCGATGGAGTTGCGGGCGTAGGCGGCCGGCGACTTGTCGGCGTGCGCGTCGGGCTCCTTGGGCGCGGGGTGTTGGGGGTTGCTGAACCAGCCGTTGAGGTACGTCTCCTCGCCGACGACCCAGTCGTGCACGTGGTAGTGGTGGGTGCGGTTGGCGTACCGGACCCAGGCGGCGGCCTCACGCGGGTCGCCGGGCTTGGGGTGCTCCTTGGTGCTCGGGTGGGCCTTGGTGTCCGTCGGGCCGGTGCCGTAGTTGACGTGCACCAGCATGCCGGCGTGTGCGTCCTGGGCGGTCTTCGCGAACTGGTCGAAGGTGAACGTCGGGTCGAGGTCCTGGTATCCCCCGTTGTCCTTGCCGTTCGGGTCGGGGCTCAGCCAGCCGCCGTTCTGGAAGTGGTACAGGTCGCTGGGCCCACCGGCGTTGAACGACAGGGTTTTGATGCCTGCCCTGCGGATGAGCTCAGGGGTGTCCGGCCTGGTGAGGTACGGGTTCCAGAACGGCGTGTTCACCCCGATTGCGTGCGACGAGAAGGTGTTGGTCACGCGGTTCGTGACCTTGATGTCGGCAGCCGGCGTGGGCTCGGACGACGCGGCGCCGAGCGCCGTGGCGCTGGGCGAAGCGGCTATTCCGGCGAGCGCGGCCGTGGCGGCGGCCAGGGCGAAGGCGCGGTTGCGGTTGCGGTTGCGTGGTGACATGGCGTGCGGACCTTCCGCTCGGTGCGGATCACCAAGCGGTGATCCCACCTCAATCTGCCAAGACGGCCATGCAGTCGGCAGACCCGTCTGTCACTGATTCGCCCTGACGAATGTCACAGAGCCGGATGCCCTCGTTCCACACCGTGCCCGCAAGGGGTGTGGCCTGCTCAATGCCCCTTGGTTTGCGCTCTCTTTGAACCTCCAGGGTGTGACCAGCGCACTGGGCTTCAGCGGCGGAGTAGAAGTCCCGCCCACCCGGCTGCCGGGAGTTGGCGGCCGCCTATACGAGGACGACGTCGACTTGGCGCCGCGCCCGCCGACGAGGGAATCGACGGTTACAGGATGAGCCCCGGCCCCAGTGCAGGAACGAGGGCGGTGTTGCTCTCGGGGCCTTCGGAGAAGGCTTGGGCCGGCGCGGCGAGGGCGAGGCCGGCCAGGGAGAGCAGGACGGCGGTCGCCAGGACGGTGAATGAACGTCGCATGTGCTTCATGGAGTCCTCTCGCTGCACGCGGACCGGGCGCGGACCGGGCGCAGCACGCGCGGTGCGTTGTTGCTGGTCCCGGGGACCAGGGTCGATTTTCGCCAGGAAGGTTCCCCTGCCTCTCCGCTGCAAACACATCGTCACTCGCATGACAGGTTTCTACCGGCGTGGCCGGGGGCGGGAGGGATGCCCCGGTCGGGTCACAGCGGGCACCCGACCGACGGCCGGCGATCCGTGGAGGGCAGGCCGAGCAGGTCAGTTGTCCCGTCGAGCGCAGTCGTAGAGGGTGAAGCTTCCGTCCGAGGTGCGGCCGTAGGCGCTGGGCGGGATGCGGGTGCAGATGCTCCTCACCCAGGCCGTTGCCGGTGTGGACGGGCGGCGCGTGGTCAGCAGGGCGTAGCGCAGGTGGTGGGTGGCGACCAGGTCGCTCAGCCGCAGGGGGGTCGGATACGGGGTCAGGCCGGTGAAGCCGCCCATGACCAGCAGGGGTTGGGAGGTGGCGCGCAGCAGGGGTTCGGCGCCGTAGGCGGCTTGGGTGGCGAGCAGGTACTGCTCTCCGGAGCGGTGCGCGGACAGGTAGCTCAGCAGTGCGGCGTCGCGCGACGATGGCTGGTTCAAAGGGTTTCGCGGGATCCTGACCCGGTGGTGGTGCGTCCCCTGATAGTCGGGTCCGACCGGTCCGGCCAGTGGCTCGATGGGTGAGCCGGGATACCGCCGGTCCAGGCAGGAGGCGGCCCAGACGGCCGGGGCGAGCAGTACGGCCGCCAGTGCCGCAGCCAGGGCGCTGTGCACCGCCCGGCGCGTGGTGTCCGGCCCGCTGGTCCACAGACCGACGGTCCCGCACAGGCCGAGCATCAGCACCATCGGCAGCAGCCAGGGGGCGAATGCGCTGTGCGGGCCTTCCACGGCCGCGGCCCACAGGGCCGTGAGCCCGATCGCGACGGGCAGCGCGGCCCGGCGTCGCCCGCCGGCACGGTGCTCGGACCGGAACACGGCGAGGCCGCCCCCGGTCAGCGCGGCGAGGGACGGGGCCAGTACGGCGGTGTAGTAGCCGTGATTGCCGTTGGAGTTGCTGAAGACCACGACGTGCACCGCCAGCCAGCCGCCCCAGAGCAGGAACCCCGTCCGCAGCCTGTCGGTGCGCGGGAGTCCGGCGCGCCACCACACGCCCAGTACCAACGCCAGTACGGCGAGCGGCAGGAGCCAGGAGATCTGGGGGCCCAGGCTCTCGTTGACCAGCATGGTCCAGCCGGTGTTGCCGGTGGTGCGGCTGGCGGCGGTGCCGGCGACGGCGCCCAGCGCATGCGGGTCATGGCCGAACCGGCTCAGCCCGTTGTAGCCGAAGACCAGGGTGAAGGGGTTGTTGTTGGTGGTCCCGTCGATGTAGGGACGGTTCTCGGCGGGGGTTGCCCCCACCAGCAGCAGCCAGGAGCAGGAGACGAGGATTGTGGTGACTCCGGCGAGCAGCACCCGCCGGGCCCGCTCCAACGGTGAGCCGGGCGCGGCCAGTTGGTACACGGCGGCGAAGACCGGCAGCACGAGCCACGCCTGGAGCATCTTGGCCTGGAAGGCCAGCCCCACCCATGTTCCGCAGCCGAGCAGCGGCAGCAGTCCGCCGGTGGTGACGGCCCTTTGCAGCGATCCCGCGGCGAGGACCAGCAGCAGCACGAGCAGGGTGTCGGGGATGGTGTGCCGGTTGAGTGCGACGGTGATCGGGGTGAGGGTGAGGGCCAGCGCGGCGAGCAGTCCCGCCGTGGGGCCGGCCCAGGCACGGACGATGCGGTGCAGCGCCCAGACGGCCAGTACGCCTTCCAGGACCTGCGGCAGTACCACGGCCCAGTTGTGCGGTCCGAAGAGCATGACGGAAAGGGCCTGCGGCCACAGCGCACCGGGGATCTTGTCCACGGTGATCGAGCCGCTCGGGTCGAGCCCGCCGTAGACGAAGGCATGCCAGTTCGCCGCCATGGAACGCACGGCCGCGCTGTAGTACGGGTGCACCCCGGCACGGTCGATGCCCCAGGCGTAGAGCACCGCGGCCGCCGCCAGGATCAGCAGGAGCGCGGACAACTCCCAGTTGACAGAAGGCCGTTGACGGCGTCTGGCGTGGCAGGCGCGCCTGATGCGCCGGCCGGGGTCGGTGGGGGCTCCGGTGAGGGGTGCGGTGGCCATGGCGGTGTCTCTCGTGCGGACGGGCTCGGATGCGAGGGGTATTTCGTCGGCTTCACAGGCGGCGGGCCATGCGCAACCCCCGGGCGTAGAAGCCATGGCCGTCGAGCGTCGCGCGGCCGGCCAGGTCGCCCATGGTGGGCCCGTTGGCCTGCGAGCGGCTGGAGTAGAAGCGCGGATGCCCGTCGTCGTCCGGCCCCAGGTACATGCCGCAGTGGTCGATGCCGTGCGGCCTGCCGATGTCGATGGAGAAGAAGACGAGGTCGCCGGGGAGCAGCAGGCTCAGGTCGGCCGGCGGCTGCCCGGTGTTGGGGATCAGCAGCACGCCGGGGGCGCGGGTGGCGATGGCATAGGCCCGGCGGGGCAGGCCGATCCCGTGGTCGTTGGTGGCGTGCATGGGGTAGCCCATGCGGTAGCCCCAGACCAGGCGCATGAAGCCGGAGCAGTCCACGTCGCCGTAGCGTTCCTTCTCCGGGGACGTGCGGGTGCCGTCCGGGAAGGTCCAGGGAACGCCGAGGTAGTCGTAGAAGTCGGACTTCTCGTCGCGGTAGTGGAACGAATCGGGCTGGCGGCCGGGAACCTGCGGCCCGAAGTGGGCCTTGCCGGCGTAGCGCAGGCCCGATGCGGTGCGCACGTCGGGTGCCCCGTCGCCGTACTGGAAGGCCACCGCGAGGGCATCCGGACTGCGGTCGGCGAGCGCCTTGGGGAACCACTCCCTGAACCAGGCGGTTCGCTCCCTGCCCTGGCTCCATGCGCTGCCCATCAGCCGCACCCAGGCATCGCCGTGGACCACCGCGCCGGTGGTGCGCGACTCGCTCCAGGTACGGGTCGGGCCGGTCAGCAGGGCGGTGCGCGCGCCGTCGGTGAAGGTGGCCAGCACCCGGTCATCGGCGGCGAGAACCACCGTACGAGCAGGCGCGTCGCGGCGTTCGAAGCGGTAGCCGCCGGTCGGTATCGGGACGTCACGGTCCGGCAGGTCGCTTCGGGAACGCTGCCATGCGTATCCGCCGGCGACTGCGGCGGCGGCCAGGCCGGCGGCGGAGCCCAGGATCTGACGGCGGCTCGGCTTGCGGGGCGGGGTGGGGCCGGTGCCCATGGTGACCTCCTTTACGTGCGGACGGGTGCGGCGGACGCGGGTGCCCGGGTCAGCCGACGGGCAGCGCCCCCAGCAGCAGCCCGGCGACCAGCACCACATACGTGCCGAGGGTCACCGCGGTGGTGGAGATCACGGTGGCCGCCAGCGGTTGCCGAACGAGCTGATAGGCGATCAGGCCGGGGACGATGAAGCCCAGGGTCTGGGCCGTGTAGAGGAGCGGGAACTCGTGCTGGAGCGCGAGCATCACCGTGGTCTGGAGCAGCACCGCGGACAGCACCACGGCGGCGAAGAGCCGTTTCCCGTAGAGGATCACATGTCGCTGGAGGAGCTTGGTCGCGGCGAGGGTGAGCGCGGTGACACCGATCACCATCGCGGCCCGGACCACATCGGTGACGAGGGTCAGCGCCAGCCAGCCGGGGGTGATCATGCCGCCGGGAGAGAGGTTGGTGGTCAGGTAGCAGACCAGCGAGAAGACCAGTCCCAGGGCGATCCCCAGTGCGGCGGTCTGCGGAGTGACGTTGACGGGGATCACTGCTGCGTCCTTGTGGGCTCGTGCCGGGCTGGGGTGAGGGCTGAGGAGGGGGGTAGGGCAGGCGGGCCGGGGGTGGGGGCGTTCAGCGACGCCACCCAGCGGTACGGCTCGGGCTCGGGCGGGTGCGCCACCGGAAGCGGCTCGTCGGCGGGGTCGATGGGCAGCCTGCCGAGGTGTTCCAGGAACAGTTCGCCCTGGCCGTGGATGTTGCCGATGGCCACCAGCGAGGAATCCGGGCCCAGTTCGGCGAGGATGGCGCCGGTCAGCTCCTGGGCGTCGCGCCGGTCGCCTCCCAGGTCCACCACCCGGCCCGACGACCAGTCCGACGGGATGCCGTCGCGGGCGCTCCTGGTCGGATGCCCGATGAGGAAGACCGTCTCCGGGTCCAGGTCGGGGACGATCGCCCCCATCTGCCCGTTGCGTTCGACCCGGTCCGGGCGGCAGTTGACGACCACGTTCAACGGGCGCCGGATCGCGCCGAGTTCGGCCAGCTGACGGACGTTCATCAGCGTCGACTCGGGGTCGTTGGCGGCGAAGACGTTGGCGAAGCGCAGCCGCTTGCCGTCCGGTGTGCGGTAGCGCTCGACGGAGAGCACGCCGGGGTCCGGTGGTGCGTCCCACATGCCGCGCAGTGCGGTGGCCCGGTCCACGCCGAGCAGTTCGGCCACCGCCAGCGCGATGGCGACGTTCTCCTTGAACGTGAACCAGCTGAACCCGCGCAACTCCTCGTCGGTGACCGACTCCGGATCGACCGTGATCAGGCGGCATCTCCGTTTGTCCGCCTCCGCCTTGAGGATGTGCAGCCGCTCCTGCTCGGCGGTGACGCAGATCCCCCCGACCGGCATCGACCTCGACAGCGAGCGGGCCACGTCGTCCAACGTCGGGCCCATCTCGTCGAGGTGGTCCTCGCGGACGTTGCACAGCACGCCGATCGTGGAGCGGATCAGCTTCTCCTGGTTGATCTCCTGGAGTGCGGGCATCACCGCCATGCACTCGATCACCAGGGCGTCCGGACGGTAGGCCGCCGCGCGTCGGACGATGCCGATCTGCTCGACGACGTTCGCGATGCCCAACTTCCGGTACACCGGCTCCTCGGTGGCGTCCGGGTGGATGAACCGGGCGGCGGTGCCGGTGGTCTTGGCCACGGTGACCAGTCCCCCGCCGCGCAGCGCCCCCGCGCACAGCCGGGTGATGGAACTCTTGCCGCGGATGCCGTTGACCAGCACCCGGGCGGGGATGTGCGCCAGCGCGGCGTAGTGGCGCCGCTGCTCCAGCACGCCGGCGACCAGCAGCACGGTGCAGCTCAGCAGCAGCACAACGTAGAGGAAAAGCACGACAGTTGATCCTTCACTGCTACGGCGCGCTGCCGCGCTGGGACTTGGGGACAAGGGCCGGGGCCACGTCGGCTCCGGCGCCGCGGTCCCGTTCCACCAGGGCCTGCCGGAGCAGCTCCAGGTTGCGGGTGACCGAGCCGCACTCGTCGTGGTGGACCGGGTACAGGACGGTGCGGCGGTCGCCGCCGGCCAGCCGCTCGGCGCACCCGGTGAGGGCGCGCAGCGGTCTGACCACGACGATGTGCAGCCAACCCAGGCAGGCGACGCCCACGGACAGGGCGAGCAGCCCGGCCAGCATGGTGCGCGCCTGGACCTCGTACGCCGCCAGTTTGAGCGCCGCGGCGGGCTCGGCGGAGACCACCTGCCAGCCCAGTCCGGCGGCCGGCCCGGACTGTGCCAGGGGCGCGGCGGCCGCCACCGACAAGCCCTCGCCCGGCCCGGCGCCCGCGTCCAGGACGGCCGACTCCGGTCTGCCCCGGCCGCCCGGCGCGGCGCCGGTCCTGTCCACGAGGCTGGTGAGGCCCCGGCTGGGAAGGGGCTGGAAGGCCCGGAAGCCGGTGCTCGACGCGAGCACCCGGTGGCGCTCGTCGGTCAGCCACACCTTGCCGAGCCCCGGCCGCGCCACGAGGTCGTTCAGCCCGTTCACCCCGATCTCGGCGACGACCACGGCCGGGGCGGTGTCCGCGGCGCCCTTGGCGTTCTTGGCGTTGCCCGCCGCAGGGATCTGGGCGTAGGCGGCGATGGTGGGGATCTTGCCGGACGTGGTGACCTGGGTGATGCCCTGACCGGTCGGTGCATGGACGAGGGTGCGCAGCGGCTGCTTGCCGACCCGCAGCACGACGGCACCGGTGCGGTCCAGCACGTACAGCGACCGGAAGGTGGGATGGCCGGCGTGTTCGCGCCGCAGCACCTCCGTCGCCCGCTCCGGTGGCATACCGGAGATGGCCGACGCCACCGCTGCGAGGTCGGTGCAGCTCTGCCCGAGGGACTGCCGCACCCGGTCGGCGGCGGCCTCGGTGCGTGCCTGCTGGTCGGCGACGGTGGTTGCCGGTACGGCCCTGGCGGCGGGTACCCGGTTGAGCAGGAACAGCAGCGGCACCGCCCACACGGCGATCACGAGTGCGCAGACCACGGCAACCGACCGGAGACCGGGCCGGCGTCGCACCGGCCGCACGGGCTCCGGCCCCGTCTCGCCGAGCAGTTGGCGGCGTATCGACTCCAACGCCCGGCCGACCCTGCGGGGCTCGCCGAACAGGGCGGCCGGCACCGGCCGCGCCAGTTCCTCCGCCGCCCCCGACAAGCCGCAGACACCCCTGGCCAGCCGGGCGGCGGACAGGTGCAGCCGCAGCAGCGGAAGTTGCACGGTGCGCCACAGCACCGCGGTGACCAGCAGCGCGATCACCACCAGCAGGCCCGCGGCCACGAGGGCGAACCCGGTGTGATCGGCTCCGTCCTTCGCCGGAGCCACATCCTGGGACGTGACGACCGTCAGCCCCAGGCCGGAGCTGTCGTCCTTGCCGTCCACCGCGGAGACCGATGCCCAGCCCGCGACCCTGCGCAGCCCGTCGTGACCGTCACCGAGCATGCTCCCCGAGGAGTCCCCGGCGCGTCGGCCGGCGCCGGCGGCGTCCGCCGCGGCGGCGGGCCCGGTGCGGTCGTCGGTGTCGGGCGCCGGGTCCGTGCCGACGGTGGCGGCGCTGGCGAGCACCTTGCCGTTCCGGTCCACCAGTTGACCGGTGCGCACTTCTCCGTACACCACCGGAGCAGTGGCCCTCTCCGATACGACCAGCAGGAGTTCGCGTTCGCCGGCGCCCTGGTCCCCCGTCTGGTCGCGTGCCTGGTCGTGGTTCTCGTCCTGCTTGCCGACCGCAGTGGGCACAGTGACCCGGGCGAAGAGCAGCAGCCGGGGTTCGGCACCGCCTGAAGAGGCCAGCCGGGGCGCGATGTTCGCGGTACCGGACTTCGCCAGGGCCACCGCAGCCGCCCCGGTCAGCGGCACCCCTTCACCGCCGGCGGCCACCGCTTTTCCGGTGTCCGGGTCGAGCAGCGAAGCGCCCAGCGCAGGGGGCCCGGCCGGGACGAGGGATCGCAGTACGGCCGCGGGAGTGCCGCCGTCGGCGGGTCTGGCCGACGCCGCAGCGCGACGCACCGCGGCGGCTCTGGCGTCGATGGAGGTTCTGACCGAGGCGGCGGCATCCTCGGCGATCCGGCGTTCCCCGTCGCGTACGGCCTGGGGAACGTCCTGTTCATGAACGGTGCCGAGCCCGAGTGTGGGAAACGCGGCGACCGCCAGCAGCGCACAGAGCAGCGCCGCGATCGGCGGACGGACCCCTCCGAGCAGTGGCATGTCGGCGCGACGCCGGGCGCGATGGGGACGGGGCGAGTGGGCAACCTGGTGCAGGGCAGCGTCCTCTCGGCACGTGGGGGATGGCCGTGCAGCAACTCGAGGAGTATCGATACTGCGTTTCACACGATAATCACAAGTCCGTTCCCTTCGCGCCCACACATACGAGACAAAAGGGATCTGTATCCCCAACTCGGCCGAGAATTAGGTCGCTTACACATCTTTGCTACTGCGACCGACCTCCCGAGCGCGCCGAACCCAGGACACCGGCAGCCGCCCACCCGACGCACCGGGGCATTCCGTCGCACACGCCCCAAACAGCCACTCGACCAGCCCGCTTCACCCGCACACGCCACACCGGAACGTGGGGTGGCACCCTCGATCACCAACCGTCCCCGAGCGAGAACTCTCCGCACAATCAGGGGGGTTGGCTTGGCCATGGCAAACTACCCACTACGATGAGCGCCACCGCTCGCCGGTCATCTCGCGAACGCCCCCACGGAGACGAGGCTGCCCATGAAGCACGCACGAAAGCGCCAGAGCCGGCTGCGCGCCCGGGTCGCCGGTACCACAGGAGCACTGGCCGTCGTCCTGGGTGCCGGGGTCGTGCCCGCCACCGCCGCGGCGAAGACCGCCGGTACGCCCACGACAGTGACCAAGCCCGAGGACACCCCGCAGGCCCCGGGCCAGTTGACCCTCCCCGCCCCCACCGGTTCCCATCGCGTCGGTACGGTCGACCTCCACCTGCGCGACACCAGGCGCGCGGATCCGTGGATACCCGGAAACCAGCCTCGGGAGCTGATGGTCACGCTGTGGTACCCGGCCACGCACACCAGCCGCTATCCCGCCACCCCTTGGATGCAACCCGCAGCGGCCGCCCACTTCCTGGCGGCCCGTCAGATGCCGCCGGGCGCGGTGACCCTGCCCACCACCGCCGGCCACACCGGCGCCCCGGTCGACCACAAGGCCGGCAAGCTGCCGGTGCTGCTGTACTCAACCGGACTGCACGGGGACCGCGCGATGGGCACCGCACTGGCCCAGGACCTGGCCAGCCGCGGCTACTTGGTCGTCACCATCGACCACACCCACGACGCCGGCGAGGTGGAGTTCCCCGGCGGGCGGCTTGAGCTGAACACCATGCCGGCGGGGACCCACGCGTCCCACACGATCGCCGTCCGGGCGGCGGACACCCACTTCGTGATCAACCAACTTGCCGCGCTCGCCCGGGGCCACAACCCCGACGTCGACCACAAGGCCCTGCCCCACGGGCTGTCCAAGGCCGTGGACATGCACCGTATCGGGATGTTCGGCGCATCCCTCGGCGGCGGGACCGTGCCCGCGGCCATGCACGCCGACTCCAGGATCCGCGCGGGGGCGGACCTGGACGGCCAGTTCTTCGGGTCGGAGATCAGCAAGCCACTCGACCGCCCCTTCCTGCTGTTCAGCTCCCAACACCACAACCGCAACGACGACTCCAGCTGGGCGAGGCTCTGGAAGCACCTGCACGGAGAGCGGATCGACCTGAAGCTGCGCGGCGCCGAGCACAACTCCTTCACCGACAGTGAGGCCCTACTCCCCCAGGCACCGGCCGCCTTCGGACTCACCCCTCCCCAACTGGTCCAGATTCTGGGCACCATCGCCCCGACCCGCGCCATCGAAATCCAACGCACCTACCTCGCGGCCTTCTTCGACAAGGAACTGCGCCACCACCACAGTCACCTGCTCGACGGCCCGTCACACCACTACCCGGAAGTCGCCTTCGTGCGCTGAACGGACCGGGGGCCGGTGACGGCCCCCGCCTGAGGCCCCCCACGGCACGGCCGGATCCCGGACAGCTCCGCCGCCCGTCCCCCCGGCACTCCGACCTCCTCATCAAGGGTACCCAACTCAGATGCCGTCCCGGCCAGTTGGCGCACATCCCCACACCCAAGTAACGCCTTTCTTTAGCAGCCGCTTCCCGTGCTAGAAACGATCTCACTCGTTCGACGGGGCGGCGCGCGGCGTCGCGGCAGGGGGAATTCCACGATGGACAGATCAGCGAAGGGCACGGGCGGCCGCTGTCGCCGCCCGGGTGATCGGTGCGACCAGCACTTCACCGGAAGAGGTAACTCACCTTCACCACGAGGGAACTGACCACCCTTCACTTCAGTCCGAAGAGCACGTCGCATTCGGTGTCGCCAGGGGCCGTTCGACTCCCGACTCCCCCACGGCTGCTTGCGAGCGGTACGGCCACGCCACCTCCGGTACGAGGTTGACGACACCTTCCCGGTGAGCAGGAGACGCCCGGTGCGGCGGTCACCAGCCGCAACTGCTCCCCTTCCCTGCCACCAGGGCCAGGCACCGACGGCATGTCGGGCTGTCCGGCCGGCCTCTCCACGCTGCGCCGCGGGTCCGGCCTGCTCGCCGCGGGTTCGGCCGGCGGCGAGCACCGCGCCGGCGCCACGGACGGGTACCTGCCGACGGACCGGACCAGGGGTCATGCGCCGCTGAGCACGGTCCGCTCATCACCACTCCGGAAAGGAAACGCAGTGCGATCCACACGCATGCTGACATCGGGAGCCGCCGTTCTGGCGTCCTCCGCCATGCTCCTGGCCCTCGGCCAGTCCTCGGCGACGGCAGCCGGTGTCACGTCCGCGGGCGGGGACGTCCCGTGGACGGCCACGTACGGCACGGCCACGGCATCGGGCACCAGGTCGCTGGAGTCCAACGGCGGCCTGTCCTCCAAGCTCATCGTCAAGGGCACCTTCAAGAACACCGGGAAGGACTGCTACTCGGTGTGGACCCAGTGGACCTACGACATGTCGCCCATGCCGGCCACCAAGCAGTCGACCCTGTGCGGCGCCGGCACTCAGGCGGTCGACCTGAGCATTGCCAACTACAGCCTCACCACCACCGGTTCGGTCTTCATATGCCGCGGTGACAAGGACGCCACGGACTGCGGCCCGCAGGAGTCGCTGACCAGCTGGCCGGTCAAGCCCACCAGCTGACCCGTCCGCCCCCGTCCCGGTTCCACTCCGGTAGCGGCTGTCCGCTCTGGTGAAGGACGGGGCCGGCGAACCCGCCGGCCGGCTCGCCTGCCCGGGACATGTCCGGGCAGGCGAGCCGGCCGCTTCGACGTTCGCCGAGCCGCTGGGCGGATTCGCCCGCGTCCCCCGCTACCATTCCGTCTCGGCGTGGGTCAGTGGATCTTGCCGTGCCCGTGGGCCGGCCGGGTCGGCCGGGAACTCCTCGGCCGGGACGCCGACCTGCCCCGGCCGTCGAGGATGCACCGAGGCCGCTGACGAGCCGTCCGCCCCACCGCGGCGGCTCGATCACGTGGGCCCTCGGTCGGAACGCAAGGTGACTGTGGTGCGTGTACTGCTGGGCATCGCCGGTGCCGTCGTCGTACTCGGGATCTTCTCCTCCGTACTGCGCACCCTGGTGATCCCCCGCCCGACGCTTTCCGGCTTCACCCACATCGTGCAGCGCCTGGTCCACCGCGCGTTCCAACTGATCGCCGACCGGTCGACGAGCGCGGAGACCAAGGACCGGGTGCTCGCACCGGTGGCGCCACTGGCCATCGTGGTGACCCTGATCAGCTGGCTGGCATCGTTCCTGGTCGGCTACGCCCTGCTGGAGGCCGCCGTCAGCCAACTCGGTGTACGGGAGGCGCTGACCGAGTCCGGATCGTCGCTGCTCACACTGGGCTTCGCCAGTGGCAACCGGGCCACGCTGAACGCCATCGACTTCTGCGCCGCCGCCACCGGACCCATCGTCATCGGCCTCCAGGTCGGGTATCTGCCCACCCTCTACAGCGCCTACCAGAGCCGCGAGACCGAGGTCACCCTGCTCCAGGCCCGTGCGGGCTCACCGCCCTGGGGGCCGGAGATCCTGGTGCGGTACGCGCAGGTCGAACTGCTGGACAACCTCACCGAGTTGTTCCGCAACTGGGAACGGTGGAGCGCCGCGGTGAGCGAGAGCCACACCACCTACCCGGTCCTGATCCACTTCCGGTCGCCCAAGGCCACCCGCAACTGGCTGATCGCGCTGCTCGCCGTCATGGACGCCGCGGCACTGCGCATGGCCCTCAACCCGTCCCAGCCGAAGTCGGAGGTCCGGCTGGCGCTGCGGGCGGGCTTTGTCTGTCTGCGCGACATCGCGGACATACGCGGTATCCCGTACGACCTCGACCCGCATCCCGACGACCCTGTCCAACTCACCTACCAGGACTTCCTGATGGGGATCGAGCGGTTGCAGGAGCGTGGCTACCCGATGGAACGCACCCCCGAGGAGGCGTGGCCGCACTTCCGCGGCTGGCGGGTCAACTACGAGTCGATCGCCTACCGGCTGGCCCTGGACATCGACGCGGTTCCGGCTCCGTGGTCCGGTCCGCGCCGCACCCCCGTGACCATCCGGACCCCGCTCACCCCGGTCGACCGCCGACCGGTCACCTAGGGTCTGTCCGATGGGTCAGGGGCGGACAGGCCCTGGGCGGTGTCGCCTGCCGCGGGGCTGCCCGCCGGTTTCCCGTACGGGGCGGGAGCCGGTCACAACGCGCTGCCCGCCTGCCAGTCGGACCAGGACAGGTTCCATCCGTTGAGGCCGTTGTCCGGTTTGACGGTCTGCTCGGGCGAGTTCCTGACGACCACGACATCGCCGACGAGCGACTGGTCGAAGAACCACTTGCCGAGGGTCTCACCCCCGCCACCCTTGCTGTCCCGCAGCCCGATGCAACCGTGGCTGGTGCCGGTGCGGCCGAAGTCCGACGGGTTGCCCCAGTAGTTGCCGTGGACGAAGGTGCCCGAGGCCGACAGCCGCATCGCATGCGGCACATCAGGGATGTCGTAGGTCTTCCCGGGGTTGCCGAAGCCCACGGTCGAGCCGTCCATCCGGGTCTGCACGAGCTTCTCCGAGATCACCATCTGGCCGTTGTAGGTCGGGTTCTTCGGGCTGCCACCGGAGATCGGCACGGACTTGATGGTCCTGCCGTCGCGAACGACCGTCATGGTCTGGGTGTTCATGTCGACGGTGGAGACCTGGGACCGGCCGACGGTGAAGGTCACCGTCTTGGACTGCACGCCGGTGATGCCGCCGCCGCCCTTCACGCCGTCCAGGTCGATCTTCATCGTGACCTTGGAGCCGGCCTTCCAGTACTCCTGGGGCCGGAAGTCCAGGCGCTGGGAGCCGAACCAGTGGCCGACGACCTGCTGGCCGCTGCTGGAGGTCACCGTGATGTGGGACTGGACGTCCTTCTTGTCGGTGATCGACCGGTCGAAGTCGAAGGACACCGGCATCCCCACGCCGACGGTCTTGCCGCCGTCGGGGGTGTAGGAGGCGGTGAAGCTGTTCTTCGGGGAGACCGTGGTGAACGTGGCGTTCTCGGTGGCCGTCCGGCCGCGGTCGTCCTTGGCGGTGGCGACCAGCTGGTACTTGGTACCGCGCTCCAGCCGGGCCGAGGGCTCCCAGGAGGAGCCGTCGGCGGCTATCGAGCCCTTGATCGGGGCGCCGTCGTCCACCCGGACCAGCCGTACGCCGGTCAGCTTGCCGCCGCTGACCCTGACGCCGGTGGTGAGTCCGGCGTCGGTGGCGCCGTTCCGCGCCGAGACCTTGATCCTCGGGCCGGACGCGTCCTTGGCTCCTTCGTCGCCGCTCGCCGCGCCGCTCCCGCCGCACCCGGACAGGGCCATCGCACCCGTGGTGATCAGCACCGAGGCGGCGAGCACGCCGCGCTTCTGCCGGCGGCGGCGCGGCGCCGCAGGCGGCGGCTGCCCCACTGACAGGGGCAGCCGAGGGCGCGGGGTGCGCAACCGCGCAGGCGCGGGGATATCGGACGGTGTCACGAGCAGCTCCATACAGGGCGGGGAGGTCGGCCAGGGTCAGCCAGGGCTGTACGACGTCGGTGGCCAACGGTAAGGAGTGCTTCTAAACCGATCTCTTACGACTCGGCGTCCGGCGCCCCGGCCATGTCCCCGGTTATGGCGCAGCCGGCAGGTGTCCGGCGCGATGCCGCGAGGTGGCGGGGCCGCAGGACTCCGGGCGATCGGCAGTGCGCCCTTCGGCGGACTCCGAGAGCCGCTCAGGGGTTCCGGCGGTGCAGGGAGTCGAGCAGGGCGATCTCGTCCGCGGAGAGCCGGAGGGCGCCTGCGGCCACGTTCGATGCCAGGTGGCCGGGGTCACCGGTGCCCGGGATGGCCAGTACGTGGGGGCCGCGGTGCAGGGTCCAGGCGATCCGCACCTGGGCGGGGCCGGCCCCGTGTGCCCGGGCGACGGCCAGGATCTCCGGGGGTTCGCTGCCGCTCGCGCCGGCTTGGCGTCCCTCGGCGGCGATCGCGTAGAACGGCACGAAGGCGACGCCCTGCTCGCCGCAGGTGCGGACGAACGCGTCCTGCTCGGGCCGCACTCCGAGGCCGTACATGTTCTGCACGCACACCACGGGCGCGATGGCCTGAGCCTCGGCGAGGTGATGGGGGTGGACGTTGGAGATGCCGAGGTGGCGGATGAGTCCGGCCTCGCGCAGCTCGGCCAGCGCACCGAAGCGCTCGGCGATCGAATCGGTGCCGGCGATGCGGAGGTTCACCACGTCCAGGTGGTCACGGCCGAGCTGGCGCAGGTTCTCCTCGACCAGTCCGCGCAACTGCTCCGGCCTGGCGTGGGGCAGCCACGCTCCCGACGGGTCGCGTGTCTCCCCGACCTTGGTGGTGATGACGAGGTCGTCCGGGTAGGGGGCCAGGGCCCGGTTGATCAGTTCGTTGGCCGAGCGCAGCGCGGAGAAGTAGAACGCGGCGGTGTCGATGTGGTTCACGCCGAGCTCGACGGCGCGGCGAAGCACGCTGATCGCCTGGTCGCGGTCGCGCGGGACGGCCTCGGGCACGAGCGCCTTGCCGGTCTGCGGCAGGCGCATCGCCCCGAAGCCGATCCGGTTGACCGTCAGGTCTCCCAGCTTCCAGGTTCCCGATGCGGCGGCGGTGATCGTCTCTGAGGTCATGCCGGAATGATCTCCACGCGGTACGGTGGCCGCCATTGATTCGGGTATAGGTGAATCCTCGGGGGGATGGCTGTCCTGGCGGAGCTTGCGTTCTCGGCGAGCGATGTGGCGCAGGTGCGGTTCGCCGTCTCGCCGATGTGGGAGGTCGGGGCCAGCTTCCGACTGCTGAAGTCCGGTGCCGTGGATCCCGTGCACCGGCGTTGGCTGGAGCAGGTGCGGCCACGGGTCGCGGCTGCCGGCCTGGACAGGGCATGGCTCGCCGAACTGATCCCGCCCTCGGGCTACGCCCCGGACTTCCTCAACCCGGCACCCACCGGGCCGGCCCCCACGCTGGCGGAGGAGCTGGCCGCGGTCGTGGCCTCTCCCGCCGACCGCGTCCGCAAGGACCTCGACCACCTCGGATACCACCGGGGCGGCATCGGACCCCGGCTGCGGTCCCTGTATGCCGATCCGCGCGCCCGCCTGGCCGAGGTCGCGGAGGAGATCGAGACCTACTGGGAGCTGGCACTGGCTCCTTACTGGGCGCGGATCCGCACGGTACTGGACGCCGACGTCTTCCACCGGGCCCGGCAGGTCTCGCAGTACGGGGCCGGCCACCTCTTCAACGAGCTGCATCCGCAGGTCAGCTGGAGCGACGACGTACTGCGGCTGGCCCGCTGGCCACGGGCCCTGTCCCGGGAGACGGCGGGCGCAGGGCTGCTCGTGGTTCCTTCGGCCTTCAAGGGGCCGGGTCTGTCCACGCGGGTCGCTCCCCCGGACCCACCGCAACTCGCCTACCGAGCCCGCGGCGCCGGCACGCTGTGGGAACGCCGCACCGCCACCAGTACCGCGGCGATCGTCGCCGTGCTCGGCCGTGCCCGGACCCTCCTGCTCACCGAACTGGAGACGCCGGCCACCACGACGGAACTGGCTCACCGCACCGGGATCTCCAAGGCCGGGGTCTCCCAGAACCTCACGGCACTGCGCGATGCCGGCTTCGTCACCGCCCACCGGGCCGGCCGCTCCGTGCTGTACGCACGCACGTCCGTCGCGGAATCCGTCCTCGCCGCCGGCCGATGACCGGCGCGCCGGCGGGACAGGCCCTAACTCTCCTCGCTGACGGCCTTGTCGTACAGGGACTTGATGGCGTCGTTGAAGTAGGGGCTGTAGGAGGTGTCGTCGGTGTCGCCGCCGGTCTCGTAGCCGCCGATGACACCGATGACCTCGCCGGTACGGGTGGCGTGGTCGAAGTGGGTCAGCCAGGGGCTGCCGCTCGTCCCGCCGCTGTAGCCGGTGCATTCGACCTTCATCTGGTCCGTCTGGAACTTCGTGGTCTTGTTGACGCAGGAGATGGGGTCCTGGCCGGCGGCCGGATAGCCGGTGATCCGCACGCTGTTGTCGTAGCCGGCGTTGTAGCCGAAGCGGTTGGCGCCCAGTACATCGGCGATGCGCTTGCCGTCGACCTTGCCCACGATGACGAACCCCACGTCGTAGCCGGGGTCGGAGGACTGCGCCCAGTGGTCGTCCACCACCATCTTCGTGATCGGCCAGGTGCCGTTGGGTGCCTGGCCGTCGCGGTAGCCGGGAACGAACGCCAGGTCCGTCTGGTAGCCGCCGCCCTTGCCCGCGTGGATGCAGTGCGCCGCGGTGATCACTACGGACTTGCCGGGGCTGTCCACGACGCTCCCGGTGCAGAAGTGGTCGCCGCTGCCGCCGTGGCTGAAGAGCGCCCCCACCCGGGCGTTGGACGTGGTCGGCGGCGGGGTGTGCGAGACCCCCGGTGGGTGCCGGAAGGGCTTGGCGCCCCGCATCCGTTGCGCGGACCAGAGGGCGGGCCCGGTGGCACCCGCGGACGGCGAGGACGAGGGCGGTGCGGAGACCAGGGCACTCCGGGCCGGTACGTCACCGGTGGCACAGCCCGCCACGGCGGCCAGACCGGCGAGCAGGGCGACTGCTGCAGCAGACTTATGGCGCATGGCGGGATGCTAGGCCACATACCGCGCGGTTCGGGGGTGCTTGGCCACTGCTACTGGTGTTCCCGGGAGGGGCGCGGGCGCGCCGCGGGTCGTGCGCGGCGCGCAGGACGCGGCGACGGCGCCTCCATACGCTGACACACACCGGTCGGATACGGCCAACCGGCGGCTGGGCACGGGTGGTTGACGTCGCGATCCGGGTCCGCTTCGCATCCGCCTACCAGGTGACCGGGAGCTGGTGAAGGCCGAAGATGGCCGCGTCGTTCTTCAGCGGCAGGTCTGCGACGAGGCCGGCCGGCCGGAGTCCGGGGACGCGGCGGAGCAGGGTGTCGTAGACGATCTCCAGTTCCATGCGGGCGAGGCTCTGCCCGAGGCACTGGTGCGGTCCGTGGCCGAAGGCGAGGTGCTGGCGTGCGCCGCGGTCGACGTCCAGCTTCTCGGGGTTCTCGAAGACGCCGGGATCGTGGTTGGCCGAGCCGCCCAGCGCGAAGACGCCTTCGCCGGCGCGGATGGTCTGCCCGCCGATCTCGACGTCCTCCTTGGCCACGCGTGTGGTGATGATGTCGGTGATGGTGAAGTAGCGCAGCAGTTCCTCGACGACCTGTGGCGTGCTGCCGGGGTCGCCGGTGATGCGGGCCCGCAGTTCGGGCGTCTCCATCAGGGCGAGCATGCCCAGCGAGATCATGTTTCCGGTCGTGTCGTGGCCGGCGGTCAGCAGCAGGAACGCCAGGTCGACGAGTGCGTCGTGGTCGTACGTGCCGTCCTTGCGGCCCTTGGCGATCTGACGGCTGAGCAGGTCGTCCCCCGGGACATCCTCCTTGGTCGTCACGAGCTGGTCCAAGTAGGTCTGCAGGTCGAAGAAGGCCTGCTGCCGGGTCAGCGGCGGGAGGGTCATGCTGAGCATGCGGGAGGTGCGGTCCTCGAAGAAGTCGCGGTCGGCGGCGGACACACCGAGCAGCTCGCAGATGACCAGGGACGGCACCGGGAAGGACATCGCCTTCACCAGGTCGGCGGGGTTGGGGCCGGCGAGCATCGCGTCGACGCAGTCGTCGACGATCTCCTGGACACGCGGGCGCAGGGCTTCCATCCGGCGGAAGGTGAACTCGCCGACGACGGCGCGCCGCGCCCGGGTGTGTTCGGGCGCGTCCATACCGGCCAGGGACAGTGTGGAGTCCTTGTCGCTCCGGGCGATCTCGACCAGCATCGGGAAGTTCGGATCGGCCCGGTCGGAGCTGAGGCGCGGGTCGAGCAGCGCCTTGCGGACGTCGTCGTAGCGGGTCAGGATCCACGCCGGCTTACCGGTCGGCAGGGTCACCTCCGACACGGGCCCGCTCTCGCGAAGGCCGCGGTACTCGGCGGGCAGCTGGTAGGGGCAGGTGCGGGGGAACGGGAAGGCGGGCGGCGCGGCGCCGTCGGTGGCTTCGGTCACGGGATGTCACTCCTCGTCGGTGCGGGGTGCGCGGTGGCGCCGGAGGCGGGGCGGTGCCTTCGCCGGGGGCCGGGCCGGCGCTGCTCCGGCGCCACCGCATGCGGACGTCGTCGGTCAGAGGGGCTTCTGGGCGGTCAGCAGTACGGACCCGAACTCGTCGACGTCGATCATGGAGGCGGGGCTGAACTTCTCCTCCGCCGCGTCGTCGAAGACGGTCTGCATCTCCTGGGAGCCCTGGCTCATCTGCTCGAAGGTCTGGCGCACGCTCTGCTCGGTGATGTCCAGCAGCTCGACGAAGCGGAGGCCCGCACCGCGCAGCATGGGCACGTAGTCCTCGGGCCGGGCCAGCGTCATGATGAAGTCGCGGAGGAGTCGGTCCACGGCGGGCTGCTTCTCCGCCGGGATGGGGCCACGCTCGAAGAAGTCGGTGAGGACCAGGCGACCGCCGGGGCGCAGGACCCGGCGGATCTCGGCGAGGACCCGTCCGCGGTCGGGCATGTGGAAGATCGACTCAATGGCGATGGCGGCGTCGAAGGAGTTGTCGGGGAAGGGCAGTTGCATGGCGTCGGCGTGCCGGAACTCCACGCGGTCGCCCAGGCCGGCGCCCTCGGCGAGGGCGGTGGCGCGGGCGATCTGGTCCTGGCTGATCGCGATGCCCGTGACGTGGGCGCCGGTGCGGCGGGCGATCCGCATGGCCGGCTGGCCGACTCCGCAGCCGACGTCGAGGACCCGCTGGCCCTGGTCGATCCGCAGGCGGTCGGTCATCACGTCGGTGAGCCGGTCGGCCGCCTCCACGAGCGGGGTGTCGTTGTCGTCGACGTCCCAGTAGCCGAGGTGGAGGCTGCCGCCGACCGCTTCGGTGTCCAGTGCGGTGAGGCGGTCGTAGAGGCGTCCGACCTCTTCGGGGACGGGGATCGTCGTGGGCGTGGAGGTGCCGGACGAGGTGGACGTGCTGGACATGGAAGTCCTCCGTTTTCCTTCTGGTTCATCTGAAAGAGGCGGAACGTACCCGGTGGGTGTGTGGGTCGGGCAGGAATCGCCGAGGCGCCGCAGGCTGAATGCCCAGGGAATGTGCGGCGGTTGGGGAAATCTCTGCGCAAGGAGTGCGGCGCGCCATCCGTCTGGCGCCTGCGCTTGAAAATCACCATACCGGCCGGGAAGCGAACGGGGAACAAATCGATAGGAATTTCTGTGGAGTTCGCCGTTTTCTTCCGCAGGGCGTGGCGCATTCATTCGGCGATTCTCACGAGCATTTTGCCGATGTTGGCGCCGCGCAGCATGTCGATGAACGCGGCGGGCGCGTTCTCCAGTCCGCTGACGACCGTCTCCCGGTACGAGATTCTCCCGTCCGCCAGCCAGCCGGCCATGCGGGCGGTGAACTCGTCCTGGAGGCCGGCGTGACCCGAGACGAGGAAGCCGCGCAGGGTGATGCCCTTGGCGATGGCCTGGATCAGGTTCCGTGGGCCGGACGGGCCGTCCTCGGCGTTGATCTGCGACATGCTGCCGCAGAGGGCGAACCGCGCACCGAGCCTGGCCAGGGCCAGGGCGGCGTCCAGGTGGTCGCCGCCCACGTTGTCGAAGTAGACGTCGATGCCCGCCGGCGCGGCCCGCGCCAGCTGTTCGAGAACCGGCCCGGCCTTGTAGTCGAATGCCGCGTCGAAGCCCAACTCCCCGGTCAGATAGGCGACTTTCTCGGCGCTGCCGGCCGATCCGATCACGCGTTTCGCGCCGCGGAGCCGCGCGATCTGACCGACGAGGGAGCCGACCGCGCCCGCGGCCCCGGAGACGAACACGGTGTCGCCGGGCCGGAATTCGGCGGTCTTGAGCAGCCCTGCGTAGGCGGCGTGCCCCGGCATGCCGAGCACTCCGAGATACGCGGCGGGCGGCGCGAGCGCCGGATCGATCCGGACCGCGCCGGCGGCGCCCACGACGGCGTACTCCCGCCAGCCGAGGCCGTGCAGAACCAGGTCGCCGACCGCGAGGCGCGGTGACTTCGAGACGACGACCTCGCCGACGGCGCCCCCGTCGAGCGCCTTGCCGAGGGCGAACGGCGGAACGTAGGACCGGGTGTCGTTCATCCGCCCCCGCATGTACGGGTCGACGCTCATCACCAGGTTGCGGACCAGCACCTGGCCGGTCCGGACGGCGGGCAGGTCCGCCTGCACGACGGAGAAGTCCGCGGCGGTCGGCCACCCCTCGGGGCGGGCGGCGAGCCGGACTTCGGTGCCGGTGGACGGGACGGTCATCACGTTCTCCTCGACTGCGGTGGGGCGTCCGTCGCACGGGGCCCACCGAGGGTGTCGCGCCAGTGCCGGCATGCGGTGGCGATGTGTTCGGCGGCGCCGTCGAGCAGCATGAGGCCGATGCGGTCGACGTGGCGGTGCCGCCATGAGGCGAGTTCGGTGCCGTCGACCCACTGGTTGAAGGCACCCAGCGCCGGCCCGGTCTGCACCTGGTAGTTCACTTTTCCGGAGCCGTCGCCGTTCATGGCGAGGCGCGTCGTGTGGAAGAAGTACCAGCGGAAGACCAGTGCCATCTTGTGTTTGGCATCGGCGTCGGCGCGGTCGATGTCGGCGTCGCGCCCCTGCGACCGGAGATAGCCGCGTACTTCGTCCCAGACCTCTTCGAAGCTTTTCCCGAAGTAGGTTCTTTCCAGCAGGGAACGCGTTTTCTCCGGTATCTCGTCGAGGCCGTCGTAGTGGGAGTACAGGGAGAACAGTCTGTTCGCCCGCGCGGGGAAGAAGACGCCTTTGCGGAGCACCTGCACCTTGGCGCCGAATTCGAACATGTCGCCCGCGGGGGCGTAGGCGGTGTCGGCGATGCCGATGTCCTGCAGCATGTCCTTGACCTCGGTGCTCATGCCGGATTCCACCGTGCACTGGTTGACGGATCCGGTGAGGACGTAGTCGGCGCCCAGCATGAAGGCCGCCGCGACCGCCGCGGGGGTGCCGAGGCCGCCGGCGAGGCCCATGCAGAGCGGTTCGTCGTAGCCGTGCCGGTCCTGGGCCTGCTGCCGGAGGCCGAGCATGGCGGGCAACAGGACGGTGGCGACGCCGCCGTCCGTGTGCCCGCCGGAGTCCGCCTCGACCGTGATGTCGTGGCTCATCGGTACCGTCCGGGCGAGCTGCACCTGCTCGTCGGTGAGGGCGTTCTCCCGGCGGAGACGGTCCAGGACCCGCCCGGGGGCGGGTGCCATGAACTGCTCGGCGACCTCCGGACGGGAGACCTTGGCCACGATGCGGTGGTCGCACACGGTCCGGCCGTCGGCACCGCGGCGCAGTCCCCGTGCCCGGTAGAGGACGAGCGCGGGGGTCATCTGCAGGAAGGCCGACGCCTCGATGACGGGGACGCGGTGGCGCATCAGCAGGTCCACCAGCGCGCGCTCGGCCGCGGGGTCGTCGTGGTCGGCCAGTACGTTGACGCCGTAGGGCTGCCCGTCGGCCAGGCCGTGCCGGACCTCCTTGACCCTCTGCTCGATCTCCGGGAGCGGCAGGCCGCCGGTGCCCAGGAAGCCGAGCATGCGGTTCCGGCCGAGCCTGACGACCATCTCGGCCGAGGCGATGCCCCGGTACATACCGCCCACGGCGTAGGCGTGGCGCACGCCCATGCGCCGGCGGAACACGGCGCTGCCGAGCGCGGCGGCGGGTGTGCCGGGCGGCGCGGCCGGCGTATCGGGCGAGGCGGCCGGTGCGGCGGGCCGGGCGGCCGGCCGCGGGGCGGAGCGGATCTGGTCGATCAGCCTGCCGAGCACCCGGCCACCGAGTTCGACGAACTCGGTGACGCCCCGGTCGAGGAGGTGGTGCACGCTCTCGGTCCAGCGCACGGGCTGCACGATCTGGTCGACGAGCGTGCGCGCGGTGCGGCCGGGGAGGTACGGGCGCGCCGTGGCGTTGGCGACCACGGGCGTCGCCGGGTCCCCGAGGGCGAACCCGGCGGCGAAGCGGGCGAAGTCCTGCTGCGCCTGCCGCATCAGCGGCGAGTGGAAGGCGCCGGAGACGTTCAGCCGCACGCAGCGGACATCGCGCGCGTCGAGGTATGCCACCAGCGCGTCGACGGTCGCGGTGTCGCCGGACACGACCTGCTGCCGCGGTGCGTTGTCGTTGGCGACGGTCAGGTCGCAGAAGCCGCCTTCGTCGAGGAGTTCGCGCAACGGCGCCGCCTCGACCCCCACCACGGCCGCCATGCCACCGCCCCGTGCCTGCGCCATCAGAGCGCCGCGCCGCTGCACGAGGCGCAGCCCGGTCGCGAAGTCGAAGGCGCCGGCGCCGTGCAGGGCGCAGTACTCGCCCAGGCTGTGGCCGGCGAGGAAGGCCGGCTCCTCGCCGGTGCTCTCGCGCCACTGCCGGTGCGCCAGCGCCCCGACGACGAAGAGCGCGGGCTGCGTGTACTCGGTACGGCCCAGCTGCCGGTGCGGGTCGTCCAGGCACAGGGTGCGGAGGGAGTAGCCGAGGATCTCGGAGGCCTCGTCGGCGAGTTCGGGGTACGCGTCGAACAACTCGCGGCCCATGCCGCGCCGTTGGGCTCCCTGACCGGGAAAGACCACTGCTTTCATGTCAGTTGCCCCCCTGTTCGGAGGTTCCCGGGGCGGTGGCTTCCTCGGCGGCGTAGAGCCGGTCGCAGAGGCGCATCAGCTTGTCGAGCGACTGCGGGGCCGTCATGACCTCGGCGTGCATCGAGGTGTCGACGTCGATGGTGAAGAAGTCGTCGATCCGGTCGGCCCACTCCCGCCAGTACGTGATGCCGTCGACGACGGGGAGGTCGGGGTTCGGGAAGAGGACCATGTGCTCCTCGAAAGCGCCGAAGAACTTGCCGCCCCGGTTGCGCAGGTAGTAGCAGCGCAGTCCGTCGCGCCGCGGCAGGGGGTCCACCGCGTACGTCTCGCCCTGTGTGGCCTCCAAGTAGCGGGACAGCTGCCGGACTCGGGAACGCAGCTGGGTCTCGGTCTTGCCGATGCCGCGGGCGAGAGCGGCGTCGATCAGGGAGTCGAGGAACGCCGTGGTGTCCAGGGTGGCGTCGACCTCGTCACGGCGCAGGATCGGGGTGGCGCCGCCGTGCGAGTCGAAGCGGTTGTTGCCGAGGATCAGGTTGACGGCGCGGAAGTCGCTCACCTTGGTGACCACGTCGGCGTCGAAGTTCCCGCCCACGATGAGGGCGTTGGCCTTGTTGGTGGATTCGGCGTCGAGCGTGTCCAGCATGACCAGCGTGCGCACGTCGGCGCCCTTCAACTGGAGCTGCCGCACGGTCTCGTACGCGAACAGGCCGCCCAGGGAGAACCCGCCCAGGTCGTACGGGCCCTCCGGCTGTACGGCGAGGATGACGGACGCGTAGTACTCGGCCATGGCGTACTGCCCGGTGAGGATGTCGGTGGAGTCGATCCAGCCCTTCGGCTGGATGCCGTAGAAGGGGCGCGGGCAGCGGGCGGCCAGCGGGGCGTAGGACTCCACACCGCCGTTGCCGTGGTGGACCCAGAACACCGGCCGGCCGGAGGTGACGCCGTTCATCCGGACCAGTTCGGGGAAGTCGTGCGGCGACGCGGGCTCGGCGCGTCGTACCGGGGCCGGTTCCGGTGCGACGGCTTCAAGGGCCGGTGCGACGGCTGCCGGGGTCTCCTCGACCCTGGCCGTCCGAGCGGGCTCCGGGGCGGCCGTACCGGTGTCCCGGGAGGCCGTGCCGGTGATCGCGTCGACGATCTCCTGCACCGTTGCGCAGTCGGCGATGACGTCGAGGGTCAGTGACGCGTCGAGGTGTGTCTGCGCCTGGCTGAGGAACTGCATCATGAAGATGGAGTCGAAGCCGTAGTCGCCCAGGGACTTGTCCCATCGCAGGGTCTCGACGTCGACCTCCAGCAGCGTCGCCATGAGGTCCGCGACGACGGCTCCCACGTCCGACGGCTCGGCCGGCTCGGGGACCGGTGCGGTGGCCGGTGTCGTCGCGGCGGCCGACGCGGGTTCGGCAGTGGGCGCCGGCTCGGGACGCACCGGCAGGAAGCGCTCCCGCATCCGGGCCCGGTCGCCGTCGAGGGGGATGACGCTGGGCAGTCCGGTCGCCCAACCGCGGTCCAGGGCGTCGATGCCCACGGACGCGCGCATCGGCCGCATGCCCACGGACTCCAGGAGCTGGACGGTCGACGGATCGGCGCCCATTCCGCCCTTCTCCCACAGCGGCCAGTTCACGACCAGGGTGCGGCCCGACCGGCTGCCCCGGTCCACCAGGGAGGCGCGGTGGGCGGCGTATCCGTCCATGAAGGCGTTGGCGGCCGCGTAGTCGGCCTGTCCGACGTTGCCGAAGGCGGCCATGGAGGAGAAGCCGATGAAGCAGTCGAGCGGGACGGAGGCGGTCGCCTCGTCGAGGTGGCACAGCCCTGCCACCTTGGCCGCGAACACCTCCCGGAGGTCGTCCGCGGTCTTCCTGGCCACGAAGCCGTCGCGCAGCACTCCGGCGGCGTGGACGATGCCGTGCAGCGCGCCGTACTCGGCCCGGACGGCGCGTACGGCCTCGGTCACGTCCGCGCGGTCGGCGACATCGAGCACACGGTAGTCGGCCCGGGCGCCCAAGTCGCGCAGTGCGGTGAGCAGTTCCTGCTGTGCGGGGCCGAGCGGGGTGCGGCCGCACAGGACGAGGGTGGGGGTCGCGACGCGGCGGGCGATGTCCTCCGCGAACAGGGCGCCGAGCCCGCCGGCGCCGCCGGTCAGCAGGTAGACGCCGCCGTCGCGCCAGGGCAGTACGGGGGCGACCGGCGCGACTTCGTGCCACTGGGAGACCTGCCGGCGTCCCCCCTCGTAACGCACGGCCTCCTCGGCCGTGTCGGCGCCGTCGCGCCGCAGCCGTCCGGCCAGCTCGGACACGGCCAGGTCGCCGTCGCCGTCCAGGGCGATCCACTGCGTCAGCAGCTTGGGATGCTCCATGCGCGCCGTGCGGAGCATGCCGCTCAGCCCGCCCAGCCAGGGCGTGCGCGCGGGGGTGACGACCTGGATCAGGCGCGGCGGCCGGGCGGGCTCCTGCGCCTTGGCGCGCAGCAACTCCAGCAGCCGCTCGGCGTATTCGGTGTAGCGGGTGCCGGTCTCGCCGCGGGCCTGCCAGGTTTCGCAGGTGGCGCCGTCCAGTGCCGTGCCGAGCGCGGTGGCGTCCATCGCCGGGAGTTCGCACAGGACGACGTGCCGCTCGACGTCGTCGCCGGGCTGCTCCGGTGCCGCGCTCTCGCGCCAGTCCGCCTGGATCAGCAGTGCGGGCGTGGCGGTCGGCTCGGCGGCGCGGGGCGCCGGGCCCGGCTTCCAGCGTGTGCCGAAGCCCAGCAGGCGCACGCAGACGTTGCCCTGCGTGTCGCAGAGGTCGATGTCCAGCCGGCGTACGCCGGTGTCGCGGCGGTCGTCCCCGGCTCGGCGCACAAGTGCCCAGCCCTCGGCCGGAGTCGGGGCCAGGACCTGTACCTCGCGCACGGTGAACGGGAGCGCCGTCCCCTCCGGGGCGTCGCCGGGCTCGCCGAGCGCCAGCCCCACACTCGCCTGCAGGGCGGCGTCCAGCATGCCCGGGTTGAGCGTCAGCGAGGATGCCGCGGCCTCGGGGAGGAGCAGGCGCGCAAGGGCGGTGTCCCCATCGTGGTACAGCTCCTGCACGGCCCGGAACGCGGGGCCGTATCCCATCCCCGTGCGCGCGAGCAGCGCGTAGCACTCGGCGCCGTCGCGCCGGGACGGGAGGTTCGCGCGCAGTGCGTCGATGTCGTGGGTGTCGTCGGAGGCGAGGAGGGCGGGGTCGGCGTGTGCGGAGCCCTTCGCGTGCAGGACGCGGTCGCCGGCACCGTGGGCGTACACCTCGAACCCGCCGGCCGGATCCACGTCGACGGAGAGGGTGCGCGGTCCCGTCGCCTCCAGGGGACGCAGCCAGGTCACGTCGCGCAGGCGCACGCCCGTGGCGGTGGCTCCGGGCCTGGCCCGGACGAGCGCGTCGCGCGCGAACTCGAGGTAGGCGGCGCCGGGCAGGACGGGGGTGTCCCCCACCCGGTGGTCGCGCACGTAGAACTCGTTCCCGGTCAGGTCGCGGCGGTGGGACGACGGTGCCGGGCTCGGCGCCGCGGCCACCGGTGCCGGGGTCCGTGTCGTGCTCTTCGCGTCGGCGATCCAGTAGCGCCGCAGCGTGAACGGGTAGGCGGGCAGCGGGATGCGCCGCATCGGCCGGCCGGCGTACAGGCGCCGCCAGTCCACGTCGAAGCCGGTGACCCAGAGCTTGAGCAGGCGTCCGAGCTTGCCCTTGGCTATCCAGCTGTCGATGGCGAGGGCGATGTCGTCGTCGCCGGCGAGTTCGTTCCACGGTGCCTGGCGCTGCGCCCGCCCGGTGTGCAGGCCCGGTGCGCTGCCGCCGTCGAGGAAGGCGTCCAGCCGCTCGCGCAGGTCGGCGAGCGAGGGGGTCAGGAAGGCTAGGCGCTCCTCCATCGCGACGCGGCCCACCTGAAGGGTGTGGGCGAGGTCCGGCAGGTCGGACTCGCCGACCCTGCCCGAGGCGATCCAGTCGGACAGCTGCCGGGCCCGGGCCCGCAGCGTCTCGGGCTCCGGGGCCGACAGGACGACGGCCACCGGGCCCGGTGTGCTCACCGGCGGTACGGTGCGCGGCACGTATTCCTCAAGGACGACATGGGCGTTGACGCCGCCGAAGCCGAAGGAACTCACCCCGGCCCGGCGCGGCAGCTCACGGCCTTCCGCGTCGTGCAACGCCGGCCAGGGCTGGCGCTCGCGTACGAGGTGGAACGGGCTGCCGCCCAGGTCGATGTAGGGGTTGACGGTCTCGCAGTGCAGGCTCTTGACCAGCGTGCGGTGCCGCATCTGCAACAGCACCTTGATCACACCCGCGACACCCGCCGCCAGTTCGAGATGACCGATGTTCGTCTTCACCGAACCGACGCCGCAGTGCGCCTCCTCCACCACCGCGCCCTGCTCCTCGTACAGCTCCCGGAAGGCCGCCTTGAGCCCGTCGATCTCGATCGGGTCGCCGAGCTTGGTGCCGGTGCCGTGGGCCTCGATGTAGCCGACCGTCCGCGGGTCGATGCCCGCGGTGCGGTAGGCGCGCCGGATCAGCGCGGCCTGGGCCTTGGGGTTGGGCGCGGTCAGGGAGCTGCCCCGGCCGCCGTGGTTCTCGGCCGTCGAGCGGATCAGACCGTAGATGTGATCGCCGTCCCGCTCGGCCGCCGACAGGCTCTTGAGCACCAGCATGCCCACACCCTCACCACGGGCATAGCCGTCCGCCCCCTCCGAGAAGGTCTTGCACCGGCCCTCGGGGCTCAGCATGCCGGACTTGCCGAAGCTGACATGGCCGTCGGGGATCACCATGGTGTTGACGCCGCCGACGACGGCCATGTCGCACTCGCCGCGTTCGATCGAGACGACGCCGCGGTGCATGGCGACCAGGGAACTCGAACAGGCGGTCTCGACGGGCTCGCTCGGACCGTGCACGTCCAGGAAGTAGCTCATCCGGTTCGGGCCGACGGAGGGGACACTGCCGGTGGGCGTGACGCTCCCGCCGCGGCCGGTGCTGCGCTCGGAGAGCAGGCCGTAGCCGGTGTCGCCGGTGCCGACGAACAGGCCGAGGCTGCTCCCGGCCAGGGAGTCGGCGGCGTAGCCGGCGTCCTCCAGCGCCTTCCACACGTACAGCATCAGCAGGCGCTGCTGCGGGTCCATATGGACGGCGTCCCGCGGAGCGATGCCGAAGAACAGCGGATCGAAGTCGGCGACGCCGTCCATGAAGCCGCCCCACTTCACGTTGGTGCGGCCCGGTTCCTGGAGGGGGTCGCCGAAGAGGGCGCGCCAGTCCCACCGGTCGGCGGGGACTTCCGCGATGCAGTCACGGCCGTCGCGCAGGTTCCGCCAGAAGGCGTCGAGGTCCTCGGCCTGGGGGAACCGGCCGCTCATGCCCACCACCGCGATGGGGTCGTCCCGCCGGTCGGCCGGCGCGGGGTCGGGTACCGCCGCCGATGCGGGGACGGTCGCGGGCGGCACAGGCATGCCAACGGGTCCGACGGACCGGGGCTCCGCGGCGGCGCCGGGCGACCACAGCCCCAGGCGGGTGGCCAGCGCGGGTCCGTACTCGTCGGTCAGGTGGGTGCCGAAGGCACGGATCGTCGGGTGCTCGAACAGCACGGTGGGCACGAGCTCCAGGCCGAGGGAGTCGTTCACCATGTTCACCAGCTGGGTGATGACGAGGGAGTCGAGCCCGTACTCGCTGAGTTCGACGTTCACGTCCAGGTCGGCCGTGGTGACCTTCAGCAGCTCGCAGACCTTCTCCACCACGACGGCGCAGACCCGTTCGGTCAGGTCCTCGGTGTCGGCGATGTCAGCCGGCCGTGCGGCTTGCGCCGGTGTCTGCTCCTGCGACGGTGTCTGCTCCTGTGCCTGTGCCTGCTTCCAGTCGCGGAGCAGGCGGAGCGCTTCGTCCTGCCCCACCTGTCCCTCGCGAATGAGCCGGTGCAGGTCGTCCAGGGATGTGATGCGGGTGGTGCTCATGCCAGGCTCCTCTTGAATTCATCCGCGCTCAACTCGCGTCGGCCAATGGCTTCGATCAGGTCCAGCAGGTGGGCGTCGTCGGCCCCCGACGACGGCTCGGGGGCGGGTGCGGCGAGCGGGGTGGGCTCGCCGTCACCGGTGGGCTCGCTGCCGCCGAGTGTGCGGACGCTGAAGCCGCGGACGCGTACGCACACCTCGCCGTCGTCGTCGCAGAGGTCGAGGTCGAGGCGGCGCACCGCGCCCCCGTGGTCGTCCTCGGCGAAGCGGACGACACCCCAGCCGGTGCGCGGGACCGCCCGCAGCACCTCCAACTCGCCCAGGGCGAACGGCAGTGCCGTGCGCGGCGTGCCGGGGTCGTCGAGGAAGAGGCCGACCGTGGCTTGCAGAGCGGCGTCGAGCATGCCCGGGTTGAGTACGCAGCCGTCGTCGCGGGACGCGGCGGCGGGCAGCTTCAGCCGCACCACCGACTGCCGCGACCCGGCGTGCAGGCGCTCGATGCCGCGCAGCGCCGGGCCGTAGGCCATGCCGATGCCGGTGAAGCGCGCGTAGCAGCTCGCGGCGTCGAGCACGGGGCCGTCGCACTGCGCGCGCAGGGCCGCGAGGTCGAGCCGCTCGGCAGGGGCTTCGGTGGCGCGCCGCAGCTGGCCGCGGCCGAAGGCGACACGTTCGCCGTCCTCGTCCACCGTGTACACCTCGTAGTTGAGGCCGCCGTCGGCCCGGGTGGTCAGCGCGGTGTGCACATCGGTCGCCTTCTCGACGGTGAGCGGGCGCAGCCAGGAGGCCAGCTTCAGCGACCAGGCGCGTTCGTCGCCGCCGGCCGCCTGGACCGCGGCCGCGCGCGCCATCTCCAGGTAGGCCACTGCCGGCAGCACCGGCACGGCGTCCGCGGCGCTGTCGGAGGCGGTGGGCCGGAGGCCGGGTCGCCAGCCGGCGACCGTCTCCCGCACCCGGGTTCGCACGCGGTGGTCGGTCAGGAAGAACTCGCGGCCGGTGAAGTGCGAGGTGTAGCGGTGTTCGTTGAGGTCCGACGTGTTCGTGTGCACCAGCGGGTGCAGTGCCGCCGGTTGCGTGCCGTTCGCGGGGCGTGTGGTGTCGACCCAGTAGCGCCGGAGGCGGAACGGGTAGGTCGGCAGGGCGATCCGGCGCGGGCGGCGTCCCTTGTGGAGGCGGTCCCAGTCGAAGGGGGCGCCGTTCACCCATGCCTGAAGCAGGCGGGCCCAGTCCTGCCGGCCCGCGGTGGCGTGGTCGTCCCGCGGGCCGAACCCGGCGGGTGCGTCCGGCAGATCGACGCCGCGTGGGACCGTGCCGCGGAAGACGTCGGCCGCGGGCTCGCCGCGCAGCCAGGACTCCAGCGCCTCCCGCAGTTCGTCTGTCGTGCGGACCAGGCATGCGAGGCGCTCGGTCATGGGCGTGCGTCCGGTCTGAGTGGTGTGGGCGATCGCCACCATGTCGGTGTCGTCGTAGTCGCCGCGGCGCAGGACGTCCACCCAGCGGGCGGCGAGTTCGCACAGCACGTCGGGGTGGTTCGCCGACAGGACGACGGGGACCGGTGCGGCGGGCGCCCGGTCCGGCTCGGGGGCGGTGTGCGGCACGTATTCCTCAAGGACGACATGGGCGTTGACGCCGCCGAAGCCGAAGGAACTCACCCCGGCCCGGCGCGGCAGCTCACGGCCTTCCGCGTCGTGCAACGCCGGCCAGGGCTGGCGCTCGCGTACGAGGTGGAACGGGCTGCCGCCCAGGTCGATGTAGGGGTTGACGGTCTCGCAGTGCAGGCTCTTGACCAGCGTGCGGTGCCGCATCTGCAACAGCACCTTGATCACACCCGCGACACCCGCCGCCAGTTCGAGGTGACCTATGTTCGTCTTCACCGAACCGACGCCGCAGTGCGCCTCCTCCACCACCGCGCCCTGCTCCTCGTACAGCTCCCGGAAGGCCGCCTTGAGCCCGTTGATCTCGACCGGGTCTCCGAGCTTGGTGCCGGTGCCGTGGGCCTCGATGTAGCCGACCGTCCGCGGGTCGATCCCCGCCTTCCCGTATGCCTCCCGCAACAGGGCGGCCTGGGCCTTGGGGTTGGGCGCGGTCAGGGAGCTGCCCCGGCCACCGTGGTTCTCGGCCGTCGAGCGGATCAGACCGTAGATGTGGTCGCCGTCCCGCTCGGCCGCCGACAGGCTCTTGAGCACCAGCATGCCCACACCCTCACCACGGGCATAGCCGTCCGCCCCCTCCGAGAAGGTCTTGCACCGGCCCTCGGGGCTCAGCATGCCCGCCTTGGAGATGCTGATGTGCCCGTCGACGCTGACCATGGTGTTGACGCCGCCGGCGATGGCCATGTCCGACTGGCCGTCGCGGATGGCCTGGACGGCACGGTGCAGCGCGACGAGCGCACTCGAACAGGCCGTGTCGACGGGCTCGCTCGGACCGTGCAGGTCGAGGAAGTAGCTCATCCGGTTCGGGCCCATCGAGGGGGCCGCGCCGGTGATGTCGTATCCCTCGATCACCGGCGAGTACCGGGTGACGAGGGTGCTGTAGCCGGTGCTGGTGGTGCCGGCGATCAGGGCCGTGTTGGAGCCGGCGAGGGCGCCCGCCGCGTACCCGGCGTCCTCCAGCGCCTTCCACACGTACAGCATCAGGAGCCGCTGCTGCGGGTCCATCAGCTCCGCTTCCTTGGGTGAGATGTCGAAGAACAGCGGGTCGAAGTCGCCGACGCCGTCCATGAATCCACCGGAGGTCACGTGGGAGGTGTTGGGCTCCTTGAGGGGGTCGCCGTAGTGGGCGCGCCAGTCCCAGCGGTCCGCGGGGACCTCACGGGTGCAGTCGCGGCCCTCGCTGAGGTTCTCCCAGAACGCGTCGAGGTCGTCGGCCATCGGGAAGCGGCCGCTGATGCCGATGACGGCGATCGGCTCGTTCCCGGGCGCGCCCGTACGGGAGTTGGCGGTGACGGCTGCGGCGGGCTCCAGGGCGGCCGGGACCGCGGCGCGCGGTGCGTTCGGCCGCCCCGCGGTGGCGGCGACGCGGTCGGCGTGGTGGTCGAGGAGGTGGTCGACGACCCCGTCGAGGGTGGGGTTCTCGAAGAACAGGGTCGGTGCCAGCGAGAGCCCGAACTCGGCGTTGAGTTCATTGGCGAAGCCGATGAACGAGAGGGAGTCGAAACCGTAGCGGGTCATCTCGGCCGTGCCGGTGATCCGCTCGGCGGGCACGTCCAGCAGGGTGGACACACGGGCGATCAGCTTCTTGAGCAGTGCCCGGTGCCGCTGCTCCCGGTCGGCCGCCGCGACCGGCGCGGCGCCGCTTTCGGGGCCGGCGGCGCGCTCGGGCGCAGGAGCCGGCGGGACCGTCCCGAAGCGATCGGGGTGGTTGTCGAGCAGATGGTCCACGACCTCTCCCAGGGTGAGGTGTTCGGGGAAGGGCTTGGGCTCGGGCGGGAGCCCGAACTCCGTGGTGAGGCGGGCGGCGAACGCGGTGAGCGAGACCGGGTCGAACCCGTACTCGCTCAGTTCCACCGCGCCGTCGAACTCCGCCGCCGGCACGCGCAGCACGGCGGAGGCGTGGCCGATGGCCCGGCCGAGGACCTTCGCGTGCAGGTCTGCGCGGTCGGGTGCGGTCACCGCCGGTGCGGTGCCGGTGGGCTCCGGGGCGGCCAGGAGGGTGGCGTCGATGCGGGCGCGGTCGCCGAAGACGGCCAGGACGTGCGGGTCGCCGGTGCCATAGGCGCGTACCAGCGCCTCCACACCGTGCGGCGCGCGCATCGGCACCATGCCGACACTGTCGTGCAGGCGGCGTTCGGTGGCGGCGTCGACCGTCATGCCGCCGTCGGCCCACAGGGGCCAGCCGACGACCAGGGTGCGGCCGTGGCGCTCGCCCCCGGCCACCCGCTCGTGGCGGAGGCCGGCGTAGGCGTCCATGAAGGCGTTGGCGGCCGCGTAGTCGCCCTGGCCCTGGTTGCCGTAGGCCGACAGGGAGGAGAATCCGATGAAGCAGTCCAGGTCGAGGGCGGCGGTGGCCTCGTCGAGGTGGACGAAGCCGGCGACCTTGGCGGCGAGGACCTCCCGCAGCTCTTCGGCGGTCTTACGGGCCAGGTAGCCGTCGCGCACCACGCCGGCGGTGTGCACGACGCCGTCGAGGCGGCCGTGCTCGGCGACGACGGTGCGCACGCAGGCGGTCACGGCGTCGCGCCGGGCGACGTCCAGCACCCGGTAGGTGGCGGAGGCTCCCAAGCCGCGTAGTTCGCCCAGGAGTTCACGCTGCGCGGGGCCTTCCGGCGAGCGCCCGCAGAGCACGAGGGTGGCGCCGGGCGCCTGCCGGGCGATCTCGCGGGCGAACAGTGCGCCGAGCCCGCCGGCTCCCCCGGTGAGGAGGTAGACGCCGCCGGCCTTCCATGGGCGGGCCGGCGGGGCGTCGTCGACGGCCGTCCACTGCGGCACCTCGCGCCGGCCGCCGGAGTACCGCACGGCCACGTCGTCGGCGCTCGCCGCGTCCTGGCGCAGCCGCTCGCACAGCGCCGCGGTGTCGACGGGCGTCTCCACCTCGACGAGTTGGGCCAGCAGCCCGGGGTGCTCCATGCGGGCCGTGCGCAGCAGGCCGCCCAGGCCCGCGAGGACCCGGTTCTCGCCGTCGGCGGGGACGACCACCTGGAGCAGGACCCGGCCGTCGCGGGTGGCCGGGACGAGTTGCCGGAGCCGGGCCAGCACCGTCTCGGCCTGGCGGGTGAAGCGGCGGGCCAGGTCTCCTTCGGCGGGCAGTGCGGTGCAGGGGACACCGAGCCCGTCCCGGACCGCTGCGGGGTCGGTGCCGGCGAGTCCGCCGAGCAGCACCTCGTGCCGCACCGGGGGCGGCGAGGTCCGGGTGGGCTCGGCCGGGCGCCAGCCGGCGCGCATCAGGGTGAGCGTCGCGTCCCCTGTGTTCTCCCTTCCGGCGGGATCGTCACCGGTGGACAGGATGCGTGCGGTGAACCCGCGCAGGCGTACGCACACCTCGCCGTCGTCGCCGCACAGTTCGATGTCGATGCGGCGCACGGCTCCGCCGTGGTCGCCCGCCGCGGGCCGCACCACCGCCCACCCGTGGTCCGGGCCGGGCGCGAGCAGCTGCACCTCCTCCAGGACGAAGGGCAGTGCCGCCGCCACGCTGTCGGTGTCCTCGGCCAGCGACAGGCCCAGGGTGGCCTGTACGGCGGCGTCGAGCATCGAGGGGTGCAGGTCCCAGTCGGCGCCGTCCCGGGCGGCCTGCGGCAGGCTCAGGCGGGCGACGGCCAATCCGGTGCCGACGTGGATCCGCCGGACGCCCCGCATGGCCGGGCCGTAGCCGATGCCCATGCGGTCGAAGAGCCGGTAGCAGTCCTCGTGTTCCACCGTGCGCAGGTCGCACCGGGTGCGCAGCGCGGCGATGTCCAGGCGTGCGGGTGCCGGCGCCGCGCACCGTTCGATGCGTCCCTGCCCGTGGACCACGGGCGGTTCGCCGTCGGACGCGGTGGTGATCTCGTAGGTGAAGGCGCCGTCCCCGCACGGCCGCAGCGCGATCTCGACGGGGGTCGGCTCGGTGATCCGTGCGGGGCGCGACCAGACCACGTTGCGCAGGCGGGCGTTGGCGGGGTCGACGCCCTCGGCCCGGGCCGCCGCGTACGCCAGCTCCAGGTAGGCGACGCCGGGGAGCACCGGTGTGTTGCGCACCCGGTGGTCGTCGAGGAAGAACTCGCGGCCGGTCAACTCGACGGCGAAGGACGGCGAGCCGGGATCACCGGTCAGCCGGCGGCCTTTCAGCGGCGACGGGGCCGCGACGGGGGCCGGGGTCGCGGCGGGGGCCGCCGGACGCGATCCGATCCAGTAGCGCTCGCCCGCGAACGGGTACGCCGGAAGGGACACGATGCGGAAGCCGCCGTCGTCGAAGAGCGCGGCGAATCGCAGGTCCTGGCCCCGGGCGAAGAGCCCGGCCAGCTCGGTGAGGCCGTCGTGACCGTCGGGCTCGGCCATCAGGCGGCCGGCGCGGGCCTGCACGGCGGGGTCCTGGCGGCGGTGCCCGTCGGGCGCCTCGCCGGTGACGACGTCCTCGGCCCGGCCGTCGCGCAGCCAGGTCCGCAGGGCGGCGACGAGTTGCTCGCGGTCGGTGGCCACGCACGCCCAGCGGTGGCTGCAGTGGCGGCGGCCGGTGGCCAGCGTGTAGGCCACCTCGCCCAGGTCCAGGTCCTCGTGGGCGAGGAAGTGGGCCAGCAGCCGCTCGGCCTGGGCGCGGCGGCCGGCGGCGTCCTGTGCCGACAGGACGATCAGCCAGCCCTGCCGCGGCCGGTGCCCGGCGGTCCGCACGGCGGGGGCCTGTTCGATCAGTGCGTGCGCGTTGGTGCCCGCGGCGCCGAACGAGCTGACGCCGGCGCGGCGCGGACCGTCGGCGGGGGCGGGCCACGGGCGCAGTGCGGTGTTGACGTAGAAGGGGCTGCCCTCCAGCGTGATCGCCGGGTTGACCCGCTGGAAGTGCAGCGACGGGGGCAGTTGCTCGTTCCTGAGCGCCAGCAGCACCTTGATGACGCCGGCCACGCCGGCGGCGAACTGGGTGTGCCCCAGGTTGGTCTTGACGGACCCCAGGGCGCAGCCGCCCTCGGGCGCGTCTGCGAACGCGGCGCGCAGGGCCGCGAATTCGATGGGGTCGCCCAGCGGCGTGCCGGTCCCGTGCGCCTCGATCAGCTGGATTCCGGCGGGGTCGACGCCGGCACGCTCGTGGACGCCGCGCAGGAGGCGTTCCTGCGATCCGGCGCTGGGTGCGGTGAGCCCGTTGGTGGTGCCGTCCTGGTTCATGCCGGAGCCGCGGATCACGCCGTAGACCTGGTCGCCGTCGCGCAGCGCGTCGGCGAGCCTCTTGAGCACGACCACGCCGGCGCCCTCCCCCGGCACGAAGCCGTCGGCGCGCTCGTCGAAGGTGTGGCAACGCCCGTGGGCGGACAGCATGTTGGCCCGTACGGCGGACCGGTAGAAGATCGGCGTGGACTGGACGAAGACTCCGCCCGCCAGCGCCATGGACGTGTTGCCCAGGCGGAGGTCCTGGCATGCCTGGTGAACGGCCACCAGCGAACTGGAGCAGGCCGTGTCGACCGACAGCGCGGCCCCCTGCAGGTCGAGGAAGTAGGAGATCCGCGAGGCGATGACCGAGGAGATGTTGCCCCACAGTGTCTGCGGTGGCGCGTCGTCGCCGATCAGCTGCTGGTAGTCGCTGGGCGAGCCGCCGACGTAGACGCCGCAGCCGCGGCCGTCGAGCCGTTCACCGGCGTATCCCGCATCCTCCAGGGCGTGCCAGCACTCCTCCAGGAAGATCCGCTGCTGCGGGTCGGTGTAGGTGGCCTCCTTGCCGGACATGCGGAAGAACCAGGCGTCGAAGCGCTCGATGTCGTCGACGAAGCTGCCGAACTGGCGCGGGGCGTCCGCGCCCAGCTCCTTTTCCATGTCCCAGCGGGTGACCTCGCCCACCAGGTCGTCGCCCGCGGCGAGGTGCGCCCACAGGGCGGCGGCATCGGGCGACTGCGCGAAGCGGGCGGCGATGCCCACCACGGCGATGCCGTCGTCGGCCGGGCCGTCCGCAGGGGCCGCAGGGGCATCGGGGGCCTCGACGGGGACGGCAGGAACAGCTGGGGCAGCAACGGGAGTTCCGGCGGAGGCGACAGGGGCGGCGGGCTGAGCCTCGGCGGCGGCGTGCCCGTGGTCATCCCGCGCCGGGGCCGCTCCGGCCTCGGCCTGCGGGGCGCGCAGCGCACCGCAGGACCGCACCTGTGCCCCGTACCGGGTGACCAGGTGGTCCGTCAGCCGGTCGAGCGAGCTGTGCTCGAACAGTGCGGTGCTCGGCAGGTCGACGTCGAGGGCGTTGTTCACCGCCGCGACGAGCTTGACGCTGAGGATCGAGTCCACGCCGTAGTCGGAGAAGGACGCCTGCGGGTCGATCTCGTCGGGCTCCATCATGAGCACACGGGAGAGTTCGGCCAGCAGGAGGTCGCCGGCCAGGTACCGCACGGTCGCCTCGTCGCTGTCCGGCGCCGGAGGCGCGGGGGCCGGCCGGGCCGGCTCGGGTGACGGGGCGGCGGCAGGGCCGTTCGCGGCCTCCGGAGACCGGTGGCGCCGGCTCGGGGCGGCGGCCGTCGGCCAGTAGCTCTTGCGCTGGAACGGGTAGCTGGGCAGCGGCGTGCGGCGCACGTCGAGACCGGCGAACAGCGGCGCGAAGTCGACCTGTTCGCCGTTGAGGTACCGGGCCCGGGCGCGCTCCGGTGCGGTGTCGCCGCGCCCACCCGCGGTCTCGCTCCGCCCGTCGGCCAGCCATCCCTCCAGCCGGAATGCGAGCGTGTCGCGGTCGGCGGCGACGAATGCCGCGCGGTGGGTGAAGTGGTCGCGGCCGGCCGCCAGGGTGTAGCTGACGTCGGTCAGCGCGGCGTCGGGTGCGCGGCGCAGGTACGCGAGCAGGTCCTCGGCGCGGCGGCGCAGCGCCTCGGGCTGCTGGGCGGACAGGACGAACAGCAGCTCGCCCTCCGCCGCCCGGCGCCCGTCACGGTCCGGAGCGTTCTCCACGACCATATGGCCGTTGGTGCCGCTGAAGCCGAACGCGCTCAGGGCCGCGACGCGCCTGCCCTGGCCGTTGGGCTGCCACGGCCGCAGCGTGGTGTTCACGTGGAAGGGACTTTCGGTGAGTCGGATCGCGGGGTTGGTCTCGTAGTGGTGGAGGGACGGCGGGATCTGGCCGTGGCGCAGGGAGAGCACGACCTTGAGCAGGCTCGCGACGCCCGCGGCGGAGGTGGTGTGGCCGAGGTTCGTCTTGATCGAGCCGAGTGCGCAGGTGTCGCTGCCGCCGGCCGTGCCGAACGCGGCGACCAGCGCCCGGCATTCGATGGGGTCGCCGAGCTGGGTGCCGGTGCCGTGCGCCTCGACCATGCCGATCTCCGCCGGGTCGATGCCGAATTCGGTGTGCACCTGGCGGATCAGGCGCTCCTGCGACACGGCGCTGGGTGCGGTGATGCCGTTGGTCGCCCCGTCCTGGTTGACGGCGGAGCCGCGGATCACGGCGTGGATGTGGTCGCCGTCGGCCAGTGCGTCCGACAGGCGGCGGAGCACCACGACACCCACGCCCTCGCCGGGGACGAATCCGTCGGCGGCGGCGTCGAAGGTGTGGCACTTGCCGGTGGGCGAGAGCATCCCGCCGCGGCCGGCCGCCAGGTAGGTGTCGGGGGTGGTCTGGACGCTGACGCCTCCGGCGAGGGCCATGTCGGTTTCGCCGCTCCACAGGCCCTGGCAGGCGAGGTGGAGGGCGACCAGTGAGCTGGAGCAGGCCGTGTCGACCGCGATGGCGGGGCCCTGGAGGTTCAGGTGGTAGGCGATGCGCGCCGGTACGACCGAGGGCGCGGTGCCCCATGCCGCCTGTGCGGGCGGCGCGTCCTCGAACCACTGGGGGTAGTCGCCACCGGTGCAGCCGACGTAGACGCCGCACCGGCGGCCGTCCAGGGAGGAGCCCGCGTAGCCGGCGTTCTCGATGGCCGTCCACGCCTGTTCGAGGAACAGCCGCTGCTGGGGGTCGGTGTAGGTGGCTTCGAGGCCGGTCAGGTTGAAGAAGCGGGCGTCGAACCGGTCGATGTCGTCGAGGAAGCTGCCCGCCCGGCAGGAGAGTTCGTCCTGGCTGTAGCCGGAGAGATCCCACCGTTCGACCGGGCCGACGAGGTCGCGGCCGGCGGCGAGGTGCTGCCAGAGGGCGTCGGTGTCGTCCGACTGCGCGAAGCGGCCGCTGATCCCGACGATGGCGATGGGTTCGCGGCCTTCGGGGCGCGGCGGTGCTCCGGCGACATCCGGTGCGGGCACCGGTGCCGCTGCGGCGGGTGCCGGTGCCGCCGGGGCGACCAGTTGCGGCCGGTGGCTCTCGACGATGTGGGCGGCGAGCTGCGTCACGCTGCGGTGGTCGAAGATGACGGTGGTCGGCAGGTCGGTCCCGAGCTGCTGGTTCAGGCGCTGGACGAACCGGACGCCGACGATGGAGTCGAGGCCGTAGTCGGCGAACGCCCGGTCCGGGCCGATCCGTTCGGCGGGCATGCGCAGCGCGTCGGCGAGTTCGGCGAGGACCACGTCCAGGACGGTCCGGGCCGCAGCGGACGCGGGGGCCGCAGCCGCCGCCGTCGACGGCTGAGCCGGCCGGGCCGGCGGGCTGCTCACCTCGGCCGTTCCGGAGGGCAGGCGCGGGCTGCGGGCGAGACCGTCGCTGTGAGCCACGACGACCTGCTGTCCGAGCGCCAGGGCGTCTCGCGCGGGGTGGCGGATGCCGGTGAAGCCCTCCTGCTCCAGTACGAGTTGCCAGGCCGCCGGCGACAGTGCGGGACTGCCGGGCACCCGCAGTTCGGCGTCGTCGTGGAGCCACCAGCCGTCGAGCAGGCCGAAGGTGAGGTGGTTGACGAGGTAGAAACTGCTGATCTCGTTGAGGGCCAGCATTCCGTTGCCGCGCAGCAGCGCCTTGGCGTGCCGCACGGCAGGGCGGATGTTGTCGGTGGCGTGCAGCACGTTGGCGGCGATGACGACGTCGAAGGCGCCGGTGTCGAGCCCCTGGTCGTGCGGGGGCCGGGCCGCGTCGAAGATGCGGTACGTGAGGTGGTCGCGGCCCGGTCCGAAGGTGTCCTGGGCGTTCTGCAGGAAGGCCGGGGACAGGTCGGTGAAGCAGTACTCGGCCAGGGCGAGCCCCTCGCGGGCGAGGCGTTCGAGCACCGGGCCCGTGGTTCCGCCGGTCCCCGCGCCGATCTCCAGTACGCGCAGGCGGGCGCCCGGTTCGGCGTCCCGGCGTGCGCGCAGGAACGCCGCCACGTGTTCGGCGAGGACGGCGTTGAAGTGCGCGGCCACGCGGTTGTCGCGGTAGACGCCTTCGACGAGGGAGAACTCCCCCTGGGGGAACAGCACGTCGGTGGCGCGCACCCGGCCGCGCAGGATGTCGGCGAGCGCGGGCAGCGTCTGGTCCAGCAGGTGCAGCGGTGCGCGCAGATCGGGGTTGGCGGCGGCCCAACGGGGCGTCCGCGCGGCCCAGTCGGCGCGGCAGGCAGCGGCGTCCCGGGCGGTCGGGCTGCCGGTGCTCCAGCGGCCCTGATCGTCGATCATTCCGTGCTCGGCGAGCGTGCGCAGGGTGGCCGCGAGCCAGCCGTCGAACCGTGCGTCGACGCCCTGCTGTTCCGTCCACCGGGAGATGCCGTGGCGCGGCTCCTCCAGTCCCGCCCGGCGCAGTTCGGCGGCCAGGCGGCGGAGCAGGCAGGCGTCGATCTCGCCCGGGACCGGGCCCGCGTGGTAGGCGGCCAGGTCGGTGGGCAGGGCGAGGGCCGCGGCGCCGTCGCGGGCCGCCGCGCCGTGCGCCTGCGGGGTCAGCGTCTCCGCGGTGAGCACCCCTTCGACGGGCAGCGGACGGCCGAGGCGCATGAAGCCGATCTGGTGGAGCGGTCCGGCCAGCAGGCGCTCCAGTGCGCCCATCGCCGTGGCCGGGTCGATCGGCGCCAGTCCCATGGACGTCACGTCGCGCAGCAACTCGTCGGGGACGTTGCCCCAGTAGCCCCAGTTGACGACCTTGACCCGGCAGTCCAGCGCCTCGCGCAGGGCGGCGGCGTGCGCGTCCTCGAAGGCGCAGGCCGCCGAGTAGTGCGCCTGGTGGGAGTTGCGGATGAAGCTCACCAGCGAGGAGATCAGGAGGACGAAGTCCAGGCGGTGGCCGGCGAAGACGTCGGCGAAGTGCACGCACGGGTCGACCTTGGCCGCGAGGGTGGCCTCCAGTTCCTGCTCGGTCATCCGGGCGAGCGGCGTGTGGCTGAACACCATCGCCAGGTGCACCACGCCGTCGATGCGGCCGTGGCGGCGGACGACCTCGTCCCGCATGCGGGCGAGCGCGCCGGGGTCGGAGGCGTCGGCGGACAGGTAGACGGGGGTCCGCCCGCCCGCCGCGGCCCGGGCCGCCCTGGCCCGGATGTCGTCGTCCTCGGCGCGGCGGCCGACCCATACGACGTGTGCGTGGTGGTGCCGTACGAGGTACTCGCTGAGCAGTACGCCGAGGTCGCCCGCGCCGCCGATCAGCACGTAGACGCCGTCGCGGCGCAGCACCGGCTCGGCGGGCGGCGGGGTGGCGTCCACCGGCAGCAGCTGGCGGCGCAGCCACTGTCCGCCGCGGCGGGCGAGCGGGTGTGCGCGGCGGTCGGCGGGCAGCGCGAAGACCTCGTCGGCGGCGAACGGTTCGCCGTCGGCCAGGTCGACCGCGCGGATCCGCCAGTGCGGCTGTTCCTTGGCCAGGCCGCCGAGCAGGCCGTGCAGGCTCGCCTGCGCCGGGTCGGCGGTCCCGGAGCCGCCCGCGTCGAACGCGCCGCTGGTCAGGAGGGTGAGTCCGAGCCGCTGTTCGTCCCGGGTGAGGGCCAGTGCCTTCAGGACGCGGAACATCCGGCGGATCGCCGCGCGCTGCGTGCCGATCTGAGCCTCGGCGTCCTGGGCGGCGGCCCCGGTCGGGAACCGCATGACGACGTGGTCGAAGTCGCCCAGGGCGGCGAGTTGGTCCCGTACCTCTTCGGCGGAGGACGCCGCGGTGTCCAGCACCGCGGTCTGCGGGCGGTGGTCGGTCAGCTCCGTGAGGACCTCCGGTTCGAGGCCGATCGCCACCACGCGGGAGGCCGCGGACGGGTAGGGGCTGCCGCGCAGCAGCCGGACGGGTTCCCAGACGGGGTGCAGGGTGAGGTCGCCGGCCGGCAGCTCGTAGGAGTGGGCCGGCCGCGCGGGCGGTGCAGGTGGGGCGGGCGTCGTCGCGGGCGCGGTCTCCGCTGCAGGCTGCGGGGCGGCGGGCTGCGGTGCGGTGTCGCCGAACGTGGCGGGGATTGCGGGGAGTTGCGGGAGTTCGGGCAGTCCGTCGGTGTACCAGTAGCGCTCCCGGGCGAACGGGTAGCCGGGCAGTGGGACCTTGCGCGGCTTCGGTCCCTCGTCGTACAGGCGGGCCCAGTCGACCGTCAGGCCGCTGGTCCATGCCTCGGCCAGGGGCGCCGGCTTTCCGCGCCGTGCCCAGCGCCCGACCGTCTCCTGGAAGTCCTCGTCGGTGAGGAAGTCCTGGACCGCGCCGGCCCGTTCGCCGCCGGTGTCGAGGTACGCGCCGGCGGGCAGCCCGCGGCCGAGCGCGCAGGCGTCCAGCGCGTCCACCAGGGCGGGAAGCGTGCTGACGACCGCCGCGAACCGTGCGGCCATCGCCTCGCGGCCGACCTGCAGCGTGTAGGCGATGTCGGGCAGGTCCGCGCTGCCGAACCGCTCCGTCCGCAGGGTGTCGCGCAACCGGCCGGCCGCCTCGCGCAGGCGCTCTCCGTCGAACGCGGACAGCACCACGACGACGGGTTCGCCACGGTGCGCGGGCGCCTCGGGCGCGCGGTCACTCCCGGCGTGCTCGTCGATGAACTCCTCGACCACGAGGTGGGCGTTGGAGCCTCCCGCGCCGAACGAGGAGAGGCCGCCGAGGCGCGGGCGTCCGCCGGTCCTCGGCCAGGGCGCGGCCTCCCGCTGGAGGACGAAGGGGCTGTCGGCGAAGTCGATGTTCGGATTGACGCGTTCGGCGTGCAGGGACGGTACGAGCGTGCCGTGCCGCATCTGCAGCAGCAGCTTGGCCAGGCCCGCGATACCCGCCGCGGACTCCAGGTGGCCGATGTTCGACTTCGCCGAGCCGATGGCGCAGAAGTTCCGCGCGTCGGTGAACTCGGCGAAGGCGGCGTTCAGTCCGGCGATCTCGATCGGGTCGCCCAGTGCGGTGCCGGTGCCGTGCGCCTCGATGCAGCCGATGTCGCGGGGGTCGACTCCGGCCCGGCGCCAGGCGCTGCGGATGACCGCCGCCTGCGCGAGCGGGTTCGGCACGGTGAATCCGTGCGTGTGCCCGCCGTGGTTCACGGCGGTGCCGCGGATCACGCCGAGGATGCGGTCGCCGTCGGCGACGGCGTCGGCGAGCGGGCGCAGCAGCACCGCGCCGACGCCCTCGCCGGGCACGTAGCCGTCGCCGCCCTCGCCGAAGCTGCGGCAGCGGCCGTCGCTGGAGGCGAACTGTCCCTCGCCGATCATCAGGTACTTGCCGGGATGAACCGACAGGTTGACCCCGCCGGCCAGCGCGACGCCGCACTCCCCCCGCTGCAGGGCGGCGCAGGCGAGGTGGATCGCGGACAGCGCCGAGGCGCACATGGTGTCGACGGTGGCGCTGGGGCCGCTCGCGTCGAGGAAGTACGAGACGCGGTTGGCGATGGACGCCAGGCTCCCCGGCACGACGACCGGCTCACCGCGCACGCTGTGTTCGGCGCCGTGGAGCTGGTACTCGGAGTACATCGCGCCGACGAACACCCCGATGTCGCCGGCGTCTTCGGCCACTCGGGCGCGGGCGGCGGCACGCAGGGCGTCACGCGTGTAGCCGGCGTCCTCCAGCGTGGTGTGGGCGCACTGCAGGAACAGCCGCTCCTGCGGGTCCATCGTGGACGCGGCCTTCGGCGCGATGCCGAAGAACAGCGGGTCGAACTCGTCCACCCCGTCGAGGAAGCCGCCCCACTTGCTGTAGGTCCTGCCGGGCACGCCGCGGCGCGCGTCGTAGTAGCGGCTGTGGTCCCAGCGCCCGGCCGGGATCTCGGTGATGCTGTCCCGGCCGTCGAGCAGGTTCTCCCAGAAGGTGTCCAGATCGGGTGCGCCGGGGTAGCGGCCCGCCATGCCGACGATCGCGATGGCCGTGCCGTGCTCGGCGCGGGGCGACCTGGCCGGCTCCGGCACCACGGCCGGCTCCGGCTCACCGGCCGGCCGCGGCTGATCCGCGGGCTTCGGCCCCTCGGGCGGCGCGAGTTGCCCGTCCGTGGACGCCGCCGTCCCGTCGCCCAGGCCGACCAGCGCCGCGAGCGCGTCGGGCTGGGTGCGGAGGAAGTGCCGGACGAGGCCGTCGACCGTCCGGACTTCGAAGAACAGCGTGCTGCCGACGTTGTCGAGGCCCTTGCGGACCGCTTCCGTCAGCTGGACGACCAGGATCGAGTCGATGCCGTAGCGGTCGAAGGACACGTCGGCGCGGATGTCGGCGACCGGCAGCCGCAGCGTGTCCGCGACGAGGCCGCGGAAGTAGTCGCGGGCCAGGTCCGCCAGCAGTGCGTCACGGTCGGCGGCGGCCGGGGTGGCGGCCGGCGGCGTGGCGGGCTGTTCCGCCGCCGCGGCTCGCGGCCGGTCCTCCGGGAGGGTGCCGCGGAAGGCGGACTCGCCGTCCGGGCGCGGCTGTCGGACCGCGCCGTCGCTCTCGGCGGCGATCACCTGTTGGCCGAGGTCGTCGGCGCCCTCGGCGGCGACGAACGCCCCGCGGAAGCCCACCTCGCCGAGGACCCGCCGCCAGCTCTCCGGCGCCAGGCCGGGAGAACCGGGGATGCGCGGCGCCGGGTCGTCGTAGAGCCACCAGCCGTCCAGGAGGCCGAACGTGAGGTGGCTGAAGAGGATGTTGTCGCTGAGCTCGTTGAGCAGCAGCAGGGCGTTGGGGCGTGCGGCGGCCTTGGCGTTGCGCAGCGTCCTGCGGATGTTGCGGGTGGCGTGCAGCACGTTGGTGGCGATCACGACGTCGTACTCGCCGGCGGCCACCTCCTGGCCGGCGAGCGGCAGTTCGGCGTTGAAGAGCCGGGTGTCCAGGTACGGGGCGAGCTCGCCGTACTCCCGCTGCGCGTGCAACAGGAACGCCCTGGAGATGTCGGTGTAGCTGTACTTCTCGATGTGCCCGGCCCACGGCCGCAGCCTGCGGAAGACCGTGGCGCTGGTGCCGCCGGTGCCGGCGCCGATCTCCAGAATGCGCAGGCGCGCGGACGGGTCGTCCGCCAGCCGCCGTTCGAGGTGGGCGACGAGGGTGTCGGCGAGCACGTCGTTGAAGTAGTCGGCGACGGGGTTGTTCTTGTAGACGCTCTCGACGAGTTCGAGCGAGGCGTTGGGGAACATCACGTCGGTGGCCGGGCGGCGGCCGGTGAGGATGCCGGTCAGGGCGCGCAGCGTCGTGTCGACGAGGATCGCCTGGGGGCGTTTGGCGGCGTCGGCCAGCCACGGCTGTCGCGCCCGGTCCCAGTCGGCCCAGGCGTCGTCGAGGGATCCGGTACGGGTGTCGAGGGCCGCGTACCGGTCCGCGCCGTCGCGGCGCAGGTGGCCCGCGTCGGCGAGTACGGCGAGGGTGTGCTCGGTCCAGCGCTGGTAGCGGTCCTCGATGCCGCCGACGGCGCGCCATTCGGCGGCGGTTGCCGCGCGGCCGTCGCGGAACAGGCCCAGGGACTGCAGCAGTGCCCGGGTGATGCGGACGAGCGCGTCCTGCATGGCCCCGGCGTGCCCGCCGGCCTGTTCGCGCAGCCGCGCGATCTCGGCGCCGCGGTCGGGGCGGGCCTCGCGCAGCGCGCCGATCAGGGACGGGGTGGTGACGGCCGGGTGTGTGAGGGCGTCGGAGTCGTGGAGGCCGTCGATGCTGCGGGTGTCCGTGGCCTTGAGGAGGGCGAGTTGGGGGTACGGGGAGGCCAGCAGGGCGTCGAAGGCGGCCATGCCCTCGTCCGGTTCGATCGAGCCCAGGCCCAGCTGTGCCATGCGCTGCCGGTAGCCGTCGGCGGTGACGACTCCGACTCCGGCCCAGTACCCCCAGTTCATGACCTTGACCGGGCAGTCGAGCCGGGTGGACAGGTGCTCGGCGTAGGCGTCGGCGAAGGTGCAGCCCGCCGCGTAGTTGGCCTGGCCGGGGGCCTTGAAGAAGCTCTGCATGGAGGAGAAGAACGCGACGAAGTCCAGCGGTTGGCCCGCGAAGGCGTCAGCGAGGTTGACGGCGATGTCGGCCTTGGCGGCGTAGGTCGCGCGGAACCGGTCCTCGTCCATCCTCGCGAGCGTCTGGTCGCCGAGGACGATCGCGGTGTGCAGGACCGCGCGCACCGGGCCGTGCCGCCGCACGATCTCCTCGCATGCGCGGCGCAGGGCGTCGCGGTCGGTCGCGTCTGCCTGCACGTAGTCAGGCATGGGGCCGTGGGCTGCGAGGGCTTCCTGCCGGGCGGCGATGGCGGCGTCCAGCGGGCGGCGTCCGATCCAGACGACCCGGGCGCCGTGACGTCGCATCATGTGCTCGGTCCACACGGTGCCGATGCCGCCGGCGCCGCCGATGGCCACGATCACGCCGCCGGGCTCACGCGGGGCGGGCCGCACGCCGGGCCCGTGTGTCTCCAGCAGGCGCAGGCGGTACCACTCGCCACGGCGGTGGGCCAGGGCCTCGCCGCGGGGGTCGGCGGGCAGGGCCAGCAGGGCAGGCCAGGGCACCGGGGCGTCCGCCGCGACGTCGGCGACGCGGATCCGCCAGTGCGGGTACTCCTTGGCCAGGGTGCCGGCGAGGCCGTGCACCCCGGCGTGGGAGGGGTCGGCGCCGGTGTCGCCCGGCAGCAGGCGCGCCTGCCGGGTGACCAGGGTCAGGCCCGTTTCACGGGCGTCGGCGCCGCCGTCCAGCAGCGCCTTGACGAGGCGGAAAACGGCGATCGCGGCGTCGTACCGCGCGGTGGCAGGCTCGCCGGTGGGGCCGGTCGGGGCGAGCCAGAAGACGTGCTCGACACCGGCGGGCAGCCGCGCGGCCAGCCGGTCGGCCGGCTCCTCGGCGCGGGCGTCCAGGACGGTGGCTTCCGGGTAGTGGCGGCGGAGTCCGTCCTGTTCCTCGGCGGTGCCGCCCAGCAGCACGACGCGGGTGCGCGGGTGGGGCCACGGCGCGGCGGGCGCGGCGGGCAGGGCGTCCCACACCGGTGCCAGCAGCGTCGCGCGCGGAGCCTCGCCGGCCGCGGCGGCCATGCGGCGGAACGCGTAGCCGCGCAGGCTCGCGGAGAGCCGCCCGTTGTCGTCGTACACGTCGATGTCCACTTTCGTCACGTCCCGGTCGGCCGAGGGCGCATAGCCCTCGGTGTGGCGCAGGTGGGCCCACATGCGCTCGGTGGTGGGGGCGAAGAGGTCGGCGGCGTCCAGGGCGAAGGGCAGTGCGGGCGCACCGGGTTGTTCGCCGAGCGTGCCGGTCGCGTCGCCGTAGAGGCCGACGACGGCCTGGACGGCGCTGTCGAGGATCGCGGGGTGCAGCGCGAACGCTCCGTCGCCGGCGCCGTCGGGCAGGACGAGCCGGGCCAGGACCTCGCCGTCGCCGACGGCCAGGGTGTCGATGGCGCGCAGGCGGTCTCCGTGACGGATGCCGACGGCGTCGAGGGCGGCACGGCACTGGCTGCGTGACAGGGTGCGGCGGCCGCAGCGGGCCCGCAGGTCGTCCAGCGGCGCGGGTGCGGGCGCGCCGGGTGCGGTGATCCGGCCCTGGGCGTGCACGGCCGAGCCGTCGCGCAGGACGCGGAAGGTGTCGCCGGCCAGGTCGACGCGGAGTTCGGCGCCGCCGTCCCCGACGGGGAACGGCTGCGGCCATACGACGTCGCGCAGGCCCACGGGTGCGAAGGAACCGCCGGTCACGGCGCGGCGGGCGACCTCCAGCGACAGCACACCGGGCAGTACGGCCCGGCCGCCCACGTGGTGGTCGGCCAGGAAGAACTCCTCGCCGCCGAGCCGGAGTCGGAACGCGGCCTCGTCCGTGTCCGGGAGTCCCCGCCCTTCCCCGAGGTCGGGGGTGTCAGTGGTGTCGGCGGTGTCGGTCCAGTAGCGCTGCCGCTCGAACGGGTAGGTGGGCAGCGGCACTTGGCGGCGCGCGGCGGGCGCGAAGCTGTCGCCGAACCGGTCGGCCTCGCCCCGTACGTACGCCGCGGCCAGCGCGGCCGGTGCCAGGGCGCGCACAGCGCCCACGGGGCGGGGGTCCGCGGCGGTCTCCCCCGCCAGCACCGTGTCACCGGCGGTGCCGGACAGCCATGAGCGCAGGCGTGCCGCGAGGTCGGGCAGACCGGTGGCGACGACGGCCAGCCGGTGCGCGAAGTGGCTGCGTCCCGCGGCCAGGCTGTAGGCGACGGCGTCGGCGGGCAGCGCGGGTTCGCGGTCGAGGTGGGCGAGCAGCCGGTCGACGACCGTGCGGAGGGCGGCCGGTGTGCGGGCCGACAGCAGGAAGGCGTGCTCCTCGCGGACTTCCCCACCGGCTTCCCCACCGACGTCGGTCGTCCGGGGGGCCGGGTGCTCCTCCAGCACGACGTGCGCGTTGGTGCCGCTGGCCCCGAACGAGCTGACGGCCGCCCGGCGCGGGCCGCGGGCGGGCGCCGTCCAGGGCTGCGCGGCGGTGGCGACGGTGAACGGGCTGCCGTCGAGCACCACGGCCCGGTTGGCCTCCTGGAAGTGGAGCGACGGCGGGATCTGCCGGTGTTCCAGGGCCAGGAGTGCCTTGATGACGCCCGCGATGCCGGCGGCGAACTGCGTGTGCCCGATGTTGGTCTTGATCGATCCGAGGACGGCGCCTCCGGCCGGGGCGCCCTCGAACGCGCGGGTGAGCGCGCGGAATTCGATCGGGTCGCCGAGCTGGGTGCCCGTGCCGTGCGCCTCGACGAGCTGGATGCCGCCCGGCTCGATGCCGGCGCGGGCGTGGACGTCGCGGAGGAGCTGTTCCTGTGAGGCGGCGCTGGGGGCGGTGATGCCGTTGGTGGTGCCGTCCTGGTTGATGCCCGAGCCGCGGACGACGCCGTAGATGTGGTCGCCGTCGCGCCGGGCGTCGGCCAGCCGTTTGAGGACGACCGCGCCCGCGCCCTCGCCCGGGACGAAGCCGTCGGCGCGGGCGTCGAAGCTGCGGCAACGGCCGCTGGGCGAGAGCATGCCCGCGCGCGTCGCCGACCCGTACAGCCGCGGTGTGGTCTGGATGAACACCCCGCCGGCGATCGCCATGTCGGCGTCGCCGGAGAGCAGGTCGCGGCAGGCCAGGTGCAGCGAGACGAGTGAGCTGGAGCAGGAGGTGTCGGTGGTGAGGGCAGGGCCCTTGAGGTCGAGGTGGTAGGCGATGCGGGAGGCGACGACCGAGCCCATGGTGCCCCACAGGGCCTGCGCCGGCGGCCGGTTGTCCAGCTGGTCGTGGTAGTCGCCGGTGTAACAGCCCACGTAGACACCGCAGTTGCGATGGGTCAGGCGTTCGCCGGTGTAGCCGGCGTCCTCCAGGGCGTTCCAGCACTGTTCGAGGAAGATGCGCTGCTGGGGGTCCATGGTGGTGGCCTCGACGCCGGAGATCGCGAAGAACACCGGGTCGAACAGGTCGATGCCGCGGACGAAGCTGCCCGAGCGGCAGGTCACGTCCTGGCCGAGTGCCCAGCGTGACACCGGCTCGACGAGGTCGTCGCCGGCCATCAGGTGGTCCCAAAGAGCGCGCGGGTCCTCGGCGTCGGCGTAGCGGGCGGCCATCCCGACGACGGCGACGGCGTCGTCGTGCGGCACCGGGGAGTCGGCTGCCGGGAAGGTCCGTGCGTGCGGCGCGTCACCGTAGGTGCCGACGATGAACGCGTGCAGGCGCTCGACGGTGCCGTGGTCGAAGAGGTCGGTGGTCTCCAGTGCGGTGCCGAGGTCCGTGTTGAGCGTGTGGACCAGGTTCACGCCGAGGATGGAGTCCAGGCCGTAGTCGGCGAAGGGGCGGCGGCGCTCGATCTCGGCCACCGGCATCTGCAGCACGTCGGCCAGCGCGTCGAGCAGGATGCGCTCGACGTCGGCGGCAGGGGCCGCCGGCGGGCGGGGCGCGGCGGCCACCGGCGTCGCCGCCGGGCGCTCGCTGCCGGCCGGGCCGTACCAGAACCGCCGTCCGGCGAAGGGGTAGGCGGGCAGGTGGATCCGTGCGGGGGTGTCCGCGCCGGCGTGCAGGCGGGTCCAGTCGAGCGGCATGCCCTTGGCCCAGAAGGCGGCGAGTTCGTGCCAGTCGCCGCACGCGGTCCAGCGGTCGACGAGTTCGCGCAGTTCGTCCTTCTCCGCCAGGGCGGCCAGCGTCTCGCGGGTGGCCCTGACGCGACCACGGCACCACGGCCCCCGGGCCCTGTCGGGCGCGGAGTCGGGGTCGGGGTCGGAGTCGGGGTCGGGGTCGGGGGCGGCGAGAAAGGCGCCGAGCTGGTCGAGCCACTCTCCGGGGGTGCTCGCGACGAAGCACACCCGCTCGTCCATCTCCTCGCGGCCGGTCTGCAGGGTGGCCGCGACGGCGGGCAGGTCCACGGGGGAACCGGAGCGGAGCAGATCGGTCAACTGGCGGGCCCGTGCCCGCAGATCCTCGGCGGTCCGGGCCGACAGCGGCAGCAGCACCGGTCGCGCGGGCGCGGCGGGGGCGCTCTTCGTGCCCTGGTACTCGGCGACGATGACATGGGCGTTGGCGCCGCCCGCGCCGAACGAGGAGATGCCGGCCATCCGCGGGCCGCCGTCGGCGGGCCGCGGCCAGGGGGCCCCGCCGGTCTGGAGGGTGAACGGGGTGGCCGCGAAGTCGATGTCGGGGTTGGTCTGCTCGGCGTGCAGGGTGGGCACGAACTCGCCGTGCCGCAGCTGCAGTACGGCCTTGGTCAGGCCCGCGATACCCGCAGCGGCCTCCAGGTGGCCGATGTTCGACTTGACCGAGCCGAGGGCGCACCCGCCGCTCCCGTCGGCGTCGGGGCCGAACGCCTGGGTCAGGCCGTCGATTTCGACGGGGTCGCCGAGCCGGGTGCCGGTGCCGTGCGCCTCGATGTAGCCGATGTCGGCCGCACAGACGCCGGCGCGGTCCAGCGCGTCGCGGATCAGCGCGGCCTGTGCGCGCGGGTTGGGCACGGTGTAACCGTTGGTGCGACCGCCGTGGTTGATGGCGGAGCCGAGGATCACCGCGTGGATGGGATCGCCGTCGGCCTCGGCCGCGGACAGCGGCTTCAGCAGCACCGCGCCGACGCCCTCGCCCGGCAGGAACCCGTCGCCGCCGGCGCCGAAGCTGCGGCAGTGCCCGTCGGTGGCGAGCATCCGGGAGCGGCACAGCTCGACGTACGAGGAGGGGTGCAGGTAGAGGTTGACGCCGCCGGCGACGGCCAGCTCGCACGCGCCGTGGCGCAGGTGCTCGCACGCCTCGTGGATCGCGGTCAGCGACGACGAGCACATGGTGTCGATCGGCATGCTCGGGCCGCGCAGGTCCAGCAGGTACGACACCCGGTTGGCCAGCGAACCGAACGACGTGCGCGGTGCGGGCGGCAGTCCGTCGGTGGCCGGCGGGCGGTGCCGGTCGAAGCCGGTCTTGGTGATCCCGGCGAAGACGCCGACCGACGAACCGTGCCGCTCGGCGAGGCGCTGCCGGGTGTAGCCCGCGTCCTCCAGCACCGACCACGCGCTCTCGACGAACAGCCTTTCCTGCGGGTCCATGTCGGCGGCGTCGCGCGGCGCGATCCCGAAGAACGCGGCGTCGAAGCGGGCGAAGTCGTCGAGGAACGCACCCCACTTGCTGTAGCTGGCGCCCTGCTGCACGGCCCGCTGCGGGTCCGGTTCGTAGAAGCCGTCCAGCGGCCAGCGCTCGGCGGGGACCTCGCGGACGCTCTCGCGGCCCGCGCGCAGGTTCTCCCAGAACGCCGCCGGGGTCGGGGCGTCCGGGTAGCGCCCGCTCAGGCCGATGATGGCGATCGGCTCGTCCGCGCCGGCCGGACGCGGGCTCCGCACCGCCCGGGGTCGTGGGCGCACCGGTGCAGCTGCCGCGGCGGCGGGCGTCGCCGCGCCCGGCACCTCCGCCGTGGCCGGTGCCGTGCTCCCCGCCGCGTCGTCGAGCCAGCGGCGGCAGCCGTCCGCGTGCTGCTCCGCCAGGTGGCCGGCCAGGTCGTTCAGCGTCGGGTACTGATAGAGCACCGTCTTGGGCAGGGCGCCGAACCACTGCGCGAACCGGTGGTTGAGCCGGGTCACGGCGAGCGAGTCGATCCCGAAGCTGTCCAGCGGAACGGCGGCGTCCAGCCGGGCGGCGTCGATGCGCACCGTCCCGGCGATCAGCTCCTTCAGCAAGGGCAGCACGCGTGCCCGCAGTTCCGCCGGGCCCGTCTGCCGCGTCTGCTGCGTGTCCGCCTCCCGGGGACCTTCCTCGTCCACGCCGCTCTCCTCGTCCATGACCAGTAGGTGTGGTGCGCCGAGCGCCAGTGCGCCGTGCAGGGCCCGCAGTGCCGTGTCCGTTCCCAGCGGGCGCCCGAAGCGTGCGGTGAGCGCGGGCAGGTCCTCGGCCGGGACGCTCATCCCGCCGTCCTGCCACAGCGGCCAGCCGATCGAGACGCTCGTGCCGTGGCGCTCGCCCGCGGCGGCCAGGGCGGCCCGGTGGGCCAGGTAGGCGTCGAGGAACCCGTTCGCGGCGGCGTAGTCGGCCTGCCCGGGGTTGCCCAGCGCCCCGGCGCCGGAGGAGAACGCCGCGAGGAAGTCCAGCGGCAGCCGGCGCGTGGCCTCGTCGAGGTTCACCAGCCCGGCGACCTTGGGCGCCAGGACCCGCTGGGCATCCTGGTGGGACTTGCGGATCACGTAGTCGTCGCTGATCAGACCGGCCGCGTGCACGACCCCGTCGAGCCTGCCGTACGTGCCCACAAGGGAGTTGACGAGCTGCGCCACCGCGGCGGCGTCGGTGACGTCCACCTGGCGGTAGTGGGGCCCCGGATCCGGCTGCGCCGGCTCGCGGCCCGCCGGTGAGCGGCCGCACAGGACGACCCGGGCACCGGGGGCGTGCCGTGCGATGTCGGCGGCGACCAGCCGCCCGATGCCGCCCGCTCCTCCGCTGATCAGGTAGACGCCGTCGGCCTTCCACACCGGCGGGAGGGCCGCCGCGCTCGGGGCGGCTGCCCAGGCGCGGACCTGGCGGCGGCCGTCGGTGTGGCGCACGTGGTCCGCCGCCTGCCCGGACTCCGCCCGCAGCACGTCGGCGAGCTGCGCACCCGGCGGCCACTGCGGGAACTCGACCAACTGGACGTGCAGCGCCGGGTCCTCCTGTGCGGCGGTGCGCAGCATGCCGATCAGGCCGGCGTAGCCGCAGGGGATCCCCTCGCGGCACACGACCTGCACGGAACGGGGGCCGCCGGCCGGTGAGTTCAGCAGTCGCTGGAGTTCGCCGAGCAGCCGGGTCGCCGCGTGCTCGTAGGCGGCGGCGGGCCCGTCGTCACGGCTTTCCACACGGGCGACGGACACGCCGGGCAGGTGCCGGCGCAGGTCGGTCGCGTCGGCGTCGGGGAGGTCGCACAGCACGACCAGCCGCCGTGTTCCGGGCGTCGCGGAGTGCGCTCGGACCGGTTCGTCGCGCCATACCGGCACACGAAGGATGTTTCTGCTCACGTTCATTCCGTTCCGGGTCACTGGGCGGCCGGGCCGCCCGGTCCAGGGAGGAGGCAGGGGAGGCGTCAGGTCCTGCTCAGGGCGTCCGGGCCGGCACGGCCGTCGAGGACCGCGTCGAGCAGCGCCGCACGGGCGCCGGTCTCGAACGCGGGCTCGGCAGCGGGCGGCGGGAGGGGAGTTCCACCGCCCGCGGGCACCCAGTAGCGGTCGCGGGCGAAGGGGTAAGCGGGCAGCCGCACGGTGCGGCGCTCGCCTGCGGGATGCAGCGCCTGCCAGTCGACCCGGGCTCCGTCGCACCACAGGGCCGTCACCCGGTCGAGCCGTCGGTCGGCGAGGGCTCGGGTGACCTCGGGGTCCTGCTCCGGCTCGCGCCGCACTCCGGCGCCGCGCGACCGCCTGATGCCGCCGGTGTGCCAGCCGTCGGGCTCGTCGCCCGCGAGGAACCGGTCGAGCGTGCCGAGCACGTCGTCGATGCCGCCGGCGACGAAGCCCAGCCGCGCTTCCATGGCTTCCCGGCCGGTCTGGAGGGTGAACGCCAGGTCGGCCAGGTCCGGTGCGGGTCCGTCGCGGCGCGCCCGGTCGAGGAAGTCCCGCAGCCGTCCGGCCGTGGCACGCAGCCGGTCGCCGTCGCGGGCGGAGAGCACGAGGGCCTGGGGGGCGGTGGTGCGGGCCGGTTCCGCAGGGGCGGGCGGTACCGGCGGCAGGGGTGGTGCTTCGAGGACGACATGGGCGTTGGCGCCGCCGAAGCCGAAGCTGCTCACTCCCGCCCGCAGGGGCCACGGCCGCCCGGTGGCGTCGGTACCCGCCTCCCAGGGGCGCAGTTCGCGTACGACCTCGAATCCGCCGTCGCGCGGCAGGTGCGGGTTGAGCCGGTCGCAGTGCAGGGTCGGCGGCAGCTCGCGGTGGCGCATGGCGAGCAGCACCTTCAGCACTCCGGCCAGACCTGCGGCCGACTCCGTGTGGCCGATGTTGGTCTTCACCGAGCCGAGGGCGCACGGCCGGGCCGCGTGCGGCGATCCGCCCCGGTCGCCGCGCAGCGCGCGGTAGGCGCTGTCGAGGGCGTTGACCTCGACGGGGTCGCCCAGGCCGGTGCCCGTGCCGTGCGCTTCGACGTAGCCGATGCTGTCCGGGTCGATGCCACGCATGGCGTCCTGGATCAGCGCGGCCTGCGCAGTGCCGTTGGGGGCGGTCAGGGAACCGGCGCGGCCTCCGTGGTTTTCGGCGCTGCCGCGGACGACTCCCCAGATCGCGTCGCCGTCCCGCCGCGCCTGGGCGAGCGGCTTGAGCAGCACCGCGGCGACGCCCTCGGCGCGGACGTAGCCGTCCGCGCCGGCGGAGAAGGTCTTGCAGCGGCCGTCGGGGCTGAGCATGCCCGCCATGTGCGTCGCGGCGAAGGTGTCCACGCTCAGCAGCAGGTTGACGCCGCCCGCGATGGCCATGTCGCATCGGCCCGAGCGGATGCTCTCGACGGCGCGGTGCAGCGCGACGAGCGAACTGGAGCAGGCCGTGTCGACGGGTTCGCTCGGCCCGTGCACGTCCAGGACGTAGGAGATCCGGTTGGCCAGCATCGAGTGGGCGTTGCCGGTGGCGGTGAAGCCGTCGGGTGCCACGCCGCTGGCGTTGAGCAGGTGGTGGTAGTCGCTGCCGGAGACGCCGAAGTAGACCCCGGTGTTCGCGGGGAGGCGCACCGGGGCGTAACCGCCGTTCTCCAGGGCGGCCCACACGGTCTCCAGTGCCAGGCGGTGCTGCGGGTCCATCAGTTCCGCCTCGAGCCGCGACAGGTGGAAGAAGTCCGCGTCGAAGCGGTCCACGCCCTCGATCAGGCCGGCGAACTTCGGGAAGTCCGCGCGTGCCACGACGTCCGCGTAGGGGCCGTCGAAGCGGTCGCCGGGGTAGTCGGCGATCAGGTCGTCGCCCGCGCGGAGCCGCTGCCAGAAGGTGTCCAGGTCGTCCGCGCCGGGGAACCGTCCCGCGGCGCCGATGATGGCCACCGCACCGTCGTCCGGCGCCGGTTGGGGCATCGGGACCGGGGACGGCCGGGTGGTGGCGGTGACCTGCGCGGGTGCGTCGGCGACGGTGGGGAGGGTCAGCTCGGGGCCGTGGCGGTCGAGCAGGTGCCCGGCGAGGCTGCGGATGTCGGGGCACTCGAAGAAGACGGCGGGAGTGAGGTCCGTGCCGAGGAGGCCGTTGAGTTCCGAGGCCAGTTTGGCCAGCGCGATGGACTCGAAGCCGTACGCGTGGAAGTGGGTGTCGAGGTCGACGTCGGCCAGGTCGAACTTGAGCAGGTCGGCGACGGTCTCGCGCAGCGACGCGACGAGCGCCGCCGCCCCGTCCCCGTTTGCATCCGCGTCCGCCGGAACGGGCGCGGACGGCTCGGCCTCCGGCTGTCCGGCCGCCGGCTGCCGCCACTCCCCCGTACCGGCCGGCGTCGGCGGCACCGGACGCGCCGCCTGCGGCAGTGCCGCCCAGGCCCGTCCGGGCTCGCCGGGAAGTGCCGGCCGGAGGTCGCCGGCGGTGAACTCGGCGTCCTCGACCCGGCCCAGCACCCGGCCGTCCTCGTCGAGGAACGCCGCGTAGAAGACGGCGTCGGAGGTCCGGGCCAGCACGATCGCCCGGGTGCGCTCCCACTGCTCGCCCTGCACGGATCCCACCCGCACCACGGTGGCGTCGGCCCGACCCAGCGTGTGCGCAGCACCCTGGACCAGTCCGGCGAGCGCCCAGGCCGGGAGGTGCACCTGCCGCTTGTGCGGGTCCTGGCACATGGCCGGTTCGGCGACCCGTACGAGAAGCCGGTGGTCGTCGAGTTCCGTGACCCCTTCGACGCTGCGCGCGTAGGGCCGTGCGTCGAGGCCCGCGGTGCCGAGCGCGGCGTAGAAGCCGTCCCGGTCGAGGGCCGCGGGCGCGTTCAGCACCTGCCGCATCGAGGCGACTTCGGCAGGCGCGTACGGTACGACGTCGGCGGCGAACCGGAGGGTGTCCTCGTCGGCGTGCCACAGCTCGACGCGGTGCGCGCCGTCGCCGGACATGCCGAGCCGCCAGGTGAACGTCTCGGGGGCGTCCGCGGGCGACGGGAGAGCGGCCCACTGCGCGTTCCGCAGCCGCAGCGGCCCTTCCAGCCCGGCGAGCCGCGCGAACGCCAGTGCCGCGTCCAGCAGTGCCACGGTGGCGTAACGGCGCTTGCGTCCCACCGTGTGGACGTAGTCGAGGAGTTCGTCGCCGCGCAGCCGGAGGGTGTAGCGCACGCCGTTGAGGTCCGAGGCGTTGACGCCGACCCAGGGGTGGGCGCGGCGGGTGAAGGCGAGCGGCCGGAGCACGCTGGGGGCGTCGGCGTCGTCGGCGTCCTCGGGATACCAGCACCGCACCTTGGCGAAGGGGTAGGCGGGCAGCGACAGCTTGGCCGGGCGGCTTCCCGCCGGCCACAGCCGGTCCCACGCGATGCTTGCGCCGTCCGTCCAGTACTGTGCCAGCTCCGCCGACCTCCCCTCGCGCAGGGCCTGTTCGACGGTCGCCGCGTCGGCGGTGCGCCGGCGCCGCAGCGTGCTCGCCGTGAAGTGCACGCCTGCGGGCACACCGGGTGACTCCGCCGTCCAGTCCACGGCGGACAGCCGGGCCAGGCGGGCCTGTGCGTCGGCGATGTCGTCCGCCACGAAGGCCAGCCGGCAGGGCAGTTCGTTCTTGCCGGTCTGCAGGGTGTACGCGAGAGCGTCCAGGCCCGGTGCGGACGCACCTATGTACGCGTGCACGTCGCGCAGCACCGTCCGCAGCGCCTGGGGCGTGGTGGCGGAGAACACCAGCAGGCGCGGGCGACCGCTGTCCGGTGCGGCCACGACCTGCCCGGCGTACTCCTCGACGACGATGTGCACGTTGATGCCGCCCGCGCCGATGGACGTGACGCCTGCCCGGCGCGGCACCTCCTCGCCGCCGACCACGGGGCGCCGCCATGTGTCGCGGTGGCGCTGCACCACGAACGGCGTCCGCTCGAAGTCGATCGCCGAGCTGAGCGTCTCGGCGTGCAGCGAGGGCGCCAGCGTGCGGTGCTTGAGCTGCAGCAGCACCTTGGTCAGGCCGGCCATGCCGGATCCGGACAGCAGGTGCGCCACGTTGGACTTGACCGAGCCCAGCGCGCAGAACCCGAGATCCTGGGTGTCGCGGCCGAACGCGAGGGCGGCGCCCTTGATCTCGATGGGGTCGCCGAGGGAGGTCGCCGATCCGTGGCCCTCCAGGTAGCTGATCGTGCGCGCGTCCACGGCGGCGTCGTCGAGCGCCTTCTCGATGGCGCGGGCCTGCTGCTGCGGGGTGGGCACCGTGAAGCCGTTGCGGTCCCCGGCGTTGGTCATGCCGCTGCCCTTGATCACGCCGTAGACGTGGTCGCCGTCGGCGACGGCTTCGGCCAGCGGCTTGAGCACGAGCGTGCCCACGCCTTCGCCCAGGATCGTGCCGTCGGCGCCCAGGCCGTAACTGCGCACGACATCCGCCGACTTGGTGGTGAAGTGCGCCTGCGAGGTCGCGATGAGGTCGAAGGGGTGCAGCATCAGGTTGATGCCGCCGACGACGGCCATGCGGCACTCGCCGCCGCGCAGCATGCGCACCGCCTGGTGCACGCACGCCGACGCCGAGGAGCACATGGTGTCGAGGAACACGGACGGCCCGGTGAAACCGTACTGGTACGACAGCATGTTCGCCATCACGCCGAGTTCGCTGCCACTGGTCACGGTGCCGCGCATCAGCATGTTCTGGAAGCCGTAGAGCGAGTAGCTGTTGTTCATCGAGCCGACGAGCACGCCGACGTCGCCGTCGTAGCGGCGCCGCAGCGTCTCGCGCGAGTAGCCCGCGTCCTCCAGGGCCGTCACTCCCGCCTGCAGGAACAGCCGGACCTCCGGGGACAGCAGTTCGGCGTCGCGCTGGGAGATGTTGAAGTAGCGCGGGTCGAACGCCTCGACGTCCCGCAGGAACGTGCCGGTCCTGACGACGGTCTTGCCGTCGACGTCCCGTTCGTCGAAGTAGATGTCGCCGTGCCGCCACCGCGACTCCGGGACGGGTTCGAAGCTGTGCCGGCCCTCGCTGAGCAGTTCCCAGAACTCCTCCAGGGTGTCGGCGCCCGGGTAGCGTCCCGCCATACCGATCACCGCGATGTCGTGGCGCTCCGGTTCGGTCCGGGCCGCGAGGGGGCGCGGGGCGGCGATCGCGGACGGCCGGGTGGCCGGAACGGGGGCAGCGACGGGGGCGGGCGCGGGCGGTTCCTCGACGGGAAGCTCCTCCGGGGCGGGCTCCTCGGCCGCGGGCGCTTCGGGGGCGAAGAGTTCGAGCAGCCGGTCGCGGTGCTCGGCGACGAAGTAGCCGGCCACGCCCTGCAGATCGACGTACTCGAAGAAGAGCGTTTTGGGCAGCGACCCGAAGGCGTCCTCCAGCCTGCTGGTCAGGTCGACGATGGAGATCGACTCGATGCCGTAGTTCTCCAGTTTCTCGTCGACCAGGATGTGCTCCGCGTCCTGCCCGGTCACCTCGGCGAACAGGTTCCGCAACAAGTCCTGTGTACGGGAGACGAGTTCCCCCTCCTCCGTGACGGCCGGCACCGCCGTGCTCCGCCGCCCCGCGGGGGTGCTCGGCGCCGGCCGCGCGGAGCGGTCCAGGCCCGCGTACCCGCGCAGCGCGGCCCGCTCGCCGAAGAGGACCACGCGGCGGACCGGCGCGTCGGCGCGCAGTGCGCGCTCCAGCGCGTCCAGGCCGGTCCCGCTCGGCAGCGGCACGGTGCCGGTGCGCTTGCGCAGGTAGGCGAGGCTGGCGTCGTCCACGCGCATGCCGCCGTCGGCCCACAGCGGCCAGTCGACGACGCGGGTCACGCCACCGGCGGCCTGCCGTCGTGCGGCGAACGCGTCGAGGAAGGCGTTGGCGGCGGCGTAGTCGGCCTGCGCGGCGTTGCCGAAGGCGCCCGCCACTGAGCCGAACAGCAGGAGGAAGTCCAGGCCGTGGGCGCGCGTCGCGTCGTCGATGTACGTGGCGCCGTCCACCTTGGGCGCGAGGACGGCGGCGGTGCCCGCGAGGGGCTTGTTCGCGAGGTAGCCGTCGTCGAGGACGCCGGCCGCGTGGAACACGCCGTCGAGCCGCCCGTACTGTGCGCGGATGTCCGCGACCGCGTCCCGCACGGCGTCCGGGTCCGTGACGTCCGCGCGGCGGTAGGCCACCTCGCCGTGGTGCACCCGGGCCCGCAGCGCCTCGACGGCCCGGCTGCCCGCCGAGCGCCCGCTGACGACGACCGTGGCGCGGTGGCGCCGGCAGAGCCGCTCGGCGAGCAGCAGGCCGAGTCCGCCGGCGCCGCCGGTGATCCAGTAGACGCCGCCGTCGCGCAGCAGGCTCTCCCCCGCCTCGGCCTGGGGCAGTTCCACGTAGCGGTGCCGTACCCGGCGGTCCCGGGCGTCGTAGGCGACTTCGGTGTCGTCTCCGGCGCCCGCCTCGGCGCGGACGACGCGCTCGAAGCGGTCGGCGTCGCGCGGGTCGTGGGCGTCGAGGAGCACCAGCCGGCCCCGGAACGAGGGGTTCTCCTGCTGTGCGGTCTTCAGCAGCGCCGCCAGCGGGGCGTAGACCGGCGAGTCCGGGGCGCCGGGTGCGACGACGAGCACCTGCCGTCCCTGGCCGAGGAGTTGCCGGACCTGCGGGTAGCAGGAGTCGAACGCCGCCTTCATGGCGACGGCGTCGGTGGCTTCCGCGGGAACCGCCAGCTGCCGGACCTCCATGCCCAGCCGCGCGGCGCTCGCCGGTGCGAGGTCGTCGTCCAGTACGGCGTTGAGCACCGTCACGGGGCCGGCCGGAGAGCCCTGCCCGGCTGCGGGGGCCGGGGCGGCGGCCTCCTCCCAGACGCCGGTGACCTCCAGAAGCTCCCCTTCCGGGGCCTCGGCGGCCGCCGGTTCCGCGGTGGGCAGCTCCCTCGACGTGTAGCCGGTGAAGCGCACGCACAGCCGGCCTTTCTCGTCGAACAGGTCGATGTCGGCTCCGGTCGTGCCGCCTGCCGGGCCGTTGCCGGCCGGCCGCAGCCACGCCCACATCGTCGAGGTCGTCGCCGCGTGCACGGTGAGACGGTCCAGCGCGAACGGCACCGCGGGGGCGGCGGGCCGGCGCCAGCCGCCGTCGGCCGAGCCGAGGGCGAGGGCCGCGAGGAGGGCGCTGTCGAGGATCGCGGGCTGAAGTGCCATGCCGTCCGGGGCACTTGCGGGGAGCCGCAGCTCGGCCAGTACGCCGTCCGGACCGCGGTGCAGGGCGTGCAGGCCGCGCAGCGCCGGGCCGTGCTCGATGCCGCTGGAGCGCAGCACGGCGTACCCCTCGGCGACGTCGACGCGCTGGGGGAACCGCCGGCGCAGCGCGCCCGGGTCCGTCGTCCCGGCCGCGGCGGCATCGTGGTACTCCACCCGGCCGCCGGCGTACCGCGTCCCGTCGTCGTCGGTGATCGCGTAGTCGTAGCCGTCGGCGGCGGGTGTCAGGCGGAGCCGCGGGGAGAGCCCGGTGTCGCCGACGAGCAGCGGGCGGATCCACACCGCGTTGCGGATGCGGGGCGTCAGCCCGGTCCGGGCGCCTGCGACGGCGGCCCGTCCGGCTGCCCGGGTGACGAGTTCCAGGGCCACCACGCCCGGCACGATCCGTGCGCCGTTGACGAGGTGGTCGCGGACGAATCCCTGGGTGGCGTCGAAGTGCAGGGGGAAGGTCCAGCCGCCGCCCTCCGGCTCGCCCTGGCCGAGCGGGTCGGGAGCGGTGTCCGTCGCGCCGCGCTCGGGCCGTGCGGCCGTCTCGTCGCGGGTCGTCCGGAACCAGTGCGGTGTACGGGCGAACGCGTAGCCGGGCACGTGCACACGACGGCCGCGCTCGGGCCACTGCGCCCAGTCCACGGGCAGGCCCCGGGCCCAGGCGGACGCGAACTTGTCCCACCGGCCCTGCTCCAGCCAGCGCTCGGCCAGGGCCGTGAGGTCCTCCGCGTCCAGGCCGTCGGGGGCTTCGGTGCCGGCCCGGCCGCGCGGGCAGTCGGCGGGCGGGCCGTCCCCCGCGGCGACGCCGTCGAGCTGTGCCGCCCACTCCTCGATGCCGCTCGCGCGGAACACGACGCGCTCGCGCAGGGGCACCCGGCCTTCGCGCAGCGTGCGGGCGACATCGGTCAGGGACGGGGGGTCGTTGTGCCCGATCCGGATCCGGACCCAGCGGGCGAGGTCGGCGCACGTCTCGCGCAGCCGGTCCTCGTCCTTGGCGGACACCGGCAGCCACTGTTCACCGGTGTCCTCGGTGGCGGCCACCGGGGCCGCGGCTTCCAGCAGGACGTGGGCGTTGGTCCCGCCGAATCCGAAGGAGCTGACGCCCGCGCGCAGCGGCGCGGACCCTTCGGCGTGCCAGTCGGTGAGGCGGTCGAGGACGTACAGCGGGCTGCCGTCCAGGTTGATGAGGGGGTTGAGCTTGCGGAAGTTGACCGTCGCGGGCAGCTTGCGGTGGCGCATGGCGAGGATGACCTTGAGCATGCCCGCGATGCCGGCGGCCCCTTCGAGGTGGCCGATGTTGGTCTTCACGGAGCCGATGCCGCACCGGTGTGCCGGGGCCTGTCCGGACCGGTCCGCGGCCAGGTCGGCGAAGGCCCGCTTGAGGCCGCGGATCTCGATGGGGTCCCCGACCGGTGTGCCGGGGCCGTGCGTCTCCACGTAGGTGACGGTCTCGGGCGCGATGCCGGCCTTCCGGTAGACGCCGGCGATCAGTTCGGCCTGGGCGGTCGGGTTGGTGACGGTCAGCGAGCTGGTGCGCCCGCCGTGGTTGCTGCCGATGCCCTTGATCACGGCGTGCACGGCGTCGCCGTCGCGGCGGGCGTCCGCGGCCCGCTTGAGCAGGACGGTGCCGCCGCCCTCGCCGCGCACATAGCCGTTGGCGTCGGCGTCGAACGCCCGGCACCGGCCGTCGGGCGAGAGCATGCCCGCCTTGGCGAAGGCGATGAAGTGCCGCGGCGACCAGGTCAGGTTGACGCCGCCGGCGAGCGCGAGGTCGCAGTCGCCGGCCTGGAGGGCCTGCACCGCCTGCTGCACGGCCACGAGCGAGCCGGCGCAGGCCGTGTCGTTGACGACGCTCGGGCCGCGGAAGTCGAAGTGGTGGGAAACCCGGTTGGCGATGATCGCGTACGCGGCGCCGGTCGGGTAGTAGGCGTCGATCTCCTCGACTTCCCGCTCGATCAACTCGGCGTAGTCCCAGTGGCAGACGCCCATGAAGACACCGGTGCGGGAGCCCGCGACGCGGTCGGCCCGGTAGCCGGCGTCCTCCAGGGCGTGCCAGCTCAGCTCCAGGGCCATCCGCTGCTGCGGGTCCATGGACTGCGCCTCGCGCGGGGAGATCTGGAAGAAGTCGGCGTCGAAGCAGTCGGCGTCGTCGACGAACCCGCCCCAGACGCTGTTGGTCTTGTTGAATTCACGGCGCGGGTGGCCGAGGTGGTCCTCCTTGCGCCAGCGGCGCTCCGGGACCTCGCTGATGAGCGAGCGGCCCTCGGCGAGATGGCTCCAGAACTCCTCGGGCGTGCGCGAGCCGGGCAACCGCAGGGACAGGCCGATGACGGCGATGTCCCGGTCGTCGGCGAGGACGCCGTTCTCCTTCTGCATGGCGCGTTCTCCGTCCTAGGCCGACAGGGCGCCGCTGCGCCGGTCGACGACGTACAGGGGGACTGTGAGCGGGCCCCGGCGGCGGGCGTTGCCGCGCACGTACCAGTGGTGCAGCCAGACCGTCGACGCCAGGCAGACGAACGCCTGGTTCTCCTTGGTGCCGGTCTCCTCGGGCGGGCTGTCGAAGACGCGGTCGGTGAACCGCTTCACGAAGCGCGCGTCGAGGGCACCGATCTCGTCGAGGGTGCCGGGATCGGTCAGCAGGTCGCGGTAGTCCGGGCGGGAGCGGACGAACGCGGCGCTGTCCGGGGCGCGGTAGGGGAACTTCCCCTTCTTGACGATCCGTTCCGGCAGCGCGTCGGCATAGGCGCGCTTGAGCAGGTACTTCTCGTCGTAGGGGTCGCCGAACCGCAGATTGACCGAGGCGGCGCGGCGGACCACGGCGGGGTCGAGGAAGGGGCAGCGGTTCTCCACGCCGTGGGCCAGCGCCATGCGCTCGCCCTGGGTCGAGAGCAGGTAGCCGCTCAGCAGCGTGCGGAACTCCAGCCACTGGGCCTTCTGCACGGGTGCGAGCTGTGCGTAGCCGGGTTCGGCGGCGACGAGTTCCTTGAGGGCCGCGAAGGGGTCGCCCGCGTTCTTGAGCAGGCGTGCGGCGAAGCGGCCGTTCTGGAACCGCATCTGGTGGGAGAAGAGGCCGGGCAGGGTCTCCTCGGTGAACTGCCGGTAGAGCCCGAGCATCCGGCGGTGGCCGTCCTCGCCGCTGAAGTGGCGCAGATACGGATGGAGCCGGCTCATGTGGCGCAGGCGGGTGTCGTCGTCCAGCTCGTGCCAGGTCGAGAGCAGCAGCGTGTCCTTGAAGATGCCGTAGCCGAGGAATCCCTCGTCGGCGCCCTCGCCGCTGAGCACGACCTTGATCCCTTCGCTCCGGACGTGGCGTGCCAGCAGGTACATGGGGACGAAGGCGGTGCGGAAGACGGGCACCTCGGCGTGCCGGACGGCTTCGGGGAAGGCGTCGACGACGTCCTCGTCGGTCACGCGCACGGTGGAGTGGCGGGTGCTCAGGTGAGCGGCCAGCTCGGCCTGTTCGGCCGATTCGTCGAACTCCGCGTCCTCGAACTCGATCGAGAACGTCCGCAGCGGTCGGCTCGTCCGCTGCGCCGCGATGTGGGCGATGATCGAGGAGTCCAGGCCGCCGGAGGCGTAGACGCCGACCTCGACGTCGCTGCGGAGGCGCACGTCAACCGCCGCTTCGAGGTCCGCGCGGACGAGCTCGACGGCCTCCTGCTCGCTCTCCGGGGCCGGGCCCCGGGCCAGGTCGAGTGTGGCCCAGCGACCGCGCCGGACCTCGTCACCGCGCACGCACAGGTACTCGCCCATGGGGATCTGCTCGATCCCCTGGTACGCGCTCTGACCGGGCAGCGGGGTCCAGGTGGCGAAGACCGATGCCAACTGTGCCTCGTCGAAGGCGAACCGGAAATCCGGGTAGGCCAGGAACGCCTTCATCTCGGAGGCGAACAGCCACGCGCCGCGGCAGCGCGCCACGTACAGGGGCCGCTTGCCGAACCGGTCGCGCACCAGGTGCAGTTCGCCGGTGACGCTGTCGTAGAGGGCGAACGCGAAGGCGCCGTTGAAGCGGGGCAGGCAGTCGAGACCCCAGGCGATCCAGGCGTTGAGCACGACCTCGGTGTCGGACTCGGTGCGGAAGGCGAGGCCGCGGGCCGCCAACTGCGCGCGCAGCTCACGGTAGTTGTACAGCTCGCCGTTGTAGCAGAGCCAGTAGCGGCCGTCGGCGCTGCCGACCGGCTGCGAGCCGGTGGACAGGTCGATGATGCTCAGCCGCACCGTGCCCATGGCCAGCCGGTCGTCGAGGAGGCAGCCCGCCTCGTCCGGGCCGCGGTGCTCGATCTGGGCGAGCATGCCGTGGATCAGGGTCTCGTATTCCTGCGGTGGCAGGGGGCTTCCGTAGAAGCCGGCGATGCCGCACATCGGGTCACCGGCTCCCGGCGGCCCGCAGGCGGGCGGCGTCGACGAACCCGACGATGCCGGACAGCGAGACCATGACGTTGCCGAGGATCTCGTCGCCCAGCGGCACTCCGTACGCCTCCTCGATGTGCGCCATCAGCGAGATGTAGCCGAAGGAGTCGAGGATGCCCGCCTTGAACAGGTCGGTGTCCTCGGTGATGTCCGAGTCGAACTCGAACATGAACCGCTCTTCCATGTACTGCTTGAGTGCCTGCTTCATGGCTGTCCGTCACCCTCGGGATGGTCGATTCGGGGTGCGTGCCGGTAACCGGCCCGCGTGAACTCTGCGCTTTCCGTGCGGCGTCAGGGAGCCGCGAGCCCGGCAGCGACGATCCGGGCCAGCTCGGGCCACTGGGCCCGGATGAAGAAGTGGTCACCGGGGAACCGGCGGGTGGTCAGGGGCCGGGTGCTCTCCCGTTGCCAGCCCTCCAGGTCGGCCCTGGTGAACCACTCGTCCTCGCCGGCCATGGCGGTGACCGGCACGTCCAGCGGCGGTGCGTCCTGGTGCCGGTAGGCGCCCAGCGCGGCGAAGTCGGCCCGCAGGACGGGCTCGTAGAACGCCATCAGGTCGGGGTGCTCCCACAGCTCCGCCGGGATTCCGCCGAGTTCCTTGAGGTGGTCCCAGAAGGCGTCGGTCGGCAGCTCCCAGGTGTGGCGCTCCCGGCTGGGGATCGCCGGCCCGCTCTCCCCTGAGACGAAGAGGTGGGCCGGTGCGGGCAGCCGCTCGGCGCGCAGCCGGTGGCAGAGCAGGTACGCCAGCCGGGCTCCGAGGCTGTGGCCGTAGAGCGCGTACGGGGCGTCGAGCCGGTCCCGCAGCTGACGGAACAGGTCGTCGACGATCGCGGCGGGGTCCCGCAGCAGCGGCTCGGCGGCGCGCCTGCCGCGTCCGGGGCGTTCCAGCGTCACCACGTCGACGTCCGGGAGGTGTTCGGCGAGCCCTGCGTAGGCGCGCTCGTCGCCTCCGGCGTAGGCGACACAGAACAGGCGTGGCCGTCGCTGCGGCTGCGGCGTTGGCTGCGACTGCGACTGCGACTGCGGCTTCGGCACCCGGCGGGCGGGTGCCGTGTCGATCTGCCGGATCATCCGGGTCAGGACTCCTCCCCCGCCCACCTCGCGGCAGTGGTCGGCGGTCGTGCGCTCCAACAGGTAGCGGACGCTGTCCAGCCACTGCACCGATCCGCAGATCTGCTCGCTCAGCGTCGCGGCGATGTCCCGGTCCGCGTACGGACGCGCGGTGAGGTTGGCGAGCACCGTGGCCCGTAGCGGCGCGAACCGGAAGCCTTTGAGGAAGGCGGCGAACTCGTCGCGGGCGGAGGCCATGAACCGCGAGTGGAAGGCTGCCGAGACCTTCAGCCGGGCGACCCGGGTCCCGCGCGCGTCGAGCGTCCTGTGCGCGCGCTCGATTTCGTCCCGGGCCCCGGACAGCACGGTCTGGACGGGGGTGTTGATGTTGGCGACGTCGAGCCGCGACAGGCCCTCCTCGGCGAGGAAGGCCCGCACCTCGCCCGCGTCCGGCCCCACGACGGCGAGCATGGCCCCTTCCGAGGCACGGGCCATCAGCTCGCCCCGCTTGGCCACGAGCTTCAGGCCGGTCTCGAAGTCGAAGGCCCCGGCGGCGTGCAGGGCGTTGTACTCCCCGAGGCTGTGTCCGAGCAGATACGCGCCCTCGGGCTCGCCGCGCTCCAACGAGTCCCGGTACGCGAGCGCGTTGACGACGTAGAGCGCAGGCTGGGTGTAGCGCGTGTCGTCGAGCCGCCCGTCCGGGTCCTCCAGGCACAGCCTCGGGAGGTCGTATCCGAGGATGTCCCCGGCCAGCGCGGTCGGTTCGGGGAACCGGTCGAAGAGGCCGGCTCCCATGCCGCGGGTCTGGGACCCCTGGCCGGGGAAGAGCACAGCGGGCGTTCCCGCCGCGGAAGCCCTCACGCCAGGCCCGCAGCGGAGGGTTCCCGGGTGATGGCAGGGCAGTTGTCCAGCGGGTTCATGGCCTCCCCGATCAGCGGTGGTGTCCGATGACGGGGATCCTGCGACACGCCCCTTGCGGCAGCCTTGCCGGGAAGCTGGCCAATTCCTGCCGTCCGCTGCGATGGTTTTCCGCCATCCTTGCCAACCCCCCTACGGATACCTTGCCGTTCACTTGCCGACGGCCGACTTGATCTTGGAATGCCCCGATCTGTATGCCAAGCTCCGGATGGGAAGGGCACCTGACGCACGGCGTCACCCGCCCGCCAGCACCACCGCGCGTGCGAGAACGATTGGGACCGCTATGCCTTCATCCCCCACGCCCAACCCGGCCCCGACCACCCCGACGCCCGCCACCGGGCCGGACGACACCCCCTTCGTACTGAGTGTCATGGGCCCCATGTCGGCGCGCCACGGCGGCCGCGATCTCGCACTCGGCCCACCGCGCCGCAGAGCCCTGCTCGCCCTGCTCCTGATACGCCTGGGGCGGGTGGTGCCCACGGAACTGCTCATCGAGGAGCTGTGGGGCGAGGAGCCCCCGCGTCAGGCCGTCGCCACGCTCCAGAGCCACGTGTCCCACCTGCGCCGCGCACTGCAGCCGGCGTCCGGGCCCGACCGCCCCACCGTGCTGCGCCATCGCGCGCCCGGCTACGTCCTGGAACTCACCCCCGAGCAGATCGACGTCTGCCGCTTCGAGCACCTGGTCGCCGAAGGGCGGCGGCTGCTGGAAGGGCGCGACCCGCTCGCCGCGCGGGACCGGCTCGCCGCGGCCCTGTCGCTGTGGCGGGGCTCGCCCTACGCGGAGTTCGACGGCCATCCCCCGCTCAGCGACGAGAGTTCACGCCTCGAACACGTCCGGCTCACCGCCGTGGAGACCTGCGCGGAGGCCCGACTCGCTCTCGGGGCGGCCCAGGAGGTCGCCGCGGGCCTCGACCGCGAGGCACGGCTCCACCCGGCGCGCGAACGCCTCGTCGGCCACCTGATGACGGCCCTGTCCCGGCTCGGGCGGCAGGCCGAGGCGCTCGAAGTGTACGAACGGACCCGCGTCCACCTGGACGAGGAGTTCGGCGTGGGCACGGCCGCCGAACTCCGCCGGGTCAGGACCGCGATCCTGCGCCAGGAACCGGGGGCCTGCGGACCCACCGCCGAACCCCGCCCCGGCAGCCGCGAACCCGCCGGGCCCGCGCTGGGCGCTCCGGTGATCGGGGCCGCGAACGCGGTCGTCGGTGAGCGGGGGCGAAAAGCCGAGGCACACCCGGCCGTCCGCGCGGCGCAGGAAGCCGGCCGACCCGCGGCGGCCGAGACGTCCGGTGGGATCGGCAGGGCAGCAGCGACTCCGCGCGGCCCGGCGGCGGCCGGCTGCAACGACGGTCCCCAGGACGGCGTCACGCCCGAGCAACGGCAGGAGGCACACCGCCCCGCCGCAGGCTACGCGGCAGCGCCGCACCTCGCCTCCGGGCCGGGACACACCTGCAGGTCGGCGACGACCATCGCGGACTCGCGGTCGACCACCGTGGATTCACCTGACAGTGCGCCACCCGCGCCGGACGCGAACGCGCCGAAGGACGAGAGGGGCCGCGCGGCCTTACGGCCGGTGCCCGGCGGGCCGGGAGCCCAGTCACCGTTCACCGGCCGCAGCGAGGAACTGCAGCGCCTGACGGCCGCGGCGGCGAGCACGCTGGCCGGTCACGGGCACGTGGCCGGCGTCCTCGGCCCCGCCGGCGTCGGCAAGACCCGGCTGCTCTTCGAACTCGTCCCGCGGCTGGAAGCCGCCTGCGCCGGCCAGGAGTGTCGGGGCCTGGAGGTGATCTGGAGCCACTGCTTCCTGGGCGAGGGCGTACCGCCCTACTGGCTGTGGACCCAGATCCTCAGACGGCTGTCCACGACCCGCCCGGACGCCTTCCGCGAAGCGGCGAAACCGTTCGGCGCCCTGCTCGCCCCGCTGATGCCCGAGCGGGCGGCCGGACCCGGCGGACCGGCTGCCGAGTCCGACTGGGGCCAGGCCCGGTTCCTCACCCACGACGCGGTCTGCGAAGTCCTGCTCGCCCTGGCCGTCCAACGCCCGCTCGTCCTGCTCATGGAGGACCTGCACTGGGCCGACACCGCCTCCCTGGACCTTCTCAGACTGCTGAGCACCCGCAGCCAGGGCCACCCGCTCGGCATAGTCCTGACCGCCCGCGAGTACGAGGTCGAGTCCGACGCGACGCTGCGCCGCATGCTCTCCGAGGTCCTGCGCGGCCCCAGGACCGAGACCCTGCGGCTCGGCGGCCTGTCCCGGCACGACGTCGCCGCGCTCGTCGTCGCCCAGGCCGGCCCCGGCGTCGACGCGGAGGTCGTCGAGGTGCTGCACCGGCGCAGCGAGGGCAACCCGTACTTCGTCATGCAGCTCGTCTCCCTCTTGGGTGACGCGCGTAGCCTGCGCCGGCCCGAGGCGATGGACGTGCTCCTGACGCGGATTCCGACGGGCGTCCGCGAGGCGCTGCACCAGCGGTTCGCCGCACTGCCCGAGGCGGTGCTGCGCGTGCTGCGGCTGTGCGCCGTCATCGGCACCGAGGTCGACACGGATCTGCTGAGCCGCACCGCCGGCGAGGACGAACCGGTCGCCGCGGCACTGGAGTCGGCGATCCGGGCCGGGCTGCTCGGCGAGGACCCGCGCCACCCCGAACGGCTCCACTTCAGCCATGCCCTGGTCCAGGAGACGCTCATCGACGAACTCACCCGTGAGGACCGGCAGCGGCTGCACGCGAGGGTCGCCGAGGGGTTGTCCGCGCGCCGGCTCGGGCAGGTGGAGGACGCGGAGATCGAGCGGGTCGCCCACCACGCCTGGCACGCCAAGAGCGCCCTGCCGGCCGCCGAGACCCTTCCCCTCCTGCTGCGCGCCGCCGAGCAGGCCGAGCAGCAACTCGCCTATGAACAGGTCGAGACCTGGCTGCGCCGCGCGGTGCACCTGGTCGGCCTGCTGCCGCCCGGCGACCCCTCTGCCGCGTCCCTGGACCAGCGGCTGCACGTCCAACTCGGCCAGGTGCTGGCCACCACCCGGGGCTACGGCCACGCCGAGGCCGAGACGGCACTCGCCCGCGGACGGGCCCTCAGCGAGGCCGCCCACTCCCCCCAGGACCCGTCGGTGCTGTGGGCCCTGTGCGCGTCGTACCTCGTCACCGGCCGCTACGACGACTCACGCCGGTTCTCCGGTCTGCTCCGGGATCTGGCCGAACGGACCGGCCAGCCCGTGGCGGTGCTCGGCGCGGCGTACGGCGAAGGCATCGTCCTGCACATCCGCGGCCAGTTGCGGCAGGCTCTCGCCGAGTTGGAGCACGGCGTCGCCATGGCGGACGGCTACGCCCGCGAGGGCCACTCGCTGGCCCGTACCTTTCAGCACGACCCGCGCGTCTCCTGCCGCTCCTACGACACCTTCACGCACTGGCTCCTGGGCGACCGGGAGACCGCCACGGCACGCCGCCACGAACTGCTGCGCCTCACCGAGTACGACAGCAGGCCCTCCGACCGCGCCTTCGCGCTCTACGTGAACGCGGTGGTGGCCGCCTGGGAAGGCGACGTCCACACCGCCCGCGCCTCCGGCGCCGAGGGAGTCCGCATGGCCGACGAACACGGTTTGCGCTACTGGAAGGCCATGCTCGGCATGCTGGAAGGCTGGGGCCTCACCCACTCCGGACAGGAGGACGACGGACTCAACCTGATGCACTCCTCCCTCGCCGAACTCCGCAACTCCCGAAGCCACCTGCGCCGCCCCCTCCATCTGGGCCTCCTCGGCCAGGCACAGCACCGTGCCGGACGAACGGAAGACGCGAAGACCACCTTCCACGCCTTCCTCTCGGCCGTCGGCCAGCGCGGCGAACACGTCTACCTTCACCACGAACTCCCCGCCACCCGCCTCCTCCACGACCTTCTGGGCCGGGGGGCGGCGGAGGCGGTGGCGGCCGGGTGAGCGGCGGCGAGCACTCCGCCGCGCGTGGCTCGGCAGCGGGGCGCCGCCGCCCGCCCCGGCGTCACGCGCCGGAGGAGTGCGGACTCACTCCCCCGCGCAGCGGCGGCAACGGCTGCTCGGCCCAGATGGTTTTGCCGTTGCGGACGTAGCGGGTGCCCCAGCGTTCGGTGAGTTGGGCGATCAGGAAGAGGCCCCGGCCGCCTTCGTCGGTGGTGGCGGCGTGGCGAAGGTGGGGGGACGTGCTGCTGGTGTCCGAGACCTCGCAGATGAGGTGGCGGTCCCGGATGAGCCGGAGGGTGACCGGGCCGCTGCTGTAGCGGTAGGCGTTGGTGATCAGTTCGCTGACGATCAGCTCGGTGGTGAACGCCATGTCCGCCAGCCCCCAGTCGTCGAGCTGGGCCACCGCGAGCGTCCGGCCCTCGGCCGCCGCGGTCGGCTCCGCCGGCAGGTCCCAGGTGGCCACCTTGTCCTCGGCCAGGCAGCGGGTGCGGGCGGTGAGCAGTGCGATGTCGTCGCTGGGACGGTCGGGCAGCAGCGCGTCCTCCACCGCCTTGCAGGTGTCCTTGAGCGAGCGGGCGGGTTGGCTCAGCGCCTGGCGCAGCTGCGCCAGGCCCTCGTCGAGGTCTCGGCGGTGTACCGCCAGAAGCCCGTCGGTGTAGAGGGCGAGCAGGGTGCCTTCGGGCAGTTCCAGCTCGGCGGCCTCGAACGGCAGCCCGCCCAGGCCGAGCGGCGGGCCGGCCGGGAGTTCGGGGAAGTCCACCCGTCCGTCCGGTGTCACCACCGCAGGCGGCGGATGGCCGGCGCGGGCGAGGGCACAGCGCCGGGAGACCGGGTCGTAGACCGCGTACAGGCAGGTCGCGCCGACGACCTGCGGTGCGTGTTCGCCGGTCGCCTCCTGCTCGGCCGCCAGCCGGTCCACGAGGTCGTCCAGGTGGGAGAGGACCTCGTCCGGGGGCAGGTCGAGGTTGGCGAGGGTGTGGACGGCGGTACGCAGCCGGCCCATGGTGGCCGCCGCGTGGATGCCGTGGCCGACCACGTCGCCGACGACGAGGGCGACCCGCAGCCCGGAGAGCGGGATGACGTCGAACCAGTCGCCGCCGACGCCGGCGGTGGCGTCGGCCGGCAGGTACCGGTGGTCGATCTCGACCGCGGGGTGCTCCGGCACCGCGCTCGGCAGCAGGCTGCGCTGGAGTGCGAGCGCGGCCTGGTGCTGCTGGGTGTAGCGGCGGGCGTTGTCGATGCAGACGGCGGCCCGGGCGGCGAACTCCTCGGCCAGCGTGAGGTCGTCCTCCTCGAACGGCTCGGGCCGCTGCCACCGCCACAGGCTGACCACGCCAAGTACGAGGCCGCGCGCGACCAGCGGCACGACGATGAGCGAGTGGACACCGAGTTCGAGGACCCGCTCGGCCTTGGCCGGGTCGAGGGAGTACCAGCCGGGAGAGAGTTCCAGGACCGGTTCGAGGACAGGGCGACGCTCGGCCAGGCATCTGCCCTGCGGGGCCTCGGGCGGGAACTGCGTCGTGTGCCCCACCGGATACATCACCGAGGGAGGCTCCGAGATGCTCCGGACCGCCGCCCTGACCACGGTGGCCGGCGTCTCCCGGCCCGGTTCCTGACCGCGGGTGACGGGTTCGAGCAGGTCGACGGAGACGCAGTCGGCGAGTTCGGTGACCGCCACGTCGGCCAGTTCGCGTGCCGTGCGCTCCACGTCGAGGGTGGTGCCGATACGGGCACCGGCCTCGTTGAGGAGCGCCAGTCTCCGGCGAGCCCGGTAGCGGTCGGTGACGTCCTCGACCATCTGCGTGACGCCGAGGGTGCGGCCCGAGGAGTCCTGCATCCGGAAGGCCGACACGGAGACGACCAGCTCCCGGTCGGGGTCGTGCCGCAGATGGCAGGGCTGCTCGGTGAAGATCAGCGGCTCGCCCGTTTCGAGCACCCGCCGCAGCCGTGCCTCCACCAGTTCCGCGTCCCGCCTGACGACGAAGTCGCCGGTGCGCAGCCCGCGGTAGTACTCGGCCGGGATGCCACCGAACCGTGCGACCGCCCGGTTCACCCGCAGCAGGCTCAGATCGGGGGCGTGCACCGCCAGGCCGATCGGAGACCGGCGGAACATCCCGTCCAGGACCGACCGGTCCGTCTCCCACTGGATCACCTGCTCCGCGGGCGCGCCGACGACAAGCCACTCGATCCCGCCGTCCGCCCGCGCCACCGCCCGGACCCGGCAGCCCACCTCCACCCGCTTGCCACCGCAGGCCCGTACGGGCAGGACCCCGAACCAGCACCCGGTACCCACACAGGCCGCCACCGCTGCCATGACGACGTCCGCGTCACGCGGGTCGAGCAGGACGTCGCGCGCGCTGCGGCCCAGCACTTGCTCGGCCGAGTAGCCGAGCAGCGCCTCGGCAGGCTCACTCCAGCCGACGACGCGTCCTGTGCCGTCCAGTACCGCCGAGGCCGAGCGACGCAGGGCGAACGGGTCGTCCGGGCCCTCGCTCAGCGTCGTCACCGGTGTGTCCATGACCCACTACCCTCGTACCGACCCAACGGGACCGCGCGTCGGCGCCCCAGGCGCCGACCGTTCCGCCCCGATCCGTCGTCCGGCGCGGCTGGATCCCAGTATCGGCCTGTAAATGCGCTCCGCGCGCCTCGTACGGCATACGGCGCAGGGGCTCAGGCGCGCCGTCACGGCCAGGCACCTGGCGAGGCGGCGGGGGCGGGCACGGGGACGGAGGGCGGCTGGCCCAGGCACCGGCGGAGGCAGGCACGCCAGTCAACGGCCCGTGGGAACCCTTCGCGAGCCCCGACGGCCCGCGGACGGCGAACTCAGGCACGCTCCTCCGGCTCGTCGAGCTGCCAGCCGCGCTTCTCACACAGCCGCGCGACCCTACCCGCCAGTTCGGCCGGCACGGGTACCCCCATACGGCGAGCGGCCCCGAGGCGATGCCGGACAAGCCCCAGGATCCAGTCAAGCTGCTCATCGTTGCACGCCGCGTATTCCTGGAGCGCCTCCACCATCAGCTGGTGCCGGTCGATATTGACGTTCTCTGTCATGGGGGCTGAACCTACCCGGGGCCCTCCGCCTGGGTACATCCACCGGACGCAAAGGTTATTCGACCGCTACCACCGGCACATCCCCCGTCCACCTGGGCGACCGCACCCCCACGGCAGCTCCCCGGCACGTCCCGGCCGCCGCCGCACCGAAGCCCGGCGGCCGACTGCCACGTGGCCGCCGAAGACCCTCCGTACGGCCGCGGCGGTGCCCGCACTCAGGCCAGGCAGCAGTCCACCGTGGCCAGTCACGCCGTGCTCCGCACCCCTACCACCACTTCACCCACTGACGGAGGACTGCGCGTCCCCCAGGACCGGGTCCCCCGCACCGCGCCTCTGGCCAGGCGCCATGGCGAGGTTCGCCCACGTGTCCGGTGCCTCCGCGGCCACTCTCATCAGAGCCCGTTCCTCGCGTATCGACACACCCCTCCGACGACGCCATCGGAAGCGGCATCAGCTGTGACAACTCGCCCCGCTGTCCGGGGTGTCGAAGTCGGCCGCCGACCGCGTCATCGGCCGCCCCGGGCCGTCGCTCGCGCTCCGGCCCCGCAAGCGGTTCCGCACGGACGCGGTACTGATCGTCGACGGCCCCCTGGTCCCCACGCGGGATCACACGATTGCCGAGCAGTCGAAGAACCACAGGTACTCGACCAGCCACCAGGTCGTCATCGACGCCGACACCCGACGCGTCGCCGCCTTCGGCCGGCCGGTCACCGGCAACCGCAACGACCGCACGTCGCGGGAACCGTCCGGTGCGAAGACCGCCGTCGGCCGGACCACGGTCCCCGCGAACGGCGGCTACCGGGGCACCGGCCTGGCCATCCCGCACCACCTCGAAGAGAGGCCCGAGGGAGACCGCTCCCCCCGTCTCGCCGTCGCGGAGGATGCTCAGTCGAGACAGAACTCGTTGCCCTCGACGTCCTGCATCACGATGCACGACTCGTTGTCGTCATCGGCAAGCAGCGTTCGCAGGTGCACCGCACCGAGCGCGACCAGTCGCACGCATTCGGCCTCCAGTGTGGCGAGGCGCTCTTCACCCACGAGCCCGGTGCCGGCCCGCACGCAGAGATGCACCCGATTCTTGACGACCTTCCCTTCGGGAACGCGCTGGAAGAGCAGGCGCGGGCCCACACCCGAGGGATCACTGCATGCGAAGTAGGTGACCGGATCCTCGGGCGGCAGCGAGCGGTGGTAGTCCTCCCACGTGGCAAACCCCTTCGGGATCGGCGGTACGACGTACCCCAACACCTCGCACCAGAAACCGGCGAGGCGCGCGGGTTCTGCGCAGTCGAAGGTGACTTGAAACTGCTTGATCGATGACATCGGCGCACCATAGCAGGGGGACTCTGTCGCTCAACTCCCCGCGTGGATCCACATGTTGTCGGGAGGACGGCCCCTACTGGCCGCTGCTGTGCCGTGCGGTCGCAGGGAGGATCCGATGTCGATGCCTCCAGGAGGTTGCCCGCCGTTCCGGACCGGACCGCGGCCCTCGCCGCGTATCCCGACGGCAGCCTGCCGCCCCGGGGCCGCACCTGCTGCGCCCACCGGACCCGCACGCCCCCGTCCTGGCCTGGGTGCTGAGTGAACGCCGGTACGGGCGAACGCAGGAGCCCTGCCCGGGGACGGGTGGGGCCGACCGATCCAGGGTTCTGCGGGGTGTTGATCTTCAAGCTTGCCGTTTGTGGTCCGTGGTCGAAGGGCCCATCGCACGTGACCAGTCATGCGGGTGTTCCCCGGACCCAGGTGCGGCCTTCGCGTTGAGGTTGCTACAGGTTGACGCCGCCGGTGACGTCCATCTTGGCGCCGGTGATCCAGCGAGCATCGTCGGAGGCCAGGAAGGCCACCGCGTCGGCGATGTCCGGGACCTGGCCGATCCGTCCGAGGGCGGTCAGGCTGATGTTGCGCTCCAGGTTCGCCGGGTCGGCCAGCACTCCGGCGGTCATGTCGGTGCGGGTGAATCCGACGACGACGGAATTCACGGTGATGCCGCGGGGGCCGAGGTGCTTGGCCAGGCTGTGGCCGAACACTTCGAGTGCACCCTTGGTGAGCGGATAACCGATGCCGTGGGCGGAGGCGATACGGGTGGAGACGGATGAGATGTTGATGATCCGGCCACCGTCGCGCAGTCGTGGCAGCAGCCGCTGGGTGAGGAAGAGCGGCGCCTTGATGTTGACCGCGACCATCTCGTCGAACTCCTCAGGGGTGAGAACCTCGATCGGTCGCCCCATCAGGTGGAGCCCCGCGTTGTGAACCAGGATGTCGATCGCCGATTCCCCGTGTGCGCGCAGTCCGGCCTCCAGTCCCGCCACGAGCGTGTCCACGTCGCCTGGAACGCCCAGTTCGGCGCCCACGACGACCGCCCGGCCACCGGCCTCGGTGATGGTCGCGGCGACCCCCTCGGCCGCCGCCTCGTTGCTGCCGTAGTGCACAACCACCAGAGCGCCGTCCCGGGCCAGGCGTTCGGCGATGCCTCGCCCGATGCCCCGGCTGCTGCCGGTGACCAGTGCGACCTTTCCGCTGAGGTTTCCCATGTTCACTCCTTGATCGTGTTCCGTCGAGCCCTCCCGATCCAATTAAGTAAGGTTAGCCTCGCCTAATCTAGCGATACATTCAGTTGCCGCGGTCTGGTGCCCTTTTGGCCACGGACGCGCACACCTCCGAGCAGGGTCGGGGACTGGCGCGGCGGCCGATGCTCCGCTTCCGGTCCCCGCCGCGTGCACGCCAGTGGGTCAGGTACGTGCGTGCACCGTTCCCTGAGGAACAGAAGTACAAGGACCCGGAGTGCAGGTGGTCTTGAGCCTGCCGTCCTGTCCGGTCCGTCGCGGTTCGGTGCCGGTCTGGCGGTGGGTCGGGAGCGGCTCAGCCGCAGAGCGCGTCGTTGAGAACCTTGTCGATGGGCTCGCCGACGGCTTCGTTGGCCGGCCAGTCGGCGAGGTTCGCGGAGAGCACCACGCGTTGTTTGCCGTCCCTCGTGGTGAACGCGAGCGTCGCATAGCCGGGGATGCCGCCGGTGTGGCCGATCGCCGTACGCCCGCAGTTCAACTCACGTACCTTGAGCCCGAGTCCGTACCCCGCTCCCGGCTCCTTGGTGGCCACGGTGTGGTTCATTTCTTTCCACTGCGCGGGCCGCAGCAGCTTGCCCGACGTGAGTGCCACCAGCAGCTTGTCCATGTCGCCAGGCGTGGAGATGATCTCCCCAGCCGGCCCCGCAAGGGACGGGTTCAGCGCGCTGATGTCGGTCTGTCCCATATAGCCGTGCGCATGCGGCCCGGGTATGACGGAGCTGTCAACGGGCACGACCGTGTGGCGCATCCCCAGCGGTGCGATGACCCGGTTCCGCACCTCGGTGGCGTAGGAGTGCCCCGTCACTCGCTCGATGATCAGCCCGGCAACAAGGTAGTTGGTGTTGGAGTAGCCGTAGTAGGCGCCCGGCGGGAAGTCGGCGGGCTTGGCGGCTGCCCGCCGTACCTGGTCGGCCATGTCGTAGTGACGGAAGCGATGATGGATGAACTCCTCGCCCTGCGGCAGGTCCCGCGCCACGTCATGCAGCCCACTGGTGTGCTGCAGCGCCATTCGGACGGTGATCTTGTCGCCCTGGGGAACCAGCCCCGACGGCAGATAACGCGAGACGGGTGCGTCCAGCAACACCCGCCCCTCACCGACGAGTTGGAGCAGCACCACCGACGTGAACATCTTGGTGGCACTGCCGACACGGAACTGCCCCTCAGGCGGCACCGGGGTTCCCGTCTTCTGCGCACCGCCCGACCTGGCCAGCCAGGCCCGGCCACTCTCGGTCACCTCAACCTGCGCGCCGACCGCGCCACTGCGGGTGAGCAGGTCCAGATCGCGCCGGACCTTGCGGGCCGTACCGGAGTCCGGCTCGCTGTGCGAGCCGCGCAGGTCTTGCGGGCGGTCAGCCGCCGTAGCGGTGGTGGGAACGGCGAGCGTGCCCATCGCCGTGGTGGCGAGCAGGCCGTTGAGCAGGGTACGGGAGACGCGCATGGTGCCCCTTGGTGTCGGGTGTCGGGTGTCGGGCGATGTTCGCTCGCCCAGTCTCCGCGCCGCGCTTGCCCAAGTCACGGGTGCCAACACCCGAAGTGGGGGGGCGGATTTCCCAACCCCGGGACACGGCGGTCCGGATCGTGACCGCGCTGGCGAGAGCCTCCCCGCAGGAGCAGTGGGTGGGCATGCAGCAGCAGGCCGGCGAGGTGCGTGGGCAGGTCACCGCCTGCGCGAAGGTGAGGGTGCTGCTGGAGAGCGGGCCTTCTGGGGCACGGGCGCGCAGAGGGATACCCGTTAAGCTGGGCGGCACCGAGGAGGCAGGCCAGGCGGTGTGGATGGGAGTCCTCGTCGTCCAGATCAGGCCCGTTCTCGCCGCTGGAGGATCCACTCACCATGCGTCCGGACCATCACCGCGCCTCGCCGACGGATTCGAGCCCGTCAAGCCCGTCAAACTCGTCACCAGCCACGCCGCGGCCGTCGGTGCGTCTTCCAGGGCGCCGGTTCTGGTGGGAGAGCCGTCGGAGCATGCTCTTCGACGTCCTGGTGGCACTCGGCTGCGCGATGGCGTTCGCCGTGCTGGCCGAGTTTCCGGGAGGTTATCCGTTCGGGCTGCCCGCACCGGTTTTCTTCGGGCTGGCGGTCGCGGCGGGCTTGGCTCTGATCTGGCGCCGCCGCTGGCCGACGGTGGTATGCCTGGGGATCATCGCGGTCACGCCTTTCCAGGTCACGCTCTTCGCGCTGCCCGTCAGCCTGTACTCGCAGGCCAGGTATGGCCGTGGCGGTCGCATTCTGATCGTCCTGTCCCTGGGCGCGGGGCTTGCCGCCGCCATGGCGCTGTTGGAGACCGGCCTGGCCAGTCTGCTGAACCGTCTGCCGTTCATGGTCCTGCTGGTGACGGGGCCGGTGCTGTTGGGCCTGTACGCGGGGGCACGGCGGATGGTGGTGGACGGCTTGCGCGAGAAGGCCGAACGGCTGGAGCGCGAGCAGCGCCTCCTTGCGCGGCAGGCTCGGATCGAGGAGCGGACCAGGATCGCCAGGGAGATGCACGACGTGGTCGCGCATCGGGTCAGCCTGATGGTCATCCACTCCGGCACCCTGGAGGTTGATCCGGAGAACAGCGAGAAGACCGTCCGGACCGCGGAGTTGGTCGGCGGGATCGGCCGGCAGGCTCTGGAGGAGCTGCGCCAGGTGCTCGGGGTGCTGCGAACGGACGACGAGAGCGACGAGTCCGCCCCACGCACACCGCAGCCCACCTTGGCCGACGTATCCGTGCTGGTCGAGCAGTCGCGCGCCACCGGTATGCGGATCGAGCTGACGCGGTCAGGGGTTGTCCGGCCGCTGGACGCGTCGTGCGAACGCACCGCGTACCGGCTGGTCCAGGAGGCGCTGACGAACGTGCACAAGCATGCGCCGGGTGCCGCCACGCGCGTCGAACTGCGCCACACGCCCGACACATTGCAGGTCACGGTGGACAATGAGGCCGGCCCGGACACTCCGTCTGCCGGTCTGCCCAGTGGCGGCCATGGTCTGATCGGGCTCGGCGAACGCGTCACCGTCCTGGGAGGCACCTTCGAGGCCGGCGCACGGCCGGACGGCGGATTCAGGGTCGCTGCCGTTCTCCCCACGACACCCGCCACCACCAGAAAGGCCGCTCCATGAGCGTTCGCGTCCTGCTCGCCGACGACGAGGATCTCGTCCGCTCCGGGCTGATCCTGATCCTGCAGGCCGATCCCGGTATTTCGGTGGTCGCCGAGGCGAGCGACGGCGCGCAAGCCGTACACCTGGCTCGCACGCACCGGCCGGATGTGGTGCTCATGGACATCCGGATGCCGGTCATGGACGGCCTGGCCGCGACCAAGGAGATCACCAGCCTTCCCCACGCCCCGAAGGTGGTCGTGCTCACCACCTTCGACCTGGACGAGTACGTGCACGCGACGTTGCGGGCCGGCGCGATGGGTTTCCTGCTGAAGAACACCCCGCCCCGCGAACTGATTCGCGCGGTCAAGACCGTCAACAGCGGCGACGCCATGCTCGCCCCGTCGGTGACCCGTCGCCTGCTCTCCGCCTTCGCCACCCGCGACACCGACCGGACGGCGAAGGCCCGCAACCGTCTCGGTGACCTCACCGCACGCGAACGCGAAGTGCTGAAGCTCGTGGGCGAGGGCAAGCCGAACGCCGAGATCGGCACCTGCCTGCACATGAGCGAAGCCACGGTGAAGACCCACGTCAGCCGGGTCCTTGCCAAGCTGCAGTGCGCCAACCGTGTTCAGGCCGCGATCATCGCCCACGACGCCGGCCTCCTCGACACGTAACCCGTCCGCAGCTCCCGGCGTGTCCCCCGTGTGCCCGCACAGGGCCGACTCAGGCGTCGCGTCGACCCAGCAACCACAGCGCCGCGCCCATGGCCGCCGCCGTCCATGCGCACAGCACCGCGAATCCGCCCCATGGCGGAAGCCCACCGAGCATCGGGGCGACCTGCGTGACGGCGAGCCCGGCGTTGGGGGGCGTCATGCCGACGGGCAGGAATCGCTCCATGCGGCTGACGGGCGAGCCGGACACGAGAAGCGGGACGACGAGGATCAGCACGAACATCACGATGATGCCGCCGGCCGTGCCACGCACGATCGTGGTCACCGCGAGCGAGAGCACGGCCAACATGCCCAGGTAGAGCCCGAATCCGAGCACCGCCCGGACCACCTGCGGATCCGCGAACGTACCCGAGACAGCCGGTGCGGACGCGTACCCGACGGCGAAGGAGATCAGGCTCAGCAGCGCCCCGGTGACCAGGGCGAGCGCGCCCACGACGAGCGCCTTCGCCACGAGCCACCGCACCCGCCGTGGCACGGCCGTCAGCGACGTACGGATCATCCCGGTGCCGTATTCGGTGCCGATGGACGTGGCGGCGAGGACCACCACCGCCAACTGGCCGACGCTGAGGCCCAGGTGGCTCATGCTCACCAGAACCTCGATGGATTGTCGGCCTGGCGTCTGTTCCTTGAGGGCGACGAGTGCGGCGACGCCGACAGCGAGCGCGGTCAGGGCCAGCAGGCACCACGCGGTGACGCCCACTGTACGGATCTTGACCCATTCCGACCGGATCAGGTTGACGAACAGCGGCTCACCCGGACGGCCACGACGGGTGGCCGCAGGAGCAGTGACGGCGGTGACGGACATGGAAGCACCTGTCTGAGAGAAGTCGTGCCTGTGGTGTGGGCGCGGAATCAGGTCTGGTCGGGCGTACCGGTGCGGTACTCCACGCTCTGCCCGGTCAGCTCCATGAACGCCGTTTCCAACGAGACGCGTTGTTCGGACAGCTCATGCAGCTCGGCACCGCACTCGAACGCCAGCGTGGAGATCAGCGCGGCGTCGAGACCGCTGACAAGGAGGGTGTCCGCACCGTCCACGGTGACCGCGCCACCAACCCGCCGGATCCGTACGCCGAGTTGATCGGCCTGCGGGGTGCGCACCCTGACCACACGGCGCGAACCACTCGCGGTGACCTCCCGCACACTGGCATCGGCGATGAGCCGGCCCCGGCCGATCACCACGAGCCAGTCCGCGGTCGACTCCATCTCGCTCATGAGATGACTGGACACGAACACGGTGCGCCCCTCGGCTGCGAGCCCCTTCATCAGGTCCCGGATCCAACGGACGCCCTCGGGATCGAGACCGTTGACCGGCTCGTCGAACAGCAGGACCTGCGGATCGCCGAGCAGAGCGGCGGCGATGCCCAGCCGCTGGCTCATGCCCAGCGAGAACCCGCCGATCCGCTTCCGAGCCACCGCGCCAAGACCGGTGATCTCCAGCACCTCGCCCACCCGCCGGCGTCCGATCCCGTTGCTGCACGCCAGCCCCAGCAGATGCCCATACGCGCTGCGACCGGGGTGTGCCGCCTTGGCATCGAGCATCGCGCCCACTTCGTGCATCGGATGACGCAGCTGACGGAACGGTCTGCCGTTGACCAGCGCACTGCCCGACTCAGGGTGATCCAGACCGAGGAACATCCGCATCGTCGCGGACTTGCCCGCCCCGTTCGGTCCCAGGAAGCCGGTGACCCGACCGCCACGCACCGTGAACGACAGATCGTCCACCGCCACCGTGCGGCCATACACCTTCCTCAGGCCCTTGGCCTCCAACACCGCGCCGCCCAACACGCACGCTCCCTTCCCTCGGTGCCCAGCGAATTTCCGGCTGCTCAAGCACCGTACGAAGCCGCATTCGCCACCGGGACACCCGAAAGGCGAAAAGGCCCTCCGCTCATCGTCCCGACCTCCCGCCGGCTTCCTCCCACCATCGGCGGATGAGCGGGTACATCCTTCGATCGACCCGGCACAACGGCGGGTCAGGCGCTGCGGGGTGGTGAATGGCAGGACGACGTCCACGCGCACCGTTCATGTGGGTACCTGGTCGGGCCGTCGGTCCCGAGCCTCGGACAGGGTGATCAGTCCGGAATCACCGCCGCGGTCCTCTGCCCTGCGGCGTGCCCGCCCTCAACGTCACGCCCGTCCCTCGGCGTTCGACGAGAACGCTCAGGCTTCGCCGCGAGAGGTCGCCTGGGCGGCGGAGTCCGGGGCGCTGTGTCGAGTGAACTCCCACAGCACGAGCCCGAGGCAGCTGAACGCGGCACCCAGTGCGCATACGGCGCCCCAGCCGGCCACCGTGTAGAGGGAGGTCGCGGCGATGGCGCCGGTGGCGCTGCCGATCGAGTAGAAGACCATGTAACCGCCGATCAGCCGGCTGCCCGCGTCCGGGTGCAGCGCGTAGATCAGGGTCTGGTTGGTGACATGGACCGCCTGCACGGCCAGGTCGAGAAGGATCACCCCGACGACCAGGGCCCAGAGCGAGCTGCGGGCGAAGGACAAGGGCAACCACGAGGCGGCCAGCAGTGCCAGGGCGATGCCGGTGGTCCGCCGGGACAGTCCGCGGTCGTTCAGGCGGCCCGCCATGGTCGCGGCCAGGGCGCCGGCGACACCTATCAGCCCCAGTGCCCCGATCGCGCTCTGGGGCAGGAAGTACGGGGCCTCGCTGAGCGGCAGTGCGACGCTGCTCCACAGGGTGCTGAAGGCAGCGAAGATCAGCAGACCGAACAGGGCCCGGAGCCGCAGCAGTCGTTCCCGTGCGAACAGGGTGATCGTGGAGCGTAGGAGCTGTCCGTAGCGCAGGGTTGTCGGCGGAGTGTCACGGTGGCGCGGCAGCACGCGATGCAGGACCAGGGCGAGCAGAGCGGTGAGCGACGCCGAGGCGAGGTAGACGGAGCGCCAGCCCGCGAGATCGGCTATGAGGCCGGATGCGGTGCGGGCGAGCAGGATTCCGATGACCACGCCGCCGGTGACCAGACCGACGACCCGTCCGCGCCCGGCGGGAGGGGCCAGTGACGCCGCGAAGGCCACCAGCGTCTGTGTGACGACCGCCAGAAGCCCCGTCGCGGCCATCCCTGCGAGCAGGATCGCCGCCGTGTGGGCGGCGGTCACCACGGCCAGCGCCACCACCAGGAGCAGCAACTGGGCCACGATGAGCCGCCTGCGGTCGACCACATCGCCCAGCGGCACGAGGAAGAAGAGTCCCAGCCCGTATCCGACATGCGTGAGGGTGACCACGCTGCCGACAAGTGCCGGGCTCATGGCGATGTCGTGGCCCATGGTCACCAGGAGCGGCTGGGAGAAGTAGACGTTGGCCACCGCTGCCCCGCAGGCGACGGCGAACAGTATGACGACGCCACGGGACAGGACGAACGCGGAACCTTCCCCGCTTCGGGCCTCGGTCCGTCGTGTCACGGCCTCACCGCTGTCAGGCATCGGCACTCCCCCACAGATCTAGTTTCAACTTGCTACCAATGCGTGACGGTAACCTTCCCGGTAGCATGTTGCAACCAGCATGAGAGGGAGGGACGCCATGGTGACCAGGACGCGCTTCGACGACAGTGAATGTCCCGTCGCCCGGTCGGTGGACGCGATCGGCGACTGGTGGTCCCTGCTGATCGTGCGGGACGCCTTCGACGGAAGCCGGCGCTTCGGGGAGTTCCAGCGCAGCCTCGGCGTGGCGAAGAACATCCTCACCGCGCGTCTGCGCACCCTGGTCGCCGGCGGAGTCCTCGAATCCGTCCCCGCCTCGGACGGCAGCGCCTACCGCGAGTACGTACTGACTCCCAAGGGCAAGGCGCTCTTCCCCGTCATCGTGGCGCTGCGACAGTGGGGCGAACAGCACTTCTTCGCCCCCGGCGAACCACACTCGCAGTTGGTCGACCGCCGGCAGGAACATCGCCTCCGCGCACTGGAAGTGCTCTCCGCGGACGGGCGACGGCTGAACCCCGACGACACCACCGTCCACAAGATCTCCACCGGGTGACCTGAGCCGGAGGCCCGGTGCCGACACGCCGCGAGCTCCTCATGGTCAGCGGCCAACCATGCCGAGCCGGAACGGCGTTGGCCGGTGCGCCGGCTGTTGCAGCACATTTGCTCCCCGGCCTTCACCGCGTCGCAGACGGCCCGGCTCAACGGGATTCACCCGGCCGATCTTCTCCGCACCAACGGAGCTGCCGGGCGTGTGGGCATGCGGTGCCCTCCATGCGCATGGGGCAGTGCCGTCAAGGGCAGCTGAAATCTTGTCCGTTACCTCGAAGTCAAGGCGTGCCGGGCGACGGGCGCACGCCGAGCGCCGGCTTCGGCCGGCGGTACTGGTGGGTGGTGGCCGCTGAAGCGGCGTGAATCAGCCTGTGCGTCTCGTGACGGTGCTGGTGCGTGCTCGGGGCCGAACGCCCGTCACATCGAGCTGAGTTCAGCACGGTGTGGTGGCAAAGAGTTCCAGATGCCCGCACTGGAAACAACGGTAGGCGTCAATCTGCCGGCGCATGCGTCCCGCCCTCTTGGCGCCGCCGAACGGGCCACGTTCCAGGACGCCGGCAATCCACCGCGTATATCCGGCAGAGCCTTGGCCCGCATCGTCGACGAAGCCGGGCTCCAGCCCCACGACTCCACACTGGGTGCACCTTATGCCGTTCACGTCGACACCCTAGGACCCGTCCGAGCGGTTATGCGACCGGGGGCGGGACTCCGCCCTCGACGCTGGACAGTTGAGGGCGAAGCACGTCGATTTCGCCGCCCCTGCAGAGCCCTGGAGGGGCGTTCACGGGGGCGTGATCAGGCGCGGGCGGTCTTCTCCACCATGGTGAGGAACCGCCCGGCGAAGAGATAGGCGTCGCCGGGCCAGCGGGCCGAGAGGTAGTTGCCGTCCTCGACGATGAAGGCTGGACGATGGTCAGTGGCCGTGCCTCGCTGCGACAGTGTGCGCGGTCCGCGCTGGAAGTCGGACGCCGAGGCGAGGACGGCCGTGACCTCGTCCTCCACGTAGGCCGGGTAGGTGCGGTAGTAGCGGCCGAGGCGCCAGGCCGTCAGCAGATAGGCAGTTCGCTCCAGGTACTTGGGCAGGCAGGTGGTGCGGCGCCCGTGAAGCACACTGCGGCCGGTAGCCGGGTCCTGCGCGCGGGCGAGCAGCAGCGGCCCATGGCAGATCGCCGCGACCGGCCGTCCCAACCGCCAGAACTCGGCGACCTTCAGCTGCAGCACCGCCGATCCCAGATACTGCCGCATTCCGCGGGCATGCCCGCCGGCCAGCAGCAGGCCGTCGTAGTCAGCGGCCACGAGATCCTGCCAGGCCACAGCACCGCGAAAGCGCGGGTCGGCCACCATCCGGCGGTAGAACTGCTTGGGCTCGGACTCGGCGCCCAGCCTCCCGAAGAGGACCCCGTCCAGCAGCCTCGGGTCGCCGACAGGGGTGACTCCCCCACGCTCTGTCGCGATGACCACCTCATGGCCCGCCTCAGTGAGCATCTGCCACGGAACGGCCACCTCGGTGACGTCGAAGTCCCGGTCGGGCAGGGGCATCAGTATCCGCATGGGGACATCCTGCGCGACCGGGTCCGACCGATCAACCCTGGCCTCGGGCTGTCGGGAACGGCGCTTTCCGGTAGGTGATCGAGAACGTGGAAAGCGCCTCTGAGCTGCAACGACAGGACGTTCTGAGGGTCCTTTACGGGGAAGCGGAGAGGCTCTTCCCAGGTGAAGGACGTTTACGGGTCGTGTCCGCGTGTGCGCGTTGCGGGCGGCGGTCGCGGAGTGGTCGTCAACTGCTCGGCGTTGTCGAGTCGGAAGCTACGGATGGGGCTTCTCGCTGTGGTCGGTCACGGCAGGAACTCGATGTACCCGTCGGTTCCGTGCACGCGGATCCGCTGGCCGTCCCGGATCAGCCGGGTGGCCTGCTCCACGCCCACGACGGCCGGCAAGCCGTACTCCCGGGCGATCACCGCGCCATGGGTCATCAGGCCGCCCACCTCCGTCACCAGGCCCGCGATTCCGACGAACAGCGGCGACCAGCTGGGGTCCGTGAAGGTCGTGACCAGGATGTCGCCCGCTTCGAGATCGGCCTCCGCCAGGTCGAGGATGACGCGGGCCCGTCCTTCGATGGTCCCGGCGGAAACCGGTAGGCCGATCAGGGCGCCGGCCGGCACGTCGTCGCGCCGGTACGCCCCGGTCACGGCCTCGCCATCCGAGGTGAGCACCCGGGGCGGTGTGAGCGCGTGGTACGACCGGAACGCGTCCTTGCGCTGCTGGATGAGCTGGTGATCCAGCCGGTTCGAACGGACCACGTCGTGGAACTCCTGGAACGTGAGGTAGAAGACGTCCTCCTTCTCAGGTAGCACGTTGGCCTGCACGAGGCGCTCGGCCTCCTCCAGCAGGGCCTGCTTGTAGACGAAGTAGCGGCTGACGATGCCGTACTTCGGGTACTCCCGGTACCCGATGAAGGTGCGGACCCGGTCGATCATCCGCTTGGCCTCGCCGGCTTTCCGGTCCCCGTCCGGCAGGGCCCGCAGGCGTGACAACACGTCCTGTTCCTTCTTCTGCGCCTTCTGCCGTCCTTGCTCGAAGCGTCGCTCGGCTGCGCCCGGCTCGAAGTTCCTGACGTTGTCGAGGATCGCGGGAACGAGCGTGCTGGGGCGCTCGCGCCAACGCGGCCTCGTGATGTCGATCTCGCCGACGCAGCGCATGCCGTAACGGTCGAGGTATGCCTCTATGGCGTCGCGCGCTTCGGTCCCGCCCGCGAGCTTCGCCAGCTCGTCCAGGAAGCCCTCGTCCTCGACGCCCTTCAGGAACGCCACCACCTCCGACTGCGGGCGGATCACGTCCGCGACGTCGAGCAGCGCCAGTCCCATCTCCGACGTGACGTTGTCGGGGGCGGACAGCGTGAGCGTGTCAGCCGCGTTCTTCTCGCCCAGCCACTCCTGCAGCTTGTCGTTGAGCCACCACGTGGCCTCCATCCCCGCCATGATCGCCTGAAGGTTCAGCGGATCACCGACGACTCGTTTGTGCTCCTCGAAGGCATCCAGCAGGAAGTCGAACAGCGCCGGTCCCGTCTTCGTCCGGATGTCGCGCTCCAGGGCGGCGATGGACACCTGGCTGCGCTCGATCAGCTCGGTGACGATGGCCGGATCGGTCTCGATCGGGGCGGACGCACCGCTGGCCGGCGGCCCGCCGGACTGCGGCCCGCCGGGAGGGGCGTCCGGGAGCGACGGGACGAAACCGTCGCGGTCGAGGACGGTCTCCAGAGCGTCCCTGATCAGCGGATCGCCTCTCCCGAAGACGTCCAGGAGGCCGGCGCGGCTCGCGGGCGAGGCCAGGCGCCGGGTGACGTCGACGAACAGCCTCCCGCCGGCCTCGTGCATCGGCACCATGGCCGTCAGCTGCCACATGGAGAACCCCAGGGGCTTCATGGGGTCGGTCATCATCTGCCCATGGCCGACGGAGACGTAGACGTGATTCTCCTGGTCGCCGGCCTCAGGGACGGGAAACAGCGTCGTGATCGGCCGGCTCTGAACGATCTGGAAGCCGTCATCGACCAGGCACCATTCGATGTCCTGCGGGCGGCCGAAGTGCGCCTCGATCCGCCGCCCGAGCTGCACGAGCCGCACGACCTGCGCATCCGTCAGCGCCGGCTGCTCCTGCCGCTGCGAGTCGATCGCCACTTCCTGCGTACCGCCGGCCGGCAGGGCGTGAACGGCACGCTGTTTGGCGGCGATCGCCTTGGCGACGACTTCGCCGTGTCGCACCGTGAGGACGTCCGGGTTCACCAGGCCGGAGACCAGGGCCTCGCCGAGGCCGAAGCCGGCGTCCACGGTGGCGACCTTCCGGTTGCCCGTGACGGGGTCGGCCGTGAACAGGATGCCGGCCGCATCCGGGACGACCATCTGCTGCACGACCACGGCCATGTGGACCGTACGGTGGTCGATACCGTTCCGCTGGCGGTAGGTCACGGCCCGCTCGGTGAACAGCGAGGCCCAGCACCGGCTGATGTGCTGGAGGATCGCCGTCGGCCCCACGACGTTCAGGTACGTGTCCTGCTGGCCGGCGAAGGAGGCCGTCGGCAGGTCCTCCGCCGTCGCGCTGGATCGGACGGCGTAGCCTGCTTGCTCGCCGAGCCGGGCGAGCGCGCGGGTGATCGCCTCCGCGAGATCGCCCGGGATGGCGATCCCTTCGATGGTCCGACGAATCTGCGCGCTGAGCGTGCGGATCGCCTCCCGGTCGTCCCCCTCTCCATCAAGGCGAGTCAAGCGCGACAACTGATCGAGCCGATCGTCGATCGACGGCGCTTCCGCCATGATCCGCCGGAAGGCGTCCGTCGTCACGCAAAAGCCACCCGGCACGCGGATGCCCTCGATCCGCGACAGTCCGCCCAGGTGCGCGCCCTTGCCGCCGACGACCGCGACCTGCGTCTCGTCAGCCTCGTGAAGATCCCACACGTACCGCTCGATCATTGCGGTACCGCCGAGGCAACCGTGATCCGCCGCACTGCGGTGGCCGATCGCATCACCGGCGCCACCCACTCTGTCGAAGCTCCTGTCGAGCACGTCCTCATCCCTGGTTGCCTTCCCTCCGGCGAGTCGGCCGGCCGCTCCGCCCGGTCGGGCGGCGCGCACCCCCGCACCGCCGCGCCGAGCACCCGCAACTGCACTGCCGGTCCCACCACCGGTTCGACGTCACCGCGTCCCCCGTAGGTCGACAACAACACACGCACGTCGTGCCCCCTCTTTCCGCAGGTTGTGGCATCGGCCGACGATTCTGCGCCGTGACCCGGGCCTTGCGGCAAGCCCCCCTGCGCGCTATACGTTGAAAGTGGCAAGGAGAGCGCTCTCCTTGCCATTGCCTTTTGCCGTCCAACAGGCCTGACAGCCTTCCCGCGCAGCGGTGGCGCGCCGGGGACGGGTACGCGTCGTCGGCCCAGGCGGAGGTCCTCGCCGAGGCTCGCGCCCGCGCGCAGGGTTTCGTGGGCGGGACGGAGAGGGACAGCGGGCGGGCGGCGGTTCTCCTCGGGCGCCGCCACGGAGCGGCCGCCCCAGCCGACATCCGGCTGACCCACCTGACCGCCGCCTCCGCGGCCTGATCCGATCGATGAGGCGCGGCAAGCCGCCCATCGACGCACGGACACGCCGCCGGTGTCGCCGATGGTCGGGCCGTTGACCTCCTTGCGGCTGGAGATGAAGACCTTGTGGCCCTCGGTGTCGGGGCCCAGGTACAGGCCGACGTGGTCCAGGCGGTCGCCGGTATGGTGGTCCATCTTGAAGAACACCAGATCTCCCGGCTGGAGCAGGTCGATGTTCTGCGGGCGTTCGTACCAGGGGGCGGGGCCGGACAGCGGGATGATGTCGGCGCCCAGGTGGGAGCGGCCCATGCCGTTGGCGGTGCGCGGGAGGCCGTTGCCCTTGCCGTCGCTGGGGGCCAGCGGGTAGCGGGCGGGGCGCACCGCGACGCCGGACGCGACGGCGCGGCGGACGTCGCCCACCGCCGCGACACCGTCTTCGACGCCGTCTGCGACGAACTGGCCGCCCGCGGCCTCCCGGGCGTCCAGGTGCACGGCTTCGCCGACGACTCCGCCCCCGGCTACGACGTCATCGCCTCCCCCGGCGTCGGGAGCGCCGGCCGCGCCGACGGCCGGGGCCTCGCGGACGCCCTGGCCGACCGGGCCTTCCGGGTGTGCCGGGCCTGGGTCCGCTCCTGCCCCTGGACGGGACCGAGAACGTCCAGGGCCGCGCCGCGGCCGACCGCCACATCCCTTTCCTGCACGTCGAGTTCGCCGACTCCGTCCGCACGGACGGTCGGCGGGCGAACCGCGCGGAATCCGCCGTGCGGACCCTCACCCGCGCGTGGGCGCAGCAGGCGCCGAGGCCGGGGCGACGCTGACGACGGGTCGGTCGGTGCGGTCGACGGAGCGCTCATCGTGGCGGAATCCGTCACCGCTCCCTGGCTCCTGAAGCGGAAACCGCGGCCGCTCTCAAGTGACCTGACCGGCCAGGCTACTTCGTGTCGTCCTGAAACGGTCAAGGAAGTCGTTGATGCCCATCGTGGCTCGACTTCCTCCGTCCGAACCGCCGCGTTCCTTCATGGGCAGTCCGTCGCCGCGGGGCGACCCGGTGACGTGTCGAGGCAGGACGGGGCACGCCGACCGGCATGGGGGCGGCGGCCGGTTGCCGTCACCCGCACCATGGCCCCCGGCCTGGCTGCCGGGAGCAGCAGCCCGGCCCGGCCGGGGCCGGCTGCCACCACCACCGCCGGGCCCGCCCCGGTGACGGACACCCGTGCTCCGCGGGGGAAGGCGGTGGCGGGCAGGGAGAGGAACGTCCAGGCATGCCGTGTGGTCGCGTCGGCGGTGAGGGTGAGGGTGTATGTCCCGGTGGGCGGGGTGTAGGCGTCGGTGTCGGGGATGCCCGCCACCACCGGCGCGTACGGGGCGAAGGCCGGCCCCTTGCCGGGGGCGGGGCCGCCGTTGGTGCCGTAGGCGCAGTAGCCGCTGCCGTTGGGGGCGCGGCAGTCGTACCACAGCGCCCAGCCCGAGGCGAAGCGGTCCATGGAGGCGACCTGGCGTCGTATCAGCTCTGCGTTCCCGGGGGTGGTTGCCCGGGGCGGGCCCCACTCTCCGACCAGTACCGGTAGCCGGTGGGCGGCCGGGTAGCCGCCGATGGCGGTTTCGTAGTGTTCGATGAAGCGGTCCGCGGGGTCCCAGTCGGCGCCTGATTCGACGGCGGTGTCGTAGGAGTGCGGAGCGTAGCCCAGGCGGCCGGCGCCGGGCCGCGGGTCGTGGAAGCCGGGCAGGCTGGTGGGAACGCCCTGGCCGACCAGGACCGTGGGTTCGAGGAAGAGCCAGGCGTTGGGGTCGGCGGCGCGGACCGCTCTGATCAGCCGCCGGTACATGGCTGCCAGTCGGCCGCGTTCCAGGGCGGCGGAGGCACGGATCCGGTCTTCGGGGTTGTCCGGGTCGCCGGGAACCGGCCCGAAGGGCTCGTTGAACAGGTCGTAGCCGAGCAGGGACGGGTGTCCGCGCAGAGCGGTGGCGACCCTGGCGTAGACGGCAGCCTGGGCGGCGCGCAGGTCGGGGTCGTCGTAGAGGTGGGTGAAGGCGGCCTGTACGGCGGGCTGGAAGTAGTCCGCGAACCAGTCATCCGGGTTGGGCTCGAAGGGCAGTCCGTCGGTGCGGGTGGCCCAGGCGGGGATGCCGTCGTGTCCGAACGCCGGGCCGAAGACGTCCTGATGCCAGTCGATCAGGACCAGTACCCGGTAGCGGTCGGCCCAGCCCAGGACCCGGTCGAGGTAGCGCAGATAGCGGGTGTCCTGGCGGTGGCGGTGTGGTTCGACCTTCTCCCACTGGATGTTGAGCCGCATCAGGTCGAACCCGTCGCGCGCAAGCCGGGCGATGTGCCGCTCGGTCACCGTGTCGGTCTTGCCCAGGTTGAGCCCGCGCAACCGCAGGACGCGACCGTTCCGGTCGGTGAAGAGCGTACGGCCGTCGGGGGCGGTGACGGTGCCGGTGGGGACGGGCCAGGCACCTGCCGGCCTGCCGCGGGTGCCTGCCGGCTCGGACCGGGCGGCCGTCCGCGCGGATACCGCCGGCGCCGTGGACGGGACGGCTGCGGGGACGGCACACAGCAGGGCCAGGCTGAGGACGAAGGTCGCGACGGAGCGGCGCAGCGGCATAACGGGCTCCCGACAGCGGTGATTTGACGAATCGTCAGTACAGCTCGACTGGTGTCTACCCACAAGGCGTGATCAGCCACCACCGGCGCGCCACGATGCCGGAGTGCCGCGAGAACAAGGGTGGCCGCGAGCACGGACGTGGCCTGTCGCCCCCGTCTCGACACCGCACCGAGCCGTCAGGCGCGCGGAGAACTCGCCGGCGGCGCCTTCGCCGCGGTGCGGCAGCCACCGCTCGTCCCGCCATGCCGTGAAGCCCGGCGTCCGCTCGGCCGGCAGGCGGGAGTTCGGCGGCAGGGGCCAGGGCCTGTCCGGCCCTGGCCCCTCGGACAGGCCCTAACGGGGCGCGACGGCGGGCACCGGCTGCGGCGGGGGTGGGCCGACATACCGGGCGGCCGGGCGAATGATCTTCGAGTCCTCGGCCTGCTCCAGGATATTGGCGCTCCAGCCGACCACCCGGGCAGCGCAGAAGGTGGGCGTGAACATCTCCCTCGGCAGCCCGCAGAGCTCCATCACCACGCCCGCGTAGAACTCCACGTTGATGTGCAGCTCACGGCCCGGCTTGAGTTCGGCCAGCAGCGCCTCGACCCGCTCCTCCACCTGGACGGCGAAGTCCACCAGCGGTCCTCCGAAGCCCTCGGCGATACCGCGCAGCATCCGGGAGCGCGGGTCCTCGGTGCGGTAGACGGGGTGGCCGAAGCCCATGATCCGGTCCCCGCGCAGCACGCTGTCGCGGACCCAGGCGTCGATGCGGTCGGGGGTGCCGATGGCGTCGAGGGTGTCCAGGGCGCGGCTGGGCGCACCGCCGTGCAGCGGCCCCGAGAGTGCACCCACGGCGCCGACGAGGCAGGCGGCGAGGTCGGCGCCGGTGGAGGTGATGACGCGGGCGGTGAAGGTCGAGGCGTTGAAGCCGTGGTCGATGGTGGAGATGAGGTACGCCTCGATCGCCCGGACCTGCTCCGGGTCCGGCTCTTCGCCGGTGAGCATGTAGAGGTAGTTGGCCGCGTGGCCGAGGTCCGCGCGCGGCTCGATGGGCTGCTGTCCCCGGCCGAGCCGGTGGAGCGCGGTGAGCAGGGTCGGCACGGCGGCGCAGGCGGCGAGCGCGTCGGCCCGACGCTGGTCGGCGTCGACGTCGTAGAGCGGCCGGAAGCCGGCCGTGGCGCCGAACAGCGACAGCGCGGTGCGCAGCCCGGCGAGCGGACCGGCGAGCGCACCGGCGTGAGCGAGGGCGGGCAGCGCGTCGCGGACCACGGCGGGCAGCGGGCGCAGGGCGGCGGTCTCGGCCTTGAAGGCCGCCAGTTGGTCCGCGTCCGGCAGTGCGCCGTGGAACATCAGGTACCAGACGTCCTCGAAGCCGCGGCTCGTGGCCAGCTCGACGGCGGAGTACTGGCGGTAGTGGTAGAAGCCCTCAAGGCCCCGGACGTCGCCCAGTTGGGTCTCGGTGACGACGACTCCCGCGAGCCCGCGGGGTGCCTCGATGGGTGCGTTCGCCTCGGCGATCGGCATGGCGGAACTCCTTGTTCGTCCTCCCTGGATATTGATTCGACTATCTATGCTTGACTTAATCGACGTCAATATTGATTCAATCAATGTGGATCGTTCTGGATACGGTGGCGCCATGGCGGATCAACAGACGACGCAGGACCCGGGCGAGCGCCGGCTGAGCACCCGGGAAGCGGCCGACCGGCTCGGCGTGAAGCCGGAGACGGTCTACGCGTATGTCAGCCGCGGCCAGCTGGCCAGCCGCCGCGCACCGGGCGGGCGCGGCAGCACCTTCGACGCGAAGGAGGTCGACGCGCTGGCCCGTCGCGGCGGGCGGCGTGAACCGACCGCCTCCGGCGGCGAGTTGACGGTCCGTACGGACATCACCCTGATCGACCGCGACCACTGCTACTTCCGCGGCGTCGACACCGCGGAACTCGCCGCCCACTACGGCTACGAGGAAGTCGCCGAGTGGCTGTGGACCGGCGAACTCCGCCGCGGCATCCGCTTCACCGCGCCGCGGGACGCGCTGTCCGCGGCCCGCCGCGCGGTGGCCGCCCTGCCGCCCCACAGTGGGCAGATGGACCAGCTGCGGGTCGCGCTGATCGCCGCGGCGGCCGCCGACCCGCTCCGCTTCGACCTGTCCGAGGACACCGTCCTGGACACCGCCCGCAGCCTCATCCCGACCCTCGTCGAGGCCCTGCCGCCGCAAGCCGCCGAGCGGCGCGCCGCCGGCCCGCTCGCCCGGCGCCTCTGGTCGCGCCTGACCGCCGAGCCGGCCGACGCACCGTCCCTGCGCGTGCTGGACTCCGCGCTGGTCCTGCTCATCGACCACGACCTCGCCGCGTCGACCCTCGCCGTCCGGGTCGCCGCCTCCGCGCGCGCCCATCCGTACGCGATCGTCTCGGCCGGCTTCGGGGCACTGGACGGGGCGCTGCACGGCGCGGCGAGCGGACCCGCCCACCGGATGCTGCTGGAGGTACTGGACCGGGGCAGCGCGGCCGCCGTGGTCGCCGACCATCTCCGGGCCGGCCGCCGCGTACCGGGCCTGGGCCATCGCATCTACCCCGGCGAGGACCCGCGGGCCCGCGCCCTCTTCGGGCTCCTGGCGGACGTACCCCGGGCTCGGCCCGTGCTGGAGGCCGCCCGCGAGGTGGTCGCCACCACCGCCCGGCACACCACGCTGCACGCCAACGTCGATCTGGCGCTGGCGGTGCTCACGGTCGCGACCGGGATGTCCGCCGAGGCGGGCGAAACGGTCTTCGCGATCGCCCGGACCACGGGCTGGATCGCCCACGCCCTGGAGGAGTACGGGGAGCGCCCCGCCCGCATGCGCCCCAGCGGCCAGTACTGCGGCCCCAGGCCGCCGCAGCCCCTGCCGTGAGGAGCGGGGCCGGACGGTGAGCGGAGGGGCGGGCCGGGCGCCGGCGGGACCGCCGGCCGATTGCTCACATGACGAGACGTCGGGCTCGGAATACGGACGCAGGTTCTCTGCGTTGCCCCCGAGAGACCTGCAGGCACAAGAGACCTGCAGGCATGGGGATTTGGGCATGGGGGTGGCGACCGTGGATCTGATGGTCGACGGCAAGGTCTTTCTGGTCACGGGAGGGACCAAGGGGCTCGGGCTGGCAGCGGCGCGCGCCCTCACCGCGGAAGGCGCCCGGGTGGTGGTGTCCTCACGCACCCAGGAAGCAGTGGACAAGGCCGTCGCGGAGCTGGGCGGCCCCGACCACGCCATCGGCCTGGTCGCCGACAACGCCGACCCCGAAGCGGCCGAACGCCTGACGGCAGCCGCCCTGCGGCAGTACGGACGGCTGGACGGTGCGCTGATCAGCGTGGGCGGTCCGCCGACCGGCCCCCTCACCACCATCACCGACGCCCAGTGGCGTGATGCGTTCGAGTCCGTCTTCCTCGGTGCCCTGCGCGTCGCACGCGCAGCCGCCCCCGTGCTGCCCTCCGGAGGCTCCATAGGATTCGTCCTCTCCCTGTCGGTGAAGGCCCCGTGGCCGAACATGAGCGTGTCCAACGGACTCCGGCCGGGACTGGCCATGGCCGCCAAGACGCTGGCCGACGAACTGGGCCCGCGCGGCATCAGAGTCAACGGTTTCGTGGTCGGCTCCATCGCCACCGACCGCCTCACCCGGCTCGAAGAGGCCACCGGCGATCCCCAACAGGCACGCGCCCAACGGACCGCCGACATCCCGCTGCGCCGGTACGGCACACCCGAGGAGTTCGGCCGCCTGGCCGCCGTCGTGCTGTCGCCGGTGGCGTCGTACACCACCGGCAGCATGATCCACATCGACGGAGGCGCCCTGCGCTCCCTGTGACAGGCGAGCGGCCTGCAGGAGATCCCTGCGTCGGTTTCCCCACCGGGAATTACGGGAGCGGGCGGAGACTTGGGCCCGGTAGCGGCCCCAGGCCGCCTCGTACGCCCGTACCTCTGGGGCGGACACTCCTGATCCGAGTCGTCCTGCGCCGGAAGCTCCGGCGACACGGAACTGACCGCTGTGCGCCCGTACATCGACAACCAGCAACGCGCCCTGGGTGCTGAGGCAACCAGTGCCGGTCCGTCAACCGGAGCCTCGTCGGCGAGCAGGCGCCCTTGCGGTCGCGGTGGGCCGCAGCCGTGACACGGTGAGCCCGCGAAGCTGTTTCCGGACAAGTGACCTTCGGGTGTGTTCGCCAAGGGGCAAGCAGGCCCGAGGTGTTGAACGCGTTGAAGCGGTCGTCGGCGCAGCTCACCGCGAACTCGTGGGGTCGGGTCGGCGGTTGCGGATGAGGCGCATGGCGATCAGCCGGGCGGGGTGCGGCGGCTCGCCGAGGCCGGGCCGTCGCTGCGCCGGCTCGCGGCGGCCGGGCATCGCACGGGCCGTGGTGGCGGATTCCGTTCGCCCCGGCCCGGCCTTCAGTGGGCCGGGCCGGACATGCGGAGTGCGGCCTGGCTCTCCCCGGAGCCGACCACCCGCGCGTCGGTGAGGACGGTGCGGATCCGCTCGACGAGCGGGTTGGTGTCGTCGGCCCGCCAGACCAGGTGCAGGGTGGTCGAGGTGCCGGCCAGGGGCCGGGGGGTCACGCCGACGCGGCGCAGCACCCGGTGCGAGTCGGCGAGCACCGCGGCGCCGAACTTGGCCGCGACCAGGGCCAGGAGGGTCTGCACGCTGCGGCCCTCCGCGCTGATCCGCGGCACGATGCCGGCCCCGTGGCAGAGAGCAATGATCTCGTCGTAGGACAGGGGTGACACCTCCCGGGGCCAGAGGACCAGGGGGATCTGGCCCAGGGCCGTGAGCGGGGCGGGTTCGGCGGGGTGGGCCAGCGGATGGCCGGCCGGCAGGAACAGGGTGAGCGGCTCACGCCACCAGACCTGGGTGGCCAGCCGGGCATCGCGCATCGGGAGGCGCTGGACCGCGAGGTCGAAACGGCCCTCCAGCACACCGGTCGACATCTCGGCGTCGTTGAAGCTCTCCTCCAACTGGAGGTCCACCCGGGGAAGTTCGCGCCGCACCCGGCTCAGCGCGCCGCCGAGGGGTCCGTTGATGCCCGAACCGGCGAAGGTCACGGTCAGCCGCCCGGTCATGCCCTGCGCGGCCAGCCGCACATCCTTCAGTACGGCCTCCGCCTCGGCGAGCACGGTGACCGCACGCCGCACCAGAACCTGTCCGGCCTGCGTCGGCGTCAGGCCGCGCCCCTCCCTGATGAACAGCGCGGCACCCAACTGCCGTTCCATTTCGCGCAGTTGGCGGCTGAGCGTGGGCTGCGTCAGATGCAGCCGGCGCGCAGCGCCGCTGATGCTGCCCTCTTCCGCGATCGCGACCGCGTAGCCGAGTAGCCGTAGCTCCATCCATACCTCCCAGGCATGGGAAGTATATCCAGTAATGCCCGCGGAGCAGATGCGGGTGGCTTTCCGGCCAGGCTGGAGACATCGCACCGGCCGACCGGAGCGAACACCCGACCCCTGAGGAGGAACCATGAACCGCGAAGAGCGCTACGCGTACGGCATGAAGGTGCTGGAGCAGGTCGACGGCGAGGCGGGACAGCGCATCGTCGACTCGCTCGCCGACACGTCGCCGGAGCTGGGTCACCAGGTGGTGGCGTGGGCGTTCGGCGACATGTACTCGCGGCCTGAACTGGCTCCGCGTGAACGGCAGTTGGTCACGCTGGGCATGCTCGCCGCGCTCGGGGGCTGCGAAATCGAGCTTGAGGTGCACATCAACGCCGCGCTCAACGTCGGCCTGACCGCCACCGAGATCGCCGAGGCCCTGCTGCACTCCGCCGTCTACTGCGGGATGCCGCGGTCGATCAACGCCACGCTCGTCGCCAAGAAGGTCTTCGCCGAGCGTGGCCTGCTCCCCCTCACCAATCTCGGCTGACCCTCCCGATGCCGATGCCGATGCCGATGCCCGTGTCGGGGCGCGGGAGTGGCGCCCGCGGGCACTGGCGGCGCTCCGCCCGCCACGGCCTCCGTTCCCGCCCCCTCATCCGGGGCGGATCGTCGGCGCCGTCACGGCGGTGCACGGCGCGTCGCCACCATCTCGGCCCAGGCCAGCCGCACCTCGTCGATGGCCTGAAGGTGCCCGCCGTCCTTCGCGCAGCGTCCGGCCCGTTCCAGCAGCCGCGCGGCCTCCTTCGGCGCCGCCCCGCCGCGTACGCGGGCCAGCGCGGTCAGGGCGAACGCCAGTGCCGTTCCGCCGAACGGCTCGGCCAGTTCGGCCGAGGCCAGCGCCAGCCGCTCGGCGTCCGCCCGTTCGCCGAGCAGGAGATGCAGTTCCGCCAGGTTGGCACGCTCGAAGGCGGTGGCCGTGGGACGGCCCGCCTGTTCGGCCAGCGCCAGCGCGCGGCGCCCGTACGCCAGCGCTTCCGCGTGCCGCCCCGCGCGGCGCTCGGTCTCCCGCAGTACGGACAGCACGGTGGCCAGCAGTGCCCGGTCGCCGGACTCCGCGGCCGGTGCCAGCGCCGATTCGGCGGGGCCGGCCGCTTCGTCCGCGAGACCGGACAGGCCCAGGCAGACGGTCTGCTGCGCGAGCGAACGGGCCAGCAGCACCGGACGGTCGGGCCCCCGGGCGGCTGCCGCACAGCGCTCCGCCGCCCGCGCGTCGGCCAGGCCCTCCTCGTACCGGCCGGAGTAGGACAGGACCGCCGAGCGTGCCATGTGGTGTGCGGCCCGGATGTCGTCGGGGGCAGCGGGGGCGGGCGGATGCGCGCCCAGGACCGCCAGCGCCGCGTCGGCGCCGCGGCTGCGGCCGAGCACCTCCGCCAGCCGGGCGGCGGCCAGGGTGCAGGCATCGCGCAGCCCTGCGCGTTCGTACGAGCACAGGGCCTCGCGCACCACGGTGACGGCTTCTTCGTAGCGTCCCGAGCGGTCCAGATGCAGCGCCCAGTCCAGCCGTACCCGCGCCGCGTCCGCCTCGGGGCGCGCCGCCCCGCCGCCGTGCGGCCGGCGGCCGTCGGCGAGTGCCCGCCGCAGGTCGGTCCGGTGCCGGGCCAGGCGCCGGCGGGCCGGTTCCGCCCAGGGCGCGTGGCGGTCCTCGGGCAGCAGCTCGCCGGTCAACGCCTCCAGGGCGTGGGCCAGTTCCCGTCGCCCGCCGCCGCTCAGCGCCCGCCGGGCGAGGGCTTCGGCCTCGTCGGTGTCCACACGTACTGTGTCCGGTACCAGTCGCAGCAGGTCGCCGTCGCCGGTCAGATACGCGGAGGCGCCGCGCGGCGGCAGCTCGGGCTCCAGCGCGTGCCGGACGGTGTGCAGCGCCACGCGGAGACTGCCCAGCGCGGCGCGGAGTTCGGCGTGCGGCCAGCACACGGCCATGATCTGCTCGCGGTGGAGTGCGTGGTCCGGGGCGAGGGCCAGCAGCTTGACCAGGGTCCGGGCGCTGGGCCGCGACCACCGCTCCACAAGCGGTGCACCGCCCTCGCGTACGGTCCGGAACCCGCCGAGCAGACGAATGCGCAGCAGTGGGGGATGCATGGGCCGGTCACTCTAACCGGTTCCGAACCGGACTGGTGGGCATGGGAGTTACCCCGGCGTTACTGGCCGGATCCGGCCCCTGATCGGGGCACGTCGCCCGGGGTCCGCCCGTGCGAACGCGTCAATGTCGCCGGGCCCACCGTGAGGCCGGATGACGCGCGTTGACGAGGGGACGGGGGTTGCTGAGGATGGGCGCGTGCACCGCGCCCGGCCCCGCGATGTCACCCCCACCCCACGTCCTTGAGGAGGAAGCGTGAAGCGCTCCCGTGCCCTTGCCGTGTCCGTTCTCGTCCTGGTCTCCGGTACGGCCGCGACGGCCAACGCGGCCGGTACGGCCCACGGCCACCCCGTTGCCGCTCCCGCACGGCACGCCGTGTCCGCGGATGCGGCCTGGTGCGAGCAGCAGGGCGGCAAGGCCGAGACCCGCGTCCCCTACTACACCGGCACCGGCAACAAGATCACCCCGCTGGGCGGTGAACGCGAGATGTGCGTCTTCTCGGCCGGCGACGACAGCAAGATCATGATCGCCGCTGACACCCTGGCCGCGGACAAGCCGACCCTGGCCGCCCTCGCCTATGTCCGCAAGCCCGCCGGCCCGAGCAGCCCCGGCAATCCGTCCATCGCCTACTGCCAGGGCATCAACGGCACCGCCATGTTCGGCAACAGGCCGACGGACGGCGGCGGTTGGGGCCCCAGGGCCGAGACCGACCCGTCGAAGGCGACCTCCGCCTGCATGTTCGCCGACGGCTCGGTGATCGACGCCTGGGGGCTGAAGTACCACCAGGGCGGGGTGATCCGCGGCGCCGATCTGACGAAGAAGTTCCGCGCCGCCATCCCGGGAGCGTGACAGAAGGCCGCGTGCCCGCCGGTTCTCCGGCCGACGGGCCCGGCCCGCCTCGTCAACCGGTGCAGTCACCTACGAGGACAGCGTCGCCACGCGGCGTTTCGCAGCCGCGGCGGCAGCCTCTCCGGCCGGGCGCCTACTTCCACGTCGGGGTGACCACCCGCGGGGTGACCACCCGCGGGGTGACCACCCGCGGGGTGACCACCGGCGACGGGCGACGGCGCAGCCGCCACTTGATCACAAGAATCCGCGGGCGCGCGTACAGCAGGCCCACCTCCCGCGCCCTGTGCACGGCGCGCCCCGCTCGCGCGGATCGCCCGCCGGCTCAGAGGTTGGTGAGCTTTTCGCCCTTGAGGTCCTGAAGGGTGTGGTCGACGCACACCGCCAGGACGACCAGCAGCGTCTCGTCCTGCGGGCTCATCACGTCGACGGCGTACGCGTCCCGGATGCTGAACCAGCGCCGGGAGATGTGCGCCAGAGTTGTGCCCTCGTGCTGGATGTCGAACTCCCGGTCCCAGAAGTTCCCGACTATCCGCAGCCGCCGCCCGTCTTGCAGACTGACCTTGAAGCGGTCCCCGAAGAGGCTGAACGTCCGCTTGCTGATCCGGCCCACCAGCTCGCCGTCCCGCTTGATCAGGATGGTGTGGTGGAAGGTGAGCGCCTTCTTGACGATGCTGGCGATCTGGTTGCCCTGGGTGTCCACGAAGTCGAAGGTGGTGCGCAGGCGCAGCAGTTTCCTGTTGACCTTGTACAGCTTCTCCCGGTGTTCGGTTTCGATCCAGGCTTCCTCATGGAAGGCCAACATGCGATCGCGTACCAGGTAACGCATGGAAATTCCCCGTCCAGATCGTTGTGCCAGGCCGGCCGGTGGCACCGTGCCGGCCCAGAGCGTAACGGGGATCCGCTTCCGACGAGACCGGGGGGCCGCGATCGGGGCGGAGAAGCGGCTGCAGGTCCGGCGCGGCGTCGGTCGGCCGCGCGCTGCGACCGCGGGAGCGCGCCCGGAGCACCGCGGGCACGCACGATCATCAACAGGGAGGCACCCGGCGCCGGTCGAAGTGGGCGAGCAGCCGCTGTACGGCCTGGTCCCGGGCGCTCCGCGGCTCCTCCGCCGTGACGCACTGCACGGCGTAGCTGCGTACCATCTCCGACCACACATAGTGGCCTTGGGCATGTTCTTCGAGGAGGTGGGCGTCGCACAGTTCGGCGAGGTGCCGGCGGGTGCGCTCGGTGTCCTGGCCGGCCAGGACACCCGCGTCCTGGGTCTCCACGTACGGGCCGGGGTGCAGACCAAGGAAGCGGAAGAGCCGGGCGGCGCCGCTCGACAGGGCACGGTAGCTGAGGTAGAGGCAGGTCTCCATGGCCAGATCGGCGTCGTGCGCGGACAGCTCCTGCAGCCAGCGGCTCTCGCCGGCCAGCTTCTTCGTCCAGCAGTTCAACGACCACTCGGGGTGCGCCATCAGCCGGACGGCGGCGATCCGCAGCGCCAGCGGCAGCCGGTCGCACCGCTCGACGAGCGCCCCGGCCGCCGCCGCGTCCGCCTCCACGCGCTGCCGCCCCAGCGCGTTGCCCAGCAGTTGCAGCGCCTCCTCCGTGGTCAGCGGCCCCACCCTGACCAGTGCGGCGCCGTCGCGCACCACCAGTCCGCTCAGCCGCCGTCGGCTGGTCACCACCGCCAGGCAGCCCGGCGTCGCGGGCAGGAGGGGGCGTGCCTGCTCGGTGGTGCCTGCGTTGTCCAGCAGAACGAGCATCCGCCGGCCGGCGAGCAGCGAGCGGTAGAGCGCCGCCGCCTCCGGCACGGACTCGGGTATCTCCGCTTCCCGGACGCCCAGGGTCCGCAGGAACGACGTGAGTACCGTGCCGGGCCGCATCGGCGGCCGCTCGAACCCCCGCAGGTCCGCGAAGAGCTGCCCGTCCGGGAACTCCGCCTTGCGGTGGTGCGCCCACTGCACCGCGAGGGTGGTCTTGCCGGTCCCGCCCGCGCCGGCGAGCACCACGCACGCCGGCCGCGGCACCCGCTCCAGATGCTGGTCCAGCACCGCGAGTTCCCGGTCACGGCCGCAGAAGTCCACTACGGCGGGCGGTAGTTGGGCGATCCGCGACGAGGGTCCGAGCCGGTGGTCGTAGCCGTACGGCACGGTGTACGGGGCGGTGTACGGCGTCGCACCCGGGCCTGCGGGCGACGGCCTCCCGTGGGGTTCCGGGGCCGGCGGCGGGTAGCCGGTCGCGGCCGGCGCCGGGGGCCGCACCGGGGGCCGCGGGCGGTCGGCGGCGGCCCGCGCGGGGCTGCCACGGCCTCCGAGGACCGCCAGGTACGCCTCGCTGAGCGCCGGGCCGGGGTCGATGCCCAGCTGGTCCTTCAGGTGGCGGCGGGCCCGGTGGTAGTGGTCGAGGGCCTCGGCCTGCCGGCCGCACGCCTGAAGGGCCCGTATGAGCAGCGCGGTCAGCTCCTCGTGCAGCGGATGCTCCGCGATCCACCCGGTCAACTCCGTGACCAGTTCCCCGTACCGGCCGAGCAGCATCAGCCGTCCGCCGAGTTCCTGCAACGCGGCCAGCCGCCCCTGCGACAGGCCGATGCCCAGCGTCCGGCGCACCCGCTCGCCGGGCACATCCGCCAGCGCCTCGCCCCGCCACAACCCCAGGGCCTGGCGCAGCATCGCGACCGCCGCGCAGGGCTCGGCCTCACGGGCACCGGCGACCAGGCCACGGAAGCGGTGCACGTCCACGGAGCCGGGATCGGCGAGGAGTACGTACCCCTGCCCCCGGGTGGCGAGTTCGGCATGGCCCGCCAACAGTCGCCGCAGCCGGTGCACATGGTTGTGGACCACGCCCCGCGCCCGGGCCGGCGGATCCCCGTCCCATGCCAGGTCGATCAGCCGGTGCACCGGGACCGCCTGGTTGACCTCGCTGATCAGTACCGCGGCCACCGTACGGACGCGGCCCGCCCCCAGAGCCAGTGCCAGGCCCTGGTCCGTCTCGATCTCCACCGGCCCTAGGAGCCGCAACTGAACCATGGTGCCCTCTTGTGCGTACCGCCGAACAGGGCGCGCTCTGTACGCCCTTGCCCAAGTAAAGACCATGGAATCGATGGCGGGGTGACAGCCCTGCCCTCTCTTCTCACTATGTGGACATGTCTGGTGCGCCCGGATGCGGGGCGATGCGGGCCGATGCCGTCCGTTGGGGTCCGATGGCGGGAATCGGCCCGCATGAGCGCGGTATGAGCGGTTCATGAGCGGCACCGCCGAGCCTGGTGTCCGTGCCGGAGCCGCGGTTCTTCCCGCTGATCCGGCCCGGTCTCCGTTCCCGCGGAGACCACAGCCCCCCATTGATCGTTGATCGAGGAGAACCATGTCCACTTCGGGCGTCCTGAAGAAGAGCGTGGCAGCGGTGGCCCTGGGAGCCGCACTCACCGTTGCGGGTGCCGCCTTCCCGGCGACCGCTTCGGCCGCACCGGTCGCCGCCACGGCAGCGGCCGGCGATTCGCCGGTCAGCGCCGGTGCCAACGCCAATGTGAACTTCAACATCGACGTGCTCGGCATCGCCAACAAGATAGAGGCGTCGATCAAGACCGCCCAGAACCGCGAGGGCTTCGTCAAGAACCTGCGGGAATCGGCGTTCTACGCCGCCGGCAGCCAGTACAACGTCATGGTGATGAACCTCAGCCAGGGCTACGACGACCACCTCAACGGTGTGAAGGCATACGGTTCCGCCACCTACGACGGCGTCGTCTACGGCATCTGGGTCTTCGAGGACGGAACCTTCACGAACCTCGGCGACGGCGGCTACATCAACTGGGCCTTCCGGGGCTGGTACGACCGCCCGAACAACGGCGGCCTCGTGCAGTTCCACCGCCCCTGAGCCCCTGCGGCCCAACTGACCGTCTCCACACGGTCCCGCACGGCCCGCCGGCACCTCCGGCGGGCCGTCCCCGAGCCGGGGCGCCCTCGGTACTCCCCCGCGAGGGCGCCCCACCCCCGGTCTCCGCAGACCGGGAAGCGCCGAGGGCCGGCTTCGTGCGCCGGCCGGCGGCAGAGTGCCGTACCCCGCCGTGTCGCACCGGCCGGGACATCGCCGGATCCCGCGAAAAGGGCTTGATTCTCCATCCGCTGGAGGGATGAGAGTAGGCCCCGTGAGCGACCACATCGAGATGCTGACCATCGGCGACCTCGCCCGGCGCACCGGGGTTTCGGTGCGCACGATCCGCTTCTGGTCCGATATCGGCATCCTTGCGCCGGCCGGGCGCACGGCAGGCGGCTTCCGGCTCTACGACGCCGGTGCCGCCGCCCGCGTCGACCTGGTCCGCACCCTGCGCGAGCTGGGGTTGGACCTGGAGACGGTACGCCGGGTACTCGACCGGCAGGTGACCGTGCGCGACGTGGCCAGGGCCCATGTACGGGCACTGGACGCGGAGATCCGCACCCTGCGGGTGCGGCGCGCGGTGCTCGACCGGGTCGCTCGACGTGACAGTACGACCGAGGAGATGACGATGATGCACGATCTGGCTCGGATGTCCGCCGACGAACGGCAGCGGATCATCGACGGGTTCGTCCACGAGACCTTCGACGGCATCGCCCCCGAGGCGCCCGGCGCTCACCTGGCCCACGCCATGCGCACCATGCCGGCTCACCTGCCCGCCGACCCGACTCCCGAGCAGGTGGAGGCCTGGGTGGAGCTGGCTGAGCTGGTCGGCGACGCGGCGTTCCGGAAGCGGGTACGGGAGATGGCCGTGGCCGGGGCGCAGGGAGAGCAGCAGCCGGACGGCCCCGACCCAGCGAAGGTCGCGGAGCACGCCGGACGGGCGGTGCGCGAGCACGTCGTTCCCGAGTCGGCCGCCGGCGAGGAGATCCTGCACCGGATCGTCGGCCCCGGCCTGCCCGCGGCGGAACGCGCCCGGCTGGCCGACAAGTTGGCCACCTTCACCGACCAGCGGGTGGAGCGGTACTGGCAGCTGCTCGGCGTGCTGAACGGGCGTCCGCCGATCCCCTCACAGGTACCTGCGTTCGCCTGGCTGATCGCGGCACTGCGCGCACACGGCTAGAGCCTGTCCGAACCTGACCCGTCGGACGGACCCTGGCGCGACGCGCCCCTGAAGCCGTGGGCCATGGGCCGTGAGCCGTGGCTTACGGCGGCTCGGGCACCGACCACGGGGCGCGTCCGTCATGTGGGGCCGGCACCGGGCCGGCCCCACGTACGCGTCGGACGGCGACCGCCGTGGCCGAACGACCGGCGCTCAGCCGGCTGTCGCTGCTCGGGCGGCGTCGCGGACGGCGTCGGCGACCGCGACGGCGACCTTCTCGTTGAAGACGCTGGGGATGATGTAGTTCGGGTTGACCTCGTCGTCCAGCACGACCTCGGCCAGCGCACGGGCCGCGGCCAGCATCATCTCGGTGTTCACCGTACGCGAGGCCGCATCCAGCAGACCACGGAAGACCCCGGGGAAAACCAGCACGTTGTTGATCTGGTTGGGGAAGTCCGAACGCCCGGTGGCCACAACGGCCGCGGTCTGCCGCGCGATCGCCGGATCGACCTCCGGATCCGGGTTGGCGAGTGCGAACACGATCGCGTCCTTCGCCATCCGCGCCACATCCTCACCATCCAGCACATTGGGCGCCGAGACACCGATGAAGACATCCGCCCCCACCACCGCCTCCCTCAGCGTCCCCGTCACACCCTCGGGATTGGTGTTGTCCGCGATCCAACGCAGCGCCGAGTCCGGGTCGGCATCCACCAGGTCCGCCCGGCCGGCGTGCACCACACCGTGGATGTCGGCGACCACCGCATGCCCCGCACCGGCGGCCAGCAACAGCTTGAGGATCGCCGTCCCCGCCGCGCCGGCACCCGACATCACCACCCGCACATCCTCGATCTTCTTCCCCACCACCCGCAGCGCGTTGGTCAGCGCCGCCAGCACCACGATCGCGGTGCCGTGCTGGTCGTCATGGAAGACCGGGATGTCCAACGCCTCGCGCAGCCGGGCCTCGATCTCGAAGCAGCGCGGCGCGGAGATGTCCTCCAGGTTGATGCCCGCGAAGCCCGGGGCGATCGCCTTGACGATCTCCACGATCGCGTCGGTGTCCTGCGTGTCCAGGCAGATCGGCCACGCATCGATCCCGGCGAAACGCTTGAAGAGCGCCGCCTTGCCCTCCATCACCGGCAACGCGGCCTTCGGCCCGATGTTGCCCAACCCCAGCACCGCGGAACCGTCGGTGACCACCGCGACACTGTTGCGCTTGATCGTCAGCCGCCGCGCGTCCTCGGGGTTGTCGAAGATCGCCTGACACACCCGCGCCACACCCGGGGTGTAGACCATCGACAGGTCGTCGCGGTTGCGGATCGGATGCTTCGACGACATCTCGATCTTGCCACCGAGGTGCATCAGGAACGTACGGTCGGACACCTTGCCCAGCGAAACACCCTCGATGCCGCTCAGCTTCGAGACGATCTCCTGCGCATGCGCCGTCGAGGTCGCCGCGATCGTCACGTCGATCCGCAGCTTCTCGTGCCCCGACGCGGTCACATCCAACCCGGTGACCGACCCACCGGAGGACTCCACTGCCGTGGTCAGCTGGCTGACGGCGGTGCCGCTCGCGGGAACTTCCAGTCGCACCGTCATCGAATACGAGACGCTAGGCGCCGTTGCCATGGCCGACTTCCTCTGCTGGTCGGTAGGGGTGGTGACTGCTTCGCGCCCGGTCCGCACCCGTCGTCGGACCGGGGGTCGGGCCGCGCATCAGGCGGTTGTCCCGGCGATGTGCTCCGGGCGTAGCAGGGTGGTGAGTTGGTCTTCGGGCAGCAGCCCGTGCTCCAGGACGAGTTCGGCGACGCCGCGGCCGGTGGTGAGGGCTTCCTGGGCGATGGCGGTGGCCGCGGTGTACCCGATGTGCGGGTTGAGGGCGGTGACCAGGCCGATGGAGTTCTGGACGGTGGTGCGCAGCGTCTCGGTGTTGGCGGTGATGCCGTCGACGCAGCGGTGGGCGAGGGTGCGGCAGGCGGCCGCGAGGTGGGTGATGCTCTCCGAGAGGGAGTGCAGGATGATCGGTTCGAAGGCGTTGAGCTGGAGTTGGCCGGCTTCGGCGGCCATGGTGATGGTGACGTCGTTGCCGATGACCTCGAAGGCGACCTGGTTGACGACTTCGGGGATGACGGGGTTGACCTTGCCGGGCATGATGCTCGAACCCGCCTGTACGGGCGGCAGGTTGATCTCGGCGAGTCCGGCGCGCGGGCCGGAGGAGAGCAGCCGCAGGTCGTTGCAGCTCTTGGAGAGCTTGACGGCGATGCGCTTGAGGACGCCGGAGAGGTGGACGAAGGCTCCGCAGTCCTGGGTGGCCTCGACGAGGTTGGCGGCGGTGATCAGCGGCAGGCCGGTGATGGCGGTCAGGTGTCGGCGGGCGGCTTCGGCGTAGCCGGTGGGGGCGTTGAGGCCGGTGCCGATGGCGGTGGCGCCGAGGTTGATCTCGTGTACGAGCCGGGTGGCCTCGGCGAGCCGGCTCTGGTCTTCCTCCAGCATGACGGCGTAGGCGGAGAATTCCTGGCCCAGGGTCATGGGGACCGCGTCCTGGAGCTGGGTGCGGCCCATCTTGAGGATGTCGTGGAACTCGTCGGCCTTGGTGGCGAAGGCGTCGCGCAGCACGGTCATCGCGTCGAGCAGTTCGCGTACGGCGATGATGGTGGCGACCTTGACGGCCGTCGGATACACGTCGTTGGTGGACTGGCTGAGGTTGACGTGTTCGTTGGGGTGCAGGTGGCCGTAGTCGCCCTTGTCGTGGCCCAGCAGTTCCAGCGCCCGGTTGGCGATGACCTCGTTGGCGTTCATGTTGGACGAGGTGCCGGCGCCGCCCTGGATGACGTCGACGACGAACTGGTCGTGCAGGCGGCCGTCCTGGATCTCCCGGCAGGCGGTGACGATGGCCTCGGCCTTGTCCGCGGCGAGCAGCCCCAGCTCGGCGTTGGCGCGGGCCGCGGCCTCCTTCACGGCGGCCAGCGCGTCGATCAGATGCGGGTACCCGGAGATCGCCGTGCCGGTGATGGGGAAGTTCTCGACGGCGCGCAGGGTGTGCACGCCCCAGTACGCGTCGGCGGGCACGTCCCGGTCGCCGAGCAGGTCGTGTTCCCGGCGGTGACCGGCAGTCATGGACACAGCGGATTCCTTTGTGGGGAGGGGGTAGGGGTGCGGACGGCGAAGGGGATGGCATGGGCGCCCCGAGCGGGCACAGACCGGGCGCCATGGTGACCGGACGACCGCGCTGCGTGATGGGCCTGCGCCCGGCAGCCGCCGCTTCCTCGCCGGATCCGTGGTCGGACCGCGCTCCACCGAACGGTTCCCTGGCCGCGGGCCGCGCGTCGGGGTCGGTGCCCCGCGGTCGCGTCACCGCGCCTTGATCGTCAACTGTCCGCTCGCCCCGTGGGCACAGGGGTGTGGGTCAGCTCACGGTCCCGGGCCGGCGGAGGCCGTTGCCGTTGTCTTCACGGGAAACCACTTTGTCGCGCCATCCCTGTGAAGTCCATCAGCGTTTTCCAAGGTCGTCTGTGAAGCTCTACTTCACAGGGGCCGTGTTCGTCTGGTGTACTGCCGGATGTGATCGATCCACGCAGGCTCCGGGTGCTGCGGGCGCTGGCCGACCACGGCACCGTCACCGCCGCCGCACATGCCCTCTACCTCTCCCCCTCGGCGGCGTCGCAGCAGCTCGCCGCGCTGGAGGCGGAGGTCGGCCACGCGCTGCTGGAGCGGCGCGGCCGTACCGTCCGGCTCACTCCGACGGGCACCGTGCTGGCCGATCACGCGACGCGGATCGCCGCGCAGCTGGAGCAGGCGGAGGCCGATATGGCCGCCTGCTCGGCGGGCCTGGCGGGCGAGGTGACCATCGCCGCGTTCGCGAGTTCGATCACCGAAGTGGTGGCCCCGGCGATGGCGGCGCTGCGGGGGCGCGCTCCGCAGGTACGGATCCGGGTGAAGGACGCCGAGGGCCACGCCAGCCGACGGCTCCTGATCGACGGCGTGGTCGACATCGCCCTGGCGGTGGAGCACCGGGACACCCCCGGCCACAGCGGCGAGCAACTGCTGCGCGAGCCCCTCTACGCAGAGCCCTTCGACGTCGTACTGCCGTCCGGCCATCCGCTGGCCGACGCCCCCGACGTGGAGTTGTCCGACCTCGGCGAGGAGCCGTGGATCACGCCGTGGCCCGGTAACCCGGTGCACGATGTCGTCCTGCGCGCCTGCGAGGAGGCTCGTCTCCAGCCGCGGGTGGAGTGCCTGGCCGACGACTCCCGGGCCGTGTGTGCGCTGGTCGCCGCCGGTGCGGGCGTGGCGCTGGTGCCCCGTTCGGCGCTCCACGGCATCGCCTTCGGCGGCGTCGTCATCCGCCCGGTCGGCGGCGCCCATCGCCCGACCCGGCGGGTTTTCACCGCCGTTCGGCGCGGCAGCGAAGGTCATCCGCTGGTGCGGCTGGCACTGGGCGAACTGCGGAACCAAGGCGCCGCCCTCGGCTCCTGACCGCCGCCGTACCGCTCGTCGATCACCGTCGGCCGGCCGCGGCGGTGCGCGGAGCCGCGCCGCCGCGGTCCACCTCCGCGAACATCGCCGCCGCTCGCTCCGCGGTGGCTCGGGACCGGCGCCCGGTGCTGAGCAGTCCGAGGACCACGATCCCCAGGCCCAGTCCGAGCACCAGCCACCACACCCCGTGCGCCGCCCGGACGAACGCCGTCCCGCCGCGGGCCGCGGTCGGCCCCACGATCGTTCCGGAGATCGCGACGCCCAGCGTGGTGCCGGTCTGCCGGCCGGCGGAGGCCAGCGAGGTGGCCACCCCGGCCATCGAGCGGGGCATGCCGCCGACCGCGGTGTTGGTGATCGGCGGGTTGACGGTGCTCAGGAAGACGCCGAACAGCAGGTAGACCGCGAGCACGGTCGGCAGCGGGGTCGCCGGCCGGAGCCAGAGCGACGCGGCGCCGCCCAGCGCCAGCGCTCCCCCGGCGAGCAGCAGCGGCAGCCTGGGACCGCTCGTGCCCACCAGCCGGCCGGTGAACGGGGAGAACACGATCACCAGCGCGCCGACCGGGAGCAGGCAGAGTCCGGCCGTGAACGCGGACATACCGCGCACGTCCTGAAGGTACTGAGGGGTGACGAACAGGAACGCGCCGAAACCGCACAGCGCGAAGAGCGCCATCAGCAGCGCCGAGCTGAACGGCACGCTGCGGAACAGGCGCAGTTCCAACAGCGGGTCGACGCGGCGTGGTTCGTGGACGAGGATGCCCAGCACGCCGAGCAGAGCCACGGCGAGCAGCCCCAGGATGACCGGCGAAGTCCAGCCCCACTGCCGGGACTCGATGATCGCGAACACGACACTCCCCAGCACCAGGACCATCAGGATCTGGCCCACCGGGTCGAATCGGCGCGCCCGGGCGGCGCGCGACTCGGGCACGAACAGCGCGGTGCACACGATCGCGGCGGCCACGATCGGCACGTTGATCCAGAAGACGGAGTGCCAGCCGAAGCCGTCGACCAGCGCACCGCCGAGGACCGGCCCCAGCGCCAGCGACAGGCCGCTCATCGAGGCGAACACGCCGATGGCCCTGGCCCGTTCGGCCGGCTGCGGGAACGTGGTGGCGACGATCGCCATCGCCACCGGGTTGAGCATGGTGCCGCCGACGGCCTGCAGCGCACGCGCCGCGATCAGCCAATGGATGCTCGGCGCCAGGCCGCACAGCAGCGAGCCGAGACCGAAGGCGGCCAGACCGATCCGGAAGATCCGCCGGCGCCCGACCCGGTCGGCGGTGGACCCGCCCAGTACGAGGAAGCCGGCCAGCACCAGGGTGTACGCGTCGACCGTCCACTGGAGGCTGGACTCCGAGGCGTGCAGATCGCGACGGATCAACGGCAGCGCGATGTTGACGATGGAGATGTCCATCACCACGACGAAGACGCTGGCGCAGCAGATCGCGAGCACCAGGAGCCGGCGGCGGGGACTGGGAAAAGGCATGTCTTCGGGCATGGCCGGGACGCTAGTTTTTAGAGCATGGTCGAAGTCAACCGACAGCTACCCGACGCCGTTCCCGCACGGGGGTTGAGCATCGCCGAGGCCGCTCGCCGTACCGGAGTCAGCGCACACACCCTGCGGTACTACGAGCGCGCCGGCCTGGTCGTCACCCCCGTCGACCGCACCCACGGCGGCCGGCGCCGCTACCGCGAACTCGACCTGGAGTGGATCACCATCTGCACCAGGCTGCGGGCAACGGGCATGTCCATCAAGGGCATTCGCCGCTACGCCGAGCTCGTCGCGGCAGGCCGGGGCAACGAGCAGGAGCGACTGGCCCTGCTCGAATCGCACCGTGACGAGGTGCTCGCCGGGATCGCCGAATCCCAGGAACATCTGAAACTCATCGCGCACAAGATCGACGTCTACCGCGGCCGGCTCGCCGCCGGAGACGCCGACCGGCTCTGGGCGCCCACCGCGCAACGGGCACCCCGTGAGTGATGCCCTCCCAACGGACGGGAAATATCCGGCCGTTGTCGCATCCCGCCCGGCGATCACAAGAGAGGCCGCCCGGAGACATCTCCAGGCGGCCTTGCCCCATTCACGGTTCTCGCCCACATCCCCGGGGCACACTCACGTGATCACGTACACCGGGGTTGCGGCGGGTCCTGCCCCTACACGCCCGATCGGTCGGGAACCAGCCGGGACCGCCGGTCACTCACCGACATCAGACATGGGAACAACACCCCGGCCCCATGCTGCCCAGGGGTCGTCCTCAGCGCTCCTCTTTGCGGTCTTCCTTGTGGTGGTGCCCGTGCTTGCCCTCGGAGTTGACGCACAGGTTCCCGAAGGCCGGGTTGAGGGCGCCGATGAAGTCTCCGGCGTTCCCACAGAAGTTGAACGGGATGTGGATCGGCATCTGGCCGATGTTGCCGGACATGAAGCCCGGGGAGCCGGCCGCCTTGGCGCCTGCTCCACTGCTCGCCGAGGCGACCCCGGCCGCACTGGTGATGGCCAGCCCGGTGACGGCGGTCATCATGAGCGCCTTCGCGATACGCGACATGCTTTCGAGTCCTTTCACGGATGAAGGTCAGACCACGCTCTCCGCCCATGACAGGCAGCAGAGGTCCTGACCAACGGACACGTGTCCCATATGTCACGGAATACCCCCCGGATAGACGAATCCGCGGGCCCAACCCGCCCCCGGCTCCGCGCCCAATTGGGCAGGTCGTACCGCTCGGTCGGGATACCGGCGGACGGCGTGGCGCGCTCCGGCGGCGAGTACCAACGACCGGGCACGGGGCGGCCGGTTGGCGGATTCACCGCTTCCGTTGCAGGAGCGGAAGGAGGCGATGCACCGGCACGCCGTGCGGTGCGAGACGGACACCGTACCGCTCCTGCCTCACCGACGTTGGTCGGTCCCGACTTGACCAACCTTCGCGGAAGGCGCTGGAATGCCGATGAATTCACGATGATGCGCGGACCGGAGGCTTCGGGATGGACGGGGGCTCTCCGCAGCCGCTTCGGATCGCGGTGCTGGGGCCGGTGCGGGCCTGGTGGCACGGGGCGCCCCTGGACCTGGGGCCGGTGCGACGGCAGGCCGTGCTGGCCGCACTGGTGCTGCGTCCGGGCCTGTTGGTCAGCCATGAGCAGCTGCTCGACGACGTATGGGGCACACAACCGCCGGGGTCCGGTCGCCGGGTGCTCCCGAGCTATATCTACCAGTTGCGCAAGGCCCTCGACGCGGCGGGCGCCGGACGGTCGGCGTCGGTGATCCGCAGCGGCCGGGACGGCTACCGCTTCGTCAGCGACGGGACGCGGCTCGATGTCGCGGAGCTGGCCGGGCGGATCGGCGAAGCCCAGCGGGCGCGGGCGTCCGGTGACCTGGCCACGGCACTGGACCGGTTCTCCGAGGCGCGCACCCTGTTCAGAGGCGAGCCCCTGGCCGGGCTGCCGGGGCCGTTCGCGCAGGGCGAGCGGCAGCGGCTGGTGCAGCGGCAGCGCACGTTCCAGCAGGAGCGGCTGGAGTGCCTGGTGCGTCTCGGCCGGTCCGCCGAGGCTCTGGACGACCTCGCCGCGCTGTCCGCTTCCGAGCCGTACGACGAGTCGCTGGCGGCACTGTGGATGCGCGCCCTGTACGGCAGCGGACGCCAGGCCGCGGCGCTCGGCGCCTATCAGGACATCCGCGGGCGGCTGCGGGACGGACTCGGGGTCGACCCCGGCACGGAACTGCGCCGGGTGCACCAGGCGGTGCTGCGCCGGGACGACGAGCAGCTCCTCGGCGCGGCGGCGGTGCGCGCCACCGCTGTGCCGGCGGGGCCGCGGCCCCGCCGGGTCAACGAACTGCCCGCCGGCCTCGCTCGTCTCGTCGGAAGGGAGCCCGAACTGGCCCTGCTGACCGCGCCGTTGCCGTCCGATTCCGTGTCGATCGTGACTGTGGACGGCACCGCCGGCGTCGGCAAGACCGCGCTCGTCGTCCAGGCTGCGCGGGAGCTGACCGCCCACTACCCGGACGGCTGCCTGTTCGTGGACCTGCGCGCACACGGCACGGGACGGCGGCGGATCCCTCCGCAGCGCGTGCTGCGGCGGTTGCTGCGGGCGATCGGTGCGGCCGACAGCGAGGCGCCCGACGACCTCGACGAACTCACCGCCGCCTGGCGGACCGCGACCAGTTCCCTGCGGCTGCTCCTCGTACTGGACGATGCGCCGGGCGCGCAGCAGATCGTGCCCCTGCTGCCCGCCGGGCCGGGCAGCGCGGTGCTGGTGGCCGGCCGGCGGCGGCTGACCGGGCTTGACGCCGATCGGCGGGTCACCCTGGAGCCGCTGGTGACCGCCGAGGGGCTGTCCCTGCTCCGGCACATCGTCGGGGAGGAGCACGCGGACCGGGAACCGGCGGCGACGCGTGCGCTGGTCCGGCTGTGCGACGGGCTGCCGCTGGCCCTGCGCATCGCCGGGGCGCGGCTGCAGACCCGCCCGGCGTGGACGCTCGGGTACCTGGTGGACCGGATGGCGGGCGACGAGCACCGGCTCGGCGAACTCAGTACCGGCGACCGCAGCGTGGAGGCGGCCTTCCGCCTGTCCTACGACCAGCTCACGCCGCGGCAGCAGCGCGGATTCCGTGTGCTGGGCCTGTCACCGACGGTCGAGTTCGACCCGCGGACGCCGGCGGCCATGCTGGGCTGGTCGTCCCGCGACGCCGAGCAGATCCTGGAGAGCCTGGTCGACGCGAGCCTGGTGCAGCAGCCGCGGCCCGGCCGGTACCGATTGCACGACCTCGTGCGGGTGCATGCGCGCCGGCTCGCGGAGGCCGCGCCCGCCGAAGCCGACGCGGCGCGCACCGCCGCGCTCCGCCTCTATCTGGACGCGGGCCGGGCCACCAGCGACTGGGGCCCGGACGGATTCCCCACCGGACCGCAGCCCGCACAAACGCCGTTCACGGGCTGGAAGGACGCGGACGGTTGGCTGGAGGCGGCCGGTGCGGAACTCGTCGATGTCGTCGGGCATGCCGCGGCGCTCGGCGAGGCCGACGACGTGTGCTGGCTCGCCGAGGCGCTGAGCGACTACTTCGTCCGCCACGGCCGTTACCACGAGTGCCGGACCGCGCTGGAGACCGCGCTCGCGCACGCGGACGGCGCCACCGACCGACGGATGGCCGCCGCCGTACGGAACTGCCTGGGCATCACCGACATCCACCAGGGCCGCTACGCCGAGGGGCATGCCTGGTTCACCGAGGCGCTGCACCTCAGTCGCCGGTGCGCCGACCCGCGTGAAGAGGCCCGCGCCCGGAGCGGGTTGGGAGCCGCCGAGATGAACCTGGGCCGGGCCGGGGAGGCGACGTCCCATCTCACCACCGCGGTGGAGCTGGCCCAGCGGCTCGGCGACGACTGGCTGGCGGCGATGGGGCTCTGCCTCCTCGGCACCGTTCACCTCGGCCGGGGGCGGACCGGGGAAGCGCTGGTCTGCTTCACCGACGCCCGGCCTCACGCCGAGAAGAACGGCCGGCCCCGCATGATCAGCAGGGTCCTGGCGTGCGCCGCCGATGTGCACCTCGGCCTCGGTGACCACGCCGCGGCCAGGACCCTGTTCCGGCGCGCGGCCGACCTCGTCGAGCAGGTCGGGGACGTCCTCCTGCACAGCCTCACCCTGGCCCGGCTGGGCACGGCGGAGCAGGGCGCCGGCAATCTGGGCGCCGCCGCGGCCCTCCACCACCAGGCCCTCGCCCGGCACCGGTTGCTGTCCCCGCTCGCCGAACCGCACTGCGACCGGCTGGAGATGGACATCCGCTACCGGCTGGGCCGCACCTACGTGGCGGCAGGCCGCATCGCCGAGGCACGCGAACAGTTCCGGACCGCGCTCGCGCTGCCCGGAGCCGACGGTCACCCGGCGGAGCAGGCCCTGGCGGTCGCGGCTCTCGACGACTGCGACGACATCGACCACATCGACGACGACGCCACGGAATGCTGAGGTCGCTGTCCCGCGCGCGAGCTTCCGCTCCGGCAACTCCCGCACTCCTGGGCGCGGAAGCCGACGTCCGGGAAATCACGTCGCTCGCGGAGCCGGCCGCTGGCAAGATCGTGGGCGCCTCCATGGCCACCGCAAAAGGAACGCCCATGCCTCGTGCCGTCACGCTGATCCGTTCGCCGTCGCTGTCCGATGCCGCCGAATACGCCTACGCGGCCACGGCTCCGCCCGGGGCACGGCTGATCTTTCTCGCCGGAGCGTGCCCGCTGAACGAGGACGGTTCCACGGCGGCAGTCGGGGACGTCGCGGGGCAGGCGGCCAAGGCCGTGGCGAACATGCGGACCGCACTGGCGGACTCCGGTGCGTCGCTGCACGACGTCATCAGCACCCGCGTGCTGGTCGCCTCCCACCGGCGGGAGGACCTGGTGACGGCGTGGGGAGTGGTCCGGGACGCGTTCGGCGACCACGACGTACCGAGCACCCTGATGGGCGTCACGGTCCTCGGCTACACCGACCAACTCGTGGAGATCGAAGCCGTCGCCGCCGTGCTCGACTGACTCCTGAGCCGGCGGCACCTCCCCCACAGGCACATCCGCCCTACGGCACCCGCACTCCCGCCGACAACCGGCCGACAACCGGCCGGCAGCCGCTCGCTGCCCGGCGCTCACGGCGTGATCGTGAGGACCTCGTCAACCGGCCGGCGCGGCGTGCACGGCCCCTGGGGGCCGTATCCCAGGCGGAGGATCATCTGGACGTAGCCGGTGCCGGAGAGCGGGTCGCGCAGCAGCCAGCGCAGGTCGGGCCATTCCAGCGGCTGCGTCGCGAAGGAACTGGCGAGCCCCTGGCGGGTGGCGAGGAGCAGCACGCGCTGGAGCGCCTGGCCGGCGCGGAGCCAGTCGGCGGGCCCGTCGCGGGTGGTGCTGAGGGAGGCCAGTTGCGGCCGCTTCTCGAAGTCGGCGTAGGCGCGGCCGGGGACCGTGCGCCGCCCTGCGAAGTCCCGTACGGGGGCCGCGCCGCCGCGTTTGGCGGGGCCGAAGGCGTAGTCGGGGACCCCGTCGACGGGCGATGCGGCGGAGGTGTCGCGGGTCCAGCCGCGCTGTTCGGCCTCCCTGCCGTCGTCCATGCGGTCGTACCCCTCGGCGTGCAGGACGAGGTCCAGTACCGCCTCGCGGTGCGGGGTGGCCAGGAAGGCCAGCCGCGCCCCTTCGCGGGCCGCCGCTTCCACCAGAGCCGCGCGAAGGCCGTCCGGGATGCGCCGCTCGGTGAACGGATGGCGGCTGGTGTGCCGGTCGCGGATGGCGCCGTGGAGGCCGGAGAGGGCGACGTCCAGGGGCTCGTACGGTACGTCGAGGCGTACGGCGGCGAGGACCGCGGGGGCGCCCGGGTCGGGCAGCAGGGTGGTCACCGTCCGGTGTCCGGCATGCGCGGCGGCGGCGCGCAGGTTCAGCAGGGCCGCCCCGCAGCCGAGGTGGAGTCCCCGTGTGGTGGGGTCGGCGTGCGGCATCGCGCGGTCGAGGTCCGCGGAGAGGGTGATGGTGCGCCGCACCCGGGAGTAGGCGAAGTGCCACGGCTGGGCGTTGTGCATCGAGGGCGCGGCGGTGGCGTCGGCGACCAGGGACGCGATCGCGGTGTCGTCGAGGGTGGGGTGGGTGAGCACCGGGGGCCTCCCGGGCGGATCGGACCGTGCCGTTACGGGCGCGGTCGGGGGAATCGGTGGGGTCGGTGGAATCGGCGGGGTCGGTGGAATCGGCGGGGTCGGTGGAACGAACAGGGCCGGTGGATCCGGCAGGGTCCGTGAACCGGCAGGATCGGCGGATCGGGTGGGGCCACTTCAGCGTGGCGGGGGACCGGCGGCGGCGTCAGGGGCCATAGGTCCCTCGGCCACAGGCCGGTCGACCTCCAGGACGAGCGGCCCGGTCCCGCCATCCGGCCGCGCCTGCCGCCGGCACCGTGCGGGGCCGGGCTGGTCGGCACCCGACCTGCTCTCTCCCTCCCCCGCACACCGCGGCGCCCGACCCGGCCGTGGTGTGCCGGAGCCGCGGCGCTGTCTGCGTCACCGGGCCTGCGCGGTCCTGCTGGGCGGCTCGGCCAGCACGCACCACGACACCGCGCCCAGCAGGTCGGACAGCCGCCGGGAGACGTCCATCAGCAGGTCGTCGAGTGCCACCACACCCACCAGCCGCCCTTGGTCCAGGACAGGCAGCCGGCGGACGGCCGAGCGGCGCATGGTCCGGTACGCGGCGTCCACGTCGTCGCCGGGCCGGACCGCGTGCACGGGCGCCGTCATCACCTCGCTGACCGGCGCGGCCGGGCTCCGCTCCGCGGCCAGCCCGCGTACGGTCAGGTCCCGGTCGCTGACCATGCCGAGAACCACCTCGCCGGACATCACCACCACGCACCCGACGCTGCGCTGCCGCATCAACCGCGCGGTCTCCAGCAGGGTGGCGTCGGAACGGATCGTGACCACCGGTGTGCGCATCACGTCGCGAACCTGCATGACGGGCCTCCTCACCGGCTCGCACCCACTCTCTCGCGCACACCCGGACCGGGCTGTGGGCCGGTCGTCCCCGCCAGGGGCCGAAGGGCCCATGTCCCCCTGCCCGCGTGCGCTTCCGGCCCGGCCGCCGTCCGCCGACGGTCCAGCCACCCCTCGGCACCCACTGGGTCCGCGACAGGGGTACCGGCGGCCCTACTCCGTCCCCGTACGTCGCCAGCGGATCATGACCCCACGTACGACGTGCACGGCCTCGCTCTGCCAGGCAGCGGCGGGCAGGTGCCGGCGCGCTCATCCGCGCGGTCGGGCACGCGGCCGCCGTCGATCCTGCCCCGGGTGAAACAGACAGCGGCCACGACGCAACCCCGGGCGCCGGCCCGGCTCCCCCCACCCGCACCGTCCCGCGATCCGGGCCGTGCCTGGGGATTCGGCTGCGAAGCGACACCCTGTCCTACGCAGCGTGGGCAGCGTCGAGGAACCCCAGCAGCACAGCGGCTTCCCCACGGAGTTGCGCAGCTCGGCCAGCGTGCGCGGGCGCAGTCAACTGCGCTGCGATCTCCAGTCGTTCGGCGGCCTCGGCACGCACGATCTCCGCCACTGTGTGCTCGCTCAGCTCACGTCGCGCCACCTCGGTGGCGCCGACACCGACCGGCGAGTGCTCCAGCGCCAAGCCACGCAGCGCGGCCTCGTCCACGGGCACCGCCTCAGCGTTGTCCAGCGCGGCAAGCGTTGCGCGCAGCGCGCTCACCGCGGCCTTGTCGCGGGCACGAATCGCTTCCAGCAGGGCCTGACGCATCCGAAGACGTAGGGACATGCCGCAGACCCTAGAGCCGCCTCCCTGCCCCCACAACGGAATATCCCTACACCACGGGCACCCCGCCAACCGCGACGTTCGGAACCGGGACGCCTCCCGAACACGGGGCAGGAGGATGCGTCAGCAGGGCGTACCCTGCCCCAATTTCCTGGCCCAGTCGTGCAGTTCGGGTTCGGCCAGGCTGGCGCCCAGCCAGTCGTGGTCGAGGTCGACTCCGGGAAGGGACGGTACGACCGCGACGTAGAGCCCGGCGGCTCGCGCCGAGGCGATGCCCGTGGCCGAATCCTCGAAGGCGACGGAACGGTTCGGGGCCGCACCGAGTGCCTCGCATGCCGTGAGGTAGAGCTCTGGTGCGGGCTTGGGGATGCGTACCTCGTCGGCGGCGAACGAGTGGGTGAAGTAGTCGGCGAGGCCGGCCGACCGCAGTGCCGCGTCCAGCAGTTCGCGGGGGCTGTTGCTGGCCACGGCGATGGGGACGGCTGCCCGGCAGGCACGCACCAGTTCCACCGCCCCGGGGAGGGCAGCGGCCCCTCGGGAAAGCTCCTTACGGACTCTTTCGACGAGTTCGGCGGCGAGTTCGGGGCCGGCGCCCGGGCACCCGAGGTACTGGGCCATGGCCTCGCCGGCGTCCTCCACGGTGCGTCCGATGACCAGGGCCTTCTGCGCGGGACCGAAGGGATGGCCGTGCGCCGCGAAGACGGCGGTTTCCGCGATGGTCCAGCGGGCTTCAGTGTCGACCAGCAGGCCGTCGCAGTCGAAGACCACGGCCTCGGTGCCGGTGGGGAGCGAGCACATGCGGATGTCCTTTCGTTTCGGGTGATGCGCGGGGTGCCGCTTCCACAGCCGTCGGTGGCCTTGCGATGACGTCGCCCGGTGCCTCACTGCCCGAGTGCGAGCCGGATGCCGAAGGCGGCGATGACCGTGCCGGTGACGCGGTCCAGGCAGCGGCGGGCCGAGGGCCGTTGCAGGCGGTCTCGGAGGAGGCGTGCGAAGGCGATCAGCGCACAGGCCCAGACGACGGCCAGGAGGATGTGCACGCCGGCCAGGAGCATGCCTGCAGCGAGGGACGAGGCGCCGGCGGGGATGAACTGCGGCAGCACCGCAACGTAGAACGCGCCCATCTTCGGGTTGAGGAGATTGGTGACGACCCCCTGCCGCCAGCCGCCGAGCAGGGTGTCGCCGGCGCCCTTCCCGGCCTGGGTCCGGGCCACGGTCGCGCCCCCGGCTGCCGCTGTCCGCGAGATCTCGCGCGATGAGCGACGCCGGGTGGCCCACAGCAGCCTGCCGCCCATCCACACCAGGTACGCGGCTCCGACCCACCGAAGAATCTCGTATGCGAGGTGAGACGCGGTCAGCAGTGCGGTCACGCCGAGCGCGGTGAGCGCGCCCCAGACCAGCGTGCCGCATTGGATGCCGAGGACCACGCCCCAGGCGCGACGGCGGTGCCCGAGCGCCGCGGTGCGCAGGATGAGTGCGGTATCCAGTCCGGGAGTGAGCGTGAGGAGTCCCACTATCAGGGCGAAGGTCCCTATTGCGTCCAGGGTGATCATGAGCGATCACCCTAGGTCGGGAGCCACGCAACGTCCATATTCCTGCCCGCAATCGGGCAGGAACTGCAGTGTTCCAGGAGGGTGTCACCACCTGGCCGGCACCTGCACGCGGGCGGCGGACGCGGCAGCGGGGCCGTTGGCACTGGTGATCCGACGTCGCCGCCGGAACCAGCCCGGCCCGCTCGCCGACTCCTGGCAGGAGGCCGCGGATGACCGCACTGACCACGCTGGGCCTGGGGCCGCTCATTCCGCTCGGCGAGGCGCTGCCGCCACCCGAGGTGGCCTGGCGACTCGCCCTCGTCGGCGTCGGCATGGGTCTCCACGGCGGCCCGACGCAGGCACTGGTGCTGGGCGCCGCGCCGCCCGGCCGGGCGGCCACCGCCGCCTCGACCCTCCAACTGTCCCGCCCACTGGGCTTCGCCCTCGGCCCGGTCCCGGCCGCTGCCGTCTGGGGGCTCGCGGGCCAGGCCCACGGCGTACGGGCCGGGATCGCGTTCGCCGCGACGGCGGCCGGGCCGGCCGTGCCCCTGCTCACCCTCCGACGTCAGCCCTCCACCACGGCCGGCTGAACCACTCTTCTCCCGCCGCGAGTTCCGACGACATCCCACTCGGCCCGCACCGAAGCCACAACGACCGCAGCCGTACACTCTTCCACGCTCTTCCGTTCGCTCGAACGCGTTACGCGCTGGGACCAGCGCCGCCGCTTGCGGCTGGTATCACGGTTGCCACCGGTGCCCCGACCAGCGCCGGCGGATCCGCAAGTGAGGCCCACCACGATGCTCCTGTTGACCTTCGGCCACGGCACCGCCACCGCGGCAGAGATGGCGCGCCTGTTGCAGCACGCCGAGGTGCGCCGCCTGGTCGACGTGCGGACGGCTCCCGGCAGCCGCCACAACCCCGACGCCGGCCGCGACACCATGGCGCGGTGGCTGCCACAGGCAGGTATCACCTACCGCTGGGACAAACGCCTCGGCGGCTGGCGAACAGCACGCCCGGATACGCCCGACACCGCGCTGCGCAACCAGGCGTTCGCGGGGTACGCCGCACACATGCGCTCGCCGGAGTTCCTGGCCGCGACGGAGGAGCTGCTCGCCGAGGCCGACGTGGAACGCACCGCGGTCATGTGCGCCGAGTCCGTGTGGTGGCGCTGCCATCGCAGACTGATCGCCGACTTCCTCGTCCTGGCCCGCCGGGCCCAGGTGCTGCACCTGATGCACGACGGCAGGCTGCGCCCACATCCGGTCAGCCCGGAGGCCCGGCTGCTGCCCGGGCAACAGCTGCTCGTCTACGACGCGGGCCAGGAACCGCTCCCCGGTTGACTCGGCCGGCCTCCCGGCTTGCCGGCGGCTTGGCGTGCGGTACGGGAGGTCAGGCGGTCAGGACGCTGATGCCCAGGGCGAGCAGGCTGAGGACTTTGATGGTTTCGGTGGCCACGTAGAACAGGTGGGCACGGGAGCGCGGGAGGGCTTCACCTGCGAGCACCCGGTCCGAACGGCGGTTGAGACGGGGCCGGATCGCGGCGAGTTGCACGGCCGGCAGCAACGCGGAACCGGCGGTGAGCGCGCCCACGGACGCGGGAGGGCCGCCGAGCGCCACGGCGGCGATCAGGACGAGGGCGAGCAGGGCCTCGACCAGGTTGAGCGCCCGGAAGACGAGGCGGCCGATGCCGAGGCCGATGGGAATGGTCACGCCGGGTGCCCGGAACTTCAACGGCGCCTCCAGGAAGGAGATCGCCAGGACCATCCCGAGCCAGACGAAGGTGACCGCAGTGGCTACGGCGGCCGAGGTGGCGTTCATGGTGTGCGCTGTCCTTCCTTTCGCGGCCCGGCCTCCGCACGGCCAGGCCAAATACACATGCTAGATTCGCATTTGAGAGGGCTGCCGGCCGTGTGGATCGCGTCACCGACTCGGCGTCTTCGCCGCGAGGCGTACGTTGGCTCGACCTGGCCTGGCCGGCCCGAGACCGGCCCGGGACGGCCGCATGCACGTTTGAGACGGTGGTAATTCATGACTGACTCACACATCGACCCCGCCGGGCCGGCCGGCGCGCGGTTCCCGCGAGTCCTGTGCGATACCGGGCTGCTCGCAGCCGCCGGCTCCGCGCCGGCCGGCGCGCTCTGGCGGCTGGCCGAACCCGGGCGGCAACTCGACGCCAACCTCGTCCGCATCCCGCCCGAGGGACGCATCGACACGCACACCGAGCCCGACCTCGACGTCCTCCTGCTCGTCGTCGCGGGCGACGGCACCCTGGGGACGACACAGGCCGCCCAACCACTCGCCCCAGGCAGCCTCACCTGGCTCCCGCACGGCACCGCCCGTAGCCTCACCGCGGGCAAGGACGGCATGTCCTACCTGACGGTCCACCGCCGCCGCCCCGGCATGCAGATCCGCAACCGGCCCCAGAAGTGAACTGCGGTGCCACGGCGCTGCGCCGACTGGACCGACAGGGTGGTCGATGCGGCGGCTGACGCCGCGCACCCCGGGAACGGTGGTGGCGGCTGCTAATTTCGCGAACTGTCCGAGGGACCCGGGGAACTGCAGTCGAGCAGGGCCATGGTTGTGAGCGGAGGCACCGGTGACTGACGCGAGGGAAGGTCCGGACACACTGCCAGGCACCTGCTTCAAACGCCGAAGCTTCCTGGCATCAGCCGCCTTTGCAGCCGCCGCCCCCGTCTCGGCCGCCCGTGCCGCCCAGGCTGCCGAACCGCCGGCGGGCAGCTCTCCCACCGCACCCCACCGCGGCTCCGTCGGACACCTCCTCGCCGTCCCCGAAGAGGCCCGCGGGGTGGACTGGATCAGGTCGGCCCTCCAGGTGGCCGTGCAACTCGAACTTTCCACCATCCCCGCCTACTTGTGTGGCTGGTGGTCCGTCAAGGACCGCGGCGGCGAGGTCGCCCGGTTGATCCGACGCATCGTCCTCGACGAGATGTACCACTTGGGAGTGGTGTCCAACTTGCTCGTGGCGGTGGGCGGGCGACCGAGAATCAGGGACGCGGCACCCACCTACCCCGGCCCGCTGCCCGGGGGTGTGCGCGCCGGAGTGACCGTATATCTGTCAGGTCTCACCAAGTCACTCGTGCACGACGTGATGATGGCGATCGAGGCGCCCGAAGTCCCGCTCGCCCAGGGCACGAACAACTCACCCACCATCGGCGGGTTCTACGGCGAACTGCAGAAGGCGTTCCGGACCGCGGCTCCCGAACTGTCCACTCGCGGACAACTGTCCGGCTACATCGGCTCGGACGACCTGAGGCCGGTCGAGAACCTCGACGACGTCGAACGCTCCATGGAGATCGTGAAGGAGCAGGGCGAGGGCACCGCCAGTTCCCCGTCCAACACCTTCGAGGACGACCATCCGGCCCACTACTACGCCTTCAGCGAGATCTACCACGGGCAGCGGCTGCACAACGTGAGCGGCAAATGGGAGTTCACCGGCTCGGCCGTGCCCTTCCCGGACGTCCGCCCCATGGCCCGAGTACCGGCCGACGGCTGGCCCCACCCCCCGACGGACGTGCAGCGACTCCTGGAGCGCTTCGACTCCACCTACCACGCCGTGCTCGACTCCCTCGACCGGGCCTGGGTCGGCGACGGCCACAGCGCATTGAGCGCGGCGGTCCACTCCATGCGCGGGCTGGAGGACCCTGCCGTGGAACTGATGGGGATCGCGATCCCCGACGCCCCGGGCACCTACGGCCCCCAGTTCCGCCCACCCCCACCACCCCGGGCCACCTGACGGACCTGTCCTGCAGCGCGTCTTCGCTTCCGCCGGGCCTTCGTGCCCGCCGGAACCAAGTACCGCAACCACGTGGTCGGGTGAGGGCGTCAGGGCTCTGCCAGGGGTGCCCAACCGGCAGTTCACCTGCCACGCTCGCGTACCGCCGGCCCGACGACGATCCGGGTCTGCCACGAGCGCGTCCTCCCACCCATCCCCCTCAAGTCCAGTAGAATCCGGTTTGTACCTGTTCGGTCGTTTTACGACAGGTGACGCTGGGCCGACCGGGCGCACCGTTGAACGACGCGCCCCTGGGCGGAGGCCATCAAGATGAGCTCCCACGACGAGGCCGCGGTGGGACCGTCGCGTGCGGTCTCTTCCACCAACGCCAAGGCCGACATGACCACCGTCGCCGCCGTGGTGCGGTCCACCCGGACCCGGCCCCTTGCGCCCGCGCGCCTGCTGGCGGACGCGGTCACCCGGGCCGGGCTCTGGCAGCGGCTCGCCGAACGCGCGGCCGGTGATCCGGGCGGGTTGGCGGTGATGTTGACGCCGGGCACATCGGCGTACGGCGATCCGACGACCGCGGTCAGCGCCGCGCTCGTGGAGCAGCTGATCGACCTGCTGTGTGACAGGGGCTACCGGAACATCACCGTCGGAGCCTCCCGCTGCGGCCCGGACGTGTGGCTTGAGGGCCCCGGACTCCTGCAGACCTGTCGCCGGCTCGGCTACGGCGGGCGCACCCAACAGGGCAACGCCTACCGGATCGTGGACCTGTCCGAGGACATCGAACCGGCCGGGTTTCCCGCTTCCAGCGTGCTGCACGGCAGCGGAATGGCGCGTGCCTGGCTGTCGGCCGGCTTCCGCATCAACATCGCGAAGAACAGCACCCACCCGGAGTTCGGGTACGCCCTCTGCCTGGCCAATCTGCTGGGTGTGCTGCCGCACGCCGACAAGCACCACCACTACCGGGCACGGCGCGACGGCGCCGAGGTCGTCGTGGATCTGCTGCGTTCCCACGCACCGGACTTCCACATCATCGACGCGGTGGTGAGCAGTCACGGGTGTGCCGGTTCGTACGTGGGCAAGCCACTGGGAACGGGGACGGTCATCGCCGCGCCCGACGGGGCGCTGGCGGACATGGTGGGTGCACTGCTCATGCGCGTCGACCCCGTCTCGTCGCCGCTCAACGCGCGGGTACTCCACGACCGCGGGCTGCCGGACGGCTATCACCTCGACGGAGATCTGACGCCCTATCAGGGATGGCGCAACCCTCCGAGAGCCCTGGTCGAGGCGGTGCGCCGACTCGCCCCGGACGGCCGGGTGCACCGTCTGTTCAGCATCGCCGCCTGGCAGGTGGCCCCGGGCACTGCGGAGGTCACCGATCCCGCGCTGGCACGGCTCTCGCACGTCCTCACCACGCTGATCCGCGTCGCGGACGAGAACCCGGCCGCCTCCGCCGCCCTCTGCACGGTGATCGGGGCGGCCGCATCCGCGTCGTCCACCGTACGCGCGTGGCGTACCGGGTACGGCAAGGAGAAGATCCGGCGCCGGGACGTCTCGCTCGCCATCGACCCGGACGCCTACACCCACACCGACTTCGACCGGATCGACGGTCTCCTCCAGCCGTTGGAAGAAGTGATCGACGCGCTGCCCGCGGACGCCTGGCTGATGCGGTGGCAACACCTGGGCAGCTCCGTCCTCTTCGGCTGCGAGCGCACCGTCAACGCGCCGTACGCGGAGTTCGTGCGCAGAGTGGACATCAGCCGGTCCATCAGCTACATGACCGACTACCTGGGCGGACGGGTCCACGTGGTGTCCCGCGATGCGCAGGGGCGGCCCACCCGCCAGATCGAACGCAACCTGTATCTGGCACAGCCGAATTACATGGCGTTCTACGGCGGGCCGCCGATCGATGTCTGCAAGCTCGAGTCGATCACCTACGAGGAGCAGTCGCGGCGGATCGCCTGGCGAACCGTCCACAGTCCGAACGGCTCCGCCCAGTACGACGACGGTTCGGTGGTCTTCCTCCCGGCGGACGGCGGAAACCGGACCCGGATCGTGGTCCGGGTCCGCCAGCGGTTCACCCTGCCGCTGACCTGGCAGGTGTTCCGTCCCGAGACCCGGCCGAAGCTCAGGGATCCGCTGGTGCAGGACTCCTATCAGCGGTTCTTCACCCGCACGCTCGACAACTTCGAGGCGCAGTACGAGGGGCGGCCGTACCGGATCGGCCGTGCCTGGGAGGAGCATGACGACATGGTGGCCGCCGAGTTGCCCACCCAGCGCCTGACCGAGGCCGCCCGGCTCGTACGGAGCGTCGCCTCGCAGGCCTTGGACATGTCGAGACTGCCCGGGCAGTTGGGGCCGGACGGCTTCTGGCATGTTGCGCCCGGCGATGTGCCGTCCCGTTTCGGGCTGTTGGAGGAGCTCCGGGACGAGCTGCGGCCCGCGGTCACCGGTTTCTGGCAGGGGCTGCGCGAAGCCGTGGCCCGGGACAGACGATCGAGGTAACCCCTGTGAAAGCGTGTGTGACCGGAGCTTCCGGACTTGTCGGTGGCCAGGTGGTGCGGGCCCTGTGGGGCGCCGGCCATGAGGTGCGGGCGCTGGTCCGCCGGAGCGGCGACACGCGGCAACTCCACGCGCTCGGCGTCCCCGTGGTCCACGCGGATCTCCGGGCCCCCGCCACCTTGCGGCCCGCGTTCGAGGGCTGCGAGACGGTGTTCCACTGCGCCGCCGTCTTCACGTACTGGGACGTCACGCGGGAGGAACTGGCCCGGGCCAACGTGGCGGGCACCCGTGAGGTGCTGCAGGCGGCTGCGGCGGCGGGGGTCCGGCGGGTGGTGGTGACCTCGTCGTCGGTCACCTGCGGATCGTCCGACGGCCCGGCGTCCCGCGACGAGAACGGGATGCCGGGCGAGGAGTATCTGCCGGACTACTTCCTCACCAAGCTGGAACAGGAGCGGACAGCGCTCGCTCTGGGCGCCGGACTGGGGCTGGAGGTGGTGGCCGCCTGCCCGACCATCGTGGTCGGCGGGCCCGACCGGCGGCTGGTCCCCAGCAACGCACTGCTCACCCGCTATCTGGCCGATCCGCTGCGCACCACCTACCCGGGCGGATGCAACATCGTCTCCGTCCGCGACGTCGCCGAGGGCCACGTGCTGCTCGCGGAGCACGGAACCGCCGGGGAACGCTATCTGCTGGGCGGTGAGAACTGGGCGTGGCGGACCATCCACCAGACCGTCTCGGAGCTGTGCGGCACTCATGGGCCGTGGGCCACCGCCACGCACACCGGCGCCTACGTGGCGGCGACGCTGGCGGAGATCCGGGCGGTGCTGGGCGCCCGGACCCCGTCGACCACCCGCGCGGAGGCCCGGACGATGGGCCGGTACTACTGGTACCGGCACGACAAGGCCGCCGTTCTGGGGTACACACCGCGGCCCGCGCGCCAGGCGCTCGCCGAGGCGCTCGGCTGGCTGGTGACCAGCCCGCATGTACCGGACCGGATCAGGTCCGGACTGCGGCCGCATCCGGAAGTCATGGCCACGCGGGAACTGGTCCCCCGGCAGCTGGACGAGCAAGCCGGAGCACTCAACTGAGCCGATTCCCCGGTCAGTTCAGCGCGCGACGGGCGCACGGTGCGGCGGCGGTGCCCGTCACCGTACGCCGGCCGACCCGGTCACCGCCGTCATCGCTTCGTACCCCTGGAGCGGGGCGGGGGATCCGCCTTGGTGCCCGCTCCGCCACCGCCCTTGCCGTCCGGCACCGTAGCCGGTGCGGACGCGCGCAACTGCTCGCAGAGGCGCTGTTCGTGCTCCCGGGTCAGCTCCGCCACGTTCCGGGCGTAGTCGATACCGAGTCCGCCCAGTGCCGAGGCGAACTTCACGCCCTCGTCGCCGACGAACTCCCAGTACGCCCTGTTGACCTCGCCCCAGGTGGGTTTGCCGTTGAGCAGCCCGGTCACCAACTCCGCGTAGTCACCCCACATCGCGGTCTGGAGTTCGGCGATCCGGACGGCTGCGGTCCGGAAGTGTTCCCAGCTTCGCCGGAGTTCGGCGGCCAGCTCTTCGGTCGTCTCGGTGCTCATGAACACTCCTCAGGTCGGGCCCCGGCGGGAGCCGGAACCGGGCTCAGCAGGGTGCTGTGGTGGAACCCCAGCCGGGGATCGGTCCAGACAGGCAGATCGGGAAGGTACGCGCGCAGCTCCGGCATCTCGACCCGGAGCCGCACGGCATTGGCGGGATAGTCGTAGACGGTGATCGTGTTGAGTCCGCGGTTGGCGGTGAACAGCAGCTTCTGGTCGGCGGAGAGCTGGCAGGCGTAGACCGAGTCGAGCAGCGTGCCGCGCGTGACGCGCAACGCGCCGACGAAGTGCCTGCTGCTCGGTACGGGGGACCCCCGGGTGAAAGCGTCGGTGACCTGCCGGGCGGCCTGCCGGGCGGAGCGCATCTGCGCGGACAGTCCCGGCCGTTCGTCGATGACGCGGTACGAGGTGAAGTCGGCGAGGTCGATCATGACGATGGTGCCGCTGCCGCCGTTGCAGTAGATCAGCTCGCGGTCCGAGACGCACACGTCCGAGTTGATGTGCGCGGGCACGTTCTGACCGCAGTTCCAGTGCCGCAGGATCTGCCCGCTGGCGGCGTCGATCTCGAACACGTACTCCTTGAAGTACGCCATGGCCCATTCGTGCCAGTCCCGGCCCTCCTGGGGAAGGACCCGGAAGGACAGTGCGTAGAAGACGTCCTCGTACGGATGGCAGGCCACGTGCCAGCAGGTCGTCGGCAGGGGGACCCTCCGGGCGACGCGTCTTTCGAGGTCGAAGATGCCGACCTCGGCGGCCTCGCCCCGACCCGGATGGTCCATCCCTCCGTAGACGAGATAGCGGCCGGAGGCGGTGCGTTTCATGGCATGCGGAAGTTTGAGCAGGTGATCGCCGATGCGCTCGGCCTTGGTCGGGCGGTCGAGGTCCACCAGCCAGAAACCGTCGCCGATCGCCGTGACGCCCTGGGTGTTGTCGAGCCACACCATGTGCGTGCTGCTCTTGATGGACGCGTCGGGAGTTTCGAACCGCAGGGTGGAGACCCGCTCGCGCTCGTCCAGTGAATGGACGTCGTAGAACATGAGCTGTTGCCCGGCATTGCCCAGGAACCCGGATTTCCGGTCGGGCGTGATGCTGATGGCATGGCCCCCGGCCACACCGTCGTAGTACTGGACGCGGTAGGCGTATGCGCCGCTGTCCGGGTCGTAGCGGAAGACGCAGACACCCGCCGCACCCTCCAGACCGTTCAGGCCGTTGCCGTCGAGGGCGATGTGGAAGGCGTAGGGGTAGCGGTCGGTAGATGCACCCATCATGGACCGTCCTACCGTGGTGACACCGCGTCGCTTGCGGGGGGTTCCTCCATGCGCCCAGCCTCCATGGATCATCGTACGAGGGGTGCGGCCGGGCCGCATGTCGTGCGAAAGCGGTTCGCCGTGCCGGCGAACACGTTCCCCGGTCCCTGCCCACATCGTCGTTTCCGGCAACGCGTCACGTCCCGACGGGAACGGTGCGGGCGGATCGGCGTGCCGTACCCGATGCCTCCGCCGTGCTCGCGGGAGCAGGACCGGAGGGCATGTCGAGGCGGTCCGGCACTCGCCCCATCATCTCACCAAGGGTGTGCGAGACCGCGCGTTGAGCGGCCGCTCGGCCTGTCGGATCCACCCGAAGGCGACTTCGGCGCCGGCGGACTGGGGACGGCCGTCCGGTTGCCCGGCTCGGCGGTGCACCGCGTGAGAGCAGGGTGCCGGATGACCGGCAGAGGCGTGCACGGCAGCGGCGGGGGGTTCTCGCGCCGTGTGACGCGACGCAAGCGCCGCTCGGGCGTGGCCGCCGTTGGCTTTCCGCCCCGGCGCATCGGCCCGGAGTCAGGGCAGCGCGGTCGGCGGACCAGAGATCGAGAGAGCACCGGGACCGCCGGCAGCTGCACCCGGCGCCCCTGCGCACCCGGCTCCGGACGCTGACGGCCTGCGGGCCGCGGCGATGTCGGTCGGCGCCTCCCGCTGCCTCTGCCTCTGCCTCTGCCTCTGCGGGACAAACCGATCGCACCGTCACGGGACGGGCGTCGACGGACCTGACACCATGGCCGCCATGACTGCCTATGTGATCTCCGAGGTCGAGGTGCTGGACGAGCAACAGGCCGGTGAGTACCGCACGTTGGCCGAGGAGTCGATCCGCCGCTACGAGGGCCGCTATGTCGTCCGCGGTGCCCTGCCCGACGCCGTCGAGGGGGCCTGGTTCACTTCCCACCGGTTGGTTGTCGTGGAGTTCCCCGACATGGACCGGGCCAGGCAGTGGTACGCCTCGCCCGAATACGCAGCGGCGCTGGCAATCCGCAAGACGGCGCTGGACCGGCGGCTTCTCTTCGTCGAGGGCGTGTCCGCATAGCGCCGTCGCAAGCGCGCCCGGGAGTGGCTGGGCACGGTGCGGCCCGGCTACCCCGCCGCCTCCCGGAATCCCTCGGGAATAACCCGCCCACCAGGACTTTGAGACGACGGCAGACCCGTTGGGCAGCAACACACCTGGAGGTACACATGGGGAACGAGCGCGCGCTGGTACTCGGGGGCGGTGGCGTGGCGGGCAAGTGCGGGCCCACCCCAGGCAATGCCCGCGGCATGGAGCGGCCGTTGCGGCCGTTCGAGCCGTGCGACACCGTGATGGGGACAGCGGCCACGGTGCTTCTGACGGTCGTGGCGCATGGGGCGCTCGCGCCGTGCCGCGTGTGGCTCCACCCCCCTTGGCCTAGAAGTGTCGTGCCCCCTCCATGATGGCCTCGCGGATGCGGTGGTAGGTGCCGCAGCGGCAGACGTTGCGGATCTCGTCCAGGTCGGCTTCGGTGATATCGCGGCCGGCGGCTCGGGCCTGCCTGACCTTGGCGACCGCGGCCATGATCTGGCCGGGCTGGCAGTAGCCGCACTGGGCGACGTCGTGCGCCAGCCATGCCTCCTGCATGGGGTGCAGGTCCTTGCCGACGGTGGCGGGCAGCCCCTCGATGGTGGTGATCTCGTCGTCCGGCCGAATGTTCCCGACCGGTACGGAACAGGGGTTGAACGCCTTGCCGTTGAGGTGGCTGGTGCATGCCTGGCAGACACCGAGGCCGCAGCCGTACTTCGGCCCGGTGACGCCGAGGACGTCGCGCAGCACCCACAGCAGCCGCACATCGCCCTCGACGTCCGCCGTGACGGGCTTGCCGTTGAGGATGAAGGTGTGTTCGGGCACGGTCGCTCCTTGCGCTCCTGGTGGGCCGCTTCAACCGACCGCGGCTAGTAGGCGCGGTCCAGGCCGTCGGTCGGCGATTGCGGGATCGGGGGGACGGTCGGCAGCGGCTCGAAGCCGAGCGGGCCGGAGTGGTTGAGGGGAAAGGTCGTCGGCATGGTGCCGGTGGCTGCACCGTAGGCGCAGGCGACCGCGGCCGCGGCGGCGCCGACCGCCAACTCCCCCGCACCGCCGGGCTTTCCGCTGGTCGGCGGCATGACCACGATCTCCAGCTCGGGCGGGGTGTTCCACTGGCGGGTGTAGAAGTAGTTGTCCCAGCTGCCCTCCAGGAACGTACCGTCCTTGAGGTGCAGACCCGAGGTGAGCGTGATGGCGATGCCGTCCATGATGCCGCCCATCATCTGGGCCTCAAGGCCCTTCGGATTGATGGCGAGGCCGACGTCGACGGCGCAGACGGCCCTGGTGACGCGCGGTCCGGTGTACGCGTCGGGAACGTGCCGTCCGGTGGTCTGCGGGCGGCAGTCGATCTCGGCGAGTACGGCGACGACTCCGTGGTACTCGGGGTGTACGGCGATGCCCTGCGCCATGCCTGCCGGCAACTCCCTCCCCCAGTGGCCGAGTTCCGCTACCTTGTCAAGGACGGCCCTGGCCCGGTCGTCCTTGACGAGCTGTCGGCGGAGGTGGAGGCGGTCCTCGCCCATCTCGTCCGCGAGCCGGTCGAGGATGAGTTCCTGCGCGCACCGGACGTTGGGCGAGTAGATGTTGCGCATGCTGCCGGTGTTGAAGCCCTTGTCCACCTCGTTGAGGAGCTGGGTGGTGAGCCCGAGGTCGTAGGGCGTCTGCTGGGTGAGCGTGAAGATGGTCTCGGAGAAGGTGAGATCGCCCACCGGCAGCTTGGCGGCCGACGCCGTGATGATCTCGCCGAGGCCGTGGCCGAAGTCGGTGGACACGGAGGTGTGCCGCTGCTCGTACGTGAGCACCCTGCCCAGTGCGTAGGTGGCCCGTACGCGCGAGGTGGCCATCGGGTGCGTACGTCCCTGGCGGAACTCGTCGGTGCGGTGCCACATGAGCTTGACCGGCTTGCCCATCGCCTGGGATATCTCGGCGGCTTCGAGCGCGGCGTCGGAGAACAGCTTGCGGCCGAACGAGCCGCCGCCTTCGGTGACATGCACCGTGACCGCACCCGGCAGCAGACCCAGCTTCGCCGCGATCGCCTCCTTGGCGACGATCGGTGACTTCAGGGCTGCCCAGATCTCGGCCCGGTCCGACCGGACGTCGGCCACCGCGCAGTTGGGCTCCAGCGCGCTGTTGCTGGCGAAGTGGAAGGTGAAGGTGCCCTCGACGGTCTTGGCCAGCGGGTCCAACCGCGGTACCGCCAGGGGTACTTCGGCCGCCTTCACCTCACGCAGGACCGTGTCGTCGGACGCCCGCTCGGCCGTCCCGGGGCCCCAGGTCACCTTGAGCGCGCGTACCGCGTCGATGCACTGGCCGAAGGTCCGGGCGCGTACCGCCACGCCGGTCGAGATGGCCGCGACGTCGGTGACGCCGGGCATCGCCCGTACCGCCGCGAGGTTCTGCACGGACCGCACCGTGCCGTTGATCGTGGGCGGCCGGCACACCATGGCCGGGGACGCGCCCGGCACGTGCAGGTCCATGGCGAACTGCTTGCGGCCCGTCACGCTCGCCAGCGCGTCGACCCGGTTGCGTGCGGTGCCGATGACCGAGAAGGCGGAGCGGGGTTTGAGGTCGGTGGCGACCCGTACGGTCTCCAGGCTCGCGGCCTTCTCCGCGAGCGAGCCGTAGGTCGCGCTCCGGCCGTTCCTGGCGGTGATCACACCGGCCTTGGTGGTCAGCGTGGATATCTCGGCGCCCAGCACTTCGGTCGCGGCCTCCAGGAGGCGCTGTCTGGCGATCGCGGCGGCGACGCGGATCGGGGTGTACGTGGAGATGGTGGTGTTGGAGCCGCCGGTGAGCTGGTTGAAGAGGAGTTCGGGGCGTGCGTCGGCGAGGGTGACGTGGATCCTCTCCAGCGGCAGGTCCAGTTCCTCGGCGATCAGCATCGCGGTGGAGGTGGTGATGCCCTGGCCCACCTCGGCGCGTGGCAGGGCGAACGAGGCCGTGCCGTCGGCGTGTACGTGGAGGGTGATGAGGCCGGCCGTCGGCAGCGCCGCGTCGGTGAGCATGTCGTTGAGGTCGAACACCGTGGACAGCTCGGGGAGCGAGGCGGAGGCGGCGTGTGCCGGAGTGGTACCGGCCGCCGCTTCGCCCAGTTGCGCGGCGACCGCGAGGGTCGGCGCCGCCAGGATGTAGCCGAGGAACCTCCGACGGCCGACGCCGGCGTGGGAGTGCGGGGCGTCCCGGGCGACCGGGGCCACGGCCTCGTGCTCCTCCCGCGGCAGACGGTCGTGAACGTCCATCATCTGTCCTCTCACGGAGCGTGGTTGATCGACCTACCGGATGGTAGCGAAAGCATGCGCACGACAGAACAGCGCTGCGAACCGCGACTCGCGCGCCACACCAGCCCCAGGGAGTGGTGACGCATCGCAACTCTCAACTTCGAGCGCGAGATCAAGATGACCCGGAGCTGACGCGTACGGCGCGGCCGGACCGTCCCGTCGGCGGTGCTCGGGTGCCGGTGTGCGCCCGCGCCCGCTTCGCCCCGCACGCGACCCCATGAGCCGTCCTGCGCTCCGCGCCTCCATGGGACGATGGCCCTGACCAGGCAATTCATCGACGGAGACGGACTTTGCATGTTTGACGCCCTCAAGAACCTCAAGGAGAAGGCCGAGGAGATCGCCGAGGCGCACGGCGACAAGATCTCCGGCGGACTGGAGAAGGTCGGCGACTTCGTCGACGACAGGACCGACCACAAGCACAGCGACACGATCGACACCGCCGTCGGCAAGGCACAGGACTTCGTCGAGAAGCTGGGCGAGAAAAAGGACTGACGACTGGCACCCGGGGCTCGCCGCCCTCGCCGGGTCCGGGCGGCACCAGAGCGGCGGCAGTCCCGAACTCCCCGCTCTGTAGCCGGCGTTGAGCGACAGGGGCGGCTGTCTGCCCTGGGGCGGGTGCGGTCAGGCGTACGGGGGCGGTCGAGACATGCGTCCGGTCCCCCGCACCGCCGAGCGCGCGGAGAGGTGGTCCAGCATGTGGTGACCGTGCTGGGCAGGGCCGCGCCGCCCGTCGGCACTTATTGGTCTGGTCCTTTCTTGGTCCAGTCCATTGACACGCCGCTGCCCTCAGGGCTATCCCCTATGCCAATACCGCTGCGCACAAGGGGATTTGGCGGTCAACCTCCTCACACCTGGACTGACATGAGACGCAGGCGCTCTCTCCGTGCAGTACTCACCGCTACCGTCACCGCCGTGGCCACCGCCGGGCTCACCGCCCTGGGTGGGGGCGCCGCCCACGCGGCGACACCGCTCCCGGCCCGTGTGTTCGCTCCCTACTTCGAGTCGTGGACGGGCGAGAGCCCGGCCGCGCTCTCCGCCCAGTCCGGTGCCGGGCATCTGACGATGGGGTTCGTCGCGACGGCCGCCAAGGGCTCCTGCACCGCCTACTGGAACGGCAGTTCCGATACGCCCGTCTCCTCGGCCTCCTTCGGCAGCGACATCAAGACCATCCAGGCGAAGGGGGGTGATGTCATCCCCTCCTTCGGCGGGTACACCGCGGACTCCACCGGTACCGAGATCGCCGACAGCTGTACCGACGTCGGCCAGATCGCCGCCGCCTACGAGCAGGTGATCACGACCTACGACGTCCCGCGGCTCGACATGGACATCGAGGCCGATTCGCTGGACGACTCCGCCGCCGTCGATCGGCGGAACAAGGCCATCAAGCTCGTGCAGGACTGGGCGGCGGCCAACGGGCGCACGGTCGCGATCTCGTACACCCTGCCGACGACGACCCACGGGCTCACCGACAGCGGACTCGCCGTACTGCAGAACGCGGTGGACAACGGCGCACGGGTGGACGTCGCCAACATCATGACGTTCGACTACTACGACAACGCCACCCACGACATGGCCAACGACACCCAGACCGCGGCCCAGGGGCTGTACGACCAGATCAAGCCGCTCTACCCGGACAGGACCCCGGCTCAGCTGTGGGCCACGATCGGCATCGTCGAGATGCCCGGGGTCGACGACTTCGGCCCGGCGGAGACCTTCAGCCTGGCCAACGCCACCCAGGTCTACAACTGGGCCCTCGCCAAGGGCATCGGCACCCTGTCGTTCTGGGCGCTGCAGCGGGACAACGGCGGCTGCCCCGGCGGCCCGTCCGCCGACAACTGCTCCAGCATCCCGCAGAACACCTGGGACTTCACCCATGTCCTGGCGCCCTTCACCGGCGGAACCACCGACCGGCCGACGACTTCTCGGTGACGGCCGCCCCCCGCCGCCGAGCTCGTGCCCGCGCGCGGGGAGGGCGGGCGGTGGGGGTTCAGGAGGCGGCGGTCGGCGTGCCGGCCACCCGGCGCTCGCCGCCGTTGCGCTGCTGCCAGAAGCGGTAGACCTCCACCGCGTCCGCGCGCGGCTCGTAGCGCATCGGCAGCCGGCGCTCGTCCCAGTTCTTTGCGAACTCCTCGTAGAAGGTGCCCAGTTCGAAGTACCTGCGGTCGTCGACGTAGTGGGGCTCGTAGGCGTCGCGGGTGGTGAGGAAGACGACCTCGTCCGGGGAGCAGTAGTACAGCGAGCCCAGGCACATCGGGCAGGGGTGGGCGAGGACGTAGATGGTGGTGCCGGTCAGGTGCTCGGTGCCGAGCGTCGTGCACGCCTGGCGGATGGCGAGGATCTCCGCGTGGGCGGTGGGGTCGTTGGTCTGGGCGACCCGGTTCGGGCTCTCGGCCAGGATCTCGCCGTCCTTGACGATGACGGTCGCGAAGGGGCGTCCGCCCTCGGCGACGTTGCGGCGGGCGAGGTCGATGGTGCGCTGGACGAAGTCCATGACGGGCTCCTCGGGGAGTGCGGGGTGGTCAAGGTAGCGGCGGGGCGGACCGGGCGGCGGTCCGCCCCGCCGGGTGGAGTGGATCAGAAGGGCCTGGTCGGCAGGTACTTGCCGTCCAGGGTGATGACCGCGCGCTCGCCGCCCTCGGGGTCGGCGACCTTCTTCACGTCCAGCTTGAAGTTGATCGCGCTGATGATGCCGTCGCCGAACTGCTCGTGGACCAGGGCCTTGAGGGTGGTGCCGTAGACCTGGAGCATCTCGTAGAAGCGGTAGATGGTCGGGTCGGTGGGAATGCCGCCGGGGATCGAGCCGCGGGTGGGGACGGTGCGCAGCAGCATCGCCGCGTCGTCGTCCAGACCCAGCAGCTCGGCGACGGCCCGCGCGGACTCCGGCGGCAGGGCGTGCTGGCCCAGGACCGCGGCGGTGGTGAAGGCGACGGAGAGGCCGGCGGCGTCGGCGAGCTGCTGCCAGGTGAGGTCCTTGCGCGTCTTGGCCTCGACCGCGGCGGCGGCGAGGGCCTGACGGGCGGCGGGGTCGAACTGGGCGTGCACCATGAGGTAGGTGTCCTTTCCGGTGGTGCCGGTACCGCACGGAGGGCGGCCGGCGGGTCTGGGGGTGTCCCGGGCCGCGCTGCTGCCGGTCCCGGGGGAGGGGGTCAGGCGGCCGGTGCGGCGCCGGGGCCGTCGAGTCGTTCGACGCGGCCGGTGGCGATGTCGAAGACCCAGCCGTGCAGTGTCAGCGTCCGCTGCGCCAGGGCACGGGCCACCGAGGGGTGGGTGGCGAGGTTCGACAGCTGGGTCGGCACGTTGTGCCGGACCAGGGCGTCCACGTCACCGCCGGGGGTACGGGCGAGGGCGGCATCGGCGTACCGCAGCCAGTCGGCGACCGCCGGGGCGGTGGACAGGTCCTGGCCCCGGGCGAGGGCGGTCATCGCGCCGCAGGCCGAGTGCCCGCACACCACGATGTCGGTCACGCCCAGCACGGCGACGGCGTACTCGATCCCGGCCGCCACCGCGTCGGCGCCGGGGGCGTAGGCGGGGACGAGGTTTCCGGCGGTACGGAGGACGAACAGCTCACCCGGCTCGCTCCCCGTGATCAGCTCGGGGACGACACGGGCGTCGGAGCAGCCGATGAACAGCGTGTGCGGTCCGTGGTGGGTGGCCAGGCGGGCGAACAACTTCTCCCTGACCGGGAAGACATCCCGCTGGAAACGGGCGATGCCCGCGGCGAGGTCTGGCATGGGTCACTCCCTTCGATGGCTGCCGGCCCCGTCGGGCCCGGCGACATCCACCCTGCATGACCTCTACCTATAGAGTCCAAGACGCAATTTCAATGTCTGCTATTGATGACATCTATAGTGGTCTCATGGCTCTGGAACTGCGTCATCTGCGCTATCTGCTCACCGTGGCCGAGCACGGCAGCTTCACCCGCGCCGCCGAGGACCTGCACATCTCCCAGCCGACGCTGTCCCAGCAGGTCAGGCAGCTCGAACGCACGCTGGGCAGCCAGCTGCTGGACCGCTCCGGGCGCACCGTCCGGCTCACCGACGCCGGTGAGGCGTACGCCCAGCACGCGCGGCACGCGCTGCGGGACCTCGCCGCCGCCGAACGCGCCGTCCACGACGTACAGGACCTCTCGCGCGGCCACCTGCGGCTGGCGGTCACCCCCACGTTCACCGCCTACCTCGTCGGCCCGCTCACCGCCGAACTGCACACCCGCCACCCCGGCGTCACCCTGACCGTGCGGGAGATGCCCCAGGACCGCATCGAAACCGGGCTGCTCGCCGACGAGTTCGACCTCGGCATCGGCTTCCGGGGCCCCCACCTGCCCGGCATCGCGGCGACCGCGCTGTTCACCGAGACGCTCACGCTGGTCGCCGGCGCCGGCCACCCCGCCGACCAGCGCGGCCCGCTGCCCGTCCGGGAACTCGCCGATCGGCAACTCGCCCTCCTCAGCGGGGACTTCGCCACCCGCGGCCATATCGACGACTATCTCGACCGGCACCGCGTCAGCCCCCGCATCACCGTGGAGGCCAACTCCCTTCAGGCGCTCACCGAAATCGTCCAGTGCACCCCGCTGGTCACCGTCCTCCCCGACGCCCTCACCCACGGCCACCCCCACCTCACCCCCATCCCCCTCGATCCGGCCCTCCCCACCCGCACGGTCGCCCTGCTCCAGCGTGCCGACGCCTACCGCAGTGCCGCCGCCCTTGCCTTCACCCGCTTCACCCACGACCTCGTCCGCACCCGCGGATACCCGCCGGCATCCTGACCGCGCCCCCGGCCCGCGACCGGCCGATCAGCCGACGGCCGGCCCGTGGGGGTGCGGGGCGCGCTCCGGGCCGGCGTACCGCAGCAGTGCGCCCAGCCCGTCCGTCAGCGGCAGTTGGTCCCGCGGCACCACGATCAGTTCGGCACCGGTGCGCACCGCGGCGCGGATCACGGCGGCACCGGCGGGCCCCGCACAGAAGCCGAGCGCACCGTACGGTCCCGGGTCGGCCTCGGGCGGGCCGGTCCGCAGGACCGGCACTCCCACGCGGAGTTCCACCGGGAAGCCGACCGGGACGTTGAGCAGCAGGGTGCCGGCCTGGGACCGCTGGAGTGCGGCCACGGCGTCGGACAGTCCCTCGACCGCGCCGTGCCGGCCGGTGCGGCGCGCCTGGAACAGGTCGACGCGGGCCCGGTCGGCGCTGCGCAACCGCCCCTCGAACGCCGCGGCGAGTTCCTCCTCCATGAGCGCCCTGCCCCGCGGCGCCGGATACCCGTCGCCGTCGCAGGTGACGGTGCGCTTGCGCCATCGTCCGTCGAGGTTGTCCGCCAGCACGTTGCGGACCCAGGCGATCCCGGCCAGCACGATCGCCTCGGCGTCCGTGCTGCACGCCAGTGCGGCGATGCCGTCGGCGGCCTCCTGCCCGGCTCCGTCGAGCCAGCTCACGGCGGGGCCGCGCATCAGGTGGCAGTCGCCCGGCGCGACGGCGCTGCCGGGCCACACCCCCGCCTGGCACGCCACCTCCAGTTCGTCCGCGGGCTCCGCATACGGGAGCGGGAGGCAGTGCACGGTGGCGGCGACGTAGCGGATGCCCGGAGCGAACTGCACCACCAGCGGCATCAGGTCGGGCAGCGCGGTGAACGCGGCCTCGTCGCGCGCCGGCGGCACGGGCAGTTCCTCGGCCAGTACCACCCGCCCGCGGACGGCCACGATCGCCTGCCCGTGCCGGCCGGCGATCTCGCGGTCACAGCCCACGACGCCCGCGACGGCGGCCACCGTGGCGGCGTCGGCGCCCTGGTCCACGAGCGCCTCGCAGACCCGCCGGCTGCGCCGCGCGGTCTCCCGGTCCGGCTCCTCGGCGGTGCGGGAGGTGTCGAGGTAGGCGCAGACGTACGGACCCCCGTTCGCGTACACCGCGTTGAGGAAGGCGAGGTCCACGATGCCTCCCCGCAGTGTGACGTTCCACTTCCTCCTCTTCCTCTCCCAGTACAGCCCTGATTCGCCCGTCCCGCGCGCCCACCCGGCCGGGCTCCGGGTGGTGGCCAGGACCGGCGGCCGGGAGCGGCACCGTCCGGGTTCCGGCGGGTGCGGGGCGTAGCCGCGCGTACGTCACGGGGCGTGGTCCCCGCCGTGGACCGCGGAGGACGGCCACGGGCCAGGGGGCGGCTACCTCAGCAGCCAGTCCCGGGTCAGCTTCAGCACCTCCTCGCGGCTTCGTGCACCGTGGTCGGCGGCGACGAAGTGGCTGCCGATGCGCAGGGTGAAGGCGAGCATGCTGCGGACCTCCACCTCGTCGCCCGAGCAGAAGCAGCCGAACAGTGAACGCAGGTAGTCCATCCGCCGGTTGTCGACGCGCCGGAGGCGTTCCGCGACGGCCTCGTCGCGCCGGGCCCAGTCCCGGATGGAGAGGGAGACGGCGGTGGCCCGCCCCGGTTCCTCGGTGAACAGGGCGAGCGTCAGCAGTCGTTCCAGTTTGGCCCGGGCGTCTCCCCCGTCGCGCTCGACCTCCTCGATGACCCCTTCGGTGGTGTCGCGCTCCCAGGTGTCGAGCATCTCGGTGAGCAGCGCCTCCCGGTTTCCGAAGTACCCGTAGAAGCCGCCCTTGCTGACGCCGAGGACCTGCGCCAGCGATTCGATCCGGACGGCGTCCGGACCTCCGGTGGAGAGCGCCCGCAGCCCCTCCTCGATCCACTTGCCGCGAGGCGTCCGGGTCGCACCCATGGTGTGTGTCTCCTCTCACGTCACCGCCGACTATACGGTGCCGTATAGGCAGCCCTAGCCTTGATCTGTACGCCACCGTATAGACAGGGGCCGTTCCATGAGACTTCCCACCCGCGCGCACACCTCTCGTCCCTGGCGGATCCATGAGATCGCCGGCGACTTCCACCTGGAGGACGTGTGGGCGCTGCCGACACCGGGCGGCCCCGACGACCTGGCCCGACTGGCGGACCAATTCACCCACGACGGCGTGGAGTTCACCTCCGCTCCGATACCGCGGCTGCTCTTCGCGGTCCGCTGGAAGCTCGGGAAGGTGCTCGGCTGGGACACACCCGGCGCGGGCGTCGGCACCCGGGTCCGTTCGCTGCGCGACCGGTTACCGGCGGACCTCCGCCAAGGCCCGCGGGGCCCCGAACGCCCCGGCGCCCCCTTCACCTCCGTCTACCTGACGCACGACGAGTGGGCTGCCGAGATCGCCAACCGGACCATGCACGGCATCGTGCACATCGGCTGGGTCCCTGACGGGGCGGGCGGGTACCGCGGCCAGATGGCCGTCCTGGTGAAGCCGAACGGGCCGCTCGGCGCGCTGTACATGGCGGGCATCAAGCCCTTCCGGCACCTGGGGGTGTACCCGGCGATACTGCGGGAGATCGGCCGCAAGTGGCAGGCGGGCGCGGGCGATCGGAGCGCCGGCTGAGCCTCGCCCGGCACGACGTGATCCCCGGGCAGGCCGGTCGTGGCCTGCCCGGGGATCCCGGTTCCCCGCTGGGGTGTCAGTGCGCCTTGCAGCCGCCGGACGCGCAGGCGTCGAGCCAGGAGGTGAAGTCGGCGTCGTAGCGGTCGCCGATCTGCGAGTTGTAGACGGCGTAGCCGCCCGCGTAGTCGCCCGCCCGGAACTTCGCGAGCATGGCCTGGATGTCGTCGGGGTGTTTCTCGGCCATGTACCGCACGGCGAGATAGCCCCAGGGGTAGGTGCGGGTCACATCGCTGTTGGCGTAGGTGCTCTGCCACAGCGTGCTCAGCGCGTAGGTGTGCTTACCGGCCTCGGAGACCGCCTCGGTGTCGGTGACACCGCGGTAGCTGTAGGAGACGTACTCGGCCAGGCCCTCGATCCACCAGACGTCCGGGACGGTGGTCTCCTGGCTGAAGTCGCCCTTCATGTCGAAGCGGCCGTCGAGGTAGTGCGTGTACTCGTGGTTGAGGTTCCAGATCCGGGCCGGGAAGCCGTCGTCGGAGCCCTTCTGGTACATGATGGACTGAACCTTGTTGTCGGGCTTGGTCGGGTCGCCGGTGATGGTGATGCCACCGTTGTTGGTGTCGACCCCGAATATCGGTCCCGCGTAGGTCTTGTAGTCGGTGGGGCTGGCGAAGACGATGACCTGGATCTTGTCCTCGTACTGGCCCGGTATCGAGCCGCTGTCCTTCACCACACCGTGGAAGAAGGCGTCCTCCTTCTGGAGGCTGGCACAGGCGGCGTCGAGGTCCTGTGGGGTCAGCGCCTGCGCCAGGATCGTGCGCGTCTCATCGCAGGGGTGGGTGGTCGGCAGCGCGGCCTTGGTGAGCTTGTCGGCCAGGTTGCAGGTGTCGAAGTAGGAGCAGTTGGCCTTGTCGTAGGAGTCGGCCATGTTGGCTACGCCGACCCACAGCGCGGCGGTCCGGCCGGTGATCTGCGACTTGCCCAGCAGGTCCTTCATCAGGGGCCGCACCTTGTCCTGGAGCGCCCCGGCGTGCTGGACGAAGCGGCCCATCTCGGTGCCGGCGTTGGAGGTCAGGAAGGCGTTGTCGGTGCCCAGCAGATCGAGGTGCTTCTCGGCGAAGGTGTCCAGGGTGTCGATGATGCTGGGGTCGCTGGTGACCGCCTTCACGAAGGCGTCGTTCTGGTGGCCGCGGAACAGCGGTGTGTAGACGTTGTTGACCGCGTTCACCATGGCGGGGAAGGCGTCGTACGAGCTGTTGTAGGCGTCCAGGACCTTCTTGTAGGTGCCGAGGTAGCGCCCCTGCTCGTTCGCGCTGTCGGTGAGGGTGATCGCCTCGCCGACGACGGCGCCGTTCGCGTCGCTGACGTCCATGAAGTGCGCGTTGCCGACGAACGCGTCCAGGGCGCCTTCGATGGCGGTCGCCAGGTTCTGGCCGTAGTCGCCGACGTCCTTGGAGTCGTTGTACTGGACGTAGTAGCCGGCGCGCAGGAAGAGGACCAGTTGCTGCACGTCGGTGGAGTCGTCGCCGGGGTAGGTCGCCGAGGCGCTCTTCAGCGCGTCCGCCACGGGGACCATCTGGGATTCCTGGAAGACGTCGTGGGCGTCCTTGCCGGTGATGCTGAAGAGCGTGTTGACGCATTCGGTGGTCGACTTCTTGATGAAGTCGACCAGCTCCGCACCGCTGCGGCTGCCGAAGTCGCCCGGTGAGCAGGATGCCGCACGGGCCTGGTGCGGTGTCTTTCTCGCTTTCCTCGTCTCCCTCATCTGCGGCTGCTGCGGACGCAGTTGGGCCACGCTGTGCGGCCTGCCCTGCACGTCGGACCGGTCCGAGGCGGTGGTGGCCGGGCCCGTCGGCGGCAGCGGTCGCGCCGGGTCGTGGGGTCGGGCGGCGGACTTGGCGACGGCCGGGCCGGCGGCGGCCGGTGCACCGGACGCCGCGAGCGTCGGGCCGACCACGAGGCCGACGGTGGTGGCACAGGCCACCAGGCCGATGGTCAGGAATCTGTGTGGGGGGTTGCGATGGCGCATTGCGGCTCCCTTGGTGAATTCATGCGCCTTGTGGGGGTCGGCAAGTGCCTTGTAGGGATCGGCAGATGCCTGAAGGACTGTGCCACTCCCGCCGACCGCGGACCATGGGCTGAGGGACAGCACCGTCGGCGTCCCCGCCACAACATCCGGCGCACCCGGCCCGCCCGCGCACCGACCGCGCAACGCTCGACCGTCAGACCGGCACCGATCCGCCTGCCGGTGCGCCCGGCCCGCCGTCCGCCCCGTACGTCCTCGCCGCCCACGCCTGCAAGTGCGGTGAATGGGCGCTCAGTACGCGGTAGGACGCGGCGGCGGAGCGGAACAGCGTCTCCGCGATCTCCTCGGTCACGCTGTCCCGCCGCCACAGCAGCAGATAGCGGCACCACAGCGGTGTGCCGGTCAGCGGTTTGACGAGCACTCCGGAAATCGGGCGGATCGTCGCCTGGACGACGGAGACGCCGAGCCCGTCGGCGATCATGTTCTGGAGCTGCAGCTGGTCGCCGAGGAATTCGTGGACCGCCGCCGGGGTGAACCCGGCCGCCGCGCACGCCCCGTAGAACACTCCCGGCCAGCCGGCCCCGTCGTCCGGGGTCAGGAACCAGGCGTCGTCGGCCAGGTCGGCGAGCGCGACCTCCATGCGGTGCTTCACCCGGTGGTGCGCGGGGACGGCGACGAACGACGGCTCGACGACGATCCCGCGGTGCGCCATGGCGGGGGAGAGCGGCAGTTCCAGGCCGGGGTAGTCCACGGCGATCGCGGCGTCCAACTCGCCTTTCTCCAGGCGCTCCACGATCTCCGAGGAGGCGTAGACGCTGCTGACGGTCAGTCCCAGATCCGGCAGCCGGCTGCGGACCCGGACGACCATGCCGGACAGCACCGGCGAGTTGGTCGCGGCCAGGCGGAGGACCTGGCGTGCCCCTGCGGCCCGGCCGCCCGGCCGCCGCCCGATGGCGTCCGCGCGGTCGAGCACCTCGCGCGCCTGGGCCAGCACCTCGGCGCCGAACCGGGTCGGTTCCACGCCCGACGCATGGCGCTCGAACAGCGGCTCGCCGAAGTGCCCCTCGATCCGCTGGAGTTGGGTGCTCATCGCCTGCTGCGAGTATCTGAGCAGCCGCGCGGCCCCGCCCAGGCTCCCGGCGTCGGCGATCGCGCACAGGGCTCGCAGGTGCCGCAGCTCCAGCTCCATCATCCGCTTCCCTCCGCGTCCTCCGCCGATGGTCGTCCCGGCCCCGGGCCGAACGCACCTCAGTACAATCGCACGGGTGTTTCGCCGCAAGATTGCCATTGCCGCGGGCAGCCGGACCGGGCCGCGGGCCGCGGCGGATCAGCCGAAGCCGAAGCGCCCGGCCGTCGCGACGGCGAGGGTGTCCTTGAGCAGGGCGAGCGCCGCGCCGAGGGGGCTTGAGCGGCCACCGCTCACGGTGATGTCACCGGCGTCCGGGCAGCCGTACACCACGGCCTTCTCCGGGCCGGTCAGCGCGTGCAGGGGATCGCCGGGGGCGGTCTCGTCCAGCCGTACGCGGACCAGGAGCGGCTGGTCCGCCCGTGCGCCCGCCACGGCCCGCAGCCGGTGCCCCCGGGCCGCCGCGGCCCGGGCCGCCTGCGTGGTGTGCCGGTCGACCGGTTCCGTCCGGGTCCGGACGTCCGAGGGGTCCCACCCCCACATCAGGGCCGCCAGCAACCGCACCTTCGTGGCCGCGTCGTCACCCGACAGGTCGGCCGAGGGGTCGGCCTCCGCGATGCCCCGCCGCTGCGCCTCGCCGACCGCGGCGGCCAAGGAGCCCCCGGCCGCCAGGCGGTCCAGTACGAACGTGGCGGTCCCGTTGGGGCAGGCCCGGATCGAGCGGCAGCCGAGACCGCGCACCCCGGTTCTCGCCAGGTCCCCGGCCGGCAGCGCGGCTCCGGTGGCCCCGGAAATCCTGATCAGGCTGCCGCCGGCCTGCGCGGCGTCGCCGAGCGCGTGCCAGTGGCTGAGCAGGTGGCTCTTGGTCGCGGTGACCACATGCACCCCCCGGCGCAGCGCCATGACGGCCTCGTCCGCGGCCTGCTGACGTACCTGCGGCGAGGAGGGCAGCGCCTGCACCAGCACGCGGGCGCCGGTCTCGTCCAGCGTCCGTTCCAGCGGTGCGGGCGGCCCCCAGGCCGGTCGCGGCGGCAGCGGCCCCTCCTCGCGGGGCAGGCACTGGGCGGTGCCGACGCGGACGGCTCCCAGCCGCAGCCGGACTCCGTGGTCGCGGGCGATCTCGTCGCCCCGGGTGCGCAGTTGCCCGGCGAAGGCCCGGCCGACGGGGCCGTAGCCCGACAGCACCACGGTGACGTCATCCGGTGAACGGGGCGCGGTGGCGGGTGTCATGACGCTATGTCTCCTGACGCGGCAAGGCACTACCGGGTGGCGGACTCGTACGGCGCGGTGGGCGCACGACGCGGCTCCACCGATCCGGACGGGGCCGGGTCGGGCGGTGCGAGGGTACGGAGCCGCCGGGCGCACGCGCTCCACTGCCAGACCGACACCGCGGCGGTGACCGCCCCCAGGGCCAGCCACCCGGCCGGTCCGGCGGCCAGCACCGCGCCCGTCAGCAGCGGAGGCCCGGCGGACTTCTGGATGGACTGCGCCATGCCGGCCACCCCGAGATACCCGGCGCGCGCGTCCGCCGGGGCGAGCAGCACCGCCAGTTCCCAGGAACTCACCGAACGCATCAGCTCCGCCAGCGTGACCAGAAGGGCCGCGGTCAGCAGTGCCGCCGTCGCCCATCCGGTCCCGCCCTGGGCGGACACCGCCACGACCACGCAGGACGCGCCCAGCAACGCCCCGTACAGCAGTACCGCACGCGCGGCCCGGCGCGGCCCCTCGGCGCGCGCCGACACCCGCATCTGGAGCACCACGACCAGCACCGTGTTGACGATGAGGAAGGCCGGGGCCAGGGCGTGCGGCGCCGAGGTGCGGGTGATCAGCCACAGCGGCAGGCCGACGCCGAGGACCGTGTCGTCGATGTTCATCACGATGTCGCGCAGCACGAACCCGAGGTATCCGACATCCCGCCAGGGGCTCGCGGGCCGGGTCGGCGCAGCCTCGCTCCCGTTTCCGGACCGGGTCAACTCGGCCGCGCGGTCGCGCGGTTCGCCGGTACGCCACACGAGGGCCGCGGCGACGACGAACGACAGCGCGTCGCCCAGGATGAGGGCGGCGTACGCGGTGTGGGTGCCCACGGCGACGCCGATGGCCGCGATGCCGGTACCGAAGGCGTAGCCCGCGTTGGCCGCGCTGCGCGACAGCGCCTGGTAGGCGACCCGCCGCTCCCCCGCGGTCCGGGTGGCGAACAGCATCTCCAGCGTCTTGGCGGCCCGGTCGCCCAGGTAGGTCGCGGCCACGACGGGGAGCAGCGCGCCGAACCCGGTGCACAGCAGCATCAGCCCGAGGGTCACCAGGCGCAGCAGGTGGCAGCCGATCAGCAGCCCGCGCACCGGAAGCCGGCCGGCGAGCCAACCGGCCAGTGGGGAGCCGCAGATGCCCGCGACTCCGGCCACGCCCAGGAGCACACCCACCTGTTGGGCGCTCAGGTGGGTGACGAACGTGAAGTACAGCACGGACGCCGAGGTCCACAGCCCGGATCCGGTCCGGTCGAGGCAGAGCGCGAGCAGCATGATCCGGGCGTTCCGGCCGCCGGGAGGCCGCCGTAACTGGGCGAACAGGCCCTGCCCCGCCGCCTGTTCGCCCTTCCTGCCCCACCCCATGACGACCCCGCCCCTCTCGTTTCCCGCACCGTGTTCGACGGCCGACAGGGGGAACCTTGCCGCGAGAATTCGCTCGACGTCAAGATACTTGATGTCGATAGAGTTTCTCCGGTAGCGTCACGGGAGGGGGCGGCACCCAGCGGCGAATTTCCTCAGGCCAGGTCCATCAGGCGGGCCAGGACACGGCCGCCGGAGGCGTTGAGGCCGTCGTGGTGGGCGCGCCGCGGGTGCCCGGCAGCGGAAACCGTCCATGACGCGGGGGCCGCGCCCCGTTCGGTGCGCGGCCCCCGGCACGGTCGCCCGGCGGTGGACGGTCAGCGGACCGGCAACACCGCGGTGTGCTCCCGCTGCACGGCCTGGAGTTGCTGCGGGTCGAGGCCGAGCAGCGCCAGGATCGTGGGCGCGATCTGGGCGGTCCGGACCGGCGCCGCGGTGCGGACGCCGGACGGGGTGGCCGCGCCGGAGACGACCAGCGGGACGTCGAGGTCGTCGGCGTGGGCGCCGCCGTGCTCGGCGATCTTCTTGGTGCCGCCGGTGTAGACGACGCCGTACTGCGCGATGCCGAAGACGTCCGGGACCCGGGCGTCCCCGGGCTTGACGCCGAAGTAGCCGGCCGCGGCCCGGCCGGCGTAGACCGTGCTCAGGCCGCTGTGGGTGAACGCCTTGGGCTTGGTGTTGATGTCGGTGCCGTTGCCGTGCTGCGCCAGCAGGTACTGCTTGGCGAACTCGGTGGCCGCGGCGGAGCGGTCGTTCAGCCACAGCAGCATGCCGTCGTCGTCCACGGAGTGCGCGACGAGGTCGCCGGCGTCCGGGTGCAGCTTCTTCCAGGCGGCGTTGAGCCCGTCGAGCAGCAGGCCGTCGTCCACGCGGTTCAGGGCGGCCGGGTCGGTCGGCGACTGGCCGTGCTTGGCGGACAGCACGACGGTGGTGCTGGACTCCAGGTGCCGGTCCTTGATCTCCTTGACCAGCGAGGCGACTTCGCCGTTGACGAAGTCCAGGTTCCGGGCCAGCAGCGGGCCGGGCACGTTCTTCGCCGCGTAGCCGCCCTTGAGGCCGTCGGAAGTCGGCAGCTTCTGGGCGGTGGAGACGGACTGGAAGTTCAGGCCGAAGATCGCCGGGGTGCCGACCTTGTGGGTGCGGCTGTGGTCGTAGCCGTCGATCTCGTTGAGCACGGCCCGCGTCTTGTAGTGGTCGTACTGCTCGGTGGCCTTGTTGTCGGTGGTCCAGTCGCCACCGGCCCGGTAGCCGGGAGCGGCACTGTTGATCTCCGGGGCGAACAGGTCCTGGATCCCGGTGCCGGACGGGCCGTTGAGGATGTCGTAGGCGGCGTGCTTGTCCGACCACGCGGTCCGCAGACCGGCCTGGCGGGCTACCTCGAAGACGGAGTTCACCTGCAGGTACGCGTGCGGGTAGACCGGCTTGCAGGTCTTCGGGTCGACCGGGAGCCGGCTCGGGTCGAGGAGGCTCTGCGGCTGACCGGTCATCTGAAGGATGCTGTCCGGCAGGCCCTTGAGGCCCTGACCCGCGTCGAGGGACGCCTTGTTCCTGTCCAGGTCCTCGGTGAGGTCCACCTCCACGCCGGGCTTGGCGCCCTGGCAGTGGGTGGTGCCGGCCGGGAGCAGGGCGTGGTCGTAGGTGTCGTCGTAGTAGACGCCGGTGGTGCCCGGACCGCCGCCGGTGACCTGGGCGGCCATGCCGGGGAAGGAGTCCGAGGGGGTGGTGGTTCTGGCGTGCGTGTACTGCACGCCGCCGTGCACGAGACGGGCCAGCGCCGACTGCGGGTGCTGGGTGATGTACCAGGCCAGGTCCGACTGGTGCAGGCCGTCGACGGAGACCAGCAGGACGTGTCGCGCGGCGGCCTTGCGGTGCGCGGCGGCCTCGTCGGAGGCGGATGCCTGGGCGATGGTCACGCCGGCGAGGGTTCCGGCGGCGCAGAACGCGGCGGCCAGTCGGATGGAGCGGCGGGTCACGGGTCTCCCCTGTTGTCGTGAGTACCGGAGGGGGGTGGCTGAGCGCGCTCATGATGAACCGGACCCCGTGTAGCGGCGGGATCCGGCACATGAACAACCGGGGAACGATGGGTATGGCCGGCCTTTGCCGATACCGGCGCCGTCAACTCGGCCCGTGCGAACTTCCGTTGCACGCCGTTCCGCGGACGGCACCCGGCTACTGGCGCCGTACGCGGACGGCACGCGTCGGCCGCCCTGCCCCGTGACCGCCCGCGCCCTGTCGCGCGCGGCGTCCCCGGCGGTACGGTGATGCACGGACGTATTCCCCGAACACGCCGCGTCGGCCTGCCCGCGGTGGCGCGCGAGCGTGGCATTCCACGCGCCTTCCGACAGGGGAGATCGCGGATGACCGACCGACCCTATCCGTACCGGACCGCGCTGATCACCGGTGCCTCCAGCGGAATCGGCACGGCCCTGGCCCGGCTCCTGGCGGCCCGGGGCGTCTCCCTCGTACTGGTCGCCCGCCGGGAATCGCGCCTGCGCGACCTCGCGGCGGAGCTGCGGGCCGCGCACTCCGTCGAGGTGGAGGTGCTGCCGGCCGACCTGACCGACGCCGCGCAGACCGCGCAGGTGGCCGCCCGCCTCACCGATGCGGCCAAACCTGTCGAGTTGCTGGTCAACAACGCCGGAGCCGGGGCAACCGGAGTCTTCGCCGACCTCCCCGTGGACCGGGAGGAGGCCACACTCCGGCTGAACAACGAGGCGGTGGTACGGCTCACCCGGTCCGTCCTGCCGCAGATGCGGTCGGCGGGGCGGGGCGGAATCCTCAACGTCTCGTCCCTGACCGGCAGTTTCCCGTCGCCCTCGCGCGCCACCTACGGCGCGACCAAGGCGTTCCTCACCCATTTTTCCGAGGACCTCGCCATCGAGAACCGCGGCTCGGGCATCCATGTCACCGCGCTCCTGCCGGGCTTGACCAGGACCGAGTACTTCACGGCGAACGACGTCGGCCCCGCCCCCGTGCCGGGATTCCTCTGGCTGACCGCGGACGCGGTCGCCGCCGCCGGGCTCAGGGCCGTCGCCGCGGGACGGCACCGCTGCGTCCCCGGCGCCCCCTACAAGGCCGTCCACGCCCTCCTGTCCTGCACACCGCCCCCGCTGAAGCGGGCTCTCGGCCGCCGTCTGTCGCGCCGGTGACACCGGCCGGCCCGCGGCACGGCACCGGCTCCGGCCGAGGTGGCGGCCGGGCCTGCTCGTGACCGGCGACAGACGCCTGCCCCGGTCCGCTCCGTCCTGTCCCTGCCTGCTCCTGCCGCCGCTCCCCCTGCGCCGGGCGACTCACCCCGACGGCACGCTGAACGTGCGCCCGCACCGGGGGCCTCCGCATCCTGAAGCGGGGCCGGACCTTGTGGGGTCGCACGCTGACGCGATCAGCGGCTGTGCCCATGACCACGTCGCGTCGCGGAGGAGCGGAGAGTTCATGAGGCTTGTCGTCGATCTCAACCGGTGCCAGGGGTACGCCCAGTGCGCCTTCCTCGCCCCGGACGTGTTCACCATGCACGGCGACGAGGCGCTGATGTACGACCCGCTCGCCGACGACACGCAACGGGAGAACGTACGCAGGGCGGCCGACGCCTGCCCTGTCAAGGCCATCACCCTCGACTACGAGGACCAGGGCGCGGCCGACGGGAAGGCGGGTGCGTCCCGTGTCGGTTGACGGTTACCTGGAGACGCTCCGGCGCGAGGGGCGGATCGTTGTCGTCGGCGCCTCCCTGGCCGGCCTGCGAGCCGCCGAGACGCTGCGCGCGGAAGGCTTCGCGGGCACCCTGACCATGGTCGGCGACGAGCCCCACGAGCCGTACGACCGGCCGCCGCTGTCCAAGCAGGTCCTGCTGGGCAAGGTGCCCGCCGACCACACCGTGCTGCCGAGGCGGCGCCCGGTCGACGCGGAGTGGCGGCTCGGTGCCGCGGCCACCGGACTGGACCTGGCGGCCAAGCAGGTACGGCTCGCCGACGGCGACGCGATCGACTACGACCGGCTGCTGATCACCACCGGGGTCCGCGCCCGTCCGTGGCCGCGCGAGCTGGAGGCCGACCTCGACGGGGTCTGCGTGCTGCGTACCCGGGACGACGCGATCCGGCTGCACCACCGGCTGAAGGCCGGTCCGCGCCGGGTGCTGGTGATCGGGGCCGGGTTCACCGGCTCGGAGATCGCCTCCGCCTGCCGTGAGCGGGGGCTGCCGGTCACCGTCGCGGAACGCGGTCCGGCTCCCCTCGTAGGAGCGCTCGGCGGTGTGGTCGGTGAGGTGGCGGCGGAACTCCAGCGCGCGCACGGTGTCGACCTGCGGTGCGGTGTGCAGGTCACGGGGCTGGAGGGGGACTCCGCCGGCCGGGTGCGGCAGGCCCACTTCTCGGACGGCACCGCGGTCGAGTCGGACGTGGTGGTCGTCGCGCTCGGCGCGACCCGCAACACCGAATGGCTCGCGGACTCCGGTCTGGGCGCCGGTCCGCGCGGGATCGCCTGCGACGCCGGATGCCGGGCCTTCGACGTACGGGGCATCGTCACCGACGACGTCTTCGTGGCCGGTGACGTCGCCCGGTCCCCGCACCCGCTCTTCGGCTACCAGTTCCTCTCCCTGGAGCACTGGGGCAACGCCGTCTCACAGGCCGAGGTCGCGGCCCACAACATGATCAGCGCCAGCGCGGACCGACGGCCGCACCTGTGGATGCCGTCGTTCTGGTCCGCCCAGTTCGGGGTGAACATCAAGTCCGTCGGCGTCCCGCCGATGGCCGACCAGATCATCGTGACCCAGGGGTCGCTGGCCGAGCAGCGCTTCACCGCGGCCTACGGCTACCAGGGGCGCGTCATCGCCGCCGTCACCTTCGACCAGGCGAAGTGGCTGGACTTCTACGAGCGGCAGATCGAGCAGGCCGCGCCGTTCCCGCCCGAGTTCACCACGGTCGACCGGCGCCCCGAAGGGCTCCAGCCGGTGCCGGCCGGATTCCCGGACCCCTCGCTTCCCAGCCACGGGCCCACCGTCACCCTCAGCGGGCACTCGCCGACCGACCGCCGCGTCTCGTTCACCCCCCGACGCGCCTGACCCGGGCACACCGGCAACCCCCGCCCCCGGCCGCAGCACCTCGGAAGGATTCCGCCATGACGTCGGTCGCGCTCCTGCACCGGATCACCGACTACGCCAACCGCCCCGACCCGTATCCGCTCTACGCCGAGCTGCGCAGGACACCGGTGGTACGCGACGAGTCGGGCCCCTATCTGGTCAGCACCTACTGGGAGATCAAGGAGCTGCTGCACGACCCGCGGATCAGCTCCGACCTCCGCAATCTGACCCCCGAGGCGGCCAGGGCCTCCGGTCAGGAGCACGACCCGAACCTGCCGCCGGCCTTCATCCGGCTCGACCCGCCGGAGCACGACCGGTTGCGCCGGCTGAGCATGCGGCCGTTCGGTCCGCCGCACACCCCGCGCCGGGTGTTCGACATGCACGGCGAACTGGAGGAGATCGTCTCCGGGCTCGTCGACGGTCTGCGCGGGCGGGACACCATCGACCTCGTCGACGACTTCTCCTACCCGTTCCCGGTCACCGTGATCTGCCGGATCCTGGGCGTCCCGCGCGAGGACGAGTCGCACTTCCACGAGTGGGCCGACACCATCGCCGCCGGCCTCGACCCGGTCGGCACGGCCGAGGAGCGCGAGGCGCAGGTCCAGGGCGTCCGGCGGGCCAGGGGCGAGCTGGCCGCCTATCTCGCCGGTCTCATCGAGGAGCGCCGCCGGTCGCCGCGCGACGACATGCTCTCGGCGATGGCCACGGAACACGGACCGGACGGGCAGATGTCACCGGTGGAGATCATCACCACCGCGGCGCTGCTGCTGATCGCCGGCCACGAGACCACGGTCAACCTCATCACCAACGGGATGCTCACCCTGCTGCGGAACCCCGACGTCCTCCAGCGGCTGCGTGTCGAGCCCGGTCTGGCCGTCCCGCTCGTCGAGGAGCTGCTGCGGTTCGAACCTCCGGTGCAGATGCTGCCGCAGCGCACGACGCTGGCGGACATCGACATCGCCGGGACCATCATCCCGAAGGGCGCCTCGCTCTACCTCATGGTGGCCTCCGGCAGCCGGGACCCGAAGCGGTTCGCCGACCCCGACCGCTTCGTCCCCGACCGCCCCGACAACCAGCACCTGGGATTCGGCCACGGTCTGCACAACTGCTTCGGGGCGCCCCTCGCCCGGCTGGAGGCGCAGCTCGCGCTGACCGCGCTCGTCCGCCGGCTCGACGGCCCGAGCCTGGTCGAGGACCCGCCTCCCTACCGGCAGAACGCCGTCCTGCGCGGCCCCCGGCACCTGCCGATCGCGTTCAGCGGGATCATCGGCTGACCCCGGGCCGTTCCGGCGGGGCCGGCCGCCCGGTCGGTCCGCCGGTCAGTCACGCTGCCGGTCGAGGGCGTCGTCCAAGGTGGTGGCGGCCATGATGAGCGACAGATGGGTGAACGCCTGCGGGAAGTTGCCCAACTGCTCGCCGCTGGGGCCGATTTCCTCGGCGAACAGCCCGACGTGGTTGGCGTAGGTCTGCATCTTCTCGAAGGCGTAGCGCGCCAGGCGGAGCCGGCCGGCGCGGGCCAGGGCGTCGACGTAGAGGAAGGTGCACAGGCTGAAGGTGCCTTCCGAGCCGCGCAGGCCGTCGGGTGACGCGGCGGGGTCGTAGCGGTGGACGAGGCTGTCGGACACCAGGGTGCGCTCCACCGCGTCCAGGGTGGACAGCCAGCTCTCCGTCCGGGGTGCCAGGAAGCCCACCCGTGGCAGGAGCAGCAGCGACGCGTCGAGCACCGTGCCGCCGTAGTGCTGGACGAGGGCCTTTTGCTGGTCGTTCCAGCCGCGCTGCATCACCTGTTCCATGATCGTGTCGCGGGCGGTGGTCCACCGGACGGTGTCGGCGGGGCGGCTGTAGGCGGCCGCCAGGCGCAGTCCCCGGTCGAACGCGACCCAGGACATGATCCGGCTGAAGGTGAAGTCCTTGCGTCCGCCGCGCGTCTCCCAGATCCCTTCGTCGGGGCGGTCCCAGGAGTCGGCGAGCCAGTCCAGCGTCCGGGCCAGGTTCTTCCAGCCGTGATAGCCGGCCCGCATGGCGATCTCCCGACCCTCCGACAGGGCGTAGAGCGCCTCGCCGTAGATGTCCAGCTGCAGCTGGTCGGCAGCGGCGTTCCCGGCCCGTACCGGATACGAGCCCTGATAGCCCTCCAGGTGCGGAAGGATCTCCTCCGACAGATCGGGGTCCCCGTCGACGCGGTACATGATCTGGAGCGGTTCGCTCCGGTCGTCCTCCGGGGGCTGCAGGCGGTCCCCCAGCCAGCGGGTGAACTGCGCCGCCTCCTCGATGAACCCGAGATCGAGCAGGGCCCGCACCGACAGCGATCCGTCGCGCACCCAGGTGTACCGGTAGTCCCAGTTGCGTTCGCCGCCCACCTGCTCGGGCAGCCCCATGGTGGCCGCCGCGACCGGCGCCCCGGTGGGGGCGTACGTGAGGAGTTTGAGGGTGATCGCGGAGCGGTGCACCACGCCCGGCCACCGGCCCCGGTAGCGGGAGGTACGCACCCAGTGCTGCCAGAAGTCCACGACCTCCCAGAAGCGCCGCGTCACCTCGTCCGATGTCACCGGCGGTGGGGCGGGCGCGCCCGCCGCGTCGACGGTGAGGACGGCCGCGGCCACCTGGCCGGCGCGCAGCGTGACCGCTCCCCGTACGTCGGTGCCGTCGGGTTGCAGCGGGAAGCCGGTCTGCAGATGCGCGGTGATGCCGGGCGCCCGGAACGTGGCAAGGCCCTCCCCCAGGTCCCGGTCGTGGACGGCCCGCCCGTAGTCGAAGCGCGGCCGGCACTCCAGGTCGAAGTGGACCGTTCCCCGGACCGCTCGCGCACCGCGCAGCAGGACGTGCCGGCCGGACGGCGTCCCCGTACGGTCCGGTGGCATGCAGTCGAAGACCTCGCCCACGCCGTCCGGGGACATGAACCGCGTGACCAGGACCGCGGTGTCCGGGAAGTAGAGCTGCTTGCAGGTACTGCCCGGGTCCTCCGGTCCGAACAGGAAGTAGCCCCCGCGCTCGTGGTCGAGCAGTGCGGCGAAGATGCTGGGCGAGTCGAACCGGGGCGCCGCGAACCAGTCGACGACCCCCTGCGACGAGATCAGCGCAGCGGTCTGCAGGTCACCGACGATGCCGTGGTCCGCGATGGGAGGGTAGCGATCCATGATCATCCCGCCTTGTGGGTGCCGTACCTCCACTCTCCGCCCCGCCCGACAGGCACGCCAAAGCGGAACCGGCCCCGGCGCCCGCACCCCGTTCCTCCGCAGGTCAGAGGCGTTCCGGCGGCGGCGACCGGCCCGCGCACGGTGACCGCCCTCCGCACCGTGGTCAAGCCTCCGGCCGCCCTTCCCCGCCCTCTCACCCCTCCTGCCCTTCCTCCCCCTTACCCCTCCTGCCCGGCGGTCCGGCGGCGGCGCAGGGTGACCACGAAGACATGACAGCTGACGGCCAGCATCCAGAAGGGGAAGACGAGTTCGAGATGGCTCGTGGTGCCCACCGCGAAAAGCAGCGCCAGCGCGACGAGGTAGCCGAGCCAGACCAGCCAACGGGGGAAGATGCCGAGCCGGTGACCGATGGTCGTGGTGGATACGACGAACACGGCGGCCATCCGCGTCGAGTAGCTGGTGAGCAGCACGAGGACGAGGTGGCGCCCGTACTGCCAGAGCGCGAGCTGCCCCGCCGACGCCGAGGAGGACACGTCCGTCACGTCCAGCAGGCTGCCCGCCGTCGCCGCGAGGACGAAGAGCACGGCCACGAACAGCAGCCCGCTGCCCAGGAACAGCGTGGCGAAGAACCGGTCCTCCCCCGCACCGACGTAGTCCCTGATCGCCCCCATGAACCACAGGAAGAAGATCCCGGCGAACGGCAGGAGGGCCAGGGCCGTGTGGAGGAATTCCCGCTGGGAGGTGCGGTGGATCCAGTCGACGGCGTACTCGGGGTGCGCGGGCACCGCCAGCCGCACCAGCAGGATGGCGGTACCCAGCAGCAGCGCGGAGACGATCCCGGCCACCGCCGCGACGCGCGGCGTCTGCAACGCCCGGACCGGGGCCCCGCCGGTGGTTGGCATGACGTTCTCCTCCAGCAGACGCTTCCGGCCGAGCCCACATGGTGCAGTGCCGCCGTCGTGCACACACCGCGCCGACACTCGCCGGCACGACATTCACCCCCATGGCCCGCCCCACCTTCGAGCGGCCCGGCCCGCACTTCCGGCGGCCCGGAAATACCGGAACCAGCAGAACTGATCACGCGATCGTTTTTCCGCGCGGGGCGCGTCCTGGGGCCGGCGGTGAGCCGTGGGGCTTTCCGGCGGCGAAGAGCACCGACAGCATCAGTCGCTATGCGGCCGAGCATTTCGGGGGGTTCGACTTCTCCGGAATCACCGTGACGGCGCCGACGCGGACGTTCACCGGGCGTCAGGAGATGAACGTCGGTGGTGTCACGGTGGAGTTGGTCGATCTGGGCCCGGGGCACAGCGCGGGCGACGTCGCGCTGCGGGTCCCCGATGACGGGATCGTCTTCGCAGGGGCCATGCTCTTCGACGGCGGGCACATGATCGTCTGGTCCGGATCGCCGGCGGCGTGCATCGACTCCGTGGACGTTCCGCTCGCCAGGGGTGCCGAGACGTTCGTGCCGGGGCACGGGGCGCTGATGGGGGCCGAGGTCCGCGACTTCCGCGCGTACCTGACCGAGGTGCAGGCGGCGGCCACGGCCTGGGCGCGGGACGGTCTTCCACTGTCGCAGGCGGCGGCCCGGGTGCATGCGGAGTTCGCCGGCGACCGCGCCCACCCCGAACGGCTCTTCACGGCGACCGCGGGCACCTACGCCGATGCCGGACTCGCCGAGGCCCTGGCCACCTTGGACCTCGTGAAGGGCATGGCGGATCTGGCCCGGCTCCCCGTCTGACGGCCGTTGCGCAGGGGAGCGGCAGCGGTCGGCGTCAGGGCCGCGGGGCTGTTGTGTGGCCGGTGAGGCCGGTCAGGGGGTGAAGTAGCGGGTGGGGGTGGTGCCGAGGGCGCGGCGGAACATGGCGGTGAAGGCGCTGGGGGTGGAGTAGCCGACGCGCAGCGCGACGGCGGTGACGGGAACGCCCTTCGCCAGCAGCGCCACCGCGTGCACCAGCTTCGCCTGCTGCACCCAGTGGCCCAGGCTCATACCGGTCGCGGCGGCGAAGTGGCGCTGCAGGCTGCGGGGGCTCAAGTGCGCCTGGGCCGCAGCCTGTTCCGTCGTCCAGCGGCGCTCCGGACGGCGCCGGATCTCCCGGCACAGGGCGGCGAGCCGGGGGCAGTCCGGGGCCGGCAGGTGCAGTGCCCGGACGGGGCGCGGGGTGAGTTCCCGGAGCAGCAGCTCCATGACCAGGCCGTCCCGGCCGCCGGTCCGGTACTCCACCGGCAGCCGCGTCGCCTCGTCGATCAGCTCGCGCAGCAGCGGGGAGACGGACACGACGGTGGGCGTACCGGGGAGGCCGGCCGCGGCGTCCCCGGCGAGGTACAGCGTCCGCATGGCGACCGGGCCGGCGCAGGTCATCTCATGGGTGAGGCCCGGGGGCACCCACGCCGCCCTGCTGGCCGGTACCACCCACGTCCCGTGCGCGGTGCCCACCGTGATGGCGCCGGACGTGCCGTAGATCAGCTGGGCGCGCCGGTGGGAGTGCGGCGGGATGTGATGGCCGTCGGGCAGGTCGCGCGCCATCGCCGCGATCGGCCGGGGCACGTCCTGGTAGTCGTCCCGATTCTCGCTCTTTCCGAACATGGCGCACTCTCGACATCACCTGGCGGTACGGCGAAAGTCTGCCACGCGGCACCTCCATAGCCTCGGCCGCATGCGTCACTTCCCGCTCTCCCCCGCAGCACCGCACGGGTCCCGGCCCGGACGGCCGCCGCGTTTCCAGGTGCCCGTACTGGCCGTGGCCGCCGCGCTGACGGCCGCCAACGTCTACCTGAGCCAGCCCCTGCTCCAGGAGATCGCCACCTCGCTGTCCGCCGACCCGGGACTGCTGGGCGCCCTGCCCACCGCCACCCAACTCGGGTACGCCGCGGGCATCCTGGTGCTGGTGCCGGCCGGGGACAGCCACGACCGCCGTCGGCTGATCCTGGTCCTCACCGCGAGTTCCGCACTGGCGCTCGCGGCGTGTGCGCTGGCTCCCGGGGCGTGGTTCCTGATCGCCGCCGGATTCGCGGTCGGTCTGCTGTCCCCCGTCCCGCAGTTGGTCACGCCGCTGGCCGTGGCCCTGTCCGAGGAGCGGGGGGCGGCCCGGGGGCGGGTCGTGGGCACCGTGCAGGCGGGGCTGCTCGTCGGCGTCCTCGCCTCCCGCGCCTACTCCGGCGCGCTGGCCACCCTGCTCGGCTGGCGCGGTGTCTACGCCGTCTCCTGCGCGCTCACGCTCGCTCTGGCGCTCGCGCTGCGCCGGTACCTGCCGCCGGCCCCGGCTCCGGGGGCCTCCGACGGATACCGGGCCTGCCTGGCCTCGCTGCCCCGGCTGGCCGCGCGGCCGCTGGTCGCGCGGGTGGTCTGGTCGGGCGCTCTGGTCGGTGTCGCGTTCGGCGCCTTCTGGACGACGCTGACGTTCCTGCTTGCCGACCGGTATCACTACGGCACCAGCCGGATCGGGCTGTTCGGGCTGGTCGCGGCGGCCAGCGCGCTGGTGTCGCCGTGGGCGGGGCGGATGGCCGACCGCCACGGCCGGGCGAGGGGGCTGGCCGTCCTGGTCACGCTGGTGATCGCCGGCTGGCTGGCGCTGCTGCCCGGCGGTGCGTCGCTGAGCTGGCTGGTGGCCGGGGTGGTGCTGCTCGACATCGGGGCCTGGGGCAGCCAGACGGTCAGTCAGACCGTGCTCTTCGCCCTGCCGGCCTCCCTGCACAACCGGCTGAACACCGTGTACTTCACCTTCCGCTTCTCGGGCATCGCGGCGGGCTCACTGGCCGGTTCGGTCGCGTGGTCGACTTCCGGCTGGCCGGCCGTCGTCGCGCTCGGCGCCTCGGCGGGGTTCCTCGGCCTGGTCGTCGGCCTGCTCCCGCACCGCGAGCGCACGGCGCCCTGATGCGCGAACGCCGGTGGGCGGAACGGCGGTTGGGGCGGCGACCGCTACCGGACGGCATCGGCCGCCGCCCGACCGCCGCCCCGCCTGCGGGGACGCCGGACCGGGCGGTCCGCAGGGGTCAGGCCACCGGCACCGGGTAGGTCGGGTACTCGACCCCGGAGACGTGCTGGACGACCCGGATGACCTGGCAGGAGTAGCCGAACTCGTTGTCGTACCAGAGGTAGAGGATCGCGTTGTCGCCGTCGACCTTGGTGGCTCCGGCGTCGACGATCGAGGCGTGGCGCGAGCCGATGAAGTCGCTGGAGACCGCGTCCGGGGCGGTGGTGAAGTCGATCTGGCGCTTGAGCGGCGAGGTCAGCGACACGTTGCGGAGGTAGTCGTGGACCTCCTCGCGGGTGGTCTCGCGTCCGAGGCGGAGGCTGAGGATGGCGATCGAGACGTCCGGCACCGGGACGCGGACCGAGCTGCCTGTGATCGTCGCCTTGAGGTCGGGCAGCGCCTTGGCGACCGCGGAGGCCGCACCGGTCTCGGCGATGACCATGTTGAGCGGCGCGGAACGGCCACGACGGTCCGACTTGTGGTAATTGTCCAGCAGGTTCTGGTCGTTGGTGAACGAGTGGATGGTCTCCACGTGACCGCGCAGGACGCCGTACTCGTCCGCCATCGCCTTCAGCGGCGGCACGATGGCGTTGGTGGTGCAGGAGGCGCAGGACAGGATCTGCTCGTCCGGCTTGATCGTGTCGTGGTTGACGCCGTGCACGATGTTCGGGACGTCGCCCTTGCCCGGCGCGGTGAGGACGACCTTGTCGATGCCGGGGCGCAGGTGGCGGGACAGGCCCTCGCGGTCGCGCCACTTGCCGGTGTTGTCGATGAGGATGGCGTCCTTGATGCCGTACGCCGTGTAGTCCACCGACGTCGGGTCGTCGGAGTAGATCACCTTGATCTCGTTGCCGTTGGCGATGATCTTGCTGTTCGCCTCGTCGACGGTGATCGTGCCCTGGAACTGCCCATGGATGGAGTCCCGGCGGAGCAGTGAGGCGCGCTTGATGATGTCCTGGTCCCCGCCCCCGCGCACGACGATGGCGCGCAGCCGCAGGCCGTTGCCGGAGCCGGCCTTCTCGATGAGGAGGCGGGCTATGAGGCGGCCGATGCGGCCGAAACCGTAGAGCACGACGTCGCGCGGCTCGCGGCACTCGATCTTGTTGGCACCCGTGGCGCCCGCGACGGCCTCGGCGGTGAACTCCTCCACCGCCAGACCGCGGCCGTCGGTCTTGTACGTCGCGGCGAGCATGCCGATGTCGATCTGCGAAGGGCCGAGATCGAGCGCGGCGAGGGCCTGCAGGAACGGCAGCGTCTCGGTGACCGAGAGCTCCTCGCCGGCGATCTGCCGGGCGAATCGGTGGGTCTTGAGAATGCTGACCACCGACTTGTTCACCAGGGAGCGGCTGTGCAGCAGGACGGTGACATCCCGCTCCCGGTGCAGCTTCCCGATGATCGGGATCATCGACTCCGCGATCTCCTCGCGGCTCTTCCAGTCAGTGAACGAGTCTTCGTTGACAGTCACAGGTTTATCTTTCGAGCTAGGCGGCGCTCATATGCTAACCCCCCGCTGATTCGCTCGTTCAGACAGCCCCTCCCAAGCGGCACGCCCTCTCACTCCCGAGGTAGACCAGGGCGCAGTTTCTACCGACTTGCCCGATTTAAATGTTCAATTGCGCCCGCATTTACGCCACTTCGCGGCTCGTGCTCGCCGCTCAGCCGGGCCGTGCCGTCCGGAGTCAGGCCGTGGCGTCCGCGGTGGCGTGGCGGGTGACCGGCGGGGTGACCAGCAGGCGGGCGTGGATCCTGGGGCCCAGGCCGGCCGCCGCGACGGCGATCGCCACCGCGACGATCACGTCCGCGTGGTGCGTGACGCCGTCGAGCAGCACCTGGGCGAGCAGCGCGGCGACGATGAGGGTCAGTTTCGCGGCGATCAGCCGGGGCGCCGAGAGGACCGGTCCGGTGGACGGATGCGCCCGGCTCGCGCGGGTGCGGTGCGCCAGACGGATCTGGAGCGGGACCGTCAGCAGGACCACCAGCAGCCGAACACCCAGAGAGGCGGCGGGCTGTGCGCTGTGCGGGTCCAGCAGGCAGCCGAGCACGTAGGCGGCCACCAGGGCGCCCGCGACGATGGCCGTCCGGACGGTGACCAGCCGGGCGATGGCCCAACGGGGATCGGTGGCCTCGTACACCTGCCGGGTGAGAAGGCGGTGGGAGGGCAGCAGCAGGGGCGGGACGATCAGCAGGATCACGGCGGTACGAAGGGCGTGCGCCCAGGCCGGCTCGGCGCCCTCTCCCATCCAGGTGAGCGCCATGACGACGCCGGCCACGGCGTAGCGAATCCGCAGCTTCCGGGCCTCGCCGGGTGATCGCGGGACGGCCGCACGGGAGGCGTGGGGGGCCGGATTCATGAAGGGCTGCTCCTTCGCGGGAGGACGGGAGGAGAGGGCACCGTCGATGCGGCGGGGATGGTCGCGGCGGTCAGTCGTCATCGGTGCCGGTGGACGTACCGGCCGCATTGATGCCGGCGAACAGCCAGGTCAGGGCCTGGGCGAAGAGTTCTTCCGACACGCTTGAGGGGTCGAGGCGCCGCAGCCGCACCAGGCCCTGGAACAGCGCCGCGACCACGGTGGCCACGGCTTCGGCGGAGACCTCCTCGGGTGCGCCGCGCTCGGCCAGCGAGGTGCTGATCACCTGTTCCAGCGCCTGGCGGGGTTCGCGCAGCTTGGCCGCCATGGTCTCCAGCGCCTGCGGATTACGGACCGCGTACAGCCAGAACTCGGCCTGGAGCGGGGCGAAGTCGATGTCCTTGTCGGCGACGTCGATCAGCAGGCGGCCCAGCTCGGCGGCGGCCTCCCCGGTGCCCGCCTCATGGCTGTCCAGGGCGCGGGCGGCCTCCGCGATGCGGTCGTTCTGACGGTCGGACAGCAGCTCCAGGAAGAGGGCTTCCTTGCTGTCGAAGTTGGAGTACAGCGCGCCCGTGGAGAAGCCGGCGGCCTCGGCGATCTCCTCCACCGAGGCGCCGGTGAAGCCCTTGCGGGCGAAGATCCGCGCCGCCGCGTCCAGCAGCAGCGTCCGGGTACGGGCCTTGGCCTCGGCGCGGGTCAGGCGCTGGCGTCGGGGTGCATCGTGCTCGCCGTTCATATCGCCAAGGCTATTCGGATAGCGATCACTATGTCAATGTTCGGATAGCGAGTACAGTTCCCATAGCGCTCGCTATTTGAATTGCGATCGCGATGGCGGATCCCTGCGCCGTCGGCCCGCAGATGCCGGGCAGGACCGCGCCGAGCAGCGAGGAGAGGGAGAAAGATGACCACGCAAGGCCCGCCGGAGACCCTGCGGCTGGTGGTGGATCTCAACCGGTGCCAGAGCTACGGACAGTGCGTCTACGCCGCGCCGGCGGTCTTCCGCTTCCACGGCGAGGAGTCGCTGGAGTACGACTACGCACCCGACGCCGGCGCGCACCGCGAGGTGGCGCGTGCCGCGGCGGCCTGCCCCGTGCAGGCGATCACGCTGAGCGGCGCCACCGAGCCGTCGCCGCTGTCCTCGGAGCGGGACCGGTGACCGCCATGAGCACGCCCCGCCGGGCCGACGCCGGCCGCATCGTCGTGGTGGGCGCCTCGCTGGCCGGGCTGCGCGCCGCCGAGGCGCTGCGGGACGAGGGGTTCGGCGGGGAACTCACCCTCGTCGGCGACGAGCCCCACGAGCCCTACGACCGGCCGCCGCTGTCGAAGGCGGTGCTGTCCGGCCGGCTGACCACCGACCGCATCACCCTGCCCCGGGTGCGGAACATCGACGCGCGGTGGCTGCTGGGCACCGCCGCGACCCGGCTGGACATACCCGGCCGCCAAGTGGTGCTGGCCGACGGGCGGCGGGTGGACTTCGACCGGCTGCTGATCGCCACCGGCACCCGCGCCCGGCCGTGGCCCGACGCGGCCGGCGGCGGCCTGGCGGGTGTGCACACGCTGCGCGGCCGGGACGACGCCGACCGGCTGCGCGCGGCGCTGGCCACCGGTCCGCGCCGGGTGCTGGTCATCGGCGGCGGCTTCACCGGTGGCGAAGTAGCCTCGGGCTGCCGGGAGTTGGGGCTGGAGGTGACCGTGGTGCAGCGCGGCGCGGCCCCGCTGGCGAGCGCGCTGGGCGGCGTGATCGGCCGTGTCGCCACCGGCTGGCACCGCGCCGCCGGGGTGGACCTGCGGCTGCACACCACGGTCCGTGCGCTGGAAGGCGATGCCCACGGCAGGCTGCGCCGCGCCCGGCTGTCCGACGGCACCGCGGTGGACGCCGAGGTGGCCGTGGTCGCCACCGGCGCGCCGGCCAACACCGAGTGGCTGGCGGGTTCCGGGCTGGCCGCCGACCACCGCGGGGTGGTGTGCGACGGCGGCTGCCGGGCGCTGGGCGCCGACGGGGCGGCCGTCGAGGACGTCTTCGTCGCCGGTGACATCGCCCGCTGGCCGCACCCGCGCTTCCCCGGGCAGCTGCTGCGCCTGGACCACTGGGACAACGCCGTGGCGCAGGCGCGGACCGCCGCGTACAACATGACACACGCCTCGCCGAACCACCGCGTCCACCGGGCGCTGCCCGCCTTCTGGTCCAACCAGTTCGGGGTCAACCTCAAGTCCGTGGGACTGCCGCACCTCGCCGACCAGGTCGCCGTCACCCAAGGAGCCCTGGACCAGCGCCGGTTCGTGGCCGCCTACGGACTCCGCGGCCGGCTGGTCGCGGCCGTCGCGGTGGACTCGCCGCGCGTCCTGGACGGCTACGCCGCGCTCATCGAGGCCGGGGCACCGTTCCCGCCGGTGCTCAACGCGCCCGACGGACCGCCGCAACTCCGGCCCGTCGACGCGGAGTTCGCGCGCCCGGCCAGGGACGAGCCCGGCGGCGTGCGCGGCCACGACACCCACGCCCCGGCAGCCGCCACCCCGGCCCCGACCGCCCACCCGTAGGGAGCACCCCCATGACCACCACCCTGCCCGACACGGCCACCGGCCTGTTCACCCACGTCCTGCGGTACGAGAACCGCGCCGACCCCTACCCGTACTACACGCGGATGCTCCGGCAGCCGGTGACCCGCATGCACGACGGGACCTGGCTCGTCAGCGGCCACCAGGAGATCTCGCAGCTGCTGCACGATCCGCGGATCAGCGCCGACCGGCTCAACCCCGACGCACCGCCGCCCGCGTTCAGGAGCCTGCTGGTCCTGGACCCGCCGCGGCACGACCAGCTGCGCCACCTGGTCACCCGGCAGTTCATCCCGCGCATCATGGGCATGCGCGACCACCTCGAAACCCTCGTCGCCCGGCTTCTCGACGCGCACCGCGGCGAACAGCCGGGGCAACTCGACGTGGTCGCCGACCTCGCCTACCCCCTGCCGGTCACGGTGATCTGCGAACTGCTCGGCGTACCCCGCGAGGACGAAGCCGTCTTCGGCGGCCTGGCCCGCCGGCTCACCCGCGGACTGGATCCCATCGACACCCAGACCGAGGAGGAACTCCGCGAACTCCAGCAGGCCCGCGAGGAGTTGGTGCAGTATCTCGAAGGTCTCATCGCGCGGCGCCGGGCCGCCCCGGGTGACGATCTGCTCTCCGGCCTGATGTCCGGCACGGGTCCGGGGGGCGGGATGGGGCCGGTGGACCTGCGGGTCACGCTCGGCCTGCTGCTCATCGCCGGCCACGAGACCACCGTCAACCTGATCGCCAACGGCACGCTCGCCCTGCTGCGCCATCCCGACGCCCTCGCCCGGCTGCGCGCCGAACCCGACCTCGCCACCCCGCTCGTGGAGGAGGTGCTGCGCTACGACCCGCCGGTGCAGATGTCCGGGCGCAGCACGCTGGCCGACATCGACATCGCGGGGACCACCATCCCGCGGGGCGCCAGGGTCCGGCTGATGCTCGCCGCGGGCAACCGCGACCCGCGCCGCTTCCCGGACCCCGACCGGTTCGTCCCGGACCGCCGGGACAACACCCATCTCGGTTTCGGCGGCGGCCTGCACTACTGCATCGGCGCCACCCTCGCCCGTGCGGAGGCGCAGATCGCGCTCACCGCGCTGGCCCGCCGGCTGGCGTCACCGCGTCTGATCGCCGATCCGCCGCCGTACCGGGAGAACGCCATCCTGCGCGGCCCGGACCAACTCCCGGTCTCCTTCGAGCGGCTGGGCCCCGGCGAGCGGGCCGCCTGAGCGCCCTCAGCGGCGGGGTCCCCCGGGACATCCACCTTCTTTCTCGCAAGGAAAGAAGGTGGTACTTTCTCCATGAGCAAGTACCTCGGACGACCAGGATGACCAGGGGGACCCATGACCTCGTACGACGCGCGGACCGCGCTCGACGCCATACACCACCACCAGGAGCAGACCCGTGACGCCTATGTGCGCCACGGCTCCAAGCTCCCCTACACGCTCGTCACCGCGCTGACCGTGTTCGGCTTCAGTGCGGCCTTCGATCTGCCGAACCCCTGGCGCACCGTCACCCTCCTGACGGCGAGCGGCCTGATGACGGGCACACTGCTCGTGCAGCAGCGGCGCGCCCCGGTCCGCCGGAAGCCGTCCGGCGCCGAGTGGGCGTTCTCGCTGTGGGTGGCGGGCTTCGTCATCGTGATCCTCGTGGCGGCGGGGATCGGCGCCCGGCTGCTGGGGCTCCCGGAGCCCGGCATGGTCGCCGGGGCCGTCGCCGCCGTGGCGACCCTGGTGGCCGGGTATGCGACCCGCCCGATCGTCAAGGCCCTCACGCGCCGGGACGGCCACGCCTGATGGACCCGGACTTCGACGAGTTCCTGCACGTACCGGCCCGGCTCTCGGTCGTCGCGCTGCTGGCTCCGGCCGACTGGGCGGAGTTCGGCTTCGTGCGGGACACCGTGGGGACCAGCGACTCGGCCCTGTCCAAGCAGGTCGCCGCATTGGCGGAGGCCGGTTACGTCGAGGTGCGCAAGACCCGCAACCGCACGGGGCGGCACACCCACGTCCGGCTCACCGCGCACGGCCGGTGGGCGTTCCAGCGACACGCCGCGGCCCTGGAGCGGATCGTGGCGGCGGCGCGCGAACCGCAGGAGTGAGGCACGGAGCGGATGGTCAAGGGGCTTCGGTGCCAGGCAGGTTGACGGGGTGCCGGCTCCGGGGCGGTTCGGGCTCGGGAGTGCTCGGCCGGGGTGCGGCCGAAGCCGGTCACCGGGCCACTCCCCCGTCGGGCGGCGTGCGCGGCGCGGGCTACCGTGGGGGAATCCGCGCCGTGCATCGCAGCCGGCGCGCCGGTGCCGCGCCCCTCGCGCCCCGCCGGGAAACCTGATGAAAGGTACGGACATGGCAACTGTGAACGGTGTACCCCTCGACATCCCCGTACCGGACGGCACCGCCGACGCATATCTCGCCCATCCCGACGACGGCGCGGCGCACCCCGGAGTCCTGCTCTACATGGACGCCTTCGGGCTGCGCCCCTCGTTGCAGGAGATGGCCCGGCGGCTGGCCGGGCACGGATACACGGTGCTGGTCCCCAACGTCCTTCACCGCGCGGGGCGCGCCCCGTTGGTGGAACTGCCCGAGCACATCGACCCGTCCGAGCGGCCCGAGATCTTCGGGCAGCTCATGCCGCTCATCCAGAGCTTCACCCCCGAGCTGGCGGTCCGGGACGCCGGTGCCTATCTGGACTGGCTGGCCGCCTCGCCGCTGGTCGCCGACGGCCCCGTGGGCACCACCGGTTACTGCATGGGCGGCGCGCTCGGGGTCCGCACCGCGGCGGCCTTCCCGGACCGGGTCGCCGCCGTGGGCGCCTTCCACACCGGACGGCTGGTGACCGACGACGAGGACAGCCCGCACCTGCTCGCCGACCGCATCACGGCGGAGCTGTACTTCGGCCACGCCGACCAGGACGCGTCGATGCCGGTCGAGCAGATCAAGACCCTGGAGCAGGCACTGGACGCCGCGGGGGTGCGCTACAGCAGCGAGCTGTACGAAGGCGCCCACCACGGATACACCCAGAAGGACACCGCCGCCTACAACGCCGAGGCGGACACGCGCCATTGGAGCGCACTGCTGGACCTGTTCGGACGCACCCTCTGAGACAGGAGGCGAGCCGGTGGCCGGGCGCGCCCCGGCCACCGGCCCACAGGCCGCCGGTCCCTCCGTGCACGACCCCGCCGCCGGCAGCCAGGAGTGCGGGCGACATTCCGTCCCCGGCGGTGAACTGCTCCACCCGGCGGGCCGGTTGAGGTCACCGCGCGGCCGGAGCGGTGGCGCGGGTCAGCCCCAGAGCCGGGAGGTGACGACGTCGGGGGTGTTGGCCGGACGGCTGCCGGAGTAGGTCAGCGTCACCTGCGTGAAGTGCCACTGCCCAGGGTGACCGGTCCGCTGCTGTGGGTGCGCGAAGCGTACGTTGACCGCATAGCCGTGGAAGTGGCCCGCCGCGCAGTACGGCTTGCAGTCGTTGACCATGTCCGTTCCCTCGGCGACCGCGGCCTGCGGCTGCCACCGCGCCCAGCGCAGCGAGGTGAGGACGTTGTTCCCGTCGCCGCAGGCGAGCATGAACTCGCCGGGGCGGACCTGGGTGTTGCCGGTGCAGTCGACGACCGCCACGCGGGCTCGCGGGGGCGGCCCGGGGGCAGCGGACGCGGGCGCCGCCGTGGCCGTCGCGAGTGCCGCCCCGGCACAGACCATGAGTGCTGCCGTCGTTCTGTGGGCTCGCATATCCGCTCCTCCGCCGCTTCGCAAGGATGGCCACCGGCTGCGACGCAGGGTGCGGTGTTCGTCACGGTACGAGCATTCCCCCGCGGGGCGGTCGTTGCCCTTCTGCCGACACGCTACGACCGCCGCCCCGGACCGTGCCACTCCAGCAGGTCGCGGCCCCCGGCCCAAGATCGGCACGAGCCGCGTACGGGCGACCGGCTCGCGGGGAGGGCGTGTCCCGGGGGCGGCATCCGCGGTCCGGAGGGTAAGGCTTCACCCATGCATGCCGTACTGCACGCCCTGTCGATCGCCGGTTCCATGGCCTGGGAAATCACCTGGGCGCTGATCCTGGGCTTCGCCCTGTCCGCCGTGGTCCAGGCACTCGTTCGCAAGTCCACCGTCGTCGCGCTGCTCGGCGACGACCGCCCCCGCACGCTCGCGATCGCCGCCGGGCTCGGCGTCGCCTCGTCCTCCTGCTCGTACGCCGCGGTCGCGCTCGCCCGCTCGCTGTTCCGCAAGGGCGCGCACTTCACCGCCGCGATGGCCTTCGAGATCGCCTCCACCAACCTGGTCGTCGAACTCGGCGTCATCCTGGCCCTGCTCATGGGATGGCAGTTCACCGCGGCGGAGTTCGCCGGCGGCACCATCATGATCGTCGCGCTGGCGGTGCTGTTCCGGCTGCTGCTGCCTTCGGAACTGCTGCGCGAGGCGCGCGCGCAGGCGGACCGCGGGCTGGCCGGCTCGATGGAGGGCCATGCCGCGATGGACATGTCCGTACGGCGCCCCGGCTCGTTCGCCCGGCGGCTGTTCTCCCCCGAGGGGTTCACCGCCACCGCGCACGTCTTCGTCATGGAGTGGGCGGCGATCCTGCGCGACCTGGTGGCCGGCCTGGTCGTCGCCGGTGCGATCGCCGCCTGGGTGCCGGACTCCTTCTGGCGCTCCTTCTTCTTCGCCGGCCATCCGCTGGCGTCCGCGGTGTGGGGGCCGCTGATCGGCCCGCTGGTCGCCATCGCGTCGTTCGTCTGCTCCATCGGCAACGTGCCGCTGGCGGTCGTGCTGTGGAAGGGCGGCATCAGCTTCGGCGGCGTCGTGGCGTTCGTCTTCGCCGACCTGCTGATCCTGCCCATCCTCCACATCTACCGGAAGTACTACGGCGGCCGGATGGCGCTCTTCCTCCTCGGCACCTTCTACGCCGCCATGGTCACCGCCGGCTACGTCGTGGAGTTCGCCTTCCGCGCCCTCGGCCTCGTCCCCGACCAGGCCCGTGCCAGGGTCCCCATGGAGGGCGTCTCCTGGAACTACACCAGCTGGCTCAACATCGCCTTCCTCCTCCTCGCCGCCGCCCTTCTGGTGCGGTTCCTCCGCACCGGCGGCCGGGCGATGCTGGGAATGATGGGCGGCTCCCCCGCCACGGCGAACGGGCACGGGAACCATGGCAGTTGACGACCGCGGCCTCCTTCGCACCGTGCCCGAAAGGGCGTTGCCAGGAAGGCTGGCGGCCGGCCGCCGCCAGCGGCCCCCGGTCGGCACGCCACCGGCGCCCCGTGCTCAGGAGAGCCGCAGGTCGATCCAGGGGGTGGTGTCACCGGGCAGCAGATAGCGCTCCGTCTCGGCGAAACCGTGCTTCAGGGCGAACCGCAGACCGTCCTCGTTGGAGGACAGCACGACGGTCTCGACCGCCTCGGCGCCGAGTTCGCGCGCCCGCCGCAGACCGCGCGCATACAGTTCCTCGCCGAACCCCCGGCCGCGGTGCGCGGCGAGCACCCGTGCGATCACCGTGGCGGTCGACGGGTCGTCCACCGGCGGGCGCACGGTGCTGCACCCCACGAGGACGTCCCCGACATAGGCCACCTCCAGGTGGTTCCTCCGGGCGCGTTCCCTGACGTCGTCCAGGGACAGCACATGGGTCGGGATGACGGCGTTGTGGACGTGCCGCCAGTCCGCGAACCCGGCGTCGCCGTCCGGTTGTGTGATGCGCAGGTCAGACATCGCAGCAGGAAACCCGGGCGCACCCCGGGGCGTCAACTCCGTCCGCCCGTCGCCGGCCGCACCGTCGCCGCGCCGAGGCCGGTCGGCAGCCGCGGTACACCTGCCCGGGTTCGCGACGTCGCGGTGGCGCCCCGTGCGTGCGGGGCGCCACACGACCGGCGGTGGGCGGGACGGAAGGCGCCGGGCTCAGGCGCGACGAGGAGGGCATCGGGGACACGGCGCGCCACCCCAACGGCCCGTGGGCGAGGGCCTTCTCAGGTGGTCGGCCGCTGTGGGCCGGGGGTCGCGCGCAGGACGCGGTCCGGGCGGATCGGCAGGTGCCGGTGGCGGGTACCGGTCGCGTGCCAGACCGCGTTGGCGATCGCCGCCGCGGCGCCCACGATGCCGATCTCGCCGATTCCCTTGATGCCGACCGGGTCCTCGTCGTCCGGGTCGTCCACCCAGTCCGCCTCGACGACCGGTACGTCGGCGTTCGACGCGAAGTGGTACGAGGCCAGGTCCGCTCCGACGTGGCCGCCCGAGACCTCGTCGCGGACCGCCTCCTCGTGCAGGGCCATGGAGAGCCCCCAGATCATGCCGCCGATGAGCTGGCTGCGCGCGGTCAGCGGGTTGACGATCCGGCCGGCGGCGAAGGTGCCGAGCATCCGCCGTACCCGCACCTCGCCGCTGGTGACGTCCACGGCCACCTCGGCGAACTGGGCGCCGAAGGAGTGCCGTTCCCGGGCCGGCAGCGCGCCGATGAGTTCTGCGGTGTCCGACCGCGCGGTGATCCCCTGCGGCGGAACGCCGCCGCCCAGGGCGAGTTGGCCACGCAAGGCGCGGGCCGCGACGGTGACCGCCCAGGCCCAGGAACGGGTGCCCATCGAGCCGCCGGCGATCATCGCCGGTCCGAAGTCGCTGTCCGCGATCCTCATGCGGATGCGGTCCGGTGCCACCTCCAACTCGTCCGCGGCGATCAGGGTCAGCGCGGTCCGCGCGCCGGTCCCGATGTCGGCGGCGGTGATGCGCACGGTGAACGTGCCGTCGGCCTCCGCCGTCACGGACGCCGTGGACGGGGCGGCCCCGGAGGGGAACGAGGCCGCCGCCATACCGGTCCCGAGCAGCCAGCGCCCCTCGCGGCGGATGCCCGGACGGGGGTCCCGGTCCGCCCAGCCGAACCGGCGGGCGCCCTCCTCGTAGCAGGCGAGCAGATTGCGGCTGCTGAAAGGCAGCCCGGAGACGGGGCCCGCGGCGGGCTCGTTGCGGATGCGCAGGGCGATCGGGTCCACCCCGCACTTCTCGGCGAGTTCGTCGAGCGCGGACTCCAGCGCGAACGAGCCCGGCGCCTCGCCCGGGGCGCGCATCCAGGTCGGGGTCGGCACATCGAGCCGCACCACGCGGTTGACGGTGTGGTGCGCGTCGGCGTCGTACATCACCCGCGCCGGGTCCGCGCTGCGCTCGACGAACTCCCGCTGGGTCGAGGTGAGGTTCTGCGCCTCGTGGTCGAGCGCCCGCAGCCGCCCGTCGGGGTCGGCGCCGAGCCGGACCCGCTGCACGGTCGGGCTGCGGTAGCCGACCAGCGAGAACATCTGACGTCGCGTCAGCACGACGCGGACCGGACGGTGCAGGACGGTCGCCGCCATCACCGCGAGCACCTGGTGCGGACGGGTCCCCTTGGACCCGAAGGCACCGCCGACGTGTTCGGAGCGCACCCGGACCGCGCCCGGGTCGAGGGAGAACAGCTTCGCCAGCTCCTGGGCCACGAAGACGCTGCCCTGGTTGGAGTCGACGACGTCGAGCCGGCCGTCGTCCCAGTGCGCCGCCGCCGCGTGCGGCTCCAGCGGGTTGTGGTGCTCCTCGGGTGTGGTGTACTCCGCGTCCACCACGACCGCCGACGCGGCGAACTCGGCGACCGGGTCCCCCTTCTGCCGCTCCGCCGCCGCACGGGGAGTGTCCGCCGGGGTGTACGTACCCGGGCGCCCGGCCGCGAACGCGATGTCGTGCGGCTCCTCGTCGTACCGCACCACCAGCGCCTCCGCGGCCTCCCTGGCCTGCTCGGAGGTCTCGGCGACGACCAGCGCCACCGGCCAGCCGGCGCACGGCACCCGGTCGTGCTGGAAGACCAGGATCGCCGGGTCGGGCGGCCCCATGGGGCCGGTGTAGTCCCCGTCGACGCGCGGGGCGTTCCCGTGGTGGAGCACGGTGAGCACGCCGGGCATCTCCAGCACCGGCGCGGTCTCCACGGCACGGATCCGGCCGCGGGCGATGGTGGACAACACCAGCCAGCCGTGGGCGAGTTCGGCGAACGGGATCTCGCCGGCGTAGCGGGCCGCCCCGGTGACCTTGTCCCGGCCCTCCACGCGGGTGTGCGCGGTGCCGACGGCCCCCACCAGCGCGAGCCGTCCGGTGGTCGTGGTCGTCATCGGGCGGCCTCCCCGCTCCGGTCGGTTGCCGCCCCGGACGCTCCTGATGCCGCGGGCGGTTGGGACAGCTCGGACAGTACGGCGATGACGAGGTTGCGCATCAGTGTCACCTTGTAACCGTTGTGGGGCAGCGCCCGGGCGGCTGCCAGCTCGGCGTCCGCGGCGGCCGCGAACGCCTCGGCGCTCGCCGGTCCCCCGGTCAGCAGCCGCTCGGCCTGCCGGGCCCGCCAGGGCCGGGACGCGACCGCCCCGAGGGCGAGCCGGACCTCGTGCACGACGCCGTCCCGGACGTCGAGGGCGGCGGCGATCGACCCGATGGCGAAGGCGTACGAGGCGCGCTCACGCACCTTGCGGTAGCGGGAGCGGGCAGCGACCGGGGCCGGCGGGAGGGTGACGCCGGTGATGAGCGCACCGGCCGGCAGCGCGGTCTCCAGGTGCGGGGTGTCCGCCACCGGGCGGTAGAACTCCGCGAGCGGCAACTCGCCCGGCCCGTCGGCCGTTTCGTAGGCGACCGCGGCATCGAAGGCGGCCAGCGGCACCGCCATGTCGGAGGGGTGGACGGCCACGCAGTGCGCGGAGGCTCCGAGGATCGCGTGGTTGCGGTGCTCGCCCTCGACGGCGGGGCAACCACTGCCGGGGAGCCGCTTGTTGCACGGCCTGGTCACGTCCGTGAAGTAGCCGCAGCGGGTGCGCTGGAGCAGGTTGCCGCCGACCGTGGCCATGTTGCGCAGCTGGCCCGAGGCGCCGGCCAGCACGGCCTGCGCCAACGCCGGGTAGCGGCGCCGGACTTCGGGGTGGGCCGCGAGATCGCTGTTGGTGACGGTCGCGCCGATCCGCAGCCCGCCGGTGTCCGTGGCCTCGATCCGGTCGAGCGGCAGCTCCCGTACGTCGACGAGCAGCGCGGGCCGCTCGACCCCGGTCTTCATCAGGTCGACGAGATTGGTGCCACCGCCCAGATAGCGCGCCTCGGGCTCGGCGCCGAGCAGCGCGACGGCGCCCTGGACGTCGGATGCCCGCCGATAGCCGAACTCCCTCATGCCGCATCCTCCGCGTTCTCCGCGTCCGCCGGCCGCCCGGTGTCCGCCGCGGCCCGCGTGACCGCCTGCACGATCGCCACATACGCGCCGCACCGGCACAGGTTGCCGCTCATCCGCTCCCGGATCTCGTCGGCGGTCAGCGGTGGCACCCCGGCTTCGGGCCGTACGTCGGCGGTGGCCGCGCTGGGCCAGCCCGCCGCGTGCTCCTCGATCACCGCGATCGCCGAGCAGATCTGCCCCGGTGTGCAGTAGCCGCACTGGTAGCCGTCGAGGTCGAGGAACGCCTGCTGCACCGGGTGCAGCCGCGCGCCGTCCGCGACGCCCTCGATGGTGGTGATCTCCCGCCCTTCGGCGGCCACCGCGAGCTGGAGGCAGGAGACCGCCCGGCGGCCGTCGACGAGCACCGTACAGGCGCCGCACTGCCCCTGGTCGCAGCCCTTCTTCGTGCCCGTCAGGCCGAGGCGCTCGCGCAGCGCGTCGAGCAGTGTGGTGCGGTGGTCGACGGGCAGCGTGTGCTTCTCGCCGTTGATGTTCAGGGTGATGGCGCCGGCCGTCGATAGGGCCATGATCAGCCTCCTTTCGCGTGAAGGGGGCGCGGCGGGCGCCGGCGTGATGCCCGCCGCGGTCGACCAGGACGTGGTGCGTGCCCCCCGGACGAACGCCCCCGGGCGGGGCGATCCCAGGGCCGTGCGGACTACGGGAAGGGAGGGCGTGGTGCGGTGCCCAGCGGCGCCGGAGCGGGCACCGGCCGCCGGATGCGCGGTGGCGGCCGGACCGCGGGGGCCCCGGCACTCCAACCGGCCGTATCCACCGCCCCGTCTGCCGCTATGGTGGCCTTAAGCGGACACCTGTCCACTACCCCGGAAACCTACCGGACAGCTGTCCGCTTATCAAGACTGCCCATGGAGACCGCTCGCCGAGACCGCCCACCGGGAAGACTCATCAAGACCGGACCGGACCGGACCGGCCGCGAATCCAGGAAGGAGGACGAGTGCAACGCCCTCACGGCGCACCGCTGCGCGCCGACGCACAGCGCAACCGCGACCGCATCCTGGAAGTGGCACTGGCCGAGCTGACGCGCGCGGCCGACGCCCCGCTGAGCGCCATCGCCAAGAAGGCGGGCGTCGGCCAGGGGACCTTCTACCGCAACTTCCCCGACCGCGAGGCGCTCGTCCTGGAGGTCTACCGCCACGAGGTCCAGCAGGTCTGCGACGCCGCCGCCCACCTCCTCGCCACCCAGCCGCCCGACCGGGCCCTGCGGGAATGGATGGACCGGCTCGCCCAATACGCCATGGCCAAGGCGGGTCTTGCCGCCGCCCTACGCAAGGCCGTCGGCACCCACGGCACGCTCGTCGGGCTCGCCCACGGCCCGCTGACCTCGGCCGTCTCCCTCCTGCTGGCGGCGAACAAGGAGGCCGGCACCCTCCGCCCGGGAGTCACCCCCGACGATTTCCTGCTCGCCATCTCCGGCCTCTGGCAGCTCGACCCGCACGGCGACTGGCAGTCACGCGCCGGCCGCCTCCTGGACCTCGTCATGGACGGCCTCCGCACCGGCGCCCCCGGCGCCTGAGCGACCGTGGCCCCGCGCTCGCGCGACACCCCACCGACCGGTACGTCAACGGGTAGTTGGCCCAGGCAGACATCCCTTCCGACGCCCCCGCAGCAGGCGTAAAATCTCCCCCATAGTGCCATTCTCACGCGTACCGGATGAATGCGGCACCACGGGACTCGGTTCCCTCTCCTGCACATCAAGCCCGCGCGTCAAGCGCATTCACGCGTCACGGCTTTCCCAGGCCCCCGTGGAGATCACCATGAACACCGCGCCATCGACACACACCGAACACGAAGACGAGCCATGGACCATCTCCGTGGCGGACCACCCCCCGCGCACCGACAGCCCGCAGTTCGTGGCAAGCCGCAAGTTGATGAATGAACTTGTCGGCACGATGGACGACTGGCCGTTCGCGCCCGGTCCGTATCAGGACCATCACGGGGCCGGCATGTGGCTCAAGGACACCAAGGGCTGGATGTGCATCATCCTGCCGCTCGGCATCGAGTGGTCGGCGCAGTTCTGCGCGGACCCAGCGAAGGTGGACCGCATGCGGCAATACGCCCTGCGCGTGATCGCGGCCTTCCCGGACACCCTGCCCGGCTACGTGAGCCTCGGTTACGACGACGGCGAACGGCTGCTCAACACCCCGATACAGACCGCCGACCAGGTGGCCGAGTGGACGGATTCGATATTCAACGCCTCGGTGCCGCTGCCCGCCGGCGCGCACACCGGGGTCCTGCCGACGGCGGCGGGTTACCACCACTACCCGAAGCCGATCGTGGACATCGACCACTTCCGCTACGACGACTTCCAGCTGTTCGTGACGGGCCCCAAGGGCCTGCCGGTCGCGGTGGTTCCGGTCGCCCCGCGCGGCTCCGGCGACGGCCGGGTGCAAGTACTGGCCGCCCACCCCCGGTCGCCGTACGCGGCGCATCTCGTCGCCCCCGGCCCGGCAGGCCGTGCCGCCGGGCCCGCCGACGCCGAAGCACGAGCCGAGGCGTGGCGGGGCGCCATCCTCCCCGCCGACGACGACGTGGCCCGGAAGGCGTTCCATGAGCAGTTGCAGCCCGCATAGCCCCCGGCCCGGGGGCCGCCCCGGCTCGGAGGCGACACCATGCCCATCGACTTCTACGGTGTACTGGCGGGCCGCGCCGTCGACCGGCGCCGCGAGGGAAGCACCGGCACCCCGCACTACCAGATCCACCTCACCGACAACGCCGGCACCCACTACCGCGCGGCGGTGAACGTCCTGTCCCAACAGTCCCCGCCCGAGCTGCTGTACCTGGCCGATGACGACTTCCGCCATCCGCTGACGCAGCTCCTTCCGGCCGCCGGCTCCGGCTGGACGACGCTGCCGTCCCGGTCGGGCAGCACCAGCCTCGACTACATCCGCGGCAACATGTTCGTCCCGTCCTCGATGCGGGTGCTGCCGGCGGACCTCCCCGGCGCGAACAACGATCTCGCCGACCTGCTGGACCACTACGTACAACGCGCCATCGCGGATCCCACCATGCAGGTCTACGCCTTCGGCCAGCGCTTCGGCCCCGAACCCTCCGTCCCCGACGAGGTCTTTCACTTCCTGCCGGGCAACGGTGTGCACGACATGCACATGAACCAGGGCAACAGCGGGCGGTTCCGCGTCGACGACGGGGTCTGGCAGGACGGCGGACTGCTGATCCACCTGCCTGCCGAATCACGGTGGGTCGCCGTCTTCCTCGCCTTCCAGTCCCAGTCCTGGCACACCGACGACACCACCGGCCACACCATTCCGACCGCGGCCCCGGTGTCCGGCGCCGGTGCGGCACCGCTGCGCATCGTGGCGGCCCTCGTCAAGCCCGCCGGCCCGGCACCGGAAGCCGAGTCCGTCACCCTGCTCAACGCCTCTCCCGCACCCGTCGAACTGGCGGGTTGGCAGCTGGCCGACCAGCAGGGCCACCGGCTCCCGCTGCCCGCACAGCAGGTGGCACCCGGAGCCACCGTCGCCGTCCCGGGCGGTAACGGGTTCCAACTCGCCGACCTCGGCGGCACGATCACCCTGCTCGACCCCGCCGGAATCAACGTTCACGGAGTGTCCTACACCGAGGAGCAGGGCCGGCGCGAAGGGTGGACGATCGCCTTCTGACCCCTGTGTTCGCGGCTGCGCTTGCGCCCGGCGAAAGCGGTTGACGGAACAACCAACGGGCGTTGTCGCAACGGGGATCCACGCCCGCCGGCGTGTGATCCAGGTGCGTCGGCCACGGCACGGCGGGAGAATGAAACCGACCTCCGGGCGGCGAAGTCCCCGGCCCGGAGGCATGGACCAAGGCGAGCAAGAAGACGGCCATGACCATCAAAGGAATCGACGTATCGTCGTCCCAGCCGGAGGGATACAAGACATCCGGCAGCGATTTCGTGTTCATCAAGATCACCGAGGGGACCAGCTACACGAACCCCAAGTGGACCGGCCAGCGCAGGACCGCGCGCAACGCCGGCCTGGTGACCGGTTTCTATCACTTCGCCCGGCCGGGGCCGATGAAGCCCCAGGCCGACTACTTCCTCTCCCGGATCAACCTGGCCGATGGGGACATCCTCATTCTCGACTGGGAGGACCCGGGCGTCTCCGGTACGTGGAAGGACAGCTGGCTCAGGCAGGTACAGACGTCCGCCCCCGGCCACAAAACGCTCCTCTACTGCGACCGGGACTTCTGGGAGAACCGCGACACCACGTCCTTCGCCGGCGACGGGTTGTGGATCGCCGAATACAACGGCAAGCCGGGGCAGCCCGACATCCGGCACCCGTGGCTGTTCCACCAGTACACCGACACCCCGATGGACACCAGCATCGGCAACTTCAAGGACAAGGCGGAGCTGCGCAGTTGGTCCCGCCCCCTCGTCCACCTCGGCCACAGCGCCTGAACATCCCCACGTATCGACGGTCCCGGGGGCTGTTCAAGGTCGGTCGCCGTCGCGACCCGGCGGACCGACCGGCCACCATGCGCACCTGCTCACCCGCCGGGCCGCGCCGGGCCTTCCCCGGCCCGAGGGGTCGGCCTGAGCAGCGTCGCGACGCGTTCACGCGCGATCACCGGCCGCTCCTGTGAACGCCATATGAACTCAACCAGGCGCCTGACCTGCGAGTTACCGCCTGGTTCGGTACCATCCAGAACCGACAGTCGGGTAGGTTTTCGGTGTCGCCGCCACACCGGGAACACGGGGTTCCCAGGGACTAGCGGCACGTAGGGACATCGTCTCTTGACGACAGCGACCGAGATTTTTCACGTCCGTCCGTACACCCCGCACTGCCAAGTCATCACCGACGAAGGTGATCACGCCGTCATCGGCATCTCTCCGGGGAACTCCTACTTCACCCATCAGCGAGTCCTCAGCCTCGCCTCCTGGGGGGTGGAGAACTTCCGTCAGGTCGATCTCGTCTACACGGATCTGCATGTCGCCGACATGTACGAGGCGCTCGGATATCCGGCCGTCGACGCCCAGCGCAAGGCCGTGAAGAACCTGCGCGGTGTACGGGCCAAGGTGACCGCCGCCGTTGCCGCGCTCGACCCGGACGGCACCAGGCTCCGCGGGCGCCCCATGTCCGCGCTGCTGGACATCCCCGCCTATCGCGTCATCCGCGAGAGCCTCGACGATCGACTGTCCACCGACCCGGCGTTCCGCGGCGTCTGTGATCAGCTCGTGGTCCAGTTCCTCACCAGCAGGGTTCTCAACGGGCAGCAGCCCACGGACCGTCAGCGTCAGGTCTGCCTCGACTACATCTGCGCCGAGGCGCCGCTGTTCATCGACACCCCCGCGATCATGGGCGTCCCCTCCTCGCTCAACTGCTACCACCAGGCACTGCCGATGGCCGATCTCCTCTACTCACGCGGGCATGGTCTGCGCGCCACACGCAACCAGGGCCACGCCGTGATAACCCCCGCCGGCACCCTCACCGAAGGACGCGACCAGTGACGACCGCCCCGACCCTGATCGACTTCCCGTTCTCCCCACGCGGGGACCGCCTCCCCCCGGAGATCGAGCGGCTTCGCGCCACCCCGGTCACGCGGGTGCGCACCATCGCCGGGGACGAGGCGTGGCTGGTCTCCTCCTACGAACTGTGCAAGCAGGTACTCGAAGACCCCCGCTTCAGCCTCAAGGACACGTCCGCCCCCGGCGTTCCCCGGCAGTACGCGCTGACCATCCCGCCCGAGGTGGTCAACAACATGGGCAACATCACCGGCGCCGGTCTGCGGAAGGCCGTACTCAAGGCGATCAATCCCAAGGCCGACGGCCTGACGGAGTGGATGACCGACCACGCCACCCACCTCGTCGACGGCATCCTCGACTACGGCCCGCCGGTCGACCTGCGCGGGCAGTTCGCCAGCCCCTACGCCGAACACCTCCACTGCCACATCCTCGGCATCCCCCGCGACGACGCACGGCTGTTGGCGTCCAGTCTCGACATCGCGTTCATGAACTCGGCATGCCCCATCGCCGGGGCACGCCTGAACTGGGACAGGGACATCGCCTATATGACCGGGCGGCTCAACGACCCCGCCACCGACGGGCTCCTGGCCGAACTCGCCGCCCTCCGTCGTGACCCCGGTTATGCGCACCTCACGGACGCCATGCTCGCCACTGTCGGCGTCACCATGTTCGGCGCCGGAGTCGTCTCCACCATGGGTGCCTTGACGATGGCGGTGTTCACACTCCTTCAGCACCCTGAAGTGTGGGAGCAGTTGCGCGCGGAGCCCGGCAAGATACCGGCGGCCGTGGACGAGTTGCTGCGCGTGAACCTGTCCATCGCCGACGGGCTGCCCCGCCTGGCCATGGAGGACATGCAGCTCGGCGACACGGAGATCAGGAAGGGCGAACTCGTCCTCGTCCTGGTCGAGGCCGCCAACACCGACGAGAACGTGTTCCCCGACCCGCTCACGATCGACATCGACCGGCCCAACGCGGCGGCTCACCTCTCGTTCGGCTACGGCGGGCACTACTGCCCCGCCGTCCCGCTCGGGAAGAAGCACATCGAGACAGCGATCGAGGCCCTCATCACCCGCACCCCCGGCCTGCACCTGGCCGTCCCCGTCGACCAACTCGTATGGCGCACCCGCTTCATGAAGCGCATCCCCGAGCGCCTGCCGGTCGCCTGGTAGGAGCGGAAGCGCCGGAGTGAGCCGGCGCCCGGCACCACGCGATGGCCCCGACCTGAGAGAGGTCGGGGCCATCGCTGTGGAGCGATGCCGCCGCGGGCCGGCCCCGGGCTGCCGGGTCCTGGTCGCCGGCTCCGTAGCGGCGTCGGGCAACGACCCGCACCCGGATCCCGCCCGCCCCGCGTTCGCGTCGATCGTCGGGGCGGTCGCCGCGTCAGGAGTGCGTGACGGCGGCAGCGCGTCGGGCGCCGGGGAGCCGCGGTGCGACCCGCTCGCGGGGCTCCCGGCGCGCCCGGCCGACTCCCCCGTCACGATGACCGTTTTGGTCCACTTGGACCCAATTTGACGTATCGTCGCCGCCGGTCCGCCATGCTGCTGCGTCAGGCTGTCATCTCGTCATGTCATGGAGGTGCTCAGGTGATTACTGGAGACCCACAGCAGGACATCCACCCGCAGGCGGGGAGCCCGCGGCGGCGCGTACTGGCCGCGGCGGCACTGGCCCCGGCACTGGCCGCGGCGGCGCCGGCCCCCGCCCGCGCCCTGGGCCCCGCGCGCGTCCCGGCCAGCGCGCCGCCCGGGACGAGCCGCCACGGCCTGATCAAGCCGGTGCACACCACCCAGTCGGACTGGGCGAGCGTGGCCGCACACCTGGGCGGTCTGGGCGACATGAAGCAGAAGACGATGTACCACACCGGATTCCCACGCCGGGACCTCCGCGTGGTCTCCGACCGCGTCACCGTCAAACCGGCACTCGCCCTGGGATCGCATGTCGCCTTCGTCCGCTACGAGGACGGCAGTTCGCTCGTGATGGGCGACCTGGTGGTCACCGAGCACGAGTTGCAGCGGTTCTGCGACACCCTGCACAAGCACCGCCTCGCGGTGACCGCCCTCCACAAGCACCTCCTCGCCCAGCGGCCCTCCGTCTGGTGGCTGCACGTCCACGGGCACGGCCACGACCCGGCGCACCTCGCCCGCGGACTGCGCGCGGCGTTCGACGGCACCGGCACCCCGCTCCCGCTGCCGCCCGGTATCGAGAACCCCGTCGACCTGGACACCGACGGCGTCGAAGAGGCGCTGGGGGCGAAGGGTTCCGTCGACGGCGAGATCTTCAAGTGCATCTTCGTCCGCCGCGAGCGCATCACCGACGGCGACCTGGTGCTGCCGCCGGGACTGGGATCGACCACCGCGCTCAACTTCCAGCCGCTGGGCGACGGCCGGGCCGCGGTCAGCGGCGACTGCGCGATGATCGCCGAGGAGGTGCAGAAGGTGTTGGCCGCGCTGCGGCGGGCCGGCGCCGAACTCGTCGAGCTGCACAACCACGGCCTGACGGACGAACCCCGGCTGTTCTTCGTCCACTTCTGGGCCGTCGGCGACGCCGTCCGGCTGGCCCGTGCCCTGCGCCCCGCGATGGACGCCACCAACGTCATCGCGGCCGGCTGACCGGCCGCAGGAGCTACGGGACCGGCCCACCGGGCACGCGCGAGTGCGCCCGGTGGGCCGCCGTACGGCCCGCCAGGGGCCCGCGGTCAGCGGCGCGTCGCGCACACCTCGGCCACCTCCATCAGGCCGTCGGGGGCGACCGTGCCCACCGTCTGGCCGGGGCTCACCGTCAGGCCGTCCCTGCGGACCAGTTCGAGGAGGTACCCGGCCCGCAGGATGTCCCACGAGACGGGCAGCAGCCGCAGCGCCTCGGCGAGGATGTGCTGGATCGGTCCCGCTTCATCGGCCGGCCGAGGACGGCGAGCAGCGGTAGAGCTGCGCCGTCGTGCCGGGCTCGCGCGGGCAATGGGCCCGCACCCAGGGGGCGATGGCGCGGCCCTCGGTGGTCCCCGGGCCGCCGAGCAGGACGTACCGCAGCCGGCCGGTGGCGACGAGGTGGCGGAACGCTGCCTCGGTGGGGGTGGGCACGGTGCCAGTGAAGCCGCCCATGGGGAGCACCTTGGCGCCCGCGGCGAGGATGTAGGGGGAGGCGGTCCGCCAACTGGTCGTCGCGAAAACGTAGTCGGCGCCGTCCTGGTGAGCCCGGGTGTACGCCAGGAGCCGGCGCTGCTTCTCGTCGAGCGAGGCCCCGTCGGGGGACTTGGCGGCCTTCCGGGCGTCGGGGGCCGGGTGCCGCGGCGCGGTATGGCGTCGGACGGCCACCGGGCCGGTCGAGCCCATGCCGGAGTGGCCGTACACCGGGTTCAGGACCGTCGACGCCCAGGCGGCGGACGGCAGCAGCATGGCGGCGAGGCCCGCGCCGAGACCCAGCAGCGCCATCCGCCGGCGCGTACCCCCGGCGTCCTTCCGGGACAGCGCGAGCAGGGCCAGCGCGCCCGCCCCCAGCGTGATCGCGACCGGCGTCAGCCACGGCAGGAACGTCGGGAACTGCACCGAGACGAACGCCGACCAGCCCACCGTGCCCGCCACCGCCGCCGGCAGCGCCCAGGCGCGTGCCCGGCCCCCCCGACGCCAGGCGCGCCAGAACTGCACCGTACCGGCGCCGAACAGCGCCGCCAGCGGCACCGCCACCACGCCCATGTAGTACGTGTGGCCGCCGATCGAACCGGCGCTGAACACCAGGAAGTACGTCACCAGCCACACCCCCCACAGCACGAATCCGGCCCGCAGCGGGTCGGTACGCGGCCTGCCGCGCCGCCACACCAGGCCGCACACCGCGGCCAGCGCCGCCGTCGGGTAGAGCCAGCCGACCTGCGAGGCCAGCGACGGGCCGAACATCTTGACCCACAGCGCGGCGGTGGGCCGGCTGTGGCCGGAGGGGGTCGCCGGAGCGGTGCCGGCCATGGTGGACACGGCGACGCTGCCGGTCTTCTCGGCGCTGATGTGGATGCTGGAGAAGCGGTTGAGGAAGTTGTAGCCGACGACCTGGCTGACCGCCGAGTTGTTGGTGGTCCCGTCGATGTACGGGCGGTCCTTGGCCGGGGTCACGGCCACCAGCAGCACCCACGACGCCGACACCGCCAGGCACATCGCGCCCGCCACCGTCAGGTGCGCCAGCCGGCGGCGCAGCGCCGTCGGGGCGGATATCAGGTACAGCAGGCCGAGCGCCGGGAGCACCGCCCACGCCTCCAGCATCTTGGCCTGGAAACTCAGGCCGACCCACACCCCGGCCGCCAGCAGCGGGCGGACCCGGGCCTCGCGGGCCGCGCGCAGCGTGGCGTCCGCGGCCAGGATCACCAGCAGGGTGAACGCCGGGTCCTCGACCGCCGTACGGAACAGCCCGGCGATCGCCGGGGTGAGCGCGAACGCCCCCGCCGCGAGGAGCGCCGCGTGCTCCCCCGCCCAGCGGCGCACCGCGCGGTGCAGGAACACCACGCTCAGCAGGCCCTCGATGACCTGCGGCAGGGTCAGCGCCCACGGATGGAAGCCGAAGATCCGCGCGGACAGCGCCTGCGGCCAGAGGAAGCCCGGCAGCTTGTCGATCGTGATCGAGCTTCCCGGGTCGAACGCGCCGAACAGGAATGCCTTCCAGCTCTCGGCCATGCTGCGGGCGGTCTCCGCGTAGAACGCGTGGAACGCGCTGTGCTGGATGTCCCAGGTGAACAGCACCGCCGCCACCACGAGGATCACCGGCAGCCCGAACCTGGCGTACACCGGCCGGACCTCCCGGTCCTGGCGCCGCGTCCCGGTGCGGGCGAGCAGCCCGCCGCCCGTGTGCGCTGCGGACGCGGTCGCTGTCGAGGTGGTGCTGGCCATGGACGAAGCCTCCCTGGTGGAACTCACCGTTCGGAGTGCCAGATAGCCGGATCGCCCGCCGGGATGCCATGACCGCCGATTGTTCAGCCAACGTTCAGATCCTCGGCCGCCGCGCCAGGGAACCCGGCGCGGTCACCCCCGTCCGCTCCCCGATGAGGTGGCGCACCGCCGGTGAGCCGGCTCACCCCGTCCCGTCGTCCCCGCCCGGCGGGTTCCCGTCCGCATCGGTCTCGTGGGTGCCGCGGCGGCGCGCGATCAGCGCCGTGCCGACGAGTACGAGCCCGATGGCCACGATCTTGCCCGCCCCGAGGAGCACCCTCAGGTGCTGCTCCGAGCCGGACCGGCCGAGGAAGAGGAAGAAGAACAGGGCGAGGGCGAGGCCGGCCACGATGAGCACGGCACCTCCTACCGGCCCCAGGCCCGCCCACCAGGGGCCGCCGCCCAACCCGTCGCGATCGGCGCTGTCGCGCTTCTCTTCGGACACCGCAATCTCCTTCTCCGGCAGGGCCGTTGGCGTACCGGAACGCGTCGTCTCGGGGCGCCGCGGACGTTCCGGGCACCGGCGTCGAACACGCTAACGCACGCCGCCCGTGGTCACCTCGGGCTCCGGGTGCGCCGCCGGGACGGGGCCGCCGGATTCCGGCCGCGGAGCGGGCGTCTTCATGCGGAGGACGAGCACGGTGCTGAGCAGGTGCAGCGCGGCGTAGATCCCCAGCACTCCCCCGATGCCGAGCACGCCGAGGAAGACCGTGCCGATCAGCGGGCCGAGGGCCATGCTGGCGCCGGCGCCCAGGGTGTACGCGGACATGACCTGGCCCTTGCGCTCCGGTGCCTGGGCCGTCATGAGCGGGGGCAGGGGGACGTAACCGGCCATGCCGACGCCGAGCGCGCCGACGGCGATCGCGACCAGCGGGTAGTCGTGGCCGGCGGTCTCGGGGACGTAGTACAGCGCCAGGCAGGCGAGCGCCGAGACGACCCCGCCGAGCCAGGCGACGGTCTTGCGCCGGCTCCACCGGTCGCCGAGCGCGCCGAAGAGCACGACGCAGGCGAGGTTGCTGACCATCATCACGATCAGCAGGGAGGCCCACTCCTGGGTGCTGAAGCCGATCCGGTCGACGAGGAAGAGAGGGAGGAAGACCCATACGCCGAACTGGGACGTGGTGTTGATGAGCCGGACCAGCGCGCCCATCCCGACGCGCGGCCGGGCGAACATCACCGTGAGGCAGCCCATGAAGGTCCGCGACAGGCCGGCCCGCTCCGGTCCCCTGGACAGGCCCTGGAACCCGGCGCGGTCGCGCAGCAGGAGCAGGACCACCAGGGCTCCGGCGGTGATCATCGCGAGGGACACCCACAGAGTGCCGTAGAAGCCGATGGCGGGCTTGAGGAGCGAGACCAGGACGGAGCCGAGCACCGGGTAGCCCATGGTGAAGCAGAACCAGAACCAGCCGAGCGCCTTACCGAGCTGCCGCTCCGGGGCGCCCGCCATGATCCAGACCATGAACCCGTAGGCGAACAGCGGATAGCCGAAGCCGCGCAGGCCGTAGGTGATCAGGATCAGCCAGTAGGAATGGGCCGGGACGGCGACCGCGAGCATGAGGGCGTGGCAGACCGCCCAGCAGCCGGCGCCGGCCGTCATGACCCGGCGCGGCCCCCACAGGTCGCAGAGCCCGCCCGCCAGGAAGGCGCCCACCGCGGCGGTGACGCCGTAGACGGTGAAGACGACGCCGACGCTCGCCTCCGCGAAGCCGAGATCGGTCTTGAAGTACGTGGGCAGATAGCTGGTCTCCACACCGTCGCCGATCATGAAGAGCAGGACGCCGACATAACCCCATATGAGGGCCCGGGGGATCCCGAGTACGGCGGGGCGGGGCGGCGGCGAGATGCGCTCCGAGGACATGGGCAGCACTGCGGGACCTCCTGACGGGCCGGGCCTTCGCCCGAGCGTGGCCAACAGACTGAACAAGCTCACAGAGAATTTCAAGAGCTTCACATAAAGTGTGTGATGTTCTAGGGTGAGGCCACGGCGAAGACCGCCGGACGACGAACGGGGGGTGCCCACGATGAGAGCGAGTCGCGGCTCCGAGGCCGAGGTGGAGGAGCGCCGCCGGACGGTGCTGCGCCATGTCGCGCAGGAGGGCGAGATCCGGATCTCCGAACTCGCCGCGCGGATGCACGTCAGCGTGATGACCATGCACCGGGACCTGGACAACCTCCACGAGCGGCAGCTGCTGCGCAAGGGGCGCGGGGTGGCCACGGCCTTCTCCAACGTCGCCATGGAGAGCGCGCTCCGCTTCCGGGAGAACGCCCGTGTCGAGATCAAGTCCGCCATCGCGGACGCCCTCGCCGCGGAGGTCTCCCCGGGCGACACGGTGCTGATCGACTGCGGCTCCACGCTCTTCCCCCTCGCCCGCCGGCTCGCCGACGTCGACGGGATCCGCGTGATCACCAACTCGCTGCGCATCACCTACCTGCTGGCGGCGTCACCGGCCGAGGTGACGCTGCTGGGCGACCGCTACTACGAGGACTTCGAGTCCTGCGCCGGACCGCAGACCCGGCGCCAGTTGCAGGACATCCGCGCCACCGTCGCCTTCGTCACCGCCACCTCGGTCCGCGAGGGGCGGCTGTTCCACCCGGTGCGCGAGTACGCCGAGACCAAGCAGGCGTACCTCCAGGCGGCCGACCGCGCCGTACTGGCCGTCGACCACAGCAAGTTCGGCCGCACCGCCACCTATCCCTACGGCGACGTCAGCGGCTACGACCTGCTGGTCACCGACACCGGGACCCCGGAGAGCGAACTCCGGGCCGTCCGGGACCTCGGCGTCGAGGTCCGCACCGTAGACCCGCTCGACTGAACCGGCTCCGGCCGGAACTCCCACACCCCCGAGAAAGGCCCCGCCCCATGCGCGCTGTCGTCATCCACACCCCCGGGCACTACGAGGTCACCACCGTCGACGACCCCACCCCCGGCCCCGGGGAGGTCGTCGTCGCACCCGCCGCGGTGGGCATCTGCGGCACCGATGTGCACATCGTCCAGGGGGAGTTCGCGCCCACGCCGTACCCGATCATCCCCGGCCACGAGTTCACCGGCGAGATCGTCGCCCTGGGGCCCGGGGTGAGCGGACTGCGCACCGGGGAACAGGTCGCCGTCGACCCGTCGCTGTTCTGCGGCGCCTGCCACTACTGCGCGATCGGCCGCGGCAACCTGTGCGAGAACTGGGGCGCGATCGGCGACACCGTGGACGGCGCGATGGCGGAGTACGTCGCGGTGCCGGCCGCCAACTGCTACCGGCTGCCTTCGAGCGTCGACGTCGTCCAGGGCACGCTGATCGAGCCGCTGTCGTGCGCGGTCCGCGGCTTCGACGTGCTGCCGCGCCGCCTCGGCGACCACTACCTCATCTACGGCGCGGGCACCATGGGCCTGATGATGCTTCAGCTCGCCAGGGCCGCCGGCGCGGCCTCGCTCTCGGTGGTCGACCTCAACACGGACCGGCTGGCGGTCGCCGAACGGCTCGGCGCGGACGCCACCGCGGTGAGCGCCGCGGATCTGGACCGGCCGCAGGGCTGGGAGACCGTGATCGACTGCACCGGCGCCATCCCCGTGATCGAGGACGGCTTGAGCCGGGTTCGCCGCGGGGGCACCTTCCAGCAGTTCGGCGTCGCGCCGTCCGCCGCCAGGGCGTCCTTCTCACCGTTCGACGTCTACAACAACGAGATCACCATCGTCGGGTCGATGGCCGTCCTGCACAGCTTCGGCCGCGCCGTGGACCTCATGGCGAAGGGGGTCGTCGACGCCGACACGATGATCACCCACAGCTTCGGACTGGACGACTTCGGCACCGCGCTCCAGACCTTCCGCGACGGTTCCGGACGCAAGATCCAGCTCCGTCCGCAGCGCTGAACTCCCGCTGCCCGGCGGCCCGTCAGGGCACCTGATCCATTATCCGGTCTGTTCCATCCCCCACGGATTCCCCGTGAATCCCCCGCGGATTCCACCCGCCGATTCCCCTCGTTGAATTCCCTCGCTGATTTCTCCCGCTGATTTCTCCCGCTGATTTCTCTCGTTGCACGGAAGCGACATCGCCATGCCCACAGTTGCCGGGGTGGACTCCTCTACCCAGTCCTGCAAGGTCGTCGTCTGCGACGCCGACACCGGGGAAGTCCTGCACCGGGGCCGCGCCGCCCACCCCGACGGCACCGAGGTCTCCCCCGAGGTCTGGTGGCAGGCGCTCCGCGCAGCGGGCGGCGGCCTTCTGGAGCAGGTGGACGCCGTCGCCGTCGCGGGGCAGCAGCACGGCCTGGTGGCCCTGGACGCGGCCGGGCAGCCGGTGCGCGATGCGCTGCTGTGGCACGACACCCGGTCCGCGCAGGCCGCGGCGGACCTGGTCGCGGACCTCGGCGGTCCGGAGAAGTGGGCCGAGGCGGTCGGCACCGTGCCCGTCGCCGCCATCACCGTCGCCAAACTGCGCTGGCTGGCCGAGCACGAACCGCGGGCCGCGGACCGCACGGACCGGGTGCTGCTGCCGCACGACTGGCTGACCTGGCGGTTGTGCGGCGGTCCCGGCACGTTTGCCGAACCGGTCACCGACCGGGGCGACGCCTCCGGCACGGGCTACTGGTCACCGGCCGACGGCGCCTACCGCCAGGACCTGCTCGCGCTCGCCTTCGACGGCCGCACCCCCCGACTGCCCCGCGTCCTGGGCCCGTACGAGGCGGCCGGCCGCACCCCGCACGGTGCGCTGGTGGCACCGGGCACCGGCGACAACATGGGCGCGGCCCTGGGCCTGGGCATCCGGCCGGGCGACGTGGTGATCTCCCTCGGGACCAGCGGCACCGCCTTCGCGCTCTCGGAGCATCCCGTGGGTGACCCCACCGGTGCCGTCGCGGGGTTCGCCGACGCCACCGGCCGGTTCCTGCCGCTGGTGTGCACCCTCAACGCCGCCCGGGTGCTCAGCTCCACCGCCCGGATGCTCGGCATCGCGCTCGACGACCTCGGACCGCTCGCCCGCACCGCCGAGCCCGGGGCCGGCGGGCTGGTCCTGCTCCCTTACCTGGGCGGTGAGCGCACCCCCAACCTCCCGGACGCCGCGGGCAGCCTGACGGGCCTGCGCACGGCGAACATGCACCCGCGGAACGTCGCCCGCGCGGCCGTCGAAGGCATGCTGTGCAACATGGCCGACGCCCTCGACCGACTGCGCGCCCAGCAGGTGGACGCCCGGCGCGTCTTCATCATCGGCGGGGCCGCCCGGGCCCCCGTGGTCGGCGAGATCGCCGCCGAGATCTTCGGTACGCCGGTCACCGTGCCCGAACCCGAGGAGTACGTGGCCCTGGGCGCGGCCCGGCAGGCGGCCTGGACCCTGGCCGGCACCCCCGAGCCGCCGCACTGGCCGCTCGCCGCGACCCGGGAGATCGCCGCCCCCGCCGACTCCTCGACCGGGCTCCGCATCCGGGAGAACTACGGCCGCGCCCGGACGCTGCTCCACGGGTGACCGGCCCGGCCCGCGCCAACGCGGCGGCGGGCCGGGCGAGTTCGGTTCGGCACTGGTCCAGTCCAAAGTGTTGACGCGCCCGTGGCCAGGGGTCACTCTGTGGGCCATTGGTCTGGACCACCCCCTCGGATCGTGGGAGGACATGTGCCACCTCGTAAGGTCGGAACCCTCGCCGCCGCCGTCTCCGCGGCCTGCGTCGCGCTCGTGGCGGCCGGTACGGCGCTCGCCGCCGGGCACGGCGGCACGGCGCCCCGGGCACCCCAAGCCCTGGGCGGCAACTGGTATGCCGCGGCGCCCTATTTCATGCCGCTCGACAACGACCCGCCGGACCCCGGCGCGGTGATGGACGCCACCGGCCTCAAGGCGTTCCAGCTCGCCTTCATCCTGGCACCGAACGGCGGCGGCTGCTCCCCGACATGGGACGGGAACAGCCCCGTCGGCTCGGACACCGCGGTCGCCGGTGTGATCTCCGCGATCCGCGCGAAGGGCGGCGACGTCTCCGCGTCCGTCGGCGGATACAACGGCACCAAGCTCGGGCAGAGCTGCGGCACCCCCGAGGCGACCGCCGCCGCCTACCAGCAGGTCATCGACAAGTACGGCCTCAAGGCACTGGACTTCGACCTGGAGGAGCCGGAGTACGAGAACTCCGCGGCCATCCACAACGAGATCGGGGCCGCCAGGATCCTCCAGCAGAAGAACCCCGGCCTCTACCTCTCCGTCACCACCGCCGGGACCGCCGACGGCACCGGCTGGTTCGGGAAGCAGATGCTCAACGAAGCCAAGTCCCAGTCCTTCACCCCGGACAACTTCTCCATCATGCCCTTCGACGGCGGCTTCAACGGCGCCGCTTCGCAGACCGCGGCGCTCACCAACTTCAACGCCGTCCTGCGCTCCACGTTCGGCTGGGACGAGACGACCGCCTACGCCCACGAGGGCATCTCGCAGATGAACGGCCGTAGCGACACCGGCGAGTACTTCACCCAGGCGGACTTCCAGACGGTGCTGGACTTCGCGACCTCCCACCACATGGCGCGCTTCACCAACTGGTCCGTCAACCGGGACCGGCAGTGCTCGCCGCCGGACGACAACGGCAAGACGTCCGGCACGTGCAGCAGCGTGCCGCAGGGCGCGTACGACTTCACCAAGTACTCGGTGAAGTTCGCCGGGGCCACCCCGCCCGGCACGCCGCCACCCACCACTCCCCCGCCCACCACGCCGCCGAGTCAGGGCAGTTGTACCGCCGCGGCCTACAGCGCGGGCACCGTCTACGTGGGCGGTGACACCGTGTCGTACAACGGCCATACCTGGAAGGCCAAGTGGTGGACACAGGGCGAGGCCCCCTCCGCCGGCGGGTCCGGGGTGTGGCAGGACCTGGGCGCCTGCTGACCTGAGGGGCGGGGAAGTGCGTTCCGGGCGGACGCCCCTCCCCGCCCCGTACGCGGTCCGGCGTAACGGCCATGACGGCTGGTCAGGCGCCCTCCGCGGTGGAGTTCACCCCGACCGGCAGCATCGGCCGCGCCGCCCTCGACGGCCGGCCCGTCGACTTCTTCGCCGGCGGCATCAAGAACGTCCAGGTCTTCGACCAGGCCCGGTCCGCGGACCGGGTCGCGGCGCCGGCGTAGCCGCGCCGCGGCCGCGAGTCCGCGGACCGGGGAGTCGGCCGGGTGCGGCCCCGGCCGTGGGCGTCAGCGCAGGGGCACGGTCAGCTGGGACGGGTCGGCCGCCGTCGCGCCGAACGACACGCTGCTCCCGCTCGGCGTACGGCCGCCGTACAGCGGGTCCTTGGTGTCCAGGACCAGCGCCAGCCGGTGTCCGGCGGGCACGTCGTACGCGGTGGCGAAGAGCGAGACGTCCAGTGGGAAGGCGCGCCCGGGGGTCTGCCCGGACCAGCCCTGCGGGGCGTGGGAGATCAGCTTGCCCACACCGAGCGCGTCCACGTCGTAGAGGTAGGCGAAGACCGTGCCCTGCGGTGCGGACGCGGTGATCCGCGTGTGCAGCCGTACGGCACCGCGTATCCGCTGCGGTGCCGCGTCCGGCTCCGACTGCCATACGGCGGCGGACCTGCGGGACAGCAGCGGCACCAGGACGGTCGGCGGCAGGCCGGTGAACTGGTCGAGCGCGCCGGACAGTTCGGCGATGCCGCCGTCCGCGCCCGAGTCGGTGCCGCCGGCGACCTCCTTGTTCCATCCGCTCCCCGCGGCGGCCTTGGTGCCGAGCGAACCGGTGCCGTGGACGTTCGGGTCGCCCAGCCGGAGGCGCGCGGTACGGGAGCTGACGGCCCGCCAGTCCGGGTAGCTCTCCTCGGCGCCGCTCCGCCTGACCTGGAGGCGCACCGCCCCCGCCCCCTGGGAACCGCCGTCGGTCCCGCCGCCCTTGAGGTGCTGGTCGAGCCAGTGGCGGGCGCTCGTCCAGGTGGCGTTGTGCAGCCCGAGCAGGCTGGTCAGCTCCTGTGTGGCGTGGTCGCCGGGACGGAGTTCGAGGTGCTTCGGGACGGTGAGGCGCTGGTAGAAGGCGGTCATCTGGCTGGGGTTGAAGATGCTGTCGCCCCAGGCGTTGGCCATGAAGACGGCCGTGCCGTGGGCGTTGATCCGGTCCACGTACGTGGCCGGGGACCGCTTGTGCGCCCAGGCGACGACCTGGGGGATGTCGCGGTCGGCGTACAGGTCCGCCAGCATTCGCGAGAACTCCGGGCTCGGGCGGCCGGTGGGCATCTGGATGGCGTGGAGCAGCGCGGCGGCCTGGAGGTGTCGCGTCTGCCCGCTGTAGAGCGAGTCCACCAGGTCTCCCCAACCGCTCAGCGCGGCAACGGCCTTGACCCGCGGGTCGAAGGCGGCGCCCATGAGGGTGAGGCCGCCGCCGAGGGAGAGCCCCACCATGCCGATGCGCTGCGGGTCGGCCGGGGTGTGGGCGAGGGCCCAGTCGATGACCCCGGACACGTCACCGACGTCCTTGGCCCCCGCGACGTCGATCTGCCCCCCGGAGCCCCAGAAGCCGCGCACGGTGTACGTGACGGCGACATAGCCCTCGGCGGCCAGTTGCCTGCCCTGTGCCACGTACTCCAGGTCGTTCTGGCCCCAGCTGGCCGGCTGGACGACGAGCGGGTAACGGCCGTGGCGGTCGGCGCCCGGGGTGCCGGGTGCGGGGGTGAAGACATCGGCCTTGAGGACGGTGCCGTCCTTCATCGGGATGTCGGCCAGGCGAAAGGCCCGTGCGGCCTGTGCGGCGGCGTGCGCGGTCCGCGGGCCGGGGTGGGCGGCGGCTGACGCCGGGGTGGTGACGAGGCTGCCGCTGAGGGCAAGGGCCGTGACCAGCACGGCGGTTGTCGTCCGGTGCCGGTCCTGGGGACGGCCGGCGGTACGGCGGGATCGCGCCATCGATGCTCCATCGGGATCTGACCGCGGTGTCACAGTGACACCCATCCGGTGCGGTGGTTGGGAGCGTACGGGGGCGCCATCGGCCCTGGTGAGACGATGATCGGCCAAAGATACTCGTGGGTAACTCGTAATGCGCCACGCGCACCGCCGGTGCAGGGCGACGCCGTGCGGCGGGGCGGTGGCGCCCCCGCGCGCCCGGCGTCGCCGCGCCGCTAGCGGAGGTACTCCTCGATGACGTCCGCGCCGCGGACGGCGCCGCCGCCCTCCCGGACGACCTTCTGCATCCGGTCGAGGTTGGCGCGGATCGCGGGGGATGCCGCGACCCGGTCGACGGCCGCGCGCAGCTCCTCGGCGGTCACGGTGGCGGAGTCCAGCTGCTCACCGCAGCCCAGTTCGGCCGCCCGCCCGGCGTTGGCGGCCTGTTCGGGCATCTGCGGGACGGCGATCAGCCCGACGCCGTAATACAGCGCCTCCATCGTGGAGTTCATCCCGGTGTGCGAGACGAAGGCGGCGGCCCGCTGAAGCACGGCGGGCTGCGGGAAGTGCGGCCGGACGTCGAAGTTGGCCGGGATGTCGCCCAGCAGGGAGATGTCCAGACCGCCCACGGTCATGGCCACTTGGTAGGGGCCGTCGCCGAAGGCGTCGAGGCAGGTGCGGTAGAACTCGGGCCGGTCGTTGAAGACCGTGCCCAGAGATATGTACAGAACGGGGGCCTCGGGGTCGGCCGGCGCCCACGTTTCGGCGTGCTCCCGGCTGCCCAGCGAGGGACCCAGGAAGTGGAAGCTCTCGTCGAAGGTCTCGCCGGCGAACTGGAACTCCCGGGGTATGAACACCAGGTTCAGCTTCTCGGTCGCGTCCAGCAGGCTCGCCGGGTCGAGGGTCACCCCGTACTCCGCGGAGAACTCCGCACAGGCTTCGGCGATCGCGGCGATGGCCGGATTCTCCTCGCCGAGTTGGTCCATGACCTCGGCGAACAGCGAATACGACTCGTTGGAGGCGAGGTTCGGTATGGTGCGGACGGCGGGCAGGCCCAGCTCCTCGGCGAGGACCCGGGGCGGCCAGTTCATCGCGTCGTAGCAGATCGCGTCCGGCTTCTCGGCGACGCAGTGCTCGCGCAGGACCGGATAGGCCGCCCGCATCGCCCCGAAGAGGCTTCGCATGAATTCACCGAACGCCTCGGGCCCGAAGTTGCGGGGCGGCGCCCCCCAGTCCCGCTTCGGCAGTTCCACCCAGCGGGCGCCGGCTCCGATGACCGCTTCGGAATGGTCCACGCTGGTGGCGTAGTCCACGCGGTGCCCTCGCCGCACGAGTTCCTCGACCAAGGGCAACGTGGGGTTGACGTGCCCGTGGCCACCAAGGGTCATGAATAACAGATGTTTCGGCATGCGCCGATCCTAACGAGTACCGGTGAAGAGCCATCGGGCTCCCCCACGGCACGGGCCCACCGCGGTGTGCGCGACCGTACCGGACGGCGAACGGGAAGCCCGAGGCCGGCCGGGTGACGCTCCTTCCGGCGGAGGCGGGGGCAACTCAGGGCAATGGCAATGGAGTTCACCGGGTCCCTGGCCATGACGCAGCCGGGTTGGCGCCCCCGGGCGGTCAGATCAGGCCGCGTTCCAGGGCGGTGACGACGGCGGCGGTCCGGTCCGTCACGTCCAGTTTCCGGTAGGCGCGCAGCAGGTGCGTCTTCACGGTGGCCTCGCCGATGAACAGCCGCGCGCCGATCGCCGCGTTGGTGAGGCCCTGGCCGACCAGCCGCAGCACTTCGGTCTCCCGGTCGGAGAGCGGCGGGGTCTCCACGGTCCGCGGGCGGAACAGCTTGGGGGCGAGCGACGGGGTCAGCACGGTCTCGCCGCGGGCTGCCGCCCGCACGGCGTCGACGAGTTCCGCCCGGGTGCTCCCCTTGAGCAGATAGCCGGCCGCGCCCTCCTCCACGGCGCGCAGGATGTCCGTGTCGCTCTCGTAGGTGGTGACGATGACGACCTTGCTGCCGGGCGCCTGGCGCAGGATGTGACCGGTGGCCTCGACGCCGTCCATCCCGCCCATCCGCAGGTCGAGCAGCACGATGTCCGGTCGCAGCCGTACCGCGAGGGTCACGGCCTCCTCACCGGATGCGGCCTGTCCGGCGACGGTGATGTCCGGGGCGGACTCCAGCATGGCGGACAGTCCCTCGCGGACGACCGGGTGGTCGTCCGCCAGCAGGACCCGGATCGTGTGGTCCGCCGCCGTGTCGCCGCACACCGTGTGGTTCGTCATCGCTCCCCGCGCCCTTGTTCCTTGTCCGCGTTCCTCGTCCGCCTGTCGCGCCGCCGGTCGCCCCGCCGGTCGCCCGGTGCGTGGGGTGCGCTGCCGGGTCACGACCCGCCCGCGCCGTCGGCGGGCTCCGGCCCGGCCACCGGGTCCGCGGGCACCGTGATCGTGACGGTGGTGCCCTGACCGGGGCGGCTGTCGACAGTAGCGCGTCCGTCGATCTCCGCGGCGCGGGCCCGCATCCCGCGGAGCCCGTAGCCCGTGTGGTCCTGGCCCGCGTGGTCGTGGTCCGCCTGGTCCTGGGCCACGGCGAAGCCCGCGCCGTCGTCCGTGACGGTGAGGCGGACCGCGTGCGGCTCGTAGGCCAGGGCGACGGCCACGGTGCGGGCGCCGTCGGCGTGCTTGCGGACGTTGGCCAGGGACTCCTGCGCGGACCGCAGCAGCACCACGGCGGCGGGCATCGGTACCGGTCGGTCGGTGCCCTCGACGGTGCAGCGCACGGTCAGTCCGGTCTGCTCGGACAGGGTGTCGGCCTGCCGGCGGATCGCCCGTGCCAGGGAGCTCTCGCGCAGGGCGGGCGGGGTGCGGGCGGCGACGAAGTCCCGTGCCTCGGCCAGGCTCTCGCGGGCCACCCGGCCGGTCAGCGCCAGGTGCCGGGCGGCCAGCTCCGGTTGGCTCACCAGCTCCGATTCGGCGGCCTGTACGAGGGTGATGATGCTGGTCAGACCCTGGGCCAGGGTGTCGTGGATCTCCCGGGCCAGCCGCTCGCGTTCAGCGGCGATACCGGCCTGGCGGGACATCTCGGAGAGCTGCTCGCGGCTGTGGTGCAGCTCCGCGATCAGCTCACCCCGTTCCCTGCTCTGCCGCACCACCTTGGTGATCCACTGGCCCAGCAGTACGGAGAGGGCGATGCCGAGGAGGGCGAGCGGCAGCACTCCGCGCCAGTCACCGCCGGTCAGCCAGACCAGCGCCGGCGGGGTGAGGTTGGCCAGTGAGGCGGTCGCGACCGCGGGCGCGGTGGGCAGCGACATGATCAGCATCGGGACGACGGCGAACAGCGCGAAGGACCCGCCGACGGCGCACGCCGTGGCCGTGGCGAAGAGGAGGAAGAGCCCGGCCGCGAAGGTGAGATGGCGCGGGCCGGCGGTGCGGCCGGCCTGGCTCTGCAGCATCAGGCCGCGGCCGAGCGCCGCGTACCACGGGATGGCCAGGGTCAGTGCGCCGATGGCGAGGGCGCGCCGGAACGGGTCGCCGCCGGTGGTGAAGAGCAGGACGGTGGTGACGGCGTAACTGACGGCGAAGTACCCGTCCCAGAGGCCGAACCAGCGGTTGCGTGCCTCGGGAGCATGGCCCTCGCCGTTCCCCTGGGTGTATGTGCGCACCCGCCCAGTCCTACCACCCCGGCGACGGCCGGTGTCCACCGGTCGGTGGACAGCCGGTCCCGTCGGTCGGTCGACGCCGGGGGACGCCGTGCGGCCGTAGCGTCGAGGGCGTCGGCGCAGGGGAACACGCGCCAAATACCAGGGGAGACCTCGCATTCCATGAACACGACGTCGACGTTGTTCACTCCGTTCGTGACCGCGCTGATCGCCAGCGTGACGATTCTCGGCATCATCCTCGCCACCGATCTCGGTCACCGGCGGCTGACCAACATGCGGATGCTGCGGTCCCTGATCGCGGTCGCCGTGGTCATCGGGCTCTTCGTGCATTCGCTGCCGACCGGCGGGAACGACGTCTCGATGCAGCTCGCCGGGATCGGCATCGGCGTGATCTGCGGGCTGATAGCGGGTGCGCTGCTGCCCGCCGACCGCGCCGCCGACGGCAGTGTGTACACCACGGGCGGGATCGGCTACGCGGTGCTGTGGATCGCCATCTCCGGCTCGCGGGTGCTGTTCGCGTACGGGTCGGAGCACTGGTTCGCCCAGGGGATCGTCACGTTCAGCATCGACTACGAACTCAGCGGACAGGACGTGTACGCCAACACCTTCGTCTTCATGTCGCTGGCGATGGTGCTGGCCCGCACCGGGGTCCTGCTGAGCCGGCGGCGGAAGCTGGCCAGGGCCTGAGGCGGCGCGGGGCTTTTGCCCGGGTCCGGTCGGCGCCCGCCGGCCGGACCCGGCGTTCGTCCGGGCCCGGTGTCGGGCGGTGGCGGGGGTCGGCGGGAGATCCCGGAAGGGCGTTGACCGACCGGTCGGTCATCGCTAGCGTGTGCGGCGCGACCGGCAAGGAGGTTCCACCATGAGGGAGGTATCGCCATGGAAGTCCCGTTGATCGAGGGGGCGTTGGCGTTCACCGTGTCCACGGCGCTGGGCGAGGTCGCGGTGCGCATGACGGACGGTCACCAGGGATGCGACGCACCGGTGTTGTTGCTTCTGCACGCCAACCCGGGTGACAGCCGGGACTTCGCGGCGGTCGCTCCGGTGCTGGCGCGGGAGTGGCGGGTGGTGACCGTGGACTGGCCCGGATACGGGCAGTCCACGGCGGCCGATCCGCACCGGGTGACCGCCGACGGGCTGGTGGCCACCGCCGAGGACGTGCTCGACGCCCTGGCCGCCCGCCACGGGATCCGCCGGGTGTGCGTGCTGGGCAACAGCGTGGGCGGCTATGCCGCGGCCCGGCTGGCGCAGCGCCGGGCGGACGCGGTCGACGGGGTGATCCTGGTGGACCCGGCCGGGTTCACCCCGCAGAACGCGGCGACCCGGTTCTTCTGCCGTCAGGTGATGGGACGTCAGTTCTTTGCCCGGATGCTGGTCGCCCCGCTGGCACGGGCCTATCTGGGTGGGCTGCGCACCCCGAGCGCCCGCGCCACCTACGCCCGCGCCCGGCGGCTGCGGCACGAGCCGCGGCGGCTCGCGGTGCACTGCGCGCTGTGGCGCAGCTTCGCCGACCCGCGGTGCGATCTCACCGGCCCGGCCGACCCGGTCGGCGGGTGGACGGCGCCGACACTGCTGGTGTGGGGGCGGCGGGACCCGGTCCTGTCCGCCGCCGTCGACGGCCGCCGGGCGCGGCGCGCACTCCCCCACGCCCGGAGCGTGCTGCTGGCCACGGGACACGAGCCGTTCAGCGAACGGCCGCGGGAGTTCCTCGCCGAGGTCATCCCCTTCCTGCGCCAACACACGCCCTCCGCGACGGGGGTTGACGGTGCGGCCGGCTGAACCGGGGCGCAGGTCGCTGCTCGATGCCGGCCGGCGGTTGCTGGCCGGGGAGGATCTGTCCCGGCTGTCGGTCAACGCCATAGTCGGCGCGGCGGGCATGGCCAAGGGCAGCTTCTACCAGCACTGGCCCACCCGCACCCACTATCTCGTCGCGCTGCACGCCGTCTTCCACGACGAGCTGACGGCGCGGGTCGAGGCGGCGATCGGCGGACTGCCGCCGGGGCCGGACCGGTTGGCCGCGGGGATCGGCGCCTACCTCGACGGCTGCCTCACCCAGCCGGCGACCAAGGCGCTGCTGGTACAGGCCCGTACGGATGCCGCGCTCGGCCCGCAGGTGGCGGCGCGCAACGACGCGTTCGCCGGTATGGCGGCGGCGGACCTCGCCGCACTCGGCTGGCGGCCGGCCGAGCCGGTCGCCGCGCTGCTCGTCGCCGCCGTCGCCGACGTCGCGCTGCACGAACTCACCGCCGGCCGCCCGCGCGACGACCTGCGCACGGCGGCGCTGCGGCTCGCCACGCGGACGCCGGGGGCCGATCCCGGATCATAGGGGCGGCCCGGCGGCTCAGCTTCCGCCGATGCGTTCGGCCAGGTCCAGGACGGTGCGGTCGGCGAGGCGGGGGCCGATGATCTGGACGGCGAGGGGGAGGCCGTCCGGGTCGGTGCCCAGCGGGACGACGGCGGCGGGCAGGCCCATGTGGCCGGCGAGGTTGAGCCAGCCGGTCTGGTCGAAGAAGCCGCGCTCCCGGCCGTCGACGGTGAGCGAGCGGGCGCCCTGTCCGATGGCCGCGGTGGGGGCGGCCGGGGTGATCAGGGCGTCGTGGCGGCGGAAGTACGCCGCCCAGCCCTCCCGCATCCGGGCCCGGTCCTCGTTCGCCCGGATCCAGTCGCGGTGCCGCTGGGTCCGCAGCCGCAGGAACTGCGCGCGCGGGGAGGCGTCTTCGGGTGGGAGCTGCGCGGCCTCGTCGCAGTCGCGCCGGAAGGCGTCGTCCTCGGCGGTGCCGGCGGCGTTGGCGTGCAGCAGGCGCTGGAAGAGCGTGTCCGAACCCGGCAGGTCCACGGGGCGGTCGTCGGTGTCGATCCGGGCGCCGGCGCCGCGGAGGCGTTGCGCCAGGTCTTCCACCAGCGTGCGGGTGGCGGTGTCGACCGGGCAGTGCGCGTCGTCGGACCAGACGCCGATGCGGTAGTCGGCGATCCGCTCGTGGGCGGGGGCGGGCAGTTCCAGGCGCCAGGCGACCGCGTCGGCTTCGGCGGGGCCGGCCAGCACGTCCAGGGCGATCCGCAGGTCCCGGGGGTGCCGGGCCAGCGGGCCCGGGGTGAGCAGGTCGCTGCTGGTGAGCCAGCCCGGCGGGCGCGGGATGTGGCCGCGGGAAGGGATGAGGCCGTGGGTCGGGCGCAGGGCGTGGACGCCGCAGTAGTGGGCGGGCAGGCGGAGCGACCCGGCGAGGTCGCTGCCGAGTTCGAGCGGGGTGAGGTGGGCGGCGACCGCGGCGGCCGGACCGCCGGACGAGCCGCCCGCCGTCCGCTCGGGGTGGTGCGGGTTGCGGGTCGCGCCGAAGAGGGCGTTGTCCGTGTGCAGGTCCTGGCAGTACGCGGGCAGGTTGGTCTTGCCCATGATGATCGCGCCCGCGGTCCGGAGCCGGGCGACGGCGTCCGCGTCGCGCTGCGGGAGGTGGTCGCGCAGGTCCGGCGATCCGGAGGCGGTGCGCAGGCCCCGGGTCTCGAAGGAGTCCTTGACGGTCATCGGCAGGCCGTCGAGCGGGCCGCCGGGACGGCCGTTGGCGCGCCGTTGGTCGGCGGCGTGCGCGGCGCCGCGGGCGGCCTCCGGGTCGAGGGCGATCACGGCGTTCAGGGGCGACCCGGCTATCCGGTCGAGGTGCAGGTCCAGGAGTTCCCGGCTGGAGACCGTGCGCGCGGCCAGGGCCTGGAGTTGGGTGTGGGCCGGGGCCCGGCTGATGTCCGACGGAGTCATGCGGCTGCTTCCAACGGGGTGTGGGGGACGGATCGGCGGGCCGCGGCCCGGAGATCATCCAGAGTAGCGAGCGGCGGCCGCGAGCAGGCGGGGGTTCCGGGGGTGCGGTGGTCAGCCGAGCCCGCGGGCGCGCCGGAAGCGGGTGAGGCCGTCGGCGAGGTCGACGACGGGGGCGGGGTAGCCGTACCCGGCGCGTGCGGAGTGCGGCAGCTTCCATGGTTCATGGACCAACGGGCCCGCCAGAGCGGCGAGTTCGGGTACCCAGCGGCGTACGTACTCCCCGTCCGGGTCGTGGCGCCGAGCCTGGACGAGGGGGTTGAGGATGCGGTTGTAGCGGGAGTCGGTGCCGGTGCCGGCCACCCACTGCCAGTTGAGCTGGTTGTTGGCGATATCGCCGTCGACCAGCAGCTCCAGGAAGTGGCGCGCGCCGATCCGCCAGTCCACGTACAGCGTCTTGCTCAGGAAGCTCGCGGTGAGCAGCCGGGCGCGGTTGTGCATCCAGCCCTCGTGCAGCAGTTGGCGCATCGCCGCGTCGATCACCGGATAGCCGGTGCGGCCCTCCTTCCAGGCGGCGATCTCGTCCCCGGCGGTGTCCTCGGTGCGCCAGCGGTCGTGCCGGGTGCGGTAGTCGACGGCCGCCGCGTCGGGGCGGGCGGCGAGGACCTGATGGTGGAAGTCCCGCCAGGCGAGCTGCCGTACGAAGGCGTCGGCGCCGGGGCCGCCGTGCCGGCGGGCGCGGTGAACGAGTTCGACGGGCGACAGGGTGCCGAAGTGCAGATGTGGGGAGAGCCGCGAGGTGGCGTCGCCGCCGAGGTCGTCGTGGCGGTCCTCGTAGGCGTCCAGGCCGCCGCGCAGCCAGGCGGCCAGCCGCTTTCTGCCCGCCGCCTCGCCGCCCGCGGCCAGCCCCGGCGACACCCCCGGCAGGCCGGCGGCGGTGGGCAGCGGCTCGGAGTCGATGTGGCCGGGTACCGGTACGGTGCGCGGTGCGGCCAGCGCCTCGCGCAGCCGCTGCCCGGACCAACGTCGGAAGTACGGGGTGAAGACGGCGAAGTGGTCGGCCGCCGCCGGGGCGACCGCGCCGGGCGCGAGTGCGGTGATCACCGTGTCGTGGACGTGCAGCCGGCGCCCGTCGGCCTCCAGCGCCCGCCGCAGCCGCTCCTCGCGGCGGGTGGCGTAGGCGCTGACGCCGGCCGCCAGGTGCACCTCGCCGGCCCCGGCCTCGGCGGCCACCCGGCCCACCTGCTCGACGAGGCTGCCCGAGCGCACCACGAGCCGCCCGCCGCGCTCGCGGAGCCCGGCGTCGAGCCCGCTGAGGCAATCGGCGAGGAACGCCTGCCTGTTGGGGGTGGCGAACCCCGCCGCGGCGATGGCGTCGTCGCGGACGAACAGCGGCACCACCAGGTCGGCGGAGCCGAGGGCGGCGCGCAGCGGCGGATGGTCGTGCAGCCGCAGATCGGAGGTGTACAGGACGACGGAGACACGGGGCACGGGGCAACTCCTCGGCGTGGTGGGCCCGGTGGGCGGCTGCCGTCGATGGTTCCCCTGCGTGGCACGGAGCGGCGCGGGACGCGCCGTACGAGGGTTGGCCAGGACCCGGACGATGGGCAGGCCGCCGGGTGCGCGGCTCACAGGGAGGCGCAGGACCCAGGAGAAGCGCGCGTGCGAGTGGAAGTTGCCGGGGCGACGTGCTGACCCTCGCGACGGCACCGCGCGGGAGGATCGATGGCCCGATCGCCCGGGGCCTGTGGTGGGGCGGGCCCTACCCCGCGAGGAGCGCGACGGCGAGCAGGGCGAGGGAGAGCGCCGCGATGAGGGTGCCGGCGGTGAGGAAGGCGCGTTCCAGGGCAAGGCGTTCCCGGCCGCGGACGAGGGCGGTGCGCGGGTCGGCCGGGTCGTAGGTGACGGACACCTCCTCGCCGTCGCGCAGCGGGTGCCGGCGGGTGGACGGTGCCGGGCAGACGATCTCCATCACCCGGCCGTCGTCGGTGGTGAACTGGAGGAGCGGGCGCGGTGGCGGCACTTCCCCGGCGGCCGGGCCAGGCGGGAGCTTGACCAGGGCCCGGGCCCGCACTCCGGTCCGGGTCAGCCGCCGGGCCTGGCGCAGGCCGTAGGCGCCCGCCAGCGCGGCGACCAGGCCGCCGAACGCGGTGAAGCCGGCGAGTACCGCTAGCGCTCCGACAGCCATGCGGCTCCGTCCGGGGTGTCCGCCGGGCGGGCGGCGCGCAGCGAGAGGACCATGGTGAGGCCGCCGCCGGGGGTGTCCTCGGGGGTCAGGGTGCCGCCCATGGCTTCGGTCAGGCCGCGGGAGAGCGCGAGGCCGAGGCCGAGGCCGCTGGTGTTGTCGTTGTCGCCCAGGCGCTGGAAGGGGACGAAGATCCGGTCGCGGTCCCCCGGTTGCAGGCCGGGGCCGCGGTCGACGACCCGCAGTTCGACCCAGGGGCCCAGCGAACTTGCGGTGATCAGCACGCTCTGCCCGTCGGTGGAGTGCCGTACGGCGTTGGTGACGAGGTTGGCGATGACCCGCTCCAGGAGCGGCGGGTCGGCGAAGACGTCGCAGATCTCGTCCAGGCCCTGGGAGCGGATCGGCACGGGCGTCGCGGCGAGGGTGTCGAGTGCCAGGGGGAACACGTCGGCGAAGGCGGTGGGTTGGAGGTGCAGGGTCAGCGCGCCGGCCCGGAGGCGGCTCATGTCGAGGAGGTTGTCCACCAGGCGGTTGAGCTCGATCAGCGACTCCTCGGCCGTGGCGAGCAGTTCCCCGCGCTCGTCCGCGGTGAACTCCACCTCCGTGCTGCGCAGCGAGCTGACGGCGGCCCGTCCGCTGGCCAGGGGGGTGCGCAGGTCGTGGCTGACGGCGGCGAGCAGCGCGGTGCGCATCCGGTCGGCGGCCTTCACGGGTTCGACCTCGGCGGCGGCTTCGGTGAGGCGGGCGTGGTCCAGGGCGGCGGCGAGGTGGGCGGCGAAGGCGGTCAGCACCCGGTGTTCGGAGGCGGGCAGGGTGCGGCCCCGGAGGACGAGGAGGCGGTCCGGTCCGGCGGGTACCTTCACGGTGCCCTCGACGTCGTCCGGTGCCTCGGTCTCCTGGTCGACGCGCGGGACGAGTTCGGCGGACTCCATGCCGAAGGTCTCGCGGGTGTGCTCCAGCAGCCGGGAGACCGCCTGGTCGCCGCGCAGGATGTTGCCGGCCATGGAGGACAGCGTCTCGGCCTCGGCGGTGGCGCTGGCCGCGCGCCGGGAGAGCCGCAGCGAGCGATCGACGATGGCGGCGACGGTGACGGCGACGCCCGCGAAGACCACGAGGGCCAGGGCGTTGTTGGGTTGCGTGATGGTGAACTCGCGGACGGGCGGGATGAAGTAGTAGTTCAGCAGCAGCGAGGCGGTGAGCGAGGCGAGCAGCGCGGAGACCACCCCGCCGAAGCAGGCCACACCGACCACGGTGACCAGGTAGAGCAGCGCCTCGCTGGTCAGGTTGAGGGTGCCGCGGGTGTTGGCGAGGGCGGCGGTGAGCAGGAGCGGGAGCAGCAGGCCGGCCACCGGGCCGGCGGTCCGGCGCGAGCGGGGCAGCAGCCGGCCGGGGATCGGCAGCCGGCGGCCGCGGCCGGAGCGTTCGTGGGTGACCATGTGGACGTCGATGTCACCGGACAGCTCGACGGTGGTCTCCCCGATGCCGTGGGACGCCAGCAGCCGGGAGAACCAGCCGCGGCGGCTGGTGCCCAGGACCAGCTGGGTGGCGTTCTCGGCGCGTGCGAAGTCCAGCAGGGCGGTGGGCACATGATCGCCGACGACGGAGTGGTAGGTGCCGCCGAGGCTTTCGACGAGGGCGCGCTGCCTGGCGAGCGCGGCGGGTGAGGCGTCGGCGAGTCCGTCGCTGCGGGCGACGTGCACGGCGAGCAGATCGCCGCCGGAGGAGCGGTCCGCGATGCGTTCGGCGCGGCGGATCAGGGTGGTGCCCTCGGGGCCTCCGGTGAGCGCGACCACGACGCGTTCGCGGGTCTCCCACACGGTGCCGATGCCGTGCTCGGAGCGGTACTTCTGGAGGGTCTCGTCCACCCGGCCGGCGACCCACAGCAGGGCCAGCTCCCGCAGGGCGGTCAGGTTGCCGACGCGGAAGTAGTGCGAGAGGGCGGCGTCGATCTTCTCCGGCTGGTAGACGTTGCCGTGCGCCATCCGCCGGCGCAGCGCCTCGGCGGGCATGTCGACGAGTTCGATCTGGTGGGCGCGGCGGACCACTTCGTCGGGTACGGTCTCCCGCTGCGGGACCCCGGTGATCTTCTCCACGACGTCGTTGAGCGATTCCAGATGCTGGACGTTGACGGTGGTGACGACGTCGACCCCGGCGGCCAGCAGCTCTTCGACGTCCTGCCACCGCTTGGCGTTCCGTCCGCCGGGGATGTTGGTGTGCGGCAGCTCGTCGACGAGGGCGACCGCGGGGCGGCGGGCGAGAACCGCGTCCAGGTCGAGTTCACCGAAGACCGCGCCGCGGTAGGGGCGTTGCAGCCGCGGGAGGACCTCCAGTCCGTCGAGCATCTCCTCGGTGTGCGGCCGGGAGTGGCACTCGGCGTAGGCCACCACGACGTCGGTGCCGCGGCGGGCGCGCCGGCGGCCCTCGTCGAGCATCCGGTAGGTCTTGCCGACCCCGGGCGCCGCGCCGAGGAACACCTTGAGTCTCCCCGGCCGGACGCCCGGTGGGTCCGCCGCGACAGCACTCGACGCCACCGAAGGCCCCTCCCTCACCGTTCTGCAGGGGGCCATGGTCACACCGGCCGGCCCGGGCCGTGCGGAAACGCCGGGACATTGACGTTTCCCTGACCCGGGATCGCGGCCGCGACCCTGACCTGAATGTACGGAATGCGGCCGGTCCCGGCCCTGATCAGTCGGTTTTCCGCCGCCGCGGCGCTGCCCCGGCGGCGCTCGGCCGATAGGGTGACCGCGGAGCGCCGGGAAGTCTGGTCGGCACAGAGAACAGCCTGCGGTTTTCCGGTGGTCGAGGGGGCGCTCCGTGCACAGTGTCGCTACCGTGCTCTTCCTGGTGGTGCTCGCGACGGCGGTGGCCACCGGCGCCCGGCGCTGGCGCATCCCCGCCCCGTCGCTGCTGGTGGTGGCCGGCCTGGTGGTGGGCACGCTGCCCGGGGTGCCCGACGTCCATGTGACGCCCGAGGTGATCGGGACGGTGGTGCTGCCGCCGCTGTTGTACGCGTCGGCGGAGGAGTTGTCCGGGCGGGATCTGAAGGCCGTGTGGCGGCCGGTGACGGTGCTCGCCGTCGGGCTGGTGCTGTTCTCCGCGGCGGCGGTGGCGGCGGTGGCCTCGCTGCTGACGCCGCTCCCCCTGAGTGGCGCGTTCGTCCTCGGTGCGGTGCTGGCGAGCACCGATCCGGTGGCGGTGACCGCGCTGGGCCGGCGGCTGGCGCTGCCGCCCCGTATACAGGTGCTGGTGCAGGCCGAGAGCCTGTTCAACGACGCCACGTCGCTGGTGCTGTTCCGCGTGGCGGTGTCGGTCGCCGCGGCGTCGGGTGTGGTGACCTGGCAGGCGGCCGGCGGGCAGTTCCTGACACTGGCGGGCGGCGGCGGGCTGGTGGGGCTGGCGGTCGCCGGGGCGGTGGCGCTGATCCGGCGGCGCACCGTGGACCCGGTCCTGGAGACCGTGATCGCCCTGGTCACCCCGTACGCGGCGTACGTCCTCGCCGAGGCGGCCGGGACGTCCGGGGTCACCGCGGTGGTGGTGTCGGGCGTGGTGCTGGGCAGCCGCGGCCACCGGCTGACCACCGCCCCCATAAGGCTCCAGCTGCACGCGGTCTACGGCACCGTGGTCTTCCTGCTGGAAAGCGTGGTCTTCAGCCTCATAGGACTGGAACTTCCGTCTTTGATACGGGCGTTGACGGACGCGGACCGGCTGTGGCCGGTGCAGGCGGCGGCGCTGGCCGTGGTGCTGATGACGGTGCGGATGCTGTGGGTGTTCCCGCTGTCCGCGGTGCTGCACCGCAAACAGGCGGCGGGCACACCCTCCTGGCGGGTCGCGGCGGTCGCGTCGTGGGCCGGCACCCGCGGGGTGATGCCGCTGGCCGCGGCGCTGTCCATACCTCTGGCCACCGACGGCGGGACGGGCTTCCCGCAGCGCGGGGTGATCCTGGTGCTGACCACGTCCGTCGTCGTGATCACGCTGGTCGCCCAGGGGTTCACCCTCGCCCCGCTCGTCCGCCGCTCCGGTATCGCGCTGGAGCCGGACCACACCCGCCGCGAGGAGACCGAGGCCCGGCACCAGGTCGTGCTGGCCGGTCTGCGGCATCTGGAGCAGATGGCCGACCTGGAAGCGGTCCCCGACATCCTCGTGGTGCGCCTCCGCCGCGAGATGACCACCCGCCTCGACCTCACCCGCCAACTGCTCGACGAGGACGATCCGGTCGAGTCCATGGCGGCGACCTACCGACAGCTGCGCCGCGACGTGATCGCGGTGGAGGCCGCGGAGCTGCAGCGGCTGCACGACGACCACCTCATCAGCGACACCACCCGGCGCCGGTTGCAGCGTTCGCTCGATCTGGAGGAGACCCGGCTGGCGGACTCCTGAGCGGCGCCGTGCCGCCCCCTCCCCGGATGCCTCATCCATGGCGGATGCCTCATACGCGGCCCTCCTGTGCGGAGGCCGCCACCGGGGCCGGTGCCGCCGGCAGGGAGACGACCATGGTCAGGCCGCCGCCCGGGGTGTCCTCGGGGGTCAGGGTGCCGCCCATGGCCTCGGTCAGGCCCCGGGAGAGGGCGAGGCCGAGGCCGAGGCCGGTGGTGTTGTCGGTGTCGCCGAGCCGCTGGAAGGGCTCGAAGGCCCGCTCCCAGTCGGCGAGTTGCATCCCCGGGCCGCGGTCGATGACCCGGAGTTCCACCCGCTCGCCGAGCGCGCTCGCGCCGAGGGTGACGGGGCGGCCGGCGGGCGAGTGGCGGACCGCGTTGGCCACCAGGTTGGCGATGACCCGCTCCAGCAGCGGCGGGTCCGCGAGGACGTCGGGAGCGGTGTCCAGCCCCTGGGTCACGACGTGGACGAGGGCCTGCGGGGGCGAGTCGGGCAGGGTGTCGAGCGCGGACGGCAGGACGTCGGTGAACGCGACCGGTTCCAGGCGCAGGGTCAGCGCGCCCGCCTGGAGCCGGCTCATGTCCAGGAGGTTGTCGACCAGCCGGCTGAGCTTGGCCAGGGACTCCTCGGCGGTGGCGAGCAGTTCCTCGCGGTCCTCGGGGGAGAACTCCACATCGCTGCTGCGCAGCGAGCTGACCGCCGCCCATCCGCCGGCAAGTGGCGTGCGCAGGTCGTGCCCGACGGCGGCGAGCAGCGCGGTGCGCATGCGGTTGGCGGCCTTGACCGGTTCGACCTCGGCGGCGGCCTCGGCGAGCCGGGCGCGCTCGACGGCGGCGGTCAGGTGCGCGGCGAAGGCGGTGAGCACCCGGTGCTCGGACGCGGGCAGCCGGCGGCCGGTGAGCACCAGCTCGCCGTCGTCCCCTATCGCGATCTTGGTGGTGTGGGTGTCGTCCGCGCGCCAGGTGCGCGCCGGTTCGGACACGGCGTCCGTCCGGTGCTCCAACTCCTCCTGCCGGGGACGCAGTTCGATGCTGTCCATACCGAAGGTCTCGCGGGTGCGCTCCAGCAGCGCGGGGACCGCCCGGTCCCCGCGCAGGATGCCGCCGGCCAGCGAGGTCAGGGTCTCGGCCTCCGCGGTCGCCCGCGCGGCCCGCCGGCTCAGCCGCAGCGAGCGGTCGACGATGGCGGCGACGGTCACCGCGACGATGGTGAACGCGGCCTGGGCGACGACGATGTTCGCCTCGGCGAAGGTGAACTCGCCTTGGGGCGGGATGAAGTAGTAGTTGAGGATCAGCGAGGTGGTCACGGAGGCGAGCAGCGCGGAGACCACCCCGCCGATACAGGCCACGCCCAGCACGGTCAGCAGGAACAGCAGCGCCTCGCTGGTGAGGTTGAGCGCCAGCGGGCCGGAGACGCCGCGCAGCAGCAGCGTCAGCAGTACGGGCAGGACGAGACCGGCCACCGGCCCGGCCACCCGCCGGGAGCGCGGCAGTCCGTTGCCGGGGGTGGCTCGTTTCCTTCCCTGGCCGGCGTGTTCGTGGGTGACCGTGTGGACGTCGATGTCGCCGGAGCGCGCCACGACGGTCTCCCCCACCCCGCGGGGCGTCAGCAGCCGCCGGAGCCGGCCGCGGCGGCTGGCGCCGACGACGAGCTGGGTGGCGTTCTGCGCCCGGGCGAAGTCCAGCAGCGCCGTGGGGACGTCGTCGCCGACCACCGAGTGGTAGCTGCCGCCGACCCGCTCGGTGAGCTGCCGCTGCCCGGCCAGCGCGGCGGGCGAGGAGCCGGCCAGGCCGTCGCTGCGGGTGATGTGCACGGCCAGCAGATCGCCGCCGGAGGAGCGGTCCACGATCCGGGCGGCGCGGCGGATCAGGGTGGCACCTTCCGGGCCGCCGGTGAGCGCGACCACCACGCGCTCCCGGGTCTCCCACACCCGCCCTATGGCGTGCTCGGAGCGGTACTTGCGCAGCGCCTCGTCGACCCGGCCGGCCACCCACAGCAGCGACAGCTCGCGCAGCGCGGTGAGGTTGCCGACCCGGAAGTAGTGCGAGAGCGCCGCGTCGACCTTCTCGGGCGGATAGATGTTGCCGTGCGCCATCCGGCGCCGGAGCCCCTCCGCGGGGAGGTCGACCAGCTCGATCTGGTCGGCGCGGCGGACGACTTCGTCGGGCACGGTCTCGTACTGCGGCACCCCGGTGATCTTCTCGGCGACGTCGCTGAGCGACTCCAGGTGCTGGATGTTGAGCGTGGCCACCACGTCGATGCCCGCGGCCAGCAGCTCCTCGATGTCCTGCCAGCGCTTGATGTGCCGGCCGCCCGGCGCGTTGGTGTGCGCCAGTTCGTCGATGAGCGCCACTTCGGGGCGGAGTTTCAGCAGCAGTCCGAGGTCGAGTTCGGTGAAGTCCGCGCCCCGGTGGTGGCGGGTCACCCGCGGCAGCACGTCGAGTCCGCCGAGCATGGCCTCCGTGGCGGAGCGGCCGTGGCACTCGGCGAAGGCCACCACCACGTGCGTGCCGCGGGCGGCCCTGCGCCGGCCCTCGTCCAGCATCCGGTAGGTCTTGCCGACCCCGGGGGCGGCCCCGAGAAAGACCTTGAGCCGGCCGGGACGTGGCCCCGCCCCGCCGGCACTGTCGCTGCCCCGTGACATCACGTACTCCTCTGTGGAAATAGACGGCACGCCGGTCGGTGCCGAGGGGGTGGCCCGCGGCACCGGTCGGCGTGCCGGGTCCTCCAGGACATCGTCACTTCACGGCGGCAAATACCGGGATTGCGTTCGAAGACGTTGACGCAACTCTGACCCGGCGCCGGCTCGCGAGCCGGCGCGCCAAGTGCGCGGCGTCCGGCGGGCGGTGGGCGTTGCCGAGGGCGCGGGGGCGGCGTGGAGACCGGCCGCGGTCAGCCGGTGCGGCCGCCCGGGGCCGGGGCACGGCTCACCGTGCGGCCCGCGTCCGCAGCGGCGCGGGCGAACCGCGCGGCGTCGAGGACGGCCGCCCCGCCGGGATCGTTGTTGAAGTACGTATGGACGTCGGCCCGGTCGGGCCAGGTGGCGGCGATCCGCCGGACCCAGGCGGCCAGCGCCTGCGGCCCGTAGCGCGGCCAGGGCTCCGCCCGGCCCTCGTGGAAGCGCAGATATCCCCAGTCGGCGGTCCGCCACAGCGGCGTCACGGGCCGGGAGCCTCGGTCCGCCCAGCACAGTGCGGCACCGTGGCACTCCAGCACCGTACGGATCTCCGCGGTCCACCACGAGGCGTGGCGGGGCTCGACGGCGACCCGGGTCCCGGCGGGGAAGCAGCCGAGGCAGGCGTCCAGCAGCCCGGCGTCGGCGTGCAGGGTGGGCGGCAGCTGGAGCAGTACGGGGCCGAGCCGGTCGCCGAGGTGGGCGGCGTGCGCCATCAGCCGTCCGACCGGCTCCTCCGGGGTGCGCAGCCGCTTGATGTGCGTCAGATAGCGGCTGGCCTTGACGGCCATCACGAATCCCGCCGGCGTCCGGTCCCGCCAGTCCGCGAAGGTGCGCTCCTCGGGCAGCCGGTAGAAGGCGGCGTTGCTCTCGACGGTGGCGAAGTGCCGCGCGTACTCCTCCAGCCAGAGCCGCTGCGGGCGGTCCCGCGGGTAGAGGACGCCGCGCCAGTCGCGGTACTGCCAGCCGGAGGTGCCGAGGAGGATGGTCATGGCCGGATCCGTCCCCGTTCCGGAGGGCGGTCTATCAGTCCCTGGGCCGGCGGGCGCCCGGCGGCCTCGTCGATCCGCGTCCGGGCGGCGATCCGCAGCCACTGGAGCGGCAGCTCCGCCGCCCCCCAACTCCGCGGCCCGGCGGGCCGATCCCTTCTCCCCGGCCCGCTTCGTGCGCCACCGCCCCGGCGGGGGTCCGCGCCCGTACGCCCCGGCCCGGTCGGTGGGGCCGCGGATCCGCCCGCCCAGTGACAGCGTGCGACCACCCGCCCACTTTCGGTACATACGGAATATTTGCTTCGAAAAGGTGCATCTTGCCAGGGATCGGGGCACGTTTTATGCAGATGAGGGAGCGGACCCGGTCTCCGTATCAGCAGGTGAGAGGCCGTGCCCCGGATCGGGGCCGGGAACGGGCCCGACGGTGAGGAGACGACCATGACGCGAGCAGTCGGTATCGACCTCGGAACGACCAATTCGGTGGTCAGCGTGCTGGAGGGCGGTGAGCCCACGGTCATCACCAACGCCGAGGGCGCCCGGACCACCCCGTCGGTGGTCGCCTTCGCCAAGGGCGGGGAGGTCCTGGTGGGCGAGATCGCCAAACGCCAGGCCGTGACCAACGTCGAGCGCACCGTGCGCTCGGTCAAGCGGCACATGGGCGACGCGCGGTGGCGCTTCCCGGAGAGCGGCGATATCGACGGCAAGCACTACACCGCGCAGGAGATCTCCGCACGGGTGCTGCAGAAGCTCAAGCGGGACGCCGAGGACTATCTGGGCGAGGACGTGACGGACGCCGTGGTCACCGTCCCGGCCTACTTCAACGACTCCCAGCGCACCGCGACCAAGGAGGCCGGCGAGATCGCCGGGCTCAAGGTCCTGCGGATCGTCAACGAGCCGACCGCCGCCGCCCTGGCCTACGGCCTCGACAAGGAGAACGACCAGACCATTCTGGTCTTCGACCTCGGTGGCGGCACCTTCGACGTCTCGCTGCTGGAGATCGGCGAGGGCGTCGTCGAGGTCAAGGCCACCAACGGCGACACGCACCTGGGCGGCGACGACTGGGACCAGCGGATCGTCGACCACCTGACCAAGCAGTTCAAGAACGCGTACGGCATCGACCTGTCGCAGGACAAGATGGCCACCCAGCGGCTGCGCGAGGCCGCCGAGAAGGCGAAGATCGAGCTGTCGGCCGCCACCGAGACCACCGTCAACCTCCCCTACCTGAGCGCGTCGCCGGACGGCCCGCTGCATCTGGACGAGAAGCTGAACCGGGCCCAGTTCGAGCAGATGACCGCGGACCTGCTCGACCGCTGCAAGGCCCCGTTCCACAACGCGATCGACGACGCGGGGATCAAGGTCGCGGACATCAACCATGTGATCCTGGTCGGCGGTTCGACCCGGATGCCCGCGGTGACGGAGCTGGTCAAGGAGCTGACCGGCAAGGACCCGCACAAGGGCGTCAACCCGGACGAGGTCGTCGCCATCGGCGCCACGCTCCAGGCCGGTGTCCTCAAGGGCGAGGTCAAGGACGTCCTCCTGCTGGACGTCACCCCGCTGTCCCTCGGCATCGAGACCAAGGGCGGCATCATGACCAAGCTCATCGAGCGCAACACGACCATCCCGACCAAGCGCTCCGAGATCTTCACCACGGCCGAGGACAACCAGCCGTCCGTGCAGATCCAGGTCTACCAGGGCGAGCGCGAGATCGCGGCGTACAACAAGAAGCTCGGGATGTTCCAGCTCACCGGTCTGCCGCCGGCCCCGCGCGGCGTCCCGCAGATCGAGGTCTCCTTCGACATCGACGCCAACGGCATCATGCACGTCACGGCCAAGGACCTCGGCACCGGCAAGGAGCAGAAGATGACCGTCACCGGCGGCTCCTCGCTGCCGAAGGACGACATCGACCGGATGGTCCGCGACGCCGAGCAGTACGCCGAGGACGACCGCCGCAAGCGGGAGGCCGCGGAGACCCGCAACCAGGGCGAGCAACTGGTCTACCAGACCGAGAAGTTCCTCAAGGACAACGAGGACAAGGTCCCCGGCGACCTCAAGACCGAGGTCGAGACCGCCGTCGGCGAGCTGAAGGAGAAGCTCAAGGCCGAGTCCGCCGCGGGTGACAACACCGCCGAGATCCGCACCGCCACCGAGAAGCTCGCGACCGTCTCGCAGAAGCTGGGCCAGGCCATGTACGCCGAGGCCCAGGCCGCGCAGGCCACGGGCGGCACCGACGGCGCCGGGGCGCACCCGGGCCACCAGGCCAAGGCCGAGGACGACGTCGTGGACGCCGAGATCGTCGACGACGACAAGCAGGAAGGGAGCGGACGATGAACCGCCCGACCGATGCCGGCCACGTCCCCCGCCCTCAGCTGGCGCTCGTCGGGCACCGGCCGGAGGACCGCCGCCGCGGGACCGCCGCATCGCCCGGCCCGGACCCGGCCGCCGGACGGCCGGCACCTCCCGAAGCACGGCGACCGACCGCCGGAGGGCTCGGCACCGAACAGCCGGAGAGCGAACGGCTGCAGACCGAGCTCCAGGAGCGTACGGCCGACCTCCAGCGCCTGAAGGCGGAGTTCGACAACTACCGCCGGCGGGTGCACCGCGACCGGCTGGCGATCGGCGAGATCGCCGTGGTCAACGTGCTGGCGCAGATGCTGCCGGTGCTCGACGCCATCGCCGAGGCCGCCGACCAGGGCGAGGTCACCGGCGGGTTCCGGCGCGTCGTCCGGGTCTTCGAAGCGGAACTGACCGCCCTGGGCCTGCGGTCCGTCGCCGCGCTCGGCGACCCCTTCGACCCCGCCCTCCACGAGGCCGTCACCTACACCCCCGCCGCACGGGCCGAACGCGCCGTCTGCGATGCCGTCCTGCGCCAGGGGTACCGGGTCGGCGACCGGCTGCTGCGGCCCGCCGAGGTGGCCGTCACCGGGGAGCCGCCGGCACCCCGGTGACCGCACCGCCGGGTCCCGTACGAGTGCGGTGCCGGCCCGGGCCCCGGCCCTCGGGGCCGCCTCAACCGCCGTACCGGCGCTGCCGGTCGGCGTAGCTGCGCAGGGCGCGCAGGAAGTCGATCTCGCGGAACGCGGGCCAGTACGCCTCGCAGAAGTACAGCTCGGAGTAAGCGCTCTGCCAGAGCAGGAAGTTGGACATCCGCTGTTCGCCGCTGGTGCGGATGACCAGGTCGGGGTCGGGGCGGCCGGCGGTGTAAAGGTGGCGGGTGATGTCGTCGGCCGTCAGCGGGGTGTTGGCCAGTTGGGCCACGGGGTCGGCGGCGTCCGCCGCGGACCGGCCCAGCGCGGCCCACAGCACGTCCGCGCGCGGCCGCGCGGCGCTGTCAATCCGCGCGGCCGGTGGCCGCCACCGTCACCCCGAGCCCGATCATCGCCAGCCCGCCCGCGCCGCCGACCAGCGACAGCCGGCGGTCGGAGCGGCCGAGCCAGGTGCGGGCGGCGGTGGCCGTCAGGGCCCAGAGGGTGTCGGTGACCAGGCCGATGCCGATCGGGACCAGGCCCAGCAGCAGCATCTGGGCGGGCAGCGCGCCCGCCGCGGGGTGCACGAACTGGGGCAGCACGGCGGCGAAGAAGATCAGGCCCTTGGGGTTGGTGACGCCGACCGCGATACCGTCCGCGACGGTCCGCAGATCGCCGCGCGCCGGGCGCCCACCCGGCCCCGGCTCACCGGCCGCGAGGTCCTTACGGTGCCGGATGGCCTGCACGCCGAGGTAGACGAGGTAGGCCGCTCCCGCCAGTTTCACCACCAGGAGCAGGGCCAGCGACCGTTCGAGGAGGGAGCCCAGGCCGAACGCGACGACGGCCACCAGCAGATACGAGCCCAGCATGTTGCCCAGCACCGTCGCCAGTGCCGTACGGCGCCCGTGGGCCAGCGCCCGGCCGATCACGAACAGCACGCTGGGCCCCGGTATCACGATCACCAGCAGCGACATCACCCCGAAGGCGAGCAGCCCGTCGGTGGACACCATGTCGCCCCCTCCTCTCTCGTTTCCCACTTCCCGCGGGGTACCTCACTACCTCATTTCACCTGCCGGCGCACCCGTCGGGTCGCCCTGGGCCGCCATCCGCTCCCTCGGTGAGCGGGCGCGCAGCACCCCCGTCGCGAGCACCGCCGCCACCGCGGCCAGGCACAGCCAGGCGAAGGTGTCGCCGATGCGGTCGTAGAGGGTGGTGGCACCGCGCGTCGGCACGTAGGCCACCGTGGTCTGCCGGCCGGTGGTGAAGTAGTCCGTCGTGGCGAGGACTTGGCCGCGGTTGTCGTAGGCGGTCGCCACGCCCTCGGCGTCCTGGCGGACGAGGGCGTAGCCGCTCTCGACGGCGCGGAGGGCGGCCTTCTGCGTGTGCGGACGCCCGTATTCCGCCCAGTCGTGGGAGGGCACGAGCATGATGTCGGCGGGAACCCGCATCATGCCGGGGAAGTCGGCGTCGTAGCAGATGACGTTGGCGAGACGGCCGTACGGGGTGGCGGCGACCGGGACCTTGCCGTCGCCCGGGGTGAAGGGCTCCGAGCCGGGGACCGGGTGGGCCTTCTGGTAGGTCCACAGGACGGTGCCGTGCGGGTCGATCAGCAGCGCCTCGTCGCGGCCGTATGCCGGTCCGGTGGAGCTGTAGACGCTGAGGCTGATCTCCA